>NZ_JBNGYZ010000002.1:0-626065 GCF_052049975.1 Candidatus Pelagibacter sp. | reverse complement strand
ATATTCTTCTTATTGTTTTAAAATAGTTTTCTGAAAAATGAGTATCATCTGTATGAATAAAGTTTAAATTTACTGTATTTGATTGTTTTTCAAAAAATAGTATAGGAAATAAAGATATATTAAGCACATTTTTTCTTTTGATTAAATTTTTTGGTGTTATCAATTTACATATGATTGATGATATTGAAACTTTCATCAAAAATTTAAATATGTTTTTAAAATTTGAATTATTTTTTTTTTTAGTTTTATAATTTTGTAGTTTTAATATAATTTTTCTTTTATCAAAATTAGAATATAGATTTAGATATTTGTATTCATCAAAATATATAATAATTTTATCATATTTACTTAAATTAATTTCATTTTTAATTATTGCTAATAAAACTAATTTTTCAAAAGTTGAGTCTTTATCATTACGAAAATTACAAAATTCAAAAAAATTAAATTCTATAGGATTATCTCCAATTCTTTTTTTTATTTGATGATAAAGTTGAGTTGCAAATTTTTTTCTATAAAGAAAAAAATATTTTTTTATATAATTTTTTAATATTATTTCTTTGAAATTCGAATTGCATATAACTCTACCGTTACCTATGTTTATTAAATCAAAATTAGAAGTATCAATTTTTATATTCTTTAGAGTGTCCACTAATATTAATGTTCTATTAAACATTATTTAGTATAAATATTTACTTTTAGTTTTTTTTGTTGGATATAAGTTTTAATTTTATCAAGTAAATGATTGTTATACTTATTTTTAGAAAGTCCATAGATTTCAATTTTTGAAAAATTACTACTAATAAAAAAAGAAATTGCATGTACAAGAACTAAATTTAGATTAAATTCGCAATATTTTTTATTTATTGATAATTTTTTTCCAAAAAAAATATCGTAGTAAATAGTTTTTTTGTTTTTAAGCTTAATTTGATTTTTAGCATTTCTTGGTATGACTAGATAATTTTTAAAATTTTTTAAAAATTTGCTTTCAGTAATTAGTCTATATGGATTACATAAAAAAAGAAAATCCAAACTACCCATGTTTACATGGCTAGAATAATTTAAAAGAGCTGTGTAATAGTTATTATCTTTTTTTAAAATTAGTTTTTTAACATCTATAGAATTATTTAAAATTATTTTCACATTTTTTTTTAAAAAAACTAATTCTTTTTTATTATTCAAATTAAACAAATTTTTTTTATAAAAAAATTTATCAAAAATATTTAAATCATATTTAGAAGCTTTTTCATTTTTTAAAAAATTTAAAATATAATCAATTTGTTTATGATTAAATTTATTATCTTCAAGTAATCTTTGTATATAAGTTGGATGAATAAAGTTTTTTGCTGCAAATTTATAAAATTTATTTGTTCCCCATTGAAATTTTTGTTTTAGTGGTTTGAATTTATTTAATAAAAAGTTTTGTAATTTTTTTTTGTTAAAAAAATTTTTTTCGTATTTTAAATATTCCTCTAGTTTCAAATTACCAGCACCTCTGCCCATTCCCATCACAGATGTGTCTACAATTCCAAATTTACATTTCTTAGCAGCAAGTGCATTTTTTAATGCAGTGTTTATATTATCATGTGCATGAAAACCTAATTTATTTAAATCAAAACCATCTTTTATGAATTGTTGTTTAATTTTTTTAACAAAATCAGGAGTACAATTTCCATAACTATCAGCAATATAAAAATATTCAACTTTGTCTAAAGTTAACTGATTAAAAAATTTGTATATCTTGTCAGTATTATAGGTTGTTGCTTTCATTAAATTTACAGCAACTTTATACCCTAAAGCATGTAATTGTTTTATAATTTTGTTTAAAATATCAAGATCCTCATAATCTGACGCTATCCTAACTAAATTAATTTTTGTAAATTTTTGTTTTTTAAATAATTCTTTTATTTTTAAATCTTTCCTAAAATCTGAAAGATCAATCATTACCGAAATTTTAAATTTTTTGTTTTTAGTTAATTTTAATATTTGATTGTCACTAATTGAAAAAAAATCACCAAACTTTTTTTCAATATCTTTTTTTCTAAATCCAATTTCAACATAATCTATATTAAGTTCATCCATTAGATTTAAATATGATTTGACTAGTTTATGATTAAAAAACCATTTATTATAATAACCACCATCTCTTAATGTACAGTCTAATATTTTAGTAGTCATGAAAGAGCATTAACTATAATATTAATATTTGTAAATGAAAAAAATTATTATTGTTATTCCATGCAGATTAAAATCAAAAAGATTAAAAGAAAAATTAATTAGAAAAGTAAATGGAAAAGAGATTTTTTTGCATACGTATGAAAGATGTTGTTTGGCAATAAACAAAAAAAATATTTATATAGCAACTGATAGTTCACGAATAATCACATTGTGTAAGGAGAAAGGTATAAATGTAGTCAAAACATCTCAAAAAAAAATTACTGGTTCAGATAGAATAGAAGAGTTATCGAAAAAAATTAGAGCAGAAAATTATATAAATGTACAAGGTGATGAGCCTATAATTGATCCTAAAAATATTAAAAAAGTAATTCAATATACTAAAAAAGATAATTCAAAAGTGTACAACTGTTATACTGAAATAAACCAAAGTGAGGCTAAAAAAAAAAGTATCCCAAAAGTAATTTTGAACAATAATGAAGAATTGATTTATATGTCTAGATCAATTGTCCCATTTAATCACACTAACGCAAAAATTAAATATTTTAAACAAGTCTGTATATATTCATATCCAAGAAGAATATTAAATATCTTTAATAACAAAAAAACTAAAATAGAAAATAATGAGGATATTGAGATTTTGCGACTAATTGAAAACGGTATATCTGTTAAAATGATAAAAGTTAAAACTAATAGTTTTGCAATAGATACAATACAAGATTATAAAAAATTAAAAAAAATTTTAAAGTAAATTACAAATTCATTAATAGTTTTTCAAATTTTGTTTCAACCTTATCAAACTCAAACTTTTTAAGATTTTTATGCGCCCTATAAGCATATATATTATGTAATTTTTGATTATTTATAAAGTTTAATATTTTTTTTGCTAAATCTTTTGAATTTTTTTTCTCAAAAAGTATCCCTGTATGATTATTAATTATTATATCGCTAATACCCCCATCAGATTTTGAAGAGATCACAGGTAAACTATGATTGATAGCTTGAATTACAGCATTTGGAAAACTTTCATACAATGAAGTGCTTATAAATAAATTTGAAAACTTGAAGTATTTAGTCAAATTTTTTTTATAACTAAAAAAATTGAAATAATTTTCAAGTTTTAAAAATTTAATCTTTTTTTTGTATTTATAAACATCACTGGTACCAGACATAACAGAAACTATTATATTTTTTTTTCTCAACAATGAGATTGCTTCTATCAAAGTATCAAATGATTTTTCTTTTGAAAGTCTACCAATCCAAATAATCTTTGCACCTCTGATATTTTTTTTTTGGAAGGGTTTAATTTTATCAATACTTTTTGAATAGATAGTTTCAACTTTTCTTTTTATAAAGAAAGATAAATCAGAACTAGATTTCTTAGAATTAGTGATTACTTTATCTGAGTATCTATAAAAAATAAAAATTAAAAACTTCGTTATAAGATTTTTTAATTTTTTATGAATATTTCCATAATCATAGTTTAATTCTTGTATAGGTGTTCTTTCATATAATATAATTTTAAAATTATTTAGTGTACGAAAGAAAATAATACTTAAAACATTAGCATAATTTATATTTGATATTAAGATTGTCTTTTGATCCTTTTTTAAAAATTTTTTAATTTTTTCTCTAATCTTCAAAATTGAAAGTATTGTTCGGTTTGAGTTGATTTCTATTATTATGACTTTATTTCGAAATAGTTCTTTATAATAAAAACATTTACCCAGGCATATTAAAATACACCTATACTTTTTTTTTGATAGGAAAATCATCAACTTTGTTATTGATTGAGCAGCTCCACCCTGTGAAAAATTTGGTAAAAAGAAAATTAAAGTTTTTTTTTTCAAAGCAAAAAATATTTATTTTTAATATAATAATTATTATAATATAAAATCTACAATGAAAATCTTAATTTGGAGCCCTTCAATTTCCAATGATGTTGGGACAATAGGAACTGTTTTAAATACTACTAAGTCTTTAAAAAAATTTTCAAAAAATAAATATCAAATAACAATTTTAAACGTAGCAAAAGAATGGAATAAGTTTAGAAAATATATTTTTGAAAATCAAATTGATCTATTTGATTTAAATATAGGATTGAGTTTTGAATATTTACCTAAAGGCTCAAAAATAAAAAGTAGATTCACATACATAATGATTTCTATATTTTCATTTTTAAAATTACACAAATATATTTCAGAAAAAAAACCAGATTATCTTTTTATTCATCTTATTACTTTTACGCCTCTATTATTGATGAATATTTTTAATTATAAAACAAATTTTATATTAAGAATATCAGGATATCCAAAATTAAATTTATTTAGAAAATTTTTTTGGAAAATTTCAAATAAGAAGATTTATAAAATTTTTTGTCCAACTTATGAAACTAAAAAACAACTTATCAAACAACAAATTTTTGATGAAAAAAAAATATTTGTGATAAATGAGCCAATAATTGATTTAGGGAAAATTAGAAATTTAAAAAACAATTTTAACTTGACTGATTATACTAAAAATTATCAAAATTATGTCGTAACAATTGGTAGGCTCTCAAAACAAAAGAATCATAAATTTTTAATTAATTGTTTTGATAAAATCATTAAAACAAAACCAGATCTTAGATTGTTAATTTGTGGTGAAGGTGAAGAGAGAGAAAACTTAGAAAATCAAATAAAGAATTTAAATAGAAGAGACAATATTTTCCTTTTAGGCTTTCAAGACAATATTGAACCAATTTTAAAAAACTCTTTATTTTTTGTTTTGACTTCTGAATGGGAAGACCCAGGTTTTGTTTTAATAGAATCCATGTTTTTTAATACAATTGTTTTTTCTAGTAATTGTAAAAATGGCCCAATTTCACTAATTAAAGATTCACAAAATGGTTTTTTATACGAAAAAAACAATAGTGATAATTTTATTAATAAATTTAATTTAATATATGATCTTATTATTAATAAAAATAAATTAATAAACCAAATTAGATTCAATGCTAAACAAAAAACTAAATTATTTACTTTAAAATATCATTATAGTTTATTTGAAAAAATTTTAATAAAATAAAGTGCAAAAAAAATTAGTCAGTGTAATAGTACCATATTATAAGAAAAAATATTATTTTAAAAAAACTTTTTTATCTTTAAAAAGACAAACTTATAAAAATATTGAAGTTATTATTATTTATGATGATAAAGATCTTTCTGAGGTTAAGTTCATTAAAAAATTAATTTTACGCGATAAAAGATTCAAAATCATAATTAATAGAAAAAATTTAGGAGCAGGTTTGTCTCGAAATAAAGGTATTAGAAGTTCGAAAGGTGAATTTATAGCATTTTTAGATGCTGACGATGTTTGGAAAAAAAATAAACTTTCTACTCAAATAAAATTTATGAACAGCAAAAACATTGATTGCTCACATACATCTTATGAAATTATAAATAAACAAAGTGATATTATAGGTTTAAGAAAAGCAAGGCATTACTTTACCTTAAGTTCTTTATTAAAGTCCTGTGATATTGGTTTATCGACCGTAGTTATAAGATCAAATATAATCAAGAATAAATTTGAGTTTCCAGAGTTAAAAACAAAAGAAGATTTTGTCTTATGGTTAAACTTATTGAAAAAGAAAGTTAAAATTTATGGACTAAAAAAAAATTTATCTTTTTGGAGAAAAACAAATAATTCATTATCATCATCGGTATACCAGAAACTAAAAGATGCTTTTAGCGTTTATAATAAATATATGAGATTTGGAGTAATAAAATCAATTTTATATGTAATGTTATTGAGTGCTTATTTTTTAAAAAAAAATGTTTAATATAATCTTTTTAGTATTCTTAATTTTTTTTACAATATTACTAGTTTACTTAACTAAAAAAAAAAATTTTTTACTTAGTTATACAGGTGAATTTCACCAAACCTATGCTAGTAATGAAAAAATACCTTTGATAGGTGGCATAATTATTTGCATAAGTTTTTTCTTTCTTTTTTTTGATTATTCAACTTTATTTTTGTTTACTTTGATTTCCATTACTATTTTAGGAGTTATATCTGATATTAATTCTAATTTTTCACCAAGATTAAGATTAGTTATTCAGTCAATATTAATAATTTTATTTGTAACTTTTAGTGACATAAAAATAACAGATACAAGAATTTTATTTTTAGATCAATTGTTGTCAAATCCAATGATGAATTATTTTTTTGTAAGTTTTTGTTTATTAATTCTTGTAAACGGAACAAATTTTATTGATGGCTTAAATACAAATGTAATTGGTTATTATCTTATTATTTCTTTTTTTATGACATACTTTTCTATTTACGAAAATCTTGGATTAAACTATTTGAGTTGGAAATATTGGATAATATCACTATTAGTTGTTTACACTTTCAATTTTTTTAAAAGATTATTTTTAGGTGATAGTGGATCATTTATACTAGCATTTATATATGGTTTCTTTTTAATTAAATTTTATAATATATCAAAAACCACTTCACCATTCTTTATAATATTATTATTATGGTATCCTTGTTTTGAAATGTTATTTTCTATAATAAGAAAAAAAATTCAAAAAAAATCTCCTTTTAAACCCGACACAGATCACCTGCATCAATTAATTTTAGGATTTTTAAAGGGAAAAAAATTAATCATTAAAAAAAAATATTTAAATACTGTGGCAGGTACTATAATTAATTTCTATAATTTTTTTATTATTTTTTTAAGTTTCACACAACAAAATAATAGTATTTTTCAATTATCTTTAATAACTTTAAATATTATTATCTATTCATTAACATATATCTTCTTGTTTAGATCAAATAAAAAATAGAGTTTAGTTTCTTCTAAAAAGGTTCAAAATAAAGTTTTTTACTCCTAAAAGATTTAAAATTTTTCCAATAAATCTTCTTGTTATTCTCTTTAAGATTAATAATTTGCCATAAGTTTTGTATCTATTTTCTATTTTTAAAATTTCGTTTTTACACTGATTAAAATCTAAAATTATATCTGATTTTGATTCATCATAAGATAAAATAGATTGTATTTTTGAATTAATTTTTAAAATTTTTAGACCGTTTAAATTACAAAAATTATTAAATGAATTTAATGAAAAATGATAGCAATGAGCAATATGTAAATACTTTAAAATATCAGAATCATACATTGATACGATAGAATGAATTGAAGGTACCTCAACGTAAAGTAGAGTTCCTTGTTTAACAAATTTTTCTTTAATTTTTTTTATTTCATTTATTGGATTTTTAATGTGTTCTAATACGTGAGAAATAATAACTAAATCAAATTTTTTATCTAAATCATTGTCAATTTTATTTATTAGTTTTAGATTTTTAGATTTACCAAAATCAAGATGGTCTTGATCATAATCAATTCCAGTAACATCAAATCCCATTTTTTTGAAAAAGTAAAGAATACCTCCAGGACCACAACCAATTTCTAATATCTTTAAATCGTCTTTATGTTTTTTTAAATCTCTTATATGATTATATAAAAATTCATATTTATTAATTGCTAATTTATATTGTGACTTAAATCTTTCTTCTATGTTATCAAAATTAAAATATATTTTATTATAATATTTTGAATAAAATATTTTTAATAACTCATCATTAAAATATTCAGCTTGTTGTATATTGCCACAATTTTTACAAATACCAGTAGGATAATAAAACCCATATCTGTCTGTATTGGAAATAATTTCAAAATTATCTTGATTACAAATCAAACATGATAATTTCTCATAAACTGAATTGTTAAACTTTTTAATTTCAGTATTGAATTTATTTATAAAGTCTCTTTGATTTTGATTTAAATTTAGATATGATTTATTTTTATATTCAAATCTTTTATTAAGTATCATTATTTAATTTTTTAATTATGCTTAGTTGTATATTAATAAAATTAGATATAATAGATATACATAAAATGGAAAAAATAAATTTATCTGAATTTGGTTTTAATATTCTACAAATTGAAAGCACAGCAGCATGTAATATGGCATGTAGCTTTTGTCCATATCCTTTAAAAGAAGACAAGATTACAAAAATGAATATTGATGATATTAAATTAATAATCGACCAAATTAATCATGACGATAAAAATTTTAGATATGTTACTTTTTCCCAATTCAATGAACCTCTTTTAGATAACAGAATATTTGAATTAATTGAATATGTTCAATCTAAAGGACTAAAAGTTTTAATGATAACTAATGGATTATTGTTAAATAAAAAAAAGAACGTAGATGAATTGATTAGATTAAAACCAGAGTTAAAAATTTCATTACAGGTCATAGAAGATAATAAATTAGATGAAAGAGGTCTAAACTTGGAGATGGAAAATTATGCAAAAACAATTTTCGATTTTTGCATGAAAATAAAAGATACTGAACTTAAAACTACAATTGATATAGGAAATCAATATAACAATTCTTTATTTAAATATTATTTAAAAAAAATTCTTGGTATTTCAACAGGAGATCCATCAGTCCCGAAAAGCACAAATGAAACTTTGAATAAATTTAAGTTTTTTGTTGAAAAACTTAATCAATTGGACAAGAATTTTATCGATGACAAAACTTTGGATTTCTTAAGCAAACAAGATACTAGGGATATATTTGAATATGCTCCAAATGATCATAACAAAGAAAAAGGATTCAAGTTAGCTAATAATATTGAGTTAAAGCTTAAACATTTTTGGTATGGAAGAAAAATAAGTGATTTTTATCCAGCCTTTGACAGATCTTTTTCATGTCATAATCCAATACTAGGAATTCAAGCTGATGGAAATGTTGTGCCTTGTTGTTTGGCATATGACAATAGTATTTCTCAAGGAAATATTAAGCAAAAAAATTTAAAAGATATTTTAGAAAATAATGATTTCTTAAAAAATTTAAGATCAAAAAGTGGATCAAAGCATATAACGTGTAGAAAGTGCATGGGTGAAAAGACGAGAAGAGGAGTATTATTTCAGTTTTTAAGAAGAAAAATGAAAAATTTATTTTCTTAGTTTTTTAAATTTGTTGTAATTTCTAATATAATCATTTTTAAAATATTCAGTATCTGTAAGAACTAATAATGAGTCATCATCTTTTTCAAAATAAATTTCTGTCCAAGTTTTTTCTGGGATCAATAAACTTTGTTTTTTCTTTTTATCTAATACGAATTCTTTTTTTTTATTTACCAATACTTTTATTTTTCCATTAAGTGGGACATATATTTGTTTTGATTTTATATGTGCGTGTTTGCTTCTTACAAATTTTTTTTTTCCAAAAATAATAAAAATTCTTTTTATTCTGAATGGTAATTCTTTTTTAAATGAAATTGGTAACAATAAGCCTGAGTCATCTTTAAAAATATTAAATTTTAGTAATTTGACTTGCATAATTAAAATAATTATAAACTTATAGTGAAAATTAAATTCGTCAACTTAAACAAAACACTTATTAAAAGAAAAAAAATTTATTCAACATTCGATAATTTGATCAAAAAAAATCAAATAATGGGAGGTAAATTTTTAGAAAATTTTGAAAAAAAAATTTCAAGCTACTTTAAAATCAAACATTGTATTTCAGTAGCTAATGGAACTGACGCACTTGAAATAGCAATAGAATCTTTAAATTTAAAAAAAAACTCAGAAATAATTGTGCCAGCAAATACATGGATTTCAGCAGCCTCAGCGGTTATTCGTCAAAATTATAATTTAATTTTTTGTGATATTGATCTTGATGATTACAATATGAATATAGAAGATTTAAAAAAAAAAATTACAAAAAATACATCTGCTATAATAATTGTTCATCTATATGGAAAAGCTGCAAAAATTAAAGAGATATCAAAACTTGCAAAAAAAAAAGGTATTAAAATTATTGAAGATTGTGCTCAATCAACAGGAACAACGATAAAAAAAAAACACGTAGGAACTTTTGGTGAAATTGGCACAGTAAGTTTTTATCCAACTAAAAATTTAGGAGCTTTTGGAGATGGGGGGTGTATTCTAACAAATAGTGATAAATTAAATTATATGTGCAGAAGAATTAAAAATCATGGAAGTATAGTGAGACATGATCATGAGTTAATTGGAAGAAATTCAAGGTTAGATAATTTTCAAGCTGTGGCAATTTTAGAGAAATTTAAATATTTAAATTTACATATAAAAAAGAAAAATTTTTTAGCAAAAATCTACTTGAAAAATCTTTTTTCTCAAAAAAATAATATTTTACTTCCAAATATTAAAAAAGACGAGGTCCACTCCTTTCATCAATTTGTAGTTTATTGCAAACATAGAAATAAATTAAAAAAATATTTAAAAAATAAAGGTGTAGAAACTTTAATCCACTATCCAAGAATGCTTTCAGATTTGAAAATTTTTGATAAAAATAAAAGTTCCTCATCAATTAAAATCGCAAAAAATTTAGGAGATAAAATATTAAGTTTGCCAATTTCTCATGAGCATACAAGAGAAGAAATACGTTATGTATGTAGTAAAATAAATGAGTTTTATAATAAAAAGATTTTTAAGAAAAAAATAATTTAATCATTTTAATCAATATCTTAAAGCCATCTTTAAATGCGTTTACTTTTTTTTTCCCTCCTATTCGGGGTCTTTCATAAGATGGAAATGATTTTAATATGAATTTTTCTCGATTTGCTTTAATAGGAAGCTCAACACAAAATCCAAAATCTCTTTGGATCAAGTTTAAAGATTTTGCTTTTTCAGTATTTCCTAAAACATAAGTATACAAAATATCCGATATATTTAATGAAAAAAAAAGATTACCTAAAAATGTAAATATCTTATTTCCTACAAAAGTAATCACAGTATCATCTTTACTGCCAGAATTTTTCATATACCTAGAACCAAAAACAAAATCAATATCTCTATAGTTTGCTAAGTTATACATACCCATTAATTCGGAGGGATCAAAAGAACCATCTGCATTAAAAATACAAAAATATTTAGTTGATACCTTATGAATTCCTTTAATTAAAGCATCTCCATATCCCACATTGTCTTGATAACAAATACTACAATTAAAATTTTGAATTGAATTAATTGTTTCTTCATCTGTTTTTTCTAATATTATAATAGTTTTTAAATTATATTTTTTAAGTTCCATTAAAACAGTTGGCAGTGACTCTTTTTCAAATTTTGCGGGTATAATTAAAGTTAAGTTTTCCATAAAAATTTATTTTAAATAGCTTTAAATAATACACGGATATATGATATATTATGAAATTAAAGAAGATTATTAAATCCATTGAAATTTCATATGTATTAATTATAAAATTATTTAACCTAATTAGCTAATTTATCTTAAATGTTTGTAGATTTAATAATCCTTTTTTTATTTTATTTTGTAATATTATTTTCAATTCTTGGATATGGTTTAACTTTCCAAAATTATTTTTTTAAATATTATAATATAAACTTAGGTATAATAGGGCTTATTGGAATTTTTATTTTAATCATATATTCATATGTATCGCATTATTTTATTTCACATAATTATTGGCATAATTCAATAATACTAATTATTGGATTGATATTATTCTTAGTTTTTTTTCAAAAAATTCAAAAAGAAAAACTATTTTTATTTTCTTCAATATTTTTAATTCTTTTTATTTCTCTTATAATTTTTAAAACACACGATGATTTTCCATATTATCATTTTCCTTACACTTATTATTTATCACAGGAACCATTGATTGTAGGTATTGGAAGTTTTAACCATGGTTTTAGAACACACTCTTCAATATTTTATTTAAATTCATTATATTATCTACCAATAATTAAATATTTTTCTTTTTATATTCCCACTGTAATAATAATGGGTCTTAGCAATTATATTTTGCTTAACAAAATTATTTTTCAATTAAAAAATAAAAAGATTGATTTTATATGTTTTTATTGTCTTTTATTTCTAATTTTCTTTAATATTTTTTTTTATAGAATCCAAGAACATGGAACTGATAGATCAGCTCAAATTTTAATTTCAATATTAATTTTATACATTTTAAATTTTATCGAATTTAAAAAACATCATCAAAAATATATTGGATATATTTTGATTTTGTTAGGTTTAATTGTTTCGTTAAAGGCATTTTATATAATTTATTTAATTTTAGTTGTTCCTTTAATATGGATTCTTTTAAAAGAAAATAAATTATATTTAATACTATTTACTTTAAAACATAAAATTTTCTTTTATTTCTTAGCTTTAATTATATTGATTATTTCAATTTATTTTTTGAATACTGGTTGCTTGTTATATCCATTAGTCTTGACGTGTTTTGATAATTTAAATTGGTCCATTGGATCACACGAAACAATGTTAATGAATAATCATTATCAATTATGGTCTAAAGCTGGAAAAGCGCCTAATTTTCAGGTCGAAAACCCTGAGATATACCTAAAAAATTTTAACTGGATCCCCAATTGGATTGATTCTTATTTTTTTAACAAAGTATCTGATTTTATTTTTGGTATTTTATTTTTAGTAATTTTAGTAACATGTTTTTTTTATAAAAATACTAAAAATTTAAATTTTTATAATAGAAAAATATATTTATATGTAAAGTTTATATATGTAACTTTCATAATAATATTTTTTGAATGGTTTTTAAACCACCCTTCATTAAGATACGGAGGGTATATTTTATTTACAATCATTTTATTTTTACCATTTTCTCTTTTGCTAGAACGATACAAAGATAAAATAGCAAATATTAAGAAAAAAATTATCATATTAATCAGTTTTACAATAATAATATTTTTTTCTAGAAATATTGATAGGATTAATAAAGAAATAATTAAGTATAGTTATAACCCACTGAAAAATCCTTATTATTTAATTAATGATAATCATTTTAGAGTACAAAAAAATTTTGATAAATTGATTACAAATTTTAAAAATTGTAATTTAGAATTAAAACAATGCGATAATAAAATATTAAAACAAGTAAAAGAAATATTTCCAAATAGATATTTATTCGTCAATGATTAAGTTTATTATATTATACATATTAAAGTTGTTTGATAATCATCAAAAAAATAAAATATTTAAATTTTTAAAAAATAAAGGATATTGTTCATTTAATATATTTTTTGACATTGGTGCTCACAGAGGTGAAACAATAGATAGTTTCACAAAAATTTTTAAGATTAAAAAAATTTACTCTTTTGAGGCAAGTGAGATAAATTTTGAATTTTTAAAAAAAAATGTGCAAGATTTAAACAAAAAAAATGTAGAAATTTTTTTAAATAAAAAAGCATTAGGAAAAGAAAAGTCGAAAATTTTAATCAAACATTTAAAAGAAAGCTCATCATCTACAATTAATGATATAAACACTAGTTCTAAATATTTTAAAAAAAAATCATTATTATTATTTAGAAATAAAACCAAAGATTTTTTTGTAGAAAAAGAAGTAGAACAAATAACATTGGATTATTTCATTCAAGAAAATAAGATTTCAAAAATTGATTTTTTAAAGATTGATACAGAAGGCTATGAATTTAATGTTTTATTAGGTCTACAAAATGAATTTAAAAAGGTTTCAATGATTATGTTTGAACATCATTACGATAATATGATAATCAAAAATTATAATTTTAGAGATATTAATCAGCTTTTAAAACAAAATAATTTTTATCAAATTTATAAATATAAAATGCCTTTTAGAAAAACTTTTGAATATATTTATGCTCAAAAATAACAATATTAATTCCTCAGTTATAATTGCTAATTACAACAATTCTAAATATTTAACTGATTGTTTTAATTCTATTTTAAATCAAACATACAAAAATATTGAAATAATATTTATTGATGATGGCTCAACAGATAATTCATTAGAGGTTTTTAAAAAATATCAACATCAAATTAAACAAGTAAAAAAAAATAGACCCAAAACTGGCATACCTTCATTTGATCAAACTTTAAGTTATTTTGAATGTATTAAGAATTCATCTGGGGATATAATTCATTTCTGTGATAGTGACGATTTTTTTGTTGAAAATAAGATCGAGATTATTACTGAAGAATTTAGTAAAAATAAAAATTATAGTTTAATATTTGATTTACCTATTTTAAAATTTGAAAATAATTCTATTTTCACTAAAAAAAAAAAAAAATTTTTTAAAAATCATTGGCCATATTTTCCACCTACAAGTTGTATTTCTATTAAAAAAGATAAATTAATTGATTTTTTTGGTTTTATATCAAATCAAGATTACCCGGATATTTGGCTAGATTTTAGATTGGGAATTTTGTCTCAATATATTTTTCGAGAATATAATGTTTTAGAAAAAAATTTAACATTTTATAGACAAATTAATTCTAGCATTTCTTCAAAGTTTAATTATTTATCTAAAAATTGGTGGTTAAGAAGAAAACAAGCTCATGATTACGTCAAATATTTCCTTCATAAAAATAATTTAAAATATAAAAAAAATTTTGATTTTTATTTAACAAAAATATTTTATGAAATATTAAAATGAGGATAAAACTTTTATTAATTGGAAGCAAAAGCTTTATAGCTTTAAATTTGGAAAAGATATTAAAAAAAAAATTTGATATAAAAATAATATCTTTTGAAAAATTTGTCAGGATGAATGAAAATAAGTTATCCAAAATAGATTATATTATTAATTGCTCTATTCATAAAGATTATTTTAAAAAAAAATATTTAACTAATAATGATTTAGATTTAAAAATTGCAAAGAAAATAAAAAAATTTGATACAAAATTTATTTTTTTAAGTACTAGAAAAGTCTATAACTTAGATGATAATATTAAAGAAACTTCTAAAAAAACCCCAAAATGTAATTATTCTAAGAATAAATTGATTTCTGAAGGGAAATTGTATGAAATATTGAGATATAAATTATTAATTTTGAGAATTTCTAACATCATAGGACATTATCAGAAAAAAAATAATAGAAGAATTCATAATACTTTTGTAAATCAATTTTTTAAGGATGTGAAAAAAAATATAGTTTATGATAACAAAAAATTATATAGAGATTTTATTTCAATTAATCAATTTTCTGAGATTATTAAAGTATTTATAAAAAATAATTCACATGGAATTTATAATGTGTCAATGGGAAAAAAAGTTTATCTGAAGAAAATAATTCAGTGGTTAAATTTTTATAATAAAAAAAAAATTACCCAAAAAAAATTACCGATTACAATAAATAAATCACAGAATTTCTATTTAAATAATAGAAAATTGTTAAAAGAAACTAAATTAAAATTAAGCTTAACTAAATTAGAAAAAGATTGTAAAAATATCAGTAAATTGTTTTTTAAATCATGAAAAAGAAAGTCGCTTTAATTTTTGGAATTACAGGTCAAGATGGGTCTTATTTAGCAGAGTTTTTGCTTAATAAAGGATACATAGTAAATGGGGTTAAACGAAGATCTTCAAGTATTAATACATTCAGAGTAGACCATATTTATCAAGATCCACATGAAAAAAATTATAAATTTAGACTTCATTATGGAGATATAACCGATTCTTCATCAGTTTCTAATTTAGTAAAAAAAACTCAACCTGATGAAATATATAACTTAGCTGCACAATCTCATGTGGCTGTTTCCTTTGAGGTTCCTGAATACACAGCAAATGCTGATGCATTAGGTGCATTAAGAATATTAGAAGCAATAAAATTTCACAAACTAGAAAAAAAAACAAAATTTTATCAAGCAGGCACATCTGAAATGTATGGAAAAGTTCAAAAAATTCCTCAAGATGAAAAAACTAATTTTTACCCATTAAGTCCATATGGTGTTGCAAAATTATATGCTCATTGGATTACAAAGAATTATAGAGAAGCATATGGGATTTTTGCGTGTAATGGGATTTTATTTAATCATGAAAGTCCAAGACGAGGAGAAACTTTTGTAACAAAAAAAATTATTTCAGCTTTATGTAAAATTAAAAAAGGAAAACAAAAAAAATTATTCCTTGGTAATTTAAATGCTAAAAGAGATTGGGGTCATGCTAAAGATTATTGTGAGGCTATGTGGAAAATGATGCAACAAAAGAAACCAGATGACTATGTTATAGCAACAGGCAAACAATACTCTATTAAACAATTCATCAATTTAACAGTAAAACAATTAAATTTAAAAATATATTGGAAAGGGAAAGGAATTAATGAAAAGGCTTACGATAATAAAGGATACCCTATTATAGAGTGTGATAAAAATTATCTAAGACCTCTAGATGTAAATACACTTTTAGGTAATTCAAAAAAAGCTCGGAAAAAACTTAAATGGAAACCCAAAGTTAATATTAATTCACTTATTAGTGAAATGATTAAATTAGAAAATGATCTTTTAGATGCAACTAAACAAATTAAGTAGAATTTTTTTAGCTGGTCATAGAGGAATGGTAGGTTCATCAATTCTTAGAACTTTTAGAAAGAAAGGTTATAAAAATATTTTCTTTAAAAATAGTAAATCACTAGATTTAAAAGATCAGAAAAAAACTTATAAATATTTAAAAAAAATAAAACCTGAATTTGTAATAATTGCTGCTGCAAAGGTTGGAGGAATTTTAGCAAATAATAATTACAAAGCTCAATTTATATATGAAAATTTAATGATACAATCTAATTTGATACATTCTTCATATCTGGTCGGAGTCAAAAAACTTATTTTTTTAGGATCAAGTTGCATTTACCCAAAACACTCGAAACAACCTATTTCTGAAAAATATCTTTTAACAGGTAAATTAGAAAAAACAAACGAAGCTTATGCTATTGCTAAAATTGCAGGCATCAAAATGTGTGAAGCGTATAATCAACAATACAATACAAATTATATTTGTCTTATGCCAACAAATTTATATGGACCTAATGATAATTATGATTTAAAAAATTCCCACTTTTTTCCAGCATTGATTAAAAAAATTTTTATAGCTAAGTCAAAAAAAAAAAAATCCATAACTCTATGGGGTGATGGTACGCCAATGAGAGAGCTTATGTATGTTGATGATTTAGCTGATGCATGTGAATTTTTTTTAAAAAAAAAAACAAATTCTACATTAATAAATATTGGTAGCGGGATTGAAAAAACAATTTTAGAGTATACCAACTTTTTGCTTAAAAATATTGGTATTAACTTGAAAATTAATTTTGATAAAAAAAAACCAAATGGCACCCCAAGAAAAAAATTAAATTGTTACCTAGCAAAAAAATATGGCTGGAAGCCAAAAACAAATCTAATTGATGGATTAAAGATAACTTATGAAGATTTTTTAAAAAATGAAAGATTTAAATAAATTATGAAAAAAATTATTATTGTGACAGGTGGGTGTGGTTTTGTGGGTAGTAATTTAATTAGATACATATTAAAAGAAACTAATTATAAAATCATCAGTTTAGATGATTATTCATCTGGAACAAAAAAAAATCATATTAAAGACAATAGAGTAAAATATTTAAATGGTCACACTAAAGATATTAACAAAATACTAAAAAAATATAAAACAAGCATAAATGTTATTTTTCATTTTGGAGAATTTTCAAGAATTTATCAAAGTTTTTTACAAATGAATAATTGTATTCAGTCTAACACAATAGGCTCTAATGCAGTTTTTAATTTTTGTTTGGAAAATAAGATTAAATTGATTTATTCTGCAACTTCAGCATCATTAGGAAATAATGGACAAGATAAAAATTTATCTCCTTATGCTTTTACAAAAACAAAAAATCTAGAGTTATTAGAAAATTTAAAAAAATGGTTTAATTTTAAATATGAAGTTATTTTTTTTTATAATGTATATGGGCCCGGACAAATAATGAAAGGTAAAATGTCTACTGTCATAGGGATTTTTGAAGATCAATATATGAATAATAAACCCTTGACAGTTGTAAAGCCTGGAAATCAATCCAGAAGGTTTACTCACATAGAAGATACAATTAAAATATGCTTTAAAGCCTGGAAAGAAAATAAGTGTAAATTTTATAGCATTTCAAATAAAGAGAGCTTTACTATTTTACAAGTCGCCAAAATGTTTGATAAAAAAATTAGACTTTTGCCTCCAAGAAAAGGGGAGCGCTATGCTTCAGCTTTAACAAATCTTAGCTTATCCAACAAAATACACAGAAATTACGGAAAAATAAGTCTAAGAGACTATATCCAAAATTTTAAGAGAAACATTGACTAAATTAATTTAAATTTTCATTTACTTTAAATAATTATAATGTATAAAACTTTGGCCGGTGGTTATTGCGAAAGAGCCATACCCGATCCCATACCGAACTCGGAAGTCAAGCCTTTCTGCGCCGATGGTACTTTGTCTTAAGATACGGGAGAGTAGGACGTCGCCGGCTTTTTAAAATTGTTTATGAAAATTAAAAGTTCACTTAAATCAGTAAAAAAAAGAGATTTAAACTCAAAACTTGTAAGACGAAGAGGCCGGGTTTACATAATTAATAAAACAAATCCCAAATTCAAAGCAAGACAAAAATAATCTGTGGATAATCTAAATCATAAAGAGACCTGGAATAATTTCACTAAGTTTGTAACTTGGGGCACGGCTGCAGTAATCTTAGTTTTGGTTTTATTGGCAATATTTTTGTTATAAAATCTAGATCATGAAAATTGGTTCAATTAGAGAAGATCAAAATCTTGAAAGAAGAATAGCAATTACACCTGAAATAGCAAAAAAGTTTATTAGTAACGGTTTTGAGATTAATCTTCAAAAAAATTATGCCACACATTTAGGTCTTGAGGACCAAGTCTATGAAGATTTAGATGTTAATTTTTTTGAGGATGAGAAAATGATAATTGAAAACTCAAACATATTAACTCAGTTAAGTTTACCATCAATGTCTATAATGAAAAATGTTAAACAAAATAAATCAATTGTAGGAGTATTAAATCCATATCAAAACAAAGAAAACTTAGAAAAATTATCAAAAAATAAGATAAACTGTTTTTCTTTAGAACTTTTACCGAGAATAACTCGTGCACAATCTATGGATGTTCTTTCATCACAAGCAAATTTAGCAGGTTACAAAGCTGTAGTAGAATCTTTCGCTAGTTTTGAGAAAGCTATTCCAATGATGATGACTGCGGCAGGCACTGTCCCTGCTGCAAAAGTCTTAATAGTTGGCGCAGGTGTTGCCGGTCTCCAAGCAATTGCAACAGCAAAAAGAATGGGAGCAATTGTATTTGCAACAGATGTAAGGATGGCATCAAAAGAACAAGTGGAAAGTTTAGGAGGAAAATTTTTAACTGTCGATGGATCTGAAAATTTAGAGACAGAAGGAGGTTATGCTAAAGAAGCATCAGAAGATTTTAAAAAAAAACAAGAGGAACTTCTCAGCGAAACATTAAAAAAAATTGATATTGTTGTTTGTACAGCATTAATACCAGGAAAAAAAGCTCCAGTCATATTGAAAGAAGATATGCTAAATAATATGCAATCTGGTTCAATAATTTATGATTTAGCAGCTGCGCAAGGAGGGAATACTTCAGCAACTAAAGTTGATGAAGTAGTTGTCAGAAAAGGAGTTAAAATTATGGGTGATAAAAATATACTTAATAAATTACCAGTTTCAGCCTCTAATCTTTATTCTAAAAATGTTTATAATTTTGTACTAAATCTGTATGATAAAGATGTTAAACAAATCAAGATAAATCTTGAGGATGAAATAATTGAAAAAACACTTATTAAATAAACATGGAAATAGATCCTTTTATATTTAGATTTAGCATTTTTATCTTGTCGATCTTCGTTGGTTATTATGTAGTTTGGAGTGTTACTCCATCATTACATACACCTTTAATGTCCGTTACAAATGCTATTTCTTCGGTTATAATCGTTGGAGCAATAATCGCAGCATTAGCTGGTGAGGATAATAAAATATTTAGCACTTCGAGTTTTTTTGGATTATTGGCAATAACTTTAGCAGCAATAAATATATTTGGTGGTTTTTTAGTCACCCAGAGAATGCTGGCAATGTATAAAAAGAAAAAGAAATAGAATTAATTTTATGTCAGCAAATTTATCTGCATCTTTTTATTTAGTTTCAGGAGTGCTTTTTATTTTAGCATTAAGAGGACTTTCCTCACCAGAAACTTCAAGACAAGGAAACTTTTTTGGGATAATTGGAATGGTCATTGCTATTACAGTAACTTTTCTTTCTATTGGTAACTTTTCTTCAAGTTTTATTTATGTAATTATCTTTATGCTAATAGGTGGAGCTATTGGCGCATATATTGCTTATAAAATACCGATGACCGCTATGCCTGAATTAGTAGCAGGTTTTCATAGTTTAGTAGGGTTAGCAGCTGTATTAGTAGCAATTTCAGCATTTATAAACCCTGAGGCTTTTAATTTAGGAACGCCAGGAAATATTAAACTTGCAAGTTTAATCGAAATGTCCATTGGTGCCGCGGTTGGTGCGGTCACTTTTTCTGGCTCGATAATTGCTTTTTTAAAATTACAAGGAATAATGTCGGGCGCTCCAATCACATTTAAAGGTCAACATGCAATTAATGCATTAATATTGTTTTCTATAATAATTTTAACTTATTTTCTTTGTGCAACTCAGTCATCGAGTTTATTCTGGATTTTAATAGGCATTTCTTTTTTAATTGGTTTTTTGTTAATTATACCTATTGGTGGTGCGGATATGCCAGTAGTTATTTCTATGCTTAATTCTTATTCAGGTTGGGCTGCAGCGGGTATTGGATTTACTTTAGAAAATTCTGCTTTAATTATAACGGGAGCTCTGGTCGGATCGTCTGGTGCTATTCTTTCATATATCATGTGTAAAGGCATGAATAGATCATTTTTAAGTGTAATTCTAGGAGGATTTGGTGCTACAGAACAAACCAATTCGAATCAAAATAAAGAGCAAAAACCAGTTAAAAGTGGAAATGCAGAAGATGCGGCTTTTTTAATGAAAAATGCGTCATCAGTTATAATCGTTCCTGGATATGGTATGGCAGTTGCTCAAGCCCAACATGCTCTAAGAGAAATGGTAGATACTTTGAAGAAAAATGGTATCAAAGTTTCATATGCTATTCACCCAGTTGCTGGGAGAATGCCAGGCCATATGAATGTGTTATTGGCTGAAGCTAACGTTCCATATGACGAAGTTTTTGAATTAGAGGAGATAAATAATGATTTTGCTAATGCAGATGTAGCTTTCGTTATTGGTGCAAATGATGTCACAAATCCTGTAGCAAAAACTGATCCTCAAAGTCCAATTTATGGAATGCCTGTATTGGATGTGGAAAAATGTAAATCAGTTTTATTTGTTAAAAGAAGTTTATCCCCAGGGTATGCAGGAATTGATAACGATTTGTTCTATAAAGAAAATACACTTATGCTGTTTGCTGACGCAAAAAAAATGACAGAAGATATAACCAAAAATTTATAATTTTAATGAGAACAAAAATTTATTGTGATATTGCAGATATTAATCAAATAAATAAATTTAACAAAAAAAAAATTGTTAAAGGTTTTACAACCAATCCAAGTTTGATGCGAAAAGCAGGAGCTAAGAATTACACAAAGTATTCAAAACAAATACTTAAAATATGTAAAAAACCAATTTCTTTCGAAGTGTTTGGTGATGATTATAAAATAATGAAAAAACAAGCACTAATTATAAATTCTTGGGGTAAAAATGTATTTGTAAAAATACCAGTCATTAATTCTAAAGGCATATTTATGGGTAAACTGATAAAAGAATTAAACGCTATGAATATAAAATTGAATATTACAGCTGTATATAATTATTCTCAAACAATAAAAATTTTAAAAAATTTAAATAAAAAATCAAAAGTAATTATATCAATTTTTGGTGGTCGGGCTGCAGATACTGGTAAAGATCCAGTTCCTGAATTTAAAAAAAGCATATTAGCCTCAAGAAAATTTAAAAATGTTCAAATATTATGGGCTAGTGTGAGAGAACCATACAATTATATTCAAGCAAAACAACTAGGATGTCATTTAATTACAATACCTCCAGCCATTATAGAGAAAATTGAAAATTTTGGAAAATCTTTTGAACAATTGACTAAAGAGACAGTCTTAGGTTTTTTGAAAGATAGTAAAAAATCTAGATTCAAGATTTAAATTTACGATTAAAACTAAGCATTAATGCGTAATTAAACCAAAAAATCCCCCCATAATATGTAGAAAATATACTTCCAGATGGCAATAAAGGAAACAGACTAGTAAATAAAAATATGATTGTCGATAACTGGATTGGGTCTCTATTTTTAATATAATTTTTAAGAGAAAAATAGATCGAAAACAAAATTAAAATAAAAAACGACAAGTATCCAATTAAACCAGTTTCTGATAGTAATTCCAAATGTATTTGATGAGGATGAGTTGCTTGTCGGATATCATTTTTTTTATATTCTGTATTTTCATAAATTTCTTTTTTACTTTCATCTCTAAAATTTTTCATACCTACTCCAAACAATTTATGATTTTTAAAAATTTGAAATGCAGTATTTTGATGCGCACCATATTGTGATTTTTTAAAATATTTCTCAATGCCATTTAAAGTATAGATAGATTTTAATTGACTATAATATCTAATCTTTAAATTATCATTTACACTTATTGTAAAAATTATAATTATCATAATAACTAATATTGATATTAACTTTTTAAAAAAATTAATTTTTAAAAGAAGAAATAAAATTAAAAAAATCGAAATAAACATTCTTAAAAAATTGGCTCTTTCACCAATCATAAAACTTATAAGTATTATAAGAATTCCTATTATTAAGATAAGGTGTTGTGGATATTTTTTATTAAGTAAATAACCAATAAATATTAAACCAAAAAAATGATAAAAGGATCCTACAATTAATTCATCACCAAAGAAACTTGCAATCCTGCCTGGATATTCTGAGACAAATCCAATTGAGTTAAAACCAAAAATTAATTCAAATATTATATCTAAAGTTACAATCAGAAAAATTATTGACCAAAATTTAATTATTTTTTCTAATACGTGTGTATTTAAAAAATTAAATTTTTGAAGTTCAATTATTACAAAAATAATCAAAATAAATTTAAGGAATCTTGGAAGTGAATTATTGATATTACTGCTGAAAATTAAATTTAAAAACAAGCATGCCAAAAAAAATGACAAAAAATAAAAAATATTAGAATCATATAATTTTTTATTATCACTAATGTTGATTATAGAGATGGCTGTTATACTAATATAAAAAAAATTAATTAATAAATTTCCTAAAATTAAAAAAATTGGAAAAAAAGATATTAGTAAAATTATTGCTTTATCCCGTTCGTATAAATTTGAAATTTTGATTTTAGGCATTTTTGGTTGCGGGGGACGGATTTGAACCGCCGACCTTCAGGTTATGAGCCTGACGAGCTACCAGACTGCTCCACCCCGCGGTGTTTAAATTCTGTTCTTGAGTTTGTTTAATTTTTTTACTCTTTTGATATTTTCTTGCAAAATTCTTTTCTTTTTTTCAGAAGGTTTTTCATAGGTATTTTTAAGCTTAATGATCTTAAAAAAACCGTCACGTTGGAGTTTTCTTTTTAAAACTCTTAACGCTTGTTCCACATTATTATCTTTGACTTCTATTTTAATAACTACCTCCCAAAAAAATGTTTGTTATCATTTTTAAATTTATATGTCTATTAATTTTCTCCATTAATTAGAGTTTGTTTTCTGTTGTTTTTCTTTTAATTTTTTTTCTCTTTTTATTCTTCTTTCAGCTTTTTCAATAGCATCTAACAAATCTTTTTGAGTAAAAAGATTTAGTGCTACAGGATCTTTCGGATTTAGATTGTTATAATTCCAGTAACTTTTATTTCTAATAGAAGTAACAGAGTTTTTAGTAACTCCAACTAACTTGGCTATTTGAGAATCTTTTAATATGTTATGTTGTTTTATTAACCATAACGCAGAGTCAGGTTTATCTTGTCTTTTTGAAAGAGGAATATATTTCTTTATTTTTTTCTCATCATTCGATATTTCTATATCAACTCCTTTTAACTGAAGAGGTCTATTTTCATCTTTTGAAGATAAATCAATTTCTTCTCTAGAAAGTTGACCAGAAATTATGGGATTATAACCTTTAATTCCTTTTGCAACTTCACCATCTGCAATACCCTGAACTTCAACTTCATGTAAATCACAAAAATTTGCAATCTGTTTAAAAGTTAAAGATGTATTTTCTACTAACCAAACAGCTGTAGCCATTGGCATTAGAGGAGCATTTGACATTTAGCTTTTCTTTTCTGAATTAAAATTTTGAAATTTTTTATTAAATTTACTTATTCTACCTTTATCCATCAACTTTTGTTTTCCACCTGTCCAAGCTGCATGAGATTTAGGGTCAATTTCTAATTTAAGGACTTCACCTGCTTTCCCCCAAGTTGATTTGGTTTCAAACTGTGTACCGTCGGTCATTTCAACTTTAATAGAGTGATAGTCTGGATGTATGTTTTTTTTCATAGCGGCTTTATAGCAAAAGAAATTTCTAAAACAATTAAAAATTAATTAATTTTTCCCTAAATATCGCATTTATTTCAGAGTTTGAGGCTATAATGTTAATATCTTTGGTATTTGAAACATCTATTTCGTTTATTAAGCCACCAGCTTCTTTTAATATAACTATACCTGCAGCTATATCCCATAAATTAAGTTTTTTTTGAAAATAACCATCGTACCTTCCAGCAGCAACATATGCTAAATCAAGTGCAGCACTTCCTGTTTTCCTAAATAAAAAATCGTAATTATTATCTATTTTTCCTCCCGTTACAAACAAACACTCAGAAATATTATTTTTTTTTGAAACTCTTATTCTTTGGTTATTAAAGAATGCACCATTATTTTTTTCTGCGTAAAACATTTCATCTTTTATTGGATCAAAAATTATACCAGCTATTATTTCATTATTATCTTTTAGAGCTATTGAAATAGCAAAATGAGGGATACCATGTAGAAAATTAATTGTTCCGTCTATTGGGTCAATTATCCATGTTTTATTATCTTTATTATTTTCTCTTCCTTTTTCTTCACTCAAGATTGAATAATTCGGTTTAGCCCTTTTTAACTCTTCAATTATAATTTTTTCTGCTTTTAAGTCTGCGTTTGTAACAAAATCAGACGGGCCTTTATTAGCGACTTGTAACTTTTCAACTTCACCAAAATCTCTTATTAAAACTTTAGAAGCCTTTTCACTTGCTTTAATCATTATGTTAAGATGAGGCGAAATCGATTGCATTTTTATATCTTTTTTACGTACTCTAAATTTCTTGTATCAATAATAACTTCATCCCCAGATTCAATAAAAGGGGGAACTTGTATATTTAAACCATTATCTAAAGTTGCAGGTTTATAAGAAGATGAAACAGTTTGGCCTTTTAATGCAGCATCAGTTGTTTCTATTTTGCACTGTACTTGATTGGGAAGTTCAATTGATATTGGTTTTTCGTTATAAAAACTAATTTTGACTTCTAAATTTTCAGTTAATAATTTTCCTTTATCACCAACAATCTCTTTTTTTACTTCAACTTGTTCAAACGATTTAGGGTCAATAAAAAAGTAATTCAAATCATCATCATAAGAGTAATTAAAATCATTTTCATCTAGAGCTGCTTTTTCAACTGTTTCACTAGATCTAAATCTCTCATTAAGTTTAGTATTTTTATTTAAACTTTTCATTTCAACTTGGGCAAATGCACCTCCTTTACCAGGTTTTACATGTTGAGTTTTCAAAACTTGCCATAAATCATCTTTATACTCTAAAAGCATTCCTACTCTAATTTCACTTGCATTTATTTTCATATAAGTTTTTTTAAAGCTTCAATTGGTTTATTTTTATTATTATTAAAAATGTAGCTTGAAATAGCCAAAAAGTTCACATTGTTCAATAAAAGTTTTTTGTAATTTCTATTATTAATTCCACCAATTGCAATGATTGGTTTATTTGTTAATCTTTTAATCTTTTTTATAACTGAAATATTTGCCTTAAATTTTACTTTTTTTGTACTAGTTGGAAAGAAAGCACCAAATGCCAAATAGTCTGCATTATTTTTCAAAGCTTCTTTTGCTAATAAAATTGAATTATGACAAGTAATTCCAATGATTTTTTTTCCTAAAATTTTTCTAGCTGAAATAATATCCATATCTTTTTGTCCTAAATGACATCCATCAGCATTTAGTTTTTTTGCAAGCATCGGGTCATCATTAATTAAAAATTTAACATTATATTTTTTACAAATTGGTTTAATTTTTTTTCCAATTTCAATTTTTTTTTTAAGTGAATTATTTTTTATTCTTAATTGAAAAAATTCAACTTTTTTAAAAGCTAAGATTTGATTTAGTTTTAAATAAAAATCTTTTTTTATTTTATTTGGTGAAATTAAATATAAAAATTTTTTTTTAGAATTAGTTATTTTCAATATCTTTTGACCACTTTCCTTGAGCTGCTAAAGTACACATTTTAGCTCTATGATCAAAAACTGCTTGAGTTCCTTCAACATCACTTATGTCTTTGGCCCAATGTTTAAGAGCACTTTGTTGTAATGCTCTACCATAAGAATATGACATAATAAAATTTGTATCGTTAAATTTATTTATTAGATTTAAATTCTCAGTTGCTTGAACTTCACTTTGACCACCAGATAAGAAAGCTATACCTGGCACTTCACTGGGCACTGATTCTTTTAAACATTTAACAGTGAGTTTTGCTGTTTCCTCATTAGAAATTTGATTATTAGACTCTGAACCTGCTAAAATCATATTTGGTTTTAAAATAACACCTGTTAGATCTACTTTATGTAACAGTAGTTCTTCAAAACATTTTTTTATTACTTCAGATGTTTTTTTAAAACAATCATCAGCTGAATGATCACCATCCATTAAAACTTCTGGTTCAACAATTGGAACCATATCACATTCTTGAACTAAAGCAGCATACCTAGCAAGAGCATGTGCATTAGAATGAATTGATAGTCTGCTAGGGTATTCTTTTGAAATATTATAAACACCTCTCCATTTTGTAAATTGAGCTCCAAGATTTGAATATTCTTTTAACCTGTCTCTTAAACCATCTAAGCCTTCAGTAATTTTTTCATTTGGGCTTCCAGCTAATTGTTTCGCTCCTGTATCAACTTTTATTCCTGCTATTGAGCCCATTTCAGATAAAAGTTTTGGAACTTCTTTTCCAGCATTAGTTTTTTGTTTAATTGTTTCATCATATAATATAACTCCACCAATACACTCACTCATACCTTTTGCTGTGAATAAAGTTTCTCTGAATTTAATTCTATTTTCAGCTGTAGACTTAACTTTTACACTCTCTAATCTTTTAGTCATGGTACCTGTGCTTTCATCAGCAGCCAAGATACCCTTTCCATTTTCTAAAATTTTTAAGGCTACTTTGTTTAATTCTGACATTTAATTCAGGGCTCTTATACCAGGAATTTCTTTACCTTCAAGATATTCTAGAAAGGCTCCACCAGCAGTTGAAACAAAATTTAAATACTTGAAGGCACCTGCCTGATTTAATACCGCAATAGTATCTCCACCACCTGCAACTGAATAAATCTTATCTTTTAAATCAACTATTTTTTTTGCAATTTCAATACTTCCTATAGCAAAGTTAGAATTCTCAAAATATCCTAGTGGTCCATTCCACAAGACAGTTTTGCTATTCTCTAACAAAGAACAAATTAATTGGATTGTTTTTGGACCAATATCTAATATTAAATCATCTTCTTCTATCTCACCTAATCTTTTAATTGTTTTGCTATCTTCAAGATTTTTACCTACAGAAACATCAATAGGAGTTAAAATATTGCATTTATTTTCTTTTGCTAGAGATAATATCTCTTCAACAATTGGATTGCAGTTTTCTTCTTTTAGTGATTTTCCAATATTATGACCACTATACTTTAAAAAGTTATTAGCCATACCTCCAACTATCACAATGTTTTCAAATTTAGGTATCAAATTTTTTATAACACTTATTTTGGTAGAAATTTTAGAACCTCCTATTATACATGTAATTGGCCTATCAATATCAGAAGTAACTTTTTTTAATGCATCAATTTCAGTGCTCATTTGCAAACCACAATAAGATGGCATATATTTTGTAATTTTATCTACAGAAGCATGCGCTCTGTGTGAACAAGAAAAGGCATCATTAACAAAAATTTCACCAAATTTAGATAACATTTTTGCAAATTCTTCACCATTTTTTTCTTCTTGTTCATAAAATCTTATATTTTCAAAAAAAACTATTTTATCATCACTTTTATCAAATATTTCTTCTGGTTTAATTTCGAACAAATTTTGATTTAAAAGCTCTACTTTTTTACTAAGCTTTTTAGATAAATAATCACAAACTGGTGCCATAGACAAAGCTGAATTTGTTTTACCTTTCGGCCTACCGATATGAGAGATTATTATTATTTTAGACTTATGCTGAACTAAAAAGTTTAGTGTAGGTAAAATTTTATCTATTCTTGTTGTATCCGTTATTTGATCATTTTTTAATGGAACATTTAGATCCAACCTAACTAAAACTTTTTTATTATAAAGATCCTTAAAATCTTCAATTTTTTTCATTATTTTTGTTTGTTAATTAAATTTTTTTTTTAAAAAAACTGCAATATCACACATTCTGTTAGAAAAACCCCACTCATTGTCATACCATGATGAAATTTTTCCCATATTTTTTCCAACAACATTAGTGAGTGATCCATCAACAATTGAGGAAGCCTGATTATGATTAAAATCAATTGAAACTAACTTTTCCTCTGTAATCTCAAGTATTCCCTTTAATTCATTTTTTGATGCAATTTCAAATGCAGAATTAATAGACTCAACTGTTAAATCTTTTTTTGTAGAAAAAACTAATTCAACCAAAGAAACATTTGGAGTTGGCACTCTCATAGCTACACCTTCTAATTTACCTTTTAATGAAGGTATTATTTCTCCAATTGCTTTTGATGCACCTGTAGAAGTTGGCACAATTGATTGACTAGCAGATCTTGCTCTTCTTGGATCTTTATGTGAATTATCTAAAATTCTTTGATCACTTGTAAATGCATGAATAGTAGTCATAAAACCTTTTTCAATTTCAAAATTTTCGTTAATTACTTTTGCAACAGGTGCTAGGCAATTAGTAGTACAAGATGCAGCAGAAATTATTTTATCATTCTCTGAAAGAATGTTTTGATTTACTCCATAAACAATCGATTTGTCTGCGTTCTTGCACGGAGCTGAAACTATAACTTTTTGAGCACCATTTTTAATATGGGTTTCTAATTTTTCTTTTGAATTAAATTTTCCTGTACACTCAAAAACTATATCTACTCCTAATTCACCCCAATTTATATCCTCTAATTTTGAATGCTGACTAAAGGAAATGTTATTATTATTTATGATTAATTTATTATCTTCAAATTTAATATCTGCATTGAATTTTCCATGAATAGAGTCGTATCTAATTAAATTAGAACAAGTCTCAGAATTTGATCTGTTATTTATATGTACAACCTTAATATCTTTAAAATTGTTTTCGTAAATAGATCTTAATACCATTCTTCCAATTCTACCCATTCCATTGATACCGACTTTAATTGTCATATTAGGTCCTATAATTATTTCTTATTTTTGCAGTTATTTTTTTTGTAGATAAACCGAAATATTCAAATATTTTTTTATAAGGTGCGCTTTTTCCAAATTCATCTATACCAAATACCATTCCATTATCACCTACATATTTATACCATGATGTTTTTGATCCAGCTTCAATTGAAATTTTAAGTTTTGTTTCATTCAATATTTTCTTTTTGTAATTTTTACTTTGTTTATCAAAGATTTCTTGTGATGGTACAGATATAACCTTTGAATTAATTTTATATTTTCTTAATTCATTACTTACATCTAAAGCTAAGTTTACTTCAGATCCACTTGCTAAGATTGTTAATTGAATTTTTTTGTTAGTTCTTGACACTTCATATGCCCCATAAGAACATTTATTAATTTTAGAGATGTTATGTCTGACAGGATTTAAATTTTGTCTTGTCAAAGATAAGATTGATGGTGTTTTTTTATTTTTTAGGGCTAGTTCCCAACATTCAATTGTTTCATATCTATCAGCAGGTCTGAATACATTTAAATTAGGTATTGCTCTTAATCCCTCTAATTGTTCTATAGGTTGATGTGTTGGCCCATCTTCACCTAAACCAATCGAGTCATGTGTCATAACATAAATCACTTGTTGTTCCATCAATGCAGATAATCGAATTGAAGGCTTGCAATAATCAGAAAAGATTAAAAAAGTACCACCATATGGAATTAAATTACTGTGTAATGAAAGTCCATTCATTATACCACACATAGCATGTTCACGAACACCGTAATGAATATAATTTCCATTAAATTTGTTTGGTTTTAGAATTTCATGAAATTTTGTTTTTGTATTGTTCGATCCCGCTAGATCAGCAGATCCACCAATTATATTTTTACAGTCCGAAGTAATAGAATTTAGAACAGACTCAGAAGCTTTACGTGTAGCTAGACCTTTTTGATTTTTAATTGCAGAAATTTTTTCTAATTTAATACCTTTGTTAAAATTTAATTTGGTAAAATTGTTGTATTGTCTCTTTTGTTTTAAAAAAATCTTATTCCATTTTTTTTCAATTTTTAATCCATTTAAGCCAAAACTTTTCCATTGATTTAATAAATTTTTTGGGATCTCAAAAGGTTTATAGTTCCAATTTAATTTTTTTCTGACCAAGTTAATTTCCTCTAATCCCAATGGGCTTCCATGAGAAGAGGCTTTGCCAGATTTATTTGGAGAACCATAACCAATTTTTGTTTTACAAGAAATTACCGTTGGAGATTTGGAAGTATGAGCCTTTTTAATTGCTTTTTTAATTTCTTTATAATTGTGTCCATCAACATTAATATAATTCCATCCATAACTTTCGAACCTTTTTTTATAATTATCAGAAACGGCCAAGTTAGTTGGGCCATCAATAGAAATAGAATTATTATCGAATAACATTATCAAATTTTTAAGTTTTAAGTGCCCAGCTAAACTCATCGCTTCATGACTAATTCCTTCCATTAAACAGCCATCTCCAGCAAGCACATAAGTTTTATGGTTTATAATTTTACTACCAAATTTACTTTTTAAAATTTCTTCAGCAATTGCAAAACCAACAGCATTAGATATCCCTTGTCCTAGAGGTCCAGTTGTTGTCTCAATTCCTGTATTAGGGTGATATTCAGGGTGACCAGCACAGATAGAGTTAAGTTGACGAAAATTTTTAATATCTTTTAGTGATATGCTTTTGTATCCAGTAAGATAAAGCAAGGAGTAAAGCAACATTGATCCATGACCAGCAGATAAAACAAATCTGTCTCTGTTAATCCAGCTAGGATTAGAAGGATTAAATTTTAAAAAATCTTTAAATAACACCGTAGCCACGTCAGCCATACCCATAGGCATTCCGGGGTGTCCGGAATTTGCTTTTTGCACAGCATCAATTGATAAAAATCTGATACAATTCGCAAGGTCTTTATATTGTGTGTTCAAAATTATCCTGTATAGACTTAGAAGATTCTATTTATTAATATGACTATATATATGAATTCTTTAGACGAAAAAGAAAAAAAATTAACATCTGCTTTAGAAAAATTAAAAAATATCAAAATTGATGATGCAAACGAAAATGAACTGGTAAGTGAATTAAAAAATAAAAAAAAACAATTAGAAATTGAAAAAACAGAATTAGAAGAAAAATATCAAAATCTTCAAAAGGAGCATGAGCAATTGAGCCAAAAATTAAGTGATTTTGAAAAGAAAGATCTTGATAAGAAGTCAAGACACCAAGAATTTTCCGAAAAAATTGATGAATTAAACCAAGAAACAGATACTTTACTGGAAGAAATAGATAAATGGCAAATGTAAGCATAAAATTTAATGGTAAAGAGTTTTTGCTTTCTTGTGATGATGGTCAAGAAGAACATTTAGAAAACTTGCTAATACAGATTAATCAAAAATTTAATTCTCTTAAAAATGACCTTGGAAATTTAGGAGAAAATAAACTGCTATTAATTACAGCAATAAAAGTTTTAGATGAATACTATGAAACTAAAAAAAAAATTGAAGAGAAAAAAAAAGAATTAAATGATTTATCCAAAAAATTTAAAGAGTTAAAAAATCTAGTTTATGAATACAGGGATAATAAAGAAGAGGAAATAAAAAACCTTAATAATAATCTAAACGAACTTAAGAGAACTATTGATGAGAATCAAAAAAAATATGAAGAAGTTTTAGATGCAGCAACCTCAGAAATATCCAGTTTTATTGAAAATATGGATAATAAAAATATTTCTAATTAATACAAAGTGAATAAATTAGAAATAAGAAAAAAAATTTTAAATCAAAGAAAAAAAAAATTTTCTCAAAATTTTGATAATTCCAAAATATATAATTTTTTAAAAAAATATAAAAAAAATAAAATTGGAGGGTATTATCCAATCAATTATGAATTTGATTGTTTGGAGATACTTCAAAAATTATCGAGTAAAAATTTTCAAATTTCTTTACCTATTATGAGAAAAAATAACCAAATGGATTTTTTTTCTTGGGACTTTAATCAACCTTTGATAATAAATAATTTTGGAATACCTGAACCAATCAGTTCAAAAATTACTTATCCAGATATTTTTTTAGTACCAACTGTTGGCTTCGATAAAAATTTATACAGATTAGGTTATGGTGGTGGTTACTATGATCGTTATATAGCAAGAATGAAAAAGATTAAAAATATAATTACGATAGGGTTATCATTTTCGTTTCAGAAAATTGATAAATTACCAGTTAATAAATTTGATCAAAGATTAGATGCAATAATTACAGAAAGAAATATATTTCAATGAAATTACTGTTCTTAGGTGATCTAGTAGGCATATCAGGCTGCTCTGTTGTGATGAAAAATCTCAAAAAAGAAATTGAAAGATATAAGATAGACTTTGTAATAGTTAATGGAGAAAATGCTGATAAGTCTGGTGTGGGTCTAACTGAGGAAATATGCAAGGATCTATTCAATTCAGGTGTGAATGTGATAACTACCGGTAATCATGTTTGGGATCAAAAAGAAATAATGAATTACATAGATAAAGAGAATAGATTATTAAGACCAAAAAATTTATTTGAGCCTGCACCAGGTAAAGGATTTCAAATTTACACTACTAAAGAAGATATTAAAATTGGTGTTTTAAATTTGATGGGAAATGTTTTTATGAAAAAATGTGAAGATGTTTTCGAATGTGCAAATAAATTTTTAAGTGATCACAAATTAAAAGATAAATATGATTTTCTAATAGTAGATTTTCATGGTGAGATTACTAGTGAAAAAAATGCTATTGGTCATTTTTTTGATGGCAGCGCTACATTAGTTGTTGGTACTCATACACACATACCAACCAATGATGCACATATCTTAAATAAAGGAACTGCTTATCAAACAGATGCTGGTATGTGTGGAGATTACAACTCAGTTATTGGTATGAATAAAGAAAATTCAATTAATAGATTTATGAAAAAAAAATCAGTAAAACATTTTCCAGAAATAGGAGAAGGCACTATGTGTGGAGTTATTGTCGATTGTGATATAAAAACAGGTCTAGCAAAAAATATTTCAAGTTATATTTTTGGAGCAAATTTAAAAAATAGTTAATTATGGCAGGACATTCTCATTGGGCTGGAATTAAACATAAAAAGGGTAAAGCAGATAAACTTAGAGCAAATTTATTTTCTAAGTTATCAAAGGAAATTACCGTAGCTGCAAAATTAGGAGATAAGGATCCTGCAATGAATCCTAGATTAAGGTCTGCAATACAAGCTGCAAGGTCTGCAAATATGCCAAAAGATAATATAGAGAGAGCAATTGATAAATCTTCAGCTTCAACTGGCTCAAATTATGAAAATTTAAGATACGAGGGATTTGGCCCTGATAAAATTGCCGTTATTGTAGAGACTTTAACTGATAATAAAAATCGCACAGCCTCAAATATCAGAACTATATTTCAAAAAAATGGAGGAAGTTTAGGAACACAAGGATCTGCTTCTCATAATTTTAATCAACTTGGAGTAATTAAAATTTCTAAAAGTGAGATTGACGATGATCAGATTTTTGAATTAGCGATAGAAGCTGGAGCAGATGAATGTGTTTCTAAAAATGAAATTCATGAAATCCATTGCTCAATAAATGAAATTTATAATGTTAAAAAAAAATTAGAAGAAAAGATAAACAATTTTATTTCAACAGAAATTGAATGGTTAGCTTTAAATAGTGTAAAAATAACAGATGAAAAAAAACAAGAAGTAATAGAATTTTTAGAAACATTAGAAGAAGATGATGATGTTCAAAGTGTATATACAAACGTTATATTTGAAAATTGAGTAATGTTAATTATTGGAATAGATCCTGGAATTTCTGGTTCAATTTGTTTTTTTGATAATGGTAAAATATTAAAGGTTATAGAAATGCCTACAATGACAGATGGAAAAAAAAATAAAAAACAAGTTAATGGTGCACAAATTTTTAATGAAATTTCAAATGGAATAAAAAACTTTGAAAAAAAAGACGTAAAAGTAGTAATAGAACAAGTTTCAGCTATGCCAGGACAAGGAGTTACAAGTATGTTTAATTTTGGCCAATCATTCGGTATTCTTAAAGGTATTTGTTCAGCAATGCAGCTATCAATGTACTTTGTGAGGCCAGCTAAATGGAAAAAGTATTTTAACCTTATCAATTCTGAAAAAGATGCTAGCAGAACAAGAGCTATAGAGATTTTTCCATATTTTTCATCAGAATTATCTAAAAAAAAAGACTCAAACAAAGCTGATGCTATACTTATTGCTAGTTTTTTTTATGAAACATACAAAATTGCAGATTATTAACATTTAATTTTAAGTCAAATTCATGACACATTTAAGTGTGAAACATAATCATGGAAACTGAAATATCGACTCAAGCTGTGGGATTAGCATCAAGTGCTGATTTTTCATTAATCAATTTATTTTTAAAAGCTGACATAATTGTAAAATCAGTGATTGTACTATTAATTTTATGTTCAATTTATTCATGGGCTGTAATTTTTGAAAAACTAAAACTCTTTAAAAAAATTAATAACTCTTCAGATCAATTTGAAGAAAAATTTTGGAAATCAAAATCTGCCGAAACATTTTATAATAATCTTCCCCAAAATATATCTGATCCGATGGCATTAATTTTTAAAGAGTCTATGCAAGGAATCATGAAGTCAAAATCAAAAACTAATATCAATGAGAAGCTCTCAAATATATTAGAGGCTGGAATAGAAAAACAAACTTCTAAAATTGAGAAAGGTTTTACTTTTCTGGCCACTGTTGGATCAACAGCTCCATTTATAGGTTTGTTTGGTACCGTTTGGGGAATTATGAATTCATTTCAATCTATAGCTATTTCTAGAAATACAAGTTTAGCAATTGTTGCACCAGGAATAGCCGAAGCACTTTTTGCAACAGCGTTAGGTTTATTAGCTGCTATACCTGCTGTTGTGGCCTATAATAAATTTAATAATGATCTAAGACTTTATAATCAAAAATTAGAAAGCTTCTCAAAAAGATTTATATCAATAATCTAAAATGGGATTTAAATTAAATCGAAAATCATCAAAAGATCCTATGAGTGAAATCAACGTCACTCCCTTTGTTGATGTAATGCTAGTTCTTTTAATTATTTTTATGGTTACAGCCCCTCTACTGACAGTCGGAGTGCAGGTAGACTTGCCTGAAAGTTCAGCTGACTCTCTGCCAGAGGAACAAGAACCATTAACACTTACAATCAATTCAAAAGGTGAAATCTTTATTCAGGAATCAAAAGTTGAATATGATAAAATCATAGCAAAAGTTTTAGCTGTTTCAAAAAATAGAACAGATACTAGAATTTACGTTAGAGGAGATAAAACAATTAATTATGGAAGAGTCTTAGAAATTATGGGTCTTTTATCTGGTTCAGGTTTTACAAAAGTAGCCTTAATTTCAGAACCTTATAAAGAGAGGTAAAGTTGACAAGAGGTTTATTTCTTTCATCTATTTTCCACTTGATAATAATAATGATTACAGCTTTAAGCTTGCCTTTTTTATCAAAAAAAGTTGTCGATTTACCACCAATAGTTTCCGTAGAACTTATTCAAATTACCGATAAAACAAATATACCTTTTGCGCCCAAGGCCAAAAAAACAATTGAGAAAATAAAAGAGAAGGAAAAAAAATTAGTTTCAGAACAAGCTCCTCCAAAAAAAGTAAAAAAAGATAAACCAGACGCAATACCAATGCCTGACCAAAATGAAAAAAAAGTTGAAAAGATTAATGATGATAAGCAAAATCCAGAACAAGTTGATAACGAAGTAAAACAAGTTTCAGAGTTTGAAAAAAAAGAATTATTTGATCCAAATAATATTGCAGCATTAATAGATAAATCAAAAGAGGAAGTAGCAGAAACTCTAAAAAAGACAAATAAAACTACACAAGATCAAAATGTAAATTTAGAGAACACCGGTTTGAGCTTAAGTGAAGAAGACGCACTTAAAGCACAAATTTTTGGTTGTTGGAGTATACCACTTGGATTACCTTATAATGAAAATTTGTTAGTAAGAGTTAAATTACAATTAAAACCAGATGGCTCTATAATTAGCTCAGAAATTTTAGATCATGCACGAATGAACAAACCTGGACAAGGGTTTTATAAGGTGCTTGCTGAGAGTGCTTTAAGAGCAATTAAGCTGTGTCAGCCTTTAAGAGTTCCAACAACAGGTTATGAGAGATGGAAAGATTTACAGCTAAATTTTGATGCAAGAGAGATGTTAGAGGGGTAATATATTTAGATGATAAAAAAATTAATTCTTATAATATTTACTTTAATACCTATTAATGCTTATGCACTAATCGAAGTTGATATAACAAGAGGTAATTTAAATCCTTTGCCTGTTGCAGTATCACCATTGTCAATTGACGAAAGTTCAAAAAAAGAATTCAAAAAAATATTAAAAAAAGAAAATATCGGTTCAGAAATTTCTGAAGTTGTAGAAAACAATTTAAGAACTTCAGGTCTATTTAATCCACTTAATAAAGATGCATTTTTACAAGAACCTGATATTGCAAATTTAAAACCAAGATTTGAAGATTGGAAATTAATTAAAGCACAAGCATTGATAACAGGCAAAGTAAGCTTTGTTGATCAAAAATTAAGAGTTGAATTTAGGTTGTGGGATATTTTAGCCGGAAGAGAAATGATGGCATTAGCTTTTACAACTGTTCCAACAAATTGGAGACGTGTAGGACATATAATATCTGATAAGGTTTATCAAAGATTGACAGGTGAAAAAGGGTACTTTGATACCAGAATCATTTATGTTGCCGAAGAAGGTCCGAAAACAAAAAGAATTAAAAAACTAGCAATTATGGATCAAGATGGTTTTAATAATAAATTTTTAACATTAGGAAATGAACTCGTATTAACCCCTAGGTTTAATCCAAATAGTCAAATGGTTACTTATCTTTCTTATTTTAGAAATCTACCAAGAGTATATTTGCTAGATATTGAAACAGGGACTCAGGAAGTTGTTGGTGATTTTCCTGGTATGACTTTTGCTCCAAGATTTTCTCCTGACGGAAAAAAAATTATTATGAGTTTTGCAAAAGATGGCAATTCAGACATTTATACTATGGATTTAGAAAGTAGAATTGTTGATAAAATAACTAATCATCCTTCAATTGATACTTCTCCATCATATTCACCAGATGGGAAATATATATGCTTCAATTCTGATAGAAGTGGTTATCAACAAATATATGTAATGGATAATAATGGAAAAAATGTAAAAAGAATTTCATTTGGCAAAGGGTTGTATGGTACTCCAGTTTGGTCTCCACGAGGTGATCTTATCGCTTTTACCAAATTACATAAGGGTAAATTTTATATCGGTGTCATGAGAACAGACGGTACTGGAGAAAGATTATTAACAGAAAATTACTATCAGGAAGCTCCATCTTGGTCTCCTAATGGAAGAGTATTAATATTTTATAGAGAAACCAAAACAGATGAAAAAGGAGAGGGTTTTTCAGCAAAACTATGGTCTATAGACCTTACTGGTTATAATGAGAGACAAGTAACAACGCCTATGGATGCATCCGACCCATCTTGGTCATCCTTATTAAGTAATTAGATAATAATTCTTGATTTTTTAGCTTGAAACCTCTATTTAATTGTGAAAAGTTAAGATTTAGTAATTTGATCAAGGAGCATTATGAAATTTAACAAGATTTTAAAAAACACATTACTTGTAGTTTTGGCATGTTTTGCACTATCAGCTTGTGCAACAAAAAAAGTATCAACAGGCCAAATGCAAGCAGACGTATACACTGGAACTGATACAGTTGAATATTTAGCATCAGGTGTTCCAGATAGAGTATTTTTTGCAACAAACGAGTCAGTATTAACAACAGCTTCTAGGGAAACACTTAGAAAACAAGCTGCTTGGTTAAGAAAAAATTCTGATATCAACATAGTCCTAGAAGGACATGCAGATGAAAGAGGAACTAGAGAGTACAACTTAGCATTAGGTGAAAGAAGAGCAAATGCAGCTAAAGATTACTTGATGACTTATGGTATTTCTTCAGACAGAATTTCAGTTTTAAGTTATGGTAAAGAAAGACCAGTAGACTCTGGATCTAACCCATTAGCTTGGTCAAAAAACAGAAGATCTGTTACAGTAAAAGCAAACTAATTTTAACTTTAAAAATTTAGACCCTAAATAAATAAATTATTTAGGGTCTTTTTTTTGCCATCATTATAATTAGTACTTAAATAATGTACTTTAAAAAAAAATTAAAAAACCTAATAATTTTTAAAATTTTATATTTTTTAGTATTTCTTCCAGTTAATGCTGAGGATCAAAATTTATATGAAACATTAGAATTAATTAAAAAAGATCTAAAGACATTAGAACGTGCCGTATACTCTGGCTCAAATGAAACAAATACAGACTTTAATACCTTAGAAATATCAGAAGGGAACTCAGAGGACGTACTAACAAGACATTTGTTGAAGTTATCTGAAATTGAAAGCCAATTTCAAGCTCTAACTAACAATTTTGAGGAGATAAATTTTAAATTAGACAAGTTATCAAGTAGATTATCAAAAGTTCAAGCGGATAATCAAATTAGATTTCAAGATTTAGAAAATTCAATATCTTCAGGAAACATTATAAGCACTTTACCCAAAACAGACGAAAATGTAGTGGAGGCATTACCAGGAAGTTCACAGCCCCAGGACCTTGGCGCAATATCGTACAAAGATACAGCTACAAATGAAACAACTCAACAAATAACATCAATTGATACTACTGCAACTGTAGTTACTGAAAATTTTCAATCTGAAGAAAAAATTTTGCCTGAAGAGAGTCCTGAAAAACAATATGAGTTTGCAACAAGTTTTTTAAAAGTTGGAGATTACACTACAGCTGAAAGAGCATTCAGAGAATTTGTAATTGCAAATGCAGATCATGACCTTGCTGGTAATGCACAATATTGGTATGCAGAAACTTTTAGAATTCGTCAGCTTTATACTGATGCTGCATCTGCATACTTAGAGGGATATCAAAAATATCCTAAAGGTGAAAAGGCTCCAATTAATTTATTAAAATTGGGTGTATCAATGGTGCAAATTGGTGAAAAAGATCAAGGTTGCAAGATGATAAATGGAGTAGAAGAACAATACCCTGATGCAAATCAATCTGTAATTCAAAAAGCTAAATATGAATCTAAAAAATTTGAGTGTAGCAAACAAGATTCATAATAAATTACTTAAAACTTTAAATAATAAAAAATTAAAAAAATTTTTTTTAGATTTTAAAAAAAATTTAAATATCAATTCTCCATTCGCGGTAGGAGTTTCTGGTGGTGCTGATAGTCTTGCTACAGCATATTTATCAAAAATTTATGCTATTCAATTTGGATTAAAGGTAAAATTTTTCATTGTAGATCATAAATTAAGACCTAACTCCACAGAAGAAGCTCAATATGTGAGAAGATTATTAAAAAAATGCTTTATCGAAGCAAAAATACTAACTTGGAAAGGAAAAAAACCAACTAGCAACATTCAAGCTAAAGCAAGAGAAAAAAGATACGAATTAATTCTGAATGAGTGCAAAAAATTAAACATAAATCATCTTATCATAGGCCATCATTTAGAAGATAAATTAGAAAATTTTATTTTGAGATTAACTAGGGGTAGTGGCTTAAGAGGTCTAGTTTCTTTTCAGAAAAAAACTTCAATGAATAAAATAAATATTGAAAGACCTTGTTTAGATTTTAAAAAGAAAAATTTAATTTATATAGCAAATTATATATTTAAAGAATTTATAAAAGACCCATCAAATGAGAATCAAGATTTTAAAAGAGTTAGAGTTAGAAAATTATTAGAAAATTTGAGTTTGGAGGGACTTGATCAAAATAAGCTTGATACAACAATTAATAATTTAAGCTATTCCAATAAAGCTATCGAATATGTAGTAGATGAAAATATAAATAAAAATATTTTCTATTCAAAAAAAAGAAAAAGGATGTATTTGAATCAAAATTTTTTTGAATGTACAGATGAAATAAAATTTAGATCTTTGTCAAAATGTATCAGAGAACTGGGAAACAAATATTATTTTGCAAGAGCAGAAAAAATAAAAAGAATACTAAATTTAGTTTCTAGTAATAAAGGATTTAAGACTACATTAGGTGGTTGTATTATTAAAAAAACCAATAATACAGTGATAATCAAGGAAGAAATTTAATAAATATTTGTTTTGATGATAAATTGACACTTGTTAAATAAATATTAATTCTTATTTTAATACTATGAATTTCAAAAACATAGCAATGTGGGCAATAATAGTTTTTTTGACTATTGGTCTTTATAATATGTTTAAAAATCCTCAAAGCAACATTAGAGGTGGAAATCAAATAATATTTTCGGATTTTTTAACTGCAGTAGAGAATGGGGAAGTTCTAAAAGTTGAAATTCAAGGAAACAATATAAAGGGTGTATACTCAAATGGAAATAATTTCTCAACTTATTCACCTAATGATCCAAATTTAATTGAAAAATTATCTGAAAAAGGTGTGAGTATTTCAGCTGCACCATTAGAAGAAAAAATGCCTTCTCTATTTGGAGTTTTGCTTTCTTGGTTCCCAATGTTGTTGCTAATAGCAGTCTGGATTTTCTTCATGAGACAAATGCAAGGAGGAAAAGGTGGAGCAATGGGATTTGGAAGATCTAAAGCAAAAATGATGAATGAATTAAAAGGGAAAGTAACCTTTAATGATGTTGCGGGAGTCGAAGAAGCAAAAGAAGAAGTTGAAGAAATAGTAGAATTTTTAAAAGATCCAAAAAAATTTAGTAGACTTGGTGGAAAGATACCAAGAGGAGCATTGTTAGTTGGTCCTCCAGGAACAGGTAAAACATTATTAGCAAGAGCAATCGCAGGTGAAGCAGGCGTTCCTTTCTTTACAATATCTGGTTCAGACTTCGTTGAAATGTTTGTAGGTGTGGGTGCCTCTAGAGTGAGAGATATGTTTGAACAAGGTAAAAAAAATTCACCTTGTATAATTTTTATAGATGAAATTGATGCAGTAGGAAGAAGTAGAGGTGCAGGTCTAGGAGGAGGAAATGATGAAAGAGAGCAAACATTAAATCAACTTTTAGTAGAGATGGATGGTTTTGATACCAATGAAGGAGTAATAATTATAGCTGCAACAAATAGACCAGATGTATTAGATCCTGCATTATTAAGACCAGGGAGGTTTGATAGACAAGTTGTTGTTTCTAATCCAGATATTATTGGAAGAGAAAAAATTTTAAAAGTTCATGTAAAAAAAATAAAAATGGCACCAGACGTTAATTTAAGAACTATTGCAAGAGGAACACCTGGTTTTTCAGGAGCAGATCTAGCAAACTTGGTTAATGAAGCTGCATTACTTGCAGCTAGAAAAAACAAAAGAATTGTTACTCTTAACGAATTTGAGGAAGCTAAAGACAAAGTAATGATGGGATCTGAGAGAAGATCAATGGTCATGAGTGAAGAGGAAAAAAAATTAACGGCATATCATGAAGCTGGTCATGCTATAGTGACGATAAACGAAAGTGCAGCATATCCAATACATAAAGCTACAATTATTCCTAGAGGAAGAGCCTTAGGGATGGTGATGCAATTACCAGAAAGAGATGAAGTGTCACAAACTAGAGAACAATTACATGCACAATTAGCTATAGCAATGGGTGGTAGAGTTGCTGAGGAAATAATCTTTGGTGATGATAAGGTGACAACAGGAGCTGTAAGTGACATTGAACAAGCAACAAAAAGAGCTAGAGCCATGGTCATGAGAGCAGGGTTGAGTAAGGAGTTAGGTCCTATAGCTTATGGAGAAAATGAAGAAGAAGTGTTTTTAGGCAGATCAGTAGCGAGACAACAAAATATGTCAGAGGAAACAGCAAAAAAAGTTGATTCTGAAATAAGAAAAATAGTTGATCAAGGATATGACAGGGCAAGGAAGGTTTTAACAGAAAAAATTGATGATTTACATAAGCTTGCAAAAGCATTACTTACCTATGAAACTTTATCTGGTGAAGAAATAGAGAATTTGATTAATAAGAATATCTATCCAGCAGATAAACAAGATCTTAAAGTAGATGACGATGATAAAGGTTCTGCTTTATCGTCAATGGGCTTGAAACCAAAAATTGTACATTAAATTCAATGAGAAGATATTACACTTCAGCGTGTAATTTCTATTATGGTAAATACTCTAAATTTCTAGTTAATAAAAGAGAGACTTTACCTCTACATGGTAAAAACAATATTTCTTTTAGTCATATTAAAATTATATCCAGAAACTCAGAAAAAATAATAAGCATAAAAAAGATAGATTCTTTACCGGAGAAAATCAAAATTCAAATAAAAAATGATTTAAAGAATATAATCAAAAAAAAAAAAAATTTTTCTAATTTAAAATTTAATGAAACGAATATAATGGGTGTGCTTAATCTTACACCAGATAGTTTTTCAGATGGAGGAAAATTTAATAACTTAAATTCTGGCTACAATCAGGCTTTAAAACTTTGTAAATCTGGTGCTAGAATTATTGATGTTGGTGGTGAGTCAACAAGACCAGGTTCAAAAACAATTGATGCCTCAAAGGAATGGAGCAGAATTAGTAAGATATTAGATAAATTGAAAAAATTTAATACATCTTTAGATACAAGAAAATCAATTATTATGGAAAAAGGTATTAAAAAAAAAGTAAATTTAATCAATGATGTATCTGGCTTAGAGTTTGATCAAAATTCAATTAAAATATTAATAAAATACAAAACACCTTTTGTGCTTCAACACTCTCAAGGTGATCCGCAAAACATGCAAAAAAATCCAAAATATCAGAATGTCATTTTAGATATTTATGATTATTTTGAAAAAAAAATTAAATTTTTGAAACAAAATGGTATTAATCATAATAATATAATATTAGATCCTGGTATTGGTTTTGGAAAAAATTTGAAACATAATTTGTCTATTTTAAAAAATATAAGTCTTTATCATTCTTTAGGATTTCCAATTTTACTTGGTATATCAAGAAAAAGATTTATTAAAGAAATTTCAGGAATTAATGATAGCATGGAAAGGATCGGCGGAACTGTTAGCTCAAGTTTATTTGCAATAATGAGAGGTGTTCAAATATTAAGAGTACATGATGTCAATGAAATCAAACAGAGCGTTAAGGTTTTCGATAAACTTTTAAATAGTTAATGAAAAAAAAATATTTTGGTACAGATGGGATTAGAGGAAAAGTAAATCAGAATAAAATAAATGGAGAAATGTTTTTTAAATTTGGTTTAGCTGCTGGGAGATATTTTACAAATTTAAAAAAAAAAAAACAAACAGCTATCATAGCAAAAGATACTAGATTATCAGGTTATAGTTTAGAACCAGCTTTAGTTTCGGGTTTAGCTTCAGCAGGAATGCATGTCTATACTTTAGGACCTCTACCTACTAATGGGTTAGCAATGCTGACAAAAATGTTTAAAGCAAATATGGGAATAATGATTACAGCGTCACATAATCCATATTTTGATAATGGTTTAAAATTATTTGGTCCAGATGGATTAAAACTTTCTGATAATATTGAAAAAAAAATTGAAAAATTAATAGATAAAAAAACTGAATTATTACTCTCCAAATATAATTTGTTAGGAAGAGTAAAAAGATTAGAAACTGCAACTGATACTTACATAAATATTTTAAAAAAAAATTTTCCAAAAAAGTTTAATCTTCAGAATATGAGGATTGTAATAGATTGTGCAAATGGTGCAGGCTATAAATCAGCTCCAAAACTAATTAAATCTTTAGGTGCTGAAGTGATAACTTTAGGAAATAAGCCAAATGGGTTAAATATAAATGAGAAATGTGGTTCTACATTTCCAAAAAAAATTCAATTAGCAGTGAAAAAAAATAATGCTGACATCGGCATCTCATTAGATGGAGATGCAGATAGAGTTATTATGTGTGATGAAAGAGGTAAAATTATTGATGGAGATCAAATAATTGCAGCTTTATCATTAAGATGGAAAAAAAAGAAAATTCTTAGAGGAGGTGTTGTTGGTACGTTAATGTCTAATTATGGATTGGAAAAATTTTTTAAATCCCAAGATATAAAATTTTCTAGGGCAGATGTTGGAGATAGATACGTGAAAGAATTGATGCAAAAAAAGAATTATAATTTAGGTGGAGAACAATCTGGACATATAATTTTAGGAAAATTTGCTACAACAGGTGATGGTTTGCTCGTAGCATTAGAAGCTTTATTTGCTATCAGAAAAGGTATCAAGGCAAGTAAGTTCTTTAATGTTTTCAAAAAAACTCCACAAATTTTGGAGAATGTTAATTATAAAAATGAAAAAATTCTAAAATCAAATTCATTATTGAGATCTATAAGTAATGCAAAAAAAATTATAAAAGGAAAAGGGAGAGTGTTAGTTAGAAAATCAGGCACAGAACCAAAAATTAGAATTATGGCAGAAAGTGAAAATATTGAACTTATAAAAAAATGTATTTTGATGATTAAAAAAGAGGTTAAATAAAGTGAAACCTAAGTCAAAAATATTAATAATCGCAGGCTCAGATTCTTCAGGAGGAGCTGGAATACAGGCAGATTTAAAAACTGTTACGAGCCTAGGCTCTTACGGTATGACTGCAATTACAGCTGTGACAGTTCAAAATACTACAGGGGTTAAATCTGTGGTTTCTATAGATCCAATTAAAATATATGATCAAATTGTTTTCACGTCCGAAGACATTAAGCCTGATGCAGTAAAAATAGGAATGTTACATTCCACAAAAGTAATTAAAAATGTACTTAGAGCTTTAAAAAAATTGAAATTAAAAAAAATAATTTTAGATCCAGTTATGATTGCAAAAGGTGGTGCAAGACTAATAGATGAAAAAGCTATTAGTATTCTAAAAAAAGAACTTATTAAAAGAGTTGATATTATTACACCAAATATTCCAGAGGCAGAGGTTCTTACAAATACAAAGATAAGCACTTTAGAAGATATGATTTTAGCTGCAAATAAACTAATAGTTTTAGGTGCAAAAAATGTTCTTATTAAAGGTGGACATCTAAATAAAAAAAACATTGTAGATGTGTTTTTAAACAAAAAAGATATCAAAGTATTTAAAAACAGAAAATTTGTGACTAAAAATACGCATGGAACTGGTTGTACTTTATCGAGCGCTATTACATCTTTTTATTCTTGTGGAAAAGATTTAAAGAAATCTTGTGAGCTTGGTATAAAATATGTTAATTCTGCCATTAAAACTAATCCTAAATTAGGAAAAGGTCATGGTCCTATTAATCATCTTAATTCAGTTATAATAAAAAAATTTTAATATGAAAAATATTACAGTAGTTGGTTCTCAATGGGGAGATGAAGGTAAAGGAAAAATAGTAGATTGGCTATCTGAACAAGCAGATGTTGTTATTAGATTTCAAGGTGGTCATAATGCAGGTCATACACTTGTTATAGATGGAGTGACATACAAACTGAGACTTCTACCCTCAGGAATTGTTAGAAAAAATAAAATTTCAATTATTGGAAATGGTGTAGTTGTTGATCCATGGTCTTTATTAGAAGAGATTGAGGAAATAAAGACAAAAGGAGTTACAGTTGACGTCGATAATTTTATTATCTCTGAATCAGCAAATTTAATTTTACCATTTCACAGAGAAATGGATGAAATAAGAGAAGATGCAGCTGGTAAATCAAAAATAGGTACCACCAGAAGAGGAATTGGACCAGCTTATGAAGACAAAGTTGGCCGGAGATCAATAAGGGTAATGGATTTAAGATCTGAAAAAAATTTAGATCAAAGACTAGAATCTGTTTTGGTACATCATAATGCGATAAGGAAAGGTTTAGGAAAAAAAATCTTTGAAAAAGACAAATTAAAAAAAGATTTATTAGAAATTGCTCCAAAAATTTTGAAATATTCTCAACCTGTATGGTTAAAAATTGATGAATTTAAAAAACAAGGAAAAAAAATATTATTTGAAGGAGCTCAAGGAATATTGTTGGATGTGGATCATGGTACTTATCCATTTGTGACATCTTCAAATACTGTTGCAGCAAGTGCAGCAACAGGAACAGGTTGTGGTCCTAACTCAATCAATTATGTATTGGGTATTACAAAAGCTTATACCACTCGAGTAGGAGAAGGCCCATTTCCTACTGAACTGACTGATAATGTAGGTGAGTTGCTTGGTAAAAGAGGTAAAGAATTCGGAACTGTTACAAGTAGAAAAAGAAGATGTGGTTGGTTTGATGGTGTTTTGGTTAGACAAACTATAAAGGTTTCAGGTATCGATGGTATTGCTTTAACAAAGCTTGATGTACTTGATGAACTTGATGAAATTAAAATGTGTGTGCAATATGAGTTAGATGGAAAAAAAATAGACTATCTTCCAGCAGCTGTGGAAGATCAAATCAAAATAAAACCTATATATAAGGTTTTTCCTGGTTGGAAATCTTCTACTAATGGGATCCAAGAATTCGATAAATTGCCAGAAAAAGCAAAAACTTATATTCAGGCAATTGAGGAATTTGTTGAAGCAAAAATTTCCAGTATTTCCACTAGCCCTGAAAGACAAGATACCATCTTAATTGAAAATCCTTTTGAGATTTAGTTTGCTGGAAGTAAATTTTTTGATTTAGCTAGTAAAAGCATTTGTTTTTGAAGTTTTTCAAATGCTTTATTTTCTATTTGTCTTACTCTTTCTCTGCTAACTTTGTATTTTTTGCTTAAATCTTCCAAAGTCTCTGGATCATCATTTAATCTTCTAGAATAGAGTATCTCTCTTTCTCTATCATTAAGAACTTTAATTGAGTCTTTAAGTAAATCTTTACGTTGTTCCATTTCTTCTTGATGTGCAAATTTTAAATCATGATCTAATTCTTTATCGACTAACCAATCTTGCCATTCATCTCCATCTTCTCCTACTTGTGCATTAAGTGAAAACTCTTTACCTGAAAGTCTTCTATTCATTGAAACAACTTCATCTTTGCTTACATCTAGTTTATTAGCAATTTCTGTTACATGTTCATTTCTTAAGTCACCTTCCGCATCAGGTGCAATTTGATTTTTTAATTTTTTTAAATTAAAAAATAGCTTCTTCTGTGCTGTTGTAGTTCCAATTTTTACTAAACTCCAAGATCTAAGAATATATTCTTGTATTGACGCTTTTATCCACCACATCGCATAAGTCGCGAGTCTAAAACCTTTTTCAGGCTCAAATTTTTTTACTGCTTGCATTAATCCAACGTTACCTTCAGAGATCATTTCATTGATTGGTAAGCCGTATCCTTTATATCCCATAGCAATTTTTGCAACTAATCTAAGATGGCTCGTAACAAGTTTTTCTGCAGATTTAATATTACCAGTGTTTTTCCAATTTTTTGCAAGCATGTATTCTTCTTCTGCATCTAGCATTGGAAATTTTTTAATTTGGTCTAGATATGCAGATAAACCACCTTCATTACTTAGAATTGGTAAATTACTGTTCATTGCTATGCTCATGTGTTGAAGTACTTAATAAATAATTAAAATAATTCAATATCTTATTTTTCTGCATTTCTTAGTGTTTTAAGTATTATTTCAAGCTCTTGTGGCAAAATTGAGGAAAAAACCATTTCTTCACCACTTTTAGGATGAATGAAACCCAAAGTTTTTGCGTGTAGAAATTGACGATCTAAGCTTGTTATCAAATTGTTAAGTTGTTTATCAATATTCTTTATTGATTTATATTTTTTTTTGTATTTTGTATCTCCTAAAATACTGTTTCCTAAATAATTCATGTGCACTCTAATTTGATGTGTACGTCCAGTCTCTAATTTACATTCAACCAAACTTAAAGTTGGCGTATTTTCATTTTCAAAAACTTCTAAGGTTTGGTAATTTGTTATAGCCCATTTTCCTTTTGTTAAAGAAGCCTCCATCATTTGTCTATTTTTTGAACTTCTTGTAATGTAGGTTTCAATTTTACCTTTAGAAGGTCTAATTTTTCCCCAAATAAGAAGTTGATAAACTCTTGTTATAGTATGTTCATTAAATTGAATTGATAAATTTTCATGTGTTTTGTTATTTTTTGCAACAATAATTAAACCTGAAGTATCTTTGTCTATACGATGAACTATGCCTGGTCTTAATTCATCTCCAATTGTTGATAATGAATTTTTATCATAACTAATTAAAGCATTAACAATAGTATTATCATAATTACCAGGTGCTGGATGCATAGCTATGCCAGCTGGTTTATTTATAATAATTAAATCATCATCTTCAAAAACTATGTCTAGTTTAAATTTATAAGGCTTTAATGATAATTTTTTAGGCTCAGGTATTGAAATAAGTATCTGATCCTCAGCGTTAATTTTTTTTGAAGGATCAGTTAAAATATCATTATTATATTTTACATTTCCATTAAGTATGAGGTTTTTAATTCTTGTCCTGCTTAGTTCTTTATTTCTTTTATTTAAAAATATATCAATCCTTTGATTTTCCTCTTTACTTTCTACAATATATTTTATTTTATTATTCATTTAGTGTATTAATTTAATATGCGCTTGTAGCTCAACTGGATAGAGCGCCAGATTTCGGCTCTGGAGGTTCTGGGTTCGACTCCTAGCAGGCGCGCCACATTTATTCACCCATATTTATTAAAGTTCCTTTAACTCTAGCTATATTAAATGAATAATAAAATATTGCTATTGCAATAAAAAGATACAATACATTCAAATACAGTGCATTTATGATATTTGAATAATCAACAAATCCGCTGACTAATATATTTCTAGTTTCTTCAAAAATATAAACTAAGGGTAGACAGTAAGCGATTGTTTGAAAAAAATCTGGTAAAGTTTCGACTGGATAGTAAATACATCCAAATGGGGCTAATAAAAACATTGTTGACCATGCAATGTTTTCAAAAGATGGTCCAAATCTAAGTAAACCTGCTGAAACTAACAATCCTAAAGTAATTCCAAAAATATATAGACTTAAAAAAAGAAATGCCAAAGGTAAACCCAAGTTTAATAATGAAATTCCAAATAATGGAGAAGTTAGGAGTATTGCAGGAATTAAACCTATCAATGCTCTGATTAAAGCCGTGATAACTAAAGAGACTATAATTTCACTAATTTTCATAGGTGCTATAAAAAGATTAGTAAAATTTCTACTCCATATTTCTTCTAAAAATAACATATTAAAACCAATGCTTGTTCTGAAAAGAAAGTCATAAAGTACAGCACAAGAAAGTATTACGCCAACTGCTCCATTATAATAATTGCTATGATCGGCAAAAAAATTTGAAATAAAACCCCATAATGTGATTTGAATTGATGGCCAATAAATTAAATCCAGAACTCTTGGGAAAGATCTAGTAATTAAATAAAAGTGACGTAAAAAAAGACCATAAATTCTAGTTATATTCATTTTCATATCTCGCTATTTTTAAAAATACTTCCTCTAAATTTTTTCTTCCATGTTTTTCAATCAGTTCATCTGGAGTTCCTTTGTCAACTATGCTTCCATCTTTCATCATCAATACAGAATTACATAATCTTTTAACTTCATCCATATTATGAGAAGCTAATAGTACTGAAATTTTTTTTTCTTTTTTATAATTTTCAAGAAAAGTTCTTATAAAATCACCTGTTTCAGGATCTAAAGAAGCAGTTGGCTCATCTAACAAAAGAACACTTGGATCATTAATCAAAGCTTTTGCTAAACTTACTCTATTTTTTTGTCCTGATGATAATTCTCCAGTAATTTTATCTAACAAATTTTCTAAACGAAGTTTTTTTGAGAGATAATCAATTCTATCATCTAAATTTTCAATGTTGTATAATTTTCCATAAACAATTAAATTTTGCTTAACTTTGAGTTTTTTTGGTAATTCAATATATGGAGATATAAAATTTAATTTTTTTAAAATTGGAATTTTGTTTGTTTCTAAGTTAGATCCATTAATCAAAACTTTGCCATTAGTAGGTTTTAATAAACCAAGTATCATTCCTATAGTTGTGGTTTTACCACAACCATTTGGACCTAAAAGTCCTATAATTTCATTCTCATTTATTTTGAAGCTTATATTGTTTACTGCAATTTTAGATTTATAACTTTTTGATAAGTTTATAACTTCTATTGAATTTTTCATTTAAATTTTGCAGCTCTTTTAAGTCTGTCATTTATTGAAAGCCCTAAACCAATATTAGGAATTTTTTCAACTGCAATTCTTTTAAAACCACTTTTTTTAATCTTTCTTAGTACACTATAAAGGTTTTTAGCAGCTTCTTTGAGGTCAGATTTCTTACTTAAGTAAAAAAAATTTTTTTTATCATTTTTTCTCTTAATTATCAGTATATGTGCAACATCATCATTGGCTTTTTTTACATTTAATTTGATTGGTAAACCAGGAGAGTAATGTAATTTCAGTTGTCCAGGTGCTGATATTTTTTTTGGACTCAATTTAAAATTAAGTTTTGTTTTGATTTCTTTTTCAATTTTTTCTATTTCCAAACCACCCAGTCTTAAAATTTTAGGTTTATTTGTTAAGTCAATTATAGTTGACTCAATTCCTATTTTAGACTTTTTACCTTGTAATATAAATTTAACCTTGTTTCCAAAATCTTCATTTATATGCTTTGGTTCTACCGCGCTAACTTTTGTAGACAAGTTTGCACTTGGTGCAGCTAGAGGATAGTCTAAGTTTCTTAAAAGCAATTTTGTTATAGAATGTTTTGGAAACCTTACAGCTAATGTTTTTTTTTTATTTGTAACATAATTTGATATTTTTGATTTTTTTTTTAGTTTTAAAACAAAAGTTAATGGGCCAGGACAAAATTTTTTATAAAGTTTTATAAAATTTTCATTTATTTCACAGTCTTTTTGTAAATCTCTAATTTTTAAGTAGTGCACAATCAAAGGATTAAAAAAGGGTCTTTTTTTTAGTTTAAAAATTTTTTTGACAGCATTTGAAGAGTAAGCGTTTCCTGCAAGTCCATAAACAGTTTCTGTAGGAATTGCCACACATTCATTATTATCTAAATAATATTTTGCTTTTTTAATATTTGAATAGTTTCTTTTCATGTAATATCAGTCATTAATATATGAAAGATAAAATTTTACCAAATGAATATAGCTCATATTCTCTTCAAGAATTAAAAGATGAGGCAAATAAAATTGTAGATTTTTTAGAAAAAGAAAAAAATCTTGAAAGTTCAATTGATAGTTATCAAAAATTATTACAATTAAATAATTTAATAGAGAAAAAATTTAAAGAAGATACAAGACAAATTTCTGTTAATTCAAAAGAAAAAATTCAAAAATTAACCTCAAAATTAAATGCTAAAAGAACTAACTAAAATTGCAAAAGACACAAATAGTTTTCTGAAGACTTTTGTGAAATCTCAAAAAAAAACAGAACTAATTATTCCGATGTCATATGGTTTATTCTCTGGTGGTAAAAAAATTAGATCAAAAATACTAAAAGATATTGGTCACATATTTAACGTAGACTACAAAACTTTAATTATAATTGGCAGCGCGGTTGAATGTATTCATGCTTATTCTTTAATACATGATGATTTACCATGTATGGATAATGATGATATGAGAAGAGGCAAACTTTCAACTCATAAAAAATTTGGAGAATCCACTGCTGTACTTGCTGGCAATTCACTTCTAACTTTAGCCTATGAAATTTTAAGTAATAAAAAACTTAAGATTAAAGATCAAACTAAATTAAAACTTATAAAGAAAATATCAGAATGTTCAGGTCATCAAGGTATAGCTGGAGGACAATTTTTAGATTTAAATTTTGAACATAAAAAAGTTTCAAAAAAAAGAATTATTGAAATGGAGATAAAAAAAACTGGTAAACTTTTTAGTTTTTGTTGTATGGCTCCATTAATCATAAAAGATAGAAATGCTAAAGAAATATTAATGTTTGAAAAAATTGGATCTGAAATTGGTTTATTATTTCAAGTAGCCGATGATTTGATCGATCATAAAGGATTATCCTCTTCAGCAGGAAAAAAGACAAAAAAAGATCATAAAAAAGGAAAAGCAACCTTAATTAGTTTACTCGGTTATGAAAATACTATTAAATACGGCGAAGAAATAAAAACAAAAATTTTAAAAAAAATAAATAAATACGGATTAAAAACAAACGAAATAAGAAAAACTCTAAATTTTATTTTAAATAGAAATAAATGAGTAAAAAATATAAATTTCTAAATCAAATTAATTTTCCATCTGATTTAAAAAAAATTTCTGAAAAAGATTTAAAAGTTGTATCGGATGAATTAAGAGAAGAGGTAATAGATGCTGTTTCCACAACTGGAGGACATCTTGGTGCCAGTTTAGGAGTTGTAGAATTAACAGTTGCTCTTCATTATGTATTCAATACACCACAAGATAAAATAATTTGGGATGTTGGGCATCAATCCTATCCCCATAAAATTCTCACAGGTAGAAAGGATAAAATTAGAACTTTAAGACAAGGTGGAGGAATTTCAGGTTTTACAAAAAGAACTGAAAGTGAATATGATCCATTTGGAGCAGCACATAGCTCAACCTCAATTTCTGCTGGACTAGGTATTGCTGAAGCAAACAAATTATCTAATAAAAATGATGATGTCATTGCAGTTATTGGAGATGGCGCCATCAGCGCTGGTATGGCTTATGAAGCAATGAATAATGCAGGAACATCAAAAGCAAAAATGATTGTTATTTTGAATGATAATGAAATGTCTATCGCAAAACCAGTTGGTGCAATGAGCACTTATCTTGCGAAAATTTTTTCTGGAAAAATTTATTTTAGTTTAAGAGAAACAATAAAACTTATTACTTCAGCTTTTTCAAAAAGATTTAGTGCTAAAGCCGGAAAAGCTGAAGATTTATTTAGATCAGCTGTAACGGGAGGAACTTTATTTCACTCACTAGGATTTTATTATATTGGCCCTATTGATGGACATGATTTAACTACTCTTGTACCAATATTAAAAAATGTTAAACAATCTAAGCACCAAGGTCCAATTTTGATTCATATTAAAACCCAAAAAGGCAAAGGTTATTCATTTGCTGAAAAAGCTGATGACCATTATCATGGAGTATCTAAGTTTAATGTGGGTACAGGTGAACAAGTAAAAGCATCTGCATCAGCGCCGTCATATACCAAGGTTTTTGCTAAAACTTTAATTGAGCACGCAAAAAAAGATAGTAAAATTGTTGCAGTTACAGCTGCTATGCCTGGCGGTACAGGTTTAGATGTATTTGGAAAAGAATTTCCAAGCAGAATGTATGATGTCGGAATTGCAGAACAGCATGCAGTAACTTTTGCTGCAGGTTTAGCTACAGAAAATTACAAACCTTATGCTGCAATTTATTCAACTTTTTTACAAAGAGCTTATGATCAAATTGTTCATGATGTTGCAATACAAAGTTTACCTGTAAGATTTGCAATTGATAGAGCCGGACTAGTTGGAGCTGATGGCCCAACACATGCAGGAAGTTTTGATATTACTTACTTATCTACTTTACCAAATTTTATAATAATGGCTGCAAGCGATGAAGCAGAATTAGTAAGAATGATTAACACATCTGTAGATATAAATGATAAACCTTGTGCATTTAGATATCCTAGAGGAACTGGGTTGGGCACAGAATTACCACCAATTTCTGAAAAAATTGAAATTGGTAAGGGAAGAATTATTCAAGAAGGAAAAAAATTAGCAGTTCTTAATTTTGGGACTAGACTAAGTGAAGTTCTAAAAGCATCAGAAAATTTAAAGAAAAAAGGAATAAATATTACGGTTGTAGACGCTAGATTTGCTAAACCTTTAGATGAAAATTTAATCTGGCAATTAGCAACTACACATGAATCAATTCTTACAATTGAAGAGGGCGCAATAGGTGGTTTTGGTTCACATGTTGTTAATTTTTTAACAAAAAAAAATCTATTAGACACAAATTTAAAATTTAGATCAATGATATTACCAGATTTATTTATTGACCAAGACAAACCGGAAAGAATGTACTCAGAAGCTTTGTTAGACTCAAGTTCTATAGAGGATAAAATAATGGATTTAATAAATTCAAATATAGTTTTACAAAAACAAAACTAAATTATTTACACTGAGCTTTGTGCATTAGGTAATGATCCAACAAAACACAATTCATCATTGCTTCACCAACAGGCACAGCTCTTATTCCAACACATGGATCATGCCTACCTTTTACTGATATAGTTGTGTTTTTTCCAAATTTATTTACTGTTTTTCTAGATGTTAAAATTGATGATGTTGGTTTCACAGCAAAAGATACAATTATTTCTTGCCCAGACGAAATTCCTCCCAAAATACCTCCAGCATTATTGGATTTAAACTTAAGTGTGTTTTTATTTTGAGATATTTCATCAGAATTTTCTTCACCACTTAATTGTGCTGAATTCATGCCTGAGCCAATATTTACTCCTTTCACAGCATTAATACTCATCATAGCCGATGCTAAATCCATATCTAGTTTTGAGTAAATAGGAGCTCCTAATCCTGCAGGAATACCATTAGCTCTTACTTCGATTATAGCCCCACATGATGAACCAGCTTTTCTAATACCTAAAAGATATTTTTCCCAAATCTTCAACATTGTTTTGTCAGGGCAAAAAAATGGATTTTTGTTAATAAATTTTTTATCCCATTTTGAGGTATCACACCCAAGTATTCCTAACTGAGTCACTGCACCCGAAACATTGAATTTTTTTCCAAAATTTTTTTCTAAAACTTTTTTTGCAATTGCTCCAGCAGCAACTCTTGCTGCTGTTTCTCTAGCAGAAGATCTGCCACCTCCTCTATAGTCTCTGATGCCATACTTTTTAAAATATGTTAAATCTGCGTGACCGGGCCTAAACTTATCTTTTATATCTCCATAATCTTTTGATCTCATATCTTGATTGTAGATAATCATTGAGATTGGAGTTCCAGTTGTTTTTCCTTCAAACACACCAGATAAAATTTGAACTTTGTCACTTTCCTTTCTTTGAGTTGTAAATTTTGATTGTCCAGGTTTTCGCCTATCTAATTCAAATTGTATGTCTTTTTCATTTAATTGAATCATAGGTGGACAGCCATCAACTACACATCCAATAGCTGGACCATGAGATTCACCCCAAGTTGTGAATCGAAATATCTTTCCAAAAGTGTTAAATGACATTATTTATACTGTATAAATTATTTTGTTAAAATTATGAACGAAAAAAACACCCTAGGTCTAAATAACTGTTTTTTAGATTTATCAGATCCTTTTGAGTTGTTTGGAAAGTGGTTTGAAGAAGCAAAAAAAAGAGAGCCAAATGATCCAAATGCTCTGGCACTTGGCACATCTACTAAAGACGGTGTTCCATCAGTTAGAATGGTTTTGCTTAAAGGGTTTAATTCTGAAGGATTTGTATTTTATACAAATTTAAACAGCAAAAAAAGTAATGATATTAAAGAAAACCCTAATGTGGCGATGTGTTTTCATTGGAAAAGTTTATTAAGACAAATCAGAATTGTTGGAAAAGTTTCTCAAGTTTCTGATGAAGTAGCGGATAAATATTATAATTCCAGAGGATATGAAAGTAGAATTGGAGCATGGGCTTCAAAACAAAGTAGTATCTTAAAAAATAGAGATGAATTAAAAAATTCAATTGATGAATTTAAAAAGAAATTTAATGATGAAAATAATGTTCCAAGACCAGATCATTGGTCTGGTTGGAATTTAAGTCCGCATTCAATTGAGTTTTGGTTAGATGGCGAAAGTAGAATTCACGAGAGATTAAAGTATATAAGAAATGAAAATAATACTTGGGACAAAGTATTACTAAGTCCTTAAAAATCTCTTTCAAGGCTAAAAGAAGTTAAACCTAGCATTATTTTTTTATTATCGTCCTCATCAAATGCACTTAAAGCATTTCCAGCGAGATTAATATAGTGTTCTGCTTTTCTATAACAATCTGAAATAATGTTATATTTCTTAATTAAAGATAAAATATAATTAAAATCTTTATCATCTTTATTTTCTTTTGAAAAAATATTTTTTATATTTTCTTTTTCTTTTTCAGAAGTTTTTTGACAAAGTAAAATTATTGGTAGAGTAATTTTATTTTCGAAAAAATCTTTACCAATTTTCTTACCAAATAGTTTTAACTCAGAATTATAATCAAGAGTATCATCAGCGATTTGAAACGTAAGACCTAAGTTTCTTCCATAAAATTCTAGAGCTTCTTTTTTTTTACTATCTACATTAGATAAAATTGCACCAACTTTTGTTGCAGCAGCAAATAGTTCTGCAGTTTTGGCTGTAATTATTTTTAAATATGTTTCCTCAAGCATATCAACTTCACCTTTGTGTTGAAGCTGAAGTACCTCACCTTGCGCAATTTTAGAAGAAGTCGATGATAAAAGTTTTAAAACTTCTAAGTTTCCATCTTCAACCATCATTTCAAAACATCTACTTAATAAATAATCACCAACTAGTACTGATGATTGATTTCCCCATATTTGATTTAATGTTTTTTTATTTCTTCTGACTAATCCGTTATCGATTACATCATCATGCATAAGAGTTGCACTGTGAATTAACTCAACACACGCAGCCAAGTTAACATCCCTTGACCCACTGTTGTAACCACATAATTTTGCTGAGATTAGAGTTAATAAAGCTCTAAGTCTTTTACCTCCAGTTTTAATATGATAATCAGTCATCTCTTTGACTAATTCTACATGACTGTCTAATTTTTTTTCGATTCTCTCTTCAACTAAAGCTAGCCTCTGTTCATTAGAATCTCTCAGTTGAAAGTAAGAATTATTTATTTTGTTTTTTAATTGTACTACTGTTCCCATAATTTGATTGGGTATAATTAGTATAATTAGTTTGTAATTATCACTTATCAATTGACGCACCTTAAACTTCAATTATAAGGTGTCTTTATAATCTAGAAAAAAACTATAAAAATCAAATATGTTCTCATTGTTTAAAAAGAAAAAAATTATTCCTCATATAAAATTAAGCGGTGTAATTGGTAATGTTGGAAAATTTAAGCAAGGTATAGATTTTGCTGGCCAAGAAGAAATTATTAAAAAAGCTTTTGAGCTTAAAAAATCACCATGTGTTGCAGTGACTATTAATTCACCAGGGGGGTCACCAGTGCAATCTCATTTGATTTATAAATTAATTAGATATCAAGCAAAAAAAAATAAAACAAAAGTAATTGTTTTTGCTGAAGATGTTGCTGCTTCAGGAGGTTATTTAATTGCATGTGCTGGAGATGAAATTTACGCAAACTCAAGTTCTATCATAGGCTCTATTGGAGTAATTTATTCTTCGTTTGGATTTACAGAATTAATTAAAAAGGTTGGAGTAGAAAGAAGAGTACACACTGCTGGAAAAAATAAAAGTACGCTAGATCCTTTTATGGAAGAAAAACCTGAAGATATAGAAAGATTAAAAAAGATTCAGTTAGATTTACATAAAGATTTTATAAATGTTGTTGAAGAAAGTAGAGGCGTAAAGTTAAATAAAAATGATGTCGAATTATTCTCTGGTGAATTTTGGTCAGGTTCAAAAGCAAAAGAATTAGGACTTGTTGATGGAATTGGTGATGCTAATGAAGTTTTGAGGAATAAGTACGGAGATGATGTTGTTATTAAAAAGTTTGAAAAATCAAAGAGTTGGTTGAGCAAAAAACTTTCGTCTTCAACAGATCAGATTGATCAGTTTGCTAATATTGTTGAGGAAAGATCTATTTGGCAAAGATATGGTTTCTAAAAAAAAAACTCACCCAAAAACACTAACTTTTCAAGAAACTATAATGAACCTCCAAAAGTTTTGGAGCAAGGAAGGATGTGCTATTTTACAGCCTTATGATATGGAGGTCGGAGCAGGAACATTTCATCCTGCAACAACTCTGAGATCTCTAGGACCCAAACCTTGGAAAACAGCTTATGTCCAGCCATCAAGAAGACCTACTGATGGTAGATATGGAGAAAATCCAAATAGATTACAACATTATTATCAGTTTCAAGTTTTGATTAAACCATCACCGAACAATATTAAAAAACTTTATTTAAAAAGTTTACAAAGTATCGGCATAAATCATGAAGATCATGATATTAGATTTGTTGAAGATGATTGGGAAAGTCCAACTTTAGGAGCCGCAGGTTTGGGCTGGGAAGTTTGGTGTGATGGAATGGAAATTACTCAATTTACATATTTTCAACAAATGGCTGGCTTTGAGTGCAAACCAGTATCAGTAGAATTAACTTACGGTTTAGAAAGAATTTGTATGTTTACCCAGCAGAAAAAAAATGTTTATGATTTAGTTTGGAATTCTGAAGGCTTGCTATACCGAGATGTTTTTCATCAATCTGAAAAAGAATTTTCAATTTACAATTTTGAAAAAGCGAATGTAGAAAATTTATTTAAAATGTTTGATATGCATGAGGAAGAAGCAAAATCTTTAGCTGAAAAAAAAATATCACTACCTGCTTATGACCAATGTTTAAAAGCTAGTCACGTATTTAATATTTTAGATGCTAGAGGAGCAATAAGTGTTGCTCAAAGAGCAGGCTATATTGCAAGAATTAGAGAGATTACAAAAACTGCAGCAGCAGCTTGGGTAGAAAGTCAAAATTAGAAATGTCAGAATTCTTTTTAGAATTGTTCAGTGAAGAGATACCTTCTAATTTACAAAAAAAATTAAGAGATGATTTATTAGAAAATTTTCAAAAAAGTTTTAATGAAAAATCAATTGAATTTAAAAATAGTTTTAGCAAATCCACTCCCAATCGTGCTGTAATAGTTTTCGAAGGACTTAAAAAAGAGACAATAATAAAATCTGAAGAAATAAAAGGACCAAATATCAAAGCACCTGAAAAAGCAACAGAAGGATTTTTAAGATCTAATAATATTACAAAAAAAGATTTGATCATCAAAAAAACAGACAAAGGTGATTTCTATTTTTTTAAAAAAAAACAACAAAAAATAAAAACTCAGAATATTTTAAAAGATTTAATTTTAGAAAATTTGAACAGAATACAATGGAAAAAATCAATGAGATGGGGCTATGGTCAATTAAATTGGGGAAGACCTTTAAAGTCAATTTTAGCTATATATGACAAAAAAAAAATAGATTTTAAATTTCATCATATACAATCTAATAACTTTACTTTTTTGGATGCTCAATTTGAAGAAAGAACAAAGATAGTCAAAGATTATAAAGATTACCAATCCAGTCTAAAAAAAATAGAAAAAATTGTAGATAATGATGAGAGAGAAAAAATAATAGAAAAACAATTTAGTAAAATTGAAAATAAAAAAAATTTCTTAATTGATCGTAATCGTAAAGTGTTAGATGAAGTTATAAATTTAACAGATCAACCTAATTGTATCATTTGTAAGTTTGATGAAAGATTTTTAAAAATTCCAAAGGAAATTTTAATAATAACAATGCAACATCACCAAAAATATTTTCCAACCTATAATACTAAAGGTGATCTTACTAATGAATTTATAGTTGTTTCTAATAAGTTAGATAAAAAAGGATTGATTAAGCTTGGAAATGAACGAGTGGTTGAAGCAAGACTAACAGACGCTGAATTTTTTTGGAACAAAGATAAATCTTTAAATTTAGTCAAACAAGTTTCAAAATTAAAAGCAATGAATTATTTTGAGGGGCTTGGGACATACTATGACAAAGCTCAGAGAATGAGAAAATTGGGATCAATGATTTCGGATGAACTTTTAATTAGTAAAGAAAAAGTAGAATTGTCTGCATCAATTTCTAAAGTTGACTTAATTTCAGAAATTGTTGGTGAGTTTCCAGAGTTACAAGGACTAATGGGGGGATATTTTGCAGAGGCACAGGGTTTTGAAAAAGATATTTCAATTGCAATCAGCGAACAGTATTTACCTATTGGCTTAGATTCAAAAATTTCTAAAAAACCCTACAGTATAGCATTGTCTATTTCTGATAAGTTAGACAGTTTGGTAGGTTTTTTTGGTATAGATAAAAAACCCACAAGCTCTAAGGATCCTTTCGCATTGCGAAGAGTAGCACTTGGTCTTGTGAGAACAATAATTGAAAATAAAAAAGATTTTAAGATTAAAGATTTAATAAGATATTCTGCAAGTTTATACGAAACTCAAAACTTAAAACTTACAAATCAAAATTTGTTCAATGATCTAGAAGATTTCTTGATAGATAGATTTAAATATTACATGCGGGAAAAAAACATCAGACATGATATAATTGAAGCATCAATTGTAAATATAAACCTGAATACTCCTATGATAGAATTTGATAAAGCAAAAACTTTAAATAAATTAATCACTAATCAATCTGGCAAAGATGTAATCGCAATTTATAAAAGAGCTTCAAATATAATTGAGAGTGAAAATAGAAAAAAATTTAAATTAGATAATACAACTGATCCTGGTATTTTTAAGTCAGATTTTGAAAGAAATCTTTTAAACAAAATCAATGATATTCGAAAATATTTTTCATCAATTGATAATTCAGAAAATTATGAGGAAACTTTATCAATTTTAGCCAGTGCAAAAGAACCTTTGGATGCTTTCTTTGATAATGTTCAAGTAAATGACAAAGATGAAAATATAAAAAAAAACAGATTGGAACTTTTACAAATGTTTTGTAAAACGTTTGAAAATTTTACAAATTTTTCAAAACTAGAAACCACTAAGTGAAAAAACTAATTTTAAATTTTAAATCAAAAGAAACTAAGAAAATAAAGAATCCTAAAAATTTTCTAGGCGGGAAAGGTGCAAATTTATCAGAAATGGGAAGGATGGGTTTACCTGTGCCTCCTGGATTTACGATATCAACAGAAGTCTGTAAATTATTTTATAAAGACAAAAAAAGGTTAGGAAAAAAAATAATTGAACAAATTAAAAAAGAATTAAAAGTAGTCGAAAAAGATGTATCCAAAAAGTTTGGGGATAATAAAAATCCATTATTATTATCAGTAAGATCTGGTGCCAGAGTATCCATGCCGGGTATGATGGATACTATTCTTAATTTAGGTTTAAATGACAAAACTGTAGAGGCGTTATCTAAAAAAACATCTAATGGTAGATTTGCTAAAGATAGCTATAGACGCTTCATTCAAATGTATGGAAATGTTGTAATGGGTGTTGAAAGTTACCATTTCGAGGAATTAATTGAAAACTATAAGCTCACTAAAGGTGTTTTGCTTGACACTGATCTAGATGAGAGTGACTGGGATGGTTTAATTGATGACTTTAAAAAAACAGTTAAGGAAAAATCTGGAAAAGATTTCCCTCAAGATGTTTTTGATCAGCTTTTAGGGGCAGTTAGCGCAGTATTTTTGTCTTGGGAAAGTAATAGAGCAAAGGTTTATAGAAAATTAAATCAAATTCCTTCCGAATGGGGAACTGCTGTTAATGTTCAATCAATGGTTTTTGGTAACATGGGTAATGATTGTGCAACTGGCGTTGTTTTTACGAGAAACCCATCAGATGGTTCAAACGATATTTATGGAGAGTATTTGATTAATGCACAAGGCGAAGATGTCGTTGCTGGTACAAGAACCCCACAATACATTACAAAAAAAGCTAGAAAGTCTGCAGGTGTAGAAGCTTTATCAATGGAAGAAGCTATGCCAAAAGTTTACAAAGAATTGGATAAGATTTTAAAAAAACTAGAGAAGCATTATAAAGATATGCAGGATGTTGAGTTTACAGTAGAAAATCAAAAACTATGGATGTTACAAACAAGATCAGGAAAAAGAACTTCAAAATCTGCAGTTAAAATTGCTGTAGACATGGTTAAGGAAAAGTTAATTTCTAAAAAAGAGGCTGTATTAAGAATAGATCCAAATTCTTTGGATACATTACTGCACCCTACATTAGATGAAAAAACAAAAATAAATGTGATTGCAAATGGTCTTCCAGCTTCCCCTGGGGCAGCTTCTGGGAAGGTTGTTTTTGATTCTGATGAAGCTGAAAGATTAAATGATATGATGCAAGACACTATCTTAGTTAGAGTTGAAACTTCCCCAGAGGACATACATGGTATGCACGCAGCTAAAGGAATTCTAACAGCAAGAGGAGGTATGACCAGTCATGCTGCTGTTGTAGCAAGAGGAATGGGGAGACCATGTGTTTCTGGATCTAGTGAAATTGAAATTAATTATGAAGAAAAAATATTCAAAACAGCAGATCAAATTGTTAAAGAGGGTGATGTAATTACTATAGATGGATCAACTGGAAGGGTGATCTTAGGAAATGTCCCAACAGTTCAACCAGAAATTTCTGGTGATTTCTCAAAACTTATGAGTTGGGCGGATAATTTTAGAAAACTGAAAGTTAGAACTAATTCTGAAACACCATTAGATACCAAAACAGCAAGAGACTTTGGGGCTGAAGGAATTGGATTATGTAGAACAGAACATATGTTTTTTGATGAAGAGAGAATTTTATCAGTAAGAGAGATGATTCTATCCAAAACTAAAGAAGATAGAGCAAAAGCTTTAGATAAATTACTTCCTCATCAAAAAAAAGATTTTATGGAAATATTTAAAATTATGAATGGTCTGCCAGTAACTGTAAGATTATTGGACCCACCTTTACATGAATTTTTACCAAGAACAGAAAAAGAGATAGGAGAAGTAGCATCAGTCGTCAATTTACCAGCTAAAGAAATAGAAAATAGAATTAACGAATTACACGAACAGAATCCAATGCTAGGCCACAGAGGTTGTCGATTAGGTATATCGTTTCCGGAAATTTATGAAATGCAATGTAGAGCAATCTTTGATGCTTTATGTGAATTAAAGAAAAATAAAATCAAGTCTGCATTTCCAGAAATTATGATTCCTTTAGTTTCTACAGAGATGGAAATAAAATTAATGAAAGAATTAGTAAAAAATACTGCAAAAAATGTTCAAAATGAAAATAAAGTTAAAATTGATTTTCTAGTTGGTACAATGATTGAATTACCAAGGGCCGCAATCAAAGCAGGAGATATTGCAAAACATGCAGAGTTTTTTAGTTTTGGTACTAATGATTTAACTCAAACTACATTTGGGATTAGTAGAGATGATAGTGGAAAATTCTTAAATGATTATATAGAAAATAAAATATTCTCGATCGATCCTTTTATTTCTATTGATGATGGAGTTGGAGATTTAGTCAAGATTGCAGTTCAACAAGGAAAGAAACAAAATAAATCAATTAAACTTGGAATTTGTGGTGAACATGGTGGTGACCCAAAAAGTATTGAATTTTGTTCTAAAGCAGGGTTGAATTATGTATCTTGTTCTCCTTATAGAGTACCAGTAGCCAGACTCGCAGCTGCGCAATCAGAAATACAAAAAAAAAATTAATCTTAGTATTGTAATTTAAAGTCTACCGCAGGTGCACTATGTGTAATACTACCAACAGATATTCTATTTACACCTGTAGCGGCAACTTTTTTAACATTATTTAAATTGATATTACCTGAAGCTTCAGTCTCATAATATTTTTTTGCAATTTTAATGCCTTCCTTTAATGAATTTAAATTCATATTATCGAACAAAACTGTATTAAATTTTAGTCCTAATATTTTTTTTAATTGATTTAAATTATCTACCTCAACAGTAATTTTTCTTCCCTTTTTATTTTTAATTGCTAGCTCTACCAGAGATTTTAAATTTGAACTAGCGATATGATTATCTTTAATTAAGTATTCATCACTTAAATTAAATCGATGATTTTTTCCTCCACCTATTCTTACCGCATATTTTTGAATAACACGCATATTGGGAATAGTTTTTCTAGTACAACAAATTTTTGTTTTTTTACCAGCTAATTTGACAAATTCATTAGTTTTAGTGGCAATTCCTGAAATATGAGATAGGAAATTTAAAGCCACTCTTTCAGCAGTTAAAATAGATTGTGCTTTTCCTTCAATTGTTGCAATTACGGAATTTTTTTTTACAGAGGAACCATCTTTTTTTTTTATTACAAATTTTGTTTTCTTATCAATTAATTGAAAAGCAAATTTAGCAAATAATATTCCAGCTATAATTGAGTTTTGATTAGAAATAAGTTTAAACTTTATACGTTTATTATTTTGAACAAGATTAGTTGTAATATCTCCATAAGGGTACAAATCCTCATTCAGTGCAAGTTTTACTCTATCTTTTATATAATTTTCACTTAACTTTACTTGAGACACGAATGTTTATCTGCCAATAGCAGCCATTTTTTCAACAGATGTTTTAGCTTTGATAATTGTTTCTTGATCCATCACTATTTCACCTGTTTCATTTTTTAAACAATCTAAAATTTTTGGTAGAGTAATTTTTTTCATATGTGGACATAAATTACACGGTCTAATGAACTCAACATTTGGGTTTTCTACTTGTATATTATCACTCATAGAACACTCGGTTACCATCATCACTTTTTTTGGTTGATTATCTTTTACATATTTAATCATACCTGACGTTGACCCAGCAAAGTCACTTGCCTTAATTACATCTGGTGGACATTCTGGATGAGCAATTATTTTTATTTCAGGATTATTTTTTCTAATTTCATGTATTTCTTGATCATTAAATTGATCATGAACCATACAAATTCCTTTCCAGGAAATAATCTCAACATCAGTTTGAGAAGCCACATATTGAGCTAAATAGTTATCAGGTAAAAAAATAACTTTTTTTACTCCTAAAGATTTCACAATTTTTACAGCGTTAGCTGATGTACAACATACATCTGTCTCAGCTTTTACTTCAGCTGAAGTATTAACATAAGAAACTACAGGTACTCCTGGATATTGTTTTTTTAATTTTCTAACATCCTCACCTGTTATTGATGATGATAATGAACATCCAGCTTTTAAATCTGGTAATAAAACTTTTTTATTTGGACTCATTAATTTAGCTGTCTCTGCCATAAAGTGAACTCCAGCCATAATTATTATATCTGCTGATGTTTTTGATGCTTCAATTGCAAGAGCAAGAGAGTCCGCGGCGAAGTCTGAAACACCGTGATAAATTTCAGGTGTTTGATAATTATGTGCAAGAATAACTGCATTTTTTTCTTTTTTAAGTTTATTTATTTCATGAATATATGGTGCATGCATTGCCCATTCAATTTCTGGCACAACTTTAGAAATTTTTTGGTATATTGAATTTGTAGCTTGCTTAACTTCTTGTGTAAATTCCATGAGCAAACTTATCAATTTGTATTTAACTTGTCATTGTTTTAATGTGGGTCATATTGCGGCCATGCTGAAATTGGTAGACAGGCACGGTTGAGGGCCGTGTGGATTTTTCCATGAGAGTTCGAATCTCTCTGGCCGCACCAATTCATCAAATTTTAATCCATTTAGGTAAATTTATTTCAATTATTGATTTTTTAGTTTTAAATTTTAAATTTGATTTAAAATCAGCTTCTTTAAATTTAATTAATCCAAATGGATATTTTTTATCATTAATCAAAATTTTTCCAATTTCTTTTTCATTATGAAAAATTGCCTCATCTTTCTCTATATTTCCATCAATAACCTTTAAAGGTAAAAGTCTTTTTGAAAGTTTATCTTTTAATTTTATTCTGGCTGTATTTTCTTGACCTACATAACAACCTTTTTTGAAATCTATGGCATTTAACTCTTCTAAATTATATTCAATGCCAAATAATTTATTCTGTAGATCATTAAGGTTTTTAGGATTAATTCCTAAATTAAAACTTTTTTCATAATATTTTTCAATATTATCATCCTTTAAACCTAACTTTTTTAATGAAAGATATAGTTTTTCAAGATTGATGATTAATCTTGCTCCAAGTTCGGAGTTTCTTGGGTCTAAAAAAATTGGATCCTCTCTGAATTTAATTGTGTTTCCAGGTTCATCTTTGGCTCTATCTAAAGATAGAAATTTATTTTTGTCAAACGAAACTACAACAAATTCATTACTAAGATTTAAAATATCTATTTTAGATCTTATTTTATAGATATTTAATTGATTAAATAAATTTTCAGTTTGGGATTTTTCACAATCTACAAAGTAGCCAAGTTTATGTTTAATAATAAAAAACTCATATAAAAATTTTCCCTGAGGCGTAAGTAAAGAAGCAAAGCAACTTTTTTTTTCAGTGACTTTATTTATGTCATTGGTAATCAGATTTTGGAGAAAACTTTGAGCTTCTTCTCCACTTATGTAAAGTAATGATCGATCCTCTAAAATGTATACGCTATTATTCATATTTGATTGATTGATAGAAATAATATAATTACTTTTCATAAAAATGTTAGACCTAATAATTAAGAATGGTGAATGTTATATTAATGGTAAATTAGAGACCAAAGATATTGCCGTTAAAGATGGTAAAATTTTGAAGATTGGCGAAATTAAAGAAGATGCAAAAGAGATCTATGAAGCCAAAAATCTAACAGTCTTGCCAGGTTGTATTGATACCCAAACACATTTTAGAGAACCAGGTTCAACTGATACTGAAGATCTGCATTCTGGAAGCAGAGCAGCAATAGTAGGTGGAATTACCGCTGTGTTTGAAATGCCTAACACAAACCCCCCAACTTCAAATAAAAAAGAATTTCAAAGAAAATTAGATCTTGCAAAAGACAGAATGTATTGCAACTACGCTTTTTATTTTGGTGCAACAGCTGATAATGCCAATGAACTAGCAGATTTAAAAAATCTTGAAGGGTGTTGTGGGATAAAACTATTTGCTGGATCATCAACGGGTAATCTTCTTGTGGCCGAAGAAAAAGATATTGAAACAGTTTTTAAAAATAGTTCAAAAGTAGTCTCTGTCCACTCAGAAGATGAGGAAATATTAATAAGAAATAAAAAATTAATTAAGCAAGGTGATGTTCATACTCATCCTATTTGGAGAAGTGATGAATGTGCAATCTCATCAACAAGAAGAATTGTAAGAATTGCTGAACGTTATAAAAAGAAAGCGCACATACTTCATGTTACAACTAAGCAAGAAGTAGATTTTTTATCCCAACATAAAGGTAATATTACTTTTGAAATCACTCCACAACATTTGACTATTTATGCACCAGACTGTTATGATAAACTCGGAACTTATGCTCAGATGAACCCACCTTTAAGAGATAAATCTCATTATGATAGATTATGGCATGCTGTTAAAAATAATTTGAATGATACAATTGGTTCAGATCATGCGCCGCACTTGAAAATAAATAAAGAGAAAGAATATCCTAACTCACCATCTGGAATGCCAGGTGTTCAAACTTTAATGCCAATAATGTTGAATCATATTAATGAGGGAAGATTATCCTTAGAACAATTAATTAAACTTGTTTGTGAAAATCCAGTTAAAATTTTTGGTATTAAAAATAAAGGCTTTATTAAAGAAGGTTATGATGCTGATTTTACAGTTATTGATATGAATAAAAAAATAAAAATAGAAAATAATAAAATTGAAAGTAAATGTGGTTGGTCACCCTTTGATGGTGATGAGTTTAAAGGCACTCCTGTTGCAACTATAATAGCTGGAAAGATTAAAATGAAAGATGGAGAAATTGTTGGAGATCCAGATGGAACTCCTTTACAATTCAATTAAGCTTAACAGCAAAACTATTTACCAATATAACTCCTATAACAATCAAAAATAAACCAGCTATTGCTTGCCAAGCTAAAGTTTGTTTAAAAAAGAAATAGCCCAGAATTGCTATGGTAAATACACCGAGACCACTCCAAGTAGCATATACAATTGCAATTGGAATTTTGTCCATCACAAAAGTCATTAAATAGAATGAAGTTAGATAAAATAAAGCCAAACAAACCGTAGGAACAATTTTTGTAAAGTTATTTGAAACAGGTAGCAACATTGTTCCAGCTACTTCACAAAAGATAGCAACTAACAATATGACGTAGGTTTTAAACATTATTTAAGATTTTATTATCTATTAGATCTTGTTTTATCTCATCTAGGATTGCCGGATCATCAATGGTAGGAGGCATTTTGTATTCTACATTGTCAGCAATTTTTCTAATTGTTCCTCTTAATATCTTTCCCGATCTTGTTTTTGGTAATCTTTTAATAACGATCGCAACTTTAAATGCCGCGACAGGTCCTATTTTGTCTCTTACCATTTTAATACATTCTTTTGAAATTGTATCATTATCCTTATCAACACCAGCTTTTAAAACTAGTAAACCAATAGGTAGTTGGCCCTTTAGTTTATCAGCAATACCAAGTACAGCGCACTCAGCTACAGACTGGTGGTCTGACAAAACTTCTTCTATTGCTCCAGTTGACAGTCTATGACCAGCAACATTTATAATATCATCGGTTCTAGACATTATCCAAATATAACCATCATCATCAATGTGACCAGCATCGTAAGTTTGATAGTAACCAGGATAATTACTCATATAATTTTCTTCATATCTTTTGTCAGCATTCCAAAGAGTTGGAAAAGTTCCAGGAGGCAAGGGTAGTTTCACAACAATATCTCCCATTTCATTTGGTTTTGCTAAAGATTGATCTGGCTTAATAATTTGAACATTGTAACCAGGTACTGCTTTACAAGCTGAACCATATTTTGTTTTCATCATTTCAATCCCAGTACAATTTGAGCTAATTGCCCAACTTGTTTCTGTTTGCCACCAGTGGTCAATTACAGGAACTTTTAATAAATTTTCTGCCCATTTAATTGTATCTGGATCAGCTCTCTCCCCAGCTAAAAATAAACTTTCAAAACTATCCAGATTATATTTTGAAAAAAACTTCCCATCAGGATCTTCTTTTTTGATAGCTCTAAATGCGGTAGGAGCAGTAAATAATGATTTAACTTTATATTCTGAAATTATTCTCCAAAATGTTCCAGCATCAGGTGTGCCAACTGGTTTACCTTCAAAAAGAATTGTAGTGCAACCTTTAAACAGTGGAGCATAAACTATATATGAATGTCCAACAATCCAACCAATATCACTTGCAGACCACCATATGTCGTCTTCATCTATGTTATAAATATTTTTCATTGTCCATTTAAGAGCAACAATATGACCTCCAATATCCCTGACTATTCCTTTAGGGGTTCCTGTTGTTCCAGATGTATAAAGAATATATGCATAATCATTTGAATTTATTTCTACACAATCATGATCATCAGCATTGGATAGAGCCTCCTCCCAGCTAATTTCAGCTGGTTCATTAAGTTTCACTTCATGACCTGGTCTTTGAAATAAAATAATCTTACTAACTTTGTGAGTAGCTTGTTTAATTGCTTCATCTACTAAAGGCTTATACTCAACTGTCCTTCCAGGCTCAAAACCACAAGACGCAGTTATTAAAAGTTTTGCTTTACTATCATCAATTCTACTTGCTAACTCATTTGATGCAAATCCACCAAATACTACAGAGTGGATGGCCCCAATTCTTGCACATGCTAACATTGCAACTACGGCTTCAGGGATCATTGGCATGTATATTATTACTCTGTCGCCCTTTTTAACTCCTTGATTAGACAATGCTCCAGCAAACTTTGAAACTTTTGATCTTAATTCATCATATGTGAACTTACTTTTGTTGCCTGTAATAGGACTATCGTAGATTAAAGCAGTTTTTTTTCCCTTACCCTGATCTATGTGAATGTCTAATGCATTGTAACAAGTATTAGTTACACCATCTTCATACCATTTATAAAATGGTGGGTTAGATTTGTTTAGAATTTTAGAAGGTTTTTTAAACCAAAAAATATCATCAGCAGCATTTTTCCAAAAATTCTCAGGATCTTTGATTGATTTTTCATAGATATTATTAAACTTGTCAGACATATAAAATTTGATTCGATTTTGCTTATTTTTAAGGTTTTTAACTTTAAAATTGTATTTAAATTTAAAAAACAAGTAAAATCAACGAAAAATAATCAAATTAAGTCTTCAATAATCTAAATTTATTTGCTATTTAACCCCAACTTTGGCTTAGGGAAGCCTAAGCTTAGTTTATATAAACTAATAAATAAAAACTAACGAAAGAGGGAGTTTTTTATGAAAAAACTTAAATTGTTTGCTCTTACAGCTGTTGCTCTTATGGGTGTTACAGGTGTAGCAAACGCTGAAACTGTCATGTTAGCACAGGATGACTTCGTAGGAATTTCATTTTGGCTAGTATCAATGGCATGTTTAGCTTCTACTGTGTTCTTTTTCCTAGAAAGAAGCTCAGTACCAGCTGGATGGAGAGTTTCAATGACAGTTGCTGGTCTAGTAACTGGTATTGCATTCGTACACTACATGTACATGAGAGATGTATGGATCATGACTGGTGACTCACCAACTGTATACAGATACATTGACTGGTTAATTACAGTACCTTTACTAATGCTTGAGTTCTACTTTGTATTAGCAGCAGTAAACAAATCAGATTCAGGAATTTTCTGGAGATTGATGATTGGTACATTAGTAATGCTTGTAGGTGGATACTTAGGAGAAGCTGGATACATCAACGCTACACTTGGTTTCATAATCGGTATGGCTGGTTGGGTATACATCTTATATGAAGTATTCTCTGGTGAAGCAGGTAAAAGAGCTGCTAAGAGTGGAAACAAGGCACTTGTTACTGCTTTTGGTGCGATGAGAATGATCGTTACTGTAGGTTGGGCGATCTACCCATTAGGTTACATTTTTGGTTACCTAACAGGTGGTGTAGATGCTAACTCACTAAACGTGATTTACAACGCAGCTGACTTCTTGAACAAGATCGCTTTTGGTCTAATCATTTGGGCAGCAGCTATGCAACAACCTGGTAGAGCTAAGTAATAAGTTTTACTAAGTTTAAATTTTAAGATAGGGCAGGTATGTAACCACATACTTGCCCTATTTTTTTTACATACTATATATAATCCATGACTAAAATAAATTACATCACACACGATAACCAAACTCATTCTATAGATGTTCAAAATGGACTAACAGTGATGGAAGGTGCTGTGCAAAATGATATTCCAGGAATAGATGCTGATTGTGGTGGTGGTATGGCATGTGCAACTTGCCATGTTTATGTAAATGAGGAATGGTTAGATAAACTTCCGGCAAAAGAAGATGGCGAGGAAGACATGCTTGATATGGCTTTTGAACCAAAACAAAATAGTAGATTAAGTTGTCAGTTAATCGTGTCAGATGAACTAGAAGGTTTAACTGTTAACATACCTTCAAAACAGGGATAATGATTAAAACAGATGTACTAATTATTGGAGCCGGACCAACTGGTTTGTTTTGTGCTCATCAATTAGGTTTGATTGGTTTGAAGTGTGAAATAGTTGATAACCTAGATAAAGTTGGCGGCCAATGTATAGAGCTTTATCCAGATAAACCAATTTATGATATTCCTGCAGTTCCTGAATGCACTGGTGAAGAATTAACAAATAATTTAATCAAACAAATCGAACCCTTTAAAGTTAAATTTCATTTAAATGATAGAGTAGAGGAAGTAAAAAAGAATGGTAATGTTTGGAATGTTAAAACAAATAATCAAAAAGAATTTGAAGTAGCATCAATAGTAATTGCTGGTGGAGTTGGTTCGTTTGAACCAAGAAAATTTTCTACAAAAGATATAGATAAATTTGAGGGTAAAAATTTATTTTACTCAATAAAAGACAAATCAAAATTTAAAGGAAAAAATATATCTATATTTGGTGGTGGAGACTCAGCTTTAGATTGGGCGATGGAGTTATCAAAAGAATGTAATATTAATTTAATTCATAGAAGAGATGGTTTTAGTGGTGCGGAGTCAAGCGTACAAAAAGTAAAAGATCTTGCAAGCACAGGAAAATTAAACCTTTATACAAAATATCAATTAGATTCTATTCAAGGTAATGGCTCAATTGAGAGCATAAAAATAAAACATGATGATGGTGAAATTAAAGAATTAAAATCAGATTACGTACTAGGTTTTTTTGGATTAATAATGCAATTAGGTCCAATTTTAGAATGGGAATTAAATATAAATAAAAAAACAATTGAAGTTAACACAGAAAATTTTGAAACCAACAAAGAAGGTATTTTTGCGATTGGAGATATATGTTCTTATCCAGGAAAATTAAAACTTATTTTGTCAGGTTTTCATGAAGGTGCTCTTGCAGCAAGAGGGTGTTTTAAATATGCAAGGCCAGATGAAAAATTAAGATTTGAATTTACAACCACCTCAAAAACTGCTCAAGAAAGACTTGGTGTTAATAAGTGATTGAACTTTTAACAGCAAATACTCCTAACGGAAAAAAGATAAGTATTATGTTAGAAGAGATTGGTTATGAATACAAAGTTACCTTTATTGATATTGGTAACGATGATCAATTTAAACCTGAATTTAAAAAAATAAGTCCGTTCAGCAAAATACCTGTAATTAAAGATATTAAAAACAATCAAACTATTTTTGAGTCAGGGGCAATATTAATTTATTTGGGGGAACAAAGTGGAAAGTTTTATAACGAAAAAGACAAAACAAAAATCATTCAGTGGTTAATGGCGCAAATGGGTTATGTGGGTCCAATGCTTGGTCAGCATCATCAATTTCATCATTACAATCCAGGTAAAAGTGAGTTTGGTGAACAACGTTATTTTAAAATATCTAAAAGAATTTATGAAGAACTTGATACGAGATTAGAACAATCAAAATTTTTAGCAGGTGAAGAGTATACAATTGCAGATATTGCAACTTTTCCATGGATAGCAAGACATGAGTGGCATGATATTGGTCTAAAAAATTACAAAAACCTAACAAGATGGTATTCAGAGATAGCCATAAGACCAGCAGTAATAAAAGGTTTTGATTTAATGAAAAGTGGTGAAGAAGTTCCTAAAGTTTAGACTTAATCGTCTGCGTGAACTTTCTCTTCTTTCTCATGTTTTTCTTGTGCAGCAATTGTGTATTTAGCTACAGGCCTAGCCATAAGTCTCTTAAGGCCAATTGGATCTGCTGTATCTAAACAATAACCATAAGTTCCATCCTTAATTCTCATTAAAGCTTTATCAATTTCTGAAATTAATTTGATTTGTCTGTTTATTGCTTTCATTTCAACATTTTTATCTAAATAAGAATTCGCTTGGTCTACAATATCTGAAGAAATACTGTTATCATCCATACTCCCGTTATAAAGAGCTTGATTATTTGCTTTAACTAATTCTTTTCTCCATTCTGTTAATTTCATTCTGAAAAACACCAAGTGTTTTTCACACATATATTTTTCTGTATCTTTTGGTTCGTAAGTTTTTGAGATTTTAACTGGACCTTTTGGTGGAACTATTTTTTTAGGTGCAGCCTTAGGTTTAGAAGAAACTTTTGGTTTAGCAGAAACTTTTGGTTTAGCAGAAACTTTAGTTTTTGGTTTTGCTTTAGTTTTAATAACTTTTTTCTTTTTTACTTTAGTTGCTTTTGGCATTCTTTTAATTTTGAATGGTGGGAGTATATTCAGCAAATTATTAGTGTCAAGAAAGACTAATTAATGTAAAAAACACTGATTAATGACTAGATATTACAAAAACGTAGATAAATTATTTTATATTTTTTTATTATTCCATTTGATTGTATGGACTTTGGTTCCATCACTCACTAACCAAAATTTACCTCTTGATACAATTGAAGCTTTAGCATGGAGTAGCAATCTAGATTGGGGCTTTAATAAACATCCACCAATGAGTGCTTTTTTTCCTGAAATAATTTATAGAATTGTTGGACCAAACGACTGGGCATATTATTTTCTAAGTCAATTATTTGTAATTATATCTTTTTATTTTGTTTACAAATTTTCAGTAGAAATATTTAAAAATAAACCTCTAAGTTTATTATCTGTTTTGGTTTTAGAAGGTATTTATTTTCACAATTTTACAACACCAGAGTTCAATGTGAATGTCTGTCAGTTACCATTTTGGTCACTAGTGGTTTATTATTCATGGAAAATTTATAATGATAAAGTTATTACCTTTAAAGATTGTGTCCTGATTGGTTTATTCGCTGCTTTAGGTTTTTTATCCAAATATCTTTTTGTTTATTTGCTGTTATCAATTGGCTTATTCTTTTTGTTTATCATTTTTTCAAAAAAAGAGAAAAAATTTGATTTCAAATACATAATTATCTTAGAAGTCTTCTTGATTTTACTAGTACCTCATTTCATTTGGTTAACAAATAACAATTATATTACCCTTACTTATGGATTAGCTAGAACAGGTTTAGAAGAGAAAGAGATATCTGATCATATTAAATACCCATTATTATTCCTATTAAAGCAAATTGGTATTTTAATTCCATTTTTCTTATTAATTTATTCTTTAACTTCAAAAATTAAATTTAAGTTTGATAAAAAAAATAAAAAATTAATATTTCTAATTTTTGTATCCATTTTACCAATAGTTCTAATGTTCCTAACTTCTTTAATTTCAGGTTCAAAAATTAGAACTATGTGGATGACACCTTTTTATTTATTTTTTGGTGTATTATTTATCGAGATTTATAAAAGACATATAAATTTAAAGAAATTAAATAAATTTTTTGTAATTTTCTTTATCTTGTTGTTTTTATCACCATCTTTATACGGTTACATTTCTATTACCAAAGATAATAAACGGACAGATTATCCTGGTAAAGAAATTGCAGAATTAATTGAAAGAAGATGGTCTAAAAATTTTTCTAATGAAATAAAATACGTAATTGGTGATGAATGGATTGCTGGTAACTTATCATATCATATTAGTTCGAGACCTATATGGTTCGAAGATATTAAGGGAAAAGCAGATCAATTAGATCCTACGGGTGGAATTGTTTATACTGGTAATGCAGATATCTTAAAGCAGGTCTGTCCAGGTGATTTTGGTAAAATTAAAAAACAAGGTTTCTGCATGATAGGTTCTAGATAAATGAAGATTAAAATATTAATACCAGTTTATAATGATTGGCAATCAGTGTTTAAAGTTGTGGATGAAATAAATGATTTACCAAATATTTCTGAACATGAAATATCAATTTTAATTGTTAATGATGCATCTAATCACGATAGAGAGGATAAAGTTTATAACTGGCATAATTTAAAATCTGTTAAAATTTTAAATATGTCAGTTAATCAAGGGCACACAAGATGTATAGCAACTGGCTTAAAATATATTTATGAAAAAGAGGATTTTGATTATGTCATTCCTATGGATGGTGATGGCGAAGATAGACCTGAGGAAATTGAGGATTTTGTAAGTCAAATTAAAAATTCAAATGAAAAACCTATAGTTGGTGAAAGAGTTAAAAGGTCTGAAAATTTGTTATTTAAATTTTGTTATTATATCCACAAATTAATCACTTTATTTTTTACAGGGCATTCAATAAAATTTGGTAATTTTACTTGTTTGCCTAAAGCAGTTGTTGAAAAATTAGTTCAGGAAAAATCAACTTGGAATAGTTTCTCAGGTTCATTAAAAAAAATTCAAAAAGATTTAATACCTATACCATCAATCAGAGGAGTAAGATATTTTGGGCCATCAAAAATGAGTTTTTCAAATTTATTAAAACATTCTTTATCAATAATAAGTGTGTTTAGAAAAACTGTATTATTTCGATCTGCATTATTTATTGTGGTTTATATTTTGATGATAAAAAGTAATGCATCAATTATTACTCTAATTCCTTTAGTTTTATTACTGATGATGATTTATTCAATCTCCAGTTTAGCATTAAGAGAAAATATTGATGAATATAATAATTCATTGAAAAATATTGAGGATGTAATCAATCTTAAGTAAAATTGTTCAGTGAAAAAAATATTTTTTGTTTTTCTTTTATTTTTATTTCTAAATCCTACTTATTCATTAAACAAAGCTTTTGCTAAAGAAATCACAAATATTCAGTGGAAGAAAAGTGTAGCTAAAGGTAAAAAACTTTTTAATTTTAGAGAAACTGTCACTTTGCCAGCTTTGGGCAAAAAAGCATGGAAGATAACATTGTTACCAAAAGACTGTGGAAGAGATAATGATGGAAACTATTCTGATTGTAAAAATAATGGTAAAGACGCAGTTGTAGGACATGGAGGAGGTGATAGGGCCAGAAGCGAATATTCTTCCTCATCTAAAATGTTTACTGGTGAGAAATGGATGTCAGTAAGTATTTTTATACCTCAAGATTTTAAATCAGTTGAGCCTGTGAGTACTTCGCTTTTCCAGATTTATGAATGGGGAAAAACTAATCAACAAAGGCACCCAAGAATGATGCTTAGAGTCAAAAGAGGCAATCTAGAACCAAGATATTTTGCTGTTAACGGAATGGATTCTCCTGGGTGGGTAAAGAAAGACCTTAAAATCGATGACATGAGAGGGAAGTGGACCACAATTATATTTCATGCAAACATGACTAAAGATCCCTTAAAAGGTTTTGTTAAAATGTATGTAAATGGTGAGCTTTATAACGATTATGAGGGAAGAACTGGTTATGGAGGTAAATTTTATAATAAGTTTGGCATTTATCATAGTTGGATTAGCAGGTGGACAGAAGTTTATGGAGAGTATCCAACGCAGATTGTCTACTATGACAATTTGTTCAGAACTAATAGTAAAAAAAAATTACTTAAATTAATTCAAAATTAATCTTTTTAAGCTCTGATAGTGGGCAAACTATAAAAGTCAGCAGTATCTATTTTTGAAGAGTAATTTCTTCTCATATTCCATCTTTTTTGAACACCTGCACTTGCAAGGCTTAGTGTAGATCTTCCATATCTATGATTGGTACTATCAATAGATCTCATTAGACTATTTATTTTTTCATCTTTTTCTGATGAGAATAAATTTTTTCTCCCATCATCATCTCTAAGTCCTGTTAACATTACACCTGCTTTTTGATATCGATAACCATTCCTGAATAAGCTTTCAAGTATTGCAACTGCTGTTTTAACAGTTTCAATACTGTTATTAGTTGCAATTGGAAAATCGATCGTTTTTGAATTTGAGTAATATCCATAATCTCTTTGAAAAGGACTTGTTCTAACAAATACTGTTATTGCTTTTGCAACTAAAGACTCTGATCTTATTTTTTCAGATGCATTTAAACAGTAATTAGAAACAGCTTCTTTTAATTCTTGAAAAGTTTCTATTCTTTTCCCAAATGATCTTGATACAACACAACTTTTTCTTTTTGTTTGTGTTGTCTCTAAACTGATACAAGGAATACCTCTAAGTTCCATTGCAGTCCTTGAGCTTAAAACATTAGAGCATTTTTTAATCCACGTATTAGATTTATTTTTAAGTTGTTTAGCATTATAAATTCCATTTTTTTGATAAAATTTTGTAAGTTGTCTACCAACACCCCAAACATCATTAATTTCTATTTTTTCTAATATTGGATCTAAGTTTTCAACACCAATTAAACTTGTAACACCAGATTGTTTTTTCTTTGCAATATGATTTGCAATTTTACTTAGAGTTTTAGTTTTAGCAATTCCAATACTAGTTGGTATGCCTGTCCATTGTAGAACGGTTCCTCTAATTTCTTTTCCAACTCTTTCTACGTCTTCATCAGAAAAATTAGATAAATCCATAAAAGCTTCATCAATTGAATAAACTTCTATTTGTGAATTAAATCTTTTTAGAGTTCTCATAACTCTTCTAGATAAATCACCATACAAAGAATAATTTGACGAAAAAACCTGAACATCATTTTTAATGATAATATTTTTTGCTTTAAAGTAGGGTTCACCCATTTTGATACCTAGAGCCTTTGCTTCATTTGATCTTGAAATGATACAGCCATCATTATTTGATAAAACAACAACTGGTTTTTTTCTTATCTTAGGATTGAATAATCTTTCACAAGAAACATAAAAAGAATTACAATCAACTAAAGCTATCTTTTTAGTATGTTGAATGGATGACATAAGTCACAACTCCCCAAATAAAAATATCTTGTTCTTCGTTAATCAAAATTCTGTCAGAAAACTCTTTTGATCCTGAAGTTAAAAATTTTTTATCTTTTTCTTGAACTAAAGTTTTAACAACTAACTCATCATGAACATTTGCGATAACAGTTGAAAAATTTTTTGGTTTTAAACTTTTATCGACAACTAACAAATCACCATCATTGATACCGACATCAACCATTGATTTTCCTTGAACCCTGATAATGAAAGTAGCAGGAACGTTTTTTATTAAATGCATATTAAGATCAATATCTTCCTCAATGTAATCTGTTGCAGGAGAGGGAAACCCAGCGCCTGCTTTATGTAAGTAGTATGGAATAGTTAATTTCATGTTCTTGTTTTGTTCTCTTTTATAGACTATTTATTCAATACACTCAATAGGTTGTATTTTGAGTCCGTAATTGAATCAAAAGTGAATCAAAACGTGAACATCCAAAACAACATTTAGTGGACATGTGGATAACTTTTACAATAAGTAGTCAAATATAAACCAAAGGAAAACTATGATTTGTATAAAAGCAGATATTCCAAAAGAGCTAAATGAAACAGATGATGAATTAAAAGCAATTTATCATAGTAAAGATACCGTTTGTTTTTTCATATTAAAAACAAGAGAGTTAAGAAATAAATTTATAGAAGAAACAAAAGGAATGAATAAAAGTGAGAGAGAAAAAATTTATGAACAATACAATAACCGATAGGAAATAAATTATGAAAAAACTTACATGTCATTGTGGAGCAGTTGAGGCAGAAATTAATTTAAGCGGAGATTTAGAAAAGGTTGTTAAGTGCAATTGCTCTATTTGCAAAAGAAAAGGCGCAGTGATGTCTATGGTTAAAAATGAAGATTTTAAAATTACTAAAGGTGAAGACAAATTAAAACTTTATCAATTTCATAGTAAAATCGCTAAACATTATTTTTGTTCTGTTTGTGGAATTTATACACATCATAATCCTAGAAGTAATCCAGCAATGACTGGTTTTAATGTTGGTTGCGTGGATGAAATAGATACTTTTAAAATGAATGATATAGCAGTTTTAGATGGAAATAATCATCCGCTTGATCAAAAAAAATAATCTATGAAAATTACTGATGAGTGTTTTGGTAAAGTAAAACAGGATTGTTTTAAATTTATTAAATCACAAGAAACATCAACAGAAAAATTTAAGGGTAAAGAAAAAATGTTAAAGTCTTTTTTAATACCTTTATGTGATTGGATTGCAAAAAAAGCAGATAAAAAAAGACCATATTTTGTTGGTTTAGCTGGAGGTCAAGGAACAGGTAAAACAACTATTAGTTCTTTAATATCCATTATTTTAAAAAAATATTTCAAGAAAAATGTATTTAGAGTTTCAATTGATGATTTCTACAAAACAAGAAAAGATAGATCAAAGCTATCAAAATCTATTCATCCAATGTTAATGACAAGAGGCGTGCCTGGTACTCATGATTTAAAGCTTATGCAAACTTTTTTTAAAAATGCTAAACAAAAAAAGTTTAGATCTATTAAAGTTCCAAAATTTGATAAATCCACTGATGATCGCTATCCAAAAAAAAATTGGTATAATGTAAATAAAAAACCTGACATAATAATATTTGAAGGCTGGTGTGTTGGGGCTAAGGCTGAAGAAAATAAATCATTATTAAAATCAATAAATACAATGGAAAGAAATAGAGATAAAAAATTTATTTGGAGAAAATATGTAAACACTCAATTAAAAACTAATTATAAAAAACTTTATTCTCAATTAAATACATTGGTTTATTTAAAAGCAAAAGATTTCTCATTACTGCAAAAATGGAGATTAAAACAAGAGAATAAATTAAAATTAAAAAGTAAAAAAAATTCAAAGAGTAAAATAATGAATAAAAATGAAGTTTTAGAATTTATGCAAACTTACCAAAGGGTAACTGAAAACATGTTTAAGAAAGCTCCAAAATATGCTTCAATTATAATGAATTTAAATAGTAACCATATTATCAAAACTGCAGTATATAAAGACAAATGAAAAAAATTTTAATATTCGCTTTTGCTTTAGTAGCTTTAATTGGAAATGCTTATGCAGAAAGTTTTACGAATGCATTACAGAAAGCTTATAAGAATAATTCAGAACTCAATGCTGAAAGAGAAAATATAAATATTTCTGAAGAAGAACTTAAAGTATCAAGAAGTAATTATTTGCCATCTGTAACTTTAAGTGGAAGCAAAAGTCAGCAAGAGACTAATAAACTCACAAATCAATCTGGTGGCAATGCAGCAATCAGTGATGTTGATCCGACAACAAAATCTTTAACAATAACACAAACTTTGGTTGATTTTGGAAGAGGTGCTGATTATGAGAAAAAAACAATAGGTATTGATCTTGCAAAGGCAAAACTTTTAAAAAAAGAACAAGATATTTTATATAAATCGGTAGAGGCTTATACAGGTCTAATTCTGGCGAATGAAAAATTAAATATTAATAGAGATAATGTTAGTTTATTAGAAAGACAAGTTGAGTCTGACCAGATCAAACTTGAAAGAGGACAAAGCACACTTTCAGATGTTGCTCAATCAGAATCATCATTGGCAGGTGCTAAAGCAAAATTAATACAAGCTGAAAATGATTTATTAACTAGTAAATTAAATTATGAAAATGTGATTGGATCATTATTAGATCCAAAATCTTTAGATAAAAAATCAATTTTTGAGGTAAATCTTCCAGCTGATTTAAATTCAGCTATCAATAAATCAAAAATTAATAATCCAGATTTGATTATAGCTCAATTAGAATATGAACAGTCTAAAAAAGATACTTTTTCAGCTAAATCTGATTTAGCTCCATCAGCCACTTTATCTTTAGATAGAACTTACAGTGAGGATTTGAGCTCCACTTATGATGAAAGAGAGAGAGATACCATAACAGCTACAGTCTCTTGGCCATTTTATTCTGGAGGTAAAAATCTTGCTTCAATAAGAAAAAATCAAAGTTTAGAATTGAATAAAAGATTACTATTAGATGATATGATTAAAAAAAATGAAACTTCTGTTGCGAGTGCTTGGTCCTCATATCAGTCTAACAAAAGTTTATTAAATTCTGTTCAATCACAAGTACGAGCTGCTGAAATAGCTAATGAAGGAATTACAGCAGAATATAATAGTGGATCTGGAAGAACGACTTTAGATGTTATTCAATCCAATACTCTTCTTTTAGATGCTCAAATTTCTTTGGCCGATTCTGAAAGAAACTATTTTCTTTCTCAATTCAATTTACTTAAGAGTATTGGTTTGTTGAATAGCGATTACTTAAAAATCAACTAATTCGGGCTTTTTTGAATAGTAGAACATTATCTATTGCCAATGAGAACAAAATGTGTACATTTAAACCATGATTCGAGTGTTAAAAAACGTAAAAAAAGAGGCAATAAATGACTAAAAGTAATTTAAAGGTAGTGAAATCTACTAAAGATCAAGAAATGGATTTAAAAGAAAAAAATAAGGCGTTAGACGCTGCTATCAGTCAAATAACTGATAATTTTGGTAAAGGTTCAGTAATGAAGCTTGGAGAAAGAAAGGCTATGGATGTTGAGTCTGTATCTACTGGTTCTCTAAGTTTAGACTTAGCTTTAGGAATAGGCGGTTTACCAAAAGGAAGAATTGTTGAAGTATATGGACCTGAATCTTCAGGAAAAACAACTTTAGCATTACAAGTTGTTGCTGAAGCTCAAAAATCAGGTGGAATTTGTGCATTTGTTGATGCTGAACACGCTTTAGACCCAGTTTATGCAAAAAAATTAGGTGTGAATACTGAAGAATTATTAATCTCACAGCCAGATACTGGTGAACAAGCTTTAGAAATCGCTGATACATTAGTAAAATCAGGCTCAATTTCAGTTATCGTTATTGACTCTGTTGCAGCTTTAACTCCAAAAGCTGAAATCGAAGGTGAGATGGGAGATCACCATGTTGGTCTTCAATCAAGATTAATGAGTCAGGCTTTAAGAAAATTAACTGGTTCAATTTCAAACACAAACACAATGATGATTTTCATTAACCAAATCAGAATGAAAATTGGTGTTATGTTTGGAAGTCCTGAAACTACATCAGGTGGTAACGCTCTTAAGTTTTATTCATCTGTAAGAATGGATATTAGAAGAATTGGTGCTATCAAAGATAAAGATGAAATCATTGGTAATACAACAAGAGTGAAAGTGGTTAAAAACAAAGTTGCACCACCATTCAAAGTTGTTGAATTTGATCTTATGTACGGAAGAGGAATTAGCAAAATGGGTGAGCTAGTAGACTTGGGTGCTAAGGCAGATATTATTGAAAAATCAGGTGCTTGGTATGCATATAAAGGTGAGAAAATTGGACAAGGAAGAGAAAATGCTAAAACTTTCTTAGCTCAAAATCCTAAAATTGCTGCTGAAGTGGAGCTAGCTATTAGAGAAAAAGCTGGTGTGATTTCAAAAAAAATTGAAGGAAATCCATTAGATCCTGAAAAAGTAGAAAAAGAGAAAAAAGGAACTACTGCTAAAGAAACAAAAGAAATAGCAACAGAACCTGCATCTACTAAAAAAAATTAATTTATAGGTCATCTTTAAATTATAAAGGCGCTTAGAAATAAGCGCCTTTTTCCCATTTTTACAAATCTAGACATAAAATAAAAAAGCTGTATTTTAAAAATATGGCTAATAAAACACTAAATCAGATTAGAACAACATTCTTAGAATACTTTGAAAAGAATGATCATAGAATAGTTGAGTCTAGCAATTTAGTACCTAATAATGACCCAACACTGATGTTTGCAAATTCAGGAATGGTCCAATTTAAGAATGTTTTTACAGGATTAGAAAAGAGAGTCTATAAAAGAGCAACCACTTCACAAAAATGTGTAAGAGCCGGTGGAAAACATAATGATTTAGAGAATGTTGGTTATACTCCAAGACATCATACATTTTTTGAAATGTTAGGTAACTTTTCATTTGGAGATTATTTTAAAGAACAAGCAATTAATTATGCATGGAATTTAATTACCAAAGATTTTGGAATAGATAAGAATAGACTTTATGTAACTGTTTTTCATGAAGATGATGAAGCATTTAACTTTTGGAAAAAAATTGCAGGCTTTAGTGACGATAGAATAATCAGAATTTCAACATCAGATAATTTTTGGTCGATGGGTGATACCGGTCCATGTGGTCCTTGTTCTGAAATATTTTATGATCATGGCGATCATTTAAAAGGTGGTCTACCAGGAACACCAGATGAAGATGGAGATAGATTTATAGAAATCTGGAATTTAGTTTTCATGCAATATGAACAGATTTCAAAAGAAGAAAGAATTAATTTACCAAAACCTTCAGTTGATACAGGAATGGGTTTAGAAAGAATAGCAGCTCTTTTACAGGGAACTCATGACAATTATGAAACTGATCATTTTAAAAAATTAATTGCAGCAACAGAGAATGAGGTAAATAAAAAACATAATAAAGAAAACCTCTCGAGCTTTAGAGTAATTGCAGATCATTTAAGAGCTAGCTCTTTTTTAGTTGCTGAAGGTGTTCTTCCTTCCAATGAAGGAAGAGGATATGTATTAAGACGGATAATGAGAAGAGGAATGAGACACTCCCATATGCTTGGATCTAAGCAGCCAGTTTTTTCAAAATTATTTGATACTTTATTGCAAGAAATGTCAGAAAATTATCCTGAACTTAAAAGAGCTGAGTCATTGATTAAAGAAACACTTAAAATGGAAGAGGAAAAATTTTTAGTGTTATTAGATAGAGGTATTAAAATTTTAAATGAAGAGATTTCTAAAATCAATAAAGTTTTACCAGGAGATGTTGCTTTTAAATTATATGAGACTTATGGATTTCCAATTGATTTAACTGAAGACATTTTAAAATCAAAACATTTGAAGTTTGATAAAGAAAGATTTGGTGAGTTGATGCAAGAAAGTATCGCACTTGCAAGAAAAAATTGGAAAGGCTCAGGTGATAGCGCTGTCGAACAAGTTTGGTATGGAATTAAGGAAAAACACGGAGCAACAGAATTTATTGGTTATGAAAATGATCAAGCACAAGGTGTAGTAAAAAGTCTATTGAAAAATTCAAAAGAAGTTTCAGTTTTAAATGAGGGTGATGAAGGCATGATCATAGTTAACCAAACACCTTTTTATGGAGAGTCTGGAGGACAGGTGGGTGACACTGGAATGATATCAAATGAAAATTTTAGATTTGAAGTAAATGATGTTCAAAAAAAATTAGGAGATTTGTTTGTTCACTATGGAAAAGTGTTATCTGGAACTATTAAAGTTGAAGAAAATGTTGAGATGAATATTGATGTTGTTAGAAGAAACAATACTAGGGCTTATCATTCAGCAACACATTTATTACATGAATCTTTAAGAAGAGTTTTAGGTGAACATGTAACTCAGAAAGGATCTTTAGTTGAACCTGATAGATTAAGGTTTGATTTTAGTCATATGAAGCCAATAAGTTCAGATGAAATTACCAAAATAGAAAAATTTGTTAACGAAATGGTTCAAAATAAATCAGAAGTAAAAACAAGAATTATGTCACCAAAAGAAGCAGTAGAAGAAGGAGCTTTAGCACTCTTTGGTGAAAAATATGGAGATGAAGTTAGAGTTTTATCAATGGGTGATGAAAAAGATAAATATTTCTCCACAGAACTATGTGGTGGAACACATGTTCGTAATACTGGAGATATTGGTAAATTCAAAATTATTAGTCAATCCTCAATAGCAGCAGGTGTGAGAAGGGTTGAAGCTTTAAGAGACAAACAATTAGAAAATTATTTAAAGAACCAAGAAAAATTATCCAATGAGTCATTAGAAAAAAATGAAAAAATAATTAAGGATCTATCAGAACAAATTATTAAACTTGGTGGTAAGCCAAATATTGATCAAGATGATCAAAAAACTTTAATTAAAAATTTAAATAAACAATTAGAAATACTCTCAAATAAATCAATTTTAACTGACACAACTAAGAATGTGATTAAAGATGAAATAATCAATGGAGTGAAAATTAGATTTCAAAAAATTGAGGATTTACCTCCAAAAGAATTAAGAAAATTAGCTGACGACGGTAAAAAAGAACTTAAAGATGGAATTGTATTGGTATTTGCGATTAAAGACGGAAAAGTTGGAGTTGCAGTCGGTGTAACAGAATCGTTAACCTCAAAGTATGATGCGGTTGCTTTTGTAAAAGCATGTTCAGAAATTATTGGTGGAAAAGGTGGTGGTGGTAGAAAAGATTTTGCACAAGCTGGTGGCCAAGATCCAAACAAAATAGATGAAGCTTTTGAAAAAATAAAAACTTTAATTTAATTTTTTCTTTAAACCAGCATCAATAGCATCTAAGAACTGATTGGTAGTGAGATATTTACTAGAAGGACCAATTAATATTGCAAGGTCTTTAGTCATCTCTCCATTTTCAACACATTCGACACAAACTTCTTCTAAGCTATTAGCAAATTTAATTAGTTCATCATTATTATCTAATTTACCTCTGTGAGCCAAACCTCTAGTCCAAGCAAAAATTGATGCAATAGGATTTGTAGAAGTTTCTTTACCCTGTTGGTGCATTCTGTAGTGTCTCGTTACTGTTCCATGAGCCGCTTCAGCTTCCATAACCTTGCCATCTGGTGTTAATAAAGTACTAGTCATTAATCCTAAAGATCCATATCCTTGTGCCATAGTATCTGACTGAACATCACCATCATAGTTTTTACATGCCCAAATATATTTACCACTCCACTTCATTGCACATGCAACCATATCGTCAATTAATCTATGTTCATAAGTAAGTTTATGTTTTTCAAATTCTGATTTGAATTCTTTATCGAATACTTCTTGGAATATATCTTTAAATCTTCCATCATATCTTTTTAAAATTGTATTTTTAGTAGACATGTAAACTGGCCACTTTTTAATAAGTCCGTAGCTAAAACAAGATCTTGCAAAGTCCTCTATTGATTTATCTAAATTGTACATTGAAAGTGCAACACCTGGACCTGTAAAATTAAATACTTCATATTTTAATTCTTGTGAACCATCTTCAGATGTCCATTTAACTTCCATCTTACCTTTTCCAGGTACTTTGAAATCAGTAGCACGGTATTGATCTCCAAACGCATGTCTTCCAATAATTACTGGATCAGTCCAAGAAGGGACAAGTTTTGGAATATTTTTACAAATAATTGGTTCTCTAAATACTGTTCCACCAATTATATTTCTTATAGTTCCATTTGGTGATCTCCACATTTTTTTTAAAGCAAATTCTTCAACCCTAGCTTCATCAGGAGTAATTGTTGCACATTTAATTCCAACACCAATTTTTTTAATTGCATTAGCAGAATCAATTGTAATTTGATCATCCGTATGATCTCTACTTTTCATACCCAAATCATAGTATTCAATACCTAAGTCTAGATATGGAAGTATCAGTTTGTTTTTAATGAATTCCCAGATAATTCTGGTCATTTCATCGCCGTCTAGCTCTACAACTGGATTTTTTACTTTGATTTTGCTCATTAATTTTTAATCTTATCAATTGAATTTCACGGTTTTATATACATATTAATCAAAAATTATCAATTATAAGAAAATGTTTAGTAAAATATTTCCAAAAATTCATACAGAGGGTTATAGATTTTTAATCATATCAGGTGTTGCAACTCTTATATTGTATGCCTTAAGTACCTTTTTAGGATTACTAGGGTTAGTAATTACAATTTGGGTATATTATTTCTTTAGAGACCCAGATAGAACTTCAATTAATGATGATAAGTATTTAGTAAGTCCTGCAGATGGTGAAATCATAAAAGTAGAAGAAGTCGATGGACCAAAAGAGTTAGGTTTAGAAGATAGAAAATTTAAAAAGATAAGTATCTTTATGAATGTCTTTGATTGTCATGTAAACAGAACTCCGTGTAGTGGTAAAATAGATGAAATTTTATATAAGCCCGGAAAATTCTTAAATGCTTCACTCGATAAGGCTAGTGAAGATAATGAGAGAAACTATTATAAAATTAAAAATATAGATGGTGAGGATATTATTGTTGTTCAGATAGCAGGATTAATAGCTAGAAGAATTGTTTGTGAATCTTCAAAAGATCAAGAATTAAAACAAGGTGAAAGAATTGGCATGATTAGATTTGGAAGTAGGGCAGATGTTTATTATGAAAATTATGAACCACTTGTAAAAATAGGACAAACAGCTGTTGCAGGCGAAACATTGCTAGCAAAAAAATAATTCATGGAAAAACCAAAAAGTAATTTAAAAATTGTTACTGACCATAGAACACGAGTAATTTTACCTAACATGCTTACCTTGATTGGTGTTTGTATTGGTCTTACTTCAATTAGATTTGCATTAGATGGAAAATTTGAATTTGCTATCATTGCAATAATGTTTGCTGCATTAATTGATGGCTTAGATGGAAGAATTGCTAGATTGATAAAGGGCACTTCAAAAGTTGGTAAAGAATTAGATTCACTTACTGATATGATAAGTTTTGGAGTTGCTCCAGCATTTATTATGTATTTTTGGGTAATGAATAACCTTGGCAGATTAGGTTGGTTATTATGTTTAATCTATGTTGTATGTGTTGCGTTAAGACTTGCAAGATTTAATGTAAATTCCAATCAAGAACCTTCATGGAAAGATAACTTTTTTGAAGGTGTTCCATCTCCAGCTGGTGGAATATTAGTAATGACACCTTTAATATTTAGTTTAAGTGGCTTGGATAAATTTTATATTTTTTCTTTGAATTATAATATTCTTTCAATGATTTTTTTTATTACAACTTCAATTTTATTGATTAGTAAATTTCCCACTTATTCATTTAAAAAAATTGTTATTAGACGAAGAGCTACAATATTTCTGTTATTTGGAATAATTTTATTTTTTGGTTTATTATTAATTTATACATTTGAAGTAATAACAATAAGTTCAATAATTTATTTAACACTTTTACCTATAAGCTTTTTTCATTTTAAACGATTGAAAAAACAACAGAAAGATATCGAAAAAGATGAAAATGAAGATCTTGAAGATGTTCTTTAAATGAAAAAAAATGTAATTGTTTCGTTAGCTGATTCTAATTATTTTGATTTATTAGATGAATTAATAAATTCCATAAAAAGATTTAAAGAAAGTCAAAGCATTGCAATTTGTATATTAGATGCTGGATTGACAAATGAGCAAAAGGAAAGATTATCAAAAAAAGTTGATGAAATTAAATCGGCCGAATGGGATATAGAAGTTCCTGCTTTTAAAGTTAGAGGAAAAGAATGGCTTAAAAGTCAAGTTTCTAGAGCTTTCTTACCAAAATACTTTCCCAATTATGAGAAATATCTTTGGATTGATTGTGATGCTTGGGTCAATGATTGGGAAACTATAGAATTATATTTTAAAGCTTGTGAAAATGGTAAGCTTGGAATTACGCAAACAATTGGACCTGGGTATAAAATAACATCTAAAGTAAATTGGTTATTCGGGAAATTAGCAATTATTAAATCTCAGAATTTTAAACATGCTGTTAAATCTAAAATTGGATTTGAAAAAGCTAGAAAACTTGCATTTGCACCTCATATAAATATCGGAGTTTTTTCGTTAGAAAAAAATTCACCAGGCTGGATTTCGTGGCAAAAAAATTTAGAAGTTACGCTTAAAGCAGGGAATATTTTTGGTTCAGAGGGTTTAGCAATTAATATGTCAGTTTACATTGATGATCTAGAAACTGAATTTTTACCTCTCAATTGTAATTGGATAACCAGCAATTTGCTTCCAAAATATGATCAAAAAAAAGATACTTTTGTAGAACCATATTTACCGCATTATAAAATAGGTATTATGCATTTAGCTGCAGGAATTTGGAAAGATGGAAAAGATATGAGAGTAAATAAAGATATTGAAATTGAAATAGAGACTACTGAAAATCAAAAAATTTTAAAAAGCCTTAGGTTCATTAATTAATTGAAAAAAAATAAAATTTCAAAAAATTGGGTAAATAAACAAAGAAGAGATATTTACGTCAGACAATCTAAAATTGATGGTTATAGAGCAAGATCTGCATATAAATTAATGGAAATAGATGAAAAATTTTCAATTTTTAAAGGAGGCCTTGCAGTAGTTGATATTGGTGCTGCGCCTGGAAGTTGGTCACAGTATGCTGAAAAAAAAATAAAAAATGGAAAACTTATTTCTGTTGATCTTAAAAAAATGGAACCAATAGGGAAAAGTATTCAAATCCAAGGAGATTTTACAGAGGAAAACATTAAAGACCAAATTTTGAAATCAACAGAGAGAAAAGTAAATATTGTAATGTCTGATATGGCTGTAAATACAACAGGAATTAAAAATATTGATGCAATTCAAACTGGAGAGCTTTGTATGGAAGCTATGATTTTTTCCAAGGATGTTTTGTTATCTGATGGGAGCTTTATATCAAAAATATTTATGGGAGGTTCATTTAATGAAATTGTTGCTAAAGGAAAAGAAATTTTCAAAGAAGTTAAAGTTTTTAAACCAAAGTCTAGCAGAAAAGATTCTAAAGAAAGTTTTATTATTTGTAAAAAATTAAGATAAAGGCTTTAAAAATAAAAGGAATCATATATAAATTATTATGGATCCTATTAAAGAAGCACTCACCTTTGATGATGTTACACTGGCACCTAATTATTCTGAAGTTTTACCTTCAGAGGTAGATACAAGTATAAAGCTTTCAGAAAATCTTAAACTTAGAATTCCAATTTTAACCTCAGCAATGGATACAGTAACAGAAAGTAAAATGGCGATTGCCATTGCAAAAGCAGGTGGCATTGGAGTTATTCACAGAAATTTAAATATTAAAGACCAAATAAATGAGATTAAAAAAGTAAAAAAACAAAATTTATTAGTAGGAGCAGCTGTTGGTGCAGGACCAAATGAACATAAAAGAGCAGAACAGATTATTAATGAGGGAGTAGATCTAATTGTTGTTGATACTGCTCACGGTCATACTAAAAAAGTTGGTGAAATAATTAAATTTATTAAACGTCAAAAATCGAAAAAAATTACATTGTGTGCTGGTAATATTGCTACAGCAGAAGCAGCTAAATATCTTTTAAATTTAGGTGTAGACATCATTAAAGTAGGTATTGGCCCTGGCTCAATTTGCACAACTCGATTAGTTGCTGGAATAGGTGTCCCTCAACTAAGCGCAATATTAGCTGTAAGAAATGGATTAAAAAATAAAAAAGCCAAAATTATTTCTGATGGTGGTATAAAATATTCAGGTGATCTAGCAAAAGCCTTTGCTGCAGGAGCAGATGCAGTAATGATAGGTTCATTGTTTGCCGGTACCGATGAAACACCTGGAAAATTGATAACAAAAAATGGTAAAAAATTTAAAAGTTTTAGAGGTATGGGCTCAGTTGGAGCTATGAACAAAGGCTCTGCAGATAGATATTTTCAAAAAAAACAAAAAGATGCATCTAAATATGTTCCAGAGGGTGTTGAAGGATTTGTAAAGTATAAGGGGAAAGTTGATAGTGTAATTTATAAACTTGTGGGGGGCCTTAAATCATCAATGGGCTATCTAGGCGCAAAGCAAATAAAGAACCTACGTGATAAACCAAGATTTGTTAAAATTACTAAAGCTGGATTTTATGAAAGTATGGTTCATAATGTTGATCAAATAAAAGATGATAGGAAATATTAATGAAAAAATTTAATAAATTAATTTTAACAACAATCTCAATTTTATTCACAATAAATTTCTCTTATGCTGAGAATGATTTTTATAAACAAGCATTAAAAAAATTTAATAAAAAAGACTATGATGAAGCAAAGTTTTTGTTCGAGAGAAGCATTGTGTTTAATCCAAAAGATGCAAACTCATATCTGTATTTAGCTAAAATTTTTAAAGAAAAAGAAAATAAAAGAGAGGAAGAAAAAAATTTAAATACAACTTTGTTGCTCGATCCAAGCAATGAAGATGCAACTTTACGATTAATGGATATTTCAATTGAAAGATCAAATTATTCAGAAGTAAAAGAATTGTCAGAAAAATTTGTTAAAATCTGTAAAGATTTATGTAAAGAAAATGATAGAATTTTAGAGTCTCTAAAAGACTTAGAGCCAAAAAATGATTCTTAATCAAAAATTAGATAAAATATTAATTATTGATTTTGGGTCTCAATTTACACAATTAATTGCAAGACGAATAAGAGAGCTGAACGTTTTTTGTGAGATTGTAAGCCATAAAGAAATTTCAGTTTCTAAAGTAAATAGTAATGTAAAAGGATTAATACTCTCAGGTGGACCTTTGAATGTTTATGAAAAAGACAAATTTTCATTTGATAAAAATATTTTAAAAAAAAATTTTCCAATTCTTGGTATTTGTTTTGGACATCAAATCTTATCTAAATCTTTGGGTGGAAGAGTTAAACAGTCAAAACATAGAGAATTTGGATTAGCTAATCTAAAAAAAAAATCAAACAGTAAATTATTAAAAGGTTTTTTTGATAAAAAAAATATTTCTAAAGTTTGGATGAGCCATGCTGATCAAGTAACAAAAATTCCAAAATCATTTAAAATAATAGCTTCTAGTCAAAATTCAAAGTTTGCCGCAATAGAGAATGATAAAAAAAATTATTATGGTGTGCAATTTCATCCAGAGGTAACTCATACACATAATGGAAAAAAACTTATAAGTAATTTTTTATTTCAAATCTGTAAGATTAAAAAAAATTGGAGTTCAAAAGATCAAAGATTAAAACTCATCAAAGAAATTCAAAACCAAGTTGGTAATGAAAAAGTAATTTGTGCTTTGTCAGGAGGTGTTGATAGTAGTGTAGTTGCTCAATTATTGAATAAAGCAATAGGAAAAAATTTACATTGTATTTTTGTTAATACAGGTCTTTTAAGAAAAGATGAGGAAAAACAAGTTATTAATACTTTCAAAAGAAAGCTTAAAATGAATTTGATTTATGTTAATGCTGAAAAAGAATTTTTAGGAAAACTAAGAAATGTAACAGACCCTGAAAAAAAAAGAAAAATTATTGGAAATTTATTTATAAAAATTTTTGAGAGATATTCTAAAAAAATTAAGAACGTCAAATTTCTTGCACAAGGAACTTTATATCCAGATTTAATTGAGAGTAAGTCTGTTACCGGAAGTCAAACTTCTAAAATAAAATCACATCATAATGTTGGTGGCTTACCAAAAAAAATGAAATTGAAATTAGTAGAACCATTGAAGTTTTTATTTAAAGATGAAGTTAGAAAACTTGGATTAGAACTGAAGCTTAGTAAAGAAATTATATCAAGACATCCATTTCCTGGCCCAGGTTTGGCTATTAGAATGCCTGGCAACATTACTTTAGAAAAAATAAAAATTTTAAAAGAAGCAGACCAAATATTTATCGATGGATTAAGACGCCATAATCTCTATGATAAAATTTGGCAAGCATATGCAGCTTTGTTGCCAGTAAAAACCGTTGGTGTTATGGGCGATAATAGAACATATGAATATCTATGTTTACTAAGAGCTATTACTTCACAAGATGGTATGACAGCTGACTATTATGATTTTAAAAAAACATTTATTCAAGAAATTTCAAATAAAATAGTTAATAGTATAAGAGGTATTAATAGAGTTGTATATGATGTTACATCTAAACCACCTAGCACTATTGAACTAGAATAAAAAAATTAATATAAAACGATAACAATGAAATATTTACATACGATGATCAGAGTTTCGAATATAGATGAAACTTTAAAATTTTTTTGTGATGGCTTAGGTTTAAAAGAAGTTAACAGAATGGAAAATGAAAAAGGAAGATTTACCTTGGTTTTTTTAGCAGCTCCAAATGATGAAAATGCACAAATAGAATTAACTTATAATTGGGATGGAGATAATCTTGGAGAAGGTTCAAGAAATTTTGGTCATTTGGCATATAGAGTTGATAATATTTATGAAACTTGCCAAAGATTAATGGACATGGGCTACACTATAAATAGACCACCAAGAGATGGACACATGGCTTTTGTTAGATCGCCAGATAAAATTTCAGTAGAACTTTTGCAAAAAGGAAATCTTGAACCCCAGGAACCTTGGGCTTCTATGCAAAACACTGGAACATGGTAAATTAACTTAATTTTCCAATTTTTATTTATGTGGCAAGAAAGGTTTAATAAAGAAAAGAAGGAAAAAATTAAAAAGTTAACTTTTAATTTTGCAGACATTAAAAAAGGTCAAAAAATGTTAGTTTCATCACCTAAATCAATTTCAAAATATATAAAAAAAATTCCCTCTGGAAAAAAAAGGACTGTAATACAAATGAGAGATGCATTGGCAAAAAAAGCAAAAGCAGATAAAACTTGTCCTGTCTCTACTGGAATTTTTTTGAGAATTGCAATTGAAGCATCTTTAGAGGAACAAAAAAAAGAAAAATTAAAAAAACCAAATCTCCCATTTTGGAGAATTATTGATGAAAATACTCCGATATTAAAAAAGTTATCAATTTCAAAAACCATGTTAAGAAAATATTACAAAAGTGAATTAAATGAAAAAAATTAAAAATTTAATTTTAAAAAAAAATAAATCTAAAATTGTTTGTTTAACAGCATATTCATATAATATTTCCAAAATTCTTGATGAACATTGTGATCTTATTTTGGTAGGTGATTCCTTAGGATCTGTTCTTTATAACTATTCTTCCACTAAAGAAGTTACCTTAGACACAATGATAGAACACTCAAAAAGTGTTAGAAAAGGAATAAAAAAATCCATTATGGTTGTCGATATGCCTTTTGGAACTTACAAAACTAAATCTTTAGCTTTAAAAAATGCAAAATTAATATTGAAGAAAACAAAATGTGACGCTGTAAAATTAGAAGGTGGAGAAAAAATACTGTCAATAATAAAAGATTTAATTAAAAATAAAATTCCAGTTATGGGTCACTTAGGAATTTTACCTCAAACTGAAAAAAAATTTACATTTAAGGGGAAACAAAAAAATGAAAGTAAAAGAATAATTAAAGATGCAAAGTTATTGGAGTCTGCTGGTGTTTTTTCAATCGTTTTAGAGTGTGTGGAAGGAAATTTATCTAAAAAAATAACTAACTTAATTGATATTCCTACTATTGGTATAGGCTCTTCAAATCATTGTGATGGTCAGGTTTTAGTTACAGATGATTTATTAGGTTTAAATCAGACAAATTTTAAGTTTGTAAAAAAATATGTCGATTTAAATAAGATTATAAATAAATCAATTCTGAATTATAGATTAGATGTTAAGTCTAAGAAATTCCCTAAATCTAAACAGTCTTTTTTCAAAAAAATCTAACCCATCGTAAATGGATCAGCCATCGGTTTATCAGATGAATTATACCAAGTTGTTTTTATTCTAGTATAGTCTTTAATCGACTCTATTCCTGCCTCTTTTCCGTATCCGCTATCTTTTATCCCGCCAAAAGGAGCTACAGGTGAAATAAGTCTATATGTATTCACAAAAACTATCCCTGCTCTTATCGCTTTTGAAACTCTCATACTTCTTGCTAAATTTGATGTATAAACTCCTGAGGACAAACCATATTTATTATCATTCATTAGTTTAATTACTTCTTTTTCTTCTTTAAATTTCATTACTGATAAAATTGGACCAAATAATTCATTTTCAGCTGTTGGGAGATTGTGGTTTTCACATTCAATAATTGTTGCTGGAAAATAATATCCTTTATTAGAAATAGACGACCTTTCTCCACCACATCTTATTTTTCCACCTTGGGCTATTGTGGCTTTGATATTTTTTTCTATGGTTTCTAATTGTTTATAGCTATTAAGAGGACCCATTTGAGTATCTTTTTCCATAGGTCCACCCAGTTTTATCTTTTTTGCTTTCTCAATTAACTTATCTAGAAACTCATTATAAATATTTTCATGTAAATATAATCTAGAGCCAGCAATACAGCTTTGTCCACTTGCACCAAATATTCCTGCTGTAATTCCGTTAAGTGCATTTTCTTGATCTGCATCTTCAAAAACTACCACTGGGCTTTTTCCACCCAACTCTAGACTTACTTGAGATAAATTCTCGGATGAATTTTTAACTATATGTTTTGCAGTTTCTGGTCCTCCAGTAAAAGCTATTCTCTCAACAAGATCATGAGTTGTTAAAGCTTTTCCACAAGGTTCACCAAGACCAGTAATAACATTCACCACTCCCTTAGGAATTCCAGTTTTTTCTATCAGTTTAGCAAACTCTAAAAGCGTAACAGGAGCTAGTTCAGATGCCTTAATTACAACTGTATTACCCATCGCAAGTGCTGGAGCTAATTTAACTGCTGTTAAAAGCATTTGTGAATTCCAAGGTATTATTGCAGCTACTACTCCAATTGGAATTCTTGTGGTTGTGACTTGCATGTCTGGTTTATCAATTGGGACTACTGTTCCTTCAACTTTATCAGCAAGTCCTGCAAAATAATCATAGTATTCAGCAATGTAATTAGCTTGTGTCTTTGTTTCTCTATAAAGTTTGCCAGTATCTATAGTTTCAATTTTACCAAGATGTTCAGCATTATTTCTTAATTGCTCAGCAATTAGTTTTAGATATTTTGCTCTTTCTTTAGGATGTAAAGTACTCCAAGAATTTTCAAAAGCATTTTGTGCAGATTTGACAGCATTATCTACATCTTTTTCATTAGCCTCAGGGACAGTTGCCCAAACTTCATTGTTCTCTGGATTTAAACTTTCAATTAATTTATTTGAAGATGAATTGACCCATTCTCCATTAATAAACATTTTAAAATGTTGAATATTTGACATTTAATTTTCTATAAAATTTTTTATGTTCTTATTTACTACATCTGCACACTCGATACTACAAAGATGTTTTCCGGCATTAATTTCTAAAAACTTAGCATTCTGAAGATCTCTTGTTAATTCTTTTGACATTTCAGGTGTTGAACCTTGATCATCAGAACCTGTCATAACTAATGTTTTGCATTTGATCTTTTTAATTTTTTCTATTTCCTCAACATGATTGGCAAATAAATTATATGCTTTTAAAAAATTTTTATGATCATCAGGTTTTTTGTTAAGAATTTCCATAAATTCCTTATAAGTTTCAGGATGTGCTTCTAAGTATTTATCGCTAAACCATCTTTTTAAAGCTTGTTTAGAAATTGGTTTGTTTAGTTTTGCTTGTTTATATCGATCAATTACCATTTGTCGTTGACTTTCAGTTCTTTTATATGTTGTTCCAATCAATATTAGAGAATTAAGTCTATCATGAAATCTTGCTGCAAAATCTAAAGAAATAAGAGACCCTAAAGAAAATCCAACTAAATTTATCTTATCAATCTTAAGAAAATTAATGATAGACAATAACTGATTTGAAAAATCATTTAGAGTTACTACTTCTTTCTCTAATTTTGATTTACCATGACCTAATAAATCAAAAGTAAGAATTGAATACTCTATTAATGAATTTATCTGAGGTTTCCACATCTTGTGATCTAAACCTACACCATGAATAAATACTAAGGGGATTGTATCATTATCAATAAAATTAAAATAATTTTGATTGTTATCAAAATTAGTTTTTGACATTTTTATTTAGGGTCTAAGCCCATCTCTTTCATATCTTGATATCTATCTCCAGTTCTTGCGTGAGCTCTACCAGAGGATGCTCCACCTATTGCAATTACTATTTCATTATCAAAAGGCGCATCATGAATAGTAAATTCATGAGTTAAATAATACGGTCTAAGACCAGAGTCTGTTTTGTGCATCATTGGTATTGAAATTTTTGATCCAGCTGGACCTCTTGTATTAGTGAAACTTAAATAAGAAGTACCTCCAACTGCATCTCTAAATTTATTTCCAAATCTTAAAGTATGAATAAATGCAGATGCATGCTCAATTTCACCATTTAAACCAACAATACCAGCTTTACCGTATGCTAAAATTTTTTCTGGAGAGCCAATTTCTTTAATTAATTCTGGTACCAATAGATCACCCAATTTTGGTGCTAGATCTAAAATAACAGGTTTTAAATCTTCCACAAAACCTTGTCCATCCCATGGGTTTTTAAATACAGCAGCTACTGATACTAAAAGAACTGGTTCTTTTGCTTCTTTGCCACCTTCAATGAAAGTTTTATCAACAAATTTTGTAAATTTTCTTAGTTCAAGTTTCATTAACTTGCTCTTTCAAGACTAGAAGCATCCAAATTAATTTTTGGAATAACCTCATCATTAAATAACTTAATACTTCTCATACAAGCTTCATGATCAATGCCTGGAAAATTTGACCATACTTGTAAATTTTGAAGATTTAGTTCTGATTGAAGTTCATTAATTTTATTTACTACATACTCTGGAGTACCAAATAATAAATTTCTTTTATGTAAAAAATCATAATTAAGTAAGTCTAATTTATGTTTAGTTTCAGGTAATTCTTCACCAGGATCCATGTGATTACCAAGACCTCTCCAATGACAAACCCATTTCATATAATTAATTATATGATCACCAGCCATTTTTTCAGCTTCTTCCATAGTTTCAGCTACAAACATGTCTCTTACTAAAGATATACCTTCACCCAAAGGTACATCTCTGTTTTCAGCTTTTGATTTTGCATCTCGATAAATTTCAAATCTTTTCTTTAAAGCTTTTACCGTTGGTATCCACATTATAGTGTTCAAACCATTTTGTGCGGCCCATTCAATTGATCTTGCACCATCGACAACTTGCCAAATAGGTGGGTGAGGATTTTGTTTTGGTTTAGGTACTACACTTATCTTCTTAATCTCATTAGTTTTAGTATCTAAAAACTTTTCACTTGGTGGACTCATATCATGTTGCCAAACAAAGTTCGGTGATGGGAATGTATAAAACTCTCCTTGATGATTAAAAAATTCTTCTGTCCAAGCTTTTTTCATAATTGTAAGAGTTTCTTCAAACAATCTAAAATTCTTAGCCTGATCTTTTAGATCAGCCTCTTTATTCATATTTACCGCTTCTCTTCCATAAACACCTCTTCCAATACCAACTTCAACTCTTCCATTTGAAAGTTGATCAAGTAAAGCTATATCTTCAGCTAGTCTTATTGGATTATGAAATGTAATGACGTTACATGCTTGACCAATTCTAATTTGTTTTGTTCTTGCAGCTGCATCAACACCCATCATTATAGGATTTGTACAAGATTCCATCCCCTCATGATTAAAATGATGTTCTGTATACCAAATAGAATCCCAATTATTTTCATCACAATATGTTGTGATCTCTTGAGCTTCTTTTAGCAATTGTTCGTAAGGTTTTTTTGTCCAATTAGTGGTATTACAAAAGTATCCAAATTTCATCTTAACCTCCTTAAATAATTAAATTTAAGAAAACCGATCCCACTTTCGTAAATGAAACAAAAATTACACGACGAGTTATGTGTCTTCTTTAATTCGACTTTATAATAATTTAAGAATATATGAAATAAAAAAGTGAGAACTATTTGACAGACAAAAAAATTAAGATTCACATAAGAAATAATCACTGGAAAGCTGGTTCGTTACCATGTGATTTAGAGGGTGAAATAAATAACACAATTACAAAAGAAATTTTTGAAAAAAAGTTAAAGGTTTATCCTGAAGTAAAAGATAAAATAGAATATTTTATTGATTGGGATGATGATAATTTTAAATCATCATTAAGTAATTCTGATATTTTATTAGGATGGAACTTTCCAACAAAAGAGATAAAAAATATTGCTCCAAATTTAAAATGGATTCATGTTATTTCAGCTGGTGTAAATCATTTATATCCATTTGACTGGATGAGTGAAAAATGTGTTTTAACAAACAGTAGTGGTGTGCATGCAAAAAAAGCTGGAGAATTTGGCTTGATGAGTATCTTAATGCTTCAAAACCACATAACAAAAATTGTTACAAATCAAAAAAATAAAGAATTTATATCTTTATTAAGTAAACCAATTGCAGGAAAAAAAGTTGTTGTAGTTGGAACGGGCTCTCTTGGTGGGTCAATGATCAAACATATTGCAAAATTAGATGTTGAGGTAATAGGAATTAATAGAAAAGGTAAATCCGTAGATGGGTGTTCTAAAGTGATTACTTTCGACAAAATAGAGGAAGTCTTACCTGTTGCTGATTTTCTTTATTTAGCAGTTCCACAAACAAAAGAAACGATAGGTTTGATAGATAAAAAAAGATTAGACATGCTAAAACCTTCTTGTGGAATAGTAAATATAGGAAGAGAAACAGTGTTAGATTATAAAAGTTTGTGTGAGAAATTAAAAAATAATGAAATTGCCGGTGCGATATTGGATGTATTTTCTCAAGAACCCATACCTAAAGACTCTGAACTTTGGGATACGCCTAATTTGATAATTACTCCTCATGTTTCTTCTGATAGTGAGGGGAATTATGTAGAAATGGTTTTAGATATATTTTTTGAAAATCTAAAGTTATTTTTAAAAAATAAAACGCTAAATAATTTAATAGATAAAAAATTAGGTTATTGATTAGCTTGTAGCTTTATTTGCAAAAGAAATTAAATCCTCAAAAATAACATCCGGCTTTGGTTGGTTTTCAACAACTTTTGTAGCACCCCAATTACCACCTTTGCTAAGATTTTGTCGATCAATCCATACTGTGTTCATATTAAATTCTTTTGCTGGTACATGATCATGAAAAAGACTTTGGGCAACATGAAGAATATCTTTTTTTTCAGCATTATGTGCTTTCTTTAAATTATTAAACATATATTCAAAGTTGCTTGGATTTGGTTTGTAAGATCCAACATGTTCTGCAGTATAAATTTCATCAAATTCAACTCCTAACCATCTATTAGAAGCGGTAAAGCCACCCACATTAACATTTGAAAGGATTACTAGTTTAAATTTTGACTTAAGTAATCTTAAAGCATCTGCACTATCAGCAAATGCTGGCCAAAAAGGAACAGAGTGACCAAAATTTTTATCAAGCTCTTCTGTTGTCTTCAATTCATTTTCTTTAGTAAATCTTTTATGAACGTAAAATAATATTTCCGAATACAACATTGATGGAGTTTGTTTTTGTTGTTCAGACTCTAGTAATGCAAAATTTCTTAAAACTTTTTCTCTAGTTAAATCATTTCTTTTATTAAAGAGTATAACTGGTTGAAATGCATTCCATATACCCGATTCCCAATCAATTAAAGTTCCATAGCAATCAAAGCTTAAAAATTTAAAATTTTTATAATTCATGTGCTTTTATTTATTTTATTGGAAATTAAAATCAATAATAATAGTATTCTCATATGGAACTTAACAAAATAGATCCAAAATTTAATTCAAAACCCAATCCAAGAATTGGACTAATAACATTAGCGAGTGATTTTCGAATTGAAAAAGATTTCAATAATGTAATTTACGGAAAGGATATAGATTTATTTTGCAATAGAATTCGATGCTATAATCCACTTACAAATGAAACCTTAAAAAAAATGGCTAATGATATTACAGATGTTACAAAAGAAATTTTACCTGATCAGAAATTAGATTGTGTAGCTTATGGGTGTACATCTGGTTCGATAGCAGCAGGTTATGATTCAATTTTTGAAAAAGTAAATAAAGCAAAACCAAATACAAAAGTATCAACACCAATAACTGCAGCAATAAAAGGGATGAAAAAACTAGGTATAAAAAATTTGTCAATCTTTACTCCTTATACATCAGAAATAAATGACTCAGTTGCTGATTTTTTTAACAAAGAAAATTTTAAAATAAATGATATGAATTATTTTGATATAGCTTCAGATTTAGATATTGGAAAAGTAGATTCCAAACATCTATTTAGTGTTTTAAAAAAAATTGATTTATCAAAAAGTGATGCACTATTTGTATCATGCACCGCTTTACCAGTTCTCTCATTAATTAATGACTTAGAAAAAGAACTTAATAAACCTGTTATATCTAGTAACCAAGCTTTGATTTGGGATTGTTTAGAACTCATTAATTCAGATTATAATATTGAAGGATTTGGAAGATTATTTAAAAATTAAACATGAATTTTACAAAAGAAGAATACAAAAGCAGATTAAAAAAAGTTCAATCATCAATGCAGGATAAAGGCATTGAACTTTTAATTTCTCAAGATCCATCCAATATGAATTACCTAACAGGTTATGATGCTTGGTCTTTCTATTATGCACAATGTGTAGTTGTCCATGTTAACTGTGATGAACCTATTTGTTTTGTAAGAGATCAAGATGCTGGAGGCGCTTATATAAAAACATATTTAAAAGGTGAAAATATTATTAAATATAATGAAAAATATATTCATAATTGGCCATTACATCCATACGATGCATTAGTTGATCTAATTAAAGAAAAGAAATGGGATAAGCTTTCAATTGGTCTAGAGATGGATAGTCATTATTTTACAGCTTACTGTTATGAGAAAATAAAAAATGGTTTACCAAATGCTAAGATTAAAGACTGTGAAAGATTGGTTAATTGGGTGAGAGTAGTTAAATCTGATGCTGAAATAAAATTGATGAAATCTGCAGCTGAAATAACAAAACTAGGAATGGAAAAAGCAATGGAAGCAATTAATCCGGGTGTTAGACAATGTGATGCTGTTTCTCAAATATATTCAACATTAATTAAGGGCACTCCAGAGTTTGGAGGCGATTATGCATCAATTGTTCCAATGTTACCAACTGGTAAAGGAACATCAGCTTCTCATTTAACATGGACTGAAGATAAATTTGTAGAGGGAGAAGCTACCATCATTGAAATAGCTGGGACACATAAAAAATATCATTGCCCAATGGCTAGAACTGTTTTGTTAGGTAAGCCAGATCAATTAAAGATTGATACAATGAACAAAACAATTGAAGCATTACAAGCAGGTATTGATGCAACTAAAGCAGGAAATACTGCAGATGATGTTGCACAAGCCTTTTGGAAAATATTAGATAAGTATGGTATCGAAAAAACATCGAGAACAGGATATTCAATCGGTATTGGCTATCCACCAGATTGGGGAGAACATACTTTAAATATTTCTAAAGGAGATATGACTGAGCTAAAACCAAATGTGACTTTTCATATGATAGCAGTAATGCAGTTTGGAGATTGGGGAGTGGAAGCATCTGAATCGATTAGAGTCACTGACAAAGGTTCAGAATTATTTTATGATTTTCCCAAAGAACTTAGAATAAAGGGTTAAAGTTAGGGGTTGAAATTTATTCTCACGCATGTTTTAAAGTGTTCTGATTTATGGGTAGTAACAAAGAATTCGTCAAATTTGAAAATGTAGACAAAAGCTATGACGGTAAAGTCTTAGTAGTAAAAGGTCTTAATTTAGATATCGCTGAAGGTGAGTTTATAACAATGCTTGGGCCATCTGGTTCAGGTAAGACAACTTGCTTGATGATGTTGGCTGGGTTTGAAACTCCAACTAATGGAGAAATTTATTTAGACGGAAAAGGTATCTCAAGTATACCTCCACACAAAAGAGGAATTGGAATGGTGTTTCAAAATTATGCATTGTTTCCTCACATGACTGTTTATGAAAACTTAGCATTCCCTTTAAGAGTAAGAAAAATTCCAAAGGATGAAGCAGATAAAAAAATTGATAAGGCTTTATCAATGGTTTCTCTTCAAGGCTTTGCATCTAGAATGCCAGGACAATTGTCAGGCGGTCAACAACAAAGGGTAGCTGTTGCAAGATCATTAGTTTTTGATCCTCAGCTTGTGCTTATGGATGAACCTCTTGGTGCATTGGATAAAAATTTAAGAGAGAGTATGCAATATGAAATTAAGCATATTCACGAGAGCATTGGAGTAACAGTCGTTTACGTAACACATGATCAAAGCGAAGCATTAACAATGTCCAATAGAATTGCAGTATTTAATGATGGTAAAGTTCAACAGTTATCAAGTCCTGATGAGTTATATGAAAAACCAGTAAACTCTTTTGTTGCAGAATTTATTGGAGAGAACAATACTTTTGCAGGAGAGATCTCAGATATTTCTAAAGACAAATGTAAGGTAAAATTGGCTAACGCAGAAATATTAGCGAATCCAATTTCTGTAAAATCGAAAGGTGATAGAACTACTGTTTCATTAAGACCAGAAAGAGCATTAATTAATCCTTCAGACAAGATGGATAATGTTCATAATGGTAAAATTGAAGAAATTATTTATCATGGAGATCACACCAGGGTAAGAATTAATCTTTTAGGTAACCCAGAATTTATTCTTAAGGTGCCAAATTCATCATCTAATCTAGATATCAAACTTGGAAATGAGATTAAGATAGGTTGGAATAGTGATGATGCTAGAGCATTAGATCCTAAATAGACATACCATATATTGTTAACATTTAGCCAAAAAGGGCTGTTGACACTTCCCTTTGAAATTGTTTTAATTTTGTTTTTAAACGTTTAAACGGAGGAAAAATGAAAAAACTTAGTAAGATATTACTAGCACTTTCTTTTGTACTTTCTGTAACTACTTCAGCTTTCGCTACAACTGTAACAGCTGTATCATGGGGTGGAGCTTACACTGAGTCTCAAAAGTTAGGTTATGGTGATCCAACTGCTAAAAAACTTGGCATTAACATTGCTTGGGTTGACTATTCAGGTGGATTATCAGAAATCAAAGCACAAAAAGAAGCTGGCAAAATTACGTGGGATATAATCGACGTATTTGCGATGGATACTATCAATGGATGTGATGAAGGTTTATTTGTTGAATTTGATTTTGACAAAGACTTCCCAGCAGCTCCAGATGGAACTCCTGCAAGTGAAGATTTCTTTACTGCAATGCCAAGTAAGTGTGCTGTAGGAAACATCTTATACTCTTGGAACTACGCTTATAACACTGAGAATGTTAAAGGTACTCCAAAGACTATCGGAGATTTCTTCAATACTAAAAAATTCCCTGGAAAAAGAGCTATCTACAAAAGCGCTCTAACAAACTTAGAGATCGCTTTAGCAGCAGATGGTGTTAAACCAGGAAAAGGTGGCGCTAACATCTATGAAGAATTAAGTACAGATGCTGGTGTTGAGAGAGCAATGAACAAGATTAAAGAGCTTTGCACAGACCCTAAAGGTGGATGTGTATTCTGGTCTGCTGGTGCTCAACCACCTGAATTACTAGTTTCTGGTGAAGTAGTAATGGCAACTGGTTGGAATGGTAGATTCTTCAACGCTGAAGTTGGAGAAGGTGCACCAATTAAACAAGTTTGGGACGCTCAAGGTCTTGACTACGAATATTTCGTACAAGTTAAAGGCGGACCTAACGATGCAAATGGTATGGCTAAGAAAGCTTTAGCTATGATGACTAGCACAGAAATGTTAGCTGGTAGTGCAAAATATATTGCATACGCTCCTTGGAGAAAATCATCTATAGCAATTATGGAAGCAGGAGAGCCATGGTACAAAGATGGTAAGACAAATATGGTACCACAAATGCCTACTGCACCACAGAACACTAAAAATTACTTCTTAGTTGATCCAATTTACTGGGCTGACAACGGCACAGAGCTTGGTGAAAAATGGGAAGCAATGAAAGCTGGTCTGTAATTTAGGTTTTATAGAACTTAAATTTATAATATAATTAAAGGGCGGTTTTAAACCGCCCTTTTTATTTATGAGCTCAGAAACAAATAAAATTTTAACAACAGACGGAATACCGTTAGAGGTAAGCTTAAAAAAGGCTGAAAGAAAAAATAAAATAAAAGCCTTTTTACTTGTTGCTCCTTTATTATTTTTTTTAATTATCACTTACGTTTTCCCAATAGGCGGTATGTTGTTGAGAAGTGTTGATGATAAAATGGTAACACAAATGCTTCCAAAAACTTTTAAGGCAATGGAGATATGGGATGGTCAAGAGTTACCCGATGAAGAAGTTTTTGCTGCCTTTCATGAAGATTTTATAAAATTAGTTGATGAAAAACGTGAGGGTAAACTTTCTACACAACTTAATTACACAAAAAATGGATTTAAAAGTATCATTAAAAAATTAAGAAGAGCTTCCAAAAAATTTGAAGAAGGAAATTATAAAGAACAAATAATGTCAGTTCATAAAAGATGGGCTGATGTTGAATACTGGAGAGCAATTAAAAGAAGAGCTCCAGAAGTTACAAATCAAAAATATCTAAAAGCAATGGATATGTATAAAAATGAGGAAGGAAATATTGTAAGTGTTGAAGAAGATAGAAGAATTCACAGAGTTTTGTGGTTAAGAACTTTAGAAATTGCTTTTTTTGTTACAGTCTTTTGTTTCTTAATGGCTTATCCGATAGCTCATTTGCTAGCTACTTTACCAATGAAGTACAGTAACTTGCTGATGATCTGCGTACTGCTTCCGTTTTGGACATCACTTCTTGTAAGAACAGCCAGTTGGATGATATTGTTACAACAGCAAGGTGTAGTAAATGATTTCTTTGTTGGAATAGGACTGGTGGATGACGATAGCAGACCTGAGATGATGTACAATAAAACAGGTAGTTATGTTGCTATGACACAGATCTTGCTGCCATTTATGGTTTTACCACTCTACAGTGTGATGAAAACTATATCGCCAAGTTTAATGAGAGCTGGAAAATCATTAGGCGGAACACCTTTTGTAGCATTCTGGAAAGTGTACTTTCCTTTAACAATCCCAGGAATTGGAGCAGGGTGTTTACTAGTATTTATTTTGGCGATTGGATATTACATAACACCAGCTTTAGTTGGTGGTGCATCTGGAACTTTAATAAGTAATCAAATTGCCTTTCATATGAAGAGTACACTCGATTGGAGCTTTGCATCTGCGATGGGTTTAATGTTGTTAGCTGGAGTTTTAGCAATTTATTGGCTGTATAATAAAATAGTTGGAATAGATAATATTAAATTAGGATAAATAAGATGGCTTTACCAAAATATACAGAACCACATTATCGAATTTGGCATTATGTTTATCTTACAATCTGTGGAGCAGTTTTCTTTTTCTTAATTGCACCTTTATTTGTAATATTTCCATTATCATTTAACGCTGAAGAGTTTCTAAGTTTTTCAGATGGTATGAAACGTCTAGATCCAGACGCTTTTTCACTAAGATGGTACAAAGATATGATTTATGGAACTAAAAATCCTTGGGGATTAGCTGCTAAAAATAGTTTTATAATTGCAATTTTTGCAACAATAGGATCAGTAATACTTGGAACAGTTGCAGCATTGGGATTGAGCAGCAGACATATGCCTTATAAAGGTTTGATTATGGCTGTATTAATTTCTCCAATGATTGTTCCATTAATTATTTCAGGTGTTGCAATATTTTTCTTCATGGCAAAAGCCGGATTAGCAGCAACGCATACTGGAATAATTTTAGCCCATATAATTTTAGGAACACCGTTTGTGGTAATTACGGTAACTGCAACATTATCAGGTTTTGATCATAGTGTTACAAGAGCTGCGGCAAGCTTAGGAAGCGATCCAGTTCATACATTTATGAAAATTACCTTACCATTAATTTTACCAGGGGTCATTTCAGGAGGATTGTTTGCATTTGTGACATCATTTGATGAAGTTGTAGTTGTATTGTTCTTAGCTGGCTTAGAGAACACAACTATCCCAATTCAAATGTGGACTGGATTAAGAGAACAGTTAAGTCCGACCATTTTGGCAGTTGCGACTTGTCTAATTATTTTATCTACATTAATATTAGTTACAGCTGAGTTATTAAGAAGAAGATCTGAAAGACTCAGAGGTATCAATCATTAGTATAATTAAAAAATCATGAAAATTAAGAATGTGGTTGTTATAGGCTCAGGTACTATGGGAAGCGGTATTGCTGCTCATTTATGTAATGCAAATATTCCTGTAACTCTTTTAGATTTGACTACAGAAATTTCTACAAATGCAAGAGACAGAATTCACAAATCAAGACCACCACTCTTAATTGATAAAACTAAAATAAATAACATTAAAGTTGGAAACATAAATGATAACTTTGATGTTGTTAAAGATGCAGATTGGATTGTAGAAGCTGTAGTTGAAAGAATTGATATTAAACACAAAATTTATGAAAGGATATTTCAAGCTAGAAAAGATGGAGCAATAGTATCATCAAATACTTCTTCAATACCAATTAAAGTTTTATCTGAAAATCTTACTGATAAAGAAAAAAAAGATTTTTGTATTACTCATTTTTTTAATCCAGTTAGGTATATGGGTTTATTAGAAATAGTTAAAAATGAAAATAATGATTTAAATAAAATTAATAGTCTAAAAGAATTTTGTGAAGTTGAATTAGGGAAAGGTGCAATTGTTTGTAATGACACCCCAGGCTTTTTAGGAAATAGAGTAGGTGTTTATGCAATGCAAATTGCTATGACAGAAGCATTTTATATGAAACTTTCTGTTGAAGAAGCAGATGCAATTTTTGGAAGACCAATGGGAATACCAAAAACAGGAGTTTTTGGTTTATATGATTTAATTGGTATAGATTTAATGGCAGATGTTTTAAAAAGCTTTATCAAGGAACTTTCTGAGACAGATAAATTTCACATTGTAGCTCAAGAAATTCCATTAGTTAAAAAACTTATCGATACAGGATATACAGGAAGAAAAGGTAAAGGTGGTTTTTATAGAATAAATAAAGAAGGTGGATCAAAAGTTTTAGAGGCTTTGAATTTAGAAACAGGAGAATATTCACCCAGCAAAAAAATTGATGTTAAATCAGACAAGGTTGATCTTAATGCTTTAATAAATAGAGGCGATAAATACGGGGAGTATGCATGGTCTGTTTTATCAAAAATAATTAAATATGCATCATCTCTAGTTCCAGAAATTACAAAAGATTTTAATGATATTGATGAAGCGATGAGACTAGGCTTTAATTGGGCAAAAGGCCCCTTTGAAATGTTAGAAGAAATAGGAGTTGAAAATTTTTTTAGCAAAATTGATGAATTTAAGGGAAATAAATTTTTGGAGGAATTGTCAAAAACAAAAGATGAAAAATTTTACGGGGAAAGACAAAAATACACAAATATTGAAACAGTTGGAAAAGTAAAAAGAAAAGCCCAAAGTGTTGATGGAAATAGCTCAGCACAAATTTATAGATTTAAAGATTACAATATAGTTGAGTTTACTACCAAAGCTAATGCATTGGATTATGATTCAATGGACGCTTTAAAAAAAGCTACTGACAAACCTTTAATTATTATTAATGAAAGTATGCAATTTTCAGCAGGAGTAAATTTAACTTACACAATGAATTTTGCTGACAAAGGTGATTTTAAATCTATAGAAAAGTTTATTAAATATTTTCAAGATACCTGTAAGCATTTGAAATATTCAAAATATCCAGTAATTTCTGCTCCCTCAGGATTAACTTTAGGAGGTGGATTTGAGGTTTTAGTTCAAAGTAATTTTGTAGCTTCTCATACTAATATTGTAATTGGTTTAGTCGAAACTATCGTAGGTTTGATACCTGCTGGAGGCGGTTGCAAAGAAATGTTGGCAAGGTGGTCTGAAACTGAAGAAGCTAAAAAAGATCCAAATTATGCGCCGTTAAAAGTCTTTGATATTATTGGATATGGAAAAACAGCTACATCGCCTGTTGAGGCAGTTCCTATGAAATACCTAAAACCTGAAGATAAAACTATAATGAATAGAAATAGCTTACTTGAGGTTTCAAAAAAAATATTAGATGAAAATAAGAATTTCACTCCAACTGAAGAATTGAAATTTAACTTACCTGGAGAAAGTGTAAGAGGAGAAATGCATAAAATTTTAGAAAAACTTTATAATGATAAAGTTATATTAGATCATGGTGTTGAAGTTGCAAAAGAATTAGCATATGTGTTGAGTGGTGGAGATACAACAGTTGAAAAAACTTTATCAGAAGATGATTTATTTAAATTAGAGCTAGATGCTTTCATGAGACTTATAGAAACTAAGAAAACTCAAGAAAGAATTAAGCACACCCTCGCTACAGGAAAACCTTTAGTCAACTAACATTCTTAATGAATTAATGAAATCTGGTCTTAGGACATAGACAGATTTATCTAGGTATTTAATTGTCCTCAATGTTTCTAATCCATATAAAACTTTTCCAATAGGTGTGTATTCACCTTCGTATAATGGCTCATCTTGAAGAGTTATAAAAAATTGACTGTCTTCAGTATTATATCTTTGACTTCTTGCTAGTGCTACACTTCCAGCATCATAATCAAAATCTTTATCTACTTCAGAATTTATAGTTCCCAAACCAGATTTACCTGTACCAATTTTTCCATAATCGATGTTATTTCGTTTTCCAAATTCAACATCACCTGTTTGAACTAATTTATCTTTAATTACCCTATGAAAAGCAACATCGTCATAAACTTTAGATTTGATTAAAGTTTTAAATCTTTCTACAGAATTAGGTGAGAGATCAGGATATAGCTCTATAATCACATTTCCACAATCTATATTAAGTACTGCTATATTTTCTGGATTATCAAATACTAAATTTTTTGGATCGAAATCTTCAATAAATAAACATTTATTTTTTAAAAGAAAAAATGAAGTTATAGTGAAAGTTGCTAAAGTTAAGATAAATATAAAAATAATCTTTTCAGATCTAGATGGTTTGATCTTATTAATCATAATTTAAATTTTTTATCTAATTCTTGAATTTTAGATTTTAAAAATTTAATTTTATTTTCTAATATTGGATCATCATTATTTGGAATTAATCCCATCATTATGTGTGAGAATACTTCTGCCATATCCTCAGATGCTGTAGATTGAGAGTATTCTGTAATAAATCCATTTGTTTTTAAGTAAGTATCTAATCCAAGCTTTTCAGTACATGTAGAACATTCTGCATAATTGAAGTCGTTATTATTGAATTTTGACCAATCATCATAATTAAATAAGTCTTTATAACTATCGTTAATTATATGGAAAACCTCATGATGAATAACTCTTTCAAAGTATTTTTGATTAAACTTAATGTCAATGATTAGAGTTTTCATTACATTATCTGGAATTCCAGCTGTATTTATTCCTGAAATCGATAAATCTTCACAAAGAACAATATATTTCAAATTTATTTTTTTTAAAAATTCCTTTGAATACCTATCTAGGTTTTTCTTAATGACCGTATATTTTTCATCTAAATCTTCTTGAGACGAATTAAAACAATTTATATTGTTCTTCACACCAATAGTAAAAGGTTGTTTAGCGTACAAGTATCTTAATTTATTCTCATTTTTTAAATTATAGATTTCAAGATTTGGTATCTTGATGAGCTCATAAATTGTGTTTGCATGAGTGGAAAAACACAAAAGTATCAATATAAAAAAAGATTTAATTAACCTCATAATTTTGATAATTGAAGATATTCCAATTTAAAAGAATGTGGTAGGCTTAATTAATGAAAAAAGAGAAAAATAAAAATCCTATTCAACCAGTTAGTGGAACTAAAGTTCCAAGATATGCTGGACCATCAACATTTGCAAGATTACCTGAGTTAAGAGATGTTGAAAGTTGTGATGTAGCAATTGTTGGAGTTCCTTTCGATGCTGGAACTAGCTACAGACCAGGCGCTAGATTTGGACCACAAAGTATTCGTCAAGCTTCAAGACATTTAAGAACTAATTATCATCCAAGTTATGATGTTGAACCATTTAAAATTCAACAAGTTGCGGATGCTGGAGATATTGCCTGTAATCCATTTAGTATTGATGAAGCTATAAAACAAATAGAAGTTGGTGCTACAGATTTATTGAATAAAGTTGGTGGAATTATCAGCTTAGGTGGTGACCACACAATTGCAGTTCCATTATTAAGAGCAATAAATAAAAAAATGAATGGACCAGTATCTTTAGTTCATTTTGATGCTCATTTAGATACTTGGGATACTTATTTTGGTGCACCTTATACTCACGGAACTCCATTTAGAAGAGCAAGAGAAGAAGGTCTATTTTTAGATGATGCCTCAATGCATGTTGGAATAAGAGGCCCTCTTTATAGTAGAGATGACATTAAAAATGATGAAAGTTTTGGATTTAAAATTATTCACTGTGATGAATTTCAAACAGAAGGTACAGATAAAATTGCTGAAAGAATAAGAAAGAGAGTAGGTGATAATCCTCTTTATTTATCAATTGATATTGATGTTTTAGATCCAGCTTTTGCACCAGGAACTGGCACACCTGAGATAGCGGGAATGACAACTAGAGAAATGGTAAATGTTCTAAGAGGTTTATCAGGATTAAATTTAGTTTCAGCTGACGTTGTAGAAGTTTCACCAGCTTACGACCATGCAGAAGTTACTTCTCTTGCAGCTGCAACAATAGTTTACGAATTAACAAATTTATTTGCAAAAACATAATGAAAGGATAGTTTTAATCATGTTAGATAAAAAAAATTTTTATATCAATGGACAGTGGGTAAAACCTAGTAGTTCTGAAGAAATTAAAGTAATAGATCCTGCAACAGAAGAAAACTGCGCAGTGATATCTTTAGGAAATCAACAAGATGTAGATGCTGCAGTGGGTGCTGCGAAAAAAGCTTTTGAGACTTGGGCTTTTAGTCCAAAAGAGGAAAGAATAAGTTTATTAGAAAAATTATATGAAGTTTATAAAAAAAGATGGGCCGATATTGCTGAAGCAATTACTATGGAGATGGGAGCACCAAAAGATTTTTCAACAAAACTACAAGCTGGAACAGGTGCCGCTCATATTAAATCTTTTATAAAATATTTAAAAAACTTTGAGTTTGAAAAACCATTAGGTGAACATGCGCCAAATCAAAGAATTCTTTATGAGCCAAAAGGTGTCTGTACTTTAATTACACCGTGGAATTGGCCAATGAACCAAGTATGTTTAAAAGTTGTACCTGCACTTGCATCTGGTTGCACAATGATTTTAAAACCATCAGAATTAGCACCATTATCATCTATGATACTTGCTGAACTCATAGATGAAGTTAAATTTCCAGCAGGGGTATTTAATTTAGTGAATGGAGATGGTGCCACAACAGGAAATGCATTAACCGCACACCCTGATGTAAATATGATTTCATTTACTGGATCAACTAGAGCAGGAGCTTTAATTTCACAAAATGCAGCAAAAGATTTTAAAAGAGTTAGCTTAGAACTAGGTGGCAAAGGTGCAAATATTATTTTTAATGACGCAGATCCAGAAGCAATTGAAAGAGGAGCTTTAAGATGTTTTAGAAATTCTGGTCAGTCGTGTAATGCACCAACAAGAATGCTCGTTGAAAAATCAATGTATAAAGAAGCTGTTGAAAGACTTAAGAAATACGCTGAAAATTTTGAAGTAGGTGATCCTAAAAAAGAAGGTGAACATATAGGGCCTGTTATTTCAGAAACTCAATTCAACAAAATTCAAACTCTTATTCAAAAAGGGATTGATGAAGGAGCAAAATTAGTTGCAGGTGGAGTTGGAAAACCTGATGGTTTGGAAAAGGGATATTTTGTTAAACCAACAGTTTTTGCTGATGTTAATAATAATATGGAAGTAGCAAGAACTGAAATTTTTGGGCCGGTATTATCTGTTATGCCTTTTGAAAATGAGGAAGAAGCAATTAAAATTGCAAATGATACTCCTTATGGACTTACAAATTATATCCAAACACAAGATCCAGAAAAAGTTAAAAGAGTTGCTAGAAAACTTCGTTCAGGAATGGTTGATGTTAATGGTGTAGGAATAGCAGTTGATGCGCCCTTCGGTGGTTATAAACACTCTGGTATTGGTCGGGAAGCTGGAGCACATGGTTTGGAAGAATTTTTAGAAGTTAAAGCAGTAGGTGGTTGGAATTAATTAATAGATTTATTTTTTATTCCATCTAAAAAATTCAAACATTTCTTTAGTTCATTAAGTTCTATAAATTCGTCTATTTTATGGGCTTGTTCAATTGAACCTGGACCACAAACAACCGTGCTAATACCAACTTCTTGAAAAAGACCAGCTTCAGTTCCAAATGACACAACTTCTCTAGAGTTATCACCTGTTATAGATGATACAAATTCACAAGCCTCAGACTCATCTAATTTTTCAAAACCTACAACTTCTCCAATAATTTCTTTCTTTATATATGAGTCAGGGAAAACTTTTTTCATATCAGGTAAAAGTTTTTCACTTACAAATTTTTCTATTTCTTGAGTGACAAAATCTCCATCAGCTTTATTGACTGGTCTTGTCTCCCATTCGACTTTGCATTTATCGGCGATAACATTATGTGCTATTCCACCAGATATTCCTCCTATAGATAAAGTAGAGTGAGGTGGATCAAAGATACAATCCTTAGGTGCTCTTTTAATTAATTCTTGTCTTAATTCCAAAAGTTTATTTATATATCTTGATGCATATTCAATTGCATTTACACCCATATGAGGTTTTGAACTGTGTCCTGCAAGTCCACCAAAGTGAACTGTGTATTCATTCATTCCTTTATGAGCATCAATTATTTTCATATTTGTTGGTTCTCCAATTATACAAATCCCATTTTTGATATCTCTTTTTTTAAGCTCTTTAATTAATAAAGGAGCACCAATACATGCAGTTTCTTCATCAAATGTATAACAAAAGTGAATATCACGATCTAAATTACTTTTTTTAAAGACAGGCGCAAAGGCTAATGTGCAAGCAATAAACCCTTTCATATCACAAGATCCCCTTCCATATAATTTTTCATCTTTTATTGTTGCTGTAAATGGATCTGAGGACCATCCTTTTGAGACAGGAACAACATCTGTATGTCCAGATAAAATTATAGGTTTCTTACCGTTAGTTTTTTTTGCTTTTAAAGTTCCAAATAAATTTACCCTTTTTTCTTCATCATCAAAAACTTTGAAAGTTTCAATACCAAGTTCGTTAAGAATTTTTTCACAATAATTAATTAATTCACTATTATCTGTTCCAGAAACAGTTTGAAAAGCTATAAGATCAGTTAAGATCTTGATTGATTTTTCGTATAAATTGTTATCTATAGCCATAGTAAAACTTAATTATACATTATTATTATGAAACCTCAAATAACCTACGATATTTATGAAAAATTAGATATTAGACTTGGGACAGTTTTGTCAGTAAAAAAAAATGAAAAAGCCAGAAAACCTTCATTAGTAGTAGAAGTTGATTTTGGAAAAGACATTGGAGTAAAAACATCTTCAGCACAAATTACACATTACTATAATTCTGATAATTTGGTTGGAAAACAAGTAATAGGCGTTTGTAATTTTCCAGAAAAAAATATTGCAGGTGTTAAATCTCAATTTCTACTTTTAGGTTCAATTGATGAAGAAGGCAAAGTAACACTTTTACATCCATCACAAAAAGCAGAAAACGGTTTACCGATAGCTTAAAATGCATCCAGAAATTTTATCTATAAGTTTATTTTGGTTTGTGGCAGCATATACTCCAGGCCCAAATAATGTTGTGGCATCTTATTCTGGGTTTAATTTTGGTGTAACCAAAACGATTCCTCATATTTTAGGTGTAACTCTGGGATTTACATCATTGGTTCTTTTTTTAACAATTGGTTTAATTAATATTTTTAAATTATTTCCAATTATTCAAGAGATAATTAAATATCTTGGAACATTATTTCTTGTATATCTAGCTTATAAGATTGCCTCTTCAACTCGATCAGATGAAGTAAAAAAAGATAACCCAGTAAAGTTTATTGAAACATTTTTATTTCAATACTTAAATCCCAAAGGAGTAATGGTTGGTATAATTGTTGTATCAACTTATGTTGAATTAGGAGAAAATTATCTTAATTATGCGACTCAAGTTGTTCTACTTGCCTTTTTATTCTCGTCTACCAGTATTACTTTATGGACATTTATTGGTAAATTTTTAAGGAAATTCGCGACAAATGAGAAATTTATAAAATACTTTAATTATGTTATGTCAGGACTTCTTTTATTAAGCATAATAACATTTTATATATAACTATGAAACCAGGAAATAAAAACTCATACAACTCACTATCAAACTTAAATATTAACGGAAAAGATTATAAATATTACTCTCTAAAAAAAGCAGAAGAGAATGGATTAGACGGTATCTCAAAACTACCAAAATCAATAAAAGTTTTATTAGAAAACTTACTTAGGTATGAAGATGATTTGTCAGTTACAAAAGCTCAAATAGAAGCTATCAAATCTTGGTTGAAAGATAAAAAGTCTAAAACGGAAATAGCTTATAGACCTGCACGAGTTTTATTACAGGACTATACTGGTATTCCAGCAGTTGCTGATTTGGCAGCAATGAGAGAAGCAGTTAAGGAGAAAGATAAAGATCCTAGTACAATAAACCCTTTATCAGCTGTTGATCTAGTTATTGACCACTCTGTTCAAGTTGATCAATCAGCAAAAGCTGATTCATTTGAAAAAAATGTAGATATTGAATTTCAAAGAAACGGAGAAAGATACTCATTTTTAAAGTGGGGACAAAGTGCTTTTAATAACTTTAGAATTGTTCCTCCAGGAACTGGTATATGTCACCAAGTAAATTTAGAATACTTATCAAAAGTAGTTTGGTCTGAAGAATTCAAAGGAGATAAATATTTATTTCCAGATACTTTAGTTGGAACTGACAGTCATACTACAATGGTTAATGGACTATCAGTTTTAGGATGGGGAGTTGGAGGAATTGAAGCTGAAGCAGGAATGTTAGGTCAACCAATTTCAATGTTAATCCCCGAAGTTATTGGGTTTGAAGTAACAAATAAAATGCCAGAAGGAACAACAGCAACAGATCTAGTTTTAACAGTTGTTAAAATGTTAAGAGATAAGGGTGTGGTTGGAAAATTTGTTGAGTTTTATGGCGAAGGATTAAAAAATTTAACATTAGCAGATAGAGCAACTATTGCAAATATGGCTCCCGAATATGGTGCAACATGTGGTTTTTTTCCTGTTGATGATGAAACATTAAAGTACTTAGAATTTTCAGGAAGAGATAAAGATACAGTTAAAATAGTAGAAGCATATGCTAAAGAGCAAGGTTTATGGGCAAGCGATCAAATAGAATTTACTGACAAAATATCTTTAGATATGTCAACAATTGTTCCAACAATTTCAGGTCCAAAGAGACCTCAAGATAAAGTTTTATTAACAGATGCTTCAACGAGTTTTAATAAAGTTTATGAAGAAGCAACTAATAGTAAGGAGAAAAAAATTGCGAAAGTTGAAAATTCTGATTATGAAATTAAAGATGGTTCTATTTTAATTGCAGCCATTACTTCTTGTACGAACACTTCTAATCCAAACGTATTAATTGGAGCTGGTCTTTTAGCTAAAAAAGCAATTGAAAAAGGATTGAATGTAAAACCTTGGGTAAAAACGTCTTTAGCTCCTGGCTCACAAGTCGTAACAGATTATCTCGAAAAAGCTGGTCTCAATTCATATTTAGATCAATTAGGATTTAACCTTGTTGGATACGGCTGCACAACTTGTATTGGAAACTCTGGACCATTGGCTGATAATATTGTGAGCGCAATTCAAAAAGAAAATTTATATGCAGTCTCAGTTTTATCAGGAAATAGAAATTTTGAGGGAAGAATTTCTCCACATATCAAAGCAAATTATCTTGCTTCACCACCACTTGTCGTAGCATATGCGTTAGCTGGTGATATGGATTTTGATCTTTACAAAGATTCATTTGGTAAAGATAAAGATGGCAATGATGTTTATTTAAAAGATATCTGGCCTTCTAATAAAGAAATTGAGGATACATTGAAATCATCTCTTAACGCTGAAATGTTTGTCAAAAGATATTCTAATGTTTCAGAAGGTCCAAAGCAGTGGCAACAAATTAGCACTGAAAAAAGTGATATTTATAATTGGGACGAGGGCTCAACGTATGTGAAAAAACCCCCTTTCTTTGAAAACTTATCTGATGATCCAGAAGGTTTTAAAGCATTAAAGGATGCGAGACCATTATTAATTCTAGGCGATATGGTAACAACTGACCATATATCTCCAGCTGGAAACATTCAAAAAGATAGCCCCACTGGTGAGTATTTTATGAAACACCAAATTCAACAAAAAGATTTTAATTCTTATGGTTCTAGACGTGGAAATCATGAAGTTATGATGAGAGGAACTTTTGCAAATATTAGAATTAGAAATGAAATGGCTCCTGGAACAGAAGGTGGGTTTACAAAATTATATCCAGAAGAAAAAGTTATGCCAGTTTACGATGCTGTGGTTGAATACAAAAAAAGAGGAACAGATCTGGTAGTTATTGGTGGTAAAGAATACGGCACAGGATCATCTAGAGATTGGGCAGCAAAAGGAACTAAACTTTTGGGTGTTAAAGCAGTAATTGCAGAAAGTTTTGAGAGAATACATAGGTCAAATTTAATAGGTATGGGTATATTGCCATTACAATTTACAGAAGGTATGGATAGAAAAACTCTTAAATTGATAGGCTCAGAGTTAATAAGCGTTGTGGAATTAGAAAAAGGAATTAATCCATCTGACAAAGTAAAAATAGAAATTAAATACGCCTCTGGAGAAAGCAAGACTATAGATACGCTATGTAGAATAGATACCAAGAATGAATTAGAATATTATAAAAATGGTGGAATTTTACAATACGTTCTTAGAAATATGATCTAGTTATGAATGAGGAAATAGATTTAATTAATACAAATACCAGAAATGAAAAAATTAAAAATTTTTTTATTAACAATAAATCAAAGATAATTTCAGCTATAATTGTTGTAGTTATTTTATTTGTAATAATTTTTGCTTTTGGTGAATATCAAAAGAAATTAAAAAAAGAAATTTCAGATAAATTTAATTCTGCAACTATTAGTTACAATGTTGAAAATAAAGATAAAACTTTCCAGCTACTGGTAGAAGTTATTAATTCTAAAAACCCCACATATTCTCCATTAGCCTTATATTTTATTATTGATAATAAATTAAGTGAAGACAAAAACGAAATTAACAATTTTTTCAACATATTAATCGAGGAAACTTCGTTGGAAGATGAAATAAAGAATTTAGTAATTTATAAGAAAGCTTTGTTTAGTGCTGACAGTGTGGATGAAATTGAACTTTTAAATATTCTTAAACCTATAAATAATTCTAATAGTGTATGGAAATCTCATTCTTTATATTTAATTGCAGAATATTTTTTTTCTAAAGGGGAAAAACAAAAAGCAAAAGAATTTTTTGAACAAATACAAGCTTTAGAAAACGCAAATTCAGAGATTAAAATACAATCACAAAAAAGATTAAATAGAGATCTAAGTGAATAAAATATTTTCATTAGTTTTTTTTATATTTCTCTTATCAAATTGTTCTTTTAATAAAAATTCAAGTTTCTGGTCTCAAAGTAAAAAAATAATTTCAGAAGATAATCCAAATAGAATTATTAAGTTTGAAGAAGATGAAGCAATAAGTTTAGAATTAAATCCCGAATTAGAAATTAAACTAACAAATCAACCTAATGAAAATTATTTTGAAAATAATTTAGATAACAACAATGGAAGAGTTGATTTCAATAGTGATTTAGATCAAATTTCAAAATTTAAATTTTCTAAAATTAAAGACTTTTACAAATATGATCCAAAAATTTCATTTACAAATAATGGAATTATTTTTTTTGATAAAAAAGGAACCATATTTATGTTTGATAACCAATCAAATTTAATCTGGTCAACCAATATATATACAAAAAAAGAGATGAAATTGAATCCAGTTCTTCAATTTGTAAATAATGGAAGTGTATTAATCGTAACCGATAGTATCGCTAAGTATTATTCATTAGACTTAAATGATGGAAAATTGATTTGGTCTAAAATAAATAAAGCTCCTTTTAATTCACAAATTAAAATTCAGGATGATAATTTTTTTACAGTAGATTTTGAAAATACTATAAGAAGTTTTTCAATTAAAGATGGATCAGAAAATTGGAACGTAAAAACAGATAATTCTCTAGTAAGATCACAAAAGAAATTATCAGTTGTTATTGTTAATGATGTTTTATATTTTAATAATTCATTGGGAGATGTAACAGCAATTGATATGAATGAAGGTAGTTTGATTTGGCAAACACCAACACAAAGCAGTTTAATTTACGAAAATGCTTTTTCTCTAAAATCATCTGATTTAATTGCAGATGATAAAAGCTTGTATATTTCAAATAATAAAAACCAGTTTTTTTCTGTTGATATGAAAACAGGAATTGTGAATTGGGAAAATAAGATTAATTCTAATCTCAGATCAACAATTGTTGAAAATTTAATTTTTTCAATTTCTCTAGAAGGCTATTTAGTAATTACCGAAAAGAATACCGGAAATATTATCAGAGTTACGGACATATTTAAGGGCATAAAAGAAAAAAAAAGATCTAAAATAAAACCTATTGGCTTTGTTGTTGGGCTAGACAAAATTTATCTCACAACAAGTAATGGGAAGTTATTTATTCTCGATACAATAAGCGGCAAAACAACATCCATTTTAAAAGTAGACTCTGAACAAGTTTCTAGACCATTTATTTCAAATCAAAGTTTATATATAGTTAAAGATAATGCTGTAATTAAACTGAATTAATGTTTTTAAAAATTTTAGAAAAATTAGGGAAAAAAAGAGTAGTGTTAGACAGAGGTCCCTCACATCCAAGATATGATTTGGCTAAACCATGGATGAATAGATATTATTTGCTATTTCGAAACAGACCTAGATGGTTTCCATTTAATATTTTAATTCATGAGATGCTAGATGATGACCATGGTGATGGTGTTCACAATCATATGTGTCCATATATTACAATTATTTTACGTGGTGGATATTGGGAAACAACAAAAGACGGAAAATTTTGGAGAAAACCAGGATATGTAGGATTTCGCTCTGCAAATACTTATCATAGAGTAGATCTTGAAAAAGGGACTAAAAAACCACTCACAATATTTATACCTGGACCCTTTGGGTTAAGAAAAGGTCCAAGAGCAAAATATAATTTCAACTTCAACAATGAGTAGTCTAAATGATCGATTTTTAGATTATTGTAAATCTAATGGATTTGAGGTTAATCAAGGTCAAATTCAAATCATCAAGCAGTTTGAAAATTTTAAAGATAAATATTTAGATTCATCCTTTCTAGATATTTTCAAGAATAAAAAAGAAAAAAAATTGGGAATTTATTTACATGGAGATGTGGGTGTGGGTAAAACTATGTTACTAAATTTTTTCTTTAACAGTCTACAGATAAAAAAACAAAGACTTCATTTTAATGAATTTATGATCAAATTTCATGATTTTAAATTTAATAATTCAAATCAGGATAAAATTATAGAGTCTTTTGTTAAAGAATTAAAAAAAGATTTAAATTTAATTTATTTTGATGAATTTCAAGTAACTAATATTGTTGATGCAATGATTTTAGGTAGATTGTTCCAGGAAATATTTAGTCAAAATATTTTTGTTTTTTTTTCGTCAAATATCAAAATTGAAAATCTGTATAAGGATGGACTTCAAAGAGATCAATTTATTCCATTTATTAAAATAATTAATAGGCATTGTGTTGAATTAGATCTTTCAATAGATAATGATTACAGATTAGAAAAAGGAGGAACTGAAAGATTTTTATCTCCACTTAATTCAACAAATAATTTTAAAGCGAATAAGTTTTTTAGAGAAATTACAAAGAATAAAAAACTTGAAAGAAAAATTTTTAAAATCAAAGGAAGAAATTTTGAAGTTGAAAACTTTTATGATGGTATTATCAGATTAGATTTTAAAGATTTATGTGATCGAAATGTTGGTGCTGAAGATTATATAGAAATTGCAAATAATTGTTCTTTTCTATTTATAGAAAATGTTCCAAATTTTTATGAAAATAATTCCAATCAACAACAAAGATTTATAATAATGATCGATATTTTGTATGAAAAAAATATTCCTTTATTAATTACTTCTGAAATAAATTTAAATGAATTTAATTCTTCTCAAAGTTTAAAAGACGTATTTAAAAGAACAATAAGTAGATTAAATGAATTAACATCAGTAAGGTATTTATAATGAAACAAACTTTTTATGAATTAAACATAAACACTAATAGCCAAAATTTATATGAGTTAACACCCAAGATATTGAATTGGATTGAGAAAAATAATTTTACTAATGGAATTTTAAATTTAAGCATTATGCACACTAGCGCCTCTCTTATTATTCAAGAAAATGCTGACCCAGATGTAAAGACAGATCTATTAAATTATTTTAATAAGTTGGTTCCAATGAATGAAAAAGATTATATTCATTCTACAGAAGGAAAAGATGATATGCCTGCTCATATCAAATCATCAATTACAAATAATCAAATTTCATTAAGTATCAAAGAAAAAAAATTATTACTTGGAACATGGCAGGGGATATTTCTTTTTGAACACAGAATTCACCCTCAACAAAGAACTGTAGTCCTTCATTATTTGGGTGATTAATTTTTTTTTAATGTTTGAAAAGCTTTAAGTGCGGCTGCTCTTGCTTCTTCATGAATAACAATTGGTTTAGGATAATTTTTTCCAATTATTGTACTTATAGACTCTTGATATTTAATTTCCATTTCCCACGGTTTATGAATAAATTTATCTGGAACTTTGTTTAATTCAGGCACCCATTTCTTTACATACAATCCTTTTTTATCAAATTTCTCTCCTTGGAGAATTGGGTTAAATATTCTGAAATAGGGAGCCGCATCAGCTCCACAACCGGCAACCCATTGCCATTGAGCAACGTTGTTAGCTTCATTAAAGTCTAAAAGACAATTCCTAAAATGTTTTTCTCCTTCCTGCCAGTTTATCCTAAGATGTTTTACGAGAAATGATCCCACTATCATTCTCACTCTATTATGCATCCAACCAGTTTCATATAATTCTCTCATACCAGCATCAACAATAGGATATCCAGTCATACCTTTTTTCCAAGCATTTAAAAATTTTTCATTTTTTACCCAAGGAAATTTATCAAATTCTTTTCTTAAATTTCCTTTTAACATTTCAGGAAAATAATTTATAAGACTGTGTGAGAATTCACGCCAACCTAATTCGTTTGTATATTTTTTTATATTGATATTTTTAGGTTTAATTTCTGAACATTTTTTGAAAATTTTTTCTACATGTATTTGTCCATGTTTAATATATGGTGAAAGTTTTGAAGTTCCATTTAAACTTGGTATGTCTCTATCTGTCCCATAGTTATTAATTTTATTTTTAATTAAATCTTCCAATAATTTATGTGACTCACTTTCAGATACATTCCAATATTTTTCAAATTTTTTGTACCAATTTTTTTTAGGTAATAAATCTTTTGATTCAATATTATTTTTAAAATAATTAAATTTTTTTTTTACTTTTTGTATTTTTGAAATTTTTGATGGTACTGAATTTAAGTATATTTCTTCAGCTACTCTCCAAAAAGGAGTAAATACTTTGAAGGGTGTTTGGTCTTTTTTAGTAACATCTTGATATTCATTTAAAATATTACCTTTGAAATATTTAAAGCTGATTTCATTTTTTAATAAAATATTATCTCTTATTTTTTTACCAAGATTAATAATTTCTGGTTCATAAATTTTATTCCAATAAAGGGTTATGTTATCTTTTTTTTTAATTTTTGATAAAATTTCAATTTCATCTCCTTTTTGAATTTCTAAATTGATATTTAAATTAGAAAGCTCTTTTGAAAAATTTTCTAAAGATTTAGAAATCCACCATAATTGAGCTTCTCTTTTATTATTAAAATTTTTTGGATTAAAAATGTAAAGAGCGACTATTTCCTCGTGATTTTGAGAAGCATGAGCAAGTGCTGGATTAAAATTAATCCTAAAATCTTCTCTGATCCATACAATTGCTTTATTAGACATTTTGAATCTTTCTCAGCCCTTCATTCAAAAGCTGATCATACATCTTTTGATCTGTTAAGCCTTCACAACCAATAAGAAGAATTTTTGAATTTTTATTGATTCCAATATCTTTTATTTTTTCTTGATCTTTCACTAGACTGATTAAAGAAATTATTCCAGGCACACCACATTCACCAGCGATTATTTTATTTTTTGAAAATTCTTCATTAGATAACAGAGCAACTGTTGAAGCAATTCCTTGATCTGAAATCGACAAACAATAATTAGATGAATTTTTTAAAATATCCCATGCAACTGCCGAAACATCTCCACACGACATACCTCCCATAATAGATTCTTTTTTGATATTAATTGAAGTTGGTTTAGAATTTTTAATACTTTCTAATACGCATTCAGCATCTTCAGGTTCAACAATAATAAAACTAGGAACATATTTAGAAAATTTTGCAAATCCAGCTATAGCTGCTGCAGCCATACCTCCAACACCAGCTTGTAAAAAAACATGAGTAATTTTTTCATCTTTAAGTTCATCTATAATCTCTTTAATCATAATTGAATAACCTGCCATGATATATTTTGGAACATCCATATAATTTTCCCAAGAAACATCTTGAACAATTTCCCAATTATTTTCTTTTGATTTTCTTAAACATTCCTTAAGAGAAGCATCATAATTACCTTTAACTCTTATCACTTCTGCACCCAACTCCCTCATTGCTGATGCTCTTTCTTCACTTACGAATTCACTGATAAAAATTTTACAATTTATTCCTAATTTTTGAGCACCCCATGCAACTGATCTTCCATGGTTACCAGCAGTAGCTGTTGCAACTGTATTGGTCTTTGTTTCTTTAACTATTTTGTCGACAGCAAAAGCTCCCCCTAATGCTTTGAATGACTTTAGATGAAATCTAAATCCCTCATCTTTATAGTAAATCTTATTTACATTTAAATAATTACTTAACTTATTTAATTCTACAAGTGGTGTAGGCTTATATGTTTCCCAAGAACAAATTGTTTTTGCTGCTTCTTCCATATATTCATTTGGAAGAGATTCTAAAATTTGACCTTTATTAAAATTATAATTTTTATTTTTTACAAAATTAGTGATTGAAAAAATACTACTCTTTAATATTGAGTTCATCTATTAACAATCTAGAGTATTTCTTCGTTCCCATTCAGTAATTGGTTTAGTTTTATCAAAGTTCTCTTTATTGCTAAATTCCTTCAATTCTGCAGATCTTAGTTTCAAATAACTATTTATTACATCACTTCCAAATGCCTCATTAATCATCTTATTATTTTTTAATCTTTCTAAAGACTCATTAAGATCATTCGGTAGTTTTGGAAGATCTGGATATTTTTCATGATCTTCATACATGTTGCAGTGTAAAGGTTCACCTGGATCAATTTTATTATTCAGACCATCTAAGCCAGCAGCAATCACACCTGCTTGTAACAGGTAAGGATTAGCTGATCCATCCATCAATCTAAGCTCAAATCTTCCTTGATCAGGTATTCTCACCATGTGAGTTCTGTTATTACCAGTGTATGAAATACTACTTGGAGACCAAGTAGCTCCTGATTTTGTAGGTGGTGCATTAATTCTTCTATAACTATTTATTGTTGGATTAAAAAACGCAGATAAAGAGTCAGCGTTTTTTATCAATCCACCTAAAAAATTATATGCTGTTTTACTTAATCCTAGGCTATCAGATTTGTCTAAAAATTTATTTTTTTTCCCCTCCCAGCATGAAACATGTGCATGGCAACCATTGCCAGTTAGATTTGAAAATGGTTTTGGCATGAAAGTTGCTCTTAAACCATGTTTTTCAGCTAAGCTTTTAACCATAAATTTAAAAAATACATGTCGATCAGCTGTTATCAAACAATCTGAATAATCCCAATTCATTTCAAATTGACCATTAGCATCTTCATGATCATTTTGATATGGGTTCCAACCTAATTCAATCATACTGTCACATATTTCTTTGATTAAATCATATCTTCTCATTAGTGCTGATTGATCATAACAAGGTTTAGACTGTATATCTCTTTCATCTGCAATTGATGAACCATCTTCACTTATCAAGAAATATTCACATTCAACACCAGATTTCATATTAAGTTTTTTCTTAGATAATTTTTTTATTTGTTCCTTTAAAATTACTCTTGGGGATGCTTTAACTGGTTTACCATCCATATATAAATCAGAAGCTAACCACCCAATTTCTTTATTCCATGGCAATTGAATTAAACTATCAGGATCTGGAATTGCAAACATATCACTATCTGCGGGAGTCATGTCTAACCAAGTAGCAAACCCAGCAAACCCTGCGCCATTTTCTTGCATTTCATCAATAGCACGCGCTGGCACTAATTTTGAGCGTAAAACTCCAAAGAAGTCTACAAAGCTTATTAAGAAATATTTGATTTTTTGTTGTTTAGCAATTTTTGATAAGTTTTTTGGCATAATTAAAATTTTATTAATTTAGCCGAAACTAATCAACTCTTTTCTTTTAAACCAGGTATCCAATCTGTCCCAGCTAAAGGAACTCTTGCCATCGCTGCAGCTTCAACTGTTAAAGCGACAAGATCCTCAGGTTCTAAATTTCTTACATCTGATTTACCATTTGCTCTAGCAAGTGTTTGTAATTCTAAAGTTAAAGTACTTAAATAATTTTTTAATCTTTTTCCTCCCTCAACAGGATTTAATCTTTCTTCTAATTTAGGATCTTGAGTAGCAACTCCTACGGGGCATCTACCAGTATGACAGTGATGACAAAAACCAGGTTCTGTACCTAATTTTTCATAGTCTTCTCTATATAAATCTGCATTACAGTTAAGTGCCATCATTGCAGCTGAACCAATTGAAACTGCATCTGCACCCATTGCAAGGGCCTTCGCAACATCTGCGCCTGTTCTTATCCCTCCAGATACAACTAACTGAACTTTTCTATGCATATTCAGTTCTTTTAATGCATCAACAGCTTCTCTTAATGCACCTAAAGTAGGTATACCAACATGTTCAATAAAAACATCTTGAGTTGCTGCTGTACCACCCTGCATTCCGTCTAAAACAACAACATCAGCACCAGCTTTTACTGCTAAAGTAGTATCATAGTATGATCTTGCAGCACCAACTTTAATATAAATCGGTTTTTCCCAATTTGTGATTTCTCTTAATTCTTGAATTTTAATTTCTAGGTCATCAGGTCCGGTCCAATCTGGATGTCTGCAAGCACTTCTTTGATCTATGCCTTCTGGTAGAGTTCTCATTCCCGCAACTCTTTTATTAATTTTTTGTCCTAAAAGCATACCACCGCCTCCTGGTTTAGCACCTTGACCAACAACAACCTCAATCGCATCAGCTTTTCTTAAATCATCAGGATTCATTCCATATCTTGATGGCAACAATTGATAAACCAAATATTTTGAGGAACCTCTTTCTTCTTTAGTCATACCACCATCACCAGTAGTTGTTGAAGTTCCCATTTCTGAGGCACCTCTACCCAATGCATCTTTAGCATTTGCACCAAGTGCACCAAAACTCATTCCAGCAATTGTTATTGGAATATCTAAATGTAAAGGCTTCTTTGCAAATCTATCACCAAGAATAACTGAAGTGTTGCACTTTTCCCTATAACCTTCTAGTGGATATCTAGACATGGATGCACCAAGAAAAACAAGATCATCAAAGTCAGGAACTTTTCTTTTAGCTCCAAGCCCTCTTATTTGATAAATTCCCTCATTTGCAGCTCTTTGTATTTCTTGAATTGTAGAAGTTGGAAATGTTTTAAATTCTTTAAGGTTTTTCTTCATTTAATATGATCCTACGTTGTCTATTTTAAAATTATATAAGTTTCTTGCTGATCCATATCTTTTAAAGTTTTTTGGATCTTCTTTAATATTATTATCTTTAAAAATATCTTTTAAAATTTGAATATTTTTCTCATCCATTTTTTTTTCTACACAATCTGCGCCTAAACTTTTTACTTTACCTTTTACAAATATCTTGGCTTCATAAATAGAGTCACCTAGATCTTCATCAGCATCTCCAAATATTATTAAATTTCCTTTTTGAGCCATAAATGCCGACATGTGTCCAACAGAACCTTTGACAATAATATCAATACCTTTCATTGAAATTCCACATCTTGAACTAGCATCACCTTCAATAATAAGAGTTCCGCCATGTCCAGTCGCTCCAGCAGCTTGCGATGCATTACCACAAATTGTTACTTTTCCAGACATCATATTTTCTGCAACGCCAGTTCCGACATTTCCATCCACTTTGATATTTGCTTTTTGATTCATGCCAGCACAATAATAACCAGTGTGTCCTTTAATATTGACATCTATTTCATCTTTCAAACCTGCACAGATAGCATGTTGTCCTTGAGGATTTAAAATCTCAAATTTTCTTTGATTATCTTTTCTATCAATATTTTGAAGATACGAATTAACTTCTCTTAATTTCTTTTTTTTTAAATCTAAATTCATAAACTACCAATGATATACAACACCAGGTTTAGGTTCGAATATTTTTGCTTCATTCACATTAGGCAAATGAGCCATAGCTTGGAATTCAGAAGCTACAGCAACGTAGTCTTTTGTCTCTGCTACCACTGCAGGTTTACAAGCTATTTCATCTCTTAACAAAGCAAATCCATCTTTAGTACCAGCAATAAAAGTGTAGAAACCATCTAAGTCTTTTAAACTGTTATTGAGGGTCTTCTCTAGGTTTTTTCCATTTGAAATTTGATTTGAAATGTAACCAGCTGCTACTTCTGTATCATTTTCAGAATTAAATTTTTGTCCATCTTTAATCAATACTCTTCTAACATTATTATGATTTGAAAGTGAGCCATTATGAACCAAACACTCATCCTCAGCAGTAGAGTAGGGGTGTGATCCTTGTGTAGTTATTGCACTTTCCGTTGCCATTCTTGTGTGACCAATACCATGCGTTCCTGCAAAAGAAGAAAGTTTAAATTTTTTAACTACATCTTTTGGATTTCCAGTTTGTTTAAAAATATTAATACTTTTTCCGTAACCTACAATTGATACTTCATCTAAGTTTTTTTCTATAATTTCTAAAACTTTCTTTGGTTTATCTTTTGTTTCTAGAACAACATGATCAGAAAATATGTTTATCTTGGCTTTTTTTATATATTTTGAAATTTTTTTCTTAAATTGATCAATACTTAAGTTATTTAAACATATTGAGTATTTATAAAGATCTTTTTTTTCTTTTGAATAGATTGCAAAGCCTGCACTATCAGGACCTCTTGTTGCCATTCCGTCTAACATCCCAGATAAAAACTTACCTAAGTGTTTTTCATATTTTTTAGTTTTAAGATATATACCTACTATTCCACACATAAAATTTATTTTACTAAAGATAAAAGAGCGTCCTTATAATAGATTAAATTAACTATTACAATAATGATTACAGCAGCAATAGCTCCATATTTTGCTTTTGGAAAAGCAACTCCTCTCATTTTTGTAGGTGGTAAATTTTTTTCTTCTTCGCTCATAAAGTAATAAAAAAAAGGCGCAGTTAAAATTAACTGCGCCTTTAATTTAATTATTTAATTACCAATTGGCAATATTGTTTTTATAATCATTTGCGCCACGTCTTTTTCTGCTTAACTTTTCAAGCTTTTCGCTCTCAGATTTAGCAGTCAAAACATGCCAACCGATCCATAAAACTATACCTAAGATAACTAGTAAAGTTTCACTAGATCCAGCTCCCGGATAAACTGCTCCGGCAACTTCGTCTGCACTTAAATGATCTATCCAGTTTGTTACTGTAGCCATATATCTCCTTTACCTAGTTGCTGAGGAAACTGCTTTTTCTGCATCTTTATCAGCTTCCATTATTTCATAGTCAAGTCCTGCTAATTCTACTTCACGAGGGATTCTTAATTTACCCATACCGTTAAGTATTTTTGCAAGAACGTAACCTGGTATTAATCCTAGAACAACAAACATAATTATTGCTCCAAGGAATTGTCCTAGTGGATTGATTGTAGCATATGTTGTTCCATCCCACATAGCTCCAACGCTGTATCCAGACGAAGGATAGCCATTTAAAACAAAACCACAAATTACTAGACCAACAAATCCAGCATAACCGTGTACAGCTACAGCTCCAACTGCATCATCAATTTTGAACTTACGTTCAACCCAATAATGAAGTTTGTAAGCAATAACTACACCTATCATACCAATAATCATTGATTGAATTGGATGGTATAAGTCATTTCCGGCTGACGCACAAATAACACCCGCTAATCCACTTGAGTATGTCCAGAAAGGATCGCCTTTAGCAATTACATATCCGGCTAATAATCCTCCTGATAACGACATCAAGAAGTTAAAAGTAATACCACTAAGTGTAGTAGGAGTTACATATATGTTCGTTGCAGTCCAGAATGTTACACCTTCCATTCCATATTCAGGTCCAAGATCAAATATTGGTATATTACATGCAGCATAAAATCCCCAGAAACCAGTATAGATTAAAAATAATCCCACTGTTACAAGCCAAGGATTTCTAGGCCCAATATTTCTTGGTTCACCGCTAGATGAAAATTTACCAATTCTAGGTCCAAGCACCATAAGCACACCTAAAGCAAATCCACCCGCAATCGCGTGAATTACTCCAGAAGCATAGGCATCGTGATAGCCTAAAATTTTGAGCATCCATCCATCAAAATGCCATCCCCACGCTGCATCGATTGTCCAAAACACTGAACCAATTGCTATTGCTAAAATACCAAAAGCAAATGTAGTAATTCTTTCAATCACTGCACCAGAAACAATTGATGCTGCAGTCCATGAAAATAGTAAGAAGGCTGCCCAGAATACACCACTTATATGGTCATTTAAATTTACAGCCATTAAGTCTGAACTAGGCACATACCAAGATGCACTAAAAGCACTATCATCCGTTATCAATGCAGTACTTTCGTTCATTATTGATGGAGCAATTCCTGGTCCTGTTGGAAATGCCCAATATATCCACCAACCAAAGAAAAACCAAGTTACTGTTACAAGTGGTATCAGCATTGTATTTTTCATTAATGTGTGTTGATGGTGTTTATAACGAGAAGCTCCAACTTCATACATACAGAACCCAACGTGAATTAAGAACATTAGGACTACTGTTACCCAGTAGTAAAACTCTGTAAATATGGTCGTAAGAGCACTTAACTGATCAGTCATTTTCTCTCCCCATGTTAGTTTTTTAAAACTTTATTAAAATAGAGGAGTGGTTACAATAATATAAAGACCAGCCATAATGACGCTGGTCTTTATAAAAAATCAACTAATAATTGAGTTTAAAACTTTAAATAAGCTTTTTTCAAATCAACAAGGGGATGTTTTTTTGACATTTGAAATTTGACCAATAGCTCTCTTGCTATCATGTCTCTGTCTTGTTGATTGTTAGGTAGTTTAATAGATTTAGGAATAGTTACCCAACCATTTGCATTTCTGCAAAACACTGCTGGTCTATTTTCTTCATATCCCATATGGACATCTTCTAACCAATTTAAATCATCCCAACCCATAGCTTCTATATATTTTTTAAGAAATGGAGTTAGCTTCTTATAATCTGGTAGGAGATTAACATCATACCTATAGCCGATATGTTGTCCTATCATCTTTTCTCTAGCTGTTTCTTTTGATTTTCCTACAACAGCTTTACTTACCTTTTTAGATTTAGTTTTCTTAACTTTTTTCTTTGGCATAATTAATCCTTATATTTTATGGAAGTTGTCAACACCAACTGTGTAGTTAGTTCCAGCTAGAGGAACTTTAGCTAATGCTGAAGCTTCTGATGTTAATGCCGCTAAATCTTCTGGCTCTAAAGAGTGAATATTAGTTTTACCACATGCTCTAGCTAATAGTTGAGCTTCTAAAGTCATTGTGTGTAAATAATTATATACTCTTAAAGCAGCATCATCAGGATTTAGTCTTGATCTTAGTTTAGGATCTTGAGTAGCCACACCAACTGGACATCTACCAGTATGGCAGTGATAACATTCACCTGCTTTAACTCCCATTTCTTTTTCAAAATTAGACTCAGGAATTTCTTTGTTACAGTTAAGCGCTATCATAGCTCCAGTACCAATTGCAACTGCATCAGCTCCTAATGCCAAACATTTAGCTAGATCAGCACCATCTCTTACACCACCAGCGTAAATTAATGATACTTTTCCATTTTTACCAACATCATCAATTGCTCTTCTTGCTTCTCTGATAGCAGCAATCCCTGGGATACCAGTATTTGCAGCAGCGATATGTGGACCTGCACCAGTAGAACCTTCCATACCATCAATATAGATAGAGTCTGGATCACATTTAGCTGCCATACGAACATCATCATACACTTTAGCAGCACCAAGCTTTAATTGAATTGGCACTTTGTTTTTTGTCAGTTCTCTTAACTCTTGAACTTTTAATGCCAAGTCATCTGGACCCAACCAGTCAGGGTGTCTCGCTGGCGATCTTTGGTCTATACCAGCAGGTAAAGATCTCATTTCAGCTACTTGATCAGTAACTTTTTGACCCATTAGGTGACCACCCATTCCAACTTTTTGACCTTGACCAATAAATACTTCAATACCATCAGCTAATTGTGCATGATGTGGGTTAAAACCATATCTTGATTGAATACATTGGTAGTACCATTTTTCAGAATATCTTCTTTCATCTGGAATCATTCCACCTTCTCCTGAACATGTAGCACTTCCAGCCATTGTAGCTCCCCTTGCTAAAGCTGTTTTAGCTTCATAAGATAAAGCACCAAAACTCATTCCAGTAATATAAACTGGAATATCTAGTTCAACGGGATTTTCACATCTTGGACCAATTACAGTTTTTGTTTCACATTTTTCTCTGTAACCTTCAATTACAAATCTTGTAAGTGTTCCAGGTAAGAATGTTAGGTCGTCAAAATCAGGAATTTTCTTCATCAATGCCATTCCTCGCATTCTGTATCTTCCTAATTCAGCTTTGATATGAATATCGTCAATTACATCAGGAGTAAAAATAGCATTTAGGCCTAGTAAACTTTTATTTCTTCCCCCGCTTTTGTTTAGATGAACGTCAGCTTTTCCACCAACTCCAGCTTGTCCATTTGATTTTTTCTTTTTAGCTTTTGTTTTCTTTTTAGCCATTAAATTGCTCCTTTTTTCTCTGTAGGTTCTAAGTTATCGTAGTTCCAAAGTTTTTTACCAGCTACAACTTTAGTCATCTTACTTACATCAAAGTTTTCACCAATCTCTGCAACTTTTAATTTTCTTTTTAGCCAAGAAACATCATCTGATGTAAGTTCTGCTGTTACAGCGTCACTTCCAAAAGACTCAATTTTTCCACCAATATAAATAATTCCATCATACATAGAGTCACCTAGGTTAATTCCAACATCTCCTAGAATGATTATTCTTCCTCTTTGCATCATGAAGCCTGTAAAAGCTCCAGCGTCACCACCAATTATGATGGTTCCACCTTTCATGTCGATACCAGTTCTAGAACCAACACTACCTTTACAAATTAAATCGCCACCTCTAATAGCAGCACCAAATGAAGAACCAGCATTTTTTTCAATTACTACTTTACCAGCCATCAAATTTTCTGCGCAAGACCAACCAACACGACCATTAACTCTAACTACTGGTCCGTCACACGATCCAACACCAAAGTAACCCAAACTTCCTTCAAAAATTAAATTAAGTTTATTTAATATTCCAACTCCCAAACTGTGTTTTCCTTGAGGGTTTTTGATTACTATAGTTCCAAAACCTTTGCTCATAAGGTTATCTATTTCCTTATTAGCTTCAGTTGCAGTCATATCTTTAACGTCAAGCTCTGTTCTTTTATTAAAATCTACATCGTAAGTTCCAAAATAAAAGAAATTTTCAGCTTCATCAGGATTAAAGAATTTTTGCTGAGTTCTACCAGTAAGCACTTCAGTGTGCATACCCATTGAACGAGCTTTTGATTTTTCAGTCTTTAAATTTGCCATACTTTAACCTCTCCATTAAATGGATCATAAGTGTCAATCTCTTGAGGTAATACTGATCTAATTGCTATTTCCTCAGATCCCATTGCCACAAGATCATCTGATTCATATAGTACTAATGGTTTTGCAGCCATTGTATCTTTTGCCATTCCTAATGAATTTTTAGTCGCAACAAAATATGTAAACACACCATCTAACTCATGAAGAGAATCTTTCATACCTTCTTCAAGCGAAGCACCATTTCTCATTTTATCAGCTAGATATACAGCGATAAGCTCTGAATCACACTCTGACATAAATCTCATGCCTTTGTTTTCAAGAACTCTTCTATTATTCCAATAGTTAGTTAATTGACCATTGTGAACTACCGAAACGTCACTGAAAGGATATCCCCAAAAAGGGTGGGCAGATTTAATATCTACACCAGATTCAGTTGCCATTCTAGCATGACCAATTGCGTGAGTTCCAACTAAGTTCCCCAGGCTATATCTATCACAAACTTCTTTAGCATTTCCTAGATCTTTAATTACCTCTAAAGATTTTCCTAAAGATAATATTTCAACACCAGGAACACTCTCAATTTTTTCAGATAAATCTCTTAGATCCTTTGCATCATATGTGATTTCATATCTTAAAGAGTAGGGAAGAATTCTTTCTTCTTTAATTATGTTAGCACCTAACTCTTTTAATTTAGCATTTACTATTTTTATTCTTTCATCATAAACAGAAACATCTTCCATTACAGATGAACTTCCTTCACCAACATTTTCACCGACTTTAAATCTCATAATGAAATTTTTTCCGTCAGTATCTCCATATAACGCATATCCAGTAGAGTCTTCTCCTCTATGTTTTAAAGCTTGAAGCATACCTTGAAGTTCACTTCCAACATTAGAAGATTTATTTCTATGTATAAGTCCTGCTATTCCACACATATCTTTTCCTTATGTTAAATTGTTAATTTATATTCCTTTTTTCTACTACGGTAGACAATCTAAATAAGTATCTAGATCCCATTGAGTTGTAGCTCCAAGGAATCTTTCCCACTCATCGTTTTTATACCAATGAAAAATCTTGTACATTTCATCTGGCATTGCAGATTGAATTATTTTGTCTTCCGATAATCTATCTAAAGCTTCACCAAGACTTAATGGAAGTTTTTTTACATCCTTACCTGCTTTTTGAGCTTCGTATATGTTTCTAGACTCAGGTTTACCTGGATCAATGTTATTTGATATTCCATCATCAAATGCTTTTAACAAAGCTGCACCCATTAAATACGGGTTATGCATTGAATCTACAGATCTATACTCAAATCTACCTGGAGCAGAAACTCTTAGACCACAAGTTCTATTTTGATAACCCCAATCTGCATACACAGGCGCCCAAAAACCTTGGTCCCATAATCTTCTATAAGAGTTAACTGTTGATGAACCTATAGCAGTAAGCGCTGGTAAATGTTTCATTACCCCTCCAATAGATTGTAATCCAACTTTTCCTGGAAGCTGCATATCTTTTGTATCAGGCATAAATGTATTTTCTCCACCCTCAACATAAGTAAATACCTCGTCAACTCCAGGTAAACTCTTATGACCAAGTTTATTTACTTTATCTTTTCCACCTTTCCATAAAGACATATTTGTATGACAACCACTTGCAGACACACCCATAAATGGTTTAGTCATAAAGCAAGCAATTAAACCATGCTCCCTAGCTACCTGCGCACAAATTTGTCTGTAAGTAGAAAGTCTATCAGCATTTCTAAGTACATCATCAAACATCCAATTAAGTTCTAATTGACCAGGAGCATCTTCATGGTCACCTTGAATCATGTCTAGCCCCATTGCATTTGCATACTCAATTACTTTCATGAAAACAGGTCTTAAAGATTCAAATTGATCTATATGATAACAAAATGGTTTTGAGAAACCTTTTCCAGTAGGAGTTCCATCCTCATTTTTCGTTAACCACATCATTTCAGGTTCTGTTCCTACTCTCATTTGATAACCATGCTTCTTCTTAAACTCTTCAGCAATAATTCTTAAGTTTCCTCTGCAATCAGATGTTAAATGTCCACCTGGATTTTCTCTTTCTTCTCTATTTCTAAAACATGTACAATAAACTCTTGCTACTTTTTTATCCCAAGGCAACTGAACAAAAGTTTCAGGATCAGGGATACCAACTAATTCTTTAGCTTCAGGTCCATATCCAATGTAATTATTATGACGATCTAAAAATAAATTTGCTGTTGCACCATAAACAAGTTGAAAACCTTTTTCCGCTGTTCTTTCCCAATGATCAGCTGGTATACCTTTACCTACAATTCTACCTGTTACTGAAATGAACTGGAAATAAATATAAGTAATTCCTAACTCATTAATTTTTTCTCTAACTTTTTTTACAAGTTTATCTCTGCCTGGTTGATTTACATGTTTTTCTAGATCAGTCATTTTTTCCCCTTTTTAATTTTCAGAACAAAAAGTTAACTGAAATCAAAAAGTCTGTCTACTTGGATAATTAGCTCCAAGGGAACGGACTGTTAGAAGTAGGGTGAAGCTCACCTTTCTCGTACCGGTTGAATCTAAACGGTTTTAACAATTCACTTTCTTGTCCTAAAATTTCTTTAGCAACCAACTCACCAACACCTATCATTTTATATCCGTGGTTAGCGTCAGCAATTAAATATACATTTTCTAAAAATCTATCAAAGATTGGAAAAGAGTCTGGTGTCATACATCCAAGACCTCCTGAAGGTCCTTTTCTATATAGGTCAGACTTACCTTCAAATCTTTTTTGGCAATGAGCTAAAGCAGAACACCACATATCATTAAATGCTTCTGTAGTTTGGTATTCTGGTGACTCAATTCCGTATGGGTCTACATTAACTTGATCAAAATGTTTATCAACTATGTAAGGAGAAGTTCCACCTTGAACACCAAGACCTTCAATATCTGGTTTGTAATAGATTCCCCAAATTTTATCTGTAATTAGTTTTTTTGTTTTATCTGAATATAAAGGTGCAGTAGAGTCCACGTGTATTACAGGTGGTTGTTCACCATTATTCATTTTCAAAAAATCTGGCTCCACACCAATAACACCCTCTTGTAACATCCAATATGTCCACATGTCAGTTGTGTGCATTTTACCATCTTTATCTTTAATGTTTGCTGTTTTTGGTAGCTCTAACATATTCCAAAAATCTCTTGCCCAAGGGCCAGCACCAATTACTACTTGATCACAATCAATAACTCCTTTATCAGTTTCCACTCCTGTAACAGCCTTGCTATTACTACCTCTTTTGAAACCATTAACAGTTATACCTTTTATAACTTGAACACCGTTAGAAGTTGATTTGTTTTCTAATGCTTTAATTGAATCTTTATTGAACGCATATCCACCTTTTTTTTCATGAAGCACAGATGTAATTCCTTGTGCTTGCCAATCATCGAACATGCCTTTCATATACTTCATGCAATCTTTTTCACCTTCAATAAATTCAGAATCGTATCCGATTGCTTTTTGTTGTTCATAAATTGTTGCAACATCTGCATGCATTACTTCTGGTGATATTTGTAAATAACCTACAGCATTGTATTTAAATGCTTTAGGGTCACTCTCCCAAACTTCTACTGAGTGAGCCATTAATTCTCTCATTGCAGGTTGGAAATAGTTATTTCTAACAACTCCACATGCAATTCCGCTAGCACCTGCAGCTGTATCTTTTTTTTCTAGAACAACTATATCGCCAGGGTTTTTATAAGTTTCTGATAATTTCCAAGCTGTACTCAAACCATGAATACCGCCACCAATGATAACAACTTTTGCTTTTGAAGGTATAGACATAATCGAAACATTATTTTTTTGTAAAACAAAAAAATATATTATTTTTTATATATAATTTTTAGAAGCTTTAGATCTACAACTTTTAATTGTTGATAAAGTTTAGAAGCTTAGATTTTTAAGAGTTGTTAAATAATTACCAAATTCTTCAATAAATCCTTGGGTAGGGATCACATATTTCTTTCGGTGATCTTTACCTTTTTTCTCTAAACTAAAGAAATTTTTCTCACACGCTTCTTTGATCATCAAAGCTGACTTAGGTCTAGATGTCTTAAACAGTCTGGTTTTTAATTCTTCTACTGACAGATTCTCTTTTCTTTTAAATGAATTCATTACAATTAACATCATATGATAGTGAGAAGGTGATTTTCTAAAAAAATAATTACTAGATGTATGTGAAAGCTTCATTTGTTCTTCCCAAAACTCTAGAAGATCTTTTGATGTTTTTGGCATTTATTTACGCTCTAACTCTTGTTTTGTCAGGATCATAAAAAGGAAACCTAACAACTTTTGCTGAAATTCTTTTTTGATGACCATCAATTTTTCCTATTTCTACTTCAGTTCCAATTTCTGAGTATTGTGCATCAATTCTACATAAAGCTACATTTTTATTTAAAACAGTTGATAAACATCCGCTAGTAATAATTCCAACTTGAGATCTTCCAATGTGAACACAATCACCATGACCTGCAGGCTCTTTTCCAATCAATTCTAAACCAACTAATTTTTTTTGAGGATTTTCTTTTCTTTTCTTTAATTCTTCTTTTCCAATAAAATCATCTTCTTTAGTTTTTAGTGGAACAGCAAAACCTATACCAGCTTCAAAAGGATCTTGTTGACCATCAAACTCAGCACCGAATAAAATTAATCCTGCTTCTATTCTAAGTTTATCTAATGCAGCAAAGCCTGCAGGAATAATTCCATATTCTTTTCCAGCTTCCATTAATTTATCCCAAACTTCAGGAGCATGTTTTGGATGACACCACACTTCATAGCCAAGCTCACCCGTGTAACCAGTTCTCGAAACAATTAATGGGATTCCTTGTAACTCTTCAACTCTACATATTGTAAATCTAAACCAACCAAGCTCATCAATAGATGGTTGAGTAGGTGGAGTAAAAATTATTTTTTTTAAGATATCTCTACTCATTGGTCCTTGAATAGAAACGTTACTAATTTGATCTGTAGAATTTTTGATTATAACTTTATAGTTTTTCTTTTTGGCAACTTCTTTTAACCATTCACCCGCATATTCATCTCCACAAATCCATCTAAAACCAGTTTCACTTAATCTTAATAATGTTCCATCATCAAACATCATTCCATTTTCATAGCACATTGCAGAATAAACAATTTGTCCAACAGATAATTTCTTAATATTTCTTGTTAGAGTGTAGTTACATAATTCTTCTGCATCAGGTCCAATGATCTCAAATTTTCTTAAAGATGACAAATCAATTAAAACAGCTTTCTCTCTACAAGCATTATATTCGTTAACTAGACCGTGTTTTGTATAATCATTAGGTAACCAGAAACCTCTAGCATCAACAAAGTTTCTTGTTAGTTTTGAAGTTCTTTCATAGAAGCCAGAGTTTTTTGTAAGTTTTTTTTCTGAATCCGTTTTCATTCTAAATGCAAAAGATTTACTAAATTCTTTTTTTTTATCGTAAGTTCTAACAAAAATATCTGTAGGATTCCATGAATTACATGCATCGATATCACTTGGACATGCCGTAGTACCTATTGTTAAATCTTTTAAAGCTTTAAACATCACATAATCGCCAGGTCTTGAATAAGACTCATCTGATATAACAGAATTTAATCCAGCAGCTGATGTATTGAAAAATAAATTTATTGCATGCCATCCTTTTTGTTTTTGAACTCCATACTTTGACATAGACTCTGTTAAATTATCTGAACAATTAGGATGTCCAAAGTAACCCGCATCTTCATAATATTTTGAAGTACAGGCTAAGTTAAAAGTATCATGTTTTCCGACGGTATCTCTTATAACCTCTACTAGTGGTTCATGATCAGTATCATAAAATTTTGAAAACAATCCTGGGCCAGGAAATGTATTTCCCATAAATGTTCTTGTTGTTTGCCAGTCTAAACCTTTTTCTATCCCTTTTTCTAATTTTCTTGTATCGAAAGCTACAAAGTCTGAACATTGTCTACCTGTTGGGCTTATAACTTGAATGTAGTCTCCTTCTTTTACCTCATAAGCAATTGAAGTTTCTTTATCTATATTTTGTTCATACAAAGGTTCGAATATTGGATCAGGAATTATATTCAGTTCTTTATCGTTTATAATTTTTGCTCTTTTAATAAAAATAGTTAATTCACTTGCAGGATTTTGGTTTGTCACCAACATATCTTCACTTGGAGCAGAGAAAATTGCGTAACATTTATCTTTTGATTTTAATTTAATTTTTTCACCTGGAGGAGTATCTTTGTCAAAAACTATAGATGATCTTGATTGAGTAATATCTAAGTTTCTTTTTTTTAATTGATAGTTTGTTGCTAGAATAGTTTCATCTTTTCCATTTAAAATATCTCTAATAAAATTTTTATCTGAATTTTCTCTAAGATTAAGAATACCTACTTCTGACTTACCATCTTTATTAAAACAAATTACTTCACAAATTTGATTTCCTTCATCATTTATGATTTCAACTTCATCGTCAGGAAACAATTGAAAAGCAGTTAGACCTCCACTGTTAACGACGTGTCTTTCTACTCCTGGAGGTAGGACATTTAGTCCAGGTTCTTTAATGTCCAAAGTCGTTTTCATGAAACACTTATATTTTAATAATAATTATAACTTGTTTATATTTTTTATATATAAAAAAAATAATTAATGTTGAAGGTAATTTAAATTTATAGTTAGATATTCTTAATTAGGAATAAGGAAAGGGAAAAAATGAAAAAGTTAATATCAACTCTATCAGCAGCAGTGATAGCTTTAGTGAGTTTTACTGGAGTATCTAACGCAGCAGATAGTAAAAAACCAATAGTTATCCCAACTCATAACTGGTCTTCACAAGTAGTAATGGCTTATGTAATCGGTGGTATTTTTGAGTCTATGGGTAACAATGTAAAATATGTACCAGCAGACTCACAAGCTGTATACGAGTCAATTAGAATTGGCGATGTAACAATCTCACACGAGGTATGGGAGTCAGCTTTTGGTAAATCATTTACAACAGCTTTAGAAAAAGGTGGTATCCTTGACTGGGGTGATCATGAAGCAAGAACTCTTGAAGATATGGGTTATCCAAACTGGGTTGCAGAAAAAGGTCTATGCCCAGGTCTTCCAGACTGGACTGCTCTAAAAAATCCTGACTGTGCAAAAAACTTTGTAACACCTGACTCTGGTGGTAAAGGTAGAATGTTAGAAGGTCCACAATCTTGGCACGGTGACTTAATCCCTCAAAGAGTTGAAGCTCTTGGATTAGGTGATTTATGGACTGTTAAATTTGCTGGTGGTGCTGATGCATTATGGGCAGAATTAGCAGCAGCAGAAAAAGAAGGTAGAGGAACTATAATTTTCAACTGGACACCAAACTTTACTGATGGTGCTGGTTTTACATTTATCGACTTCCCTCCATACACAGCTGGTTGCAGACCAGAAGATGGTGGTGATGGAAAATGTGGTTCTCCTGATGGTTACTTAAAGAAAGCTGTTAACGCAGATTTCCCAAAAACTCATCCAGCAGCAGCTGCAGCATTTAAGAAAATGTCTTTCTCAACAAGTCACATTGGTGCAATGGCATCATTAGTTGATATCGACAAACTTTCTCATGAAGATGCTGCTAAAAAATGGTTAGCTGATAATGAGAGTGTTTGGAAGCCATTTACTAAATAAAGGTAAATCAAATTAAACTTTTAAATCTCTCCCAACTTTGTTGGGGGAGATTTTTTTTAATTAAATTCTTGTGTAAGATAATGAAATGAAAAATTTACTATTAACTTTAATTTTTACTTTTTTAATTTCAACTTCAGTTTTTGCAAGAAGCACTGGTTGCAAGGAGGGGAATTGTGAAAATGGTTTTGGTAAATGGATCTATACAGATAAGACTACTTATGAGGGTGAGTGGGTAGCAACAAAAAAACATGGTCAAGGAACAGAAACATGGCCTAATGGCTATATCTATAAAGGTGAGTTCAAAAATAGTGTTTGGAGCGGTCAAGGAACTTTAATATTTCCTGATGGTTCAAAATATGAAGGTAGTTGGGAAAATGGTTTTATGAATGGCGAAGGAAAATTTACATTACCCGATGGCACAGAAACAGTTGGAATTTGGAAAAACGGAGAACTTCAAAAATAAGTTATGGTTGAAAAATTTAAAACTCTTCCTGACAATGTAAAACAATTTGTGGGACTTGTTACTGTCACTGTAATTGTGATTTTATTTTTTACAATTTTAAATAATATTTTCGGTGGTGGAGACGAGCTTATTGCGAAGATGAAAGCAGAAGAGGAAAGAATTGCCCAAGAAAGAAAATTGAATGAAGTTATTTCAAAACTTCCATCAGGAATTTTAGTTACTTATGATGGTACTGAAAATCACAGATTAACTGACGAAATTTATGAGTCAGTATGTAAGGTGACAAAATTAATTCCGCAACGCGCAGTAATGGGAGCAAATTTGATTAATTATAAAGCTTTTCAAATTTATACTAATAACGGAAATTTGATTAAGGAAACATTTGTAAAATGGGAAAACAATAAATGTTTCGCTGGCTTTACTTTAGAAGGACCACTGGATGATGGCACAATTGAAACAATTACAGTTAGCGGGGAAGCATTAAGTTTTTTAAGCACAGGTATTGATACCAGAGTTTATTATATAAAAAATTTTTAGGAGGTAGAGAAAGTTTATACAGTTTATTTTATTAAGTTTTTTGTGTAGGCTACTAGTAATTTATGTCTGAAGCAGTAATAAAATGTGAAGGTGTATACAAAATTTTTGGTGCTAATGCCAAAGAGATGCTTGAAAAAGCTGATGGCAATGTAGATGCAAAAACTTTTCAAGAAAATGGATGTATAGTTGGTGTTAACAACGCCTCCTTTGAGGTTGCAAAAGGTGAAATGTTAGTTGTTATGGGTTTATCAGGTTCAGGTAAATCTACTTTATTAAGATGCATTTCAAGATTAACTGATGCTACATCTGGAAAAGTTTTTATAGAAGGACAGGATTTATTATCTTTAAAAGATAAAGATTTAATTGAATTGAGACGAAATAAGATGGGTATGGTATTTCAAAGTTTTGCTCTGTTACCTCACAAAACAGTTATTGAAAACATTGCTTTTCCTCTTCAGATCAAAGGTATTAAAACTGAAGAAAGTATTAATAAAGCATTAGACATGGCGAAATTAGTTGGTCTTGAGGGTCGAGAAAATTACTTTCCAAGAGAACTCTCTGGTGGCCAGCAACAAAGAGTTGGAATTGCAAGATCACTAGCAGTAGAGCCTGATATATGGTTTCTTGATGAACCTTTTTCAGCATTAGACCCTCTTATCAGAAAAGAAATGCAAGATGAATTTTTAAGACTTCAAGAAAAACTTCAAAAAACAATTATGTTTATTACACATGATTTTGATGAAGCTTTAAAACTTGCAGATAGAATTGCAATTATGAAAGATGGCATAATTGAACAATTAGATACACCAGCAAACATAGTTTTAAATCCTGCTACTGAATATGTTAGAAAATTTACAGAAGAAGTACCAAGAGAAAAAGTTTTAAAAATAGAAGATGTGATGGATAAACAAAATACTGATAATTTAGGAAGCATTAAGGTTTCAAAAAATGATATTATAGAGGATGTTGCAGAAAAAATTTTAACTCAAGAAAGTATTGTAGGAGTTACAGACGAAAATAACAAAATCATTGGTTCAATTAAACCCTCTAAAATAATTGATACTGTTTTTGGAGGAAAAAAATAAACTAAATTTTATGGAGCTATTAAAAAAACATCCAAAAACTTTTCAATGGTTGTTTTTACTGGCAGTTTTTTTTGGTTTATGTTTTGCAATTGATGTTCCTGAAACTTATAAATTTATTAGAGGCCAAGCAGAATTTGTTAAAGATCCAAACCAAAGTGTATATTTCTTTCTTGGAAAAGAAGTAAGATATTATGCTTTTGATAATTTTTGGCGATTACCCCCTTTACTAGGATGGTTGCCAATCTGGATCAATGATGGATTATTTTTTCTCCTTGAGGAATGGATGCCGATGGAGTTTTGGAATGAAGATACTCAAGAATACAAAACTCGTCCTCTAGTTCTTCAAATCACAAGAAATATAACTTCTTTCATGACATTCTTAATTGAATTATTTAGAGAGTTTTTATTAGGAGGTGTTGAGACAATAGTTTCTTTTACTAGTTGGGACTGGATAGACGCAAATCCTTGGGCAGAGCTACCCGGTTTACCTTGGACTATCGTTGCAGCTGGTGTTACGATTTTATGTTACAAGTTAAGTGGTAAAGGATTAGCTATCTTTGCTGCTTTTACAATGATCTACATTTCAATTTTTGGTCAGTGGAAACCATCAATGCAGACTTTGTCGTTTATTTTAGTTGCTGTACCATTATCTTTTATTTTTGGAATAACATTAGGAATTATGGCCTTCAAAAGTAAAAGAGTAGAAAAAGCTCTTTATCCAATTCTTTTAGTTATGCAAACAATGCCTCAATATGCAGTCTTAGTTCCTGCTATGGTGTTATTTGGGATCGGGGATCATGCTGCAGTTATAATCACAATGGTTGTTGCAATACCACCTATGATACTTTTAACACTACTCGGACTGAGAGCAGTTCCGCCGGAAGTAATTGAAGCAGGCAAAATGAGTGGATGTACAAATTTCCAACTAATGACTAAAGTTTTAATACCAACAGCTAGAAGAGATATTCTTATAGGTGTTAACCAAGTGATTATGGTTTGTTTTTCAATGGCGGTTATTGCAGCTTTTATTGGTGCGAAAGGTTTAGGTTGGAATTTATTATTAGCTCTTAATCAACTTAATATTGGTTTAGCTTTAGAAGCAGGGTTGTGTATTAGTTTAATTGCAATTCTTCTGGACAAAATGTCATTAGCTTGGGCAAACAAACAAGAAGATTATTTTGGAAATTTAACTTTTTATCAAAAGTATAAAAACTCTTTATTTTTTATTGGAGCTGTAATCCTTGGATCAATACTTGCATATTCTGGAACTCTAATTTTTAAAGATACTTTTAATTATTTATATGAAATTCCACATAACAAAGGTATTTCAACAGCCGCATTTTGGAACAAAGGTGTAGATTGGATTTTTGAAACTTTTTTTGTTTACATAAAAGCTTTTAATACATGGCTGATAACAGAAGTGTTACAGCCAATGAGAGCGCTCTTTTTAAGAATGCCAGCTGTTGCAACTTTAGTTTTAGTTGTAGGCGCTGGTTACATTATTGGTGGAATAAGATCTGCAATGGTTGTTGGTGGTTTGACATTATTTATAGCTTTTAGTCCATGGTGGGATAGAGCTTTAGTTACCACTTATATGGCGACTTTTGGAGTAGTTGTATCAATGATAATAGGGTTAATTGTTGGTACTATTTGTGTTCAAAATAAACATTCTACAAATTTTATGTTGGGTGTCTGTGATATTTTTCAAACGTTTCCATCTTTTGTATATTTAATTCCAGTTATGATGTTATTTGGAATAACAGACACATCAGTTTTAATTGCGGTTATAGTTTATGCAACGATACCAGCAACAAGATATACAATCGAAGGATTAAGAGGAGTTTCACCTGCTTTACATGATGCAGCAACAATGTCAGGTGTAACTAAATTTCAAAGATTAACAAAAATTGAATTTCCATTAGCTTTTCCACACATCATGTTAGGTTTAAATCAAACCATTGTGTTTGCTTTATTCATGGTAATCATTGGTGCATTCATTGGAACTGAAGATTTAGGTCAATATATTTTAAAAGCACTATCGGACAAGCAAGGTGGAGGAAAAGGTTTAACGCTTGGAATTTGTGTTGCATTTATTGGTTTAATTTTTGACAACTTAATAAGAACTTGGGTTGAACAAAAAAAGAAAAATCTTGGGATAGATTAATGCAAAAATTTATAATTTCTATAGATCAAGGAACAACATCGAGTAGGGCAATTTTATTCGATTTGAGAGGTAAACCAAAATTTGTCTCTCAAATGGAATTTACTCAATACTTTCCAAAAGATGGATGGGTTGAACACAACCCAGAGGAAATTTGGTCAACTACTAAAAAAGTTTTGAAAGATGTAATAAACAAAAGTAAAAAATTAAAAGGTAAAATCTTAACAATAGGAATTACCAATCAAAGAGAAACTACAATTCTTTGGGATAAACACACTGGTAAACCAGTTTATAATGCAATTGTTTGGCAAGATAGAAGAGCGGTCGATTATTGCAATAAACTTATAAAACAAAAAAAAGAAACAATCATTTATAACAAAACAGGATTACTAATAGATGCGTATTTTTCTGCAACCAAAATTAAGTGGATAATTGATAATGTTCCAAAGGCAAAAGAATTAATTAAACAAAAAAGATTATTGTTTGGAACCATAGATTGTTTTTTATTATGGAGATTAACGGGAGGCACAAATCATTTCACGGACGCTTCTAATGCTAGCAGAACGATGTTATTTAATATTACAAACAATAAGTGGGATAAACAGATTTTAGACATGCTTAAAATACCTGAGCATATATTGCCTGAGGTAAAAGATTGTTCTGATGATTTTGGGCACACAGATCCGAAGATAACAGGTGCATCATATTCAATAACAGGAATGATAGGAGACCAACAATCAGCAACAGTAGGCCAATGTTGTTTTGAACCTGGTTCTTTAAAAAGCACATATGGTACTGGCGCTTTTCTACTTTTAAACACTGGTAATAAAATAATTTATTCAAAAAATAAATTGTTAACTACTATTGGATATAGATTGAATGGGAAAACTACTTATGCCCTTGAAGGTTCAATATTTATTGCAGGTGCAGGAGTGCAATGGTTAAGAGATAAAATTAATTTTATAAAAAAAGCATCTGATACAGAAAAATTAATTAAAAAATTAAACTCTAACAGTGGAATTTATCTAGTTCCGGCATTTACTGGATTAGGAACGCCCTATTGGAATGCAAAATCCAGAGGTGTATTAAGTGGCCTAACAAGAGATACCGGTGTAAATGAAATTGTTAGAGCAACAGTAGAGTCTGTTGCTTATCAAACTTATGATTTATTTGAAGCAATGAAAAATGATGGTCTTAGACCTAAACTAGTAAGAGTTGATGGTGGTATGGTAAAGAATAATTGGTTTTCTCAATTTTTGAGTGACGTAGTTAATGTAAAAGTTTTAAGACCAAAAGTTGACGAAACAACCGCATTAGGTGCTGCATTTATGGCTGGTTTAAAAATTGGTGTTTACAAATCTTTAAAAGATATTTCTAAAAACTGGGCTTTAGATAAAAAATTTTCTCCCAAAATGAAAAATTCAAAAAGAAAAACACTTATCACTGGTTGGGAAAAAGCTATCAAAAGAAGTTTAATAACATAAACAACTTCAGGTAGTATAAAATTAATTAATATATATCAAATTTCTCAATATTTTTTTTGTTAACAAATTTAACAAATGTTAAAATTACAAAATTACCATCTTTACATTAAATACATTTCTTTGTTAGTCTTTGAATTCAAAAAACAACAAGGGAGAAAATAAATGTTTAAAAATATCAAAACTTTCCTAGCTTTTGTTGTTTCATTCTCATTACTAGCAACATCTTCTTATGCAGACGCAGTTAAGAAGTATGCAACTGGTGAGTTTAGTCTTTCTACTCTTTCTGAAAAAGAAAGAATTAAAGAACTAAAGTGGTTTCAAAAAGCTGCAAAACCATTCAAAGGAATGGAAATCAATGTACTTTCTGAAACGATTCCAACTCACGAGTATGAGTCTAAAACACTGACAAAAGCATTTGAGGAAATTACAGGTATTAAAGTCAATCACCAACTTTTAGGAGAAGGTGAAGTTGTACAAGCTGTACAAACACAAATGCAAACAGGCAGAAATTTATACGATGCCTACATTAATGACTCTGACTTAATTGGTACTCACTCAAGATTACAGCTAGCTGTAAATTTGACTGACTGGATGGCTGGAGAAGGTAAAGCTGTTACTTTACCAACTTTAGATATTGATGATTTTATTGGTAAATCATTTACAACTGGTCCAGACGGAAAATTATATCAATTACCAGACCAGCAATTTGCTAACCTTTATTGGTTTAGAAAAGATTGGTTTGATAGAGCAGACATCAAAAAAGGATTCAAAGCAAAATATGGTTATGATTTAGGTGTACCAGTTAACTGGTCAGCTTATGAAGACATAGCTGAATATTTTACTAATGATGTTAAAGAAATTGATGGCGTTAGAGTTTATGGTCACATGGACTATGGTAAAAGAGCTCCGGACTTAGGTTGGAGAATGACTGATGCTTGGTTATCAATGGCTGGAGCAGGTTCAGTTGGAAAACCTAATGGTGTGCCAGTAGACGAGTGGGGTATAAGAATGGAACAAGGTACTTGTAACCCAGTTGGTGCTGACGTAGCTAGAGGTGGAGCTGCAAATGGTCCTGCTGCTGTATACGCAATTAGAAAATGGGATGAGTGGTTAAGAGCTTATGCTCCTCCAGGTGCCGCAAGTATGGACTTCTATCAGTCATTACCTGCATTATCATCTGGAAACGTTGCTCAACAAATTTTCTGGTACACAGCGTTTACTGCATCAATGGTAGCGCCTAAAAGTTCTGGAAATAAAACAGTTGATGACAATGGAAATCCTTTATGGAGAATGGGTCCATCACCAAAAGGACCTTACTGGGATGAAGGTATGAAGCTTGGTTATCAAGATGCTGGATCATGGACTTTATTTAAGTCTACTCCAGTGGAGAGAAGAAAAGCTGCATGGTTATATGCTCAGTTCGTTGTATCAAAAACTGTATCATTAAAGAAAAGCCACGTAGGTTTAACAATCATTAGAGATAGTGACATTAATCATAAATCTTTTACTGAGAGAGCTCCTAAGTTAGGTGGATTAGTAGAATTCTACAGATCTCCTAACAGAGTATTGTGGTCACCAACTGGTGTTAACGTTCCGGATTATCCGAAATTAGCACAAATCTGGTGGCAACAAATTGGAGATGTTAACTCAGGTGCGTTTACTCCACAAGAGGCTATGGATCGTCTTGCAGAAGAGATGAACTTAGTAATGTCACGTATGGAAGCTGCGGATAAAGCTAACAACACATATGGTGGATGTGGTCCAAGATTATCTGAACCAAAAGGTGCAGATTATTGGTTAGGTCAACCAGGATCACCAAAAGCTAAGCGTGATGAGAAACCACAAGGTAAAACTGTTCCTTACGAAAAAGCTTGGAACTAATTTTATTTTGTAAATAAAATCTATATCAAAGAGGGGTGAAAACCCCTCTTTGTTTTAATCACAAAATTTTTTATATGAGTTTAGAATTAAAAGGTATTGAAAAAAAAGTAGGTGAAGAAACTTATATTTACAATACAGATTTAAAATTCAAAAAAAATACTATCAATGTTTTATTAGGTTCCACTTTAGCTGGAAAAACAACTTTGATGCAAATAATGGCTGGTTTAGACAAGCCAACATCAGGAGAGATTTGGTTTAATGACAATAATGTAACTGGTGTAAAAGTTCAAAAAAGAAATGTTTCGATGGTTTATCAGCAGTTTATAAACTATCCAAATTTTACAGTTTACGAAAACATTGCATCACCATTAAAAATTATTGGTATAGAAAAAAGTGAGATAGATCAAAGAGTTGGCAAAGTTGCGGACTTATTAAAACTTACTCCAATGTTGACTAAAAAACCAATGGAATTATCTGGAGGCCAACAACAAAGAACAGCATTAGCTAGAGCTTTAGTAAAAGACTCAGATTTAATTTTGCTAGATGAACCTTTAGCTAATTTAGATTTTAAACTAAGAGAAGAGTTAAGAGAAGAATTACCAAAATTATTTAAAGATAGAGATTGTATAGTGGTTTATGCAACTACAGAACCATCGGACGCCTTATTGATCGGTGGTTACACTGCAACACTCTTAGAGGGAAGAGTAATCCAACATGGCAAAACTTTAGATGTGTACAATAAACCAAATAATTTAGATTCAGCAAAAGTATTTAGCGATCCACCTATGAACATTGCAGATATAAGCAAAAAAGGAGAAACATGTTCATTGTTATCAGATAAAGTTAGCTGGAAAACAAATCTAAATCTAAAAGATGGAAATTATAAAGTTGGAATTAGACCTCATAATATCACCACATATAAAGAAGGAGATAATTCTATAGAAATAAATGGAAAGGTAATCATTTCAGAACTGAGTGGATCTGAAAGCATGATTCATTTTAACAATGGAGATTTAAATTGGGTATCATTGTCAGAGGGAATTCATAAAAAAGATGTAGGAGAAAATACAAAACTTTTCATGAATGCTGATGAATTTTTATATTTCGACAGCAATAATAGATTGGTAGGAAATGTCTAAAATAACCCTAAATGAATTAAGCCATAGTTATTTACAATCTCAAAGTAAAGAAGAAGATTGGGCAATTAGAAATGTAAATATTGATTGGGAGGATGGAGGAGCATATGCTTTACTTGGACCTTCCGGATGTGGAAAGACAACATTACTTAATATTATTTCAGGATTAATAATTCCAACTCAAGGAAAAATTTTATTTAATGACGAAGATATTACAGAAAAAAATCCTGTTGAGAGAAACATAGCTCAAATATTTCAGTTTCCAGTAATTTATGACACGATGACCGTTTTTGAAAATTTAGCTTTTCCATTAAGAAACAGAAAAATTCCAGAAGAAGAAATAACTAGAAAAGTTAATGAAATTGCTGAAATGTTAGAACTTACTTCAACATTACAAAATAGAGCCTCAGGCCTAACAGCTGATGGAAAACAAAAAATATCACTAGGAAGAGGATTAGTTAGATCGGATGTAAATGTTATTATGTTTGATGAACCATTAACTGTTATTGACCCTCATTTGAAGTGGGTATTACGATCAAAACTTAAAGAACTTCATCAAAAAATAAAGAGAACTATGATTTACGTAACTCACGACCAAACGGAAGCCTTAACTTTTGCTGATCAAGTAGTTGTTATGCATGAAGGTCAAATAGTTCAAACAGGAACACCTGTAGAATTGTTTGAAAAACCTAAACATACATTTGTTGGTCATTTTATAGGCTCTCCAGGAATGAATATTCTTCCATGTGAAATCAGTAAAGGTTTAGTAGCTATAAATGGCACAAAAATTGAGACTTCAAATTCAAAAATAAATAATTCTAATTTTTCAAAAATGGAAGTTGGTGTGAGACCTGAGTTTATTTCCTTCAATAAGGAAGGTCTACCAGTCAAAATCCTTAATGTTAGCAACACTGGAAAAAATAAAATAATAGAAACTGAAAGCGATAGTGGAAAAATAAAATTAATTACTAAAGCTTCAGAAAATATACCTGAAGGCTCAGCTTTCTTAACATTTAAAAAAGAATACACTTATGTGTATGGGGACAACTGGATAGTAGATTAATGAATAAAACAGTAAATCAAAAAGCTTGGTTCTTTGTAATACCTGTTTTTGTTCTGGTTGCATTTAATGCAATCATTCCTTTGATGACTGTTGTCAATTATGCTTTTCAGGAAACTTTTGGAAACAATGTATTTATGTGGGAGGGAACAAGATGGTTTAAACAAATTTTGGTTTCTGAAAGATTTCATGCTGCATTAGGTAGACAAGTTCTATTCACATTAATCATTTTAGTTATACAGATACCTTTGGGAATTTTTATAGCATTAAACATGCCAAAAGAAGGAATTGGAGTTCCCATTTGTCTAGTTTTAATGTCTATGCCACTATTAATTCCTTGGAATGTAGTTGGAGCAATGTGGAATATTTTTGCGCTACCAGATATTGGTTTTTTAGGTCATTCATTAAACGCAATGGGTTTTGATTATAATTTTACACAACAAAGTGGTGATGCTTGGTTCACTACTATTTTAATGGATGTTTGGCATTGGACTTCATTGGTTGTTTTACTTTCGTATGCAGGATTGAGATCTATTCAACCTGCTTATTATCAAGCAGCTGAAATAGATGGTGCAACAAGATGGGCTGTATTTAGACACATAGAATTACCAAAGATGAAAAAAGTCTTAACTATCGCAATCCTTCTCAGGTTCATGGACAGTTTTATGATTTATACTGAACCTTTCGTTTTAACTGGCGGAGGACCAGGAAATGCTACGGCTTTCTTATCTATCGACTTAGTGAAGATGGCGTTAGGACAATTTGATTTAGGGCCAGCAGCTGCAATGTCATTAATATATTTTTTTATTGTTCTTACAGTTTGTTGGGTTTTTTATAATTTAATGATGAAAAATGAGAGTCAATCATGAAAAAAGTTAAGTGGTTAGTACCTACTATTTATATAATTTTTTTAATGTTGCCAATCTATTGGTTATTGAACATGTCTTTTAAGACAACTACTGAAATAATAAATACATATACATTGTGGCCTCAAGAATTTACTTTAGAAAACTATAAAAAAATATTTACAGATAGCACTTGGTATACTGGGTATTTAAATTCAATTTATTATGTAGTTTTAAATACTGTTATTTCTGTTGCAGCCGCTTTGCCAGCCGCTTATGCTTTTTCAAGATATAAATTTTTAGGTGATAAACATTTATTTTTCTGGTTGCTTACAAATAGAATGGCACCACCAGCAGTATTTGCGTTACCATTCTTTCAGTTTTATTCTTCAGTAAACTTGTTTGATACACACGTGGCTGTAGCCTTATCGCATTGTTTATTTAATATTCCTCTAGCCGTTTGGATTTTAGAGGGGTTTATGTCAGCAGTGCCAAAAGAATTAGATGAAACAGCTTATGTTGATGGTTATTCATTTACTAAATTTTTCTTTAAAATATTTATACCAACAATTACTGCAGGAATAGGAATTACAATGTTTTTCTGTTTCATGTTTTCATGGGTTGAACTTTTACTTGCTAAAACTTTAACAGCAGTCGCTGCAAAACCAATCGCGGCAACTATGACTAGAACCGCCAGCACATCAGGATATGAACTTGGATTACTAGCTGCCGCTGGTAGTTTAACAATAGTTCCAGGTGCTATAGTAATTTATTTTGTTAGAAACTACATTGCGAAAGGGTTTGCATTAGGTAGGGTATGATTTTTACTAATTCATTTGCAGCCGAAACTAATACTTGGGGCTCTGTTGCAGAAACTCAAAAAAAAGGTTTTTTTGATTTTGAATTCATCACCTGGATGGCTTGGACTTGGCAGACTGCAGCATTTTTTTTATTCATAATCTTATGTTTTGTAATAATGATTTTATGGGAAAAGAAAAAACCTGGTGGAAGTCCTAGAAAAGGAATTTTAGGGTTAGACACTACAAGAGGAGACAGACTGTTTATTTCTCTTTTAAGTTCGGCTTATATTCATTTAGGTTGGTTAGGTATAATTGGACCAATGCTTTGGATCGCTACTATTTTATCATTTATTTTTGCAATATTTGTATTTAGATACGTTTAAAAATTCATGAGCAAGATAGTAATTATAGGTGCAGGTGCAATGGGATCAGCTTTTGCAGTCCCATGTGCAGACAATTCTAATGAAGTTTATTTAGTTGGTTCATTTTTAGAAGATAAAGTAATTGAAGAAATTAATTCTAATAAAAATTTTCATCCAGTTTTAAAATGTCAACTTCCTACTTCAATTAAAGTATTGAAGTTTTCTGAATTTAATGACGAAATTAAAAAAGATATTGATTTATTAGTAGTAGGTGTGAGCTCAAAAGGGATAGAGTGGATTGGAGAAGAACTATCTAAATTTTATAATCATTCTACAAATATTCTTTTACTTACAAAAGGTTTGGCTGTGATTGAGAATAAATTTGAAACTTTAGCTGAAAAACTAAATAAAATTTTAGAAGAAAAAAATATTAAAGCTGCAAAAATTTCAGCAGTAGGTGGACCATGTTTGGCAAGTGGTTTAGCAAATAGAATAAATAGCAGTGTAGTTTTAGCTAATGAAGATTTAGACATTGTAAAAAAAATTGGTTCAATGATATCAACAAAATATTATTCAACAGAATACTCAGATGATCTTATGGGTGTTGAGGTATGTGCTGCAACAAAAAATATATACTCAATGTTAATTGGAGCTTCAGAGGGTTTAAGTAGCGAAGATCAAAAAGATGAAATAAAAAACAAGTATTATTTAAACACTGCTGCCTCTTTAGTTTATAAAGCGATTTCAGAAATGAAAAATCTTACAAAAAAACTTAATGGTAAGCCGGATACAGCTTATGGGTTAGCTGGTTTAGGAGATTTGCACGTAAGCTCAGCTGGTGGAAGAAATAGCAAAATGGGATTTTATCTTGGAAAAGGACATACTTTTAAAGATGCTAAAGATAAATTTATGAAAGAGATTACAGTTGAAGGAGCTGATTTAGCTTTTGCGATTGGCCCAAAAATATTAAAGGAATTTGATAAAAAAGAGTTTCCATTGTTACTAAGCATGATTGAATGCATTTGTAACAATGAAAAACTCAAAATTGATTGGAAGTAAATAAATTACTGATCCAAAAAAGTCTTCATAGAATCATCCATCGCAGTTTCCCACGGTGTATGATGAACTGGTGCAACAGATCCTGTTACTGGTGAAGAGAATGACTTATTTCTGTAAGTCATTATATCTTCCACTTTATGATGTTCCCATTCTTTGAAATGTGTTCTGATCAATTCAAAATCAATTTTTGGATAATCAGACATATTATGTAACTCTTTTGTATACTCAGTTTGAAAGTCAATCATCTGATCTGGGTTTTCAAGTTTTTCTTCCATACCAACCCATTTATTAATATCAGACTCAATTTCTTTAGAGTCAGGCATTTTAATTTTGCCCATGATAACATCTCTTGCAAACCAGGCTTGGCAATCAAACATATTAAATGTGTGAAATTGATCTTGCATTCCAAGATACATCATCTTGTGATTATCCTGCCAGACTACACCTTTGTATAATTTTGGTGGATATAATCTGTTATGAGTTTTTAATTTCAAACTTTCATCAATGAATGGAAAGTGATGAAGATAACCAGTACATAAAATTATAGCATCAGCATTTTGCTCAGTTCCATCTTTAAAAATAGCTTTTTTGCCTTCAAGTCTATCTAGATAGTGAACCTCTTTCATTCCTTTAGGCCATTTGAAACCCATTGGATTATGCCTGTAGCCAATAGTTACACTTTTCGCACCATATTTATTACACTGAAGAGCAACATCTTCTGCAGAATAACTGCTACCAAGAACAATTACATCTTTGCCTCTAAACTCTTCAGCGTCTCTAAAATCGTGAGAATGCATTATTCTTCCAGGAAAAGAATTCATTCCTTTATACTCAGGGATAAAAGGAACAGAGAAATGACCAGATGAAACAACTACATAATCAAATGTTTCTTTAGACATCTCATTATTAACTTTGTCTTGATAACTTACATCGAACTTATCATTTTTAAATTCAATGTTTGCAACTCTAGTATTAAACTTTATTTTGTCTTTAGATTTACCTTTTTTTACTCTTCCTACGATATAATCGTATAAAACTTCTCTTGGTGGAAAAGAAGGAATAGTACGACCAAAATGTTCATCAAAAGAGTAATCAGCAAATTCTAAACATTCTTTTGGACCATTAGACCATAAATATCTATACATGCTGTTTGGAACTGGATCACCATATTGATCTGAACCTGTTCTCCAACTATAATTCCATAAACCTCCCCAATCCTCTTGCTTTTCAAAGCAAACTACTTCGGGAACTTTTTCACCTTTTTTTTCAGCTTGTTCTATAGCTCTTAGAAATGATAGACCACATGGGCCTGCACCTATTAATGCGACTTTTGTCATAATTTTTCTCTCCCTTTTCTTAATAGATAATCATAATCTAAAAAGGATAATATTATCAATAGATTATTTTTATCATGAGTGCGACTAAGGATCTTAGTTTATGAAAAAAATTCTGATTGTTGAGGGCAATCTAAGAGAAGAAAATGACAGCTTTTCAAAAGTTGGAATACAAACTCACACTCAAAGTCTAAAAGACAGTCTAGCTTATTTCACAAATGATTTAAATTTTGATGTTGTAAACCCTTCATCTGATAAAAATATTGAACCTGTAATAAAAAAACTTTCTTCTTACGATGGTTTAATATGGGGAGGCAGTAGTTTAAATATTTATAATGATACTCCTGAAATAAGAAGACAAATCGAATTTATGCGAGAATGTCAAAAAAAAGTTAAAAAAATTTTAGCTATATGTTGGGGAATGCAAGTAGCAGTCACTGCAGCAGGCGGTGAAGTAAAAAAAGCTGACAATTCAAATATCGGTATAGCAAACGAAGTAAAAATTAATGATAAGGGATTAAGCCATCCTTTGTATAAAGATAAAGATAAAATTTTTAACACACCAGCATTTAATTTTGATGAGGTAGTTAAAATTCCTGATAATGGAGTTTGTTTAGCTTCAAATAAAATAAACAATGTTCAAAGTTTATATTTTGAGATTAATGAAACCAAAGTTTGGGGGCTTCAATATCATCCTGAAATTACTTATGAAAAAATGATAAGCCTTATTGAATTTAGAAAAGAAAAACTTGTTGAGACTCGTAAAGCGTTTGAGTCTTTAGAGGATATTGATACTCATATTGATTTTATTAAAAAAGAGATTGCAATCTCTGATAAAGATAAAACAATGATGGAACTAAGAAATTGGTTAAATTTTATTAATTAAAATAAACCTTCGATCTGACCTTTATCATTTAGCTTAATCGCATCTGCAGCAGGAACTCTTGGTAGGCCAGGCATTGTCATTATTGCTCCACAAATCACTACTATAAACTCTGCACCAGATGAAAGTCTTACCTCTCGAATTGGCAAAACATGACCTGATGGAGCTCCTTTTAAATTAGGATCTGTTGAAAAACTATACTGTGTTTTTGCAACACATATTGGTAGATTTCCGTAACCTTGCTCCTCAAAAGACTTTAATTGGTCTCTTATTTTAGTATCAGCAGTAACTTCACTCGCTCTATAAATTTCTTTTGCTACTGTTTCTACTTTTTTAAATAATGGTGTTTTATCTTCGTAAAGAAATTTGAAATTCGCTTCACCTTTATCTATTAGTTCAACAACATGGGAAGCTAGCTCTTTTGTACCCTCACCACCGTTTGCCCAATGAGTACACAGTTTTGCTTCAACACCCATTTTTTTACATGATGCCAATAATTCATTAACCTCATTTTCTGTATCTGCTATAAAATGATTTACTGCAACAGCAACAGGTAGTCCAAATTTTTTCACATTTTCAACGTGTCTTTCTAAATTAACTAAACCTTTTTTTAGTGCATCAACATTTTCATTTTTTAATTCATCTTTTGATAAACCACCGTGCATCTTTAAAGCTCTTATTGTTGCAACAATCACAACACAGCTAGGTTTCAAACCCGATTTTCTACATTTAATATCTAAGAATTTTTCTGCACCTAAATCTGCACCAAATCCTGCTTCTGTAACAACATAGTCAGCCAACTTAAGTCCAGCTTTAGTAGCAATTACAGAGTTACAACCATGAGCAATATTTGCGAATGGTCCACCATGAATAATTGCAGGATTATTTTCTAAAGTTTGAGTTACATTTGGTCTGATTGCGTCTTTTAATAATACCGTCATCGCACCTTGAGCATTTAAGTCTTTAGCGAAAATTGGTTTTCTTTCTCTAGTGTAACCAATAGTAATATTTCCAATTCTATTTTCTAAGTCTTCTAGGTCATTAGCTAAACAGAATATAGCCATTATTTCAGAAGCAACCGTTATATCGAAACCATCTTCTCTTGGAAATCCATTAGCAACTCCGCCTAAATTAATGTTGATAGCTCTAAGGGCTCTATCATTCATATCCATTACTCTCTTCCAAGTAACTCTTCTGACATCAATATTTAATTTATTGCCCCAGTAAATATGGTTATCGATTAATGCAGAAAGAAGATTGTGAGCAGATGTAATTGCGTGAAAATCACCAGTAAAATGTAAATTTATTTGTTCCATAGGAACAACTTGAGCATAACCACCTCCAGCTGCTCCTCCTTTCATTCCAAATGAAGGACCTAAGCTTGGCTCTCTTAAACACACTATAGATTTTTTTCCAATTTTGTTTAATCCATCATTTAAACCTACAGATGTAGTTGTTTTACCTTCTCCAGCTGGAGTAGGAGTAATAGCTGTAACTAGAATAAGTTTTCCGTCTTTATTGGTTTTTAACTTATCAAGATACTCAAGATTTATTTTTGCAATATGTCTGCCCATTGGGCTAAATGCTTCAGGCTCATCAGGTACATTTATTTTATCAAGGATCTCCTTGATAGGTTGCATCTTTGCTTCTCGTGCTATTTCTATATCTGATTTTGGCATAAAATAATTTCGACTTTCTATTCAATTTTAATTAGTTTTAAACTTCTAAAAAATATATATAAAAAATAATAAGAAAAGTTTAGATATTTTTCGCTAAAATCATCGAATGCAAAAATATTCAATTTTTAGTCTTGTTAAAAATGCTTTTTCAAATCATCAAAACTGGGATTTAGCTTGGAAAGATCCTGAGCCAAAAGAAGAATACGATGTAGTAATAATTGGTGGTGGAGGCCATGGTTTGGCAACAGCATATTACTTAGCAAAAGAACATAACATTACAAAAGTTGCTATAATTGAAAAAGGTTGGATCGGTGGAGGAAACATTGGCCGTAACACAACAATCATTAGATCAAATTTTATGTACGATGCTAATGCGAGATTTAATGAATTTGGAATGGATTTATGGAGAAATATGAGTCAGGAATTAAATTTTAACGTTATGTTTTCTCCAAGAGGTATAGTTAATTTAGCTCACTCAGATGCACAAATGAATGCTTATGCAAGAAGAGGTAACTCAATGAGATTGAATGGAATTGACGCCGAATTACTAAATAGAGAGCAAATAAAAAAAATGATACCTATGGCTGATTTTTCAGAAGATGTAAGGTATCCAATTTTTGGTGGTCTTGCACAACCAAGTGCAGGAACCGCAAGACATGATGCTGTTGCTTGGGGATATGCAAGACAGGCTGACTCTATGGGAGTTGATATAATTCAAAATTGTGAAGTGACAGGATTTGATGTAGCAAATGGAAAAATCAAAGGTGTTAGAACTAGCAGAGGAAATATAAAAACAAAAAAAATTGGACTTTGTGTTGCTGGAAGTTCTAATGTTTTAGCTGAACAACTTAATATTACTTTACCCATTGAAACACACTTATTACAAGCATGTGTTTCAGAACCAGTAAAACCTATTTTAGATGGGGTAGTAACTTTTGGTGCAGGTCACTTTTATATAAGTCAATCAGATAAAGGTGAAATGGTCATGGGTGGTGACTTAGATGGTTATAACAGTTACGCTCAAAAAGGAAACTTACCTACAATCCAACATGTTTTAACTGGAGGTATAGCTTTATTTCCTTTTTTAAGTAGATTAAAAATGCTCAGAACATGGGGCGGTATCATGGATATGTCTATGGACGGTTCCCCAATTATTGACAAAACTCACATAGATGGTTTGTATTTAAATTGTGGTTGGTGCTATGGAGGTTTCAAATCTGTTCCAGCGTCTGGTTGGACTTTTGCACACACAATCGCTCAAGATAGAATACACGAATTAAATTCTGAGCTAAGTCTAGGTAGGTTTGATAAGGGTTATTTGTTAGACGAAAAAGGTCTCGGAACAAAAACTTGGATTTCATAAATGTTAAATATTAAATGTCCATATTGCGGAATGAGAGGTCATAAGGAATTTGCTTATGGAGGTGACGGAACTGTAAAAAGACCTGAATTAAATCAGGAAGTATCTGATGAAAAATGGAATGAGTTTGTTTATTTGAGAAAAAGTCCAAGAGGCAAACATATTGAGTTATGGCATCACATAGCTGGTTGTAGACAATGGTTTAAGGTTCAAAGAGATACTGTTACACATGAAATTTTTCAAACTGCAAAAATGAATGAAGAAATAAAATGAGCCAATCACACCGTTTAAATAACGAAGGTCTTATTAACAGAAATAAAGAAATAACTTTTTCTTTTAATGGGAAAAAATATATTGGTTATGAAGGGGATACTTTAGCTTCAGCCTTATTAGCTAATGGCGTTCATTTAGTTGGTAGAAGTTTTAAATATCATAGACCTAGAGGTTTTTTTGGTGCAGGTGTTGATGAACCTAATGCAAAATTACAAATTCAATTAAATGGTCACTCAGAACCAAATGTCAATGCAACAGAAATTGAACTAGTAGATGGTATAGAGGCTACAAGTCAAAACTGCTGGCCATCAGTTGAATTTGATGTTGGAGCAATAAACAATTTTCTAAATAAATTTTTTCCAGCTGGTTTTTATTACAAAACATTTATGTGGCCAAAAAGCTTTTGGTACAAAATATATGAACCTTTTATAAGAAAAGCAGCAGGTTTAGGTGTTGCGTCAATTGAAAAAGATAAAGAAAGATATGAACATAAATATGAATATTGTGATTTGTTAGTTACTGGATCAGGTCCAGCTGGATTATCAAGTGCATATGCTGCAGCAAAAAATGGTGCAAAAGTAATCTTAGCAGAAGACAAACCAAGATTTGGTGGATCACTTTTAACAGACGATGTTACAATTGATAATTTATCTGGAAAGGCATGGACTGATAAAATCATTACTGAGTTAAAAGAAATGCCAAATGTGATTGTAAAAAATAGATCTCAAGTTTTTGGATACTATGATCACAATATGATGGTGATGTTTGAAAGAACAGGTGATCATTTAAAAGAAAAACCCAAATATACCCCAAGACAAAGATTATGGTACATACGAGCAAAAGAAGTTTTGTTATCAACAGGGTCAATTGAAAGACCTATAGTTTTTGGAAATAATGATACACCTGGAGTATTTTTATCTGCAGCAGCTAAAGAATATATTAAAGTCTATGGTGTTCTAGTTGGAAAAAAACCTTTAATATTTACTAACAATGATAGTGCTTACGAAACCGCATTAGAATTTAAAAAACAGGGTGTTGAGCCAATTATTTTAGATACAAGAGAAGAGCAATCATCTGAATTAATAGATGCTGCAAAAAATCAAAATATAAAAATAAAATTTTCATATGCTGTAATAGCTGCAAATGGTTATAAAAAAGTAAAATCAGCTCAAATTGGTAGACTTAATAAAGATAAAACTGGAATTGAGTCATCCGAGACCATTGAATGTGATTGTATTTGTGTTTCTGGTTTTTGGACACCGACTGTGCATTTGGCTTCTCAATCAGGAAATAAACTTAAGTTTAATGATCAAATTGATGCGTTTGTTCCAGATAAATCAAAACAAAATGAAACTTCTATTGGTGCATCAAAAGGTACTTTTACTTTACAAAAAACTTTAGACGAAGGTTTTAAAACTGGATTTGAAGTCTCAAAAAATATAACAAATAATGATATTTCAATGCCTACTCCAAACTCAAATGAACCTAAGAAAAATGCTCACGATAAATTTTGGTGTTCACCTTTACCTGAAGGAAAAAATTATAAAAGATTTGTAGATTTTCAAAACGATGTTGCTGTCTCTGATATTGAAGTTGCTTTAAGAGAGGGTTACAGATCAATAGAACATGTAAAAAGATATACAACATTAGGTATGGCAACTGATCAAGGTCGAACAAGTAATTTAAATGGTCTTCAGTTAGTTGCAAATGTTGAGAAAAAAATTGTTCCACAGGTCGGGCATACAACTTTTAGACCACCATTTACCCCTATTACTATTGGCACAATTGTTGGCAGAGAAGTTGATATGGAATACATGCCTACAAGAAAAACTCCAATGCACACTTGGCATGAAAAAAATAATGCTGTGTTTGTTGATGCAGGAGCATGGAAAAGACCTAGATATTACAAGCAAGGAAATGAAACTTTATTTGAAGCATCTAAAAGAGAAGCAAAAAATGTAAGAGAACATGTTGGTATTTGTGATGTAACAACGCTTGGAAAAATAGATATTAAGGGACCGGATGCTGCTGAATTTTTGAATAGGGTTTACACTAATGCATGGTTAAAATTACCAATTGGTAAAGCTAGATATGGAGTAATGTTAAGAGAAGATGGAATTGTAATGGATGATGGAACAACAACAAGAATTTCAGAAAACCATTATCATATGACTACAACAACTGCTCAAGCAGCTAACGTATTATCTCACTTAGAATATTATTTACAAGTTGTTTGGCCAGAATTAAATGTAAATGTAATTTCAACAACTGAGCAATGGGCTGGAGCAGCATTAGCTGGACCAAATTCAAGAGATGTATTAGCAAAATTGTTCCCCGATCTTGATGTAAGTAATGAAGCTCTACCTTTCATGGGTTACACTGAAGGAAATTTATTTGGTGTTAATGCAAAAATATTTAGAATTTCTTTCTCAGGTGAATTAGCTTATGAAATAAATGTTGCTTCTGATCATGGTCTTTTCATGTGGGAGAAAATGATGGAAGTTGGAAAAGAATTTAATATTCAACCTTATGGAACAGAGGCATTATCAACCTTAAGAATAGAAATGGGACACGTAGCTGGACCTGAATTAGATGGAAGAACAATTCCATACGATGTTTCTTTAGAAGGATTAGTATCCAAGAAAAAAGATTTTATTGGCAAAAGATCATTACAAAAAGAAGCTTTTAATACGAACGATAGACAAAAAATTGTAGGGCTTATTCCAATAGATAAAAAATCAAGCATTCCAGAGGGCTCTCACTTAGTTGTAGATAAAAATGCAAAATTGCCTAATCCAAAACTAGGTCATGTATCTTCTTCTTGTTGGAGCGTTGAAAATAATAATCCTTTTTCATTAGCCATTGTTAAAGATGGAAAAAATATGATTGGTAAAAAATTATTTGCAGTGTCTCCATTAAAAAACACTGCAATTGAAGTTGAAATTATATCTTCTCATTATGTCGATCACGAAGGAAAGAGAGTTAGATCATGACAAATGTTTCACCGCTTAATTTTGTACATAAATCAGGTAAATTTGGAGATTTTGAAGGAAAAAATGAAAAAGACTTATTAAAAGTTTCGGAAATAAACGAACTATTAATATTCCAAATAGCAAAATATCGGAATTCTGATTTTGATACTTCAAAAATTAAAATTGATAATCTTGAATTGCCATCATCTTTACAATCATCCTCAAATTCAAAAACAAGAATATTATGGTTAGGACCTGATAATTGGTTAGTTTTTTCATCTAGCTTAGATCTAATCCAAAAAGAAAAGGATCAATTTGATGATAAGCATTTTGCAATTACTGATATCTCACATTCAAGAACAATTATAGAAATAGAGGGTGATTTAGTAGATGAAGTAATAAAAAAAGGATGTCCATTAGATATAAATTCTCTAAAAGAAGGTGATTGTGCGAATTCTGTTTATAATGGAATTACAGTAACATTAGACTTTATCTCAGATAATCCAAAAAAAGTTAGAATATCAGGATTGAGAAGCTTTGGGGAGTCATTACATCATTCTATAACTGATGCTTGTTTAGAGTTTGGGTATAAGTCAGTTTAATCTATTTTCTTGTTGCAATATACACTCCAGCGGTAGCAATTAGAAATCCAATTATATCTAAGTTACTTAAGTTCTCTCCTAAAAAAAACCAAGCCATCAAAGCTGAGGTTGGTGGAATTAAAAAAAATATAGAAACAGTTTTGCTTGCAGAATTTCTTTTTATTAAGAACATCAAAATTGTAAAAGCACCAAACGATACAAGAAAAACCTGATGTGCCATTGCTATTAAAAAAGTTTTAGTAAAATTTATAAAAGGGTCTGCAAATAAAATAATAATTAGAATGTGAAATAAAAAACCACCAACTGCTTGGTAAAAATTACTTACCCCTAATGATAAATTGTTACTGATTTTTTTTTGCCAAAGCGTTGAAGTTGTAATAGCTAATAAAGCTATAATTGTTGCGACTAAACCTAAAATTGGGATTTCAGCGCCAATATCTAAACCTAGAACCATTGCTGATCCAATAAAACCAAGTATTACTCCAAGCCATTGTCTGAAAGTTACTTTTTCATTTAAAATAGGTCCACTTAAAGCATTTGTTAGTATTGGTTGAAGAGTAACAATTAAAGCAGCTATGCCTGTTGGCATTCCTTTTGATACTGAATAAAAAACACCGCCTAGATAAAAACCATGAAATAAAACACCACTCAACAATGACTCAAAAATATTTCTTTTGTTAACTAAAAGTTTCTGGTTCGTATAAATTGAATAAATAGCAAATCCTAACGAAACCAAAAAAAATCTAAATGCCAAAGCTGAGAATGGATCACTATTATCGGTAAGAGGTTTTGTTGTTATAAAAGCAGAAGACCAAAGAATGATAAATATAAATGGAAATACTTTAATCACTATCAGTCAATCATATATAATTTGATCAAATTTTCTTGTTTAGTTTCTTTACACCATAATTCGTAACTTTCACAAGTTCTCCATAAATGATCAAAAGCTCTTTGAGATATTTCTAGAGGATAATGGCTTTTTGCATAATATAATCCAGAAAATTGGATTAATTGTTTAACCATCATATCTTTTTGAATATTTAAAAGTCTGATTGTTTCTTCGGGAATTTTCTTTTTTGTTTTTTTATCTACAAAATTGTTTTTTTTTAATTCTTCAAACCAATCATCATGAAATTTTCCACTGCTAATTTCTTTATAAAACTCAGATCCAATAAATCTATCAACAGCATCAATATTAGTTATTCCAGGGTTTTCTTTTTTTATCTGAACTACTTTTAGATAAATTAGTTCAGCAACATAAAGAATATACGGTTTCTCTTTTGAAATTTTCACTTTCTACTTCTTATATTTTTTAACAGCAGATGTAGCTAAAATTAAATTTGGATCTAAAAAAATTTTTGAAGTTTTTGCTGTTTTGATTGATTTAAAAGCAAAAATTGCAATTGGAAGTTCAGTACATCCTAAAATAATTTTTTTACATTTATTCTTAATTAAATATTTTATTGATGATTGAATGACATTAGCTGCTTTTTTTACATTACCCATTTTAACTTCTTTAATAGCTTTGTTTACACTTTGTTTTTGAAGTTTATTTGTTGGAAAACATAATTCATAATCTTTATTAAAAATTTTATCATACACTTTTGTTTTTAAAGTACCCTCTGTTGCAAGAAGACCAATCTTTGAATTTTTTTTACATGTTTTTTTGGTATGATTAAAAACTTCTTTTGGCATATTTATAATTGGTATTCTTATCTTTTTTTGTAAATCATCATACCAATAGTGTGCGGTGTTACATGGTATTACAATGAACTTGCATTTTGCTTTTTCTAATTTTTTACAACCATCAATCAAACTTTTTAAAACTTTTTCATATTTTCTTTTTGATGAAAGATTTTCAAATCTATTTGAAAGCGTCCCAGTAGTTTTACCTATAGACTCAGGTCTTCCAGGAATATTTGATTTATTGTATAGAAAAAAAAGAGGGTAATCTTGATCTATTTTACCCCTATATTGAGTTGCAAGTTTATTACAAAAATCAAGACCTGCTTGAGTTCCCATTCCACCAAGAATACCAATCATAAATTAATTAATCCTATTCATTAATAAGTTTTGTGTAGTACATTGAATTAATATCTTCTTTGTAATGTGCAAAAGGCTCACAAACTTTAAAACCACATCTATCAAATAATTTCCTTGCTGGTAAGAAAAATTTTCCAGCACCAGTTTCTATACTTAATCTTTTAATTTTAAGTTTTTTTGCCTCTTCAATAAGATGATTAATGACTTTTATTCCATTATTTTGGCCTCTAAATTTATCGTGAACTCTTATTGATTTAAATTCACCATGCTCTTTATCTAAAAATTTAAGTGCACCACACCCCATTAAATTTTCATTTTCCCACAAGCTCCAAAATTTGATTGTTGGATCTTTTAAACCTGGAATATCCAAAACATGTGCACTCCCTTCTGGAGATGCAGCCCTCAATTCTATGAAATGTTTTATAAGCAATTCATTAACTTCAGGATTTTCAAAATTTCCTTCAATCGATTTAATCATTATATAAGCGTTGTTAGGTGACCCATTTTTCTTTTCTTTTTAACTTCTTTTTTCAAGTAGTCAAAAAAGAATTGATTTTTTTCAAGTTTAGGGTTCTGTCTATAATGTAGAATATCTTCACCAATTAGATTAATCATTTTTGCATTTGATAATTTTTTAAGAGGGATTTTATCTAATTTACAAACTGCTCTTATATGATTTTCAAATTGACTTACATTGAACGCATTAATTGTTAAATGACCAGAATTATGTACCCTAGGTGCAATTTCATTTAAATAGAGATTGTCATTTCTATCAACAAAAAATTCTACACACATTGTCCCAACATATTTCAATTCTTCAGCAAGCAATGTGGCCCATTCTTTAGATTGATTTAAAATATTTTCACTTATATTCGCTGGTATTTCTGAATATTTCAAAATTTGATCTTCATGCTTATTTTCTATTGGCTCATATACTTCATAACTATTAACACCAAACCTAGTAACAATAACAGAAATCTCTTGTTTTAACTTAATTAGTTTTTCTAAAACATATTCTTTAGAAAAATCTATATTTAATTTTTCTATGTCATCATGAGATTTAATTGGGTATTGACCTTTGCCATCATACCCCAAGGTAGTGGTTTTAAGAATTCCTGGTAATAAATCTCCTAAAGCTTCTAAGTCAGATTTTTTTTCAACTATTGCATATCTTGTTGTTCTTATATTAAATTTATTAACAAAATCTTTTTCTGCAATACGGTGCTGTATAATTCTATTTACAGAAGGTTTGGGTAAAACAGGTTTTGAATTATTCATTTCATTCAAAGTTTGATAAGGAATATTTTCAAACTCGTATGTAATTAGATCTACTTTTTGAACAAATTCATTTATTTTATTTTGATCATCATAAGCTGCATGAATATATTCATCACAGAAATTTTGTGCTGGCCCATCTTTATCATCACAGTATACAACAACTTTTATGTCAAACTTTTTTGCAGCAACAGTCAACATACTACCTAGCTGTCCACCACCGATTATCCCTAAAGAAATATTTGACATTTATCTTATTTGGGTCTCTTCTTAACTTTATTCGTTTGTGATTTTCTCCAAGACTTCAATTTATTTCTAATTTTATCATCATCATTCGCTAAAATTGATGCTGATAATAAAGCTGCATTAATTGCCCCATCTTCACCAATTGCTAATGTACCTACCGGAATACCTTTTGGCATTTGAGCGATTGAAAGCAGGCTATCTAGTCCTTTTAATTTTTTACTCTCAATTGGAACACCTAATACTGGTAAAGATGTAATCGCTGCAATCATACCTGGCAAGTGCGCTGATCCACCAGCGCCAGCAATTATCACGCCAGTGCCATTTTTTTCCGCTTTTTTAGCAAATTGATACATTCTATCAGGAGTTCTGTGTGCAGATATAATTTTAGTTTCAAAAGATACGCCAATTTTTTTCAATATATTTTCAGCTAATTTCATAGTTTTGTAGTCAGATTGACTACCCATAACTATTGATACTTTTTTATTTTTCTTCATTGATACTTTAAAATCTTTATTTCAAACTCTAAGTAAAATTTCAATAAATTTATAGAAATTGAACATGAGATTGATAGACTATTTACATCATCATGAGCAATAATTATAGAATTGATAATCTGCAATATTGTAATTGGTCTAGAGAAATTTTTCAGATCAATAGAGAAGCAAAGTTAGATGCTGTACATGTAACAATAGTTTATCACGAGGACTATGATGAATTATTATTAGAAATTAAGAAATGGCAAAAATTAGCTGAAAATAATTCTGATTTAATTTTTTTAGCTAATAATTCGACAGATATAGAGAAAGCAAAAAAATTAAATAAAACTGCAGTATTTTTTGGATTTCAAAATTGTTCACCGATTGAAGATGATATTTCTCTAGTTGAGAAAGTACATCAACTTGGATGTAGATTTATGCAACTTACATATAATAACCAATCCTTACTAGCAACAGGATGTTATGAAAGAAATGATAGTGGTGTAACAAACTTTGGGAGAGAAGTAATTAGAGAGATGAATAGAGTGGGAATTGTAATTGACATGTCACACTCGGCAGAAAAAAGTAGTTTAGATGCAATTGAGTTTAGTGAAAAACCAATAGCGATTACACATGCCAATCCATCTTTTTGGCATCCAGCAAAAAGAAATAAATCTAATGATCTTTTAAAAGTATTAAACGATAGCAATGGTATGTTGGGTCTTTCTTTATATCCTCACCATTTGCATAATAATAGTAAATGCACACTAGAAAGTTTTTGCGAAATGGTTGCAAAAACTGCAGAAATAATGGATGTAAAAAATATTGGAATAGGATCTGATCTTTGTCTTAACCAACCAGATAAAGTTGTTGAGTGGATGAGAAATGGAACATGGACAAAAACTAAAAACTACGGTGAAGGCTCAAAGAATAAACCTGGTTTCCCTGAGCAACCAAATTGGTTTAAAGATGCTAGAGGTTTTGACAACATTGAAAATGGATTAAAAAAAATTGGTTTTTCTGAAGAAGATGTTAACGGAATTTTAGGAAATAATTGGTACAATTTTTATAAAAAGATTTAATTATGAATATTCAACTTAGAGATCCTAATAAAGTTATGAAACTATCTAGGTTAGGCTCATTTCACCAATCAAAGCTTTCATTTTTAAGAAGTTTTTTAAAAGAATTTAAAGATTGGGAATATAACAGAGATTTATTTGAAATTGACAATGATGGTTTTGGAACAGCGGTATATTCTTTTAGAAAAAATAAAAGAGTTTATTCTTTAATATGTTTTGCAAATAAAATTGATGATAGCGAAAGATCTGATCGAGTAATTGCAACAAAATGGGATGCAGCTTTTACTCTTCATGATGGTATTCCTACCAAAAAAGATATTGAAAGACTAAAGAATGAAGTGCCAAAACAGGAGGTAGGACGAATGTCCTACAAAGAATTAACTTTATCTAGGGCAAATAAATCTGTCAGAGTATTTAATCATGTCATAGAAAGATTGAGTGAAGGTCTACAGCCTGATTTGGATCTATTATCTAAAGTTGGCTATTTATATAGAACAACAGCAGTATATGGCTCAGGTAAATTTGGATTAGCAGATAGATTTAGAATTAAAAACAGGGAAGAGATTAATGGACCTTTCAGATTAGAAATGATGTTGGTTTATTTGGTAAGACAATTTACATTTGATCAAGTTAATCATATTGCAAAATGTAGAAATCCGAAAAAGGCAATTACTCTTGATGAAAAAATTTGTAAAAATTTAGGAATAGGTAATTCGACTGGTTTGGGCATGGCACCATTTATTGTAAATCATCCAACATTACTAAATAATTGGATTCTAATGAGAGAGACAGCTCTGAAAAAGATAAGAGAAATAAAAAATGTAAAAGAGAAAGATTATTTATTATTTTTAGGTTGTTTGAAAAGCTCTTTAAAGAATATAACAAGTTGGAATTCAGACAGTGAATATCAAATTCAAAAAATTAAGTCTCTTTTGGAAGATATTCAAAAATTTATTAAATTTTTTGAAATAAAATTAGATAAAAATAAAGATTATTTATTTAATGAAATTTATAATTGGGTTGAAGAAAACACATGTGAAGAAGCTACAGAGTATGTAGTCTCAATTATGCTTGAGCCATATGGTGAAATAGTAGATCCCTTGATCCAAAAAATGAGCTCAGAAGAAGAAAAATATTTTAATATCCCAACTAAAAGAACAACCGATGATATGATCAGAATTTTAAAAAATAGATATTCAGAAATTTTAAAAATTGACTTTAACAATAGAGAAAATAATCAAAATTTCTGGTTTATATCAAAAAACAAAGAGGAACCTAGGCTTGCTGATAGATTTGAAGAACATGGATCTGATTTGGAACAACCTTTGGCTATAGCAAGGGATATTAAAAGATTGCATGAAAAACTAGAGAGTTTAGAAAAAAATATATCTGTAGCTGAGTTTTTATCAGATAATAATCAATTGAGACATGTAGTAAGACGTGTTTTTATAATTGAAAAATTTCCTTATTCTGAAATTCAAGATAATACTATATCTAAATCAATCATGCCGATTGATATGTTAAGATTAAAATTATCTTTTTTTGGAGCATTAAAATTTGATCCAAGATCAGATAAATGGCTCAGAATTTGTATGTTTCAAGGAGCGCCTCTGCCAAATAATTTGAAAAATTATGATGAACAGTGGGTATATAAAACTGAAATATAATTTAGATGAGATCTCTAAGTGAAATTGAAACTGTATCTAAAAGAGCTAGCAGAGCAGCTGGTTTCAGCTGGGGTGAAGCAGAGGAAATTGGTAAGAATATCAGGCTGCTCGAAACGTTTGGTTTCTCAGGAATTAAAACACTAAGTATTTATCTTTTAGAGAAAAAACAAAATAATTTTCAAAATTTAAAATTATTATCAGACATGAATAATACAAACGACAAATTATTTTGTCCTATTTCAATTGGAATAAACTTTTTAGATCAAGCAGAAACTATTAAACATAACAAAATAACTTTTAATAAGGCAGGTTATCCATTACTCATTTTACCATTTCTCAGTAGAAGTTCTGAGATTATTGGAAAAAAAATAGAGTTAAAATTTAATCAAATGAGATTCATTTTAAATCTGAATTTAAGTATTTATTCTAATTGCGATTTACTAAATGAAATTAAAGATGCACAAAACATAGAAATAAATTTTTTAGAAAATCGAGATAATTTTTCCGAAAGTGATTGGAAAAACCTTTACAGCCTAAGCGAAGAAACTTTTGTTGAAGAAACTGACAGTTTAAAACAAAGTAGTGCTGGTGCTGGATTGACTGACAATGACTAAAAAGATAATATTTTTTTGTACTTCTCATAAGAGAGTTGATTATTTAAATAATTTTTCTCACTTAAAATTAATTTCTTGTAGCGGAAAAGATATTGGTGGAAACTGGATCAGTTTACATAACAAAGATAATATTAATCATAAATTTTTAAGTTACGCTGATCTTACTGCGCATTACTTAATTTGGAAAAATGAAATAAAAAATTTACTCAATGAAAAAATGTTAATATCTTTTTCACAGTATCGAAGACATTGGGTAAATAACAATTTTACAAATAAAAATTATTCATTTGAGGATTTAGAAAATTTAATATTGAAAGAAAGTGAAAAAAAATGGGATGATTATGAAAGTATTTTGACTACACCATTCATATTTAAAAAAAAATTTATTGAAAAGTTAAAAAATTTAAACTTTTTTGAAAGTGAAGTTAATATTAAAAAACAAATGTTCCAAAGTTTAGGCAATGGTGCGGAAAGTATATACGAGAAAATTCTTTCAGAGTTACCTAACGATTTAGCTATAAAATTTGATACTCATATAAGTCATACTAACATTCTTAGTGCGCATGGAATGTATATTTCTACTCCAAAAATATTAGATAATTTTTTTTCAATTTCTTTTGATTGGTATGAAAAATGTGAAAGTATTATAGATCCTGTATCAAATTTAACTTTGGTAAATAAACCAAGATTTTTTCAATATCTTAACGAAAGATTTTCAGATTTTTGGTTTAAAAATTTTACCGACTTTACAACCAATCCAATATGCATGTGTCATTTTGAAAAAAATAAATTATCCTTAATAGGTAAGAAATATTAATGAGAGATAAAGATACAAATAAAGAAATAAGTAATGAATTTGAGAATAAAGAATGTGAAGAGTGCAAAAAAGAAGATGAAAGTGTTTTGCAAAATTTGATATTAACAGGATTTAAGTTATGCAAATCCTGTAGATTGTCGAAAACTATATTTCCTCTTTAACTTATTTGATTGATTGGCATTGCATCCATCCTGCTCATTACAAATGAAATTGACAAGAATACAATTATAAGAAAAGATAAAAATACAATACCAAAAGATTTCATATTTGATTTAAGATTTAATATTTGTTTGGTAGAAATGATTAATCCAGCAAATATCCAAAATTGAGTAAGGAAAATTATTGGTATCATCAATTCCGGAGTAACTGCAAAAAATCTGATCAATCCAGGAGCATGAGCAAAGCCAACAGCTGTTAATACCTTTTTAAAGGATATTTTAGTATCTTTATCTGGAAACAATTTCACACCAATTACATAAATCAATACTGCCCATACAAACCATGTTATAATTGCAGTTAAACCTGAGACACCTATAGCAGTTTTAACAACAGTGTTAGCCGCAACTGCTCCAGCCACACCATCTAAAATCATGATAAGACCAGCAAAATAGATAGCAGCCTCACCAAAATTTTTATTATCTTTATAAAGTGATTTATCTAATTTTATAGATTTGAAGATTATATTTAAAAATTCACCAAACATATTTTATTTTTTTTTATCTTTTTGCTCTTTATATGAAACAATTAGTGGAAATATTATTAAAGCAATCGCAATAATAATGCAAACAGCGATTAGGAAAGTTTTTGACATAATTTAAAGGGGGCAATGTATTTGCCCCCTAAAAATAAAAATTAACCTTTTACAACTTCTCTTGTATTTGCGTTGTAAGATTCTTTAAATGGAATATCAACAACTACAGCATCCACAGGTTGACCTGGGTTGTCTGCATATTGATCAGGCAAATGTATTTTATACTTTGTACCTAATTTACCTTTTGGAAAACCATTAGCATTTAATGTTCCATCAAAAGGCACATATCCCATTGCAATATTTTGTTTTTTCTCAGGGTGATACCAAGGAGAAGTAACAAAACCAACTGGGTCGCCACCATCTTCATTTGATATTAACCAAAAATCAGGAGCGTATTCTTCAATAGGTTTTCCACCTAACTCAAGACCAACTAACTGAAGTTTGTATGGTTTTTTTCCTGCTTTAAGATCAGCTCCCATTTTTTCAAGAGCAGCTTTTCCAACATAATCACCTTTCTTTTTCCATTCACCTTTTCCAGATAATGAAACTTGGTAACCTAGGTTACATTGAAATGGATTGTGCTGTTGATCTAAATCTTGACCCCATGAAAGAATTCCAGCTTGAATTCTTCTATGGTGAGCTGGTGCAATAACCATTAAGTTATGTGCTTTACCTTTATCAAGAACAGCATTCCACATATCCTCAGCATATAAAGTAGAGTCTCTTAGGTAAATTTCATATCCTGCTTCTCCAGAAAAACCAGATTGAGAAATAATAACATCTCTTCCTCCAATTTTAGCAGAAGCTAAACCATAGAATGGCATGTCATCAAAATCAACTTGATCTCCACAAAGATCTTTCATTAATGCTTTTGATTTTGGACCTTGGATTTGAACTGGACTAACATCGATTTCATTTATATCGACATTAAATCTTCCATCTGCATTTACTCCTTGCAGGTACATTCCAATATCACTATCAGATAAACTGAACCAAAACTCATCTTCAGAAATTCTTAAAAGAATTGGATCATTAAGAACTCCTCCATAAGCATTACATAGAATCACATATCTAGCTCTCATAGGTGAGATCTTAGTTGCATCTCTTGTAATAACGTAATCAACAAATTTTTCTGCATCTGGACCCTTGACTTGAATTTGTCTTTCTACAGCTACGTTCCACATTGTTACGTGATTTACAATTGCATCATACTCCACCATTGCACCACCATCTTCTGGTTTTACATATCCTCTTGGGTGATAGATACGATTGTAAACAGTTGCTCTCCAACAACCTGCTTTCATTGATAAATGCCAATATGGAGACTTTCTTACTCTCGTTGATATTAACATTTCTACTTTAGTAGGACCACTTTGTCTTAAGTTGTATGGTACCTTTCTGTCAGACTGATCTACTGACGTTACATGCCTTACTTTGTCGTAATCGAACTCTTTAGACATATTTGTTCTCCTTCAACCACTTGTTTGTTTCCTTCAAGCCGCCGAATGTATAAATGTGGAAGTTATCAGTATGCGATTTAACCTTCCCAATTAAATCATTAGGGTCTTTAGGTTTTAATAAATCTAACGCCTTACTAAAATTAGATTTAAGAAAGTTAATGGAATTTTTCGCACCAACGATATTTGCAAACTTAATTAAGCTTGAAATTTTCATGGGCCCAGTAATTCCAACATGCACTGGTACACTTTGTTTAGAAATGAAATCAATAATAGGCTGACTTTCTAATAGCCACTGAGTAACTATATAATCAGCATAAGGCTTCTTATCTATCATTGCTTTTTCTAAATCTTGGTCAGAAATATCAGGGCTTCCCTCAGGGTGTCCTGCTATTCCAATTTTAATTCCTTCTAAATATCCTGTTTCGAGAATTTGAAATGAACTATCAAATTTTCCAATTGGTTCTCTACTTCCACCAATCACTAAAGCTTGTTTTACTCCTAAATCTTTACACATATTCATATAATCCTTTAGCTCTTCATCGTTGTTTATTGAACGAGCTGGAACATGTGGAACTGGGTTAAAACCTTTTTTAACTAAATCTCCCGATTTTTTTGCTGTCTCTTTATAGTCTCCTCCAGGCAATAGTGTTACGTAAACATCCTTTACATCAGGAAGAGTACCAAGGTCCGTATGGGGACCAATTTCTAAAGAAAAATTCATTCTTCCCTGACTCGTATCTTTTTTGAAAATCTCTGTCAAAGAAATTCATTTCTTACTCTTAGGAAATTTATTGCTAAAAATTTAACCCATGGTAATTTTTTCTATGTCTCAGAAATTCACAAATTCAACCCTTTCAGGAATTTTGGAAATAGATAAGCTTAAAAATGTAGATATGCCAATTGAAAATGCAAATGGCCTCCCTAATGAATGTTACACAAATGCTGATTATTTGGATTACGAAAGAGAAAAAATTTTTTGTAATAAATGGATTGTAATAGGTGTCGCAAGCTCAATTCCAAACCCAGGAGATGCTAGACCATATAATCTGCTTGGAATCCCTTTAATTTTGGTAAGAGACAAAGATAGGGGAATAAAAGTATTTCATAATGTATGTAGCCATAGAGGATTTAAGCTTATTGATAAACCATGTACTTTAAAAAATGTGATCAGGTGCCCTTATCATTCTTGGTCTTATGATTTTAAAGGAAACTTAATTGCAACTCCGCATATTGGTGGTCTTAATAATCACCAATCAGAAAAATTTGATAAAAATAAAAGTAATTTAAAAGAGGTAAAATCTAAAGTTTGGATGGATATAATTTTTGTAAATATCAATTCTAATGAAATAGAATTTGATGATTATATTAAACCTCTCGAAGATAGATGGTCTAGCTTTATCAATAAAGATGATCAAAAATTAATCGTTCATTCTAATGATTATGGCTATTTTAATTTAGACGTAAATTGTAATTGGAAGTTTGCAATAGAAAATTACTGTGAAAGTTATCATTTACCAACAATTCATCCTGAATTAAATAAAGTCTCAAATATTAATGATCATTATCACATTCAAGGTTTGCCAAATAGATTTGCAGGTCAAGGAAGTAAAAAATATGAACAACCTGTAAAAGGAAATAAAAAATTTGAAACTTTTCCTAATTGGGATAAAACAAAACTTAAGAATTCTGAATATATAGCGTTATTCCCTAATGTTATGATAGGTTTACATATTGATCATTTTTACGTTTATTGGTTAGAGCCTTTAGCAATGGATAAAACCCGTGAACATATGCAAATGTATTATATTGGAAATGAAAGTGCTAACGGTGAAGAACTTAAAGAATTAAGAAAAGAAAATTCCAGATTTTGGAAAGATGTGATGATAGAAGACATAAAAGCTATAGAAGGAATGCAAGAGGGTAGAAATTCACCAGTATACAATGGTGGAAATTTTTCTCCAGTTATGGATCAACCAACACATCAATTTCATAAGTGGGTTGCAACTAATTTACTATGAAAATAATTTTAATCATGGGTCTTCCAGGATCAGGAAAAACAACTTTATCAAATGAATTAGCACCATTGCTTAATGCAAAGAGACTTAATGCTGATGAAGTTAGAAAAGAAGCTAATGATTGGGATTTTTCAGAGGAAGGAAGAAAAAGACAATCAAAAAGAATGGCTGACTTTGCTCTAAAGATGAAAGAAGATGGGAATAATGTAGTTGCAGATTTTATTTGCCCAACACCTGAAGCAAGAAAATTATTTCCAGCTGATTTTGTTATTTGGGTAGATACAATAAAAGAAGGTAGATTTGACGATACAAATAAAATGTTTGTGAAACCTGACAAGTTTGACTTTCATGTAACAACACAAGATGCTAAAAACTGGGCACCAAAAATATTAAAGGAGATAAAATAATGGCTTACGAATGGGATAATAAAAAACCAACCGCACAAATGTTAGGAAGATGGCAACCTTTTCATGATGGCCATTACACTTTATTTAAAGAAATAATTAAAAAAACTGGACAAGTTTGTATTCAAATTAGAGATGTACAAGGGGTTGATGATAATCCTTTTGATTTTGAAACAGTTAAAAAAAATATAGAGGAAAGACTTAATCCTGAGTTTGAGGGTAGATTTAAAATCATGTTAGTACCAAATATTACAAATATTTGTTATGGAAGAGGTGTTGGTTACAAAATTGAAGAGATAGTTTTATCTGAAGAAATTCAAAAAATTTCAGCTACCAAGATTAGAGCTAAGATGAGAGAAGAGGGTAAATTAAAGTAGCTTTTTACAATAAAATTTAATAGAATTTTTTAATGAATCTAACATTAGCTTCACATCATACTAGACTTACTAGAGTTGGACTCAGTGCTAAATTAACCTCAAGACTTTTTAATTTGTTGCTAAAAAAGATAAATTGCAACACTCATATCAATTTTTGTAAGCCCACAAGTTTAGAAAAATAAATTTTCTTTAATACTAACTATTTTTATTAACAAAGGAGATTTATGAAAAATTTAGAAAATATTATAAACTTAAACGAATACCCAATAAACCAAACTAATTCAGATGAATACAAAAAGTTAATTGAAAAAAATAAAAAGCTTTTAGATCAAGATGGCTGTTGTGTTTTACCAAATTTCATTAAAACGCAATCTCTCTTTAAAATGAAAGAAGAAGTGGAGAGAAATTTAAAAAAGATACATTGGACCAAAGATAGTCATAATCCATATTTTACCAAAGATGATCCTGAATTATCCAAAGATCATCCAAAAAGAATATTTACTTTTAGAGAAAGCGGCTACTTAAATTCAGATGACTTAGAAACGAACTCTGACTTAGATACATTATATGAGTCTGATGAAATGTTAAAATTTGTCTCTGATAGTTTAGGAGTTTATCCATTATATAAATGGGCAGATCCGTTAGGCAAAAATCCTTATAGCGTAATGCATGAAGATCATTATTTTCCATGGCACTTTGATGGAAATGAATTTACTTTAAGTATTTTAATTCAGAAAGCAGACAAAGGTGGATTATTTGAATATTCTCCAGATCTTAGAAACGAAAATAATGAAAACTTTGATGAGGTTACAAAAGTTTTAAGAGGAGATAGAAAAACTGTAATATCTTTAGATCTAAAACCAGGCGATCTACAAATTTTCAAAGGTAGATTTTCTATGCATCGCGTAACTAAAATTGAGGGTAAAACTTCTAGATATATTGCTTTACCCACATATGTCAAAGATCCTTATAGAGTCAATAAACCGGAGCATTCAAAACAAGTTTATGGAAAAGCTTTACCTATTCATTTTGAAAGAAATAATACTAAAGTTGACGGATTGATTGATTAAATGAAAATAGGTTTCATAGGTCTAGGCAATATGGGGATGCCAATGGCCTTAAATTTAAATAAGTCCAAAAAAATTCAATTACTTGGTTATGATGTTAATAAAAATTCTTTAAAAAGATTTAAATCTTTAAAAGGAAAAGTGTCAACATCTCTCGAAGAGATCATTAACTTTTCAGATATAATTATAAGCTGTGTGCCAGGACCAAAACAAATTAAATCAATCTCAATAGGAAAAGATAAAATAATTGAAACTATTAATAACAAAAAAATTTGGATAGATTGTTCAACTAATTCCTTGAGTTGTTTTAATTTTTTAAAAAGTAAACTAGGAAAGAAACTACAATATTTTGTAGATGCTCCAATTTCTGGTGGAAATGTGAAAGCAAAATCAGGTGATTTATCTATATTTGTTGGTGGATCAAAAAAAATTTACAAGAAAATTAGATTTATTTTAAATATTTTGGGAAAAAATATTTATTATCTTAGTAAACCAGGCGCCGGATATGCAGCTAAAATATCACAAGTTAGTTTATGTTATCTAAATTATTTATCATTATCGGAGTCTCTAATGCTAGGTGTAAAGTCAGGGATTAAAGCAAAAACAATGTTAGAAATTATAGATAAAAGTGCAAGTGGTGGCTATACATCAACAAGGTATGGGCCAAATATGGTTAATGGTGATTATGACCCCTCATTTTTTTTAGGCTTATCAATGAAGGACTTAAATCTAGCTAATGAAATAATTAAATTAGAAAAATTAAATTTACCAATAATGAATTTAACTTCAAAAATTTATAAAAACGCACTTAAAAAATTTGGTCCCAATTCTAATCACTTAAAAGTGATCAAAATTTTAGAACAAAATAACAAATTAACTTTTTCAAAGGAGGGAAGATGAAAAATAATATTAGTGAAGCAGACTGGAAAGTAAGAGTAGATCTTGCTGCCATGTTTAGATTAACCAATATGATGGGTTGGGATGATACGGTTTGGAACCATATTACTGCTAGGGCTCCCGGAACAGACCACACATTTTTTATGCATGAGATGGGTTTGTTGTATGAAGAAGTTAAAGCATCAAACTTAATTAAAGTTGATGAACATGGAAAAGTTTTAGAAGGACCAGAAAAAGCAAATACTGCAGGATTTATTATTCATAGTGCAATTCATCTAAATCATCCTAATGCAAAATTTGTATTTCATGCACATCCACCTTCAGCATTAGCTGCTACAGCTCTTAAAGATGGTATTCCTCATTTAGTTCAAGATAGTTCAATGCTTTATGGAAAAGTTGGTTATCATGAATGGGAAGGCTTATCGATAAATAAAGATGAAAGAGTTAGAATTGCAGAAAACATGGGAGATAACAAAGTTTTAATCATGAAGAACCATGGATTATTGACTGTTGGTGCTACAGCTGGTGAAGCTTTTATGAATATGTATTATGCAATTAGAATGTGTGAAGTTGCTATTCAGGCAACAAGTTCAGGTTTGCCTCTTGAGAGAGCTACTGAGGAAATGTGGAAATTATCTCAAAAACAGTATGATTTATTTTCACCAGGATTAAATGAGTGGCCAGCATTACTAAGAAGGTGTGATGCTAAAGATCCATCTTACAAAGAATAATGACACAAATAAATTCTTTAGCTGACATTGTAGATAATGGCCTTTGTATTGGCTGTGGGCTTTGCAAAAGTATTGCAGGCAACAATTCACTTAAGATGGAAATGAGTGACAAAGGCAATTTAGAACCTAAAGAATTAAAACCAATTAGCAATAAAATATTAGAAAACATTAAACAAGTTTGCCCAGGGGTAATTGTAGAAGGACCAGAGGATCAAGAGGAAAATAAGGGATCAAATAAAGATATTGTTTGGGGAAATTATTTTGGTTTATATTATTCATGGTCTACCGATCCAAAAATTAGATTTCAAAGTTCTACAGGAGGGCTGTTAAATGGATTATCTTTATATTTGTTAGAAAAAAATAAAGTTGATTTTATTATGCATACAGCTGGTGATAAGGAAAACCCAATGCGTAATGTTGTTAAATACAGCTACTCCAAAGATGACTTATTAAATTGCGAAAGTAGATCAAGATATGGTCCATCATCACCTTTGAGTGAATTCCATAAAGCATTGGATAAAAAACAAATTTTCGCATTTGTTGGAAAACCTTGTGATGCAGGAGCGATAAGATTACTTGCTAAATTTGATGGACGAGTTGATCAATATTGCAAATATATTTTCACATTAGTTTGTGGTGGTTTTCAAGAATTAACAAAGTCACAAGAATTTATTGATAGTTTTAATGTTAAAGAACAAGAGCTTGAGGAGTTTAGGTATAGAGGTTTTGGAAATCCAGGTAGAATGTATATAAAAACTAAAGATCAAAAAGAGTTTGATAAAGATTATAATTCATTCTGGGGAGATGAAAGTAATTGGAAAGTTCCTTTTAGATGTAAAATTTGTCCAGATGCAATTGGTGAAAGTGCAGATATAGCAGCACTTGATACTTGGAGGGGTGGTTCTCCAAAAGGAGAAGATGAAGGTTTCAATGCTGCAGTAATGCGAACAAAAAAAGGAATTAAAATTTTTAATGAAGCTGTTGAAAATGGATATCTTGTGAAAGGTGATCAAATTACTATTGATGATATAAAAGATTTTCAACCTCACCAAACCACAAAAAAACAAGCAGTATATGCAAGACACCAAGGAATGAAAAAAAATAATTTACCATCAATAAACACTAAAAATTTGAGAATTGAAGAATTGTATAAATTAAATGATAATGATTTTAATAAAAAACAAGAAGAAGGTGTTGCAAAGAGAGTTGGTAAATTATGAAAATAACTAAATTATCAATTTGGAATATAAATCTGAAAAGTCACGAAACATATTATATGGCTGGTAATAAAACTTGTGATGAAGTAGAGAGTATAATTATCTCAATAGATACTGATAGTGGTATTAAAGGCTGGGGTGAATGCTGTCCTATTCCCCATTATTTGCCAGCATATGCAAAAGGAATAACACCCGCATTAACAGAGATAGCACCAGTAATTATAGGATCTGATCCAGTTGGACCAGAGGCGTTGATGGCAAAGGTAAATAAATATTTACAAGGGCATCCTTATGCAAAATCACCTTTGGATATTGCGTTATGGGATATAACAGCAAAAGTTGCAAATTTACCTTTATATAAATTACTCGGTGGTCAAAAACAAAAAGACATGCCTTTATACCATTCCATAACTTGTATTGCTCCAGATGAAATGGTTAAAATTGCAAAGGAAAAACAAAAGGAGGGTATAACTCAGTTTCAAGTTAAACTTGGTGTTGATAATGATTGGAGAATTGACACTGAAAGATTAATTAAAGTTAGAGAAGTGATTGATGATCAGCATTTAGTTTATGGTGATTGGAATTGTGGAGCAACACCACTTGATGCAATAAGAACAAGTCGAGCAATAGCTCATTTAGATATTATGTTAGAGCAACCTTGTGTTACCTTATCTGAGTGTGCTTCAGTAAAACAAGCAACAGGTCTTCCGATGAAATTAGATGAAGGAGTTTATGATACAAAAACTCTTTTAGAAGGACATGAAAAAGGAATTATGGATGTAGCTGCATTAAAACTCTCTAAATTTGGTGGAGTGAGCGAAGTAAGATATGCAAGAGAACTTTGTAATTATTTTGGAACTAAGATGTGTATTGAAGATACATGGGGAAGTGACATAACAACCTCAGCATTATTACATCTAGGCACTAGTTGCGAACCTTCAAGATTACTTAATGTTTGTGATCTATCTGGTTATGTTTCTCCAAGATTGGATAAAAATGGACCTACTAGAAAAAAAGGAAAAATTTCAGCTCCAGATGGTATAGGTTTAGGAGTTGAGCCAGACTTAGATATATTGGGAAAACCTGCTGTTATTCTTGATTAATTTTAAAGAAAGAAATTAAATCTATTTTAATATAGGTTCTAATTAATTATGAATATTAAATATAAGATTATTCAAAACAGTATTGCCTTAGTTACTATTAATGAACCAAAAACTTATAACTCTTTATCGTTTAAAAATTTAAGTGATTTAATCAAAGTATTTAAGAAGCTTGATAAAGATAAAAAAATTAAGGTTATAATTTTAGAAGGAGCTGGCAAAGGTTTTAGTGCTGGACACAATTTGAAAGAGGTCAAAAGTTTAAAAGTTAAAAATAAATATCAAAAGTTATTTAATCTTTGTTCAAAATTGATGTTGCAAATTGTTGAAGGAAAAAAACCTGTTATTGCTAAAGTCCATGGTGCTGCTTATGCTGCAGGATGTCAACTGGTTGCAAGTTGTGACTTAGCTTACAGCACAAAAGATGCGTTGTTTGCAACACCAGGAGTAAACATAGGATTATTTTGTAGTACTCCTATGGTTGCGGTTAGCAGAAAAATTCAAAGAAAACCTATGATGAAAATGTTATTAACTGGGGAACCGATTAAAGCAGATTATGCAAAAGAATTAGGTTTAATTAACGATTGCTTTCCTAAATCAAAATTAAACAATGAAGTTTTAAAAGTTGCTAAAAAAATTGCCTCAAAATCTAATCTTACAATTAAAATTGGTAAGCAAGCTTTTTATAAACAATTAGAAATGCCATTAAGTAAAGCTTATGCTTATACGAGTAAAATGATGACTTTAAATATGATGGCAATGGATGCGCAAGAAGGAATTTCTGCATTTCTTCAAAAAAGAAAACCTGTTTGGAAAAATAGATAATGACAGATGAAAAAATAAAAGAAATTTTGTCAAATTCTAAAACAATTGCAATGATTGGAGTTAGCAAAGATACAAGTAAAACTTCGACTATAGTTATGAAATATATGCAAGAATATGGATTTAAAGTTATTCCTGTAAACCCAAGATCTAAAGGTGAGAAAGTATTAGGTGAAGAGTTTGTTGGAAGTTTAAATGAGATAAAAGAAAAAGTTGATATAGTTAATGTTTTCAGACCTTCTAAAGAAGCAGAAGGTTTTGCTAATGAAACTGTACAAATAAAAGCAAAAACTTTATGGCTCCAACTTGGAATTAAATGTGAGAAAGCTAAAAGCATTACTTCAAGAAATAACATTGAGTATATTGAAAACCGATGTACAAAGATGGAATATCAAAAACACTTTCTAAAAATCAGACAAGCGTTTCCAGTACTAAGTAATTAATGACAATAGTAAATTTCACACCTTATTCTGCGTTGATTGGAGGAGCAATTATAGGTTTAGCTGTAGTAATTTTCTTCTTATTTAATGGGAGATTAGTTGGAATTAGTGGAATTGCAGCTAATGCATTAAACCAAAAAGAAAGAAGAATAGATAACATTTTATTTTTAGTAGGTTTAATTGTAGGTCCAATTCTATATGCTTTAATTTCAAATAAAGAGATTAATATTTCAATTTCAAATTCTTTATCTTTATTAATTGTAGCAGGATTATTAGTTGGTATTGGGACAAGGATTAGTGGAGGCTGTACAAGTGGGCATGGAATAAGTGGAATTGGAAGATTTTCTCTAAGATCAATTATAGCAACAATAACTTTTATGGTTGTTGGAATTTTAACAGTTTTAATTAAAAATTTTGTATGACTAGAGTTATTTCATTAATTTCAGGAATTATTTTTGGAATAGGTTTGGTTATAAGTGAAATGATCAATCCTGAAAAAGTTTTAGGATTTTTAAATTTATTTGGTAATTGGGATCCTTCATTAGCTTTTGTAATGATAGGAGCTTTAGCGGTATCTTCACCTTTATTCCATCTTATAAAAAATAAAGAAAAACCTATATGTGAAGTTTCATTCAATATTCCAAATAATAAAGAGATAAATAAAAAATTGGTTTTAGGCTCAGCAATTTTTGGAGTAGGTTGGGGGCTTGGTGGTCTGTGTCCAGGTCCAGCAATTTCATCAATTACTCTAATTAATTATAATTCAATTACTTTTGTTATATCGATGTTTATTGGGTTTTATTTAGTTAGGTTATTTGAATCCACAACCCAAGCTCGATGATAGAAATTATCGATATTTTTTTGAATTAAGCTTTTAGCAAAATCTTCAGCTTTATTTTTAGAAAAAGGTCCATGTTGGTTTTTTGTATCTTCTTTTATTGATTTTATATCGTTAGGATCAACATGATCACCTTCAATTACATAGTAATTTTCCATAAAATCTTTATATAAATAGTTCTCAAATTATGAAGAAAATTTTTTTAGTATACGGACACTACAATGACGCATCATTTAATGCTGCAATTAGAGATGAATTTATAAAAACATCTAAAGAGAAAGGTAACTATGTTGATGTTGTTGATTTATATAAAGAGAAATTTAATCCAGTTTTTGCAGGCGAAGAACCTGATAAAGAAGTTTTAGATCATAGAAAGAGAATAGAAGAAGCTGACACTATTGTTTTAATAGCTCCAATATGGAATTTTAGAATGCCAGCAATTGTCGAGGGTTGGATAGATAAAGTTTTAGCGCCACCTTGGGCTTTCAGATTTAAACAATTAGTTGGAAACTATGGTTATCCAATTGGGAACTTAAAAAATAAAAATGCTGTAATTTTTTGTACATACGGATCTCCTAGACTAGCTATTACAACTTTTTTTTTAAACTTACCGATAAGAAGATTAAAAAGAGGTGTTTTCCATATGTGTGGAATTTACAATATTAACTACAGAAGATATTTTGCTGTACCTTTTGTAGGCGAAGAAAAAAGAAAAGAGTTTTTAAAGGATGTTAGAGAAACTGCAAATAGTGTTTAGATCATTAGCTATTCTATTGTTGCTTACTTGTTTGGCAAAGGCAGATTTAATAAAACCAAACAAAGATATTTCCCCAAAACAAGTAGTGGAAATTCAGTTAAAAGGATTAATGAATAACGACAAAGATTTTACTGATAGTGGAATTGAGCAAACCTGGAATTTTGCACATCCAGCCAACAAACAGGTTACCGGTCCACTTCCAAGATTTAAGACTATGCTAAAAGGAAAATCTTATTCAATGATGATAGATCATTTGGAGCATACAGTTACCCAATTAGCATTTGGCGACAATTGGGCCCAGTTTGAAGTCATAATTTTAGGGAGAGACAAGAACTATCATAAATTCAATTGGCAGGTTGAAAAATTATCCTCTGAAGGACCACTTAATGACTGCTGGCTCACGACCATGGTGTCTCAACCGATATCATTAGGTAACTCAATTTAATTATCCACAGATACATTTTTCTTTCAGATTATCGAAAAATTTAGTAGGAATCTGAAAAATGAAAACTAAAACTAAAGTAGTTGTTGTTGGTGGTGGTGTTGTAGGTGTAAGTGCACTTTATCATTTAGCAAAAAAAGGTTGGTCAGATGTAGTTTTAGTTGAAAGAAAAGAATTAACTTCTGGTTCTACTTGGCACGCAGCAGGTTTACTTCCATTATTTAATATGAGTTATTCGGTAGGACAACTCCATAAGTATGCTGTAAATTTATATAAAAAACTTGAAGAAGAGACAGGAAAGAATGTTGGTTTTAGTGTTGTATCGAATATTAGACTTGCAAGCACCAAAGACAGAATGGATGAATATTATCAGTATGCAGGTGTTGCAAAAACAATTGGTGTAGATGTAAAATTTTTAAAACCAGAACAAGTAAAAGAAATTTGGCCTTTATGTCATACAGATGATTTAGTTGGAGCTATTCAACACCCAGAAGATGGGTATATTCAACCAGCTGATTTAACTCAAGCTCTTGCAACAGGCGCAAGAAATAGAGGAGCAGAGATTTATAGAAACACTACAGTTTTAGCAATGAGGCAAACCAAAGATGGTTGGATTGTTGAAACCGATAAAGGATCGATCGAGTGTGAGCATATAATTTCTTGTTCAGGAAATTTTGCTAGACAAACAGGAGAGATGGTTGGTTTAGAAATTCCAGTTATTCCTGTTGAGCATCAATATATTGTTACAGAGCCTCATCCAGAAATTCAAAAAAGAAAAAAAGAAGGGTTACCTGAGATGGGTGTTTTAAGAGATAGTGATAGCAGATGGTATATGAGAGAAGAAGCGGGTGGGTTAATTTTAGGCCCATATGAAGACGGAGCACCAGCCTGTTACGTTGAAGGTCCATCGAAAGATTCTGAGTATGAATTATTTCAAGAAGATTTAGATAGACTTGCACCCCATATAGAAGGCGCAATTCATAGAGTTCCAGCTTTTGGAGAAGTAGGTGTTAAAAAAGTTTACAATGGTGCAATTTGTTATACGCCTGATGGAAATCCAATTGTCGGCCCTGCATGGGGTTTAAAAAATTTCTGGATTAATGAAGGACACAGTTTTGGTATTACTGCTGCAGGTGGAGCAGGTTGGCAGCTAGCAGAATGGATAGTAGATGGTGAACCAACTATTGATATGCTTGGTGTAGAGCCTAGAAGATATGGAAATTATTGTTCTAAATCATATTTAAAAGCTAAAAACGAAGAAGCTTACAGTCATGTATTTATTGTTCATTATCCAGATGAAGAAAGACCTGCTGCAAGACCTTTAAGAACTTCTCCATGTTATGAGAGAATGAAAAATTTAGGTGCAGTATTTGGTCAAAAGTTTGGATGGGAAAGACCAAACTTTTTTGCAACAGATGGAATGGAACAAAAAGATGATTGGTCATTTAGAAGATCAAAATGGTTTGAGGCAATAAAAAAAGAATGCCAAAATGTAAAAGAAAATGTTGGTCTGCTTGATATGACAGCATTTGCTAAATGTAGAATTAAAGGGCCTAAAGCTGAAGAGTTTTTAGATTATTTAGTTGCAAACAAACTTCCTAAAAAAATTGGAAGAATAAATTTATGTCATGCATTAAATACAAAAGGCGGAGTTCATTCAGAATTTACAATCATGAAAGAAGCAGAGAATAGTTATTATTTAGTTTCAGCTGGAGCTAACTTAAGATTAGACCATGATTGGATACAAAAATGGATGCCAACAGACGGATCAGTAATATTTGAAGATCTTACAAACAGCAATGGTGTCTTAGTTGTAGCTGGACCAAAAGCAAGGAAACTAATGGAAAAAGTTTCTAAAGATGATTTTTCAAATGAAAACTTTAAATGGTTAACAGCTAAAAAAGTTGATGTTGGCTATGCACCTGTAAATGCAATGAGAGTAAACTTTGTTGGTGAATTAGGCTGGGAACTTCATCATCCAATTGAATATCAAAATCATATATTTGATAAATTAATGGAAGCTGGAAAAGAATTTGGAATTAAACCATTTGGAATTAGAGCAATGAATAGTTTGAGAGTTGAAAAATCTTACAAATTAGTAGGCACAGAACTTTCAATTGAGTACTCACCATACGAATCTGGTTTAGATAGATTTATTCATCCAAATAAGGGAAACTTTATAGGACTTGAGGCATTAAATAAGTGGAGAGAAAAGGGTTTTGATAACAAACTAGTAACTTTAGAAGTTCATAACACTGAGGATGCCGATGTTTTAGGAAATAACCCAATTTATCAAAATGATAAAGTTGTTGGTAGAGCAACAGGGGGAGAATACGGATTTAGATTAGACAGGTCCATCGCATTAGCAATGATCAAACCTGAGGTTGCGACAGTTGGCGAAAAATTAAAAGTTGATATTTTGGGAAAAATGTATGACGCTACGGTCTTGGATGAAAGTCCATACGATCCAGAAAATAATTTGTTGAGAGGTTAATGAAAATTCTAGTCGCTGTTAAAAGAGTAATTGATTACAACGTTCAAATCAGAGTAAAAGAAGATGGAACAGGTGTTGTTACTGACAATGTTAAAATGTCTACTAATCCACCTGATGATAATGCAGTTGAAGAAGCGGTAAAAATTAAAGAGGCTGGAAAAGCAACAGAGGTAGTTGCTGTTACTATTGGAGAAGAAAAAGCTCAAGAGACTGTTAGAAAAGCTCTTGCTGTAGGTGCTGATAGAGGCATTCATGTAAAAGTTGATGGAACAATTGAACCTTTAGCAGTTTCAAAATTATTACAAAAAGTTGTAGAAAAAGAAAACCCAGATTTAGTATTTATGGGAAAACAAGCTATTGATGATGACTGCAACCAAACAGGTCAGATGTTAAGTGCATTATTAAATTGGCCTCAAGCAACTTTTGCATCAAAAATAGATGTTAATGATGGAAAATTAGAAGTTGTTAGAGAAATTGATGAAGGCTTGGAGACAATTGAGATTAATGTACCAGCAATTGTTACATGTGATCTTAGATTAAATGAACCTAGATATGCTTCATTACCTAATATCATGAAAGCAAAGAAAAAACCGATTGATCAATTAAATGCAGCAGATCTTGGTGTTGATACTGCTCCAAGAGTAGAAGTCTTAAAAGTTGAAGAACCACCAAAAAGAAAAGCAGGTATTAAAGTTGCAAATGTTGCAGAACTTGTTCAAAAATTAAAAAATGAAGCAAAGGTAATATAATGTCAGTACTTCTTATAGCAGAGCACAATAATAAAGAATTAAAACCATTTACTTTAAATGCTGTAACAGCAGCTTCACAAATTGATGCTGATGTTCATGGATTGGTAATAGGAAACAATTGTGCAGATGCAGCAAAAGCTTTGTCTGAATTACCATTAGTTAAAAAAGTTTTAACTGTTGAGGCTCCTCATTATGAAAATTTTGTTGCAGAGAATTTTGCACCAGTTGTAATTAAATTAGCTGAAAATTATTCGTACATTATTTGTTCCGCAAATACATTTGGAAAAAATTTAATGCCAAGAATTGCTGCAAATTTAGACACATCTCAGATTAGTGATATTACTAAAGTTGTTTCAGCAGATATTTTTTTAAGACCTATCTATGCTGGTAATGCATTTGCTACAGTTAAAAGCAATGATCCAAAGAAATGTGTAACAATAAGACCAACATCTTTTGACCCTTGTGAAACAAGCGGTGGCTCAGCTCCAATAGAAAAAGTTGATCCAAGTGATGAATTTGCATTAACAAAATTTGTTAAAAGAGAAGAAATAAAATCTGATAGACCAGAACTTGGAACAGCAAGAGTAGTAGTTTCTGGTGGAAGAGGAATGCAAAATGGCGATAACTTTAAATTAATTACTGCTGTTGCAGATAAATTGAATGCTGCAATAGGAGCATCAAGAGCCGCTGTTGATGCTGGTTATATCAGCAATGATCATCAAGTTGGACAAACAGGAAAAGTAGTAGTTCCAGATTTATATATTGCAGTAGGTATTTCGGGTGCAATTCAGCATTTAGCTGGAATGAAAGAAAGTAAAATTATCGTTGCTATTAACAAAGATGGTGAAGCACCAATTTTCAGTGTAGCCGACTATGGTTTAGAAGCAGATTTATTTGAAGCACTTCCTCAATTCTTAGAGGAATTGAACAAATTAAACACTATACAAAAATAACAAATCCTGTACAAAATTATCTAATGACAAGAGAGTCGATGGAATATGATGTTGTAATCGTTGGTGGAGGACCATCAGGATTAACAACAGCAATAAAATTAAAACAATTAGACTCAAATCTTAATGTTTGTCTTTTAGAAAAAGCTTCTGAAATAGGTGCTCACATATTGAGTGGTAATGTTTTTGAAACTAGAGCTTTAGATGAACTTTTACCAAATTGGAAAGAATTAAATTCTCCAATTAAAACAAAAGTCACAAAAGAAAAATTTTTATTTCTAGGAAAAGAAAAATCTATTAGTTGGCCTACTTGGTTATTACCATCAGTACAGCAGAACCATAAAAATTATATTATTAGCTTAGCTAATTTGTGTAGATGGTTAGCAGAACAAGCTGAAGCTTTAGGCGTTGAAATATTCCCAGGTTTTCCTGCAAGTGAAATTCTTTATAATGATGATGGATCTGTAAAAGGTGTAGCTACTCAAGATATGGGTATTGATAAAGAAGGGAATAAAAAAGACAGCTATGAACCTGGTATGGAATTACATGGAAAAGTAACTGTATTTGCAGAAGGATGCAGAGGACATTTAGGTAAACAGTTAATAAGTAAATTTGAATTAAACAAAGATAAAGATCCCCAACAATATGGAATTGGTTTTAAAGAAATTTGGGAAGTAAGCGATAATACACATGAAGAAGGTTTAGTTATGCATACAGCAGGATGGCCATTAGATAATAATACCTATGGTGGTAGCTTTATGTATCATGCAGAAAATAAACAAGTTTTCTTGGGTTATGTAATTGGTTTGGATTATAAAAATCCTCATCTTTCACCATTTGATGAATTTCAAAGATTTAAAACTCATCCAGCAATTAAAAAAATAATAGAAGGTGGAAAAAGAATTTCTTATGGAGCAAGAGCGTTAATTGAGGGTGGTTTTCAGAGTTTGCCAAAAATGTTTATGCCAGGAGCATTATTAATTGGATGTGATGCTGGAACATTAAATATGCCAAAAATCAAAGGATCTCATACTGCGATGAAAAGTGGAATGATTGCAGCTGAGACAATAATTGATAATTTAAAAGAAAGTAAAGATTTATCTAGTTATGAAGAAAGATTTAAAAATAGTTGGTTATATGAGGAGTTATTTAGAGCAAGAAATGTAAAGCCAAGTTTCAGTTGGGGACTAATTTTAGGTATAATTTTTACAGGTATAGATCAAATATTATTTAGAGGAAAATTACCTTTTACCCTGAAGCACAAACATGCTGATCATGAAACTTTGAAACCAGCTAATGAAATGCCAAAAATTGATTATCCAAAACCTGATAATGTCATTACATTTGATAAAACAAGCTCAGTATATTTAACAGGTACTAACCATGAAGATAATCAACCAGTACATTTAAGACTTAAAGACCCTGAGTTGCCAATAAAATATACTTTAGAAAAATTTGATGAGCCTGCACAAAGATATTGTCCAGCTGGTGTTTATGAAGTTCAAAAAGAAGGCGATGTAAATAAATTTGTTATAAATTCTCAAAACTGTATTCACTGTAAAACTTGTGACATAAAAGAACCGTCTCAAAATATTACTTGGGTGACACCAGAAGGTGGTGGTGGTCCTAAGTATGGAAATATGTAGATCTTTAAGAAAGATCTATTGCAAATTTTTTTAAAGTTTCGATTGGAATTAGCTTGAGAGTATTTTCGTGTGTACATTTTAATTTAATTGGACAACCTTTACCTGCTTCAACCGCTCTTGCATACCAAGTTGCACAAACACACCATCCATCTCCATCTTTTAATCCTGGGAATCCAAATTCTGGATGAGGAGTAATTAAATCATTGCCAGCTTCTTTACACCATTCAAGGAATTCAGTAGTAACCTTTGCGCAAACAGTATGAATACCATGATCATTTTCATCAGTGTTACAACAACCATCTCTGTACCATCCTGTTAAAGGATCATTAGAGCACTCTTCCAGTTTTTCTCCTAAAACATTTTTTTGATTTTTTTCCATTTAGTCAGTAGATCCGTAAATCTCTGGATCTATATAAGCGTTGAATGAAACAGATCTTCTCTCCTCATCAGTATCGCAAAATGGATATACAGTATGCATTAAGTAATGGGGGAAAAAGTAAAAATCTCCTACTTCTGGCTTAATGCTAAAAATTGAGTCTGATAAAAAAAGTTTTGAACCATGAACTAATTGCAAAAAACCATTTTTATTTGGTTTGTTCTTTTGCTTAGTTTCTCCTAAATTTTTTGGAACTTTAAGATATCCAACTCCTGAAACATGACCTGTGTGTGTATGCAATGGATTAAATTCATCTTTGTATTGTCTGACTATCCATGAACCAACAAGTCTAAAGTTTTTAATTTTTTTTTGTTTTGCAGATGAAAAAATCCAATTAGCTGTTTCGGTCATCAAAAAGTTTCCAAAACCACTTTCCTTTACAAAATCATTTTCAACTTGAATTTCTTGCGAGACATTACCAGCCAGTTTATCTCCAGCATTTAAATTTTGTTCATCAATATTTTCTTTTGATTTAGTATCAGTATAGTCATTTAGTTTATCTATAATATCTTGAGGTAGTTTAACCTTCAAAATTGATGGACCAAATGGTTTAAAGATAGTTTTTTCCATTAAATTTTTGTAGGGTTTGGTTGGCCTTTGTAGACTTTTTCTGGATCAAATTTTTTTTCATCTTCAAGAAATTTCATTTCAATTTTTCTAGCATTATCAATTGGACCTAGAGGTATAGATCTATAAAAACAAGAACGATAACCAACATGACAACTAGCTCCATCACCAATATCTACTGTTAACCAAACAGAGTCTTGGTCATCATCAATTCTTATCTCTATTACTTTTTGAACAAACCCACTTGTTTTTCCTTTGTGCCAAATAGCTTTCCTTGATCTACTAAAATAATGTGCTTCTTTTGTTTCAATAGTTTTTTGAAATGCTTCAACATTCATATAACCATGCATTAAAATATCTTTTGTTTTTGCGCACATAGTTATGACAGGGATCAAACCATCATTATCAAATTTTGGAGAAAGAAGATTCCCTTCTTCTATTTCCTCAACATTTTCTCTTTTTTTGAACATAAGAAGTGATTTTGTAGCATAAATTTGCTTATATTAAATATTTTAAAAATATTAATTTATATGTATAAGACCCTACGATGAAATTAGTAAAAGATACCGATTTAAACGAACAGTCAAAAAAAGTTTCAGATGATGAAGCTTTAGAAGCCTTTAGAACTATCCTTAGCTGGATGGGCGAAGATCCAAGCAGAGAAGGATTAGTTGAAACCCCAAAAAGAGTTTTAAAAGCTTATAAAGAATACTTTGGTGGTTATAGCGTTGATGCAAATAAAGTTTTAGAAAAGACTTTTGGTGATGTCGAGGGCTATGACGACATGGTTGTTGAAAAAAATATATCAGTTACTAGTCATTGTGAACATCATATGGCACCGATAGTTGGTACAGCTCATTTAGCTTACATTCCAAAAGATAGAGTTGTTGGTTTAAGTAAACTTGCAAGAGTTGTTGAGGTATTTTCAAAAAGATTACAAACTCAAGAAAGATTAACGATGCAAATTGCACAATCTTTAATGACAGCTTTAGATGCAAAAGGTGTTGCTGTAACAATTGATGCTGCTCATCAATGTATGACTATGAGAGGAATTAAAAAAGAGAACGCCACTACAGTGACGAACTATTTCCTAGGTCAATTTAAAGAAGATCTTTCAATTCAAAATAGATATTTAAGGTTTATAAGTAAATAAAGTGTCAGATAATTTCAAAGCTATAGTTCTCAATCAGGAAGGTGAGAACTTTTCAAGAGAAGTAAAATCAATAGATAAAAGTTTTTTAAAACATGGCGATGTAACTGTTAAAGTTGAATATTCAGACTTAAATTTTAAAGATGGAATGATTTTAAAAAATGGTGGAAGACTTGTAAAAGAATTCCCTCATATTCCAGGTATAGACTTTTCAGGAACTGTCATTGAAAGTGAAAATTCAAAATTTAAAGAAGGTGATGAAGTTATTTTAACTGGATTTAGAGTTGGTGAAGTTTTTTACGGTGGATATTCTCAGGTTGCAAAAGTAGATGGAAATTTTTTAGTTAAGAAACCATCAAACCTTACTTCTAAACAAGCAATGATTTTAGGGACAGCTGGTTTCACATCTTTAATGAGTGCGTTTGCAATTCAAGCGCGTGAGGGAATATTATTAGGTGAAAAGGTAAATGATGTTTTAGTAACGGGTGCAACTGGTGGCGTAGGAAGTGTTGCTGTCATTGCTCTAAATAAACTTGGTTATAATGTTACTGCTGTAACTGGGAAAGATTCTAAAGCAGATTATTTAAAATCTCTTGGAGCAAAAAATGTAATTAACAGATCTGAATTTGATAAAGATCCCAAATTAATTGATAAAGGGTTGTGGGATGGAGTGGTTGATACTGTTGGTGGAAAAATTTTAGCGAATACAATTGTACAAACAAAACCAAATGGAATAATTGCAGTTTGTGGAAATGCAAATACAAATGAACTGAATACTAATGTAATCCCATTTATGTTAAGAGGAATTAAACTGTGGGGAATGGATTCAGCAAATTGCAGTATTAAAAGAAGAGAATTTATTTGGGGAGAGGCGGCAAATTTAATCGATTTTAGTTTAATAGAACCATCTGTTCAAACTGTAAGTTTAGAGGAGTTAATTGAAACTTATCCTAAAATATTAAAAGGAGAAATATCAGGAAGAGTTTTAGTTGATCTTAATAAGTAATGGATTGGGATAAGCTAAAAATTTTTCATGCAGTTGCAGAAGCTGGAAGTTTTACAAATGCAACAATTAACCTTAATTTAAGTCAATCAGCTATCAGTCGACAAATTCAATCTTTAGAACAAGATCTAAAAGTCCAACTATTTGAAAGACATGCAAGAGGATTAACTCTTACTGAAAATGGTGAGTATGTATTTAAAACAGCTCACGAGGTAATTAGTAAGCTAAAAGAGGTAGAAACTTCATTAGGAGATCAAAAAAATAAACCAACTGGAAAACTTACAATTACAACGGTAAGAAGTTTTGGTACTCACTGGCTAACACCTAGAATTCAGGAATTTATGACTCTAAATCCTGAAATTGAGATTGAATTAATATTTGAAGATAAAGAATTAGATTTAAGTACGAGACAAGCAGATATTGGTATTTTTATGAGAAGACCAAAACAACTAAATTATATTCAAAAAAAACTTATTGATTTAAAATATTATATCTACGGTTCAAATAAATACTTAGAAAAGTATGGAATGCCTAAAACAGTAAATGATCTCAATAAACATAAATTTATTTCATTTGGTAAAGGGGCTCCTTCGCCAGTTTATAATCCTGATTGGGCTTTAAAATTAGGTATGCCTGATGGAAAAAAAAGAAAAACTATAATGAAAGTAAATAGTGTTATGGGTTTATTGTTAGCAGTAGAAGCTGGGGTTGGTTTAGCTGCATTGCCAGAATATTTAGTAACAAATTCATCAAAAGTAATAAAAGTTCTTCCAAAATCCGAGGGACCAATTACTGAAGCACATTTCGTCTATCCTCAATCATTAAAGAACACTGCAAGGGTTCAGGCATTTAGAAATTTCTTATTTAGTAAAATAGGAGATTGGAATTCGTAAATATAAAGGTTGACAAACCATATTGCGATTGATAATCATTCGCAACTAGATTAATTCTCAATTATTTAATCATTAAATATGAAATTTTTAACTGTTGTATTATTTGTAATTAGTTTTTTTAGCAATTTAGCAATTGCTGAAGAAGTTAATGTTTTTAGCTCAAGACATTATGATTCTGATATTCAGTTATATAAAAAATTTACAGCTGAAACGGGAATAAAAGTTAATGTTGTTTCTGGAAAAGATAAAGCACTACAAAAAAGAATTAAAGAAGAAGGTAAAAATTCAAAAGCAGATCTATACATTACAGCAGATGCTGGAAGATTAGGATCGTTTGAAAAAGATGGAATGTTTCAAACAACCACTTCGCCATTTATCAAAAAACAAGTTCCAGAAACATTAAGATCTAGTAATTGGACGGCTATAGCTAAAAGGGCAAGAATAATTTTTTACTCAAAAGATAGAGTTTCTGATGAAGAAATTAAAAATTTACGTTACGAAGATTTAGCAAATGATATTTGGAAAAATAGAATTGTAATTAGAAAATCAGATAACATTTATAATCAATCTTTAATTGCCTCTTTAATCCAAAATAATGGAAAAGATAAAATTCAATTTTGGTTAAAAAATTTTGTATCTAATTTTGCAAGATCACCTAAAGGAAATGATCGTGCTCAAATTTTAGCAGTTGCGGCTGGTGAAGCAGATTTAGCAATCGCTAATACTTATTATTATGCGTTAATGTTGTCAGGTCAAAAGGGCAAAGAACAAAAAGAAGCAGCAAAAAAAGTAACACCTTATTTCCCAAATCAGAATGATAGAGGAACTCATATTAATATAAGTGGAGTGGGGATTTTAAAAAATTCTCCTAATCCTAACAATGCTTTAAAACTAATTGAGTTTTTACTAACTGAAGAAGCACAAAAGCATATTGTAGAAAATACTTTTGAATACTCAATTCTTAATAACGTCAAGTCACACGAATTAATAGAATCTATGGGATATTTTAAACAAGATTTAAAAACACCTGTGGCAGAATTTATTAATTATCAATCAGATGCATTTAAATTAATGCTTATTTCAGGATGGAAATAGATGTCTAGCAGAATAAATATTTGGTATTTAAGTTCATTTATAATTTCTTTATTTGTTGCTATCCCAATCTTAACAGTTTTTGGAAGTTTTTTTGAAACCACTGGTTCTTATAGCTCTATTTTAAAAGATACTTTTTTATTCGAGTATATTTTCAATTCAATATTACTTTTATTTGGAGTTTTAATTATTACTTTTATTATTGGAGTAGGAGCTGCTTACTTAGTTTCATTTTATGAATTTCCAGGAGTTAATTTTTATAAGTGGGCTTTAATTTTATCATTTGCAGTGCCCGCTTATATTTATTCATATTCATTAACAGCATTTTTTGAAAACTATGGTACTGCATTTGCAGTTTTGACAAATCTATTTGGTGAAGGTGATTACAATAAATATATTCCAAAAATGGATGGTATGATAGGTGCAATCATTTCTATTTCGTTTTCAATATTTGGATACGTATATGTCTTAACAAGAGCTTCATTTAATTATCAATCTCAAAATTTAATTGATCTTGGAAAAAATTTAGGATTTTCCAAATCAAAATCTTTTTTTAGAATAATATTACCTTCAGCAAGACCAGCTATAATTGCAGGACTTTCCTTAGTTGCAATGGAAACATTATCTGATTTTGGTTCAGTGTCATTTTTTGGAATATCTACTTTGACAACAGGAATTTATAATGCTTGGATTGCATTTGATGATTTAGTTTTAGCTAATAGAATATCATTTTTCTTGCTCATCTTTATTTTAGCTTTGTTTTTAATTGAAAATTTTTCAAGAAAAAAAGCCCAGTATCATTCATCAGCTAAAGGTGGTTTTAAAACTAAATCAAAGATTAAACTTCAAGGTTATAAATCTAAAATAGCTAGTTTAATCTGTGGAAGTATATTTTTTATAAGTTTTGTTTTTCCAGTATCACAAATGCTTTACTGGACAATAATTTTTCCAAAACATTTAAATGATTTAAATATCTTAGAATTAATATTTAATACCATTACTTTAGTAATTCTGTCGTGTTTAGTGTTAATTCTGTTTGCCTTTCTTTCTAATTATGGAAATCGGATATCAAGAAGTAAATTTTTAGAGGCGTTAACTACTTTTTCTATTTCTGGATACGCAATTCCAGGAGTAATCTTAGCTGTAGCTTTCATAAGTTTCATATCTTTTGTAGATTTTACAATGTCAAATTTGTTAAATCTTAAATCAATTTTTATAGGATCAATCTTTGGATTAGTTTTAGTTTATTTTATCAGATTTTACTCTTTGGCTAACAATGGAATCAAATCTGGATATTTAAAAATAAATTATTCTATTGATGAAAGTGCTTATTTATTAGGTTATTCAAAGTTTAAAACTTTTACAAATATTCATTTACCTTATTTAAAAAATTCAATTTTATTAATAGGGATTTTGTTATCTATTGAGATTATAAAAGAGTTACCAATTACATTAATAATGAGACCATTTAATTTTGAAACATTTGCAACTAAGGCATATACATTTGCATCTCAAGATTTATTAGAGGCCGCCGCCGCTCCTTCATTGATACTTATTGTTATTGCAAGTATTTTTATTTTAACTACATCTAAATACATATTAAGAGATTAATGAAAAAAAGTTTTTTAGAAATTGAAAACGTAACTTTTGCAGCTAGCAATAAAAATAAAGTTAACAATGTTTCATTTAATATTGAAAATGAAGGAGATATTGTTTGTTTACTTGGGCCATCTGGTATTGGTAAAACTACAATTCTTAGAACAATTGCAGGATTAGAAAAAATCAATTCAGGTAAAATAGTTTTAAATGACAAATTGTTGTCATCAAAAGAAAAACACGTTGAACCTGAAAAAAGAAATATATCTTTAGCTTTCCAAGATAACTCATTGTTTCCACATTATACAGTTTTAGAAAATATTTCTTTTGGTGCTGAAAGAAATAAACGAAAAAAAAAATTAAAAATTGATGATGTAGTAAATTTTTTACATCTTGATCATATTGTAAATAAGTATCCTCACCAAATAAGTTCAGGAGAAGCTCAAAGAGCATCTTTAGCAAGATCATTATTGTCAATGCCAGATCTATTATTATTAGATGAGCCTCTTTCAAATGTAGACCAAAGTTTTAAAGAGGAAATTCAGGTAAAGTTAAAGCAAATTCTGAGTGAGTATAAAATAACAACTATAATTGTTACACACGACTCTTATGAGGCATTTTACTTAGGAAGCAAATGTGGGATTATTTTAAATGGTCAACTAAAACAATATGATGATCCTTACAATGTTTATCATTTTCCAAATTCAGTAGAAGTAGTTAATTTTTTAAATAGAGGAATATTAATTCCTGCTAAAGTTACAGGTGAAAACTCATTAGAAAATAAAGATCTTGGGACTATAGAAGGAAATTTTATCAAGCATTATCCAAAAGGATCAGAAGTAAAATTACTTCTACAACCAGAAGATCTAGAACATGATGATAAAAGTAATTTAAAATTAGAAGTAGTTGATAGAAAATTTAGAGGTACAAACTTTATTTATACCCTCAAAACACCAAGTGAAATGTTAATACCTGTTTTTGTTCATTCACACCACATTCATCAACACGAAGTTGATGAAAAATTTGGTATTAAAAGACCGATTCATATTGATCATATAGTTTGCTTTTAGTAAACGTCTCACAAATGAATGAAAAATTAAAAATTACATTAAAGGGATCTGTTAATATTTTACCTTTACTAATTCCTGTTGTTCCTTTTGGAATAATTCTTGGTGCAATCGGAATGGAATTGGGCTTTAGTGTTTTAGAAACTTTTGCAACTTCATTTATTATCTTTGGAGGAGCGTCTCAAATAGTTTTTTTGCAATTACTGTCTGGTGGGGCCTCTCAAATTATTGCAGTTTCATCTGCATTTGTTGTTAATTCTAGACATTTTTTATACGGCGCAACTTTAAGCGAGTATTTAAATAAACTTCCAATGGGATGGAAGATTATCTTGTCTTACTTGTTAACTGACCAGGCGTTTGCTGTATCAAATACTTATTTTAGAGCAAATGAAAATAATCGTTTAAAACATTATTATCTTCTAGGATCTGGTTTTACACTTTGGTCTATTTGGCAGATTTCAACTTTATTAGGGATTTTTTTAGGTTCAATTGTTCCTGACGAACTTGGTTTAGCCTATACAATACCACTTACATTCATTGCATTACTGGTAAATTATTTCAGAAAAATTGATCATCTTATTGTTATTTTAGTCTCAGGAATTTTGTCTCTCTTATTATTTAATGCACCTTTAAAATCTTACATTATTTTGTCTAGTCTTACTGCATTATTTGTAGGTTTCTTAATTATAAAATTTAAAAAAGGAAATAATTCATGATTTGGGCGGGAATGATTGCTGCAGGAATTTTAAATTTTTTATCAAAATTTTTATCTTTAAATTATTTTGATGCGAGCAAAATGAATCCTATAGTTAGACAAATTTTAGCATATGTACCTTCAGCCATATTTCCTGCAATTATATTTCCAGCAATTTTTTTAAATGAAACTGGGAGTTTTGATTTAGAAAATAACCCTAAGATATATGCATCAATAGTTGCTGTTACTATAGGAATTTTAAGCAAAAATATTATTGCGACAATAATTTCAGGTTTAGCAGCTTACTGGATAATTATATTTGTTTAACATGAAATATCTATTTATATTAATTTTGAGCATATCGTTATCTTCTTGCTCATTTATATATCAACAAGATGAAGTAAAAGATGTTGATCCTAAAAATTTGAATACTTCAATACCCAAATTTAAAGAAATAGACTTTCCTTTTGTTCATGAATTTGAAGAGGGCAATGGTTTCGAATTTTTAGGTGCAGCATTAATTGATGCAAACAATGATGGTATAGAAGAAGTTTTTATAGCTGGTGGGCAAGGACAAGATATTCTTTTTCAATTCAAAGATAATGAGTTTATCGTTGTTAATAATCAAGATTTTTTGAGTTCCGAAGTAAGTTATGGAGTTTTGAGCATTGATTATAATAATGATGGAAAATCAGATATTATAATTTGTAGAAATGATGGTGTTTACCTTTATTTGAATAAAGGAAACTTTAGATTTGAAGAAAAAAGACTCAATTTTGATTTAGGAAAAGATGTTACAGCAATTGCAGTTACAGCTGCTGATTTGAATAATGACAATCACTATGATTTTTATTTTTCAACTTTCATAAATTCATCAAAATTTAAAAAAGCAACATTTAACGACGTAGGTCATGGAAAACCAAATAAACTTTTTGTTTCCAACTTTGATGAAAATAAACTTACATACATAGATATAACCAATGAAAGTGGAACAGCGGTAAATCAAAATACTTTTTTGTCATCATTTGTTGATTATGATAATGATGGCGATTTAGACATTGTAGCAGCTTTGAATACTGGACGTCCTACTGTTTTTAGAAATGATAATAAGAATAAATTTACTGAACTACCTCATTTGTCTGATTACGGCTTCTGGATGGGCCTTGCTATTTGCGATTTTAATTCTGATGGTTTTCAAGATATTTTCATGTCTAACGCAGGAAACACTATTCCAAAAAGATTTGTTAGGGGAGATTTGTTAGATAACCAAAAAGTTGATGTTGAATGGTTGCTGTCTGAGTACAACAAGGAAACAAAAAAATTCATTAATACTTCAAAGGAAAAAGGTTTAAATTCTTTAGAATTTGCCTGGGGAGCAGCTTGTGGTGACATAAACAGAGATTCAACAAATGACTTGATAGTCATGGAAAACTATAGAGGTTGGTTTGTGCATAAATGGAGCAAGGCTCCAGGAAGATTATTATTAAACCATGACAATAAGTTTTCTTCAGTCACATCGATTGCCAATGTTGAAAATTTCAATTTTGGTTTAATTCCACTAATTTCAGATTTTAATAATGATGGTTATTACGATATGGTCTATGTCAATGTATTGTCAGAAACAAGAGCTTTCATTAACAAAGGTCCTGTTACAAAACCAGATTTTGTAAAAATAATTTTCCCTGAAACGGCAAAATTTGTAGGGGCAAAAGTTAGCGCTAAATCAGATAAAGATAGAAATTTTTATTTCCAAATAACAAATGGGCAAGGTTTTATGTCGGATCAAACCAATTCTTGGATTATAGGTTTGGATGAAAATGAAAAAATTGAACACATTGTGATTGATCTTATTAACGGAAATAGAACTGAAATTAAAAAGATACCTAAAAATCAAACAATAAAAATTAATAACTAACTTTTTTAAGCAGGAGAATATAATTCAGCCAGAAAAAATTTCTGACTTATTTATAAAATTCTTGAAAAAAACAAACTAAACTTTATAAAAGGTTCATGAAAAAAATTTTTCTAATAACTTTTTGTTTTTTTGTTTTTAATAGCAGCTCAATATCAAAAGAAACAACTTTTAAAAAAGAATTATTTGATAAAGCTCAAGCTGATGGCAAGGTCGTAATAGTTAGTTCTTGGATAAACTATTGTACATCTTGCGCAAGTCAAATGAAGGTTTTAGATAAAGCTAAAAATGATTTTGATAATATTGAATATTTTAAATTTGAAGTAACAAATAAAGAAATTGCTCAAATGTTTGATGTACAATATCAAACAACACTTTTGATTTTTAAAAATAACGAAGAGATTCATAGATCTATCGGCCAAACTGAGAAAGATAAGATCTATTCAATTATTCAATCTGCTTTATAATCTAAGACTTAAAAGCCAAAAAGATCCTAAGATTAAACACGTTCCTGAAAACTTACCAATCAAAGACAAATCTTTTTTGAAAAAATTTTCTTTAATATAGTTCACTAAATAAGCATATATTAAGTCAGAAATTAAACCTAAAGTACAAAAAATTATTCCTAATATTATTACTTGATTAAAAGTATCTTGATTTAAGTCTAAAAAGACCGGAATGATACTTGCCATCATTACTAACATTTTTGGATTTGACCAAAGTACTAAATATCCATGTAAATAAAAATTTTTATTATCTTTAATTTCTAATTTAATATTTAAGTTTTTTGAGTCTCTTATCATTACAAAACCCATATAAAATAGGAAAAGTATCCCAATCCATTGAATAATATTTAGAAATGTTTGAAAATTTTTACTTAATAAATCAAATCCAAATGCATAAATGACAAACATTGATGCTGCACCACTTACAGTTCCAATAACAGTTTTAACTCCAGCACTTAAATTATACCTCAACGTATTAGCAACAATGACAGATACTGATGGACCAGGAACAATCATGAATAGTATTACTGTAAATATGAATGAAATATATGTAGTCATTTTAGTTATTTACTTTTAAAGACCCAAACCTTTGTCTTTCCAATTTTTTAATCCACCAATTAAATGATAACAATTAGAAAGATTATAAGATTTTGAAATCTGAACTGCCAGAGTTGATCTATGACCATGAGCACAATAAAAAAGTATTTTTTTATTTATCAAATCTTTTTTATTTTCTTCTAAGTATTCATTAATTTTATTCATTGGAATAATTTTGCTATCTTTAATTATTCCATCTTTATCAATTTCACATTTTTCTCTTAAATCAATTAATAAAGATTTTTCATCTTCTTTTATTTGATTGAATTTTTCAGGCTCAATTCCATTGTTTACTTTTTGCTTATTAAAATCTATTCCTAATTTCAAATTACTAGGAACGGCTATATCCATCATTTGTGGATCTGGAAGATTAAGGTTATTCATTATTTCCACATACTCATCTATTGATTTCACCTGTAATCTTGGATTAAAATTCTTCTCTTCTCCAATAGTGCTAACAGTTTCTCCTTTATAATCATGCGCAGGATATACCAATGTGTCTTCAGGAAGTTTTAGTAATTTATTAAATATAGAATTGTATGAATCTTTTGGATTTCCATTTTGAAAATCAGTTCTACCTGTACCTTTAATTAATAAAGTATCCCCAGTAAAAACTCTATCTTTCATAAGATAACTAAAACTCTCGGAAGTATGACCAGGGGTGTAGATAGCTTGAAGATTAAAACCATCACAAGGTATTTTATCTTCATCACTCACTCTCATTGCAACTACATCTGCTGGAGTTTGATCTCCCATAATAGTTACACAGTTTGTTTTGTCTCGAAGTTCAGCTATACCGGAAATATGATCTGCATGAATATGTGTATCGATCACTTTTACTAATTTTAAATCAAGATTTGTTAAAATACTTAAATATTGTTGAACATTTTCTAAAACAGGATCAATAATAATTGCTTCCCTTCCTTTTCCAGAAGCTATCAAATAAGTATATGTGCTTGATTTTAAATCAAACATCTGCCTAAAAATCATAATGTTAATTTATCATATGTGAATTTTCTTAAAAGCAATTATATAAAAGTTATGAACACGTCTAATATTGATTGGAATTGTAAACACACTTGGAAAACAAGCGCTAAGAATACTGCTTGGTGTGTACTAGGATGCGCAGTAGGTGATTTTGGAACAATATTATTTTTTCAACTTTCACAAATTCCTTTTCCAGTTTTAGGGATAATGGTTTTAGCAATAATAAATGGATTAATTACAAGTATAATATTAGAGACAATAATTTTAATGCTGCAAAACTTTAGTCTATCTAATGCACTTAAAACAGCAGCGGGTATGAGTTTAATTTCTATGATTAGTATGGAAGTAGCAATGAATTTGACTGACTACATTTTAACAGGCGGCGCTATGTTAACTTGGTGGGTTGTTCCAATAATGTTGATTGTTGGGTTTTTAACTCCATGGCCATATAATTATTGGAGATTAAAAAAGTATGGAATAGCTTGTCATTAATTAAATCTTCTAATTATATTTTTTAAATAATAAAATAAAGACAAAGCTCTTAAAATCATAAACAAGCAAAGTGAAATCCAAACCCCCGTATTGGAATAATATTTTGTTAATACAATTGAAATCACCAAATAAAAAAATACAGAAAACATCATAGCATTTCTCAATTCTTGAGTTTGAGATGCGCCGATAAAAATACCGTCAAATTGGTAACAGAAAGATGCAATAAAGGGTAAAATGATTAACCAAACTACAAATGATGAACTTAATTTTTTTACTTCATCAATGTCAGACATCAAGTTAATTGCAAAATCGTTAAATAGAAAATAGATAATTGAAATTACAAATCCAGTAATAGAACTTAAAATAAATGAGTTTTTTAAAATTTTTTTAAATAAAGATAAATTATTTTTCCCAAGAGAATAACCCACCATCCCTTCGGTTGAAAAAGCGTAAGCATCTAGAATAAATGCTGATAAAAAAACTAGATTAATCAAAATTGTATTGGAAGCAACATATTCTTCCCCAATATTTGTGCCTAAAAATGTAAACCACAAAAAAGAAAAAGTAAGAAGGATTGTTCTTATGAAGATATTAAAATTGATATTAAAAATATTCTTTAATTTTGAAATATTAAATATTTCATCAAAATTAAGGGCTAGTCTTGTAATTTTTCCTAAGTAAATAAAAGTGTAAATTAAAAAAATTGTAGATGTGATTAAAGCTGAAAACAATGTTCCGTAAGCAACACCTTTGATATTTAGTTCGTATTTTGTAACTAAAATTATACTCAAAAAAATATTTAGAATTGAAAAAAAACCAACAGCGATACTTGAGATTTTAGTTTTTTGTAGTCCAACAAATAAACCTGTTATTATATAAAGTGTTAACTCTCCTGGTGCTGAATAAATTCTTATATTAAAATATTCTTTATAAAGCTCTTGAGTTACATCAGATAATTCAAATACTCTGAGACTTATATAAAGAATATAATTTTGAATAATTATTAAAAAGATAGAAATTATTAAAACAAATAATAAATTTCTTGAAACAATATTAGTGATCTCATCAAAATCTTCTTTACCATTTGCTTGAGACACCATTCCCACAGTACCCATTCTTAAAAAACCAAAACTCCAAAATATCATTGAAAATAAATTAGCTGCAACTGATGTAGCTGATAGATATGATAAATTTCCTAAGTTTCCCATTAATGCAGTATCAATGATTCCAACCATAGGAATTGCTAAATTTGCAAAAAAAATTGGAATAGAGAGTTTTAAAATGTAACTAATTGATGGTTCTTGCATTAAGAAATGTGTTTCAAAATTTCTTTTGCAGGTTTAGTTTTTGAAATCCATTCTTTAGGAATACCTTTAATTCCTTTTAAAGCTGCAAAATAAGCTCCAACAAAGTTTGCTCTAGAACAATTACATCCACCAGCTTTTATAGTTTTATTAATTGCACTTTTAAAATTAGTAGAAGTAATGATAGCATGAATTGATCCATTAAATGTACCAGGATAACTACAAGCTTTACCAAATTTTTTTACAACAATAGTATGTGGTTTATTTTTATCTTTCTTAACTTTTTTAATATTTTCTATCACATCCTTAAAATAGGTATTGTTTTTATATTTTTTTAAAAATGAATTTACTGGATCTTTGTATTTTTGATCAGCAAAGTTGATTATTTCTAATTTTGCTAAAGCAAATTGTTCGCTTAACTTCTTATTCGCAACAGTTTTAATAATTGATTTGCTTTTACTGAGAGATTGATTTTGAAGATAATAAGGTAATGTTGCACAATAACCATCTGACTCGTTCACTTTTTTACCACCAGTTATTCTCTTTTTTGATTTAATATTTTGAATTGTTTCCATTATATTTTGATGGATCCAAGGACCTTTAACTGGTTTTGTCCACTTAATTTTTTTATATTTTTTTCTAAATTTTAAATTTTTCCAATAATTTGAGCCTGGACCAAAGTTTCTAATTATATTTTTTTTAAAATCATCAATTAATGTTTTCTTATCTTTATTGCCTTTAAGAGTTTTGAACATTACTTGCCCAACATCATTATATCCAGATACTTCCCCAGTATTTATTGAATAAAAAGGACACTTGTTGGTTTTTAAGAACGCTATCTCTTTTTTATTTTTTAAATAAGATTTTAATTTTTTTTCATCGTATACCCAATGCAACGGTCTAGCAGCTGCATCAGCAACTGTTGCACCTAAAAAAATATGAAGTTTTTTTAACATTAGTTAGTAATACTTTATTTAAATTAAAATAAAATTAATTTAAATTAAATTATGCCTCAGCTTAAAAATTGGGATAATAAAACATGGCTTTCTTCAAAAGAATACATTGATAGTTTTGTTAAATTTTTAATAAAAAATAAAAAACTTAATAAAGATTCAAATATTTTAGATATAGGTTGTGGCAGAGGTAAGATTTTAGGAAAAATAAAAACTAAAGCAAAATTAAGAAATAAACCAATTGGAATTGATCCTGTTAATCATAAAGACAAAGATCGAAACATTATATTTAAAAAAATTGATGCTTTTAAATTTTTGAGAAGTAACCAAATAAAATTTGATTTAATTGTTATAAAACAAACTATTCATTTCTTTCCATTAAAAGACATTCCAAGATTAATAAAATATTGCAAAAATGCATTGAATAATAATGGAAAACTAATGATTTTTTCTATTAATGAAAAACGAACCCAAATTCCAACCTTTTCAAAAATGAAGAAAAAACTTAATCACTCTTTAAAAAAAGACTCTGAAATAAGAAAAAAAATTTTAAAAAATAATAAAGATACTAAATTTAAGATTTTTGATTTTCATGTAAAAATGAAAAGGAGTTCATATTTAAATATGATTAAACAAAAATATATTTCTGTACTCCTTGATTTTAATAAAAAAGAATTAAATAAAGGAGTAAAAGAAATTAATATTAGATATCCTAAGATAATAAGATTTATAGATTCATTAAATTGCTTGATAATTAATCAGGTTAAGTAATTTTTCTTAAGATGTTTTCTTGAAAAATGATTTTATGAATAATTACAGCTAAGATGTGTAGAGAAATTAAAGCTATCAATGTATAGTTTGCATATATGTGAATTTCATAAAATATTTCAGCAAGTTCAAAGTTACTTTTAATTTTAATTTTACTTATAAAAATATTTAATTTTTCACCTCCCAAAAGTTTTTTTAATGCACCTGAAATTGTGATTGTGAAAATTGTTAAATATAAAAAAATGTGATTTAACTTTGCAATTAATTTTTGACCTGGAAAAATACTGCTATTTAATGAAGGAGTTGGATTAAAAATTTTATAAATTAATCTTAAAATTGTAATATAAAATATTAAAATTCCACCAATAACATGATAATTTTCTACAGTAATTCTATCTTCTCCAAAATCTAAACCAACCAAATAAAAGCCAGCAGGAATTTGTAAAAATAATAAAATTGCTGTTATCCAATGAAATGATTTTGAAATAACACCGTATTCCGATATAGTATTAAATATCTTCATATGAAATTAAAACATATTAAATTACTTTTTAAAAATATTTTGTTGTTTAGTTTTTTAATAACTTTAACTGTTCCAGCATATTCTGATTTATCTGTTGAGGAAATCATTAAAGGAAGAAAAGCAATTTTTAGTAAAAATTATAACACAGCAAAAAGAGTACAATCTCTTGTATCTAATGGTGATTTTGATGAGGCCAAAGAATTAATGAAAGAGATGAGTGAAAATTATAAAAGTTTATTAGAATATTTTCCAGAGAATACAAAAGAAGGTTTTAAAACAGAGTCACTTCCTGCCATATGGGAAAACAAAGATGAGTTTAACGCTCTGATGACTAAATCTTCAAACGATATGATTGAATTAGCATCTATCATTGAAACCACTGATGACATCAGAGGTTCAATCGGCAAACTTATGTGGGCCAATTGTAAATCTTGTCATACGAAGTTTAGAGCCTCACATTAAAAAATTATTTTAAATAAAAATTATATAGTTAAGTTATTGAAATAGAATTATTTTATAGTGAGAGATGATTTGAGAAAAAAATTACTGATTGAGATGCGACCAATTGTGATAGCATTGATATTTATTTTTATTTTAGTTCCGCTGTGTAATAGCGTACTAAGTTAAATGGATAAAATACAATCTCACGCAAAATTAGTTATTGTTGGTGGTGGAATTATGGGTGTGAGCCTTCTTTATCATCTGACAAAAGAAGGATGGAGTGATGTTGTACTAATTGAAAAAAGTGAGCTTACATCTGGTTCTACTTGGCATGCTGCAGGACAATGTCCTCACATGTTGACAAGTTTAAATCTTGCAAAAATACATTTACACTCAACTAACCTTTATAAATCTCTAGAAAAAGAAACTGAACAACCAACTGGTTTTCATGAGACAGGAAGTTTAAGACTTGCTTACACTAAAGAAGATCTTGAATGGTTTGATTATACAAAAGGACTCTTGGATGTGGTAGGTTCACCTTGTTCAATAATTTCTACTGAAGAAATACATAAATATCATCCATTTATAAAACTAGATGGAATAAAAGGAGCATTCCTAACACCAGAGGATGGTTACACAGATCCAACGAGCACAACAAATGCATTAGCAAAAGGCGCAAGAAATGGTGGAGCAAAAATTTATAGGAAAAATAGAGTAACTGATATTGAACAGTTGCCTTCTGGAGAATGGAAAGTTATTACTGAAAAGGGTGATATAGTTTGTGAACATGTTGTGAATGCTGCAGGAAGTTTTTGTCCTGAAGTTGCTCAAATGGTTGGTTTAAAAAATGTTCCAAGTATCAATATGGTGCATCAATATTTAGTAACAGACTCTCATCCTGAGATAGAAAAACTTGATTATGAATTACCAGTGGTTAGAGACCCAGACTCTTCATCTTACTTAAGGCAAGAAGGAAAAGGATTATTAATTGGACCTTATGAAAAAGATGTAGCTGCATGGGCACTTGATGGAATGGATTGGAAGTTTGATATGGAACTATTAGAGCCAGATTTAGATCGAATTGCTGATCATTTAGAAAGAGGAATGGATCGAATTCCTCAATTTAAAGATGTTGGAATTAAAAAAATAATTTGTGGTCCAATAACTCACACACCTGATGATAATTTTTTAGCAGGTCCAGCACCAGGTCTTAAAAACTTTTGGATGTTTTGTGCAGCAAGTATTGGAATTGCACATGGAGGAGGAGCTGGAAAATATATGGCTCAATGGATTGTGCATGGAGATAGTGAAATTAATATGATGGAATTTGAACCACGTAGATACATGAGCTGGGTAAATAAAGAATATTCAGTTGAAAAATCTAAAGAACAATACAGAAGAATGTATGTAACACCTTTGCCGCATGATGTTGTTGAAATTGGAAGACCAATGAAAACAACATCTATTTATCAAAAACTCAAAGATAAAGGTGCAGAGTATTTTGATTTATATGGATGGGAAAAGCCAGCTTGGTTTAATAAAGATAAAATTAAAGAAGAGCTTAGTTATAAAAGAAACAATATCGAACCTTTTATCAAAAAAGAATGTGAGGAGGTTCATAATAATGTTGGACTAATAGATCTTTCAACTTTTTCAAAATACGAAATAACAGGTGAAGATAGTTATAAATTTTTAGATAGACTGTGTGTTAATCGAATTCCCAAAAAAGATGGGAGTATTGTTTTAACTCATATATTGAATGACATTGGTAGAATTCAAAGTGAGTTAACTATCACTAAACTAAAAGACAATCACTATTATGCATTGTCAGCAGCTGTATCTGAAATTAGAGATTTAGATTGGTTAAATCACAACAAATTAAAAGATGAAAAAGTAGAGATTAAAAATGTGACTTTAGATAAAGGTGCAATAGGAATAATTGGACCAAATTCTAGAAAGGTACTTCAAAAAATTACCGATACTGATTTAAGTAACGAAAATTTCCCATGGTTAAAATCTAAAGAGATAAAAATAAAAGACATTTCAGTTGTTGCATTAAGAGTAAATTATATGGGTGAACTTGGATGGGAGCTTCATCATTCTATGAATGATATGGCAAAATTATACGATCTTTTATGTGAAGCTGGTGCAGAATTTAAAATTATAGATTTTGGAGCACATGCAATGAATTCGTTAAGAATGGAAAAAGGTTACAGAGGGTGGGGAACTGAATTGACACCAGAAATAAGCGTTGTTGAGGCTGGCTTAAATAGATTTTTTAACTTAGAAAAAAAAGATACATTTATTGGATCAGAAGTTGTGAAAAAACTAAACTCTGAAGGTGGAAAGATTAAATTAATTTATATGGAAGTTTTTGCAAAAAATGCTGATGCACATGGAAATGAACCAATATATTTTAATGAAAAGATTGTTGGATTGACAACATCTGGAGGCTTCGGTTACAGAGTAAATAAGAGTTTAGCTTTTGGTTACGTCGAAACAAAATTAGCTGAACTTGGAAAAGAATTTTTAATTGATATCCAAGGTGAAAAAATCAAAGCTGTAGTAATAGATGAGCCTGCTTTTGATAGTAATAACGACCGATTAAAATCATAAAATCATAAAATCATGATTCCACAACCAGTTCTTGAACATTTAGAAGAATATATTTGCCAAGAAGTTTATGTTCAAATTGCTGTTATTAAAGGAAAAGAAAAAGGAACAACAAAATCTGCTATTAATAAGTATTTCAGCTCAAATCATTTTAGAGATTTATCTGAAGGACGACCTTATGATCATTTTATAGATGGTTTAAAAGATAAATGTTTAGGAAAGTTATTAAATTCTCCAATGAGAAATACCAAAACAGATGATGAGGTTATCAAAGAATTACAAAATAAATTGAATACTTTAAAAGAGGATGAGTTAAATGATACCTTTTGGGAAATTGAGACAGGTGAATATTTATCAGGAGCACAAGTTAAAGAGCTAGAAAATAAAAGAGATGAGATGATTAAAAAATTAGATTTATCAAATTCTATAAATCAATCTGACGAAGTTTATGAAACAATAATAAATTTTTGTAAAAAATACGAAGAACTTTGCAAGATTAAATATCCTGAAGCGCCTTTACCTTTAGAAATTAATAAAACTTTAAATTAACTTTTAGAGGTTCGCCCTTTAGCTAACTTACCAAAGGGCTCCTCTTATGTTGCCTCTGTGGCTTTTAAATCCGATTGGATTTTAAGTTTTTTAGTTTGATTAATTGAGCTTTGGATCAGCTAAGTGTCAGGTGGTGTTTTGTTTTGCATTCTCTACCTCCTATAAATTAAGCTTATAAAAACTATTAAATACTATCAATTTATTTATTTATATTTGAGGCAAATATATTAATTGAATACAACCAATTGATTTAGTAGTATCTCGATATCAAAATTAACTCTCCTTTCAAGTGTATCAATTTTAAATTTTTTTGTTTCAATTAATTTTTTTTTAATCAAAATAAACTCATGATTAAATATATAAATGGATTAATAAACTTAGTTGTAAGTTTAGTTGCTTCAACAATAATAATTTATGCTTTAAATATAATTGCTGGCTTTGCGGGCGCTGATTATAATTTTACACACGGTGAAGCTTTTATTGTTTGGATATTGATGGCTATACTTATAAATAATTGTTTTAAAAAATAATTTTTAATGAAAAAATTATCGCTTAAAGCAAAATGTTTATGTGGAAATGTAAGCTTTAAGACAAAAGGATATCATAGAGATGTCCAAAATTGTCATTGTGTTCAATGTATAAAAACACATGGTAATTATGCTGCTTATACAAAAGTTGAAGAAAATGATCTAAAATTTTTAGCTAAAAAGTCTCTTAGATGGTTTAAATCTTCTAAAAGAGCAAAAAGAGGATTCTGTAGTAATTGTGGAGCCAGTATTTTTTTTAAAGTTTTAGGAACTAAACAAATTTGTATTTCTGCTGGTATTTTTAATAAACCTACAAAACTGAAAACTTCTATCGATATATTTACTAAAGGAAAATCAGATTATTATAAATTAAACAATAATTTACCAAAGTTCTCAAAATATCCTAAAATTTAAATTTTAACTTTAATCATTATAATTTAGATTGTAATAATCAGTAACGCTTTATATGGAAAAAATTAACTATAGATTATATTCTTCATTTTTAAATTCTTTGGCTAAGGATTTAACAAAGTATTATTACTCTAAACTAAACAAAACTTTTAAAGTTTCTAACAAACTTAAAGGTAAGGGTTATGACCCAGTAACTACATCTGATAAAGCATTTGAAAAGTTTATTAGATCTAAAATAAATAAAAAATTTCCTAATCACCAAATAATCGGTGAAGAATTTGGTTTTAAAAAAACAAAGAGTGACTACTCATGGGTCATAGATCCTATCGATGGAACAAGATCCTATGTTATTGGAAACCCAACTTGGAGTAATTTGATATCTTTAAATTATAAAGGAAAGCCAATTGTAGGGCTTGCAAATTTTCCAGTATTAAAAAAATATTATTTTAATGAAACAGATAAAGCTGCATATGTTGTTGAGAGTACAAAAAAAAGAAAGATTAGAATTAACTCACTAGCAAATGTTAGTAATGCAAAAGTGTCTGCTGCTTTTCATAATTATTTGTCACCCAATAAACTAAAAAAAATTCCAAAAATATTGAAATTAATGCAATTTCCTTGTGCTGATGCTTTGAGTTATTCTCATTTTGCTGAAGGCAAACTCGATGTTGTAGCACAATGTTCAAACAAGATATGGGACATTCATCCATTAATTCCAATAATAAAAGCTGCTGGCGGTATAGTGACAACATGGAAAAATGAAGATCCATCTAAAGCTGGCCACATACTTTGTTCAGCAAACAAAAAAATACACAATTATTTTTTAAAATTATTAAAACCAGTTTCATGAACAAAGAGCTTTCTAAGCTTACCACAATTGTAATTGTAACTATTAATGGAAATATATCTTATGAAGTAATTGATAGAATATATGACAAATATAAAATTATAATTATAGAAAATAATTTAGATTATAACTTTAAAAAAAAAGTTAATGATAGATACCCTGATATTGAAATTATTATACCTAACGAGAATGTTGGTTTCGGCGCTGGTAATAATATTGGTATAAAAAAAACTTTAACCCCATATGTTTTGCTTTTAGGTCCAGACGTTTCTATAAATTTAGAAAATATAGTTTCACTTGAGTATTATGCTCAAAAACTTGAAAATTTTTCAATTTTAAGTCCAAATTCAAATGGTTTTGATGATTTACTTCTAACTAGTTTAGATAGACTTGACAAAAATTTTAAAGCAAAAATTAATACTGACAATGAAATAAGTGAGATTCCTTGGGTCCCTGAATGGTGCATGTATTGCAATGTTTTAGATCTAAAAAACATAGATTTTTTTGATGAAAGTTTTTTTTTATATTTTGAAGGTTTAGATCTATGCAAAAGACTTAAGAAAGCTGGAAAAAAATTTTATTTAATAAATAATAATATGATTACCCATCATTTTCATGGCACATCAAGTAATTTGGAAGATAAAAAAACTAAAAATCACTGGAGGTTAAGAAACTGGCATTTTTATTGGTCTAGCTTTTATTATCATAAAAAAAACTATAGTTATATAAAATCTGTATTTGTTCATTTATCTAAATTTTTAAGATTTTTTATTAAACAGTATTATTATTTATTAACTGGAAATAAGAATGGCTATATTTATACAAAATCAAAATCTGATGGAATTTTGAGTGCCTTCTTAAAAAGAAAATCTTCTTATAGAACGGATTTATAATTAATTAAGTTTTCCTAGATAATTTACCATCACAACACCAATGATGATTAGAATGATGCCAATTACACCATATAGATTAGGAATTTGATTAAATTTCAGAACTGCAAACAAAACAACACCTGTTACTGTCAAACCACTATACGTTGCATAAGCAAAACCAACTGGTAGAGCAGACATTGCTTTCGCTATAGAAAACATGGTAATGCACATAAAAAGAATACATAATATTGAAGGAGTTAATTTTGTAAAACCTTCTGAAATTTTAGCAAAGCTATTAGAAGCTATACCGAAAATAATTCCATTTGCTAAAAATAGATATCCTAATAAAGGCTTCATATTAAATAATAATGAATTTTAATGAATTAATCGAATAAAAAATATTGTTATTATTTGATAATTAAGTACTCAAAATTTTGAGTAGTTTCATTAATTTGCAAAAGTTTAGCACCATTTCTTGAATGAAATTTTGTTGCCATTTCTGTAAGAGGTGAGAGTGTAACTAATCGATTTAGATGGTTTGATTTTTTTATTTTTTTAAATACTTCTTTTACAATTAATTTTCCACCACCTTTTTTTTTAGACCAAACGGTATAAGCAATAGCTATTTGACCAACTTTTTGATCTCTCATCGCACTTTGTAAAAAAGCATCATGACTTAGCTTATCTAATTCCTCCACTGATTTTGGGATTTCATTTGTATATGCAAAACACATTACAGCATGTATTTCACCTTTATATTTAACGCCAAATATTTTACGTCCACAACTTGATCTAAAATTATTGTCCAATTCAGGTCTTATAGGATCTTCAGACGTATCACACTCATTTAATTCAATTAACTCAGCTCCTTTAACCCAATCAAAAAAGTTTGTAACTTTTTTATTAATGATCTGCCTATTTTTCCTTATCCTAGCTTTAATTCTAGGTTTAATTTTCTTAGCTATTTCTTTCACTTGCTAAATTAATTTTAGTATCGATATATAACTTTTTTAATAGTTTATATAAATTTTATCTGCAAATCCGTAGCACATTAGTGCACTTAGAATTGTTAAAATTAATGGAGCATAAATTCCTTCATCAGAGGTCTTATCGGTATGTCCTAATTTATTAATTTTGTTTGTATAAAAACCAACAATGAATGCAGAAAGGTTTTGTAAGAATATTACATTAAAAAAAGCCCAGGTATCATCTAAACCATTTGGTCTAATAAAACCAACGTAAATTGCCATAGCAGTTGATCCTAAAAATATAGAACCAAAAAACCTGGTCATTATAGCACCAGTATCATCCATTCCATATTGAGCTAAAAATGATTTAGTTTGGAAGACACATCTAAATCCATAGTAAGCAAACCCTATAAAATGAATTATAAAGATTGCAAAGAAAATTATTCCATTAAATTTTTCAAACATATTATTCCTTTCTTAATTTAATATACTCCAGAGTTTACTATTTTTAATATTTCTTCCTTTGAATTTGAAATTGTTTTGTAGACAAAATCATCACATTTTTTAACCTTATCTCCATCATAGGGTTGCCCATATAGTTCATCTACTATGGCTAATAAATCTTTATTTAACTTATCCTCATTAAGCCCTGTCTTTATCAAATGAGAATTAAGAAACTTTTTAGCAGCTATTGAATGGACTATTTTATCTAATTCTAATTGACCTTGTGGTATCATGCTGTAAGCATAATAAATTCCAGTACAATCTACTAATTGCTTTTGGTCTTTTGTTTCTGCCATTAAGCAAAATGGATAAATTAAGAATGACAAAATAATTAAAATATATGTTTTCATAAAACTCTTAGGCTAATCAATATCATTTTAATAATGTATCTGTTTTATTACAATGCTGCTATGTGTTTTACAGCCAACTAGGAAAAGGTAGGTTTTTTGACTTTAAAAATTCTTTATTAAACATCTTTGAGTTGTATTTGTCTGATTTGTCACAAAGTATAGTAACAATTGTTTTTCCTGGTCCTAATTCTTTTCCAAGTCTAATTGCACCTGCAATATTTATTCCGCAACTTGTTCCTAAACTTAAACCTTCATTTCGGATTAGGTCATATAAAATTGGTAAAGCTTCTGTATCTTCAATTGAATAAGCATCATCAATTTTTGCATTTTCAAAGTTTTTTGTAACTCTGCTTGATCCTATTCCTTCTGTTATAGACCCACCTTCAGATTTTAATTCACCATTCTTTATATAGTTATAAAGAGCTGATCCTTTTGGATCTGATAAATAAATTTTGATATCTTTATTTTTTTCTTTGAGTGCATTGCTTACTCCAGAAATAGTTCCACCAGTACCTGATGAACAAATAAATCCATCAATTTTGCCATCTAGTTGTTCCCAAATTTCTCTACCAGTTCCTTCGTAATGACCTTTTGCATTAGCAGTATTATCAAATTGATTAGCCCAAACTACTCCATTGTTATTAGTTGGTCTTAACTCATCTGCAAGTCTTCCTGCAATTTTTACAAAATTATTTTCATCTTTATATGGTTTTGGTGCAACCAACCTAAGTTCAGCACCTAAATTTCTTAAAGTATCTTTCTTTTCTTGTGTTTGGTTATCATTCATTACAATAATTGTTTTATATCCTAATGAATTACCTAAAAGACCTAAACCAATTCCTGTATTTCCAGCTGTACCTTCAACAACAATACCACCTTTAGAGATTAGTTTTTTTTCCTGAGCATCCTTTAATAAAGCAAGTGCTGCTCTATCCTTAACTGAACCTCCTGGATTTAAAAACTCAGCCTTACCGTAAATATTACATCCAGTAATTTCAGATGCTGCTTTAAGTTTTATTAGCGGAGTGTTTCCTATTCCAGAAACAAAATCATTTTGGATTTTTGTCATTAGTCTAATCTTGTATCACCACCTGGTGCTATACCATAAGGTTTAAATTCATTTGTAGCTGTGCCAACATTTTTAGCAGGTATTCCAACCATCACAGCATTTTCTGGTACGTCTTTTGTAATTACAGCATTTGCTCCAATTTTAGCGTTTTCACCAACAACTACTGGACCTAAAACTTGGGCACCTGAACCAACTACAACATTATTTTTTAAAGTTGGATGTCTCTTAGTATTTCTTTGTCCATTTGAATTTATACTTGGAGCTATACCACCCAAAGTTACCATATGATAAATAGTTACGTTATCACCAATTTCTGAAGTTTCACCTATTACAACACCCATACCATGATCAATAAATAAATTTTTTCCAATCTTGGCTCCAGGATGAATTTCAATACCAGTTAAGAATCTTGAGAATTGAGATATGATTCTTGCAACTAAATCAAATTTTGCTTGATAGAAAAAATTTGAAATCTTATGAAAAAATACTGCTTTAACACCTGGATAAGTTAAAATTAAACTTATTTTTGATTTAGCAGCGGGATCTCTATCAATTATTGATTGCAAATAATCATTCATAATAATTTTGTCCGGTTGATATCAATCGGAAGATGCTTATATAATAGCTATTAAATTAATTAAAAGACTTAATATGTATAAGAATACCAACTGTTTTCATTTAGCAATCCCATGTGGAGACTTGGAAAAAGCCAAGAAATTTTATAGCGAGTCTTTAGGCTGCAGACTTGATAATGCAGATCAAGAATGGGCTGATGTTGATTTTTGGGGTAATGAATTAACCCTTCATGCAAGTGAGCATAAGTTAGATAATGAAAGACATGATGTAGATATGGGAAATGTTTCTGTCCCACACTTTGGCGTACATTTATCAAGGAAAGATTTTGATGCTTTAAAAGCAAGATTAAAAGAAAGAGGTGTTAAATACTATGATGAGCCTTATTTGAGATTTAAAGGAACTAAGTATGAGCAAGAGACTTTCTTTGTAAAAGACCCTAACGAAAATATTTTAGAGATCAAAACTTTAACAGCAAATCCAGAATAATTTTTCTTTAAAAACAAGGTATTATTTTGTCCAAAGGGACAAATTAAATCTTTGACTAGTATCTTTAATTTTAGTTAACATTGATTTTTAATTATAATTAAAGGAGAGAGATAAAATGAGAATAATTAAGTCTACACTTGTAGCTGGATTAATTTCTTTATTAACTGCATTTTCATCATTCGCTGAAAAAGTTAAAATTGGAGATCCAGGTTGGACAGGTGCAACTGCTATAGCAAATTTACTTGCAGCAGTAGTTAATGATAAAATGGGTGGAGAAGCAGAATTAGTTCCAGGTAACAATACTGCAATCTATGCAGCTATTGAAAGAGGAAAAGGTGAAATCGATGTTCATCCTGATATCTGGTTACCAAACCAAGAAGCTTATACTAATGACTTAGTTCCAAAAGGAGCATTAAAGTTAAGTAGCAAACCTTATGAAGGAAACCAAGGTTACTGTGTAACTCAAGACTTCGCTAAAAAAATGAACATTACTTCTATCTTTGATTTAGGTAGACCAGAAGTTGTTAAAGCTATGGATAGTGATGGAAATGGTAAAGGTGAGTTTTGGATTGGTGCAGACGGTTGGGCTTCAGCAAATGTAAATGAAATCAAAGTAAGAGATTACAAATTACTTGATGCTGGAATTGAACCTATCAGAGCAGCAGAAGCAGTTAAGAATGCAAGAGTATTAGACTCTATTAAAAAAGGTGAAGGATATGCATTCTATTGTTACAAACCTCATGCAATCTGGGGAATGGCTGATGTAGTAATGTTAGAAGAACCAAAACATGATCCTGCTAAATATAAAATGGTACAACCAAAAGCAGATCCTGATTGGAAGAAAAAATCTTACGTTGCTTCTAAAGATGCTCTAAAGCAAATTCAAATTGGATGGGCTACTTCTTTAGAAAAACAATCACCAGCTATTGTTGAATTTTTCAACAACTTTCAATTAACAGCAGATGATGTTTCATCTATGGCATATGCAATCTCAGTTGAGAAAAAAGATCCAGCTGCAGTTGCTAAAGCTTGGATGGATGCAAATAAATCTACTGTTGATGGTTGGTTAGGTTTATAATTTTAAAACAAATCTTAGACCCGGCAGTCTAACTGCCGGGTTTTTCATTTAAAATTTTCATATGTCTAAAGAAACAGTCGGTTGTGAAATAAAAATTGAAAACGTTTGGAAAGTTTTTGGTAATACACACAAAGATGCTTTAGATGCTATTCAAAATAAAAATATTTCAAAAAAAGAAGCTTTAGAAAAATACAATTCTGTCATTGGTGTATCTAATGTTTCATTTGATGTAAATCCAGGTGAAATTTTTTGTGTTATGGGTTTATCTGGAAGTGGTAAATCAACATTAGTTAGACATATTAATCGATTATTAGAACCCACATCAGGAAAAATTTTAATTGATGGTCAAGATATTATGAAACTTGAAAAAGAAAAACTTCAAGATTTTAGAAACAAAAAAATTGGAATGGTTTTTCAAAACTTTGCTCTAATGCCTCATCGATCGGTGATTGACAACATTGCAATGCCTTTAGAGATTAGAGGTGTAAATAAAAATAGACGATACGATCAAGCTAACAAAATATTGAATATTGTAGAACTCCAAGGATGGGGGAATAAATATGCACATGAGTTATCAGGAGGTATGCAACAAAGGGTAGGTTTAGCAAGAGCTTTAGCTGCAGATCCTGAAGTTTTGTTAATGGATGAACCTTTCAGTGCATTAGATCCTTTAATTAGAAGACAATTACAATTTGAGTTTATTAAACTTTCAAAACAGATGAAGAAAACAACTGTGTTTATCACTCATGATTTGGATGAAGCAGTCAAGGTTGGACATAGAATTGCAATTATGAGAGATGGAAAGGTAATTCAGGTTGGTACACCTGAGCAAATTGTAACTAAACCAGCTGATGAATATGTAGAGGATTTTGTAAAAGGAATTTCAAGATTAAAAGTTGTTGAAGCTAAATCAATTATGAAACCGATTGAACAGTTTAAAAAAGAAAATGGTAAACTTCCAGATCAAACAATAAAAATGAAAGAAAACGATATTCTGAGTAAATTAATTGAACAATCAGTATCAAATAATGCATCATTAATTATTACTGATAAAAATGATAATGATGTTGGAGTTATTACTCAGCAAGAATTGCTAAAATCAGCAGTAGAGGGCCAAGATGAGTAATTTAGAAATACAAAACAAAGATGAGATAAGAAATTTTGTAAAGACTAATCAAGATTATTATATCAATAACTTTGAAGCTATTGGTAATAGTTCAAAATATGTATTTTCATTCAATATCGCAGCTTCTTTATTAGGCTCTATTTGGTTTGGAATTAGAAATATTTGGAACTATGCATTAGCTTTTTTAATAATTGAAACATTTGCGATCGTTCAAATAATAAGAGGTTTTTTTGGTAACATTAGTGCTGAAGCTTATGAGAAAATAGAAAAAATTGAGGCAACGATTGCTTTTAGAAAGAAACAACTTCAGGCAGCTATAGAAAATAACCCTGATAAAGTTGAAATGTTTGAGAGGACAATTGCTTCTTTGGAAAAATCAGTAAGTGAATTTTTGGCTGAAGCCCAAAGAGTAGAAGCTTCAGGAGTTTGGATAGCAATTGGAGGAATTTTGTTATTTATTGTAATTAGAATTGTTCAAGGAATGTTTGCAAATACTATTCTAGAAAAAAGATTTTCTGAGTGGTTATCAAACAAAACTTTAAGTCCTGGAATGGAAATTAAGAATTTTCTGATTAGTGGGGTATTTTCATTAGTTATAATTTTATTTTCAACAATTCATTATAGCTTTCCAAATTATATGGATGTAATGAAGGATTTTCCTACTCATCCAGATATTAGATTAAATTCAATTGCAGGAGTAGAAGGAGCATTTGATTATTTAGTTTTAAAAGGAGAGAGGGTATTTGATGCAATTACTTTTGGAATTAGATCAGTATTAGACTCATTAGAGTTATTGTTTGTTAAAACACCTTGGATCGTAATTATAAGTGCAATTGTTTTATTAACTGGTTTATCAGCTGGACCAAAGGCTGCAATTTATTCAGCAGCATTTTTAGCTTATATGGGTTTTTTAGGTTTTTGGATTAAAGCAATGACAACATTAGCATTACTTGGAACTGCCGCTTTATTAAGTATCGTAATTGGAATTCCACTTGGAATTTATTGCTCAACACGTCCAAGATTTTATTCTTTTATAAGACCTATAATGGATTTCATGCAAACAATGCCAGCCTTTGTATTCATGATTCCAGTTATAGCATTCTTTGGTACTGGAAAGGTTGCTGCAGTTATTATTACAATGATCTTTGGTGGAACACCTGTTGTAAGATTAACAGTTTTAGGTTTAAGAGGAGTACCTCAAACAATAAGAGAAGCAGCAATCGCATATGGTGCTTCTAAGTGGTATTTACTTACAAAAGTAGATATTCCACTTGCAATGCCAACTATTCTTGCAGGTGTAAATCAAACCGTGATGTTAAGTTTAGCAATGGTTGTTGTTGCATCGCTAATTGGCGCAAAAGGTTTAGGCCAAGATGTATTAGAAGCGCTTCAGTATGCTAATGTTGGTCAAGGTATACTTGCAGGTATAGCTATATTATTTGTTGCTTTATTATTAGATAGGATTGTACAAGGAAAGAAAAGAGTTTAATAGAACCTAATGGAGTTTTTGTTATTAGGTTTTTTCACTAGCCTAAGTCTGATCCTAGCTATAGGACCTCAAAATGTTTTTGTAATAGAACAAGGTCTAAAAAAACAATATGTTTTTTTAGTCTGTCTGATTTGTTCAATATCTGATTGCATTCTAATATTTGTTGGTATCTTTTTATTTCATTATTTTAGCCAATATTTTAATTCATTAATTGAGTTATTATTTAATATCGTACTATTAGTTTTTTTAAGCCATTTTATTTATTCAAAATTTAAATCACGTAATGAATATGTAGATTTAAATCAGAACAAAAATACTATCTCAGTAATTAATATTGTTTTTAAAACATTGGGTTTTACTTATTTAAATCCACATGTTTATTCAGATACTGTTTTTATTTTAGGAAACTTTTCAAAAAATTTTGATCTAACTCAAAAAATTATTTTTGGGATAGGTGCTTCTTCAGCCTCTTTTTTATTTTTCTTTTTATTAGGCTATGCATCAAATTATTTTTCAAAACACTTAAATAGTAAAGAAATATGGATAGTAATTAATTGGATGATTATAGGAATTATGAGTGTGTTAACTCTTTATGTCTTAAGAGAAATATATATTTCAATTATTTAAAAATTCTTCAATAATTTTATTTACTTTATCAGGTTCTTCTAAATGAGCGTTATGACAACAACCATTAATAACTTTAAGTTTACTATTTGAAATATTTTTATTTAAAGTTTCTACTTGTTCATAATTATATGAGACATCTTTATCTCCCCAAATAATAAGAGTTTTATTTTTGATATTTTTTAAATTTGAAAAACCATTCCAATTTTTCATAGCATGAAGAGCATTATTAGCAGTTTCTTCAGAAACATTTTTGGATGCATTTTCACATAGATAGTACTCTCTATCATCATGGCCTTTAACAAACCATTTAGCCGGTATTCTATCTATAAATTTTTTAATGCCTTCATTTTTTAATCTTAAAATAGACTCATCCATTGTTTCAAATCTACCTGGTATGTCGCCAATAGAGCTCGTTGCAAAGCAGATTAATTTTTCAACTTTATCACCCAAAATTTTTGCTATTTCTTGAACAATCATTCCTCCCATTGAATGACCAATCAAATAAAATTTATCAATATTCTTTTGTTTAATTATATTTATTATAAATTTTGCCATCTCATTAATTGAATTTAATGATTGAGCATTAAAACTTTCTCCGAAACCAGGTAAAGCAGGCGAAATTATTCTATAATTTTTTTTAAAATATTCTTTTTGATATCGCCACATTTCTGATGAACCAAGAAAACCGTGAACAAAAACAAAAGGATAGCCACTGCCATTATCATCAATAAAAATATTACTCATTCAAAGATTTTATCATAAATCTTAAATCCTTGTTGTTTAAAATTACACATAATGAACACTTGATAAATTTGAAAAAATAAATTTTATAATATCTTAAATTATGGTTAAAAAACTTGTTAATGTTACACGTAACGGATCAATTGAAAGTGAACACTATGGTCATGGCGTAATCATAGACTCGTCTGGAAAAATTTTAAAAGAGTGGGGTGATAGTTCTCATCTTATATATCCAAGATCTTCATTAAAACCTATTCAGTCACTCAATCTTTATAAAAATGGATACATGGAAAAAGCCAAATTGTCAGCCAAACAAATTGCATTTTCAACATCCTCTCATTTTGCAGAAGAAATTCACCAAGAATTAATTTTAAAATGGTTAAAAGAAATTAATACTGATGAAAGTAAACTTGCATGTGGTGAAGATTGGCCTTGGCAATTACCAGAAAAGTTTAAAGCTTATGATAAATATAAAAAAAGAAGAAAAATTTTTCATAATTGTTCAGGAAAACATTGCGCTCATTTAGCAGTCTCTTTAGATAGAGATCTACCAATTGAAAATTATAATTCTCCTGATCACACTATACAAAAAGAACTTTTTTCAATTATTGAGGATTTAGCAGAATTTAAAATTGATAAAGTAGGAGTGGATGGATGTACTCTTCCCAATCCTTTTATGCCTTTAAAAAAATTTGGTCAGTTACTTGCAAACTTTGCTGATTTTAAAAAATTAGGAGAGCTAAGTGGTATTGCTGAAACAATTTATAATTCATGTGTTAGTGAGCCAGAATATGCTGGCGGAAAAGAAAGTGATAATTCAATTCTAACTAAAATATTAAATAAAAAAGCTTTTTTTAAAAATGGTGCAGAAGGAGTTTTTGCTGCAATCATTCCAGAGCTAAAAATTGCTGCTGTTGTTAAAATAACTGATGGTAATTCTAGAGCATCATCAACTGCAATAGCAGGGATGATATCTGAGTTAAATCTTATTAATAAAGATGAACTTGAAAGTTTTTTAAATAAACCAGTTTACAACTCTACAGATCAAACTGTTGGAAGTATTTCTTGGTGTGGTTAGTTTGAATAACCGTATTTCTTTAATCTTACATCACCAGTTCTTGCATGCGCTTCCATACCTTCATATCTAGATATTCTTGCAGCAGCCGCACCAACTAATTCCGTAGACTCTTTAGTCATTCTTTGGAAACTTAAAGTTTTAATAAATTTTCCAACAAATAATCCACCCGTATATCTTCCGGCACCTTTAGTTGGTAAAATATGATTTGTTCCTGAACATTTATCACCGTAAGCAACTGTAGTTTCTTCACCAACAAATAAAGATCCATAATTGGTTAATCTTTCATGGAACCATTTTAAGTTTTCTGTTTGCACTTCTAAATGTTCTGGAGCATATTCATCACTTACTTTAACCATCTCTTCATCTGTATCACATAAGATTACTTCTCCATAATCTCTCCATGCAGCATCAGCATTTTGTCTAGGTACCTCAGGAAGTTCAGCGATTAGTTCTGGAACTCTCTTCATTACTTTTTCTGCAAGCTCTTTACTTGTTGTGTACAACCAACAAGGAGAATTATATCCATGCTCTGCTTGACCGACTAAATCAACAGCAACAATTTCAGGATCTGCTTTTGCATCCGCTATAATTCCAATTTCAGTTGGACCAGCAAATAAATCTATACCAACTTTACCAAATAAAATTCTTTTTGCTTCAGCTACAAACTGATTACCGGGACCAACAATAATATCAGCGGGAGGATTATTAAATAATCCATTTGTCATTGCAGCAATAGCAGGAACACCACCTAAATTTAAAATTACATCTGCACCACAAAGGTCAGCCGTATATACGATAGTAGGATGAGCTCCCACACCTTCTTTTGGTGGGCTACAAGCAATAATGTTTTTTACACCAGCAACTTTTGCAGTTGTTACACTCATTACAGCTGATGCAATGTGAGCATATCTTCCACCAGGTATATAACAACCAGCTGTATTCACAGGAACTAATTTTTGACCAGCATACAATCCATCAGATAATTCTACTTCAAAATCTTGTCCATAGTTTTTTAGTTGTGCTTCTGCAAATTTTCTAACACGATCATAAGAAAATTGAATATCATCTTTAGTTTTTTGATCTAAAGTTTTTTTAATTTCTTCAATTCTTTCTTTTGAAACAATAATTTCACCATCATACTTATCAAATTTTTTTGTAAGATCTATGCAACCTTGTTCTTTAGTGTTTTCTAAATCTTTTAAAAGATCTTGTACGATCCCAGTAGTTTTTGTGTCATCAGTTGAAGATGTTTTTGGTGATTTTTTTAAATAAGTGATTGCCATTATTGTTCCTTTAAATTTTTAGTGAGGATGTTTTAGACAATTTCAAGATTATTGCAATGCAACTTTTAGTCTAAAGCAACAACTGCAGCTGCAATTGATGCTAATCTAGCCTGTGCTTCATCAGATCTACTAGTAATAACTATTGGAACTTTACCACCAACAACCACACCTGCAGCACACGCTCCACAAAAGTAAATCATCATTTTGACTAATGAATTCCCAGCTTCAACATTTGGTACCAATAAAACATCAGCATCTCCTGCAACATCATTTTTTATACCTTTAATAGCAGCAGATTTTTTTGAGATACAATTATCAAATGCTAAAGGTCCAAAAATTTCAGCGTTAAGGTTTTCATCTTTAGCTATTTTTGTAAGTTCAGCAGCTTCAACTGAGCTTGGAACACTTTCAATAACTTCTTCAGTAGCTGAAAGTAGGGCAATTTTGGGTTTATTTATTCCAATTCGATTAGAAAAGTTAACTACATTTTTTAATATGTGCATTTTTGTTTTTAAATTTGGTAAAACATTTAATGCACCATCAGTAATAATTAATGGTTTATCATCTTTATTTATTGTCATGTGCCAAATATGACTAAGTCTTGTTTTTCCAATTAATCCATAATCTCGTTTTAAAACCTCTTTCATCAAAATATCTGTATGAATATGGCCTTTGACAATTATTTGAACTTTTTCTTCACTAGCCAGTTTAGCAGCAATAGGTGCAGTATTGTTTTCTACACTTTCATCAATAATTTCATATTTTGAGACATCAAAAGTTAAATCTTCAGCACATTTTAAAATTTCTTTTTTGTCTCCTATAAAAATAGGTTCAATTAAATTTTCATTCACCGCATCTTGTACTGATAGCATGGCTAAAGGTTTTCCAGCATTTACAATTGCAGCTTTAATACCTTTCTTTTTTGATGAATAATCTAGAAGATTATTTGGGCAAAGAATTTCTTTGTTTGAAAGCATGAAAAGTATTTATAAATTATTTTGGATTTATATATAGTTTTTTTTAAGATCTTAAAAGTCTTATATCTTCTGCAATATTTGAAGGAATATTAATTTCTTTCTTTGAATTGATTTGAAATCTTTTAAATTTATTTTGTCCTGGATATAGAATTTCTTTAACTCCATTAATTTTTGGAAGCTTCTTAATAGTTTTAATATTCTCTTTAATTCTTTGATTGTAATTATTAACAAATAAGTTTGGTTTAAATGTAAAAAATAAATGTCCAATATTTTGTGGTCCTGTAAAATCATCAAAAGGATCTTTAACCTTCCCAGCATGATTTCCTCCTGTTAGAACTCCACTTAAAATATCAACCATCCAAGCTAAACCAGAACCTCTAAATCCAGCGATTGGTAGCTGAACTCCTTCAAGAGCTTTTTTTGCATCTGTGGTAGGTCTACCCTTATTGTCTAGAGCAACGCCCTCAGGAATTTTTTGATTATTTCTCGCTGCTACTCTTATTTTTCCTCTATTAATCATTGAGATAGATGTATCCAAAATGAAAGGAATTTTTGAGCCAGTAGGTGTGCCAAAACAAATTGGATTTGTTCCAAATAAACTTTTTAATGCACCATGGGGAGCAATAGCAGGAGGAGCATTAGTAAAAATCATTGTCACTAGATTTTTCTTCGTTGCTTGTTCTGCATAATAACCAGATAATCCATAATGACCGCTATTTTTAACTCCCACTAATCCTAAGCCAGTTTTTTTTGCATTTTTTATAGCTGTTTTAATTGCTATATCTGCAGCAACAAAACCAATACTGTCATTAGCATCTATTTGAGAGATTGATTGTGAAATATTTTTGATTTTTATTTTAGGCTTTGGATTAATAACTTTTTTTTTAATTCGATCACAATACATTTTTAGTCTAGATAATCCATGACCATAAGCACCAACTTGTTCAGCATTTATTAGAGCGTCAGCACAAATTTTTGCGTGGTCTGAGCTAAGTTTATGTTTAATGAAAATTTCTTTTACAATTGATTTAATTTTGTTTGACTTCATTTGTCTTTATTTTTTATCTTGTCTTCACAAAATTTAGTAGCTTCCTCAACGTTCTCAAATTTAATTTTTTCGTCTAGTTGACTTCCAGCTATACAAGCCTGAACAGCTCTTTTAAAGTTATGATCACTAAAATTCATGATCACAACAACAGCAATAACTAAAAAAATAAAGATAAGGATGTTTTTAACCATTAACCTTTACCACGCCAAGGAATGTATTTATCAATTAGTTTTCTTAAAGTTACATCAAATAAAAGGCCCAGCATTCCCATTATAAATATAGTTATCCAAATTACTTCATATTGGAAATATTTCTTAGCAACGTTTTCAACAAAACCTATTCCAGTTGTACCTGCTAAAAACTCAGCTGCAACTAACGTTCCCCAACACATTCCAACCGCAACTCTAATACCTGTTAATATTTCTGGTAATGAGTTTGGAAAAATTACATATCTTAATATTTGTTTTTTAGAAGCACCTAAAGAGTGAGCTGCATGAATTTTTGATAACTGCGTACCAGAAGCACCAGCTCTTGCAGAAATAATCATAATAGATAGTGATACCATAAATAATAAAAATATTTTTCCAGAGTTATCAATTCCAAGAACTGAAATAATCAATGGCGCCCAAGCAAGAGGAGGGACCGGTCTATAAAGCTCAATTAGTGGATCAAAGAAACCTTTGGCAAATCTATTTAGCCCCATAAACAATCCAAGTGGCACACCAATTATAATTCCAAATACTAATCCTAGGAAAACTCTCATGAACGAGTCCCATATATGTCCATATGGTACTGGAACTTTAAATAATTCAAAGTCACCTGTTACTATTTTTAATACTCCACCTTTAAAGTTTTGTTCTACTTTTCCATCCTTAGTATGAACAGGATATTCACCTGGTAAAATGTCTGCAATCCAATCAGGAAGCAAGAAACCAATCATCTTACTCACATCAACCAATTCAATCCAAAGTAATGGTACATCTTTGTAACCAACACTTGGTTTTAACATTAGTACAAACTTATTGAATGTATCAGACGGTTTAGGTAACCATCTTCCAGTACCTTGTTCAGAGCAATTATCTCCACTTGCAACAATTGTACCGGTTGGGAATAAAAAGATATCAATAAATCTCAATCCACCTTGTTCAGTTTTTAAGGCATCATTAAATTCTATAATTGCATTTTGCATTTCATTTAATGTGTTAGGTGGATAAATACTTGCAAATTCTATTCTTCTTGCAATTTTGACTATATCTTTTGCATAAGTTGAAGCTAACTCTTGACTGTCGCTTAAACTTTTTCTGTAAGCTTTTACATCATCTTTAATTTGTTTAATTGAGCTTTTAAATTGAGGATTGTGATTTCTTAATTTGAAAAATTTATCACTAATCAGCTTTAATTCCTGTGCTGCTGCATGAAACTTTAATCCTCTATCAGTTGCTGCAACATTTGGAACCTCAATAGTATTTTCAATTGAGCCACTTCCAGCATCAACTTTAACTAAACTCCAGCCACCTTGTTCTTCAACAGCTTTTAATCTTGTAGCTCTTTCAGAGTCTGTTTCGAATGGATAATCTGGTTTTATAAAATTTGAAGTTAGAAATTTTATCTCTTCTGTAATTTCGTCTATTTGCCTCTTAGTATCTATCTCCATTAAGTCTTGATTAGTTAATAAAGGAACTAAATTGATTGTACTGTTAGCAAAGCCAATTAATTGATTTTTTTCTTGGTTATTTAATAAAGTTGAATTTTGAATATCAATTTTTACTAGCTCAAGATTTTCATTTTCATTTTTAATTTGATATGTGCTTTTGAACTGTCGTTCAGTAATTGGAAATTGATATTTTAAACCAAGTAAAGAGTCGTTTACTTTAGCAACCTGACAAAGCTCATTTGCAGATTGTGGATAAAATCCTTTAGCAATATCCCATGAATAATAAAGCCAAGTTAAAAGTATTGCACTACTTCCAACAATAACCCAGTGAACACCCCCTTTGGCTCTTTCTGGATTACCAAATACTGCATCAACTTTCTCAGTTCTAATTAATTTTCTTCCATAAAGAATACATCCACTAATGGCGACAAATATTAAAAATGTTACTATCTGAGTTAACAATTATTCTTCTCTCCCCATGATCTCTTCTTCCATATTCCAGATCATTGTAAGTATTTCTTCTCTTGTTTTTGAAAAATCTGTATCTTTCTTTATTTCTCTTAAATCCTCTTTTAAACCTCTTGCTGCAAAAGGTAAGTTGTACTCTTTATGTATACGTCCAGGTCTTGGTGCCATTACATAAAGTCTTTCACCTAACAACAATGCTTCTTCAACAGAGTGAGTGATTAAAATAATTGTTTTACCTGTTTCTTTCCAAATTTTTAGCACAAGCGATTGCATTTTTTCTCTGGTTAATGCATCTAATGCTCCTAATGGTTCATCCATTAAAATCAAATCAGGATCATTAATCAAACATCTAGCCAAAGCAACACGTTGTTGCATACCACCAGACAATTGATAAGTAGGTGTATTACCAAATCCTTTTAGACCAACTATCTCTAACCATTCATCAACTTTTTTTGCAGTTAAAGTAGGATCTTCTTTTTTCATTCTTAGCCCAAAGTTTACATTTTCGGCAACTGTTAGCCATTCAAACAAAGCACCTTGTTGAAATACCATTCCTCTTTCAACACCAGGTCCATCTATTTCATTATTATTTAAAGTAATTTTTCCTGAAGTAGGTCTAATAAAACCTGCTGTAATATTTAATAAAGTTGTCTTACCACATCCAGAAGGACCAAGAACTGAAAGAAGCTCACCTTTTTTTAATGTGAAGTTAACATCTTTTAATGCATGAACTGTTTCGCCTTGAGGCGTTGTGAAAATCATATTTAAATTTTCAGAAACTAGATCACTCATAAAGCCAACTTTATATTCGAATTTTGATAAAAAAAATAGGCACCAATTTTTAATTGGCGCCTATTTTAAATTTGTCTAATCTATAGATTAAAGAGGTAAGAAACTAGTATCTACGTTACCTCTAGGTGTCCCCATACCTTCTAAGAATTTATGTAGGTTACCTTTAGTCATAGATTGAGCAGTTTCTTCTGCATTTAAAAATTTGAAGCCACTTAAAGTATCTTTCATGTCTCCAACTTTCATTTCAGACTCTTTTGCCATTGCGTTAAGATCACTCTTACCAGCAGCATATCTAGCATTTGCTTCGTGAGTAACTTCGATGAAAGTTCTTACCATTCCTGGGTTTTCTTTCATGAATTTGTCAGTCACAGAAGTAATGTCGATACCTAAAATTCCAGCATCTCTAGCTTCTTGTACTGTTAATAATCTTGATCCAACTGCAGTCGCAGCTTTAATAGAGTTACCGCCAAATAAACAAGCCATTACAACGTCACCACTTACTAATGCAGCAGCACCTTCTTCAGGATCCATTTGAATGACGTCCATTTTATTTCTGTCCGCACCAACAACTTTCATACTTTCGTCAAATACGTACTCAGCCATTGTACCTAGTGGAACAGCAACTTTTTTACCTTCTAATTCTGAACCATTTGCTTTTGTAATACCAGATGCATTAGATGTTACACAAGTAGTACCACCCATTCCGTATTCCATTGCAATATCAACAAGCTTAAGTGGAGCTTTTGATTTTACAGCGTTAATAAATGGAACTAAACCTTGAGAGTAAGAGATATCAATATCTCCTGCTAACATTGCGTCAGTCATTGCTCCACCATTTGTGAAGTTAGTCCATTTTACTGGTACACCTAAAGCTTTTTCGAATAATTTTTTATTCATGTCCTCTAAATTTGGTGTTGGCCATTCTAAGAAGTAAGCAACTCTAACTTCATTTGCCGCAGAATTTGCAACTGATACTGAAAGATTAAGAGCTACGAAACAGCTTAGGATAAAACTAATTATTTTTTTCATTTATTCCTCTTTGTTGTTTTATAATTCCTGAGTTTAAAATTAATTTCAACTAGAAGTAAAACAAAAAAGTAGCACCACAAAGTAGCACATGTGACAACTTAAGGTTGTATAACAAATTTATGGTTTTAGCTTTATTTTTAGTCTACAGATGCACTGTTTCAACAATTTAAAATAATTATAAAAAAAAGAGAGAAGAAAAATATGAGTTCAGAAAATAAAACTGCGATACCTAATTCATTAAATGAACACTGGATGCCATTCACATCCAACAAAGATTTTAAAGAAAACCCAAGATTAATTGTTGAAGCTAAGGGTGTATATTTAAAAAACCATCAAGGACAAACTCAAATAGATGCAAGCTCAGGATTATTTTGTAATCCTCTTGGACATGGAAGACCAGAAATTATTGAAGCAATAACTAATCAATTAAAAACTTTAGATTATTGTCAACCATTCCAACAAGGTTATGGAGGTTCATTTGAACTTGCAACAAGAATTGCAAAACATACACCAGGAAACTTAAACAGAATTTTTTATACGATATGTGGATCTACAGCAGTTGAAACAGCAATTAAAATTTGTATCGCATATCACAGAGCAAAAGGTGATAGCCAAAGATTTAGATTTGTAGGTAGAGAAAGAGGGTACCACGGTATGAACATTGGAGCTACTTCTGTTGGAGGTATGGTTAACAATGTTAAAACTTTTGCAAGTGTATTAATGCCAGGTGTTGTTCATATGAGACACACACATTTACCTGAGCATAAATTTATAAGTGGTCAACCTGAAACAGGAGCTGAACTTGCAAATGATCTCGAGAGAATTTGTATGAACTTTGGTGCAGAAAATATTGCTGCATGTATTGTTGAACCAATTGCAGGATCAACAGGAACTCTTGTTCCACCAAAGGGATATTTACAAAGATTAAGAGAAATTTGTGATCAACATGGAATACTTTTAATTTTTGATGAAGTGATTACAGGATGGGGAAGAACAGGTTCACCATTTGCATCTCATGAGTATGGAGTAACTCCAGATTTAATGACAATGGCAAAAGCAACTACAAACGGAATTAGTCCATTAGGAGTTGTTGCATGTAAAGAAGAAATTTATGATGCAATCTTAGATGAAGCTCCAAAGGGATCAGTTGAATTATTCCATGGTTATACTTATTCTGGTATTCCAATTTCAGTTGCAGCTGGTCTAGCAGTGCAAGATATTTTTGAAAAAGATGATATCTTTAATAGAGCAAAAGAATTAGCTCCGTATTTCCAAAAAGGTTTAATGTCATTACAAGACATCGATGTGGTTGATAACATCAGAGGTTATGGAATGATGGGTGGAATTGATATTAAGATGGACAAAAAACCAGGTGCTGCAGGTTATACTTGTTTCAAACATTGTTATGAAGCAGGAGTAAACTTTAAAGCAACAGGTGATTGTTTAATTATTGCTCCAATGTTTATCTGTGAGAAAAAACATATTGATGAAATTATAGATAAACTAAGAACTGGAATTACAAATTATTCTAAAAGTAAAAAGAATTAATTTTTTCTAGATATGAAAATTGGAGTTCCTAAGGAAATCAAGCCTCAAGAAAATCGAATTGGTTTAACACCTGACAGTGTTAAAACATTAGTGTCGGAAGGGCATGAAGTTTTAGTTGAAAATAATGGTGGCTTTGAAGCTGGTTTTGAAAATGAGCAATACACAAACGCTGGTGCAAAAATAGTTGATAAAGCAGAAGATATTTTTAATGATGCTGAGATCATTGTTAAAGTAAAAGAGCCTCAAAAAGTTGAAGTAGACATGATTAGAGAAAATCAAATTGTCTATACTTATCTTCATTTAGCAGCTGCTAAAGAACTTACTGAAGGTTTAATCAAATCAAAAAGTGTTAACATTGCTTATGAGACTGTAACTGATGATAATGGCAGATTACCATTGTTAGCTCCAATGAGTGCAGTTGCAGGAAGAATGTCAGTTCAAGCTGGTGCGCATTGTTTAGAAAAAAATCAAAAAGGAAGAGGACTTTTACTTGGCGGTGCACCTGGCGTTACTGGTGGGACAGTTGTTATTTTAGGTGGTGGTGTTGTTGGTGAAAACGCTGCAGTTATTGCAACTGGCATGCAAGCTAAAGTTCATATAGTTGATAAATCTGAAGCAAGATTAAAACAATTAGTTGGAATGTTTGGAGATAAAATTATTCCTGAACAAAGTGATAAAATTGATTTACCAAAATTAGTAGCAGAAGCTGATTTATTAATTGGTGGAGTTCTAATTCCAGGCGCAGAAGCTCCAAAATTAGTAACTAAAGACATGATTAAAAGTATGAAAAGAGGTTCGGTGATTGTTGATGTAGCAATTGATCAGGGTGGTTGCGTTGAGACTAGTAAGCCAACTACTCACGGTGAGCCTACTTATATCGTTGATGATATAGTTCACTATTGTGTAGCTAATATGCCAGGTGGTGTTCCAAGAACTTCTACCTTGGCACTAAATAATGCGACATTACCTTATCTAGTTAAACTAGCTAACAGTGGATATCAAAAAGCATTAAGCGAAGATAAAAACTTTTTAGCTGGATTAAACGTGCATAAAGGAATGGTTACATATAAAGCAGTTGCAGACGTATTTGGCCATAACTTTGTAGATCCAGGAGAAGCTGTCAAAAATTAATAATGGAAAAGAATTACCCTTCGAGCACCAAAGTAGTAGTCATAGGAGGAGGGGTTATTGGTTGTTCCGTTGCTTATCATTTAACTAAATTTGGTTGGAAAGATGTTGTTCTTTTAGAAAGAGATCAATTAACATCAGGAACTACTTGGCATGCTGCAGGGTTAGTTAGTCAATTAGGTCCAACTGCAGCTGTAACAAAGATTAGAAAATATACTTTAGATCTTTATAAAAAATTAGAAAAAGAAGTAGATCATTCTGCAGGTTTAAGAATTAATGGTGCTTTATCAATTGCACAAACAGAAAGTAGATGGCAAGAACTTCAAAGACAAGCAACAACAGCACAGTTATACGATGTAGACATTCAAATTTTGGATAAAGACCAAATGAAAAAGAATTATCCAATGATGCATACTGAAGATTTAAAAGGTGGAGTTTTAATGCCAGGTGATGGTGCCGCTGATCCAAGTGGAGTTACACATATGCTAGCAAAAGGTGCTAGACAAGGAGGAGCTAAAATTTTTGAACAATCACCTGTTGAAAAAATTCTTACTAAAAATGGAAGAGTTCATGGAGTAAGAGTTAATGGAAAAGATATAGAGTGCGAGTATGTAGTGCTTGCAACTGGAATGTGGTCTAGACAAATAGGTGAAAAAATGGGCGTAAGTATTCCATTATATCCCGCAGAACATTTTTATGTAATTACAGAACCAATTGAAAATTTATCACCTACTTTGCCTGTGATTAGAGATTTTGATAGTAGTGTTTATGTAAAGGAAGATGCTGGAAAATTATTAATTGGAATATTTGAAGGTAAATCAATTCCTGCGTTTGACAAAACAAATAAAGTTCCAGAAGATTTTTCATTTGGTGAGTTTCCTGAAAATTTTGATCACTTCGAACCTTATTTAGAAGCATCAATGAAAAGATTTCCTGTCTTAGAGCAAGCTGGAATAAGAAAGTTTTTTGCAGGACCAGAATCTTTTACACCTGATACAAATTCATTATTAGGCGAAGTTCCTGAAGTTAAAAACTTATTTGTAAGTTGTGGACTAAATAGTATTGGAATTGGAAGTGGTGGCGGAGTAGGTAAAGTTACTGCTGAATGGTTAATGACTGGTCATATCAATGAAGATATTTTTAATTACGATATAAAAAGATTTCAAAACTTTCATTCAGATCTTGGTTTTATTAAAGATAGAATTACAGAGTCTTTAGGTGATTTGTATGGAATGCATTGGCCGTATAAACAACACAAAACTTCAAGAAATGTAAAAACACTTCCTTATCATGAAAACTTAAAAAGTTTTGGAGCATGTTTTGGTGTTTCAGCTGGTTATGAAAGACCAATGTGGTTTGCATTAGATGGAGAGAAAGCTGAATACGAATATAGTTATAACTACCAAAACTGGTATCCATCTGTTGAATATGAAACAAGTAATACAATGAAAAATGTAGGTCTTTATGATCTTACTCCTTTTTCTAAATTTGAAATTAAATCAGATAAAGCACATGAAGAATTACAAAAAATATGTACCTCAAATATTAAGCATGAAGTTGGTAAATGTACTTATACTCATATGCTTAATGTGGATGGTGGTATTGAAACTGATTTAACTGTTGTATGTGTTGGAGAAAATCATTTTAGAATTATTAGTTCAGCAGCAACAAGAGAAAGAGATAAATTTCATATCAATAAACATTTATCTGAGGGTGTTGAACTGGTGGATGTTACTGATGATTATTGCGTGTTTGGAATATTTGGTCCAAAAAGCAGATCTTTATTACAAGTACTTACTAAAGATGATATCAGCCATGATAACTTTAAATTTGCTACTTCTAAATATATTGAAATTGAGGGAATTAAAATCTGGACACAAAGATTATCTTATGTTGGTGAATTAGGTTTTGAATTATACGTTAAAACTGCTGATGCAAAAAAGATCTATGAACTTCTAGTAGACAAAGGTAAAGATTTTAACTTATCTAATTGTGGTATGCATGCAATGGACACAATGAGAATGGAAAGTGGATTTTTGCACTGGGGGCATGACATTTCTCCAGAAGAAAACCAATATCAAGCAGGTCTAAATTTTACAATTAGCTATAAAAAAGATGTAAACTTCATTGGTAAAGAAGCACTCCTAAAGATTAAAGATCAAAAGGTAGATAGAAGATTTGCAATGTTTACTCTAAAAGACAACAAGCCAGGGGCACCATTATTACTTCATGATGAACCAATATATTTAGAAGATAAAATTATTGGTAGGACAACCTCAGGAAATTATTCATTTAACTTTAAAAAGAACTTAATTTTTGGATATATAAAGAATGATCACACAAATGAAGATCTACAATCTAAAAGTTTATTTGTAGAAGTAGAAAAGATAAAATATCCAATTAATTTAATTACCAAGCCTTTAAAACAAACTGATTTTAAAAATAATTAAGATTTATTTTTTAGAAAATAAACAAATATAAATCCAGTTACATACATTATAAATCCATATGCTCCTGTTGGGATTGCATACAAAATATCTGTTCCAAATATTTGAGTAGATACAAAAATTGCTAAAGTACCATTTTGAAGACCACACTCTAAAGCAATACATTTTTGTTGCTTAATTCCTGATGCAAAAGTTTTAGCAAGGTAATATGCAATAGCCATCATTGTTAAGTTTAAAATTAAAGCAATTAAACCTGCTTGTGCTATAAAATTTATTAAGTTGTCTCTCTCCTCATAAAATGCAGCTACAAAGAATATTGCAAAAAATACCATGTTTAATTTGTTAAACATTTCAACTTTTGAAGCCACAAAGTTTTCTGCAAATTTTCTAACAATCATTCCAAGGAAAACAGGAACTGTTACAACCAAAAACATTTTTAAAGCTATTCCAGTCATTGAAATATTTTGAGATATATTTGTAATTCCAAAAACTTCAGCAGATGTAAAAATAATTAATGGAACAGTAACTATACTAATCAAACTTATAATTGCTGTTAATGAAATTGATAAAGCAACATCACCATTAGCAAATCTTGTTAAAATATTTGAAGTAACTCCTCCAGGAGCTGCAGCAATTATCATAACTCCGATTGCAATTTCTGGTGGAGTTCTTAAAACTAAAATTAAAATGTATGCAACTATTGGAAGTATTATTAATTGAGAAATAAGACCAATAAAAAAATCTTTAGGAGTTTTAAATACTCTTGTAAAATCTTCTAACTTTAATCCTAATCCCAATCCAAGCATTATAAGTGCAAGAATGATTGGTGCTATTTTTGTAACGACTTCCATTTTTAAATTATACTTTAGTTTAACTTGCTTCTTCAACTAAAATTAAATTCATTATTTTTGCAATAAAATCACTTTTTAATTTAAAATGTTTTTTAATAAGGGGAGATACTTTAAAAGGTGTAAAGTCTGAAAGGTAATATTGTTTTTTTTTATTCACCTTTACTAATTTTTCATTTTCAAGATATTTCATTTTTCTAATTACAGTTGCTCTTGGTATATTTGTCATTTCAGCAATTGACATAATGTTTAATCCAGAACCAGAGTCAGCCAATAAATTTTCTAAATAATCATCAAATACAATAGATTCAATTTCTTCCAAATTAGATTTATTTTTTTGATTGTAAACTTGATTTAAACCTAATGTGCCCCAAATATATAATATATGTACATCCTCAAAAAATTTTTTCCAACTTATCATTAATGGCAATTGAAATTCATAAAACCATAACCAAGTTTTTGAAAACTCTTTTTGTATTTTTGTTTTGACTTCTTCTTCAGTGATAACTTTGTGAATTAATTTTTGTTTAAATAATAATTTAGATAATTTTGATATATATTTTGATGTAATTCGAATTTGATTAATTGGTTTTATTAAATTGTAATTAGATCTATTTAAAATAACTTTCTTTCCTTCTTTTCTAATTACTTTTGCTTTTTCAAGCTCTAAAACTTTTCTTCGCATTGTTTCTTTTGGAAGCTCAAATTCTTTTGCTAATTCGGAAATATTAAATTCACCTATTTGAATTTCATTACGAGCATAATATTGTTCATAATTATACTTAAAACCATTTTGATCATAAAATCTTAAAGTGTTTCTAACTAAAGAGATTGCAGCAAAGTATTTAATTAAATCATTAAATGCAGAGTAATTTTGATGAAGCCAATTCCATTGATGATAAATCCAGTCTGATGAAAAATAACTATAATTGTCTAGCAAACAATTACAGACATCTTTGCTTTGAATTCTTTTTGATATGTTGATGTCCTTTTTCATCCTAATGATAACAATATATGAGTATGACCCAAAATGAACAACCATAAATCTAAATATGACCCATTTTGAACTTTAGCTCTATAGATAAAGTTTTCGATAAATGTTCTCATTAGATATGGCGAAAGTATTTCTTAAAAAGAAAGTTGAGGAAGGTGCATCTGAAGCTGAGGATGATAATAATGAGATGACACCAGATCGTGTAGATATCAACGTTCTAAAGTCTAGAATTAGAGTCGAGCAAGATAAAATATTCAAAAGAAATCTTTTTGTATGGATCAGCTGTATGATTGTCATCGTCATCGCTGGTGTGTATGTGACGTATTTGTAGATTCAAAAAATTTGTTGTTTAGATATTTAGATCATGATTAACTTACACTATGATAAATTCAGAAATAAACACAGAATTAAATTCTCAAAATAATCTAGTAGAAAAAGATTTTAATACTCCAAAAAAAGTTGACGTTAATATTTTACTTAACAGAGTAAGAGCTGAAAAAAATAGCGAGGTTAAGAAAAACTTAATAATCACAGCTAGTGCATTAGGTGCAGTAGCAGTTACTGGTATAATCGCAATTTTATAAGGTTATTTAAGAAAAAATATATTTGATTTTTACATACATTTTGTTTGTAATTATTAAATGTCTAAAAAACTTTCATCATTAATATTAGTTTTATTTCTACTACCAACAATCTGCTTTGCAGATGATAATAAAGAATTAGATAATTTATTCAAAAAACTAAAAAAAATTCAGGATCAAAACATCGCTCGAAATATTGAAGATCAAATATGGAAATTATGGACCACACACCACTCTAATAATGATCTGACACAAATGATGAATTATGGAACTGTGTTAATGAACAACAGGAATTATGATGAGGCTAATAGAATTTTTACACAAATTATAGATGCAGATCCTAATTGGGCAGAAGGCTGGAATAAAAGAGCAACAGTTTATTATTATCAAAAAAAATATGAACTTTCACAAGCAGATATAGATAAAGTAATTAAATTAGAGAATAGACATTTTGGAGCTTTGTCTGGACAAGGAATGGTTCAAATTAAATTAGATAATTTAGAAAAAGCATTAGATAGTTATAAAGAAGTATTGAAAATTTATCCTTCAAACAAAGCTGCCCAAAAATTAGTAGATGAAATAGAGAAAGTAATTAAAGAGGAAACTATTTAATTTTACCTAACTGTTTTTGTCTTAAGATAATAATCAGTCCACTGATAACAATCATTACAGCTCCCAAGTAAGTATTATATTCTGGTGTTTCATTAAAAAAGAAATAACCATACAGTATTCCCCAAAGTATAGCTGTATATCTAAAAGTTGAAGTAACAGAAACTAATGCAGCTTTAATCGTTGCAACAGAAAAAATATAACCAAAAGATAAAAAAAATGCTGAAATAATTAAAATTATACTTTGCTCTAAATTAAATGAATAGATTTTATAAACTGATAAAAATCCAAAGAAAATTGTAACAACTAAACAAGTTATAAAAGCTATTTGAAGACTATTATGTTCTGTCTTCATATTTTTAGTAACTAAATCTCTAATTGATAAAAATAATGCTGATAAAAGTGGAAATATAAAATAATAACCAAACTTTAATTCACCAGGATTAATAACCACAACAACTCCTGCAAAACCTATTATTACAGCTGTCCATCTTTTCCATCTTACTTTTTCATTTAAAAATAATGCACCAAAGGTAGTCATTATTATTGGAGCTAAACTTAATAAAATATAAACCATTGCAAAAGGTAATTTTGCAACACCCACAAAAAAACCAACAGCAGCTAAAGCTTCAAGTAAACCTCTTAATGTTAATTTATTAGATGAGAAAATTAATTTTGTATTAAATTGGTTTTTAATACTCAAAAATATTCCAATAAATATTAAACAACAAATTCCTCTTAAGAAAATTATTTGATTTAAAACAGCAAGTTCATCAAAGTTTTGATAAATGTGTTTTACCAAAGCATCATTGGTTGCAAATGAAAATTGAGCAATAATCATGTACAAAATACCCAATAGTTCATTGTTCATTTTCATGATTAAAAATTAAATAATGTTGTAACTTACAAGAACTCCATAAAGATAATAAAGCAAAGATCCCACTATCATTATTTTTACAAGTCCTGACCAAAACCATCCGTCTCTATTTGAAGCACTTCGCCAGAGACCAATAGTTACAATTATTGTGTAGATAAGAAGAATTAAAATTTCTAATAAAATTGCTATTAGATAACCAAGTCCCATTGAAGAAAATACTTGTTCAATAACAACTGATTTTTCCTGAGAATAATCAATGCCAGAAGTGTCAACTGAAGCTACTCCAAAATAAATTGTAGCAATCATTATCGCACCAATGATTATTTGGTAAAGTGTGCCATAAACCCAAAAAGTCATTGGGAGACTGTATTCACCTTTAGCTAATTTTGATAAGAAGTTCATATAGTCAAACCTATAAATATTTTTATTTAAAAATCTATAAAATAAATTAATCATAAAGTTATGAAAGGTATTCATTTGATTGGTCATGGTGGTTTTGAAAAATTAGTTTTTAAGTCAGATATACCAAAGCCAGAACCTAAAGATGACGATGTTTTGATTAAAGTTTCTGCTGCAGGAGTAAACAATACAGATATCAATACTAGAATTGGATGGTATTCAAAATCAGTTACAAGTAATACTAATGATGGTGGTGAAAAAGGTTTTTCTACATCTGATGATAAAGATGCTACTTGGTCAGGTAATGCCTTAAAGTTTCCAAGAATTCAAGGTGCAGATATTTGTGGAAAAATAATTTCAGTTGGTAAGGGTGTTGATCAATCAAGAGTAGGAGAAAGAGTAATAGTCAGATCAATGCAATCTGATCCAGAGAATTTAAATAAAATTTCATCACATGTAATTGGTTCTGAAATTGATGGGGGTTTTTCAGAATATGTTGCAGTAAGATCTTCTGAAACTTTTAAAATTAACTCTAACTGGACAGATGTAGAGCTTGCATCAATACCTTGTGCTTATTCTACAGCAGAAGGAATGTTACATAGAATTAATTTAAAAAAAGAAAAAGTATTGATAACTGGTGCCTCAGGAGGTGTTGGCTCTGCATCAATACAATTAGCAAAAAGAAGAGGTGCTTTTGTAATAGCTCAGTGTTCAAAATCAAAATTTGAAGAAATAAAAAAAATTGGAGCAGATGAAGTAGTAGATAGAAATGAAAATTTAATAAATAAATTTGGCACCAATGAATTTGATGTAGTTGTAGATTTAGTAGCAGGTAGTAATTGGAAACAATTGCTAGATATTTTAAAGCAAGGTGGAAGATATGTGACTGCAGGAGCTATAGCAGGCCCAATTGTAAATTTAGATATAAGAACTTTATATCTTAAAGATTTAACATTTTATGGATGCACTTATCAGCCTGTAGAAGTTTTTAAAAATCTTATCAAATATATTGAAAACAATGAAATTAAACCTTTGATCGCCAAAACATTTCCATTAGAGAAAATTGTAGAAGCTCAAAAAGAATTTCTATCAAAAAAATTTGTAGGAAAGATAGTTTTAGAGTTATAATACATTAATGGAATTTCTATTATTTCTAGGAATAGGTTTGTTTATTGTTTATTATTTATTTAGACCTACCTCAAAAATTGAAGAGAGAAATTTTAAGTCTAAGAATAATTGGCGAGGTGGATTTTAATATTACTGGTATTTTGCAGCAGTAATAAATTCACTAAAGCTTTCACACCAAATTACAACAGTATTGAATTTACTTACATCAACATTTGAAGGAACATTTACAACAAAGTTTTCAAAACTTTTTACTTCAGCCACATATTGAGCTGTATCTTTAATTGGTAAAAATTCATCCTCATGTTGAGTAAACTCATTTGTTAAATAAAGTTTATAATCAGGTCCTGGCGCTATGGCACCATTCACAGTAATTTTTTTATCAGATATTGTTACTTTTGCCTCTCCCCAATGAAAAGGGTCACTCCCTCTTAAATCCTTTACAAACTCTGTTTGATATAATGATTTATTTTCGTATTCATTAATTTTACTGATTTCAACTGATTTTGGTGCAGTAAGAATTGGTAAAAAATAAACTCCTAATCCAAAACCAATGGCCAATACAAAAGAGTGTGTAAATAAAAGAGTTATTATTTTTTTCATTAAAAGTTCTTGTATTCATTTTTCATGAAAAATCACTTAAAACTTTATGTATTATGAATAAATATTTTTTATTTATTATATTTTTATTTTTGTCATCAAATTCCTTTGGAGACTCATTAGGAACAAACAAATCAATTAATGACTATCTTTCCGATGGATATCAACTGCAATCAATCAGTATAATAGATCAAAATAAACTTTTATATAATCTTGCAAATAATGGTTCTGAGGAAAAAATTTTTGAGCCAAAATTAATAAGTTGTATTTATGATATAAATACTCAATTAGCTGATTGTTTTAAACCTTAGTAAAAAGTATATTGAAATTTAATTCAAAGCCATTATAAGTTCATCTTCTGTGGCGGGGTAGCTCAGTTGGTTAGAGCGCGGGACTCATAAGCCCGAGGTCAGTGGTTCGATCCCACTTCCCGCTACCATTCTAGATGATCGATATCATTTTGCTCCAATAGTGCTCCAATTAGAAGAAGTCATTAAATATATTTGTTTGATATCTTAATTTAAAATAATACAAATCTATTTAGATGAGTATCAGATTAATTATATTAGTTTTAACAATCTTTGGATTTAGTAATAATATTTTAGCTGAAAATTATCCTGATTTTAAAAGCCCTGTAATTTCAATTGCAGGAAATATCAAAAAGTTAAAATACCCAGAAAATTTAGATATTAAAGATTATACAATCAAAAATTCAGGTTCAAATATTTATATTAATGTTAAAGAAAGAACCAAAAAACTCCAAAATTTAAGCGAAAAAAAACTTTTAAGACAATGTGTATTTTCTAGCTCACAGTTAGAAATCTCAAGATCAAAAATAAATTTTGACTCATCGTATGTAAAGCCCATGAAAGAAATTGGAGGTCATTCATGGAAACAGGACGGCAATCCAATTAATTTTATAAATTTTGCTCAACCATTAATAAAAAATATGAATAAACGAATAAGATTTTTTATGGCAAGTGGAGATCAAATGTATTTAGAGTATTTTAAAAAACAATTATTAATGTGGGCAAAAGGAAATTCTTTCGAAATTTTAATTTCCGATGGATATAACAAAAATTGGAAGTCAGATTTTGGATATATTGATACCCTAGAAAATATTAGGCAAACTATAGCTCCTATGCTTATTGCATTTGATTTTTTGCGACAAAATAAATTTTTAACTGATGAAGAAGATAAAATTATTTTTGAATGGTTTAATAAAGTTATTAAAAAAACTTCTATTGGACCTAATGATGGATCGAAAGAAAAAAATGGCGTACCACCCGGGAATCATACAGAAGCATCTAAATCTAGAAATTATTTATTATGGAGCATTATTAGTGGAGATAATGATTATTTCCAAGCAGCCTTAAAAGCATATGTTGTTGCTTTAAATATCACTAGAAAAGATGGAAGTTCATCTTGGGAAGTTAGAAAAGAAAAAGGCAAAAGTCAAAGATCAGTTAGAGCTTTAACAAAGATGTCTCAAGTTGTAGGTGGCATGGTAATGACAGCAGAAATCTTTGCTAATCAAGGCTACGATTTATATTCATTTAAAACTAAAAAAGATGTTGATCTTCATAAGATGATTGATTTCCTAATTACATACTACGCTTATCCCGAGTCTGGTGCCAAAAAAAAGTCATATGTTAACCCTGAAAAATTAGATAAATCGGATCTAAGAAAACAAAAAGATACAGACTATACACTTGGATATTTAAATGTTTATTACAATCGTTTTCCAAATCATCCTACAGCACAAAAAGTTAAAAAATATTATTTAGAACCATATGGTTGGAAATTCACTGCAATGAGCTCAGGGTATGGACTGGATCTAGGATGTGCTTATTCAAATCTAGATAAACTTAAATAATAACGATTTTTTTTTAATTGCTACAATAGTGCTCCAATGACATTGGTTCTTGACTAAAATTCTTTAATTTGATTCAATAACACTAGAAATGATGACAAGAATAGTAATAGGACTGGTTCTGATTGTGCTAGTGGTAGTGGTACTTGCAATAACTGGTCACAAGCGTGTTTACACAGAATTAAAAATTAATAGCACACCCCAAATAATTTGGTCAGCGCTGATGGATAATTCATCCTATGGTGAATGGAACCCTTTTGCCGTGAAAGTAGAAGGTCAATATGGGCTAGATGCAGAAATGATTGTTCATGGATTGATGCCTGGTGCAAGTAAGCCTGTGGTGATGAAAGTGCGTGTAAAAAAAATAGAGAAAAACATTTTACTTCATCAACATGGTGGATTTCCAGGTATTATAACTTATGACCATCGCTTTCATCTCCAACCACAAAATGATGGAACAACACTCTTAATTCAAGAAGAAGACTACCATGGCTTTTATGTCTGGTTCTGGGATGCAAAGGTGATGCAACCTATTTATGAAAGTGTCAATAAAGCACTCGCGAACTATATTAAGACTGAGCAAAATAAATAATATAGATCTATATCATTTTGCTCCATATACGCGTCAATGACATTGGTTCTTGAGTAATTACTTTATTTATAAATTTGATATTGTTAGTCTTTTGAATAAAAAAAATTAATTTCGTAAAATATTATTATTAAATTATGTCATTAACAGATCAGCAAGTTATTCAATATAACGAAGAAGGTTATATAGCGCCTATTGATGCTTTAACAAAAGAACAAGCACTAGAAGCTAGAAAAGAAATTGAACTGATAGAAAGACAAATGCCAGATGAAATTAATAAATCTGGAAGATATAATGTACATTTAATTTCTCCTAAATTAGATGAGATAGTTCATAATTCTAAAATTTTAGACTCAGTAGAGAAAATTATTGGAAGAGACATCTTAGTTTGTAGCTCAACTTTATTTATCAAAGATCCTGATCAAAAAGGTTTTGTAAGCTACCATCAAGACTCTAAATATATTGGTTTAGAGCCTCATAATTGGGTCAGTGCTTGGGTTGCAATAACAGATTCTAATGAAGAAAATGGTTGTATGCGAATGTGGCCTGGTTCTCATCAAGAAGTTACAGAAAAAGATCATGTTCAAAAATTTGATGATGGAAATTTATTAACACGAGGCCAAACAGTTAACGATGTACCTGAAAATGAAGTAAAGCCTGTTGAGCTTAAGGCAGGTCAAGTATCATTGCATCACCCAAGAATTGTACATGGCTCAGGTTTAAATAGAGGTAATGATCGAAGAATTGGATTTGTTATTCAAAGTTATATTGGAACTAATGTAAAACAAACACTTGGTAAAAATGGAGTTCAAATAGCAAGAGGTGAAGATAAATTTAATTATCATGAGGTAATTGGAAGACCAAAGGCTTTAATGGGCAAAGAAGACTTAATTTTAAGACAAAAAGAAAACCAGTCTCTTCAAGAAATTTTTTACACAGGATCTGATAAAAGAAGTCAATACTAGGTATTCAATTAGAAGATCTATCTGGCACCTCTATTGCTCCATATACGCGTCAATGACATTGGTTCTTGACTAAGATTCTTTAATTTGATTCAATATCACTAGAAAGGAAAGAGAGCATTTACAGGAGTAATTGCTTTAGAGTGAGAGCAGGGTTCATGGCGATAGACTCATAAGCCCGAGGTCAGTGGTTCGATCCCACTTCCCGCTACCATAATTTCTAAAATCAAATTTTTTATAAAAAAGATATAATAATTTCAGAATTATTGTTTTAAAATTTATATAATGAATATTTATAGAAAAAATATAACTGCTGTAATTGTATTATATAATGTTACAGAAATAATTTTAGAATGTCTTAAAAATTTAAAAAATATAGACATAATAATTGCCGATAATGGAGACAATGACAGAGAAATTGTAGAAAAAATTAAGTCATATTCTAATATAAAAAAATATTTCAAATTTAAAAAAAATATTGGATTTGGAAGGGCTTGTAATTTTTGCTTTAAATATGTCGAAACAGATTATACTTTATTCATCGAACCAGATGTATTGATTAACGAAAAAAATATCGAGATATTACATGATGGTTTTATCAAATACCCAAAAGCAGGTATTTTGGTCCCCACATTAATAAATCAAAATAATATAGTAATTGATAAATTAGATAATCTTCCTGAATTAAATAATCTACAAAAACATTCTCCAGTTTCAAATAATTTTCATGGTGATGTTTGTGTTAATTTTTGTTGGGCCGCAATTATATTAGTTAATAATGATATTATTAGAAAATTTGGTCTTTTTGAAAAAAAAATATTCTTATTTTGGGAAGATTTTTATTTGTGTAGAAAACTAAAGAATTCAAAAATTGCAACAATTAAAATTTATAATGCCAGGGCATTTCACAAAGAAAGAGCATCAACTAAGATAAATTTTAAAACAAGCTTTATTATTCATAAACATCACATATTGTCTTCTTATATATATTTTAATGTTTCAAAAAAAAATTTTATATTAAAAAAAAAATTTTTAGTTTATTTATTTAGAACTATTACATATCTTCTGATATTTAACTTTAAAAATTCATTAAAAAATTTAGCTAGATTATGCGCAGTAATTACTTTTTTAAGTCAAAAATAAAAAAATTTTTTTTTATATTTTTTGTATTTTATATTTTGTTTTACATAATTGATTATTCAAAAGTAAATTATAAATATGTTAATAAAAATTTGGTAACTTTTGATAATAAAAATTTATCATTTAAATCAAATATAATTATCTACAATTTATATAATAAAATTTATTATTATTTAAATTATAAAGATATTGAAACTTACTGGGTAAAAGAAAAAGATGAGAGATTTGATTTAGAGGAAAATTTTACAATTAAAGGAACAGATTTAACAAGTATAAAATTAAATGATTACTCTAATCCAAAAAAAAATTGGGAAAGAAGTCATGGAAACAATCTATCAAATCGTTTTTCAGATTTAAAAATTATAAATAAAAACAATATTAAAAATTTAGAAGTTGCATGGATATACAATTCAAATAATAAAAATGGTCAAAACATTGATATCCAGTGCAACCCAATAATTATAGATGGTATCATTTACACGCCAGTGATTGGTGGTTTTATAGCTGCAATAGATGGATCTAATGGAAAAGAGTTGTGGAGATCAGGGCAATTTAATGCAGACGTAGCAAGAAGAGGTTTGGTTTATTGGAAAAACAAAAATTCTTCCAAAGAAAGAATCTTTTTTAATAACGGTTCTAAATTAATTTCCTTAGTTCCTAAAACTGGTGAGCTAGATAAAAAATTTGGTAAGAATGGCTCTATAAGAACTGGATATTCAAAAATCACTCCTATAGTTTATAAAGATAAAATTATAGTAGCAACATGGAAGAAAACTCTAGAAGTATATGATTTAATTACTGGTGAGTTAAAATGGAAGTATTATTTTGGAGATGGTAAGAGAAAAAGATATGCAGACATCAAATATAATAATTTAAAAGGTGGAAATCCTTGGGGCGGTATTTCATTAGATGAACAAAGAGGTATAGTTTATATTACAACTGGAAATCCTATAAAGTATTTTGATGGAACAGAACGGCCAGGTGAAAATTATAATTCCAACAGCATCATTGCGATAGATTTAGAAAATAAAAAGTTACTTTGGTCTTTTCAAGAAACTTTTCATGATATTTGGAACCTTGATTTACCAGCACCTCCAATTTTAACTTCGATCATTCAAAAAAATGAATTTTATGATGTGGTAGTAGTACCTACAAAACGAGGAAATACTTTAATATTAGATAGGGTTACGGGTAAATCACCATTTGATTTAAGATATAAAGTAGCTCCATTTTCTAACATTCCAGGTGAAAAAACATCTATGTATCAATTGGATTTCCAGAAACCAATACCTTTTTCAATAAGTGTATTTTCAAAACAAGATATTACGAATTTAAATCCTGAAGCTACTGACTATGTAAAAAAGATTGTTGAAAATTCTCAATTTGGTTTTTTTCAACCGATATCAGTTAAAGATAGTACTATTTTTTTTAATTTTCATGGTGGTGCAGAATGGATGGGGGCTTCAATTGATCATAATAGTCAAACCATGTTTGTGAATTCAAATGAAATTGCTTGGTTAGGAAAATTAATTAAAACAAATGAAGGAAATTTAATTTCTAGTTTTAAAAGATTAAAAGATGAAAAAGGATACCCCGGAAATAAACCACCATGGGGGAAAATAACTTCACTAAATCTAAATAGTGGAGATATAAATTGGTCTATCCCATTTGGAAATTATAAAAATTTACTTAAAGACAATCAAAAAACTGGAACAGAAAATTTTGGAGGATTAACTGCAACAGCTGGAGGATTGATATTTGCAACTGGAACATTAGATAAAATGTTTTATGTTTTTGATAGCAAGAATGGTAGCGAATTATTTAGTTATGAATTACCATTTATAGGATCTGCGCCACCGTCTACTTATTTATATAACAATGAACAGTATGTAATAATTCAATCAACAGGCTCTTATTCTCTTCAACAAGGTTATCCAGAATACAATGAATTTGGTGATGCTATTGTTGCTTTTAAATTAAAAAAATAAAATTAAGAAATAAATTCCTCAAAAGTGATATTTTTTTTATCTTTTTCAGAAACTATCGGTTTTTTATTGGGCCATTTGATTTTTAAAGTTTTATCATTCCATAATATTCCTGTTTCAGAATCTTTATGCCTATAATTTGAGCATTTGTAGTGAAGTATTACATTATTGGACAATGTATAAAATCCATGAGCAAATCCAGCTGGAATTAAAAGTGAATTATTTTCATTTTCTGACATTTTAATTGAAAAATATTTACCAAATGTTTTTGATTTTTTTCTACAATCAACACAGACATCAAATATCTCACCTTTTAAAACTGTAATTAATTTAGCTTGTGGTTTTTTTATTTGTAGATGAAGACCTCTTAACACATTTTTTTTTGAATAGGACATGACATCAAAAGGAAAACGTGTGTTAAAGTGTTTTTGTAAATAAAGCTCTCTAAAGTAACCTCTGTTATCTTTAAAAGTATCTTTCTTATAAAGAATTAAATCTTTAAATTTAGTTTTTACTATTTTCATTAATTTATAAACTTTAAAAAAGTTTTACAAATATAATCCAAGTCAGACTTTATCATGCCCTGGTGACAACCTAATAAAATTCCATTTTTCATCACATCATTTGCAACAGAATCACAAGCAGGATGTTTTTTAAATTGTCTATTTGACATTACAGGTTGTTTGAGGATATTTCCTGTAAATATTGTTCTAGTCTGAATATTTTTTTTCTCAAAGAAAATTTGCATTTGTTTTCTGTTAAATTTATTATTTTTTTTAATAACTAAAGGAAAAGCTAACCATGGAGTTACAACACCTTTGTTTTGCTCTGGAAGTTTAAAATAATTTCTATATTTACTAAAAAAATTTTTTAAATACTCAAAATTTTTGTTTCTTATTTTTATATTATTTTTAAGTTTTTTAATCTGTTCTAAAGCAAATGCAGCAGAAATTTCTGAAGGTAGAAAATTATAACCTAAATCAGAGAAAATATATTTTGCATCGTAATCAATTCCTGAAATTTTTATATTAAATCTTTTATTTACACTCTCAGATTCGTTGAATGTTGCAGATGATCTTCCCCAACCTCTGAGTAATTTTGCTTTTTGATAGAGCTTATAATCATTAAAACAAACTATCCCTCCTGTACCAGCTCCATTAATTATATGTGATGCATAAAAACTGTTTGTTACAATATCTGAATATTTTCCAGCATGATTTTTATTTATCGAGTAACCAATTGTATCAGCAGAGTCTTCAATTACTTTAAGTTTATATTTTTTTGCAATTGAATGAATTTTTTTCCAGTCTGCTATATTTCCTAATAAATTAGGAATCATTATAGCAACTGTTTTTTTGTTAATGCATTTTTCTATATGTTTTGGGTCAGCTATAAATTTATTTTCTTCAACTCCAACAAAATGTGGAATCAAACCAAGTTGATATATAGGAGCAACTGTAGTTGAAAATGTTAAGTTTGGAGTAATTACCTCTGAACCTTTCTTAAACTTAAACGATGATAGAGCTAATAAATTTGCTGAAGATCCAGAATTCACCATCAATCCATATTTTTTCCCAAAAATTTTTGAAACAGTTTTTTCTAGTTCCTTTACCTTTTTTCCGTCAATTAAGGTTAGGCTATCATTTTTTAAAACACCAAGAACAGCATTGATTTCCTTGTTGTCGTATACGGCTTTTCCATAGTAAATTTTTTTCATTCAAGCTTATTTATCCAGAATAAAAAAAATTACAATGATAATTTAATTCTTAATAACATCTACAATATCATCAATAGTACTATTTTTTGGTTTCCAACCAATTAATTTTTTGTTTTCAAAGATTCGTTCCTTAATTGTTTGATTACTTAACCATTTCACTTTAATTTTTTGATTGTTTTTCTTATTAACTGCACTGATAATTTGTGAGATAGAGTAGCTCTTATTGTTCACTAAATTATAATGCCCAGGTTTATTTTTGAATACGACTGACAAAGAATTAATAATATCCTTAATATTTAGTAGGTTTAAATAGAGCTTTGAGGAAATAATATTTGTAGTTAAATTTTTCTTATAATTTTTTTTCAAAACATTAATTATTTTTACTCTTTTATCAGTTTCCCCAAAAGTATCTGAAATAAACAAGTTATAAAAATTTATATTTGGTAAGTTTTTTTCATAGTATTTCAAAAGATTACTAAAATTTTTTTTGTAAACTGAGTAAAGATTAAAATAATTATCTTTAATTCCATCATAATTTTCCCAAACAGTTGAAAAATTGATAAAATTTTTAACTTTCATTTTTGATAAATTTTCTAAGATAATATTACCAAATAAGATATTTGAATTTGATAGCTTATTTATATCATTAATTTCATGATTTTTAACATAATGAGTTGCACAATGAATAACCGTATCAGCTTGTATTTTTCTTAATTTAAAATTTAAATCATCATATGATTTAAAATAAATATTTTTATAATTTTTTGATTGTTTTACATGTTTTCGATTAAGACAGCATATTTCATAATTTTTTGATAATTCGTTAAGTATTGCGGAACCAATAAATCCTGTTGATCCAGTTAATAAAATTTTTTTCACCTAAATTTACTTCGTTTTTAATAATTTTCTTAAGTACGAAGAATACTCACAGTTTCCGTAAAAACTTATTTGATTTAAAATTTCTTTCTTACCAATCCAACCATTAAATAATGAGATTTCTTCTAAGCATGCAATTTTTAAACCTTGTCTGTTTTCAACTGCTTGAACAAAAGCTGAAGTTTTGTAATAATCACTAATTGATCCTGTATCTAGCCATGCACCACCTCTTCCAATAGACTCCGCATATAATTTATTTTTATTTTTGTATTGTTTTAATAAATCAATAATTTCTAGCTCACCTCTTTTAGATGGCTTAAGTTTTTTTGCGTATTCGATTACATTGTTATCAAAGAAATAAAGACCAGTTATGGCTAGATTTGATACAAAATTTTTTGGTTTTTCTACAATCTTTAATATTTTTTTATTTCTATTATTTATTTTTGCTACACCAAATAATTCAGGATTTTGCACACTATGCAAAATTATTTTTGCACCAGATTTTATTTTTGAACATTCTAGTAAAAGTTTAGTTAAGTTTTGACCATAAAAAAAGTTATCTCCAAGTATCATTGCAACGTTGTCATTTTTTATAAAGCTATCACCTATGATAAAAGCATCTGGTAGACCTCTAGGTTTATCTTGTTCTTTAAACGTAATATTAATGCCCAAATTTTTCCCATTTGGTATTAGTTTCTTATATTGATCAAGTTGTCCCTCATTAACAATGATTAAAATATCTTTAATTTTTGCCAACATTAGAATTGATAATGGATAATAAATTAGTGGTTTATCATAGATAGGTAGCAATTGTTTGTTCACTGCTTTTGTAAGCGGACTCATTCTTGTCCCTTTACCACCAGCAAGAATTATACCTTTTTTAATCATATTTTACCTAATCTATTTGTAATATCTTTTTTCTTTAATGAATTATAATAATCTTTATTTTTAAGATACCACTCAAATGTTTTTCTTAATCCATCTTTAAATCTAGTTTTTGGATACCAACCAAGCTTTTTCTTTATTTTGTTACTATTAAGCGCGTACCTAACATCGTGTCCAGGTCTATCTTTTACAAAATTGATTTTTACATTTTTTCCCAAAGGAATTAATTTTTTTGAAATATTTAACAAATTTTTTGTAACTTCAAGATTGTTTAAATTTTTATTTGAGCCAATATTATAAAATTCACCAATTTTACCTTTATTAAAAACTCTTATTAGAGCATCACAGTGGTCTTCGACATAAATCCATTCTCTTGAATTTGTACCTTTGCCATAAATTGGTAATGGTTTGTTGTTAAGTATATTGTAAATTAATTTAGGGATCAATTTTTCGGGATGTTGTTTGGGTCCATAGTTGTTAGAACAATTAGTTACTATGGCAGGGATATTATAAGTCCTAACATATGAGCTAACTAGATGGTCCGAAGATGCTTTACTTGCGGCATATGGTGAACTAGGTTGATATGGATAATTTTCAGAAGTTCTTCCTTTTAAAATATCACCATAAACTTCATCTGTAGAAATATGAATTAACCTTGACTTATATTTTTTTGAAAATTCTTTAAAAATTTCAAGTATATTGTAAACACCCACAATATTACTTTGTATGAAGCTTTCAGGATCATCTATAGATCTATCGACATGAGTTTCAGCAGCCAAATTAAAGATCCCATTAGGCCTTATATCATAAATAATTTTTTTTAATTTTTTGTCTTTTATATCACATTTAATAAACTTGAAATTTTTTGAATTTTTAAAGCTTTTTGTATTATAAAAGTTTGAAGAATATGTTACTTTATCTAAATTGATTACAGAATATTTTTTCTTCAATAAAGACTCAATAAGATTACTACCTATAAAACCAAGGCCTCCAGTAACAATTATTTTTTTCATGAATGCAATGTTTTTACATTAGTAAGAACTGATAGTATAGTTATATTTCAGTTTTATTTTAAATGATTTCTAAAAAAAACCTAACAGTGATTATTGTGTCTTTTGCAAGCAATGATGTAATTTTTAATTGTATAGATAGTATTGATGATGATTTGAATATTGTTGTGATTGAAAATTCAAATAATTTAGATTTAAAAAAAAAACTAGAGCAAAATTACAAAAATGTAATTTGTATTTTAAATTCTTTAAATTCTGGCATGGGTGCAGGAAACAATTTTGGTTTATCTAAAATAAATACTGAATATGCTTTAATTTTAAATCCAGACGTTGTTTTAGAAAACTACACAATCAGCGAGTTAGTAAATGCTTCAAAAGTGATTGATAAATTTTCGATATTGGCCCCAATTCATTCAAATAAAGATTATCCTAACTATAAAACTGTTAAGGGTTTAGAACATAATGATTCTAATTTTATAAATGTTATTAGTGTAGATGGATATGCAATGTTATTAAATTTAAAGAGAATAAAAAAAGCTCTTAATTTAAAAGATTATCGTTTTTTTGATGAAAATATTTTTATGTATCTTGAAAATGATGATTTGTGCAAAAGACTAATAAATAAAAAAGAAAAAATTTTTATAATTAAATCATCAAAGATTAATCACCTGGGGGCTAAAGGTGTTAGTCAAATTTTCAAAAATCAAATAGAACTATCTAGAAATTGGCATTGGTCTTGGTCTAGATATTATTATAAAAAAAAACACTTTGGATTTTTTAGTGCTTTGCTTAGTGAAACACCAAGAGCAATAAATTCACTTATAAAATTTTTTGTTTATTCGATGATAAATCATAACAGAAAAAAAATTTATATTCTCAGATTTCAAGGTTTTTTAAATGCTCTGCTAGGAAAGTCATCGAGTTATAGACCTAAAATAGACTTAGATTATTTAAAGAATTAATTAAAAATTCCTTTAATTCTAGTGACCTGGAAAATCAATTAAATTTTCAACTTGATAGTTTTTTTTAACTAAATTGTCAGATCCACCTAAATCAAATAAATTTATTACAAATATAAATGCAGTTACTTTCGCATCACACATTTCAACTAATTTTGCAGCGGCTTCAGCAGTACCACCTGTTGCAATAAGATCATCAATAATTAAAACAGATTCATCTTTTAATATGGAGTCTTTGTGAACTTCTATTGTTGCAGTTCCATATTCCAATTCAAAATCTATGGAGTGAACTTCCGCTGGTAATTTATTTTTTTTTCTTAACATTATAAATGGTTTTTTAAGTATGTAAGAAACTGCTGAGGCAAATACAAAACCTCGAGATTCAATTGCAGCAATTTTATCAATTTTGTATTTTTTAGATCTTTCGACTATTTGGTTGATTGTTTCAGCAAAAGCTTTCTCGTTTTTAATTAAAGTTGTTATATCTCTGAATAAAATGCCTTTTTTCGGATAATCAGTAATTGATCTAATATGATCTTTTAAATTCATAATTCTTAATTATAAATAAGTATATTTTAAATTATGACAACTAATAAATTAGCAATAATTGGTGGAAGTGGCCTTTATGATGTTGAAGAATTTGTTGATAGAGAATTATTAGATATAAATACTCCATGGGGAAAGCCATCCGATCAAATTTTAAAAACAAATTACAACAATAAAGAAATTTTTTTTTTACCAAGACATGGAAGAGGGCATTTTGTTTCTCCTTCAAATATAAACTTTAGAGCAAATATAGATGCACTAAAACAATTGGGCGTAACCGATATTGTTTCAGTTTCAGCTGTAGGTTCTTTAAAAGAAGAATTGCCACCTGGTAAATTTGTTATTGTTGATCAGTTTATTGACAGAACTTTTGCAAGAGTAAAAACTTTTTTTGATGATGAAATTGTTGCTCATGTTTCAATGGCACATCCTACATCAAATGGATTAATGAATGCATGTGAGGAAGCTATTAAAATGTCTGAAATCGATTATCAAAGAAATGGAACATATATTGTTATGGAAGGTCCACAATTTTCTACATTAGCAGAGTCTAATTTATATAGATCTTGGAAAGCTGATGTGATTGGAATGACAAATATGCCAGAAGCAAAACTCGCTAGAGAGGCAGAAATTAGATATGCATCAGTTTCAATGGTAACAGATTTTGATTGTTGGCATCCAGATCATGAAAATGTTGATGTTCAACAAGTCATTAAAGTTTTATTAGGAAATGCTGAAAAAGCAAAAGTAATGATTAAAAATTTAATTGATAATTTTGAAAATTATATAGATCCAAACGACCCAACAAATAATTGCTTAGATGTAGCAATTATTACTGCTCCAGAAAAACGAACCCAAAAAACAATAGATAAGTTAAAAACTGTTGCTGGTAGAGTTTTGAGTAAATGAAAATTCAAGGAAAAGAATATCGAACAATATGGTACGAGAATAAAGTAGTAAAAATAATTGATCAAACAAAACTTCCTCATCAATTTATAATAAAAGATCTTAATTCAGTAAAAGATGCAATAAATGCGATCAAAATAATGGAGGTAAGAGGTGCTCCTTTAATTGGTGCAACTGCAGCTTATGGGATTGTATTAGCTGTTCAAGAGAACAACAATAAAGAATTTATTAATAAAAGTGCAGATGAATTAATTAAATCAAGACCTACAGCAATTAATTTAAAATGGGCAGTTGATCGTATGATGAAAAATTTATTAAACGTTAATAATGATTTGATTTTAGATATTGCTTTAAAAGAAGCAAAAGAAATATGTGATGAAGATGAAAAATTTTGTGAAAATATAGGTATTAATGGATTAGAAATAATTGAAGAAATCTATAACAAAAAAAAAAATACAGTAAATATTTTAACTCATTGCAATGCTGGTTGGTTAGCAACTATTAATTGGGGGACAGCAACTTCACCAATTTATCAAGCTCATAAAAAAGGAATTCCGGTTCATATCTGGGTAGATGAAACTAGACCAAGAAACCAAGGTGCAAATTTAACATCATATGAGCTAAACGAAGAAGAAATTCCAAATACAATTATTGCTGACAATACAGGAGGTATTTTAATGCAGAGAGGTGATGTTGATATGTGTATAGTTGGAACAGATAGAACTTTATCAAACGGAGACGTTTGCAATAAAATTGGAACTTATCTAAAAGCTTTAGCTGCCCATGATAATAAAGTTCCCTTTTATGTCGCGCTTCCAAGCTCAACAATTGATTGGAATATTAAAGATGCAAAAGAAATTCCTATTGAAGAAAGAGATTCTAAAGAGCTTTCAAATATTGATGGTGTAAATTCAAGAGGAGAAATTGAAAATTTTCTGATCTATCCAAAGAAAAGTAAATCAATGAATTTAGCTTTTGATATTACACCTGCAAAATATGTTACAAAATTAATTACTGAAAAAGGTATTTGTGACGCTTCCACAGAAGGATTAAAAAATTTATTTAAATGAATAACTTGAAAGAAAGAGAGTTGGTAATTGAATTTTCAATTAAATTAAACGAAACAAACTTATCACCTTTAAGATCTGGAAATATTTCAGTAAGAGGATTTGAAAATGATAAGGAAGGCTTTTTTATAACTCCATCAGGAAAAAAATATGAGACTTTAAAACCTGAGGATATTGTTTTTTTATCTTTAGATGAAGATAAAGATTTTTTAGCCTGGTTCAATTCAGGAAAAAATCCATCTTCTGAATGGAGATTTCATCAGGATATTTACAAAAACAAATGGGAAGCAAAAGCTATTGTTCATGCTCACTCTCCACACGCCACAGCTGTATCTACTCACAGAAAATCCATTCCTCCATTTCATTATATGATAGCGTTAGCAGGGGGTGAAGATATTAAATGTGCAGATTATGCAACATTTGGAACACATGAGCTCTCTATAAATATTATTAATGCTCTAAAAGATAGAAAAGCATGCTTAATGGCAAATCATGGTCAGGTTGCATTTGGTGAAAATTTATCAAAAGCTTTTGAGCTTGCTCAAGAGATAGAAAATATTTGCTATCAGTATGTTATTGCTTTAAAGATGGGCCAGCCAAAAAACCTTTCATTAGCTGAAATGAATAAAATTTTGGATAAGGTCAAAAATTATAAAAGTGGATAATATACTATGACTAAAGTTGGCGAACATATTACTGTAGATATTATTGGAACAACTAAAGAATATAATTCATCTGTTTATGAAAAAGTCATTAAAGATATTGCTAGTGCAGCTAAAGTAACAATTTTAAACATATCAAAATATAAGTTTGAACCTCAAGGTTTCACTATATTGGCGTTATTAGCTGAAAGTCATATTAGTTTTCATACTTTTCCAGAAAAAGGAATTATAAGTTTTGATTTCTTTACTTGCGGTAAAGTAAGTCCTTCAATCGCAATAGAGATTATAAAAAAAGAATTTAAATATAAAAGACTTTCAATAAAAGAATTTGATAGAGATACAAAGTCTTTATATCATGATATTTATAGTTCACCTGGTTTGAAGAAATCTTATATTGTCAAAGATGTTTTGGAGGATTTTAAATCTAAAGTTGGCCAGCATATTGAAATTTTAGATTTAGAACAATTTGGTAAAGCTTTATTTATTGATAATGAAATACAAGTAGCTGAAAGTGATGAACATTTATATAGCTCAACTTTTGTTGGATCAGGATTAGAATTAAATCAAGCTAATGAAAGAGCTGCTATTATTGGTGGAGGTGATGGCGGAGTTGCAAGAGAGTGTATATCAAAAAAATTTAATTTTATTGATTGGTTTGAATTAGATCCAGAAGTAGTTGATATTTGTAACAAGCATCTCGGAGACATAGGACAAAAATCTACTGAAAAAAATTCTGTTAAATGTGTTTGGGGTGATGCATTTGAAAGTATTAAATCTATAGAAGATGATACTTACGATCATATATTTGTAGATTTAAATGATGATCAATTTTGTATTGATCTTGCAGCCAAAAACATGGACTCTTTAGTTAGGATCTTAAAACCAAAGGGTGTAATAACAGCGCAAGTTGGTAGCCAAGATAAAAAACCTAAACAAGTCCAAAGTTGGATGAACGTTTTTAATGAAAACTTTGGAAATACTAAACTGTCGAGAGTATATATCCCAAGTTTTGATTGTTCTTGGAACTTTTCTTCTTCAATAAATCATTAATTTTACTTTTTTCTTTTTAAAAATTGTGAAATAATTCTACTTTAATATTAAAGGAGAAAATAATGAATATATTCAAAAAAACTATTTTTTCAGTTTTAGCAGTCTTATTATTTGTAGGAAATGTATATGCATCTGACAAAATAAAGATTGCGACTGAAGGCGCTTACCCTCCATGGAATTCAAAAAATGAAGCCGGTAAACTAATTGGTTTTGAAGTTGAATTAGCTTGGGCACTTTGCAGATATATTGGAAGACAATGCGAGATTGTTGAGCAAGATTGGGATGGAATGATACCAGCTCTACAACTTAGAAAATATGATGCAATCATGGCAGGTATGTCAATTACAGATGAAAGAAAAAAAGTAATTACTTTTTCACAAGGTTATGCTGATGAAGTTGCATCTTTAGCTGTAATGAAAGGTTCTGACTTAGAAGGCATGGAAACACCAGCAGGTATTAATCTAACAAAACCTAATTCAGCTGCAAAAAAAGCTTTGAAGACAATTGAAAAAGCTTTAGCTGGAAAAACAGTTTGTACTCAAACTGGAACAATTCACCAAAACTTCTTAGAGTCTGGTGATGTAGGTAGTGTAAACGTTAGAACTTACAAAACTCAAGACGAAGTAAACTTAGATTTAACATCAGGAAGATGTGATGTAGCTTTAGCTGCTGCAGTAGCATTTACTGACTATGCAGATAAATCTGGAAAAGATGTAGTTTTAGTTGGACCAACTTTTTCAGGCGGTTCATTTGGAAATGGTGTTGGAGTAGGCTTAAGACAAGCTTCACAAATGGGAGCAGATTCAGCAATTGGAAAAAGAGATGCTGAGTTGTTAAAAGCTTTCAATAAAGCTATCGATCAAGCAAGAAAAGATGGTGTTATTAGCAGACTTGCTATCAAACACTTTGGCTTTGATGCTTCTATGTAAAAAAGATTATGAAAAGGCGGTTATTTAATTAACCGCCCTTTCGTTATGGAAATTCTTGCATTTGGTAAAACAGGTTGGGGAGATGAGTTATTTTACGCAACCCTAATGACTGTAGCTGTATCGATTACAGCAATGGTAATCGGTTTTCTATTTGCAGGAGTCTTTACTCCTTTAAAATTATCAAAATATAAATCTTTAAATTTAATTGGAAATTTTTACACAACTGTAATCAGAGGTGTGCCTGAGCTATTAGTGATTTATTTATTTTTCTTTGGAGGAAGTAGCGCAATTATGTATGTAGCATCTATATTTGGATATTTCGAATATATTGAAATAAATGCTTTTACAACCGGATCTCTAGCTATTGGAATTATTTCAGGAGCATATTCTACAGAAGTTTTTAGAGGAGCAATTCAATCAATTGACAAAGGTCAATTTGAAGCCGCAAGAGTTTTAGGTGTGAGTAAATTTGGTCAGTTTTATAAAATTATTATGCCTCAAATGTTGAGGCTTGCTATTCCAAATTTAAGTAATGTCTGGCAGATTACATTGAAAGATACATCATTAATTTCAGTCACTGGATTAGTAGAAATTATGAGACAATCTTATGTTGCAGCAGGCTCTACAAGAGATCCATTATTCTTTTATTCAGTAGCAGCTGTACTTTATTTATTTTTAACTTTTATAAGTATGAAGTTAATTAACAGATTAGAACTGAAATATAGCAAGGGATATTAAAATGAGCTTTGATTTAATAATTTCTAGCTTTCCTAAAATGATTAACGCTGCATTTATTACTATTCAGCTTTTGTCATTATCTCTATTGATTGGTTTGTTCATTGGATTAGTTGCAGCAATTCTAAGATTAAACAAAAATATTTTCATTAACAAATTAGCTTATGGATATTCATATTTATTTAGAGGAACACCATTATTGGTTCAAATTTATATAATTTATTTTGGATTAGGAAACATTGAATTTATTAGATCAACATTTCTATGGGTATTTTTAAAAGAACCTTTTTGGTGTGCAATAATTGCATTCGCATTAAATACTGGAGCCTATACATCTGAGATTTTAAGATCAGCTTTTCAAACTATAAAACCTGGTGTAATTGAAGCTGGTAAAAGTTTAGGAATATCTAATAAAATAATTTTTTACAAAATTCAAATTCCAATAGCAATTAGACAATCATTACCAGCATATGGAAATGAAATAATTTTAATGCTTAAAGGAACTTCTTTAGCAAGCACTGTTACAATTATGGATCTTACTGGTGTTGCTAAGCATATTATTTCAACTACTTTTAAACCTGTGGAAGTGTTTATATTAGCCGGAAGTATTTATCTCTTTATGACTTTTATAATTCATAACGTAATAAAATTTTTAGAAAAAAAATACAGTTTCCAACAATAAAATGTATTTATCTCAAAAGCAGATTGATGATTATCAAAAAAATGGTGCTGTAATTATTAAAAGTGTATTCAAAGATTGGATCGAGCCATTAAGAAATGGTTTTCAAAAAGTATTAGACAAACCAAGTTTACATGGAAGAGAAAATGTAAGTGAAAATGAGGGAAGATTTTTTGAGGATTATTGTAATTGGGAAAGAGTAGAAGAATTTAAGGATTGTATTTTTAATTCATTAGCAGCACAAATTGTTGCTGAAGCAACAAGTTCAAAATCAATACAAATATTTCATGATCATTTATTTATTAAAGAGCCTGGAACTAAAAAAGAAACGCCTTGGCATCAGGACATGCCTTATTATTGTGTAGATGGAGATAATACAGGAAGTTTTTGGATTCCTTTAGATGATGTAAACAAAGAAAATAATTTAAAATTAATTTTAGGGTCTCATAAATGGCAAAAACTATTAAGACCAACCAAATGGTCTAATAATCAACCTTGGTATCAAGATAATAACTCTTTCATGGATTTTCCTACAGAAAATGAATTTAGAGAGAATATTTTAATACCTGATTTAGAGTTAGGTGATGCAGTTTTGTTTAATTTTAAAACTGTTCATGGTTCTACTGGTAATAATAGCTTTCAAAAACGGAGAGCATTTTCTATGAGATTTATTGGTGATGATGTAACTTTTTTTGAGAGAGGAGGTCCAACTTCTCCACCTTTTGATGGGATCAACCTAAAAACTGGAGATCAAATGAGAGAAGATTGGTTTCCAAAAGTTTTTAGTAACTAGTATATTCTTTAATTTCTTTAATTATTGATCCAGTATGGTTATTAATTTCTAATTTAATTTTTGCACGATCATCATTAAGAAAATGAACATCTCTAGATAGTTTTATAAATTTTTCACCAAAATCTTTATCTTTTTCACATTGTCTTTTATCATCTTCTATTACCCAAAGCTTGGCATTAATCTCTTTTAGAGAATTAAATAATTCATCAAGCTTATTATCAGATTTGATATTTTGATTTAGTTGTTCTTTTAAAATTTTATGTTCTAAATTAATAAATTTCAGCTTGTCCTGACTTTTAATTTTTTCTTGTTTGATTTCTAAGATTGAAATTTTATCTAAAAGTTCACCTACTGAAACCTCAACTATAATTTTATTCATAAAAATAATTTGTGTGTTAAAATACTTATAATGTCTAATATCTTAATAATCAAACATGGTTCTTTAGGTGATATAGCGCAAGCAAGTGGCGCTATTCAAGATATTTTTGAAAATCATCCAAATGACAAAATTTATTTATTAACAACAAAACCATATTTTGAATTATTTAAAAAAAATCCAAACATTCATGAAGTAATACTAGATAAAAGATTATCAAGATTTAATATATTTTATCTATTCTCTTTAATGAAAGAGTTAAAAAAACATAATTTTTTTAAAGTTTTTGACCTTCAAAATTCATCTAGGAGTACTTTTTATAAAAAAATTTTATTTCCAAATGCAAATAGTGAAAAATGGTCTAGTTCATTAACAACTCTCCCTGAAAGTAAAACAAAAGAAGAATTTGATAAATTGTCAGTATTAGAGAGATTTGATCATCAACTTAGAACTTCTAATTTGAAAACAAATAATACTTTAAAACCTAATTTTAATTGGGCTTCGGAAAATATTGATGAATTAATTAACAAGTATGACTTAAAGAAATTTATACTTTTATTTCCATTTTGTTCACCTCATTTAACTCTTAAGAAATGGCCTTACTATGAAAAAATTACTGATTTAATTTTAGAAAATTTTGGTAATGAATATAAAGTTATAACTGCACCTGGACCAAATGAAATTAAAGATTCTAAAAATTTTAAAGCAATACCTGTGCTTGATAATGATAAAGCATTAAGTATTTCGCAATTAACAACTTTAATTCAAAAAAGCAGTTTTGTAATTGCTAATGATACTGGTCCCGCACATATAGCTGCTCATACAAATACAAAAGGTTTAGCTTTATTTGGAAAACACACAACAGCTTACAAAGTTAGTATTGAAAGAGAAAATTTTAAAGCTATTCAAGTAGAAGATTTAAATAATCTAAGTGCCGAAAAAGTTTTTGAAAGACTTTTAAAAAAGCTTAATTAATCAATTAAACTTTTTTTGACATAAACGTTACCAGACATTATTAATCTTGCATTTCTAGTTGTTGTAACACTTATATCTTTAATTTCATCTTCCTCATATTTTATATCAAATTTAATTTTTAATAATCCTGAAGGATGTTCTAGGGAAAAATTACCTGTGTCAGTGTAATCTTTATAAAATTCCGAGCAAATTGTGTTTTTAGATTTACAAGAAGCTAAAAGTGCCATCGATCCTGTTACAGCATAGGCTGGGTGGCAATCCCAAGGCATAAAGTATCTTGATTTAATATCTGCTTTATCAGAGTTCATTATAATTGCAGTTTTAGGTATTACAGAATTTGATACATCTCCTAAACCAACTTCTTTTGCTATTTTTATACGAATGTCATTCATACGATTTATTATATTTTTATTTTCATTTAATTCATTAAAAGTTTCGCTACCGTTCAGCTCCAAGTCTTTAGCCTTAAAAATAACCATTGGAACCGCACAATCTATTAGTGTGAAATTAACCCCATCAATACAATCAATTTTATTTCCAGTTGGGAACAGTTTATTTGTTTGTGAGCCAATTATATTTAAGAATTTTAATTTTATTGGAGATCCTGGTGTGGGCACCCCATCAATTTTGAAATCCCCATCATATTGAACTTTCTTTCCAGGAGTTTTTACAATTTGCTCAATTTTCATACCTGTATTTTTATCTCGAACTACAACTGATGTTTCGCCATCATCAGGTTTAACCAAACCTTTTTCAATTGCATAGGGCCCAACACCTACCAAGATATTTCCACATGATGGTTTCGTATCAACAATTGGTTGATCTATCTTCACCTGGGCGAAGTAATAATCAACATCAATACCATCTTCGGATGATTTATCTATTATAGCAACTTTGCTTTTAACTGGTTCGGCACCACCAAGTCCATCAATTTGCCTCATGTCTGGAGAGCCCATTACAGCCAATAAAGTTTTATCTCTTTTATTAACATCCGAAGGAAGATCTTCTTTCAAAAAGTAGGGACCTCTAGACGTTCCGCCTCTGATAAACATACATGGTATTTTTATTTGATCATTCATTTAGGGTAAAATTTATTTATTATAAAAGGTATCAAAAGTACAATCAAAATTATTCTTAAAAAATGATGATAACTTACAAATATAGGATCAATATTATACGCAACACTTATTACAACCATTTCATGAATTCCACCTGGTACAAAACTTAAAAAAGTTGGTAGGAAATCAAAACCAAAATAGCTTTCTAAAAATAAAGCTGCCAAAGCAGCAATTATTATTAAAATTGAAGAAATAATTATTCCATGAAAAATATAGAATAATAAATCTTTTATTTTTAATCCATTTAACCGACTTCCAAGTGCAGTTCCTAAAAAAATAAAAGCAATATTTATAAATACATCTGGAAATCTAGCATTGGTAATATCAAATGTGTACAAAATTCCAGAAATCAACATGCCAGCTAAAAGAGTCGATGATGGGACTTTAAATCTCTTTAAAAATAATGAAAAAAAATAACAAATAAAAAAAATTAGTGACAACTCAAAAAAATATTTTAAATCATAATTATTTTCATTTCCAAAACCTTCAATTTCAATATAGCCAACTTGATAAACGAATATTACTGGCAACATACATACTAAAAAAATAACTCTTGTTGCTTGTGGTATGAGAACTCTTTGATTATTATTATTTTTTAAATTTAATAAAGCAGCAGAAATTGGCACAAAAGCCCCTGGAAGGGCTGCCAAAATAGAATTTAGTTTCTCAAATTTACAAATTTTCAAAAAATAATAAGCCACTACTACTGTGCTTATCAAAACATAAAATATCATTGAAATTGAAGAAAATATCCAAAGATGAATTTTATAAAGCAAAGTAACATTAAGTGTTCCACCTAAAATTATTCCAATGATGAGAAAAATTGGACTTAGAAGATTTTTAGAAAAAGTAACTTTAAATGAAGTGAATGAAATAGATAAATTTAATAGCAAAGGACCTAATAACCATGGTAGAGGCAAATTCAGAAATAAAGCAATTACACCACCTAAAGTTCCCAGTAACAAAGCGACATAACTTTGCTTGATTATATTTTTAAAATTTTGCATAAGGTCTAAAATTATGAATATATACGATGTAATAGTAGTTGGAAGTGGTAATGCAGCTTTATGTGCGGCTTTATCAGCAAAAGATAACGGAGCAAAAAAAATTCTAGTCATAGAAAAAGCTAAAAAAAAACTATCGGGTGGAAATAGCAGATACACTAATGGATCCTATCGTTTTGCTTATGAAAATTTTAAAGATTTAAAAAAGATAATCCCTTCATTAAAAAAAACAAAAAAAATAGATTATGGGAAATATTCGAAAAAAAATTTTTATGACGACATGATAAAAGTTACAAAAAATAAAACTGATAAATTTTTAAGTAAAAAATTAGTTAATGATAGTCATGAGGCGATTTATTGGCTTAGTAAAAAAGGGCTAAAATTTGTACCCATTAAAGGTAAACAATCTTTTGTTGTAAACGGTGTAACAAAATATTGGGGTGGACTAACTTTGGAAGTGAAAGATCAAGGAGAAGGATTAATAAAATCTCTTTCTAATATTGTGAAAAAAAATAAAATTGAAATTAAATATGAAATTGCTGCAAAAAAACTAATAAAAAAAAATAATAAAATTATAGGACTAAAAGTTTTAAATAAAAAAAAACAACAAGATATTTTTTGTAACTCAGTAATACTAGCCTGTGGTGGTTTTGAAGCAAACGCGAAGATGAGGTCAAAATTTCTTGGTAAAGGTTGGGATAAGGCTAAAGTAAGAGGGACAAAGTTTAATACTGGAGATGGTCTTAATATGGCTTTTGAACATGGTGCCGCTGCTTATGGTGAATGGAAGGGTTGTCATGCTGTTTTTCATGATATGAATGGCCCAAAATTTAGTGATTTAAAAATCGCAGCAAAGTATAGAAAAATTAGTTATCCTTGGGGTATAGTTTTAAATGCTAAAGGTAATCGATTTGTAGATGAAGGTGAAGATCTTAGAAATTATACATATGCTAAATTTGGTAGAGAAGTAATTAAACAACCTAATCAATTTGCTTGGCAGATATTTGATAAAAAAGTAAGACCGATGTTGTATAAAGAATATGATGTAAAAAATGTAACCATGGTTAAAGCCAATACTTTAGAAACTTTGGTAAAAAAATTAAAAGGTGTAAATAGCAAAAAAGCGTTAAAAACTATTATAGATTACAATAATAAAGTTGATGATAAAATCAAATTCGACCCAACTATCAAAGATGGCAAAAGAACTAATGGTCTTAGAATAAATAAAACTAATTGGGCAAATAGAATTGATAAAGCTCCTTTTTACGCTTATGGAGTTACGTGTGGGATTACATTTACTTATGGTGGCCTCAAAGTAAGTAAAAAATGTGAAGTCCTGAATAAAAAAAATAAACCAATCAAGGGCCTGTACGCTGCAGGTGAAATGGTTGGTGGAATTTTCTATAATAATTATCCTGGCGGAAGTGGACTAACCTCAGGATCTGTATTTGGTAGAATTTCTGGAAGATTTGCTGCATTAAACCAATAAAGCAAATAATTATTTTAAAATAGAGACCTTTTGTCTTTTATAATTATATTAAATTTTTTCCTATAGTTTAAAAATTATTAAATTAAATAGGGAGACGTAATGATAAAAAAAATACTAGCGACAATAGTTGCTTCAGTGATCTCAGTTTCTTCAGCATTAGCAGTGGACTATTCTGGAAAAACAGTAACAATGTGGATACCATTTAAAGCTGGTGGTGGTTCAGATACTTGGGCTAGAGCTATTGGTCCTGCATTTAGTAAAAACTTACCAGGCAATCCAACAGTTGTGGTAAAGAATGTAACAGATGGAAAGGCAATTGGCGCTTCAAATAAATATTTTGCAGAGCATGGTAAAGACAAAGATGGCCTAGTTGTTTTTGGAACATCAGGTTCGGTGCAATTACCATATATCTTTAAAGATGAAAGAGTAAGATACCAATATAAAAATATGGTTCCAGTATTTGCAAGTGGAACAGGCGGTGTTGTTTACGTTAGAAAAGATATGGGAATAACTGACATTATTAAAGATTTTGACAAATTAAAAGGATCAAAATTAGTTTATGGTTCTCAAGGAAAAACATCTTTAGATGCTGTTCCTATTTTAGCATTTGATATGTTGGGATTAGACGTAAATGTTGTTTATGGCATGAAAGGAAGAAAAGCAGGACGAGCCGCAATTCTTAGAGGTGAAACAACAATTGATTACCAAACAACAGCATCATACCTAAAACATGTAAAGCCATTGGTAGAAAAAGGAGAAATGGTTGCGGTAATGACTTGGGGAGCTCCAGTTGGTGGAAAAGTTGAAAGAGACCCAAACTTTCCAGATCTTCCTTCTTTTCCTGAAGTTTATGAAGTTGTAACTGGGAACAAATTTAAAGGAACTGAGGCTAAATCTTGGACAGCTCTATTTTATGCAGGATTTGCAACACAAAAATATGTGATGCTTCCAAAATCAGCAAAAAGAGATGTTGTAAAAGCTTGGCAGAATGCTGCAGCTGCTATCGTTAATGATCCAGAGGCAATGAAAGTTTTAAATAAGAAACTTGGTAAATACGATCAAGTTACTGGTTCAAAAAACTTAAAATCTTCATTAAAAAAAGCAACTTCTGTTGATTCAAAATCAGAAAAATTTTTACAAGAGTGGAAAAACACTAAGTAATAAGTTCTAATTTGAGAAAAAAGGGGGGCTTTGCCCCCTTTTTTTTTATATAATGTTTTCATATGATCGAAGCCTTACTATCTGCACTCATCACAATAGTTTCAGGACAATCATTATTCTTTTTAATTTTAGGTGTGTTGTTAGGTTTAGTAGTTGGTGTTATTCCAGGGTTTGGTGGCACTGTAGGTTTATCTTTATTACTTCCATTTGTTTTTGGCATGGAACCAATATCTGGTATTGCAATGATGATGGGTTTAATGTCAGTTGTGGCTACTGCTGATACTTTTCCAGCTGTTTTGATTGGTGTTCCAGGGTCTGTTTCAGCTCAAGCAACTGTCATGGACGGTTTTCCTTTGGCCAAAAAAGGACAAGCAGCCAGAGCATTGTCTGCAGCTTTTTTCTCTTCTCTGTTTGGAGGATTATTTGGAGCTGTGCTGTTAACAGCAGTAATACAGATTGCCAAACCAATAATTCTAGCTTTTGGAACAGGAGAAATGTTGATGCTAGCAATTTTTGGAATTTCAGTTGTAGGAACATTAACAGGGTCAAGTATATTTAAAGGGTTAGTAGCTGCATGTCTTGGAATGATAGTTGGTTGCATAGGAATTTCTCCAGCTAGTTCAGAATATAGATTGGACTTTAGTACAGTTTTGGAAGTTCAAAATCCTATTGTAATGTATCTTGGTGGTGGAATTCATCTAATGGTTGTTGCTATTTCAATATTTGCGTTTCCTGAAATAGTAGAGTTATTAAGGTCAAATAAAGCAGTTTCTGAAAAAGCTGAATTAGAAAAATCAGGTTGGCTTATAGGTCTTAAAGATTTCTTAAGAAATAAATTTTTAGTTTTAAGATGTTCTTTTATTGGAAGTTTTATTGGATTAATACCTGGTATAGGTGGATCGTGTATTGACTGGATAAGTTATAGTCACGCCAAAACAACTGTCAAAGACAATAAAAATTTTGGAAATGGAGATATCAGAGGTGTTATTGGTCCTGAGTCCAGCTCAAATTCTAAAGAAGGTGGAGCATTAATACCTACTTTGTTGTTTGGAATTCCAGGTTCTGGTGGAACCGCAATATTAATGGGTGGATTAATTTTGTTGGGCGTAGATCCAGGTATTCAAATGATAGATACACAGCTAGATCTAATTTATACAATTATTTGGTCTCTAGCAGTTGCGAACATTTTTGGTGCAATTATTTGTGTTGCTATGGCAAAACCAATATCTCAATTAACAACTATAAATTTTACAGTCTTAGCACCATTTCTTATATCTTTAATTTTGTTTGCAATATTTAACTCAACAAGATCATGGGGAGACTTATTATTTGCAACATTCATTGGTGTGATAGCAGTTTTTATGAAAAGGTTTGATTATTCTCGTGTTGCTTTAATGATTGGTTTTGTTTTGAGCGATAGTATTGAAACTTATCTTTATCAAACTATGCAGTTCTATAAATTTTCTGAATTATTTACTAGACCTATTTTTTTAATATTAATTCTAATTTCAATTTTTTCTATTTACTCAGGTATAAAAATCATAAATAAAAAAGATGAAATTGCTAAATCTAAATCGGATCTATTAAACTCAAATACGAATTCTCAATGGATATTCTTATTCTTACTCATGTTTGTGGGAGTATATACAATATTTGTAACTGATCATTTACAATATCTTGGAAAAATTTTTCCTATAAGTGTTGGAATCTTTATGATCATTTTCACTTCTATAATTGGTCTACAAATGTTTTTTGGAAAAACAGGAGCTAAAGTTTTTTATGATGGTGAAAACTTATTGAGGGATAATAAAGAGATAAGAAGTTATTGGATGACAATTTTTTGGTTTATTTCACCATTATTTTTATCAGTATTTATAGGATTCTTTTTTTCTATTGGTTTGTTTGTGATTTTATTTTTAAATAAAATAGCAAGAAAAGGTATGACATATAGTATAATAAGTGGTTTGTTTGTTTGGTTTTTTTTAGGAGCAATTTCTCATTTTATGATAATGGATTTCCCCCCTGGGATTTTACAGTCTTATTTTGAATTACCATGGCCGTTAAGTTAAAAAAAAATAAGTTAAAATTAGAAAAAATTAATAAAGAATTATCTGAATATCCTCAACCAGTCTCAGGTTGCGATGCGCAGTACACTTGGTTATTACAACAAAGAGAGAATTTATTGGGTAATTTCAGAAAAATTATTGATAGAGTTGAAAATGATCATAAATTTTCTGTAGACACAGAGGAATATCGAACTAAAACAAATAAGAAATGATACCCAAGACATTTAAGAAACTAAAAATTAATAATGTCGAATATGATTTTGCTGATATTAGCAATATAAACAATATTGATAAAATTCCTTATACTTATAGAATTTTAATAGAAAATATAATCAGGCAAAATCTTTTACACCGAAATAATAACTCTAAGGAACAAATTAATTCAATTCTAGATAAAAAGATTGGTCAACCTATTAATTTTGCACCTAATAGAATTCTAAGTCATGATATTCTTGGTAAAGTAATGCTTGTTGATTTTATTGCTTATAGAGAAGCCTTACAAAAAAAAGGTATAGATACAAAAGATATTCAACCAGATGTACCAATTGATTTAGTAATCGATCATTCATTGCAAGTTGATTATTTTGGTAATGAGAATGCATCAAAAGATAATCTTAAAAAAGAATATGAAAGAAATTCTGAAAGATTTTCTTTCTTAAGATGGTGTTCTAAATTTTTAGACAAAGTTAACGTAATTCCCCCTGGTGTTGGGATTTGTCACCAAGTTAATATTGAATATTTATCAAAAGTTGTTTGGCGAGAAAAGAAAAATGATTTTAATTTAATCCATCCAGACACATGTATTGGAACAGACAGCCACACACCCATGGTTAATGGAATTGGAGTGTTAGGATGGGGAGTAGGAGGTGTTGAAGCCGAAATATCGATGTTAGGAAAAACAATACCTATGACTGTCCCAGAAGTGGTAGGAGTAAATCTTAAAAATTCTTTAAAAGAAGGTGTTACTTCAACTGATTTAGTTTTATTTATTACTCAATTACTAAGACAGAATAAAGTTGTTGGCAGTTTTATAGAGTTTTCAGGTGAGGGAGTTGAGAGTTTGACAGCTGGTGATAGAGCAACTATTGCAAATATGGCTCCTGAATATGGTGCAACAGCAGTTTTATTTCCTGTAGATAATTTAACCCTAGATTATTTAAAAATGACAGGAAGAACTGATGAAGAGATAAAAGTTGTTGAAGAATATTCTAAGTATCAAAAATTATGGAGAAATCCTGACGTAACGCCTGAGTACAACCGAGTTTTAAATCTAGATTTGAAATTTATAGAACCTTGTGTGTCTGGTCCAAAAAATCCAGAGGACAAAATTAACCTTAATGACTTTTCTAAAAATATAAATGCCCATTCGAATATGCTTTATCAGAAAGATTTGAGAGAAGATAAATTTAATGTGCCTGAATTAAATTATGAAATTAAAGATGCAGATATCATGATAGCTGCAATAACAAGTTGTACAAATACTGCTAATCCAAAAAACGTAATAGCAGCTGGGTTAATTGCAAAAAAATTAGTTGAGCAGGGTTTAAAAAAGAACGATAAAGTTAAAACGTCTTTTGCGCCAGGAAGCAAAGTTACTGCTGAAATTTTACATAAATCTGGATTACAAAAATACTTAGATCAGCTTGGTTTTAATGTAGTAGGCTTTGGTTGTACTACTTGTAATGGTGGATCAGGGCCATTAGATGACAATATTGCAAACACAATTGAAAATGAAAAGGTATTTTCAGTTGCTGTATTATCTGGAAATAGAAACTTTCTTGGAAGAATTCATCCAAATATAAGAGCTTCATATTTAGCTTCACCTTCCTTAGTTGTACTATTTTCAATATTAGGATCAGTTAAAAAGAATATATTAAAAGATAGCTTAGGTAAAAATTTAAATGGCCAAGAAGTATTTATGAAAGACGTTTGGCCATCAAATGATGAAGTGGAAAAAATAATTCATGAGTTTTATAGAGCAGAAACTTTTAGAGAAAAATATGATCAAGTTTTTGATGGAGGCGATCTTTGGGAAAAACTAAGTGTTTCAGATACTGAAAATTATAATTGGCCAGAAAGTACTTACATAAAAAAACCACCATATTTTAAGAATACAGAAAATTATGAAGTTAAAGATATCAACTTAGCAAGACCAATTGTTCTTTTAGGAGATTCTATTACTACGGATCATATTTCCCCATCAAGCTCTATCACGAAAGGAACCGCGGCATCAGATTATTTAAATCAACTCGGAATTGATGCTAAAGATTATAATACCTATACAACTAGAAGAGCAAACCACGAAATAGTAGAGAGATCAACTTTTGCAAGTCTACGTCTAAGAAATAAAATGACACCTGATCAAGAAGGAAGTTTTACAATTAAGTATCCTGAAAAAAAAATGATGAGAATTTACGAAGCTTCACTTGAATACAAAAAAGAAAATAAAGATTTAATAGTTTTAGCAGGTGAAAATTATGGTTGCGGATCTTCAAGAGATGTAGCTGCTAAAGGACCATTATTAATTGGTGTAAAAGCTATTGTTGCTAAAAGTTTTGAGAGAATTCATAGGTCAAATTTAGTTGGAATGGGTTTACTTCCTTTACAATTTGAAAAAGGACAAGGTATAGATGAACTTAAGATTGATAGTTCAGATCAATTTTCTTTAACTGGTTTAAACAAAATTAGTGATGATAATAAAAAAGTTTTAATGCAAATACATAAAGAAACTGGTGATGTTATTGAAGTTTATCTCAAAGTAAGACTAGATGTTCCAGAAGAAGTTAATTTTTGGAAAAACGGTGGTATCTTACCTACCGCTTATAAAGAGGCGTAAAAATGGAACAAAAATGGATTAAAGCTACTTATTATCGTGGAGGTACAAGTAAGGGAGTTTTTTTTCAAAAAAAAGATCTCCCCACTCAAGATCAAAAAGAATTAAGCGAAATTTTTCTAAAAGTAATTGGTAGTCCAGATTTAAATAAAAGACAGCTTAACGGAATGGGTGGAGGATTATCTTCAGTTTCAAAATGTGTAATTATAAGTCCTTCAGAAAGAAGTGATGCTGATATTGATTATAATTTTATACAGTTAGCAATAGATAAACCTGTTGCAGAATGGGATAATAATTGTGGAAATTTATCAGGTGCAGTTGGCCCCTATGCTGTTCAAGAAGGAATTGTTAAACCTAACGAAGGTCAAAATACGATCAGAATATATCAAATGAATACTGATAAAATTATACATTCAACTTTTGAGGTTAAAAATGGAAAACCAGTTATTGATGGAGATTATAGTATTGCTGGCGTAGAGGGCTCGGGTGCTAAAGTAAGATTGGATTATATTGAGCCAGGTGGATCAGGAACTGGTAAACTGTTACCGACTGGAAATGCAATTGATGAATTAGATATTGAGGGTTTTGGAAAAATTAATGTAAGTATTATAGATGCTGCTACACCTCTTGTTTATATTCTTGCTGAAGATTTAGGATTAACAGGAACTGAAACACCAGAGGAATTAGATAATCAAACTGACAAATTAAGTTTAATTGAAAAAATTAGGCAAAAATCAGCTCACATTATTGGTTTATCAAAATCAATAGGTGACGCGCCTTTAGGTAATCCAAGAATAGGATTTGTAACTTCACCAAAAGATTATTCGAGCTTAGATAACAAAAAAATTAATTCAAATGATCAAGATATTACTACCCGAATGTTTTCAATGGGAAAAACTCATAAAGCAATTATGGGAACAGCTGGAGTTAATATTGGCGTAGCAGCTGCTATAGAGGGAACTATCCCAAACAAAATTAAAAGAATAGACTCAAACCCATTAGAATTACGTGTTGGACATCCATCTGGCTTAACTACTTCTGGGGCAATTATAGAAAACAAAGATGGAAAGCCTCACGCAAAATCTGCAATTTTTTTTAGAACCTTTAGACCTTTGATGAGAGGTGAGGTGCTAGTTTAGTTTTCTTTGGTCCTAAAAACCAAGCAAGAGGTATATTAAAAAAATCCGTAACTATTGCGCTAGGTATTCCAATTAGAATAACTAAAAAAAATTTTTTAGATAATAATTGAGACAAATTTTCTTTATTAATTTTTAAATTCGAGCTCATAAAGACTTATTGAGAGATTGACATTAAATTATGTTTTATGTTTAATCTTATCTTATTAACTTAAGAGAGGAAAAATGAAAAATATTAAAAAAATATTTTCAGTATTATTTTCAGCAATCCTTCTATTTTCAGCAACAACTACGAGTTCAATTGCAATTGATAAGTTACACTTTGTAATTGGTGGTGGTGCTGGTGGTGGTTGGGATGGAACTGCTAGAGGTACTGGAGAAGCTTTAACAAAAGCTGGATTATTAAAAAGCGCATCATTTGAAAACATGTCAGGTGGTGGTGGTGGAAAAGCATTAGCTTATATGATTAACAATAAGCCTGCTGACACTGTATTAGTACAATCAACTCCTTTGGTTTTGAGATCTATTACTAGACATGAAGGTTATGTTTCTGGCGGTGGAAGTGGAGTATTGTCTTACAAAGATGTTGTGCCAATTGCTGGTGTAATTGGAGATTATGGTGCAATTGCTGTTGCAAAAGACTCTCCATTCAAAAATTTTAAAGATGTAGTTGATGCTTACAAAAAAAATCCTAAGTCAGTAAAAATGGCTGGAGGATCTGTTAGAGGAAGTATGGACCATTTAATTGGTGCTTTAGCTTTTCAGGAAGCAGGAGCAAATCCAAATGATGTAATATATGTTCCTTATGATGCAGGTGGTAAAGCTTTAGCTGGACTTTTATCTGGAGAAACACAAATTATTTCTACAGGTTTAGGTGAACTTATGGGGGCAAGAGACCAAGTAAGGATTATTGGTATCACTGCACCTAGCAGAGTTTCAGATGCACCAGATGCACCTACGCTTAAAGAGCAAGGATATGATGTACAATTCGTAAACTGGAGAGGATTTTTTGGACCTCCAGGTATGAGCAATGCTGATAAGAAAAAAATTGCAAAAATGCTAGGCGATGTACAAAAAACTCCTGAATGGGAAACTGTCAGAGCAAGAAATGCATGGGTTAATATTTACAACCCAGACAAAAAGTTTGTTAAATTTTTAGAAAAACAAACAAAAGAAATGACAGCTCTTATGAAAAAACTAGGAGTTATTTAATCCTTGCGGATTAATTAATTGAGAGAAGAGCAGTGAGAATAAGTCCAACAAAATTTATCTCACTGCTCTTTTTTATTTTTTCAGTATTTTATCTATATACAGCTCATCAAATTGTAGTTTTTACTTTTGATGAAAATGCTCCATTCAATGCCAGAACTTTTCCAATTTATCTTGGCTGGGCAGGAATTTTTTTTTCAGGTTTAAAAATAATTTTACCAGAAAAAGTACCAACAGAGGTTGATCATAAATATTTAGATTACAAAAGTATTATATATTTAATTTTAGTTTCGATAATTTATGGAGCTGTGATTTTAAAAGTAGGTTATTTTTTATCTACATCATTATTTTTAATTGTTTCATACTATTTATTGGGTGAGAGAAGATGGTTATGGATGTTTTTACTTTCATTTCCATTCGTAGCTATTTTTATGTTTTTGTTACATGGAGTTTTAAATATCTATTTGCGAGACCCATTACTTAAATACTTAGGAATAATAGGATGATTGAAGGAATATTAATTGGTCTAAATACAGCTTTATCTTTACAAAATATCCTAATTGTAATGATTGGTTGTTTTGCTGGAACAATAATTGGAATGTTGCCTGGTTTAGGACCAATGACAGCTATAGCATTGATGATTCCTATAACCTATGGTTTTGATCCAGCTTCAGGGTTAATTTTAATGGCAGGGGTTTATTATGGTGCGGTATTTGGAGGCTCAACATCCTCAATACTTTTAAATGCTCCTGGTGTACCAGGTACAGTTGCAACATCTTTTGACGGTTATCCAATGGCTCAACAAGGAAAAGCTGGTAAGGCTTTAGCAATTGCAGCTTACAGTTCATTTGCTGGTGGAACTATTTCTGCAATTTTTCTATTAATTGCAGCACCAAGTTTATCAAAAATAAGTTTATCATTTAGATCACCTGATTATTTTGCATTGATGATTTTAGGTTTAACCGCTGTATCTGCCTTTTCATCTAAAGGTCAATTTTTAAAAGCAATGATGATGGTAGTATTAGGATTAATGCTCGCATCTGTTGGTCAAGATTCATTATCTGATATTTCTAGATTTACGTTTGGAAATATGAATTTATCTGATGGGATAAGTTTCGTTTTGATTGTAATGGCAACATTTGCAATGAGTGAAGCTTTAACTATTATATTTAGAGGTAAAGACCCCAATAGAGCTGCTAAACAAATTTCTTTAACAGAACTTGGTTCAATTAAGGTTAATAAAGAAGAAACTATAAAGATGGCAAAAACTATTCCTAGATCATCGATATTAGGATTTTTGATTGGTGTATTACCCGGAGCAGGAGCAACAATTGCTTCTTTTTTAGCATATGGAATGGAAAGAAATTATGTAAATGATGAGGAAAAACAAAAATTTGGAAAAGGAAGTGTTCATGGGTTATCAGCACCAGAAACTGCGAATAATGCTGCATGTTCTGGATCTTTTGTTCCATTGTTAACACTAGGTATACCAGGAAGTGGTACAACAGCTGTGATGCTAGGAGCATTGTTGGGTTTTGGTATTCAACCTGGTCCTAGATTGTATCAAACAAATCCTGAAATTTTTTGGTCAGTAATAATGTCAATGTATATTGGGATGGTGGTTCTACTAATTTTAAATTTACCTTTGATCCCTTACATCGCTAGAATTTTAGCAGTTCCAAGAAATTTTTTAATTCCATTAATCTTATTTTTTTCAATCACAGGAATTTATTTAATTTCTTTTAATAATTTTGACATATATTTAATGATTGGAATTGCATTGCTTGCAACTTTTTTACGGCTGTATGATTTTCCAATGCCACCTTTAATTCTTGCATTTGTATTAGGAAAGTTAATGGAAGAGAACTTAAGAAGATCCTTGTTAATAAGTGATGGTTCCTTTAGTTTTTTGTGGGATAGACCTTTAACATTAATAATATTACTGATAACTGTAGCAATTGTCGGTTGGCAAATTTATTCTTCTTTCAAAAAGAAAGCTTAAAGAATTTTTTTATATTCTTTAATTATATTCGACCAGAGAAACTTATCTGAATTTGATTTAGCATTTCTTCCATACTCAACAAATTTATTGCTGTTAAGCATAGACGATAGTGATGAATAAATTTCATCTAAACTATTTCCATCACAAATAACTCCTGTATTTTCATGTTCAATTGCATCGGGCGCACCTCCATCTTTTCCACCTAGAGATGGAACACCATATTGTGCAGCTTCAACATAAGCTATACCAAAACCTTCAACAGATTTTTTATGAATAACCGAAGGCATCACAAAAATATTTGAACTTGAAATTAAAGCATTTTTCAAATCATCACTTATATCTTTGAAAAACATTACCTGAGATTCTAAACCTAATTCTTTGACTAAATTTTTGATATTCTTTTCTTCTTCTCCATAACCAATACATATGTAAACAATGTCAGGATAGATTTGTTTTAAATTTCTTAATGACATTATCACTTTTTCATGATTTTTTCTTTTGTCAAATCTTGAAACTGTAATTAATCTTGGTTTTTTAATTTTTAGCAAACTCTCTACTTTTGCTAATGATTTTTTATCTAATTCTTTAGCAGGATCAACTCCAGGATTAATCACTATAATTTTTTCTTCATTTACTCCAATCTCAATAGCAAGATTTTTTGTATATTGAGAATTAGCAATAACTTTTTCAACATTATTTAACACGTTCAAAACTCTTTTATTGAGAGCACTACCTTTAGGATGATTGATTTCCTTTCCATGAATTAGACAATATTTTTTATTCTTAGATTTAAGTGGCTCCAAACTTTTCCAATGATCAGCAATTATACCTTTAACTTTATTTTCTTTAGTAAACTCATCAATTAGTTGAGATTTCCTTATTTTTCTAAGAAATTTTATTCCACCAACTCTTTCTATTGAGAAATTTGCTTGTTCATCAAAGTTTTTATGACCATTGTGATAATCTGCAAAAACTTTAATCATAAAATTTTTAGACATTTCACGAGCAAGACCCCACATTAAACTTTGCATGCCACCTAATTCAGGTGGAAAAGATCTTGTTACAATTAAATACATTAATTATTTTTCCACTTAATACTACAACCAGCACTAGGGATTTGATTTTCTGGACCTTTTCCTGTTTCTACAATTTGTTTCATAGCTTTTAAAAGATCACTTTCACCACTTCTTACTGGAACTAAATTTTTCAACTCTCTCATTCTACCACGATATTGAAGCTCTAAATTTTTATTATAACCAAAAAAATCGGGAGTACACACTGCATCATATGTTTTTGCAATTTCTTGAGTCTCATCAATCAAATACGGAAATGAAAATTGATTTTGTTCTGAAAATTTAATCATATTTTCAAATGAATCCTCAGGATAGTTCACTGGATCATTAGCACAAATAGCAACCGAGTTTATTCCAATTTTTTTTAATTCGTTACAATCTTTAACAATATCCTCTGTAATAGCTTTTACGTATGGACAATGATTACAAATAAACATTATCAAAGTACCATTCTCACCTTTGATATCATTGAGTGATAAAATTTTATTATCTGTGGATTTTAGTTCAAAGTGGTGAGCCTTTTGACCGAAATCACATATTGGAGTTTGTATAGGCATGATGTACTAATATATAAATTATGTTTTATGATTTAAAAGATAAAAAACCTAAAAGTTCAGGTGAAAATTGGGTTGCTCCTAATGCAACTATTATAGGTGATGTCACTTTAGAGAAAAATACGAGTATTTGGTTTAATGCTGTTTTAAGAGGAGATATTGAGAACATTTTTATTGGCGAGGGTTCAAATGTACAAGACGGTAGTGTCCTTCATACTGATCCAGGATGTCCTTTAAAAGTTGGAAAAGATGTAACAATTGGACATATGGTTATGCTTCACGGATGCACAATCGGAGATAATAGTTTAATTGGAATTGGTGCCGTTATTTTAAATAAAGTTAAAATTGGAAAAAATTGTATCATTGGTGCAAAAGCTTTAATTACAGAAAATAAAGAAATTCCAGATAACTCTTTAGTTGTCGGATCTCCTGGCAAAGTTATAAGAGAAGTAACAGCTGAGGAAAAAAAGGCTGTATTTGAAAATACAAAACATTATCAAGAAAATTGGAAAAAATATATTTCCTCTAATATCTAAAATGAAATTTAAATATTATCTTAGAAAATCAAGTTTTAAAAAAGATAAAAGCTCTGCACATTTGCTTTTAGATCAAATAGATTATCATAAACCAAAACATTTTTTAGAGGTTGGAGTTTTTCAAGGCGTAACATCAAGAAATGTTTGTGAAAAATTATGTGAAATACACAAAAATGACTTTAGATATTATGGTGTTGATATCTTTGAAGACTCTACAGAAGAAATTGATTTAAAAGAAAGTACAGTTAAACATAATAAAATTTCTAATCCACTTAAACATTTTCTGTTCAATATAATTTTAAAACAAAATTTAAATTCAATGGAAAGTGTTAATAAACTATTAAGTAAGTTTAGGAATAATATTCAATTAATTAAGGGTTTAAGTCACGACGCATTAAAAAAAGTTAATTTATCAGAAATTGAATTTATATTTCTAGATGGTGGGCATGCTTACGAGACAGTTAAAGAAGATTTGAGAATAATTTTAAAAGATATCAAAAAAAATATGGTGATTATATGTGATGATTATGATCAAGAAGGGTATGGAGTAAAAAAAGCAGTAGATGAATTAAAGGGTCAAGTTACAGATATTATCAATATTAATAAGAGATTAGTAAAAATTATAACTTAATTTAATTTTCAAAAAAACAAATTTTATTTAAATCTACATATAGATTTATTTCTTTATTCATTTCAATTAAAATTGAAGATGAAAATTTTCCAAGAATTTCTTGACCTAAGTAATTAAATGTCACAATTTGTTCATGCCCTACATATTCGTTTAATATTGGCACAACACTTATCTGAGCAAAATTATCATCTTTAGATACTCTTACAGCATGTTCTTTTTTAAAAAAGATATGTTCTGGCCTAATACCCAAAAGTAAAGAATCATTATTTTTTGGAGTTATCACGTCATCAGATAACTGAATTTGAAATTCATTATCAGCATTTTTAGCCAAAAAATATTTCTTGTTATTATTAACAATCTTTCCTCTAATGAAATTCATTGGCGGTGACCCAACAAAATCAGCTACAAAAATACTTTTAGGATTATTATAGATATTTTCTGGTGTATCATATTGCTCTATTTTTCCATTGTTCATTAATGCAATTTTTGTTCCAAGTGTCATAGCTTCTGTTTGATCATGAGTCACATAAACCATAGTTGTTTTTAAATTTTGATGAAGTTTTTTTAATTCTCTTCTCATCTCCACTCTTAATTTTGCATCTAAATTTGATAAAGGTTCATCAAATAAAAAAATTTTTGGATCTCTTGTAATTGCTCTTCCAATAGCCACTCTTTGACGTTGACCACCAGATAATTGCTTTGGTAATCTGTCTAGATAATCATTTAACTGTAAAATTTTTGCTGCCTCGTGAACTTTTTTCTCAATTTCGTCTTTTGGAGTTTTTTTTAATTTCAAACCTAAGGCCATGTTGTCAAAAACATTCATATGTGGATACAAAGCATAAGATTGAAATACCATTGCTATTTCTCTATCTTTTGGATCAAGTTTATTTACAATTTTATCATCAATTGATATTTCTCCAGAATTGATTTCTTCTAATCCAGCAATCATTCTTAACATTGTGGATTTTCCACTGCCACTAGGACCAACTAATACAGTAAAGGACTTATCTTCTATTTCGATATCAATATCTTTAATGATATGTAAATCACCATAAAATTTATTAAGTTTATTAATTTTTATGTCAGCCATTTAAGTTATTCCAAAAGTTAATATCATTAATTTTTAATCTTAATATTTCTTTAAATCTAGGAAATCTTTTTGGTAAATCTCCCCAAAGATCTTTATTTGCACAGAAGTCATCAACTCTGTCATCTTGTAAAAAATATTGTAACCACTCCCATTTAGGATCAATGTACTTAAATTTTATCTCATTATTGTTAATTTTTTTCATAAATATATACCAGCTAGCAATAGATGTAATAGCTCTATGAGGTTCTTTATTATTTAAAAAACTTTTTTCTATTGTAGGTATTACAAAAATTGGAAATTTACTTGAACCATCCATACAAATTCTTTCAAGGGCATCACTTATATACAAGTTTTTAAATCGACTATAAATAGTTTTGAGATACTCAGGTAATTCTATTGGACTCATGTTTCCTAGTGCAGGTAGAATTTCCTCATTTTCTAATTCCTTAAAAAAGTTATCCAAAAACTTTTCTTTAAAACATTGATCAAATGTATTCAGTCCTTTTAGAGCACCAAAGTATGCCAAACATGAATGACCACCATTTAAAACTCTTATCTTTGTTTCTTCAAAGTTAACTACATTTGATGCAAAATATACATTGTCTAATTGATCTAGTGCAGGAAATGGAGCTGCAAAATCTTCCTCTATTACCCATTGAATGAAATCTTCAGAAAGAACTGAACAATTTTCTTTTACATTGAAATTACTTTCTATTTCCGCAGCCAAGTTTTCTGGTGTTCTAGGTGTAATCCTATCTACAACACATGAAGGAAAGGTTACGTTTTTTAATAACCAATTAATTAATTCTTTATCATTAATTAATTCCAGGTATTTAATTAATGAATTTTTTAAAATCTTTCCATTTTCTCTTAAATTATCACAACAAAGAATAGTAATTGGTTTGTTTATTGATTTTTTTCTATTATTTAAAGCAATTCTCAAATACGAATAAATTGAATTAGATATTTTATTATTTAATTCATCTTTTATTAATTCGTTATTTTGATCAAGCTCATTCTTTTCATTTAAAAAATAACCAGTTTCAGTAACTGTGATTGTTACCAGATGAATATCTTCATTATTTAATATTTTTTCTGAATTTTCTTTGTCAGTAGACCAGTCATTTAAATCAATAATTGATTTAATATTTTTATATTTAACATCACCATTTGATGAAATAGTCTTTAATATATAATCACCATTACGTTTTTTTAAATTATTAATAATATTCGAGCTATTTGAGATTAGATTTAATCCAACAATTCCCCAATTAAATTCAGAGTTTTTTTCTATATATTCATCAATTAAGTAAGCTTGATGAGATCTGTGAAAATTACCCACACCAATATGCAAAATACCTGGTTTTAATTTTTTTTTTTCAAAACTACTCTCAATTAATTGTATAGAATTTTGATTTATTTCATTTTTCAAAATCATCTATTTAACAGCTCCAAAAGTTAAGCCTCTGACTAATTGTTTTTGAGTTAACCAACCTAAAAATAAAACAGGCAAAACTGATAAAGTGGATGCTGCAGATAGTTTTGCGTAAAATAAACCCTCAGGACTTGAATAAGAGGCTATAAATGTTGTGAGTGGCGCTGCATCAACTGATGTTAAATTTAAGGTCCAAAAAGCTTCATTCCAAGCAAGCACAATACAAAGCAGGGTAGTAGATGCTAACCCAGGCAATGAGAGTGGCAGCAAAACATAAATTATTTCTTGAAAAGTATTAGCACCATCCATTCTAACTGCCTCTAAAATTTCATTAGGAATTTCTTTAAAGTACGAATACAAAAGCCAGATCATTATTGGTAAATTTACAAAACATAAAACTACAATCATTCCAATTTTTGAATCTAAAAGTGATAAGTCTCTAAAAATTAAATATATTGGAATTAATACACCAACGGGTGGCATCATTTTTGTTGATAATATCCATAACAAAGTTCCCTTAGTTTTTTTTGTAGGGTGAAAAGACATAGACCAAGCAATTGGTATTGATAAAATTAACCCTAATATTGCTGAGCCAAAAGAAATGATTACAGAGTTTAAAGCAAATCTAAAATAGTTACTTCTTTCTTGTACAATTCCATAATTTTCAATTGTTGGTTCAAATGAAAAAAATAAGGGTGGAATAGCTACTGCATCTAACTCAGTTTTAAATGAAGTAACAATCATCCATAAAATTGGAAAAAACATTATTAGAGAGATTAACCAAGCTAAAAAGGTTAGAGTAATTTTTTTTTTCATAATTATTGTAAATTTTTTCCAATCATTTTTACTAAAAAGAACGCTACTATGTTTGCAAGAATTACAACAACCACCCCTCCAGCAGATGCTATCCCAATATCAAATTTTAATAGTGCTTCAGTAAAAACTAAAAATGCTAGGTTTGTTGTGGCTAAACCTGGTCCACCAGTTGTAGTCACAAAAATTTCAGCAAAAATAGTTAATAAGAATATAGTTTCAATTAAAATAACAATTGCAATTGGTCTTAATAAATGGGGCAATGTTACGTATCTAAATATTTGAAGTTGATTTGCTCCATCTATCTTACTTGCTTCTATTTGATCTTTATCAACTGATTGCAAACTTGTCAGTAATATTAGGGTGGCAAATGGTATCCATTGCCATGAAACAATTAATATTATTGAAAGCATTGGAACATGAGTAAACCAATCAATGGGGTCTAAACCAAATAAAGATAGTAACCAAGCAAATAAACCTGAAACAGGATTCATGAATAAATTTTTCCAAATTAATGCGCTCACAGTGGGCATTATAAAAAAAGGAGCTATTGCTAAAATTCTTGCAAAACCTCTTCCAAAAAAATTTTGGTTTAATAAAAGTGCAAATGCAATTCCAAATAGTACCGAGACAACTAGTACAGAAAAAACTAAAACAAAAGTATTCCATAATGCTTCTAAAAAAGCAAAATCAGTTAAAAAATATTCGTAGTTAAGAATACCAGTAAACTCTTGAACATCTGGATTCATCAAACTGTATCTGAGAAATGAAAAATAAATTGTCATTCCAAGTGGTACAGCCATCCAAATAAATAAAAGAGTAATTGTTGGATAGGAGGTTGCTCTAGAGATAAACTTATTTTTCATAAGAAAATTTTAAGTTAATTTAGTTTAAAATAAAGGCCACTAATTTAAATAAATCAGTGGCCTTTAATTCTTAAAAGTTTTGGTTATAATTATTTAATATAACCAGCTTTTTTCATTTCTTTTTCAGCAATCTTTTGAGCATTGTTTAATGCTTTTTCTACTGAAATTTTTCCTGCTAATGCAGATGATACTTGCTGACTTACAGATGTCGCAATTCCTTGGAATTCAGGAATAGCTGCAAACTGAACACCCATATAAGGTTTCTTTTTTAAAGTACCATTAAAAGATGGATCAGCAGTATTAATCGCATTTAAAGTCATAGCTGCAAAAGGAGCTTCATTTAAATAAGTTTGATTCTTATATAAAGAAGTTCTTGTTCCTGGAGGAACATTAGCCCATCCTTCTTTTGAAGCGACTAACTCTAAGTATTCTTTTGACGTAGCCCAATCAATAAATTTTGTAGCTGCATCAACTTTTTTAGAACCACCTGGTATTGCTAAAGACCATGCCCATAACCAATTAGAACCTTTACACGTTACAGCACAAGGTGCTTGTGCAAAGTCAACTTTGTCATGCACTTTTGACTGTTTAGGGTTTGTCACAAAACTTGCAGCAACTGTTGCATCAATCCACATTCCACATTTACCTTCATTGAATAAAGCAAGGTTTTCATTGAAACCATTTGAAGATGCTCCTGGAGGACCATAGTTTTGTAATAAGTCTACATAAAATGAAACTGCAGCGTTCCACTCAGGACTATTCATTTGTGGTTGCCAGTTTTCATCAAACCATCTTCCACCAAATGCGTTCGCAACTGTTGTAATGAAAGCTCCACCTTCACCCCAACCAGGTTTACCTCTTAAACAAGCACCATAAACTCCATCATTTCCTTCAGTGATTGCTTTAGCAATATCATAAACTTCACCCCAAGTTGGTTGTTGAGGCATAGTCATACCTGCTTTAGCAACTAAGTCTTTCCTATACATAATCATAGAAGACTCTCCATAGAATGGAGCAGCATATAATTTACCATCTACTGATAAACCACTTCTTATTGCTGGTAATAAATCATCAACATCGTATGCAGCGCTAAATTTTAATTCATTTAACCAATTCTTTCCTCCCCAAATTGGCACTTCATAAGTTCCAATTGTAAGAACATCAAATTGTCCACCTTTTGTTGTGATATCTGTAGTAACTTTTTGTCTAAGAACATTTTCTTCTAAAGTTACCCACTCAACGTTTATGCCAGTTTTAGAAGTAAAGTCATCAGTCAGACCTTGCATTCTTATCATGTCACCGTTGTTTACTGTTGCAACTTTAATTGTCTCTGAATTTGCGGTTGTAGCAAATATAAGAGCAAACAGTGCAACCATTAGGTTTTTTAAGTTTTTCATATTTCTCTCTTTATTAATTAATAATATTGACTTTAATTTTTTGAAATATTCTAACAACAAAAATTTAATTATAATTCATATACATGTATAGAATAGTTCTATAGGTCGCAGAGTATTTACTTGATTATTACTTACTTTTTAACTTACAACCACAGTTTGAAGATTTATTTCCACAACCATGCAGCACCTCTTACACCACTAGAGTCGCCATGTTTATTTTGTAAAATTTTAGTTCTGACCTTCTCTGAAAAAGTATATTTAGGAATGATTTTTGGTAGATTTTTATACAATCTTTCAACATTCGACATTCCTCCACCTAAAATAATTGCCTCTGGATCAAATATCCCAATCATCACAGCAATAAGTCTTGCAAATCTGTCTTCATACAATTCAAATTCTTTATTCGCTCTTTCATCATTATTTTTGTCTAATTCTACAATTTCAGGTGATTTGTAATTTGTATTATATTTTTTATTAAAGTTATCTGCAAAGCCTGTTCCTGAAATGAATTGTTCTGCACATAATGGTCTACCACAAGTTGGAGAAATACATTTTATTTCAGCATTTTTTTCATCCTCAGTTGGATAGGGTAATGGTTGATGACCCCAATCGCCTGCAACTTGATTAACACCCTCAATTATTTCTTTTTTAAATGATAATCCACCACCAAAACCAGTTCCAATTATAACACCAAAAACACTTCTAAAATCTTTACCAGCTCCATCAATAGACTCTGAAAGCGTGAAACAATTGGCATCATTCATCATTTTAATTTCACAATTTAATTCTTTCTCTAAATCTTTTTTAAAAGATTTTTTGTTTAACCAATCAGAGTTAGCATTATGTACTAAGCCAGTTTCATTTGATAAAAATCCAGGTATAGCAACACCAACAGTTGCATTTTGGCTAGATTTTTTTTTAAAATTTTGTACAAAATTTTTTACAGTTTTTATTCCAGACTCATAATTTTTTTCATAACTAGACCTCTCTCTTATTATTTCTTTTCCATTCTCATCTATCAGAATAGCTTCAATTTTGGTTCCTCCATAATCTATTCCAATTTTAAATTTTTTATCCATGTTTTGTTAAGGTATAAGCCAAGTTTTTTTTATGAATGTAGTTTCTGATCCTAAATTATCTCCATATTCAAATTTAGCTCTTCTATGACCCTTGGCTGCTAAATACAACCATTCTAAAGAATTTATTCTACATTGTATTACTGTAAAATTCTCATAACCTTTTTCACTCTCTTCAAGAGTATAATCAAAATTATCTAATTTTGGTGTTAAGCCAGATGTGGGATTTTCAGACTCAGTTCCAGGTCCATTATCCACAAGATAACATTTTCTACTAATGTGACCTGTTTTTGACCAAGAATCTTTTGTGATATTATTTTTATGATTAACTATACATTCAACTTTAGCTCTCAATTGGATTTTTTCGTCTTTATCATAAAATAACATAGCAGCCTTATTGTTAGATTTTAATTTTAAAATTTTATCAGATCGTATATCACTATGAAATTGTAATAATCTTTCTTGTTGGTTTGATTTTCTAAGCACAACAATACGTCCATCCAAATCATTTTTATTTCCACAAATGAAAGTAGGTATTCTAAATTGAGAACTTCTATTTTTTACTGCATCATCCAACATAATCCAAATTTTTTTGATTATTTCATCAAAGTCTTCGTAGTATGCTGGTTGCATACAGTTTTACTTTCTAAATCTTTTAATTAAACTTGATGTATCCCATCTATTACCACCAAGTTCCTGAACTTCACCGTAGTATTTGTCTACTATTTCTGTAATAGGTAGTGATGAGCCATTATTTTTAGCTTCTTCCATAGCAATTTTTAAATCTTTTCTCATCCAATCTACCGCAAAACCAAAATCAAATTTATCATCAATCATAGTTTTATATCTATTTTCCATCTGCCAAGATTGAGCAGCACCTTTTGAAATAACCTCAATTACATCTTCCATATTAAGACCTGCTTTCATTCCAAAATTAATTCCTTCAGATAAACCCTGAACAAGTCCAGCTATACAAATTTGATTTACCATTTTTGCAAGTTGTCCGCTTCCAGCATTTCCGAGTAATTTCATTTTTTTACTGTAACAATCAATTTTATCTTTCGCTTTATCAAAGTCAGCTTGATCTCCACCAATCATTACTGTTAACGCACCGTTTTCAGCTCCAGCTTGGCCACCTGACACTGGCGCATCTAAAGAACCAAAACCACTTTTTTTTGCGTGGTCGTAAATTTCTCTTGCAATTGTTGCTGATGCTGTAGTGTTGTCTATATATACAGATCCTTTTTGAATTGTTTTGAATGCGCCTTTTTCACCAAATGTAACTTCTCTTAAATCATTATCGTTCCCAACACATGTAAAAATATATTCAGCATCTTTAGCAGCTTCAGCAGGTGTTTCTGCCATTTTACCTTTATATTCATTAACCCATTTTTCAGCTTTTGCAGTTGTTCTGTTAAAAACAGTTACATTGTGTCCGGCTTTTGATATATAACCAGCCATTGGGTAGCCCATAACCCCAAGACCTATGAAAGCAACATTACAAGTCATAATTTTTTTTCTATGTTTAAAAGTTTAAGTTTAAAAGTAATTATATTTGGATTTATTTTTACATTTTTTTCAAGCTTTGGACAGAGTTTTTTTTTAGGTTTGTTTAATTCAAGTATTAGAGATGCACTTTCTATATCTCATGGTCAATTTGGTTCTGTATACGCAACTGCAACTTTATTAAGTAGTTTTGTATTAATATGGTTAGGAAAAAAAATTGATGATGTTAATACAATTAAATTTGCTTTTTTTGTTATTATCTCATTAAGTATTTCTTCATTTTTATTTTCAAAAATAGATTCAATCATTTTTCTATTTTTGGCAATTTTTTTAATGAGATTGTTTGGTCAAGGACTGATGTCTCATACGGCAACAACAACAGTTTCAAGATACTTTGATAAATCTAGAGGAAAGGCTTTAAGCACTGCTTGGTTAGGTTTGTCATCAGCAGAATTTTTATTACCAGTAATAATAGTATATCTATTAACTTTTTTAGATTGGAGAAATCTTTGGGTAAGTTTTTCTTTATTAATAATAATATTTCTTCCCTTGTCATCTACACTCTTGATAAGAAAATTATATATAGACTCTAGAGAAACTGAAAATAAACAAAATTATAATGAGAATAAAATTAAACAGTGGAAAAGATCTGAGGTTTTAAAAGATTATAAATTTTATATTATTTGTGGAAACTTATTGGCTATGCCTTGGATTTTTACTGGTTTTGCAGTTTTTCAATCTTTTGTGCAGTCCTCTAAAGAATGGGGTCCTTATGTGATCGCTCAATCTTTTATGGCTTATTCAATTCTATCCGTAATTACTTTATTTATAAGCGGATTCTTAATCGATAAGTTTACAAGTAGAAAATTATTAATATTCACTAATATTCCATTAATGCTTGCTACTTTAGTATTAATTTTTTTTGACAATCATCTGTCTTCTTTTGTCTTTTTGGGTTTAATGGGTGTAACAAATGGTTTTGCTAATGTTTTAGGTTCATCAACTTGGGCTGAACTATATGGGGTTAAATTTATAGGTGGGATTAAAGCAATGACCTCAGCACTAATGGTGTTCTCAACTGCATTTGGTACAGCTTTATTTGGTTTTCTTATTGATAAAGGTTTTACTATTGAGCAAATAGCAACTTTTTCTGGATTGTATATTTTATTGATGTTTGTTCTATTATTTTTGATAAAAAACAAACTAAATCCTCAATATTTATAGAATTTCTCCTTGCTTTTTTTTAATTCACTGTGTAGATACTGCGCATGGCAAGAGTAACAGTTGAAGATTGTATCGATAAAGTTGAAAGTCCCTATGAATTAGTATTGGTAGCTAAAGAAAGAGCTACACAACTTAATTCAGGTATTGAACCTACCTTAGACAGAGATAATGATAAAAATACTGTAATTGCTCTAAGAGAAATTGCAGAAGAAAAGATTAAAGTTAGCGAGCTTACAGACAGTGCTGTCTTAAAATTAAGAAGACACGTTGAGCAAGTTGATGACACTTCAGAGGATGATGAAGAAATAGGTGATGATTTTGAGAGTTTGTACAAAGGTGAAATTTCTAAAAGCGGAGCTCCAATTTTACCGTCTAAAAGAGCAAGGAAAACTCCTGAAAAAATTCAAGTATCAAAAGAAGATCTAGCAGAACTATCACAAACAGCTACTCCAGAAGTTGAAACTCCAGTCTCAGAAGAAACTGAAGATCAAACAGACGTTTCATTAGACGATGTGTCAGCAAGCGAAGAACAAGATGCTGAAGAAATTACTGAAGATACTGATACTTCAAACTCTTAATAAAATAATATAAAATCATAGACATGAATAGGAAAGTTTCAGTTGCTCCTATGATGGATTGTACAGATCGTCACGAACGATATTTTTTAAGATTAATCTCAAAAAATACACTTCTGTATACTGAAATGGTCGTTGATGAAGCTATCAATAGAGGAGATAAAAAAAAACTTTTAGAATTTAATATTGAGGAGAAACCTGTTGCATTACAATTAGGTGGATCATCTCCAAAACTATTAGCGTCAGCAACCAAAATAGGTGAAGATTTTGGTTATGATGAGATCAATTTAAATTTAGGTTGCCCAAGTAAAAAAGTAGAAAAAAATAAATTTGGTGCATGCTTGATGAAAGAACCAAATTTAGTTGCAGATTGTCTAGCAGAAATGAAGGCAGCCACAAAACTTCCAGTTACTATTAAAACAAGAATTGGTTACGATAATGTTGAGGATTATGAAAACTTTTACAATTTTATCTCTACATTAAAAAATGTTGGTATAAAAACTTTTATAATTCATGCAAGAAAAGCAATGTTAGGAAAATTTACACCAAAACAAAATTTAAATATTCCACCTCTTAAATATGAATATGTTTATAAATTAAAAGAAGATTTTCCAAATGATGAGATTATAATTAATGGCGGCATAACATCTGTTGATGAAATTAAGCCTCATTTAGAAAAAACAGATGGAGTTATGATTGGAAGAGCAGCTTATCATACCCCATATATTTTAGCTGAAATAGAAAAAGAAATTTTTAATAATGATGAGATACCAAGTAGACAAGATGTAATTGAACAACTTATCCCTTATGTTAAGTCAGAACTAAAAAAAGGAACTAGATTGAATCAAATAATGAGACATACTTTAGGATTATTCCATGGTCAGTCAGGAGCTAGTTATTGGAAAAGATATTTGAGTGAAAATATGTGTGTTCGTGATGCTGATGTTAAAAAAATTGATCACATAATGGATAAAGTAAAATATAATAATTTTGATCGAAGTGTAGGTTCTTCTGTTTAGCTCTATAATTTCATACGAATATATTTATGTAATTTTATTAATGGCTTTGACTGCAGTACCCGTTGGCTTTGTGGCAGGCTTATTTGGAATAGGTGGAGGATTAATCACAGTTCCTTTCCTTTATTATATTTTTAATGAATTAGGTGTTGATCAACAATATGTTATGCACTTAGCTATTGGCACTTCTTTTGCAATTATTATTCCAACATCCCTAGTTTCCATAATGACTCATCACAAATTTAATGCAGTGGATTTTGTTTTAGTTAAAAGTTATGGCCTTTTTGTTGTATTAGGTGTTATAGGTGGAGCCATATTTGCTGCATCTCTCAAAACGAAAGGTTTAGTGTTATTATTTTCGCTAATCATATTTTTTTTAAGTTTTTATTTACTTCTTCTTAAAGAAAAAGAACACAGTGTAATCAAAGAAATTCAGTTAAGTATAAAAATTGTATTTGGTTTTATAATTGGCTTCATTTCAGCAACAATGGGAATAGGAGGTGCAATTATGAATGTACCAGTTCTAAAATTTTTTGGATATCCAATAAACAAAGCAATTGGTAGTGCTGCAGCAATAGGATTCTTGATAGCTTTATTTGGGGCAGGAGGATATTTAATTTCTGGAAGTTATTTAAATACCAAACTACCATTAAGCATTGGATTTCTGAATATACCAGCTTTTTTAATCTTTATTCCAATTACAACTTTAATGGCAAGAATAGGGGCCAAAACTGTTCATAAAATTGATAAAAATAAAATCAGTAAATTTTTTGGCATTTTTTTACTACTGATTGCATCAAAATTTTTATACGAATATTTTAAATTATAAAATGGTGAACAAAGTAAATATAAATTTTATTAAATCTTCACATTATATTTTCGATTTAAAACTTTGTTCAATCAGAATGATTGATAATTCTAATTTTCCTTGGATTATCTTAATTCCAAAACGAAAAGGTGTAACTGATATTACAGATCTTAAAAAAAATGATCGTAATCAACTAATGGAAGAGATTGTTTATTGTAGTAATATTATGAAAAAAGTTTTTAAGACATCTCGATTAAATGTTGAAAAAATTGGTAATATTGTGCCTCAATTACATATCCACATAATTGCTAGAAAAAAAACAGATACAACTTGGCCACTACCTGTTTGGGTTACTAAAACAAAAAATTATAAAAAAAGAGAATTAGACCTTAATATAAACAATATAAAAGAAGCTTTCTTAAAAAAAAAGAGGTGACTTCAGTCTCCCTCCATCACCTCACAAGATATCTTTTAAACGATTCTTTACAGTTTTGTGAACACTTGTTAGTTGAATCTAATAATTATAAACAACAATTATGATTTTAAATTTTCTGATCGTATTCACCTATTTTGCCAGTCTTTTGAAGCAACGCATCAATAAAATCAAATATTTTTTTCTTTCTTTCATCAGAGGTTGGGCTTTCAGTTACCACAACTAACGAGGGTTTATTTGATGATGCTCTTATTAAACCCCAAGATCCATCTGAAAAAGAAAATCTAACTCCATTAACTGTTAATACTTCACTTATGTTCTGGCCATCAATAAGTTTTTTGTCTTCTTTTATTTTTTGAACTTCTTTAACCAATTCTTCAACTACACTATATTTTTCCTCATCTTTGCAGAAAGGGGCCATAGTAGGTGTTTGGTAAGTCTTAGGTAATTCATTTATAATTTCACTCATCTTTTTATCTTGATTGTTTAATAAATGACAAACTTGAATTGCAGAATTGATACCATCATCATATCCATATCCTAATGGTTGATTAAAAAAGAAGTGACCACTTTTTTCAAATCCAGCTAGTGCTTTTTCGTGGTTAACCTTTCTTTTGATATGTGAATGTCCCGTTTTCCAATATAATGTCTCACAATTATTATCTTTTAAAACCTTGTCTGTTGAATAAAGACCAGTTGATTTTACATCAACTACAAATTTAGAATTTTTATGATTAAAAGCTAAATTTCTTGCAATCAGCAATCCTATTTTATCTGAAAAAATTTCATTACCCTTATCATCAATTACTCCAACTCTGTCTCCATCTCCATCAAAACCAAATCCAATATCAGCATTATTATCTTTAACCGCTTTTGCTATAGCATGTAACATTTCTAAATCTTCAGGGTTTGGATTATATTTTGGAAATGTCCAGTCTAATTCACAATCAAGCTCAATTACTTCACAGCCAATTCCTCTTAAAATATCAGGAGCAAAAACTCCAGCCGTACCGTTTCCACATGCAACAACAGCTTTAATTTTTTTTTCTATTTTATTTTTTTCAATTAAATCTTGTTTATAAATTTTATCAAAATCTTTAATTTGTTTCTCATTTCCATTTCCATTTAGAAATTTTTCATTCAGAGTAATTTCTTTCAATTCTTTCATTTCATCTGGTGCATGTGTTAATCCTTTTTGAATTCCCATTTTTACACCTGTCCATCCATTTTCATTATGACTTGCAGTCACCATTGCAACTGCATCTGAATTTAAATTAAATTGAGCAAAGTAGACCATTGGTGATAAAGACAAACCTACATCTTCAACATTACATCCAGTAGATAACAAACCTTTCTTTAAAGCGGTTTTAATTTCTTCGCTATAAGATCTATAATCATGCCCAACAATAATTCTTGGACTTTCTTTTTTTGTGTGTTGTTTAATTTGCGTCCCTAAACCTTTACCTAGATTTACGATTCCTTCTTTATTGATGTCTTTTTCATAAAGCCATCGTGCGTCATATTCTCTGAAACCATAAGGGTCGATTTTTATATTGCGATTCATCTGTTAATTACTTACATTTTTTTCAATAATTTTATTGATCTTTTTTTTCATTGTTCTATATATGTTCTGTTGTATTAAAAGGCATATAGTGTATTACTGATTTGTGCATACAACATATAGTTGTTTTAACCAAAATAATAAAAAAAGTAAGAATTTATGAACAAAATATTGTCTTTAGCAATCAAGAAAGCTGTCTCTGAATATACCCCAGAGATTAAGGAATCATCTGAAACCAAAAGACCTGATCTCTTCTCATTAAACAATCAAACTGAATTATTTCAGAATGATAAGGGAATTATTATTAAAATTGATCGTTCAAGAGATAGTAATTTAACTGATTTTGGTAAAGCAACTTTATTGGATAGATATTTAGGTCACAATGAATCTTTTCAAGATTTATTTGCAAGAGTAGCAAGTACATATGCAGATGATAATCTACATGCTCAAAGAATTTATAACTACATTAGTAATCTTTGGTTTATGCCAGCGACACCTGTTTTATCAAACGGTGGTACGAAAAGAGGTTTACCAATTTCATGTTTTCTAAATGAAGCTTCAGATAGTTTAGGTGGAATTTTAGATTTATGGAGTGAGAACGTTTGGTTAGCTGCTAAGGGTGGTGGTATCGGAAGTTATTGGGGAAACCTCAGATCCATTGGAGAAAAAATTGGAAGAGTAGGAAAGACTTCAGGAATTATCCCTTTTATTAAAGTAATGGACTCATTAACAATGGCTATCAGTCAGGGCTCTCTTAGAAGAGGTTCGGCTGCATGTTATTTACCGATAGATCATCCAGAAATAGAAGAATTTATAGAAATGAGAAGACCAACAGGTGGTGATCCAAATAGAAAAGCTTTAAACTTACATCACGGCGTTCTTGTTTCAGATGCTTTTATGAGAGCTGTTGAAACAGATGACCAATGGGCACTGAAAAGTCCTGCTGATGGAACAATACAACAAACTATATCGGCAAGAAATCTTTGGATTAGATTATTAACTGCAAGAATAGAAACAGGGGAACCTTACATTATTTATATTGATACAGTTAACAGGCAAATTCCACAACATCATAAGTTAGCAAACTTGACAGTTAAAACTTCAAACTTGTGTAGCGAGATTACTTTACCAACTGGAATTGACAAAGATGGAAATGATAGAACTGCTGTATGTTGTTTATCATCATTAAATTTAGAAAAATATGATGAATGGAAAGATGATAAAGATATGATTTCAGATGTGATGAGATTTTTAGATAATGTTTTAAGCGACTTTATTGAAAAAGCACCTGATCAATTTAAAGATGCAAAATACTCTGCTGAAAGAGAGAGAAGTGTTGGATTAGGTGTAATGGGCTTTCATTCATTTTTACAACAAAAAAGAATTCCACTAGAATCTGTAATGGCAAAATCTTGGAATAAAAAAATATTTAAAAATATTAGTGACCAAGTTAATCAAGCTTCAAAAGATTTAGCTGAAGAAAGAGGAGCTTGTCCTGATGCTGCAGAGTATGGTTTTAAAGAAAGATTTTCAAATAAAACAGCAATCGCCCCAACAGCGTCTATTTCCATTATTTGTGGAGGTGCTTCTCCTGGAGTAGAACCAATAGCTGCAAATAGTTATACTCATAAAACTTTATCGGGATCATTTAACGTTAGAAACAGATATCTAGAAGAAATTTTAGAAAGTCATGGAAAAAATGATGAAGAAACTTGGTCAAGTATAACAACCAATCAAGGATCTGTTTCTCATTTAGATTTTTTAACTGATTTAGAAAAAGATGTTTTCAAAACAGCTTTTGAGTTAAACCAAAAATGGATTATCGAATTAAGTGGAGACAGAACTCCTTATATATCTCAGGCACAATCAGTAAATTTATTTTTACCAGCCGATGTACATAAGAAAGAACTTCACAAAATACATTTTGATGCCTGGAAGAAAGGTTTAAAAAGCCTTTATTATTGTAGATCAAAATCAATTCAAAGAGCAGAAAACGTTAACGATACAAAATCAACAGATGTTGTTGCTAACGTTTATAAAAGTAAACCAACAAATAATGAACCGGAATACGAGGAGTGTTTATCATGTCAGTAGCAGAAAATATTAAGAATACAGAAACAACTAAAAATAATAATGGGTTATTGGTGGGAAACCCAGTTTACAAACCTTTTAGATATCCATGGTGCTATGACGCATGGTTAACACAACAAAGAATTCACTGGTTGCCTGAAGAAGTGCCACTGGGTGATGATGTGAGAGATTGGCAGAAAAATTTAAGTGCTTCAGAAAAAAATCTTCTTACACAAATTTTCAGATTTTTTACTCAAGCAGATGTTGAAGTAAGCAATTGTTATATCAGACATTACATGAATGTATTCAAACCAACTGAGGTTTTAATGATGATGTCAGCTTTTGCATCAATGGAAACAGTTCATATTGCTGCTTACTCTCACTTGTTAGATACAATTGGTATGCCAGAATCTGAATATTCAGCTTTCATGAAATATAAAGAAATGAAAGATAAATATGATTACATGCAAGGTTTTGATGTTAAATCAAATCATGACATTGCAAAAACAATAGCTGTGTTTAGTGCTTTTACTGAAGGTCTTCAGTTATTTGCAAGTTTTGCTATTCTTTTAAATTTTCCGAGACATAACAAGATGAAAGGAATGGGTCAGATTGTTACTTGGTCGGTGAGAGATGAAACTCTTCACTGTAATTCAATGATTAGATTGTTTAAAGATTTTATAAAGGAAAATCCTGAAACGTGGACTCCCCAATTAAAAAAAGAGATTTATGAAGCATGCAGAACTATTGTTCATCATGAAGATGCTTTTATTGATTTAGCTTTTCAAATGGGTCCAATGGAAGGATTAACTGCACAGGATGTTAAAAATTACATTAGATTTATTGCAAATAGAAGACTTGATCAGCTTGGATTAGAGGCGATTTATAAAGTTGAGAAAAATCCTTTAGGTTGGTTAGATACTATGTTGAACGCAGTAGAACATATGAATTTCTTCGAAGGTCGTGCAACTGAATATTCTAAAGCGTCTACACAGGGTACTTGGGCTGAAGCATTTAGTTAATTAACTTGAAATACAAGAAGTACTTCAGAAAAACTAGTCTTAAACAAAAAGGCGTTGGAGAATTTTTTTTAGACGAAGTCGCTAAAAAAAAACCAAAAGTTTTTTTAGAAATTGGAGTATTTCATGGCGTTACAGCTAGAAATATATGTGAACTACTAAGTAACATTCACGGAGATGATTTTAAATATATTGGTATTGATTTATTTGAAGAAAGTCTAGAAAACGAAAATGAAATAATTCCAAAAACTCAATTTTCAAATCCTCTTAAGTATTTTTATTTTAAATATATAAAAAGAACTAATCCATACAGCAAAGAAGCTGTAGAAGATTTATTAAAAAAATTTAATGAAAATATTCATTTAATTCAAGGTAACTCGAATAAAATATTAAAAAAAATAGATATGAAAAAAGTTGATTATGTATTTTTAGATGGCGGACATGAATACAACACTGTCACAAACGATTTAAATTATTCAAAAGAAGTTATTGATAATAATGGAAGTATTTTGTGTGATGATTATAATTTATCATATGCACCTGGGGTTAAAAAAGCAATTGATGATTTTGTTAGCAATAACAATCTAAGCTGCAAATCACTTTTTAATCATCGATTTGCTTTGATTGAAAAAAAATAATCTATCTTTGATTAAGTTCTAATACTTTTCTATGTTTACTACCTTTATAGCTTGCAAGTGGTCTAATTAGTTTATTTGCTGCATGTTGTTCCATAATATGAGCAGACCAACCTGTAATTCTTGAAATTACAAAGATAGGTGTAAAGAAGTCTGTATCAAATCCCATTAAATGATATGTAGGTCCAGTAGGGTAATCTACATTAGGATAAATATTTTTCTTTTCAATCATCACTTTTTCTACAATGTCATAGATCTTTTCAAATTTTTTATCTTTTTTAATTTTAGCAACTTTACCGAAATATTCTCTCATCGTTGGAACTCTTGAATCTCCACTTTTATAAACTCTATGACCAAAACCCATTACTACATCTTTATTAGCTAGTGCATTATTAATCCATTTTAATGCATTTTCAGGTTTTTTAATTTTATTCATCATGTGCATTACTTCTTCATTAGCACCACCGTGCAGAGGACCTTTTAAACTTGCGATCGCACCTGTGATTGCACCATGAATATCAGATAAACTTGATGTAATTGTTCTTGCAGTAAAAGTTGAAACATTGAAGCTATGTTCTGCATATAATATTAAAGAAACATCAAATGCTTTTACTATTTCTTTTTGAGGAACTTTCCCAAAACACATGTAGAAAAAGTTTTCTGCAAAAGTTAAATCTTTTTTAGGTTTTATGATTTTTTTACCTTTTCTTATTCTGTAAAAAGCAGCTAAAGCGGTCGGTGTTTTAGCAAAGATTCTTAATGCTTTTCTCATATTTGCTTCAGATGAAGAGTCTGAAGTTTCTTTATCTTCTAAACCCATTACACTTACAGCAGTTCTTGCAACATCCATAGGATGAGATTTTTTTGGCATACGTTTTATGATTTCATATAAATCTTTTGATAAATCTCTATTTCCTCTTTCTTCTTTTTCAAATTTTCTTAGTTGAATAGTATTTGGAAGGTCTTTGTTAAGAATTAAATAAGCTACTTCTTCAAATCTGCAATATTGACATAAATCTTGAGCCGCATAACCTCTATAAGTAAGAGAGTTAATTTCAGGCATAACTTTAGAAACTTCTGTTTCATCAACAACTATACCTAATAGTCCTTTTTTTATATCATCAGTCATTATTCATGTCCTTCCGTACTAAAGTTATAAATTTTTTCGTCTAAACTGTTATATTTTTCGTACTCAACAAGTTCGTATAGTCTTTTCCTAGTTTGCATTTTATCAATAATATTATTTTGATGTCCATTAGCATAAATGTCTCTTAAACCATCTTCCACATTTTTCATTGCTAAACGCTGGGTTGTGACAGGATATATAACAATATTATAACCAAAATTTTCTAACTCTTTGTAATTAAATAATTTTGATTTACCAAATTCGGTCATATTTGCTAATAAATAACAAGAAAGTTCTTTTCTAACTTTTTCAAAATCTTTCTCATCATGTAAAGCTTCAGGAAAAACAATTTCAGCTCCAGCATCAATATATGCTTTACATCTTTCAATCATTTTATCGATACCCTCAACTCCTTTTGCATCTGATCTTGCAATAATCTTAAAATTATCATCTTTTTTAGCATCAACACATTCTTTAATTTTTTTAACCATTGCCTCAGTTGAGATCAGTTCTTTATTATCAAGGTGCCCGCATCTTTTCCTTTCAATTTGATCTTCTAGATGAACAGCTGTTATTCCAAATTCCTCAAAAGTTTCTATTGTCTCTTTACAAGACTTAAAGCCAGTATCAATATCGACAATGGTTGGAAGATTAGTAACTCTTGAAATCAAGTAAGATCTTGTACTTACATCTTGCAATGTTGTTAAACCTATGTCTGGAAAACCAAGATCATTAGCCATCACTCCTCCCGATACATAAACTGCATCATACCCAATTTCCTCAATTAATTTTGCAGTAAGTGGATTATAAGCTCCAGGTACTCGTAAAATTTTATTTGTTTTTAGTTTATCTGAAAAATCTTTTCTTTTTTGACTTGGCTCTTTTTCAACAAAATGCATGAGTGTTTTTTAGACCTAATTTATTATTTATCAATATCAAAGATATCTAGAGACAATTTTTTCAACACCAATAAAGTCTTTTATTAAGTGATTATGATATATTTCTTCAGAGTTTTTTTCCGTGTATCCATTTTCAAGTAAAATTACAGGCATGTCAGCAGCCTTTGCTGCATTAGCATCTGTTTCACTATCACCAATCATTAAAGATTTTTTAATATCTCCATCTAGAATTTCTATTATGTTTGTAAGATGTCTTGGATCAGGCTTACAATAATCAAAAGTATTTGATCCTGCTACATATTCAAAGAAATCATAAATTTTAATTTTTTTTAAAAGATCAATTGCTAAATGTTCCTGCTTATTTGTGCAAACGGCCATTGATATATTTCTATCTTTGCACCATTTTAAAAAAACTAAAACTCCATTAATTAAAGTACTTTGATTGATTATATTTTTTCCGTAAAAATCAATAAATTCTTTAACCATCTGTTTTTTAATTTCATCATCCTGAACTTTTCCAAACTCTTTTTTTGCCTGACCCCAAATAGATCTACCAATTAATGCACCAGCACCTTTGCCAACTAAATTTCTAATATCTTCAGTTGATTTTGTAGGATAGCCAAATTTTTTCATTACATGATTGTGTGCTAACATTAAATCTGGTGCCGTATCGACCAATGTCCCATCTAAATCAAACAAAATTGTAAAATTTTTAGTCATAAAAAGGTTATTTTAAGAAATAATTTGTGAGTTAAGTATAATTAATACCTGAATATAAAGATTTTGAAACATGAAACAATCAAATTTACAAAAAATTCAAGATCAAATTCGTAAAAAATTTTTAAATCAGGGAGTAAAAATGATTGGACCTGAGACAGTTTTTTTTTCAAAAGATACCAAAATTGGAAAAAATGTAACTATTGAACCTTATGTAGTTTTTGGATCTAAAGTAAAAATTGGAAGCAATGTAGTCATTAAATCTTTTTCACATTTAGAAGGTTGCAATATTATGAATAAAGTTGAAATAGGCCCCTATGCAAGAATAAGACCCAAAACAATATTAAAAGAAGGTTCTAAAATAGGAAACTTTGTTGAAGTTAAAAAAAGTGTCGTTGGTAAAAATTCGAAAATAAATCATTTATCTTATGTCGGTGATAGTGATATTGGAAAATTAGTAAATATAGGTGCGGGAACCATCACTTGTAATTATGATGGCGTAAACAAAAATAAAACAAAAATTAAAGATAATGTGTTTATTGGTTCTAACTCTTCTTTAGTAGCACCAGTTACTATAGAAAAAAATAGTACTGTTGGAGCTGGTTCAGTTATTACTAAAAAAGTAAATAAAAATTCTTTAGCACTAACAAGAGCAAATCAGTTGGAAATAAAAAATTATAAAAGAAAGAAAAAATAAATGTGTGGAATTATTGGAATAACTAGTCACAAACCTGTTTCAGCATCAATTATTAATTCTTTAAAAAAATTGGAGTATAGAGGCTACGACTCTGCTGGAATTGCAACTTTATCCAATGGATTTATTAACGAAGTTAAAACTGAGGGTAGAGTTGATAAGTTAGAAAAAAATGTTTCTCTTAAAAACTTAGAGGGTGTTGTAGGGATTGGTCATGTTAGATGGGCAACGCATGGAATTCCAAATACTGTTAATGCTCACCCACATTCATCAGAAAATGTATCTGTAGTTCATAATGGAATTATTGAAAATTCAACATTATTAAAAAAATACTTATTAAACAAAGGTTATAAATTTAAATCTCAAACTGATACAGAAGTAATAGTTCATTTAATTTCAGAAAACCTAAAAGAATTAAATCTTGTTGATGCAATTACTAAAACTTTAAAACAACTTATTGGTAGTTTTGCTCTTGGTATAATATTTAAAGATGAGCCTGATTTGATTGTAGGAGCTAGAAGAGGCTCACCATTAGCTGTTGGATATGGTCCAAATGAAAATTACTTAGGCTCAGATTCTTATGCTTTAAAATCAATGACAAATAAAATTACTTATTTAGATGATGGTGAGTTTTGTATAATTAAAAAAGATCAAACAGAATTTTTTAATGAAAAAGGAATTAAAGTTAATAAAAAAGTTTTAGAACTTTCTTCTAATGAAGAAAATTATGTAAAAGGAGATTACAAACATTTCATGGCTAAAGAAATTGAAGAACAACCAACAACAATTAAAAATTGCATTAATGAATACATCGACAAAACAAATAAAGAGATAAATATTTATAATTTTCCTTGGGATATAAAAGATATATCATCTGTTACTCTTATTGGTTGTGGTACCGCTTACCATTCTTGTTTAATGGCAAAATACTGGTTTGAAGAATTAACATCTCTAGACGTGAATATAGATATTGCATCTGAGTTTAGATATAGAAAAAATAGATTTAAAAAAGATGGATTATATATTTTTGTATCTCAATCAGGTGAAACAGCAGACACTTATGCTGCTTTAGAATTATGTAACAAAAATGATTTAAAAACTTGCTCAGTTGTTAATGTTGTAGAAAGCTCAATAGCTAGAGATTCAAATTTTGTTTTACCAATTCATTGTGGCCTTGAAATTGGTGTTGCTTCAACAAAAGCTTTCTTAGGTCAATTAATGGTTCTTTATTTATTTGCCTTAAAAATTGGATATTTAGATAAAACTTTAAGTTTAAAAATATATAAGGATAAAATTGATAGTATTCAAAAACTTCCAAAATTAATTAATGAAACCTTAAATTTTGATAACAAAATCCAAATTATTTCAAAAACATTCAATGAAGCAAAAGGATCAATGTTTCTTGGAAGAGGTTTTTCTTTTCCAATAGCATTGGAAGGTGCATTAAAGTTAAAAGAATTATCCTATGTTCATGCAGAAGGTTATCCCGCAGGTGAAATGAAACATGGTCCTTTAGCTTTAATTGAAGAGGGAATGCCAGTTGTTGTACTTGCTCCAAGAGATAACTATTATAGAAAAACGATTTCTAATATGCAGGAAGTAATTGCAAGGGGTGCTAAAGTTTTATTGATTACAAACAAAAGTAAAGATGAAGTTATTCCCGAAAATATTTGGGAGACAATTGAAGTAGAAAGTGCTGATGATGATCTACTCCCTTTCTTATTAACAATACCTTTGCAAAAATTGGCTTATTATTCTGCTTTAAATAATGGTTACGACATAGATAAACCAAGAAATTTAGCAAAATCAGTCACAGTTGAATAAATTCTAATCTCTGCTACAACACTCTCTAGTTGTATAAATTATGAGCAATTGGAAAATAAACAGCTGGAGAAACTACCCTGTAAAACACATTCCTGATTATCCTGATCAGGCAGAGTTGGATCAAGTTCTAAATAAGATTAGATCTTTTCCTCCTTTAGTTTTTGCGGGTGAGACTAGACATTTAAAATCACAATTAGCTGACGTAGTTGATGGCAAAGCATTTCTTCTTCAAGGTGGAGATTGCGCAGAGAGCTTTGCGGAATTTAATCCAGATAACATAAGAGATACATTTAAGTTAATTTTACAAATGTCATTAGTGTTAACTTATTCAGCTTCTTTACCGGTTGTTAAAGTTGGAAGAATTGCTGGACAATTTTCCAAACCAAGAAGTTCGCCTGTTGAAGTAAAAGATGGTGTTGAATTACCAAGTTACCTTGGTGATAATATTAATGGTATTGAGTTTAATGAAAAAGCAAGAATACCAGATCCAAAAAGATTATTTAAAGCTTACTCACAAGCTGCAGCAACTTTAAATTTAATTAGAGCATTTTCACACGGCGGATTTGCTGATTTGAAAAAAGTTCACACTTGGAATTTAGGATTTATAAAAAATACTCCTGAAGCAAAAAAATTTAAAGAATTAGAAGATAGCATTGAAAAAGCATTAGCTTTTATGGATGCATGCGGAATTAATTCTGATTTTAATAGAAGATTAAAAACAGTTAACTTTTGGACTTCACATGAAGGTTTGCATTTACCTTATGAAGAGGCAATGACAAGAACAGATTCTACTAGTGGTGAAAACCATGACACTTCTGCACACTTTGTATGGATTGGGGACAGAACAAGACAGTTAGATGGTGGGCACGTTGAATTTTGTAGAGGAATTGAAAACCCTATTGGAATAAAATGTGGTCCAACTCTGGAACCTCAGGATTTAATAAATTTATGTAATAAAATTAATCCACAAAATGAAAAAGGTAAGATTACTTTAATATCCAGATTTGGTCATGATAAAGTTTCTAAGTTTTTACCAAAATTAATTAGAGCAATTAAAAAAGAGGGTTTAAATGTAATTTGGTCTTGTGATCCTTGTCATGGAAATACAATTAAAGCAACATCAGGATACAAAACTAGACCTTTTAATGATGTATTAAAAGAAGTTAAAAATGTTTTTGAATGTCATCAAAGTGAAGGTAGCTATGCTGGCGGTCTACACATTGAGTTAACTGGTCAAAATGTTACTGAATGTACTGGTGGTGCACAAAAAATTTCAGATGAAGATTTGTCATCTAGATATCACACACACTGTGATCCAAGATTAAATGGCAATCAAGCATTAGAATTAGCCTTTTTAATTTCAGATGAGATTAAAAAGAATAGCAGTTATTCTAAAAACGCAGTCCAAGCGGCATCTTAGAATATTGAATTTAATCAATAGACTGTTTATCTAATAATTATGAAAGTTGCAGAAAAAGCCAAATATATTTCTAATTGGATTAAAGATTATGCACTAAATATGCCATCCAAAGCTGAATCTTTAGTTATAGGAATTTCTGGTGGTATCGACTCATCTGTTTCAAGCACTCTAAGTGCTTTGACAGGATTAAAAACAATTGTGCTTACTATGCCAATTAAACAAAAATCAAACCAACATGATTTAAGTTTAAAACATCAAAAATGGTTATTAGAAAAGTTTACAAATGTTGAAGCTCATACAATTAATTTAGATAATTTATTTGAAAGTTTTACAAAAAGTTTGAGTAATTTTGATAACGAACATGGATTTGCAAATTCAAGAGCAAGATTAAGGATGACAACTCTTTATCAGGTAGCTGCTGCAAATAAAGGTATTGTGGTTGGAACTGGAAATAAAGTTGAGGATTTTGGAGTGGGTTTTTATACAAAATACGGTGATGGTGGAGTTGATATTTCTCCAATTGCTGATTGTAACAAAACAGAAGTTTGGGAATTAGGTAAAGAGCTAGGTATACTTAATGAGATTATAGAAGCTGATCCGACTGATGGATTATGGGATGATGGTAGAACTGATGAAGGACAATTAGGCTTTAAATATCCTGAGCTTGAGGATGCTATGGTAAATCCAAATTCTCCTCACAGAGAAAAATACGAAAAAATTCGTAGTCAAAATTTACACAAAATGGAGCCAATACCAGTGTGTAAAATTCCAAACTAATCAATTTGATTCACAAATCATAATTTTAAGTATATTCATATTTTTATGGCTGCAGAAATTTATTTAACAAATAATTTATCCAATAAACGTGAACAGTTTGTTCCAATGGATGAGAATAATGTTAAAATGTATGTGTGTGGACCCACTGTATACAATGATCCTCATATAGGTAACGCTCGCCCACTGGTTATATTTGATATTCTTTACAAAATTTTAAAAAATAAATTTAAATCAGTAAATTATGTAAGAAATATTACTGATGTAGATGACAAAATTATTAATTTTGCAAAAGAAAACAATGTTTCAATAAAAGAACTTACAGATAAAATTATTAAGAGCTTTGCTAAAGATTGCAGTTTTCTAAAATGTGAAGAGCCTAATCATCAACCAAAAGCAACTGAACACATTGATTTAATGATTGAGATGACAAAAACATTAATCTCAAAAGGTTTTGCTTATGAAAATGAAAATCATGTATATTTTGAAGTCAAAAAATTTGAAGATTATGGAAAACTTTCAAATAAAAAATTAGATGAATTAATTGCAGGTTCTAGAATTGAAGTAAGTGATAATAAGAAAAATTCTGAAGATTTTGTTTTGTGGAAACCTTCAAATGATGATGAACCAGGATGGGATTCTCCATGGGGAAGAGGAAGACCTGGTTGGCATTTAGAATGTTCTGCAATGTCAAAAAAATTTTTAGGTGATGAATTTGATATTCATGGAGGAGGCATAGATTTAATTTTCCCTCACCATGAAAATGAAATAGCACAATCAAGATGTGCTAATAGTACCAAAACATTTGCAAATTATTGGGTTCATAATGCTTTCCTTACAATGTCGAATGAAAAAATGGCAAAGTCTCAAGGCAACATTATAAAGATAAAAGATTTTAGAGAAGGTAACATCAGTGGCCAGGTAATTAGATTTGCCTTGATGAGCGCTCATTACAAACAACCTTTGGATTGGAATGATAAACTTTTAAAAGATTGTCAAAACACACTTGATAAATGGTATAAAATTTATGATAAAAAATTTGAAACAGTTAATTTAGCAGACGAATTAATTTCACCTTTATATGAAGATCTAAATACTCCAGGTTATATTGCTAATCTTCACAAACTTTATGATAAAGCAGCAAATGGAACAAATAATGATAAAAAAATTTTTATCTCTGCTTGTAAATTTGTAGGCTTTTTAACTGAAACAGAAGAGGAATGGGTTAGTTATAAGAAAAAAAATGTTTCCTTATCTGAAAAAGAAATTGAGGAAAAAATTGATGAAAGAAATAAAGCAAGAGCTGAAAAAAACTATCAAAAAGCTGATGAAATAAGAAATGACCTTTTAGACAAAGGTGTTTTAATAGAAGACAAAGATGGTAAAACCATCTGGAAATTTAAATGAGTAAAGAGAGACTATACATTTTTGATACAACACTTAGAGATGGTGCACAAACACAAGGTGTAGATTTTTCAGTAGATGACAAAGAAAAAATTGCATCTTCTTTAGATAATCTTGGTGTTGATTATATTGAAGGTGGATGGCCAGGTGCAAATCCAACAGACACAGAATTTTTTCAAAAAAAACATAGCTTTAAAAATGCAGTTCTAACTTGTTTTGGTATGACCAAGAGATCTGGAAGAAGTGCAGAAAATGATCCAGGTTTATCTGCTTTAATGAATTCAAATACTAATGCAGTTTGTTTGGTTGGAAAATCTTGGGATTTTCATGTTGATGTTGCATTAGGAATTACTAATGATGAAAACTTATCTAACATAAGTGAGAGTGCATCACATTTTGTTGAACAAAAAAAAGAATTTATGTTTGATGCAGAACATTTTTTTGATGGTTTTAAAGCTAATAAAGATTATGCAATTTCTTGTTTAAAGGCTGCTTATGAAAAAGGCGCAAGATGGATTGTGCTTTGTGATACTAATGGTGGAACTTTACCTCATGAAGTTTCAGACATTGTCTTAGAAGTAACAAAATTTATTCCAGGAAAAAATTTGGGTATTCATGCACATAATGATACAGGAAATGCTGTATCAAATTCTTTAGCAGCTGTTATGGCTGGTGTAAGACAAGTTCAAGGTACCATAAATGGCTTGGGTGAAAGATGTGGTAATGCAAATTTAATGTCATTGATACCAACTTTTTATTTGAAGAAAGATTTTTCTGATAAATTTGAAATGAACATCAAATCAGATCATATTAAAAATTTAACACAATGCTCAAGATTGTTAGATGAAATTTTAAATAGAAAACCAAATAAACATTTGCCTTATGTTGGTGCAGCAGCTTTTTCTCATAAAGGAGGATTGCATGTTTCGGCTGTACAAAAAGATCCAAAAACTTACGAACATATTGATCCTGAAGAAGTCGGAAATTCAAGAAATATAGTTGTGTCAGATCAATCAGGAAAATCCAACATTGTTTCAAGGTTGAAAAGTTTAAATGTTGATTTTGAAGAAGACAATCCAAAAATAAAGAAACTTTTAGACGAAGTAAAAGATAGAGAGTTTATCGGTTATAGTTATGATGGAGCCGATGCATCATTTGAATTACTAGCAAGAAGAATAATGGGTGAGATACCAAGATATATTTCAATTAACGAGTATGATGTTGGGGTTAAGAAAAATAAATCTGGCGAAATTATTTCTTCTGCAAAAGCACAATTAGAAGTGGATGGTGAAACAATTGTTTGTGAAGGCGAGGGTAATGGCCCAGTTAATGCACTTGATAATGCTATAAGAAATAATATTGATAAAATTTCAAAATATTCAAAATATTTAAAAGATTTAAAATTAGTAGACTATAAAGTTAGAATTTTGAATACAGGAACAGAGGCTGTAACAAGAGTTTCAATTGAAAGTACAGACTCGAAGGGTAAAAATTGGTTCACTATAGGTGTATCTCCTAACATAATTGATGCATCTTTTAAGGCGTTAATAGATAGTTTGGATTACAAATTATTTAAAGATAATGCTCCAGCTAGTAAATAATTGTGAAAATAAATAATATTACTTTTATTCTACACAAGCCGCAATTATCTGAAAACATAGGTGCTTGTGCAAGAGCACTAAAGAATTTTAATTTTAGTAACTTATCTGTTGTTGATCCAAAACCCATCTATCCAAATGATAAGATACTAGCAACATCAGTTGGGGCCAGAAATATTATTAATAAATCAAAAGTATTTGATGAGTTGGGTTCTGCTGTAGAAAAATTAGATTATTTAATAGCCACATCAGCAAGGTTTAGAAACAAAAATATTAAACATATTTCTTTAGAGGATTTAAAAAAGATTGATTTTAATAAGAAAGTTGGTTTTTTATTTGGATCTGAGGCATCAGGATTATCTAATAATGAGATTAGTTATGCAAATTATACTCTCCAAATTCCAACCAATCCTCAATTTAAATCTTTAAATTTATCGCATAGCCTAATCATTATTGCACAGTATGTTTCTGGTATTTTGAAATCCAAGTCTTTTGATTACAAAAAATCGAAAAAAGTAAAATCTGCATCTAGAAAAGAGATACTAGCTATGGCAAATCTTTGTATACAAAACCTTGATTCAATTAACTTTTTCAAACCTAAAGAAAAAAAACCTATCATGTTGGAAAATTTGAGGAATATTTTCTACAAAATGGAATTATCAGATAAAGAAACTCGTATTTTATCGAGCGTATTCGCTAGTTTGGGGAAAAAACGTTGATTGACAAACTAAAAACTAAGTTTATAAAGCCGTCATCACATGACAAAAAGATTAAACTCTAAACACAAAGTAGACAGAAGATTAAAAGTAAACTTATGGGGAAGACCAAAAAGCCCTTTTAATACTAGAGCATACGGACCTGGGCAACATGGTCAAACTAAAACATCTAAACCTTCAGATTATGGAATTCAGCTACAAGCTAAACAAAAACTAAAATCTTATTATGGAAACATGAATGAGAGACAATTTAGAAACATGTATCAAAAAGCGACAATGCTTAAAGGGGATACAAGTGAAAATCTAATTGGTTTATTAGAAAGAAGATTAGACGCAGTAATTTACAGAGCAAAGTTTGCAACTACAATTTTCTCAGCAAGACAACTAATCAATCATGGTCATGTTAAGGTAAATGGCAAGAAAGTAAATATCGCTAGCTACTTAGTTAAAGAAGAGGACGCAATTGAAATTAGAGACAAGTCAAAACAATTAGCAATTATTGACATTGCACTTGCAAATAAAGAAAGAGAAATTCCTGAATACATCCAGATGGATGAAAAAAATAAGAAACTTAAATTTGTAAGAGTTCCTAAATTTGAAGAAGTTCCATATCCAATTGTAATGGAACCAAACCTAGTAATTGAATATTATTCTAGATAATTACTTTTTAAAATTTATCCCTTTATCTTCGAGTGTTTGTTTCAATTCACCGTTTTCGTACATTTCTTTAACGATATCACAACCACCTACAAATTCTTTTTTGATATAAAGTTGTGGAATAGTAGGCCAGTCACTAAAAACTTTAATACCTTCTCTTAGTTCTTGGTTTTCTAATACATTTATACCTTTAAATTTTACTTCAAGAATTTTTAACATATTTGATACAGCCATTGAAAATCCACATTGTGGAGCATCAGGTGTTCCTTTCATAAATAAACACACTTCATTATTGTCAATCTCATTTTGTATCATATTTTTTATATCATCATTCATAATCTATTTTTCCTTTGTTTTAATTGCTAGCGCATGTAGTTCATTTCCCATTTTACCTTTAAGAGAATTATAAACCATTTTGTGTTGTTCAATTTTAGACTTACCAGAAAATTCAGGTGCAGTAACAGTGGCTGAGTAGTGATTTCCATCTCCTGCTAAATCTTGAATTTCTACAATAGCATTAGGTAATGCTTCTTTTATATAATTTTCAATTTCTTTTAAATCCATTGCCATATTATTTACTCATATAATCTTTAAGCCAAGTTGTATTGTATGTTTTTAATTCGTCAACTGTAAGATCTATTTTTTTATCAATTGTAAGAGATTTTTCTTTTATTTCACCTATTTGATCAAAATGAACTGAATTCTTGTTTAGTAAACTTAAAACTTTATCTAAATTTTCATTACTAACTTCGATAATATATCTACCCTGATCTTCGCTAAAGAAATATTCTAACTCATTCATAAGCGATTTAGGTTTTTTAATATTTATTCCTTTATTACCTTTGATACACATTTTAGAAATAGCCGTAATAATTCCACCTAATGAAACATCATGTGCGCTTCTAATCAAACTACCATCAATTAGCTTTAGCAAAGTTTCACCATTATTTTTTTCATTGAATAAGTTTATTTCTGGCGGAGGGCCATTTTTTTCATCAAGAATATTTCTCGCAAACACACTTTGATCAATATGCCCTTCAGTTTTACCTATTACTAAAACAATATTTCCGTTATCTTTAAAATCCATAGTTATCATTTTTGAATAATCTTTAATCAAACCAACGCCACCAATTGAAGGTGTAGGCTTTATACCAATTTCTTTTGTTTGGTTATAAAAAGATACATTGCCTGAAACCACTGGAAAATTTAAATACTTACTTGCTTCACCTATGCCTTCTACACACTCAACAAACTCTCCCATATTTTCTTCATTTTCTGGACTACCAAAGTTCAGGCAATTAGTTATAGCAATTGGTTTTGCGCCTACAGAAATTAAATTTCTCCAACTTTCACAAACAATTTGTTTACCACCAGTTAATGGATGGGCCCAACAATAAACTGCAGAAGAATCCACAGAAGCTGCAACTGCTTTATTTGTTCCATGAACTCTAACAACTCCTGCATCTCCACCTGGCTTTTGAATTGTATCTCCCATGACTGTATGGTCATATTGTTCCCATATCCATTGTTTGCTAGTTATATTTGGATTTGATAAGATTTTTTTTAATACATCTTTAAATTTAAGATTAGTTAAATCTTTTTTTGGTATTTTATTTTTTTTAGGTAGTTTTGCTTTTTTCCATTTACGGTCATACATTGGTGAATTTTCAACAAGAATATTTATTGGTATATTTGCTACTTTCTCTTCATCAAAAAATAATTCTATTCTTTTTGTGTCTGTTGTTTTACCAATCACTGAAAAGTCTAAATTCCATTTATCAAAAATTTTTTTTGCTAAATCTTCTTTGCCATTTTCTAAAACAATTAACATCCTCTCTTGGCTCTCAGAAAGCATAATTTCGTATGGTGTCATTTTCGTTTCTCGGCAAGGCACTTTATTTAAATTTATTTCTATTCCTAAATTTCCTTTCGATGCCATCTCTATACTTGATGAAGTTAAGCCGGCCGCTCCCATATCCTGTATTGCAATAATTGAGTCACCTGCCATTAGCTCAAGACAAGCCTCTAATAAAAGTTTTTCTGTAAATGGATCTCCAACTTGTACTGTAGGTTTTTTTTCCTCAATTTTTTCATCAAAACTAGCTGAGGCCATACTGGCACCATGAATTCCGTCTCGACCTGTTTTTGAACCAACATAGATAACTGGTTTACCAAGCCCAGCAGCTTTAGAATAAAAAATCTTATTTTTTTTGACCAATCCAAGCGTCATAGCATTTACAAGAATATTTCCATTATAAGAGCTATCAAAATTTGTTTGACCAGCAATAGTTGGAACTCCCATGCAATTACCATAGCCACCAATCCCATGAACAACTCCTCTGAGCAAATTTTTGGTTTTTTTGTGATGCGTTGAACCAAAATGTATAGAGTTAAGATTTGCAATAGGTCTTGCACCCATTGTAAATACATCTCTCATTATTCCTCCCACACCAGTTGCTGCTCCTTGATAGGGTTCAATAAAAGATGGATGATTATGACTTTCTATTTTAAAAACTATAGCATCATCATCTTCTATATCAATTACACCTGCATTTTCGCCAGGTCCTTGAATAATCTTTTTTCCTTTAGTAGGTAGTTTTTTTAAATGTAATCTTGATGATTTGTATGAGCAATGCTCATTCCACATTGCAGAAAAAATTCCTAATTCTGTTATATTTGGAGTTCTTTCTAATAATTCACAAATTTTAGCGTACTCATCCTTTTTAAGACCATGATCAATTGCAACTTGCTCATTAACCATCATTATTTTGCTGTCCAACCTCCATCAATAATAACTGATGTTCCTGTAATCATTGAGGCAGCATCAGAAGCTAAAAAGGTAATAGCTGTTGCAACATCACTTTCAGTTGCAATTCTTCCAAGAGGGATATTTGATAATGCATATTTTTTAAAAGGTTTATTTGCTAGATATTTCTTTGCTCGAGGTGTTGCCACAAAAGTAGGACATACACTGTTCACTCTAATGTTAGACGAAGCTAAGTCTATAGACATACCTTTTGTCAAACCCTCCAAACCAAATTTTGTCATACTATAAACTGTTCTATTGGGTCCACCGACTAGTCCAAACATTGAAGATGTGTGTATTATACTCCCCCCAATTTTTTTTCTATTTCTAAGTTTGAGCATTTTATCTGTACAGAGTTTTGCCATATTAAATGCTGATTTAGTATTCACATTTAATAATGTTTCTAATGATGTTTTTTTTACATTTAAGAAAGGTTCTGGAAGATTTGTTCCTGCATTATTGACCAAAATATCAACTCTGTTTAGTCCATAGATAATTTTTTTGATCTTTTCATAATCGTTAACATCACAAAGAAATATTTTTATTTTTGTTTTTAATTTTTTTCTTAAGGAATTTAATTCACTCTGATTTCTTCCAATTGCAATAATGTTAGCACCCACCTGATGTAATGCAATTGCTGTTGCTCTTCCTATTCCTTTTGTGGCTCCAGTTACAACAGCGACTTTATTTTTAAGATTGATGTCTTTAAGAAATTTACCCATTATTGTGCAGTCCAACCTCCATCTACCATCAACGAAGTGCCCGTAATTGAATTAGAACTATCTGCTGCTAAAAATGCAACAGCAGTCGATACATCACTTTCTTGAGCCACTCTACCCAAAGGAATATTTCTGATCATTTGTGTTTTAAATTTTTTGTCTTTAAAGAAAGCTTTAACCATAGGTGTTTCTACAAAAGTAGGGCAAACACTATTTACTCTGATGTTAAATTTTCCAAGCTCTAAAGCCATTCCTCTAGTTAACCCCTCTAGACCAAATTTAGTCATGTTATATACACTTCGTATAGGCGCTCCAACTCTACCAAGTTGAGATGACATGTTGATTATTGATCCTCCAACTTTTTTTCTACTCTTTAATTGAACCATTTTTTTTGAACAAAGTTGAGCAACATTAAATGCAGCTTTCATATTTAGTTCAACTAAATACTCCATATTTTCTTTTTTAATCTTAGTGAAATGCTCTGGTCTATTATTTCCAGCATTGTTTACTAAAATATCTAATTTATTTATTTCATTTAAAATATTTTTAAATTTATCTAAATCAGTTACATCGCACTCAAACTTTAAGCATGATCCCTTAGTTCTTTTTATTTCTTTTTCAACTTTGATTAAATCTGAAAGAGTTCTACTGATAATTACTACTTTTGCTCCAGCCTCAGCTAATGCTATTGCGCAAGCTTTACCAATACCTTTTCCAGCACCAGTAACCATTGCTGTTTTTCCTTTAAGATTTATTTTCTTAAACATTAAATATAATTCTTATATCTGTATAGATTAGCTGAACTGCAACAATTAAGATTGCAAATAAACCAGCCCAAGCAATCCATTTATATTTTTTAATCCAACCAGATATCAAGTTTGCAGCCGTCGCCATTAAAACTATCGACAGTGCCAAACCAAAAATAAGTAAACCGTAATGATCACCTGCAGCTCCAGCAACACCTAAAACATTATCTAAACTCATTGTAAAATCTGCTAGCAAAACAGTCCAAATAGCTTTTAAAAAACTTGAGTTATCTACTTTAATATCTTCTTCCTGTTCTGCGCCTTTGATTACATCAACATAAAGTTTGTAAACTATATAAAGTAAAAGTAATCCTCCGATTAATCTTAATCCTGTTATTTGTAGCAAGTATGCAGTCAAAAGAGTTAAGATAATTCTTAAAATTACAGCACCACCTATACCCCAAAAAATTACTTTCTTTCTTTGATCTGGTGGAAATTTAGATGCAACCATTCCAATAATAATTGCATTATCTCCAGCTAATACTAAATCAATAAAGATAATTTGACTTAAAATTGCAATTTGCTCTGGTGAAAAAAATTCAGCTAACATTATTTACCTAGTATCATATCAGCACCTTTTTCTGCAATCATTATAGTTGGTGCGTTTGTATTTCCAGATGTGATATTTGGCATTATAGATGCATCAATTACTCTTAAATTTTCAATTCCATGAACTTTAAGTTGATCATTAACTACAGAGTTTTCATCATTACCCATTTTACATGTACCAACTGGATGAAAAATGGTTTGAGCAAAATGACTTGACGCTTTAACAAGCTCTTCGTCATCTTGTAAATGTATCCCAGGCCTATGTTCTTCTGGCTCATATTTTTTAAACTCTTCTGTTTCCATAACAATTTTTCTTGCAAGTCTAAGACCATCAGCTGCAACTTTTCTATCATCTTGAGTGGATAGATAGTTCATTTTGATTTTTGGATATTCTCTACTATCTTTACTTGTGATATTTATTTCACCTTTACTAGTTGGTCTTATGTTGGCAACGGTAGGAGTAAACGCATCAAAATCATGAAGGTCTGAAGCACCAAGTTTATCAAGACTAATTGGTTGCACATGGAACTGTAAATTTGGAGTTGCTCTTGAGCTGTCACTTTTTGCAAAAGCACATAATTGACTTGCGCCCATTGTCATTGGCCCTTTTCTTAAAAAAACATATTCCATCCCAATCATTAGTTTTCCAAAAATACTATTAATCTTTTTATTAAGAGTTTTGATATTTTTTACTCTATATACAGGCCTAAACATTAAATGGTCTTGAAGATTTTTACCTACACCTACCAAATCATTAATAACATCAATACCAAGTTGTTTTAATTTTGATGCCTCACCAATTCCTGAAACTTGCAATAATTGAGTTGAACCAATAGATCCAGCACTTAGGATTATTTCTTTATTAGATTTTACAGTAAATGATTTATCTTTTTTCCAAAATGAAACACTTACAGCCTTTTTTCCTTCAAAATTAATTTTTTCAACATGACAGTTAGTTTCAATTTTCAAATTTTTTCTATGCTTTACTGGATTTAAATACCCAACTGCTGTGCTACATCTTAATCCATTTTTTTCAGTAACCTGAAAATATCCACAACCAAAATTGTCCCCAGTATTAAAATCGTTAACACTTGGGATACCAGCTTCTTTTGCCGCATTTCTGAATACATCTAAAATAGGAAGTTTAACTCTAATATCAGAGACTGATAAAGGTCCACCAACACCATGAAATTCATTTTCACCACGTTCTTGATTTTCTGCCTTAATAAAATATGGAAGAACATTATTCCAACCCCAGCCAGTGTTCCCTAATTGTCTCCAAACATTATAGTCTTCTTCTTGTCCTCTTATATAAAGTAATCCATTTATTGATGAACTACCTCCCAATGTTTTGCCTCTAGGATAGGGAATGGAAACTCCTTCCATAGTTTCATCTGGTTCAGTTTTATAACACCAATCTGTTTTTGGATTGTGCATAGTTTTGTAATACCCAACTGGAATATGGATCCATGGATATGTATCTTTTCCACCAGCTTCAATTAATAAGACTTTATTATTAGGATTTTCAGATAACCTATTTGCAAGAACACAACCCGCAGAACCTGCTCCAAGAATGATATAGTCAAATGTGTCCATTGATTTGACACTTATAGTGATAAATATCCAAATTTCTACATTAGAATCTTTTTAATCTTTAATTGTGCTAATTTAACACTTGTAGTCTTATTTTATTTTTGAGAGGTTAACGACTTTATATATATAAAAACTTAAAGGGGAAAAATAAATATGAAAAAAATCATATCATTAGTTGTAGGAACTCTTCTTTTAACTGTTATGACAGTTACAGGGGCAAATTCTGCACAAACTCTTAAGTGCCAAACTGTAATTAGTGCAAAAGCTGATGAAGTAAAAATGTTAAAAGATTTTACTGACACAGTAACTGAACTAACTCAAGGTTCACTTAAGTTTGAAATTATGCCAGCGGGAGCAGTTGTTGGTGTAAAAGAAACTCTAGACGCTGTTGACAAAGGTTTGATCGATTGTGGTTTCGCTTGGACTCACTATTGGTCAGGTGATCACCCAGCTGCTATGTTATTTGGTTCGCCAGTAGCAGGTGCAGGTGTTGGTATCGATAACATCGCGTTCTTATCTTGGTTCCAATATGGTGGTGGTAAAGAGCTTTACGACCAATTATGGAGCGAAATGGGAAGAGACATTAAAGGTTTCATGTTGCAACCAGTTGGTCCAGAAGCTTTAGGTTGGTTCAAAGAGCCAATCGATAGTATGGCTGACTTTAGAAAATATAAGTTCAGAACTCCTCCTGGAATTCCTGGTCAAACTTATAAAGATATCGGTGTAGCATCTGTTGCAATGGGTGGTGGAGATATTCTACCAGCTCTTGAAGCAGGAACAATTGATGCAGCTGAATGGTGTTGTCCAAAGCCTGACATGGTTTTCGGTTTACACAAAGTTCTAAAAAATTACTACTTACAAGGTCTTCACCAAGTAGTAGTAAATGCTGACTTCTATTTAAATGGTAGCAAATATAAAAAAATGTCTGCTATTGAGAAGAAAGCTTTAGAAGTTGCTGCAAACGCTTCTTTATCAAAATCAATGAGTTACAGAATATATGAAAATGGAAAAGCTCTTGCTGAGTTAACAACTAAGCATGGTGTAATTTTACAAGACACTCCAGCTGACTATTTCCCAGCATATATGGCTGCTGCTAAGAAAAGTTTAGAAACAAATGCTGCAAAGAATCCTTTCTTCAAAAAAGTATGGGACTCTCAAAAAGCATTTGCTGATATAGCAGTACCTTTCTGGTCTGGATCTCAAATGTCTAACGCGAAGCTTGGAATGGCTCACGCTGCTACTCTTAAGTAGTATTTAGATAAAACAATTAATAACTAGAGCGGGTTTAAAATCCGCTCTGGTTTTTTTTATAAAATTTTTATGGCTGAAGAACCAAACAAATTAGATATAACTGATGAAATGATCGCCGAAAGGCGAGGTGGTTCAGGAAAAATGCCAAGTGATATGCCAGGTTGGATGGCATCAACAATCGTAAATATAGATAAAATAAACAAAATTATTGGAAACGTCGTTTGTTGGATAACAATACCATTAATTTTTGCAATGGTTTATGAAGTTCTAGCAAGAAAACTTTTTAATGCTCCAACTATGTGGGCTTATGACATGAGTAGATTTATGTATGGAGCTTTATTCATGTTAGGAGCAGGTTATGCTCTTTCAAAAGGAGTTCACATAAGAGCAGATTTTTTATATAGAAATTTTAAAACAAAAACACAAGGTATGATAGATTTTTGGTTATATCTATTATTTTATTTTCCAGGATTAATTGTTTTTCTTTATATGACAACTGGGTTTGTTCAAGAGTCTATCATGAGAAGTGAAAGAGGTATGGATACTGCTTGGATGCCATTAATGTGGCCTATAAAAGCTTGCCTATGGTTTGGAATTTTATTTTTATTAGTTCAAGGTGTTTCAGAAATTTTAAAAAGTTATTGGGCTTCCACAAAGGGTAGATGGCCAGGAGATGAGGAATAAATGTTAGCAGAGTTTATAGATCCAGCAATACTTGGTTTTATACTAATTGGAGTAATGTTATTTTCTATATTTGTTGGATTTCCAATTTCATTTACGCTTATATTTTTAGGATTTATATTTGGATATCTAGGTTTTGGTAAATTAGTATTTTATTTAATGACCTTACAATTTTCTATGGTCATGACAGAACAAACTTTGGCCGCCGTCCCGCTCTTTGTTTTTATGGGTATCATGATGGAGCAATGTGGATTAATGGAAAGATTGTTTTCAGCATTTCAATTAATTTTAGCAAAAGTTAGAGGCTCTCTTTATTACGCAGTTTTATTTGTATCTGTAATTTTCGCAGCTGCTACTGGAATAGTAGGAGCATCAGTAACAATTCTAGGAATTATGGCTGCAAAATCTATGAACAGATCTGGGTATGATGTTAGACTCGCTGCGGGTACTATTACTGCAGGGGGCACGTTAGGAATTTTAATTCCACCAAGTATTATGCTTGTAGTAATGGGACCAATAATGGAAATTCCAGTTACTGATTTATTTGCAGCTGCAATTTTACCAGGAGTATTACTTGCAGTGCTTTATGCAGGCTACACAACAGTTAGATGTATTATTAATCCAAAGTTAGGCCCAGTGTTACCACCAGAGTTAAGAGCAACTAGCATGAAACATGTTTGGATAGAGTTTTTTTTAGGTTTGGTACCGCCTGCTGCTCTAGTATTTGCTGCTCTTGGAAGTATTTTATTTGGTTTTGCTACACCAACGGAGGCGGCTGGTTGTGGTGCTATGGGATCATTATTATTAGCAATAGCTTACAGAAAATTAACTTTAAAAAAACTTCAAGACTCATTGGTTAAAACTTTAGAAATTTCAGCTTTAATTATGGTTTTAGTTGCGGCCTCAAACTTTTTTGGAGCAGTTTTTTCAAGATTAGGTACTCCAATGTTGCTTACTGACTTTTTATTAAGTCTTGAAATGAATAAGTATTTAATTTTAGCAATAGTTATGGCTGTAATCTTTTTATTAGGTTGGCCCTTAGAATGGGTTCCAATTGTGATGATTATAGTCCCAATTATTTTACCTTTGATTGAAGCCTTAGGGTTTAATCTAACGTGGTTTGCTATATTAGTTGCTGTCAACTTACAGACCGCCTGGCTCTCACCTCCAGTTGCTTTGTCTGCATATTTCTTAAAAGGGGTGGTTCCTGAATGGGATTTAAAAGATATTTATTATGGAATGATGCAATTTATGGTAATTCAAGTAATCGGATTAATTTTAATCATAATGTTTCCAAAAATTGCACTTTGGCTCCCAAGTGTCCTTTACGCTTCATAAATTTTATAATAAAAAATAATTGTGGCTAAATCAGATAAAAATGAATTAATTAATTGGGAACTAGTTGCAACCAATCCAAGTGACAAGACATGGGACTGGAAAGATCTTTTTTGCTACTGGGGTGTAAACATTCAAAGTATTATAGGTTTTTCACTAATTGCTTCACTTTATTTAATCTATCAGCTTAACACCACTGTTGTATTTCTAGGATCTGTTCTTGGATCATTGTTAGTGTGGTTCTTTTGCAATTTAATTGGAAAACCATCTCAAGTTCATGGAGTTCCGTTTATTGTACTTCTAAGAGCTTCTCTTGGATACAAAGGTGCTAAATATTTTGGAGCATTAAGATTTCTTGTTGGAATTTTCATGTTTGGTATTCAAACCTATTTCTTATCTAAAGCTTTTAGTTATCTAATTAGAATTTTATTTTTTTCTATTAACGATGAACTTTTGAATAAAGACATATTCTTAATTTTTTTATCAGGTTTAAATATAATTGATTGGTTTTCAATTTTAATAGCAATTATTTTACAAACATATTTTTTTAGATATGGAGTTATATATAGTAAAAAAATTATAAAGCTTTCGGCATTAATAGTTTACTCTGGTTTAATATTATTTTTTTTTATTGTTTTTTTAAGTGATGTAAAACTTACTTTGAATGTTTTTTTAGAAAGTTTGAATTTTAAAGGTTTTTTATCTAGTCAAAATATTATTCCTTTATTTACAGTTGCAGGTACAGTATTTGCATACTTTTCAATTGTAATATTAAGTTTTGGAGATTTTTCAAAATATGTCCAAACTGAGAAAGAATTGATTAAAGGAAATTTATCAATTTTAATTAATTTAGTTATATTTTCTTTTTTTGCTGTTTTTATCACTATTGGATCAGATATTTTTCTCAAAGATGATGCGAATAGTATTGTAAAGATACTTACTAATCCAACAGATATAATTGGTAAATTCAACAATATTCAATTAACTGTAATAGCTTTATTATTTATAATATTAGCTTCTGCATCCACTAATCTAGTAGCTAATTTTATACCTTGCCAATTTACATTAATTAATTTTTTACCAAAAAAATTAAATTTACAAAGTTCTAGTTATGTAATTTCAGTTATAGGTTTATTAATTGGTATATTGTGGCTACCTCTTTTTAGTCAAATAGGAATTTTGGCTTTTGTTGATACATTTGGATCTTTTTTTGGTCCATTATTTGGCTTAATGATCACTGATTATTATCTTGTTAAAAATAAGGAACTTGTAAGCAAAGATATTTATTCAATAGAAAAAAATTCAACTTATTATTACTCTAACGGATGGCATCTTAAAGCAATTTATTGTTTAATTTTAGGTTTTATATTTGCTGCATCGACTATTTGGAATTATAACTTAATGTATCTTCAATCTTTTTCATGGATAATTGGTGCATTTATAACTTCTTTAACCTATTATTTGTTGGCGAAAAAATAATATGAAAGCATTAGTTTACACAGGAACTCAAGAACTGGTTTACCGTGATGAACAAAATCCAATTGAGGTTGATGGGGAGAGTATTTTAAAAGTACATGCTTCGGGTATTTGTGGATCTGATATGCATGCTTATCACGGTCACGATGAAAGAAGAATTCCACCACTAATACTTGGCCATGAAGTAAGTGGTGAAGTTCAAAATGGAAAATACAAAGGCAAAGATGTTGTATTAAATCCTCTAATTACTTGTGGAAAATGTGAATACTGTACATCAGGGAGAGAACATTTGTGTTCAGAGAGAATGATTTTGGGTATGAGTAAACCTATAGAAAGACAAGGCGTGTTTGCTGAATATGTTTCAACACCTAATAAGAATATTTATGAAATACCTGATGGTTTAGATAAAAATGATGCGCCAATAGCTGAACCCACAGCCGTTTCATTACATGCTGTTTTAATTGGTGAACAATCATTAAAAAAACCATTGTCTGATTGCCGTACTTTAATCCAAGGCGGAGGTGCTATTGGATTACTTTGTGGACTAATACTCTCAAAAATAAAAGGAAATACAAATATTACTTTATCCGATCCTAACAAACTAAGATTAGATGAGTGCTCAAAGTATTTAGATGCAAAATTTGTTGCTCCTAATCATAAAGAAATTCAAAGCAATAGTTTCGATATAGTATTCGATACGGTAGGCCTTGAAATATCAAGACAACAAGCAATTGAAGTGGTGAAGCCAGGTGGCTCAATTATTCATATAGGACTCACTCAACCAGCTGGTACTTTTAATTTTAGAAAAATGACACTCCAAGAAATAACTGTTATTGGTACTTATTGTTATACAAACAGAGATTTTGAGCAAACACTATCAATTTTATCAAAAAAAGAGATTGGACCATTAAATTGGATTGAATTTAGAGACTTAAAAAATGGTGGAGATGCGTTTAAACAGATCCACGATGGCACATGTGTTGCACCTAAAATTATTCTGTTACCTTAGAAAAATAAGTTTCATTTTTACTATATTTGGCTCTGCTTAATTTAAAATCTTTAGACATCACAGGTGCAAAAAGAATTACTGACCAGTAAATTAAAAGTATAAAAATTGAGATTGTCTTCACAATTTATACATAGAAAAAAATATTGAAGATTGATTGTTTAAATTATGTCTAAATGTTGAAATAAAATAAATTTTTAATATAAGCATTTCATGTTAAAAAAAATATTATTAGTCCTTAGTTTATTAACTTTGTCTTCTCAATCTTATGGAGAGGTTATAAAAGTTTTTGAATTTAATGAGAGTGAACTGTCTAATCTTGAAGAAAAAAAGGTTAGAGGAGCAAAAAATAAAACTATTTTTTCAATCGGGACTAATGAAAATGGAAATTACCTTAAGGCAGTATCTTCAAATGGTGGCTCAGGTATTGGGAAGGAAATAAATATAGATTTAGAAAAAACCCCATTTTTAAATATAACTTGGAAAGTAGAACAAGGTTTATCTGGAATAGATGAAAGAAGTAAAAAAGGTCATGATTTTGCAGCCAGAATGTTTGTTGTAAAAAAAACTGGTGCCACACCACTGTCAAACAGAGCTATAAATTTTGTGTTTTCCAGTAACGAAGATATTGGTCAATTCTGGCCAGGCCCATATTTCAGTAAGTCAATTGACTATGTTTTGTCATCAACAAAAGAGAATTCAAATGAGTGGGTTAGTGCGAAAGCAAATGTTAAAGAGTTATTTAAACAATTACATGATTTAGATCTTAGAAATTTAGATGGTGTAGCTTTAATGGCAGATACGGATAATTCCAAATTAAACTCTGTAGCTTATTATCAGAATATTTTTTTCTCAGCAGAATAAGCTACATCTTAAATTTTTTTTTTAATATAATTGAGAAGAGAGATAATAATACAGCGATTATTACATCCTCCAAAGGTGTAGCATCTGGATATCCAAAATTCCATCCAATAACCAAAATTAACCAAACTACAAATACATTCATGTAAGAGACTATATCTTACTTTGTATAATTTGTTTAATTTTTTGATATAATTAATTATGCACGAAAATTTTTTTCATAACATAAAAGTTTATTATGAAGACACAGACTCGGGTGGTGTAGTTTATTATGCAAATTATTTAAAATTTTTAGAACGAGCTAGAACAGAAGCTTTATTTTCTATAGGTTATAGTAATAAAAAAATTAAAGAAAAATTCAATTCCTTAATAATCGTTAAATCATGCAATATTGATTATAAAAAATCTGCAAATCTTGAAGATGAGTTAAAGATTAGATCTTTTGTTAAATCAATTACAAAAACTTCTTTTTTTATGAACCAGATTATTTCAAGAGACGACGAAACAATTGTTGAGGCACAAATACACTTGGTGTTTGTAAATGAAAATGGCAAACCAGTAAAAATTCCAGATGAAATTTATTCACAATTTAAACCTTATTTTTGTGACAGCATCAAAACTTAGCAATTTTTTTAGCTTCAATAAATAAATCAGAAATCATTTTTCTTGTGACTACTTTTGTATTTATATTTCTTGGACTTGGGTGATAACAAGCAATAATAATTCTATCATCTGGAAGTAAATATTTTTTGCCGTGTTTAAACTTAAATTTTTCTATTTGATCAAACTTTTTTTTGTAAATTTTAATGCAATTATCAAAAGCAACTTTCCCTAGTGCTACAATCACTTTTAATTCTTTAAGATTTTCAATTTCTGAATTGAAGTATTTGGAGCAATTTGCGAGTTCAGTAATTTTAGGTTTATCTTCAGGTGGCACACATTTCAAAACATTTGTCACATAAGTATATTTTAATTTTAATCCATCATTTAAATTTTTTGAATAATTTTGATTTGAAATTTTAGCTTTGTAAAGACATTCAAATAATACATCTCCCGATTTATCTCCTGTAAATGCCCTTCCTGTTCTTGTTCCGCCATGAGCAGCAGGTGCTAAACCTAAAATCATTAGTTTTGAATTATTATTACCAAAACCAGTTACAGGCTTACCCCAATATTTCTCATTAATATTTTGAGGTCTTTTTTCTTTAGCAATTTTTTTAATAAATTTATTAAGTCGTGAGCATTTTTTACATTTAATTATTGTTTTATTAAGATTTTTAAATTTAATACTCATTAATGAGAATTTTATATTTAACTTTATTAATTATTATATCCTTTACAACTTCAATAAAAGCAAATGAAAAAGATCAAACTATAGATATTTTAAAAAGAGGTGGAAATCTAATTTTTATTAGACATGCTTATGCTCCAGGTGGAGGGGATCCAGAAAATTTTAATATCAATAATTGTAACACACAAAGAAATCTAAATTATGATGGTAAAAAACAATCAGTAAAAATTGGAAAGTTATTTTTATCTAATGAGATACCGATTGATGAGGTGCTTTCTAGCAATTGGTGTAGATGTAAAGACACAGCTAAACTCGCATTTAAAAATTATAAAACTATAAATTTTTTAAATTCTTTTTTTAGTGCTAAATTTGCTCATAACCGCAAACAGCAAATGAAAGATCTGAAAAATTATGTAAAAAATTGGGATGGAAATAAAAATCTAGTTTTAGTAACCCATTATGTAGTGATAACCGAAGCCTTAGGTTATGCACCATCTTCAGGAGAAATTGTTGTATCTGACAAAAATTTTAATAAGATTGGTAGTATTGAAATAGAGTATTAAATATTATGTCCTCAAAGAGAGCCATGAAACAAGCACAAAAACAAGCATTCGCAAAACATAGAAGCAATATAACTAGCAATAGATTTAACTCTAAAAAATCAAAATTTTCAAAAAATAAAAAAAAGAGTTAACTTTCTTTTTTGTATCTCTCTAAGTTTTTACACGAAGAAATTTTTGTAATACCTTCTTCATTATTTATTACAGTTTTAATAAATATATCTTTGCTATCTTTCTTAAATAATAATTGAGTAAAAAATTGAGGGTATCCCATTCTATCAGTCAAAATATTTTCTCCCTCAAGATAAATAAAACTTTCAATAGTATTTTTCTTTTTTGTGCTCAAATCTGTTATCCTGTATTTTTGAAAAGTTTTTTCATTAAATACATAATTTCTTGTCATAGTGAGTTTTTCTAAATCAAGAATATATTCATTTTTTAAAAACCCATCTTTGAAGTTATCACATGCACTTAATTCAATTATTTCAGAATGCGCTATACTTACTTTAGATATCAGGAGTGTTATAAATGAAATGTAGATGAAAAACTTACTGTCTCTCATCTTTTTCAACCAAAAATAAACCAACTAATAGAAAAGCTGTCCAAATAATTCCAATTAAAGCCTTAGGACTGGTATTAGCACTCCATAAATCCAGTACCAAAGCACCAAAAACTAATCCTGCTATATAGATAATAATTAAAATTGTTGATTTATTCATTTAGTAATTTTTTTTTAAATAGGGATATACCATTTTGAATTTTATATTCATATGACTCGTTAAAACTTTCTAGTTGCCAGCCCGTTAATCTTGATCTTATTTGTTTAATATTATTATCTTTCCACTCATCACTCGTTTCTTCAGCTTTCCAAGCCTTTTTTTCATCATTACTTCTTCCACAACCATAACAATAACCTGTTTGTGGATCAGTTCGGCAAATGCTTATGCAAGGTGAGATAATCATAATTAATAAATATAATTCATATTTATATAATAAAAATTAGGTTTTTCATCAGAATTGTCATTGGACAAATAGTTTCAATAATATATAAAGCCCATAAATTTGTGGGGCGATGGCGGAATTGGTAGACGCGTTGGTCTTAGGAACCAATATGGCAACATGTGAAGGTTCGAGTCCTTTTCGCCCTACCAAAAAAAATTATGAAAGTTACTGTAGAAAATAAAAAAGGCTTAAACAAAGACATAAAAGTATTCGTCGATAAAAAGACAATGGATGGATACATGGATGAAAAGTATGAGGAAATAAAGGGTACAGTAAATTTAAAAGGTTTTAGACCAGGTAAAGTTCCCAAAGAAATTTTAAAAAGACAATTTGGTAAGGCTATATTTGGTGAAGTTCTAGACAAAGTTTTAAAAGACACATCCACAAAAGCTCTAGAAGAAAATAAAATTAAGCCTGCTGGTCAACCAAAATTAGATTTGAAAACTTACGGTGAAGATAAAGAATTAGAGTATATTATATCCGTAACAGAGCTACCAAAGGTTGAAGTTAAAAATATAGAAACTATTAAATTTGATGAATACACTGTCAAAATTGATGAAAAGGAAACTGATAAAAGAATTCAAGAGATTGCAAAAAATCAACCAAATTTTAAAGACGTAGAAAAAGAAGTTAAGTCAAAAGATGGTGATCTTGTTGTGTTTGATTACAATGCAACAGTTGATGGAAAAGAATTCAAAGGAAGTGAAGGTAAAAATACACAATTAACTCTTGGTAAAGATTTATTTTTAAAAGGGTTTGATAAACAGTTAACTGGAGTTAAGAAGGATGATGAAAAAACAGTTGAAGCTGTTTTGCCTGAAAATTTCCCAGAAAAAGATTTAATTAATAAAACAGCTAAATTCGTATGCAAAATTACTGCAGTTAAAAAACCTGAGCCAGTAGAAATCAATGATGAATTTGCAAAAAATTTAGGAGCTAAAGACTTAAAAGATTTGAAAACATTAATTACAAAACAAATTAATGATGAGTACAAAAATTCATTAGAAAGATTATCTAAAAATCAAATTTTAAAAGAAATTGAAAAATTCAAAGTTGATGAAATTCCTGAAAATTTAATTGAGGAAGAGGTTAAAATTTTATCACAAGGAATGTCTGAAGAAGATGCCAAAAAAAGTAGAAAGAATTTTGAAGATATCGCAAAAAAGAGAATTAAAGTTGGTTTAATCTTAAATGAGTTTGGTGAGCAAAATCAGGTGAAAGTTACTGAACAAGAGTTGCAAGCTGAAGTTCAAAAACAAGTTAGAATGATGCCAGGTCAAGAAAAAATGGTAATGGATTTTTATCAAAAAAACCCATCAGCAATTTCAAGCTTAAGAGGAACTGTTTATGAGGAAAAAATTATTTCTTTGATTAAAGAAAAAGCTAAAGCAAATAAAAAAGAAGTTAGTAAAGAAGAAGCTGAAAAAATATTAAAAGAAAGTCAGAAGGTTGAAGCAACAAGTGCTGCAAAAGAAGAAAAAACTAAAACATCATCTGATAAAAAAGCTCCAGCTAAAAAGGCTCCAGCTAAAAAAGCTTCACCAAAAACTACTAAAGCAAAGCCAAAAACAAAAAAAGTTAGCAAAAAGTAAGCACAAGTTGTATAAATAGAGAGAATCAATTTATGACAACAAAATTATCAGAACATATGAATACATTAGTTCCAATGGTAGTGGAACAGTCTAGCAAAGGTGAAAGAGCCTACGATATATATTCAAGATTACTTAAAGAAAGAATTATTTTTTTGACAGGTCAAATTAATGATAATGTTGCATCGTTAGTAACAGCTCAATTATTATTTTTGGAGGCTGAAGATCCAAAAAAAGAAATTTATCTTTATATAAATAGCCCAGGTGGTTTGGTCACTGCTGGTTTGGGTATCTATGATACCATGCAATATATAAAACCAGAAATTTCTACTTTATGTATCGGTCAAGCAGCTTCTATGGGGTCGTTTCTTCTGGCAGCAGGAAGTAAAGGAAAAAGATTTTCACTTCCTAATTCAAGAGTAATGGTTCACCAACCTTCAGCAGGTTTTCAAGGTCAAGCAACCGACATAGAAATACATGCAAATGAAGTACTTTCTTTAAAAAAAAGGTTGAATGAAATTTATTCAAAACATACTGGTAAAACTGTTGATGAAATCAAAAGCGCTTTGGAGCGAGATAATTTTATGACCGCAGAAGTCGCTAAACAATTTGGTTTAATAGACGAAGTTGTTGAAAAAAGATCATAATACACAATATATTGACACAATTATTAATAGAACTTGATCTAAGAGAGTCTTCTATAATAAGATATTAATATTGATTCGTTTCAAAATTTAATATGAACACTAACAACAAAAATATTCTTTACTGTTCTTTCTGCGGGAAGAGTCAACACGAAGTAAGAAAGTTAATTGCAGGTCCAACTGTTTTTATTTGTGATGAATGTGTTGAGTTATGCATGGATATAATCAAAGAAGAAAGTAAAGACACATTTGTAAAACATCAAGATGGATTACCTTCGCCAAAAGAAATTTGTACTGTATTGGATGATTATGTAATTGGACAAGCTCACGCAAAAAAAGTTTTATCAGTTGCTGTTCATAATCACTATAAAAGATTAAATTATGAAACTAAGACAAGTAAAAATGTTGAATTATCAAAATCTAATATCCTTTTAGTTGGTCCTACTGGATGTGGTAAAACTTTATTAGCTCAAACTCTTGCAAGAATTTTAGATGTGCCTTTTACAATGGCAGATGCAACAACTTTAACTGAAGCAGGTTACGTTGGTGAAGATGTTGAAAATATAATTTTAAAACTTTTACAAGCTGCAGATTACAATGTTGAAAAAGCTCAGAGAGGAATTGTATATATTGATGAGGTAGATAAGATAAGTAGAAAATCGGAAAACCCATCAATTACAAGAGATGTATCTGGTGAAGGTGTTCAGCAAGCTTTATTAAAAATTATGGAAGGAACTGTAGCGAGTGTTCCTCCTCAAGGTGGTAGAAAACATCCTCAACAAGAGTTTCTTCAAGTAGACACAACAAATATATTATTTATTTGTGGTGGAGCATTTGCTGGTTTGGATAAGATTATTTCTCAAAGAGACAAAGGTACCTCTATTGGATTTGGTGCAGATGTAAAAAATACTCAAGATAAAAAAACTGGTGAATGGATGAAAACTTTAGAACCTGAAGATTTATTAAAATATGGTTTAATTCCAGAATTTATAGGAAGACTACCTATGATTGCAACTTTAGAAGATTTGGATGAAAAATCATTGATTAAAATTCTACAAGAGCCAAAAAATTCTCTTACAAAACAATATCAAGAATTATTTAAATTAGATGGTGCTAAACTTGTATTTAAAGATAATGCATTAAAAGAAATTGCTCTTAAAGCAATTAGAAAAAAAACTGGAGCAAGAGGATTGCGTTCAATTTTAGAAAACATTCTTTTAAAGACTATGTACGACTTACCAAGTATGGATAATGTAGAAGAAGTAATTGTTGATGCCGGTGCTGCAAAAGGACAGTCACAGCCTATAATTGTTCATGCAAAAGGAGATTCCAAGTCAAAATCAGGAAAAACTTCAGCTGCTTAATCTTAATAACTAACAAAAACCTATTGCAAATTTTAATATAATATCCATATTCATGGTATGGAAGTTAAGCATTCATTACCGTTATTACCTTTAAGAGACATAGTTGTCTTTCCAAGTATGGTTATTCCATTATTTGTTGGACGAGATAAATCTATTTCAGCTCTTAATGAAGTAATGAAAAAAGAAAAAAAGATAATTTTAGTAACACAAAAAAATTCAGAAATTGATGATCCAAAAAAAACCGATGTTTTTATGTATGGTTGTGAAGGTAATATCCTTCAATTACTCAAACTTCCTGATGGCACGGTAAAAGTTTTAGTTGAGGGAATTAAAAGAGTAAAGATTCTAGATTTTAAGGATAACGAAAAATTTATAACTTGCGATTATTCACACTTTAATGATGTAAATGAAAAAAATGAGGACTTGTACCCACTTGCAGTTACGGCTGTAAGAAGATTAGAGAAACTTACATCTATAAATAAGAAAATTTCAAATGAAACAATAAATACAATAAAACAATTAAAAGACCCTTCACAGATTGCTGACAATATTGCCTCTCATTTAACAGCAACAATATCTGAGAAACAGCAGATTTTTGAAACTGTAGATATTAAGAAAAGACTTAATGCCATTATTAAAATTATGGAAAATGAAACTTCAATCATTGGAGTTGAAAAAAGAATTAGAGGAAGAGTTAAAACTCAAATGGAAAAAACTCAAAGAGAATATTATTTAAATGAGCAACTTAAAGCCATACAGAAAGAATTAGGCGAAATTGAAGATGGTAAAGATGAAAGCACAAGCTTAAACAAAGCTATCTTAAAAGCAAAAATGCCTAAAGACGTTGAAAAAAAATGTCTTCAAGAATTGAAAAAATTAAAAAATATGAGCCCAATGTCAGCTGAGGCAACAGTTGTAAGAAATTATTTAGACTGGATGACAGAACTTCCTTGGCACAAGAAAAGTGAGGTAGAAATTGATCTAGCTAAAGCTTTAAATATTTTAGACAAAGATCATTATGGCTTGGAAAAAATTAAAGAGAGAATTATCGAATTTCTTGCAGTTCAAAAGAGAATGGAAAAAATTAAAGGTCCAATTTTATGTTTAGTTGGCCCACCAGGAGTTGGTAAAACTTCTTTAGGAAAATCTATTGCAAAAGCCACAAATAGAGAATTTGTAAGAATATCAGTTGGTGGTATGAGAGATGAAGCAGAGATAAGAGGTCATAGAAGAACTTATATTGGTTCATTGCCAGGCAAGATTATTCAAATGATGAAAAAAGCTGGAACTAAAAATCCATTAATTTTATTAGATGAGATTGATAAAATTGGAAACGATTATAGAGGAGACCCTTCATCTGCTTTACTAGAAGCATTAGATCCTGAACAGAATGTTACTTTTAATGATCATTATTTAGAAGTAGATTATGATCTATCAGATGTGATGTTTGTAACCACAGCTAATACTCTAAATATACTTCCACCATTGTTAGACAGAATGGAAGTAATCAGATTAGCAGGATACACAGAAGATGAAAAAATAAATATTGCAAACAAATACCTATTACCAAAACAGATTAAAGATAATGGTGTCAAAGAAAATGAGATGAAATTAGAGGATGATTTAATCAAAGAAGTAATTAGAAGTTACACAAAAGAATCTGGAGTTAGAAACTTAGAAAGAGAAATATCTAAGCTAGCTAGAAAAGTTGTAAAAAAAGTAGTTGCAGGTGAAGAAAAGGAAGTTGCAATCAATACTAAAAATTTATCTGACTTTCTTGGAGTTGCAAAATATAAATTTGGAGAACTAGAGTCTAAAGACAAAGTTGGTATTGTTACTGGTCTTGCTTGGACAGAATATGGTGGAGAAATCTTAAAAATTGAAACAGTCACAATGCCAGGTAAAGGCAGAATGCAAATTACAGGAAAGCTTGGTGACGTAATGCAAGAATCAGTGAAAGCTGCAAAATCATTTGTTAGATCTAAGTGTTTGCAATATGGGATAATACCTCCTTTATTTGAAAAGAAAGATTTTCACATCCATGTTCCAGAGGGAGCAACACCAAAAGATGGCCCTTCAGCAGGTATTGGAATGGTAACTTCAATTGTTTCTTCAATTACAAATATTCCTGTAAGAAGAGACATAGCAATGACTGGTGAGGTAACTTTAACAGGACAAGTATTAGCAATTGGAGGATTAAAAGAAAAATTACTTGCAGCTCACAGAGCCGGTATCAAACAAGTTTTAATTCCAAAAGAAAATGAAAAGGATTTAGTTGATATTCCAAAAAAAATAATTGATGAAATCAAAATAACACCTGTTGAATATGCTGATGAAGTATTGAAAATAGCACTTACAAAAGAATTGAAAAAAACAGAGTGGGTAGAAGTAGATTTATCTAAAAAAGATGATAAATCACAAGCAAGTATTCAATAATAATTAATTTACATTTTCTAATCCTTGATGTAATAGTAGCTGGTTTTTGGGCGGTTAGCTCAGTTGGTAGAGCATCTCGTTTACACCGAGGGGGTCAAAGGTTCGAGTCCTTTACTGCCCACCAAAAACTCCATAAGTGGGGGTGTAGCTCAGTTGGTTAGAGCGATCGCCTGTCACGCGATAGGTCGAGGGTTCGAGTCCCTTCACTCCCGCCACTTTATTCCAATAAAAGCATACAAAACAACATCAAATTGTTATTCTCTATTACCAATAATGTGACCTATCTACACTTCATCAACTAAAAAAAAATGATATATAGATTTCAATGTTATCCGAATTTTTAAAAGATTATTTACCAATAATATTATTTTTAATTATTGCACTTGGATTGAGCTGTGCTTTTGTTTTGGTCAATTTTGTACTCTCGCCAAAAAATCCAGATCCTGAAAAATTATCTGCATATGAATGTGGATTTGAGCCGTTTGAAGATTCTAGAATGGAGTTTGATGTAAGATTTTATCTAGTGGCAATACTTTTTATTATATTTGATTTAGAGATTGCTTTTTTATTTCCTTGGGCTGTTTCTCTTGGAAGCATTGGTATTTTAGGATTTACTTCAATGATGATTTTTTTATTTATTCTAACAATTGGTTTCATTTATGAATGGAAAAAAGGCGCTTTAGATTGGGAATAGAATATGAATAATAAACTAGATCAAGTACCAGAGGAATTTAAGCAATTAGCTGAAGATTTTGGTAAAAATGGATTTATTACAACTTCCTTAGACAATCTAATAAATTGGTCTAGATCAGGATCACTTCATTGGATGACATTTGGTCTTGCATGTTGTGCTGTTGAAATGATGCAAACCGCAATGCCTAGATATGATCTTGAAAGGTTTGGAGCAGCTCCAAGAGGTTCACCAAGACAATCAGATGTTATGATAGTAGCTGGTACTCTTACAAACAAAATGGCACCAGCTTTAAGAAAAGTTTACGATCAAATGCCTGAACCTCGTTATGTTATATCAATGGGAAGCTGTGCAAATGGTGGTGGTTATTATCATTACTCTTATTCTGTTGTAAGAGGATGTGATAGAATTGTTCCTGTAGATGTATATGTGCCTGGATGCCCTCCATCAGCTGAAGCTTTATTGTACGGTGTGATGCAATTACAAAAAAAGATTAGAAACAAAGGTTCATTAACTAGATAATGATTAATACAATAGACTTAGAAAAAAAAATCAATTCAGAATTAACTACAAAAATTAGTTCAACTCACATTAAACATAATCAAGTTTATATTGAAATTGATAAAGAAGATCTTTTAGACGTAGTTTTATTTCTTAAAACAAATAAAGATACAAAATTCAGACAACTAATTGATATAACTGTTGTTGATTATCCCGAAAGCTCTAAAAGATTTAAAGTTGTTTATTTATTCTTAAGTCATGAATTTAATCAAAGAATAGTTTTAAGTTATCTAATAAATGATAATGAAGTTATTCCTTCTTTAACTTCAGTTTTTCCATCAGCTAATTGGATGGAGAGAGAGGTTTTTGATATGTATGGTGTTGATTTTAAAGATCATCCAGATCTAAGAAGAATACTAACAGATTATGGTTTTGAAGGTCATCCTTTAAGAAAAGATTTCCCATTAACTGGTCACACAGAGGTAAGATATAGCGAGGATGAAAAAAAAGTAGTTACAGAACCAGTTAAATTAGAACAAAATTTTAGAAATTTTGATTATGAAAGTCCTTGGGAGGGAACAAAATATATTAAAGAAATAGCTGAAAAAAATGACAAAAAAAATTAAGAATTTAAATTTAAATTTTGGTCCACAACACCCAGCTGCACATGGCGTATTAAGATTGATTTTAGAATTAGACGGTGAAGTTGTGGAAAAAGCTGATCCACATATTGGGTTATTACACAGAGGTACTGAGAAATTAATTGAAAACAAAACTTATATGCAGGCAGTTCCATATTTTGATCGTCTTGATTACGTTGCTCCAATGAATCAAGAACATGCTTTTGCATTAGCAATTGAAAAAATTTTAGACATAGAAGTTCCTATCAGAGCTCAGTTTATAAGGGTTATCTTTTGTGAAATCGGCAGAATATTAAGTCACATTTTAAATGTTACTACTCAAGCTTTAGATGTTGGAGCATTAACACCTTCATTATGGGGATTTGAAGAAAGAGAAACATTAATGACTTTTTATGAAAGAGCATCAGGTTCAAGATTGCATGCAAACTATTTTAGAGCTGGTGGAGTTCACCAAGATTTACCAATGGGATTAGAAGATGATATTGCAAAATTTTGTGAAACTTTTCCAAAAGTAATTAACGATCTTGAAAATTTATTAACTGATAATAGGATTTTTAAACAAAGAAATGTGGATATAGGTACTGTTACAAAAGAAGATGCTTTAGATCATTCATTTACTGGAGTTATGATAAGAGGTTCTGGTATTCCATGGGATTTAAGAAAATCTCAACCTTATGATTGCTATGACCAATTAGAATTTAAAATACCAGTAGGTAAAAATGGTGATTGCTACGATAGATATTTATGCAGAATTGAAGAAATGAAAGAGAGTATATCAATCATAAAACAGTGTTTAGCAAAAATGGAAAAGGGCCCCATAAAATCTCTAGATGGAAAAATTAGCCCTCCATCAAAAAAAGATTTGAAACAATCGATGGAAGCTTTGATCCATCATTTTAAATTATTCACCGAAGGTTATCGTGTTCCAAAAGATGAAATTTATACCGCTGTTGAAGCTCCAAAAGGTGAATTTGGTGTTTATTTAATTTCTGATGGATCAAACAAACCATATAAATGCAAAATCAGGGCACCAGGTTTTTCTCATCTTCAATCAATGGATTATTTAATTAGAGGTCATATGTTGGCTGATGTCCCTGCTATTCTTGGTTCACTTGATATTGTGTTTGGAGAGGTAGATAGATGACATTAAGAAGGATATCAAAAGAACAGCCAGAAAAATTTGAATTTACAAATGATAGTCTGGCTGAAGCAAATAAAATAATTGCTAAATATCCAAATGGAAAACAACAGAGTGCTGTTATGGCATTATTATATATTGCTCAAAAACAACATGATAATTGGATACCTCTATCAGCAATGAAATACATTGGTAAGCTTTTAGATATGCCTTATGTAAAAGTTTATGAGGTAGCAACTTTTTACACTATGTATAATCTTTCTCCTGTTGGTAAACATTTTGTTCAAGTATGTACTACAACACCTTGTATGATTAGGGGTGCTTATAAAATTGTAGAAGCGTGTAAAGAAAAAATATCAGAAAATGAAAATGAATTTGTTAAAGAAAAAAATTGCTCATGGATGGAAGTGGAATGTTTGGGAGCCTGCATTAATGCTCCGATGATGCAAATAAATGAAAATTATTATGAAGATTTAGATAAAGAAAAAGCTTTAAAAATTTTAGATGACGTAATAGCTGGCAAAACACCTAAACATGGATCTTTTAGAGGAAGATTAAACTCTGAACCTGAAAATAACAGAAAAACTTTATTGGATGTAAAAAATGCTTAAAGACGAAGATAGAATATTTAAAAATTTGTATAATGATAATGGGACTGATTTTCAATCAGCTTTAAAAAGAGGTGATTGGTCAAATACTAAAGAAATTTGTGCTAAAGGTAGAGAATGGATAATAGAAGAAATTAAATCTTCAGAACTAAGAGGAAGAGGTGGGGCTGGATTTCCTACTGGGTTAAAATGGTCTTTTGCACCAAAAGAAGTTGGTTCAAGACCACATTATTTAGTGATTAATGCTGATGAGTCTGAACCAGGGACTTGTAAAGATAGAGATATATTAAGATTCGAACCTCATAAATTAATTGAAGGTTGTTTAATTGCATCTTTTGCAGTTAATGCTCATGCTTGTTATGTCTACATAAGAGGTGAATATTACAATGAAGGACAAAAATTACAAAAAGCAATTGATGAAGCTTATGAAAATAAAGTTATTGGAAAAAATGCAAGTGGAACAGGATGGGATTTTGATATTTATATTCATTATGGCGCGGGCGCTTATATCTGTGGAGAGGAAACAGCCTTACTAGAAAGTTTAGAAGGTAAAAAAGGTCAACCAAGATTGAAACCACCATTCCCAGCTTTAATTGGATTGTATGGATGCCCAACAATTATCAATAATGTGGAAACTATATCAGTAGTGCCAACTATTTTAAGAAGAGGCGGTAAATGGTTTGCTAATATTGGAAAACCTAAAAATACTGGTACAAAAATTTTTTGTATATCAGGAAATGTAAATAATCCATGTAACGTTGAAGAAGAAATGGGTATTTCATTAAAAGAGTTAATAGAAACTCATGCAGGTGGTGTTATTGGTGGGTGGGATAATTTACAAGCTGTAATTCCTGGAGGTTCATCAATGCCTTTATTGCCAAAAAATATTTGTGACACAATAACAATGGATTTTGATTCACTAATGGCTGAAAAAAGTGGATTAGGTACAGCAGGTATTGTCGTTATTAATAATGATCAGGACATAATCAAATGTATGGCGAGAATTGCAAGATTTTATAAACATGAAAGCTGTGGTCAGTGTACTCCTTGTAGAGAAGGATCTGGATGGATGTGGAGGATGCTTGAAAGAATGGCCAAAGGGGAAGCTTCTAGAGAAGAAGTTGATATGTTAATGGATGTAACAAAACAAATTGAAGGACATACAATTTGTGCTTTTGGTGAAGGTTCTTCGTGGCCAGTTCAAGGTTTGTTAAGACATTTTAAAAAAGAAGTTGAAAAACGAAACAAGTTTAATCCCGTTGTAGAAAAAAACCGAAATATTCCTTATTTAGTGGATCAACATTTATTGGACAAAAAAAATGCCTAAATTAAAAGTCAATGATATTGAAGTTGAAGTAGAAGAGGGTTTGACGGTTCTTCAAGCCTGTGAAAAAGCAGGCGTTGAAATTCCAAGATTTTGTTATCACGAAAAACTTTCTATAGCTGGAAATTGTAGAATGTGTTTAGTAGAAATGGAAAAATCTCCTAAACCTATTGCTTCATGTGCAATGCCTGCAGCAGAAGGAATGAATATAAAAACTAATACTCCTAAAGTTGAAAAAGCAAGAAAAGGAGTAATGGAGTTTTTGTTAGTTAATCATCCTTTAGACTGTCCAGTATGTGATCAAGGTGGTGAATGCGATCTTCAAGATCAATCAATGTTTTACGGTGTTGATAAATCTAGATTTAAGGAAAATAAAAGATCAGTACCAGATAAAAATATGGGTCCTCTAATTAAAACTCAAATGACAAGATGTATTCATTGCACAAGATGTGTAAGATTTGCAACTGAAATTGCTGGTGTTCCAGAAATAGGAGCAATAGGAAGAGGAGAAGATATGCAAATTACAACATATCTTGAGCAATCAATGCAATCAGAACTTTCAGCCAATGTTGTAGATTTATGTCCTGTTGGAGCACTTACTTCCAAACCATATGTATTCGAAGCAAGACCTTGGGAACTTAAAAAAACTGAAACTATAGATGTTATGGATGCTGTAGGAAGTAATATTAGGGTAGATACTTATGGATGGGAAGTCAAAAGAGTTTTACCGATAATTAATGAAGATATTAACGAAGAATGGATTTCAGACAAAACAAGATATGCTTGTGATGGTTTATTAAACCAAAGATTAGACAAACCATATGTAAAAAGAAATGGAAAATTTGAGGAGAGTAATTGGAATGAGGTAAATGAAATAGTTGTCAATAAACTCAAAAATACTTCAAAAGAAAATGTTTGTGGTTTTGTAGGTGATCTAACAAACATGGAAACATCATTTATATTTAAAGAATTCTTTGACAGAGTTTTAGAAACAAAAGCTTACGAAACTAGATCAGAGGACAAATACATCAACAATTCTGATAGAAAAAACTATTTATTTAACTCGACAATTAATGGAATAGAGGAGTCAGATTTAATATTTTTAGTTGGAGCAAATCCAAGATTTGAAGCTACAATAGTTAATGCAAGAATTAGAAAAGCATTTTTAAATAATAATACTAAGATTATATCTTTAAATGAAGTAGGGGATTTGACTTACCCTTACATGCAATTAGATGGAAAAACTTCAACAATAAAAAAAATTGTTGAGGACAATCATGATGTTTCAAAATTAATTAAAGATGCACAAAATCCATTAGTTATAATTGGAGAGTCGTTATTAAAATCTAAGTCTTCTGAATATATAGTAACTTCATTACAAAAATTTTTGTTAGACAATAAAAAGATTAATGATAATTGGAATTCATTTAATATTTTAACTTGTGATGCTTCCACTGTTGGTAATCTTGATCTAGATTTAATTAATTTAGAACAAGGTAATTTTAAAAATAATATTTTAGATAATTTAAAAAATAATAAGTATGAAATTGTATTTCTTGTTGGCCAAGATAATTTAAGTTTTAATAAAACAAACGAGTTTGTTATTTATATTGGAAGTCATGGAGATAAAGGTGCGGAGATTGCAGATGTAATTTTACCAGGTTCAGCTTACACAGAACAATCAGGTTATTTTACAAATTTAGAAGGTAGATTACAAAAAGCATATAAAGCCTCATATCCACCCAATCAGTCAAAAGAAGATTGGGAAATTATAAATAATTTAGCTGAGCATATGAACAATCGTAAACTTTTTAATGATAAAGATGAATTAGAAAGCAGTATGCTTAACTATTTAAAACTTAAAAAGGAAAAAAATAAAACTTCTGAAATTTCAGTAAGCAATTTTGTTGATGAAACAATTAATATAAAAGTAAAAGATTATTACTTCTCAAATGTAATTGCTAGATCATCAAAGACTATGGTTGAATGTAATAATTCTAAAATAGAAATTAAAAAAACAGGGACTGAAGGATAATAAATGGAATATTTTAATGTTTTATTTAACGAAGTTTATAAAATTCTATTTTTATTAGTTCCAGTATTAGTTTCAGTTGCAATGATTGTTTGGCTTGATAGGAGAGTATGGGCCTTTGTTCAAAAGCGAAGAGGACCAAATGTTGTAGGACCGTTTGGCTTACTTCAATCTTTAGCTGATGCGCTTAAATATATTTTTAAAGAAATTATAATTCCTGCTAGCTCAAATAAAGTTATCTTTATTTTGGCTCCAATTGTAACCATGACATTGGCTTTAATTGCTTGGGCAGTTATCCCTTTTAGCGAAAGCCAAGTCTTAGCAGATATCAATGTTGGTATTCTTTATATATTTGCAGTTTCTTCATTAGGTGTTTATGGAATAATTATGGGTGGCTGGGCTTCAAATTCAAAATATCCTTTTTTAGGTTCGATTAGATCTGCGGCTCAAATGGTTTCTTATGAGGTTTCTATCGGAGTAATTATTATAAATGTATTGCTTTGTGTTGGATCATTAAATTTGAATGATATTGTTATTGCGCAAAAAAATATGTGGTTTGTTGTTCCATTATTTCCAATGTTTGTGATATTTTTTATATCAGCACTTGCAGAAACCAATAGACCTCCATTTGATTTACCTGAGGCTGAGGCAGAATTAGTTGCTGGTTATCAAACAGAGTATTCAGGAATGATGTATGCAATGTTTTGGTTGGGTGAGTACGCAAACATATTGTTAATGTGTGCATTAGGTTCAATTTTATTTTTAGGTGGTTGGCTTTCTCCTATTGAAATTTACCCATTTAATTTAGTTCCAGGTGCAATTTGGTTAATATTGAAAATTCTATTGTTGTTTGTGTTGTTTGCTTTGGTAAAAGCAATAGTTCCCAGATATAGATATGATCAATTAATGAGATTAGGATGGAAAATATTTTTACCACTGTCCTTAATATATGTTGTATTAACAGCTAGTTTTTTATTTTATTTTAACCTTTTACCAACAAACTAATTATGAAGTTATCTAGATTTTTTAAAACGATATTCATGATTGATTTTATATCTGGATTACTAATTGCTATTAAAGAATTATTTTCTTCCAAAAAAACTATTAACTATCCATTTGAAAAAGGAAAAATTAGTCCAAGATTTAGAGGTGAGCATGCTTTAAGAAGATATCCCAACGGAGAAGAAAGATGTATTGCTTGCAAATTATGTGAAGCAGCATGTCCTGCACAAGCAATTACAATTGAATCTGCTCAAAGAGAAGATGGAAGTAGAAAAACTACAAGGTATGACATTGATATGATGAAATGTATTTACTGTGGTTTATGTGAAGAAGCATGTCCTGTTGATGCTATTGTTCAGGGTCCAAATTTTGAATTTTCAACAGAAACTAGAGAGGAACTCTATTACACTAAAGAAAAACTTTTAGAAAATGGAGACAGATGGGAGAATGTTTTAGCCGCAAATATTAAAGCAGATAATCCATACAGATAAAATGTTAGCTCACACGATATTTTTTTATATATTTTCAATAATTGCAGTTGTTTCAGCAATAATGGTGACTGTGTCTAAAAATACAGTTCACTCAGTTTTTTTTTTAATTTTAGATTTTATTAGTATTTCTTGTCTATTTATTATGATTGGTGCTGAATTTTTAGGCATGATAATGCTTATTGTTTACGTAGGAGCTGTAGCTGTACTATTTTTGTTTGTTGTGATGATGCTTAATGTTGCACAACAGAAAAATCAATGGTTTGCCTCTCAAGAAAACTCAGGTCATATACCTATCGGTTTAATTATAAGCACAGTTATATTTTTTGAATTAATTATAGTTATTGGTGGATGGAAATATAAACCTGACCTATTAGAAATAAGCAATATTTCAGTTTCTCAAGATGTAAGTAACACTCATTCATTAGGAGCAGTTTTGTATACAGATTATATTCACATATTTCAATTAAGTGGAATGATACTGCTTGTTGCAATGGTCGGGGCCATTGTTCTTACATTTAGACAAAGATCAGGTGTAAAAAAACAAAGTTATTTTAAACAAATATCAAGAGAAAGATCTGAAGGTGTTGATGTTGTTGAAGTAGAATCTAACAAAGGAGTTAAAATAGATGGCTGAGATAGGTCTAGGACATTATTTAACTCTTGGAGCTGTAATTTTTTCAATTGGTGTAATTGGAATTTTTCTAAACAGAAAAAACATTATCGTAATACTAATGAGTATTGAGCTAATTCTTTTAGCAGTAAATATAAATTTAGTGTCTTTTTCAATTTTTTTAAATGATATTGCTGGTCAAGTCTTTACACTTTTTATTTTAACAGTTGCTGCTGCAGAGGCTGCAATTGGTTTAGCGATTATTGTTGTTTACTATAGAAACTCTGGAACAATTAGAGTTGAAGAAATTGATAAATTAAAAGGATAATAAAATGGAATTAGCAATAATATTTCTTCCTTTAATTGCATCAATTATTTCAGGATTTTTTGGAAGATTTATAGGCGATAGAAATTCAGAAATTGTAACAAGTTTATTGGTATCAATTTCAGCATTGTTCTCTATTTATGTGTTTTATCAAGTAATCGTTGATGGTTTCCAAGAAAATATTGTAATTGCTACATGGATTAACTCTGGGGATTTAAATGTTAATTGGTCAATGAATATAGACCCACTTTCTGCAGTAATGCTAGTTGTTGTAACTTCAGTATCAGCCTTGGTTCATATTTACTCAATTGGATACATGTCTCATGATCCACATAAACCAAGATTTATGGCTTACTTATCTTTATTTACATTTGCTATGTTGATGCTTGTAACTTCAGATAACTTTATTCAATTATTTTTTGGTTGGGAAGGGGTTGGATTATGCTCTTATTTTTTAATTGGTTTTTGGTTCAAAAAAGAGTCAGCAAACGCTGCAGCAATTAAAGCGTTTGTTGTAAATAGAGTAGGTGATTTTGGATTTGCTTTAGGAATATTTTTAGTTTTCTATCTATTTGGAACTGTTAATTATTCAGAAGTTTTTGAACAAATCCCCACAATTACAGAAAAAAATTTAAACTTCCTTGGATTTGATATCAATGCAATCGATTTAATTTGTTTACTTTTATTTATTGGTGCGATGGGTAAGTCTGCACAAATATTATTACATACTTGGTTACCAGATGCAATGGAAGGGCCAACACCCGTGTCAGCATTAATTCATGCTGCAACCATGGTTACTGCAGGAGTTTTTTTAGTAGTAAGATGCTCACCTATTTATGAATATTCTGAATTAGCATTAAATTTGATTACCATAGTAGGAATGACAACAGCTCTTTTTGCAGCATCAGTGGCTATTGTTCAAACTGATATAAAAAAAATTATTGCTTATTCAACTTGTAGCCAACTTGGATATATGTTTTTTGCAACTGGTGTTGGAGCTTATAATATTGCAATGTTTCATTTATTTACTCATGCTTTTTTTAAAGCATTATTATTTTTAGGATCTGGCTCAGTAATTCATGCATTTAAAAATGAACAAGACATAAATGAAATGGGTGGTGTATGGAAACACTTGCCTTACACTTATGCAATGATGATCATTGGTACTCTTGCGTTAACGGGTTTTCCTTTCTTATCTGGTTTTTATTCAAAAGATGCGATCATTGAATTTGCTTATCTGAGGGATAATACTGTTGGATATTATGCTGCAGGTATAGGAATTTTTACTGCGTTTTTAACTGCAATTTATTCATGGAGATTAATTTTTAAGACCTTTCATGGTGAATACAATAATAAGAAAATGAAAATTTCAGAGACACACGAGTCTCCTTTAGTGATGTTGATACCTTTAGTTCTTTTATCTCTAGGGGCAATTTTTGCAGGTATATTATTTAAAGATTTATTTGTTGGTAATGGTATTGATAGTTTTTGGAAAAATTCTGTATTTTTTTTAGAACCTTTAAGTTCAGAACATCCACCAACATGGTTTTTATTATTAACACCAATTTTAGTAACTTTATCAATACCTATCTCGTATTATTTATTTGTTAAGAATAAAGAGATAGTTGATGGTATAGTAAGAGTTAATCAGCCATTATATAAATTTTTAAAGAACAAATGGTATTTTGATGAATTATATGAACTTCTGTTTATCAAATCTTCAAAAAAAATAGGATCTTTTCTTTGGAAATTCTGTGATGTTAAAATAATTGATGGCTTTGGTCCTGATGGCATTTCTTCATTAATTAAAAGATTTTCACAAAAAGCCAATAAATTTCAAAGTGGATTTATATATCAGTATGCATTTGTAATGTTATTAGGTTTTTCTGCTTTATTAACTTTATTGATTGTAAAATAAAAAATGAATTTTCCTATCCTTTCATCATTAATTTTATTACCAACAATTGGTTCACTATTTTTATTTTTTTCAAAAGATAAACCGAGCAGCAATCAAACAATAAAATATGTAGCTTTATTTACATCAATAGTTAATTTTTTAATTTCAATTTATCTATGGTATCAATTTGATCCAACAACATCTGATTTTCAATTTGTAGAAGATAGACAATGGATTAAAGGTTTTATTAATTATAAAGTAGGTATTGATGGAATTTCAATATTATTCATTGTTTTAACAACTTTTATCACTCCACTTTGTATTCTTTCAGTAAATAATACAGTCAAAAATAGACTTAGAGATTTTCTTATAGCAATTCTCATCATGGAAAGTTTTATGATAGGTGTATTTTGCGCATTAGATTTAGTTATTTTTTATCTATTCTTTGAGGCAGGATTAATTCCTATGTTTTTAATCATTGGAATATGGGGTGGGCCGAGAAGAGTGTATTCAGCATTTAAGTTTTTCTTGTACACACTTTTAGGCTCTGTCTTGATGTTAGTTGCAATAATTTCAATTTATTGGATAAATGGAACAACAGATGTAGTTAAACTGTATGAACTAGGAATAGATACCAAATATCAAAACTTATTATGGTTAGCATTTTTCAGTTCATTTGCTGTTAAAACTCCAATGTGGCCAGTTCACACATGGCTTCCAGATGCTCATGTTGAAGCTCCAACCGCTGGCTCTGTTTTACTAGCAGCTATTCTTTTGAAAATGGCTGGATATGGCTTTATTAGATTTTCTCTAGGTTTATTTCCTGAAGCTTCAGAAACATTTACACCATTAATCTATACTCTAAGTGTTATAGCAATCATATTCACATCATTAATTGCACTAATGCAAGAAGATATGAAAAAACTTATAGCATATTCCTCAGTCGCTCATATGGGTTTTGTAACTTTAGGAATATTCACAATACAACAGCAAGGAATTGAAGGAAGTATCATTCAAATGATAAGTCATGGATTAGTTTCTGCTGCACTCTTTTTATGTGTGGGTGTTGTTTATGACAGAATGCACTCAAGATTAATAAGCACTTATGGAGGTATTGTAACTATAGTTCCTAAATATGCAGTATTATTTATGATTTTCACTCTAGCTGCTTTAGGTTTACCAGGCACAAGTGGATTCATCGGAGAATTTTTGATTTTGATGGGTGCGTTTAAAGATAATTTCTTAGTAGCAGTTTTAGCAAGCTTAGGTGTAATCTTAGGAGCTGCTTACATGCTTTGGTTATATAAAAGAGTAGTTTTTGGAAAATTAATTAATGAAGAATTAAAAAAACTAACAGATTTGAATAAATCAGAAATTGTAATTTTAATATCTTTAGCAATACCAACTTTATTTTTTGGATTTTATCCAGAACCTTTAATGAACACTATTGAGGTTTCTGTTAAAAATTTAATAGATATGTATAACTTAAATATAAATTAATATGGAAAACTTAAATTTAGTATTACCTGAAATATTTATATCCTTAGCTATAATGTTTTTATTGATTTTAGGGGTATTTAAAAAAGATAGTTCAAAACTTATTCATAACTTTTCTTTAATAATATTACTAATTACTGGTGGTATCATTTTTAACGAAACCTTAACTGTTGAAAATACATTGTTGTTCAATGGAAGTGTTGTAATTGATTATTTAGCATCATTTATGAAGTTTATAACTATTATTGCTGCTTTGATGGCTCTAATTGTTTCCTCAAATTATTTGAAAACTTTTAAAATATTAAAGATTGAATACCCAATATTAGTAATTTGTGCCGTTTTAGGAATGATGGTTATGATTAGTTCGAACGATTTAATTTTATTTTATATTGGTTTAGAGCTTCAATCATTATCATTATATGTCCTTTCATCATTTAACAGAGATGAAGTAAAATCTTCTGAAGCAGGTTTGAAATATTTTGTTTTAAGCGCATTATCTTCAGGTCTTTTATTGTATGGCTGTTCATTAATTTATGGTTTTTCTGGATCAACAAATTTTGAAATAATTGCTAACAATTTAGACTCAGACCAATATGTTCTCACCTTTGGTATTGTGTTTATTTTAGTTGGACTTGCATTTAAAATTTCAGCAGTACCATTTCATATGTGGGCACCAGATGTTTATGAGGGTTCTCCAACATCAGTAACTTTATTTTTTACAATTGTTCCTAAAATTGCAGCATTGACTGTATTTATAAGATTTCTTTATGTACCATTTATTAATCTGATCGATCAATGGCAAATGATATTAATCTTTCTTTCAATTGCTTCAATGGTTTTTGGGGCAGTAGCAGCTATTGGACAAAAAAATATCAAACGACTAATAGCTTATAGTTCAATTAGTCATATTGGTTATGCATTAGCTGGATTAACAACTGGAACCAATGAAGGAATACAAAGTTCAGTAATATATATAACAATTTATTTTGTAATGAACTTGGGACTTTTCTCTTGTCTTTTAATGTTAAAAAGAAATGATCAATATTATGAGACATTAGATGATCTGTCAGGCTTGTCTAAAAATCATCCATTATTATCTCTATCACTGTTGGTGATACTATTTTCACTAGCAGGCATACCACCATTAGCAGGATTCTTTGCTAAGTTCTATGTCTTCATGGCAGTAATTGAGCAATCAATGTATTTTTTAGCTATAATAGGTTTACTATCAACAGTAATTGCAGCATTTTATTATTTGAGAATAATAAAAATAATTTACTTTGATCAAGAAAAAGAAAAATATGACTCAGACCATAGCTTTTGGTTAAAATTTTCTCTTACAGTTTCAACAATATTAATTTTGATTTACTTCATCTTCCCAAGTCAAATAATTGATGTAGTTTCAAGAATTAATATTATTTAATGAAACTAAAACAATTTAATTATGTTAAAGTTAACAGCACTAATCAAACGGCAATAAGGATATTAAAAAAATCTAATACTGATTTTGGTATAATCATTACAGAAACACAAAAAAAAGGAAAAGGACAATATGGAAGAAATTGGATTTCATATAAGGGAAATATTTTTTTAACTATATTTTACAAACTTGAGAAGATCAATTTTACAATAAACAAATTAACTAAAACAAATTGTTTATTAGTGAAGAAAGTCATATCTAAGTACTACAAGAAAAAAATATCATTTAAATCACCAAATGATTTATTGATCGAAAAAAAAAAGATATGTGGAATTTTACAAGAAAAAATTGAAAAATTAGATCAAAACTATTTGATTGTAGGAATAGGATTGAATTTAATTAAAAGCCCAAAAATTAAAAATTATCCCACAACTAATTTATTAGAGTTAACCAAACATAAAATTGATAAAAAAATGTTTCAAAACCAATTAAAAATAACTTTTGAGAAATTTTTATCAAAGTACTATAAGTCTTAAAATGTTATTACTAGGTGATATAGGAAATACAGATACAAAAATTTGCTTAATAAATGATAACTTAAAGATTGTTAAAAGAGTTATTATATCGAGTAAAAAATTTAAAAGAGGAGAATTGAACTCTTTTTTTAAGCATATTGATTTCAATCAAATTAAAAAAATTCTTTTTTGTAGTGTTGTGCCTAAAACATATAAAGAAATAAAGAAATTTATTTCAAAAAAAACTCAAACTAGATGCTATGAATTAAAGGAATTAAATTTAAAATCTTTCTTAAAAATTGATGTCAATTATAAACAAGTAGGATCAGATAGATTAGCTAATGCAATTAGTCTTGTTGATAAAAGAAAGAATTTTATTATTTTAGATTTTGGCACAGCAACTACATTTGATGTATTAATTGGTAATAATTATAAAGGTGGAATCATTTCACCTGGTATTGAATTATCGCTTAAAACTCTTTCTGATAAAGCATCTCTAATTCCAAAAATAAATTTAACAAAAATATCCAAAGTTATAGGTAAAGACACTATTTCAGCTGTAAGATCAGGTTTTTTTTGGGGATATGCTGGATTAATTGACAATGTGATAAATTTAATTAAGAAGGAAACTAGAAAATCTTTTCAAGTTATTTTAACAGGTGGATTTTCTGAATTGTTTAAAAATTCAATTAAAACAAAAGTAAAACAAGATATTAATATAACAATTAATGGCCTTATTAGATCTTCAAGGTTAATTAAATAGGATGAAGGACGAATTTTTATTTTGCCCATTAGGCGGCTCTGGTGAGATTGGTATGAACATGAACTTATTTGGTTATGGTCAACCAGGTAATCATAAATGGATCATGGTAGATATTGGAGTAACATTTGCTGATGATACTATACCAGGTGTAGATCTTATTTATCCTGACCCCGGTTTTATTCAGGAAAGAAAAGATAATTTATTAGGAATAGTTTTAACTCATGCTCACGAAGATCATATTGGAGCAATTTCACATCTATGGCCAAAATTAAAATGTAAAATTTACGCAACACCATTTACAGCTGTTTTAATAAGAGAAAAATTTAGAGAAAAACATATTGATATTACAAACGACTTACAGATTGTAGAATTAAATGGGAAAGTTGATTTAAACCCTTTTGAAGTTGAGTATATTACTTTAACTCATTCAATTTTAGAGCCTAATGGACTTAAGATAAAAACACCAGCTGGTGTAGTTTTACATACAGGAGATTGGAAAGTTGATCCTAATCCTTTAATTGGTGACAATATTAATTCCAAAAGATTGAAAGAAATAGGTGATGAGGGTGTTCTTGCAATGATTTGTGATTCAACAAATGTTTTTAGCGCTGGAAGATCAGGATCTGAAGCAGATGTTAGAAAAAATATGTTGAATATAATGAGCAGACTAAAAAAAAGAATAATCATAACATCTTTTGCTTCTAACGTTGCTAGAATGGAAACAGCTTTTTATTGTGCAGAAAAAACTGGAAGACAAATTTCTTTAGTTGGAAGATCAATGCATAGAATTTATAAAGCGGCAAGACAATGTGGATATTTGAAAAATACAATTGAACCAATTGATCCAAGAGAAGCAAAAAATATTTCTAGAGAAAAAATGGTTTATCTTTGCACAGGTAGCCAAGGAGAGCCTATGGGTGCTATGATGAGAATCTCAAGTTACACTCATCCTGACGTTTTTATTGAAAAAGGAGATGCTGTGATATTTTCATCAAAAATTATTCCTGGAAACGAAAAGAAACTTTATAAACTTCATAATCAATTGGTTAAAGATGGTATTGAAGTTATTTCGGAGGAAAGTGAATTTATACATGTATCAGGTCATCCTAATCGAGAAGACTTAAAGGATATGTATGATTGGGTGAAACCAAAGTGCGTTATTCCTGTACATGGAGAACATAGACATATGATTGAACATATTAATTTTGCAAAAGAAATGCAGGTCCCATATCCCGTTCAGGTCGAGAATGGCGATATAGTAAAATTAGCTCCAGGAGATAAACCAGAAGTTTACGATAAAGCACCAAGTGGAAGACTATATCTTGATGGATCTATAAGTGTTGAAGAAGACAGTCAATCAATTAAAGAAAGAAAAAATTTAAGTGCTAATGGATATTTAGAAATTACAATTATGGTTACTCCAAAAGGAAATATACATAACAATCCTATAGTATCTTTTAAGGGTCTTCCAATTTTTGAAAAAGAGGAATTTGTATATGGTATGGAAGATGAAATAGAAAGAACTACCAGAACTTTCAAATTAGGAAGCAAACAACAAGAACACAATTTGATTGATGCTCTTAAAATTGCTTGTAGAAAATTTTCGAAAGAGAAAACAGGTAAAAAACCATATACAAATATTAATATAGTTAAAATTTAATGAGTGTAACTGGTCTTGCTATTTTATATGTAATTATTTGGTGGATCGTTTTTTTTTCAATATTACCAATTGATGTAGAGAGAAATAAACCTATCGAAGTGGAAGGTGAAGACCCTGGATCACCTCAAAATCCAAAGATGTTAAAAAAATTTTTTCTTTGCACATTAATTACATCAGTAATTTTTGGAATTCTTTATGTGTTAATGAGGTTTGAATATTTAAATTTAAGGAATATGATAAGCTAAAATGTACATTTCAAAATCATTCATTCCAATTTTAAAAAATAATCCATCAGAAGCTAAAATTAAATCACATCAACTAATGTTAAGAGTTGGAATGATCAAACAATCTTCAGCAGGTATTTATTCTTGGTTGCCTTTAGGCTTTAAAGTAATGAAAAAAATTGAACAAATAGTAAGAGAAGAACAAAATAGAATTGGTGTTCAAGAAATATTAATGCCTACAATTCAATCTAGTGAGATATGGAAAGAAAGTGGACGTTATGAAGACTATGGTGAAGAAATGTTAAGAATAAAGGACAGACAAGGAAGAGAAATGTTGTATGGTCCAACTAATGAAGAATTAGTTACAGAAATATTTCGAGCTTCAGTAAAATCTTATAAATCACTGCCTCAATTACTTTATCATATACAATGGAAATTTAGAGATGAGATACGACCAAGGTTTGGTATTATGAGAGGTCGTGAATTTTATATGAAAGATGCCTATTCTTTTGACATAAATGATGACGAAGCATTTTTTTCATACAATAAATTTTTCCTATCTTATCTAAAAACTTTTAAAAGACTTGATTTAACAGCTATTCCAATGGCAGCTGATACAGGGCCAATTGGTGGTAATCTTTCACATGAATTTATTATTTTAGCTGACACGGGAGAAAGTAAAATTTTTACAGATAAAAGAATTTTTGAACTAAGTGGAGAGGGCACTCCAATAAATAAAAACTCATTAATCGAACTAAGAAAAAAATATGAACAATTTTATGCTGTTACTGATGAGAAATTTAATAAAGAAGAATTTGAAAAGAAAGTTACAGAGGAAAACAGGTTAATTACCAAAGGTATTGAGGTTGGTCATATATTTTATTTTGGTGATAAATATTCAAAACCTATGGATGCTTCAGTTGATTTGCCTGGTGGAAAAAAAGATTTTGTAAAAATGGGTTCATATGGAATAGGTGTTTCAAGACTTGTAGGTGCCATAATCGAAGCAAAATTCGATGATAAAAATGAGGTTATGAAATGGCCATTATCAGTAGCCCCATATGATGTAGCAATAATTCCAATGATGAATAAAAATGACTCATCAAGTTTAGAAAAAGCTAACAATTTAATGGCTGAATTAAAAAAACAAAATATTGATGTAATTATTGATGATACTGATGAAAATCTATCTTCTAAAATTAAAAAGATGAATTTAATTGGATCTCCTTATCAAATAATAATTGGTAAGAAATCTGACGGAAATCTTTTTGAATTTAAGGAAATTGGAAAAGAAACACAAAATATATCTGTATCAGATATTATTAAAATTATATCAGAAGAAAAAAATAAAAATTGATTTCTCAATTAGAAAAAGAAGTAACTTTAAGGTTTTTAAGATCCAGAAAAAAAGATGGTTTCTTAAATGTAATTTCTATTTTTTCATTTATTGGTATTGGTCTTGGTGTAGCAGTTCTCATAATTGTGATGTCTGTTATGAATGGATTTAGAACAGAATTAGTTAATAAAATTATTGGATTTAACTCTCATTTAACAATTAAACCGTACTCAAAAAAAATTGAGGCAAATAAGTTACAAAATGAAAAGATTTTAAATAATTTAAAATATTATCTAGAGAGCAATTCTGGTGAAGCTGTCATTTTAAAAAATGAAACTACAAAAGGAATTTTACTAAGGGGTTATTTAAAATTAGATTTTGAAAAACTTGAAATAATTAATAATGAAAATTTTAATGGTATTAAAAATAGTTTACAAAAAGATTCTATCTCAATAGGAAAAGAATTGAGTTTTTCATTAAATCTTGAAATTGGAGATAATATAGTGCTGATGTCTCCATCTTCTTTACACACAATCATTGGAAGTTTGCCTAGACAAAAAAGTTTTATTGTAACTTCAATTTTTGATAGTGGTCTAGCAGATTTTGATAATAATGTTGCATTTATAAATTTGAATAGTTTAGAAGAATTTTTTAATTATTCTTCTGATGATAGAAATTTAGAATTATTTTTAAAAGATCCTCAAAATATTGAAAATCAAAAAGAAATTATACAAAAAATCTTTGAAGATGAGTTTGTCTTTAGTTGGGCTGATATGAATAGTTCTTTATTTTCAGCACTTAAAGTTGAAAGGAATGTAATGTTTATTATTCTATCATTAATTATTATTGTTGCTGCTTTTAATATAATTTCTGGTTTAACAATTCTTGTTAAAAATAAAACAAAAGATATTGGTATTTTAAAATCAATAGGCGTTCAAAATAAATCAATTGTTAAAATTTTTTTCCTAGTTGGGATATTAATAGGTACATCAGCTACAATATTTGGAATTTTTCTTGGTGTAACTTTTTCTTTATATGTTGAAAATTTAAGACAATTCTTAAGTAACACATTCAATATCAGTCTTTTTCCAGAAGAAATTTATTTCTTAAGTAAAATGCCATCAGAAATAAATATTTCATCAATTACTCTTATTGCACTATGTTCGATATTTATAACTATAATCGTATCTATTTTTCCAGCTATGAAAGCTGCAAAATTAGATCCAATTAAATCTTTAAAGTATGAGTAATATTGTTGAATTAAAAAATATCTCAAAAAGTTTTTCAACAAGTAGAAAAATTTCAGTTTTAAAAAATTTATCTTATAAATTTAAAACAGGTAAAATTTATTCTCTTATGGGTCCTTCTGGATCAGGAAAATCAACATTGCTAAATATTATATCTATGATTGATAGACCTAATAAAGGAGTACTTAAGTTTGATAACTTAATCATCGGGTATAACGATAAAAATACAAATGATATATTTAGAGCTGAAAATATAGGTATTATTTATCAACAAAATAATCTCTTAAGTGATTTTACCACATTAGAAAATGTATATCTTGCAAATTTAGCAAGCGGTGAAAATAAATTTGATGCTAAAAATAAAGCAAAAAAAATAATTAATGATGTTGGTCTATCTAATAGAATGAACCATTATCCATCAGAATTATCAGGTGGTGAGATGCAAAGAGTGGCTATAGCTAGAGCTTTAATCAACAAACCAAAGATTATTTTAGCAGATGAACCTACTGGAAGTTTGGATTTAAACACTGCTAAAGAAATTTTTTCACTGCTAACTAAACAAATAACAAAAGATAGAATTATTATTTTTGCAACTCACAATAGATATTTTGCTAATAAGTCAGATTGCATATTAGAAATGGTTAATGGTAATATAAGAACCATTAATGTCAGAAATTAAATTACAAAATTTTAATCATTTAAAAATACATTCTCAATATTCAATTTGCGAAGGTGCAGTAAAGATTGATGACATTGATAAGATTTGTAAAGATAACAAAATTAAATCCTTAGGTTTAAGTGATACTTCAAATTTATGTGGAGCTTTAGAATTTTCTGAAAAAGTTTCTAAAGTTGGGACGCAACCAATTCTAAGTACACAAATTTTTATAAAATATGGTGATACTTTCGGATTGCTTCCTCTATTTGCTATGAACGAAGAAGGTTACAAAAGAATTATTTATCTTTCATCTAAATCATTTCTTGAAAATGATAACTTGTCTGAACCTCATATTAATTTCGATGATTTATTAGAAAATAATGAGGGTGTAGCGATATTCTCTGGTTCAATAAATGGATTATTTGGCAAACTTTTTGATAAAGGAAAATTTTCTGAAATCTCGAATTTATATAAATTACTAAAAAAAAATTTTAAAGATAGATTTTATATTGAAATACAAAGACATGGTGATGAAAATGAAAAAGGATTTGAAAAATTTAATCTTAATCAATCATTAAAAGAAGAAATTGCGATTATTGCCACTCATGAAGTTTTTTATATTGATAAAAATATGCATGAAGCACATGATGCTTTAATTTGTATTGGAAATAAAACTTATGTTAATGAAAAAAATCGAATTAAATTTTCTAATCAACATTATTTAAAAAATGACAATGAAATGTCTGAATTATTTTCTGATCTTCCAGAAGCTCTAGAAAATAATTATAATTTTCCTTTAAGATGTAATTTTAAACCTTCCTCATCAAAACCAATATTGCCTGATATTAGTTCTAAAAAAGATGGTAGTGCTGATGAAATATTAAAAAAAGACTCTATTGAAGGTTTAAATAGTAAATTTAAAGAAGTTTTTTTGAAAAATGAAAATGAGTTTGATAAAGATGAAAAATATTTAAATTATAAAGATAGACTAGATCATGAATTAAGCATTATCATTGAAATGAAATACTCTAGTTATTTTTTAATTGTCTCTGATTATATTAAATGGGCAAAAAAAAATGACATACCAGTAGGTCCAGGTAGAGGCTCTGGTGCTGGTTCACTAGTAGCCTGGTGTCTCTCAATTACTGATGTTGATCCTATTAAGTTTAATTTAATTTTTGAGAGATTTTTAAACCCGGATAGAATATCAATGCCTGATTTTGATATAGACTTTTGTGAGGAAAAAAGAGACTTAGTGTTCAAATATCTTACTGAAAAATATCAAAACAGCGTAGCACATATAATCACATTCGGTAAACTTAAGGCAAGAATGGCAATTAGAGACGTTGGTCGTGTTCTTGGTTTACCTTATGGTTTTGTTGATAGCATCTCAAAAATGATACCATTTGATCCATCTAGACCACAAACTTTATCTGAATGTATAGCTGGAGAACCAAGATTGCAAAAAATGATTAAAGAGGACCCAAGAGTAAAAAAATTAGCAGAAATTTCTTTGCAAATTGAAGGATTAAATAGAAATGTAGCAACACATGCAGCTGGTGTTGTAATAGCTGATAGAAAACTTACTGATGTAGTTCCATTGTATAAAGATAGTTCTGCAGATTTACTTTTGCCATCAACACAATTTGATATGTATTCCGCAGAAAATGCTGGTTTAGTAAAGTTTGATTTCTTAGGTTTAAAGACACTCACAGTAATAAACAATACACAAAAACTTATTAAAAAAATTGATAAGAATTTTAGTATTGATCAAATTAAATATGATGACCAAAAAGTATTTGATTTATTATCTTCAGGTAAAACTGTTGGGTTATTTCAGATTGAAAGTGCTGGTATGCGTGAAGCTCTTTTACAAATGAAACCAAATCATATTGAAGATATCATTGCACTAGTAGCTCTATATAGACCTGGTCCAATGAGTAACATACCAACATATAATGATTGTAAGCATGGAAGACAAACTCCAGATTATTTACATCCATTATTAGAAGATATTTTGAAACCAACTAATGGTGTTATCATCTATCAAGAACAAGTAATGCAAATAGCTCAAAAATTATCAGGATTTACTGCTGGACAAGCAGATATTTTGAGAAGAGCAATGGGAAAAAAGAAAAGAGCAGAATTAGAAAAACAAAAACAGAATTTTATTAATGGAGCTGTTAATAATGGGATAAGCAAAGATGTTGCGGCTGGTATATTTTTAAAAATTGAACCATTTGCTGAATATGGATTTAATAAAAGTCATGCAGCTGCCTATGCAATTATTTCTTATCAAACAGCATTTTTAAAAACATATTTTCCTAAAGAATTTATTGCTGCATCAATGACAATGGATTTATCTAATCAAAATAAATTAAGTGAATTCTATGAGGAATTAAGAAGACTGAAAGTTGAAATTATTCGTCCAGACATAAATGAATGTTTTGCTGATTTTAGAACTATTGATGATAAATTCTTTTATGCATTAGGAGCGATTAAAGCAGTTGGATATGAGGCAGTATCTAACATTGTTAAAGAAAGAGAACTAAATGGTAAATTTATTTCAATTAGTGATTTCATAAATAGAGTAGATCCAAAAGACATAAATAAATTACAATTAGAGGGACTTGTTAAAGCAGGTGCTTTTGATAGTTTAGATAATAATAGACAAGCTTTATTTAATTCTATACCAAATTTAATACTTAAATCAAAAAATTTATACGAAAATAAGATTGCCAACCAAATTGATTTATTTGGAGATGAATTATCTAAAAATGATGAAGAGTTAATTTCAAAGACTGATGATTGGAAGTTTGAAGAAAGACTTTCAAAAGAATTTGAAGCTGTTGGCTTTTTTATTTCTGATCATCCTTTAAATCAATTTAAAGATACATTTGATGATTACAACATCACTGATTACCAAGAATTTTCAAATGATGATTTATTAAAAGAAACAAATATTTCAGCAACCCTATTAAAACTTACTGAAAGAAAGACAGCCAAAGGCACTCCTTATGGAGTTATTAAATTAACTGATTTAAATAGTGTATTCGAATTATTCATTTTTTCAGATACTTTACAATTAAATAGAGAAATCCTAAAAGAAGGAAGTTCTTTATTGATTACTTTAGTAAAAACGATTTCAAATGATGAAAATAAGACAAAACGAATTAATGTACAAAAAATTGCTTCACTAAAAGATTTAATTAATAAACCGATTTCGGAAGTTTTATTTAAAATCACTTCAACAAATCAACTTGAAAAAATTTCAAATTTATTATCTGATAACGGAAAAACAAACATTAATATAGAATTAGACAATGGTGAAAATAAAATGCTCTTCAAACTTGAAAATCCAAGAAACCTCGATCGTAAAACTTTAAATTTGATTAAAAATCAGCAAATTCAAGCAGAAATTACCTAAAATTCTCTTGTTTATTGAATAATTTATTGTATTAAAGCCTAAATTAACAATACGCACACAGTATTTGGTTTTATACCTCCGGTCCTTAAATGGAAATTACTGTGGTGGCTTAACCGGGAATAAATATGAAAATACCTAACTTATCTATACAACAATTATTAGAAGCTGGAGTTCACTTAGGTCATAAGACTTTAAGATGGAACCCCAAAATGAAAAAATATATTTTTGGAAAAAGAGATTCAATACACATTATTGATCTTACACAAACATTAGAATTAACAAAAGTTGCACTTGAAAAAGTTTATTCAACAATTGCAAATAATGGAAAGATTTTGTTTGTTTCTACAAAAAAACAAGCATCAGAAGCAATTGCAGAGGTTGCAAAAGATACAGATCAATATTTTGTGAATTACAGATGGCTAGGTGGAATGTTAACTAACTGGGGCACAATTTCAAACTCTATTAAAAAATTAAAAAAATTAGAGACTGATCTTGTATCTGAAAATAGAGGTTTCACAAAAAAAGAACTTCTAAAAATGAGTGTTAAAAAAGATAAATTACAAAGATCTTTAGGTGGAATTGCAGAAATGAAGAAAGTTCCAGATCTAGTTTTTATTATTGATACAAATTATGAGTCTTTAGCAATTCAAGAGTCCGTAAAATTAGGAATACCTATTATTGCTATTTTAGATAGTAATTCAAATCCAGACGGTATTGATTTTCCTATTCCTGGTAATGATGATGCTAGAAGATCAATAGATCTTTACTGCAATCTAATAAAAGAAACAATTAATAATGCGAAATCATCAATACATGTACAAGAAAAAACAACCACTGAAATTAAAAAAAATGAAAAAACTTTAGCCGAGCTAGATAGAGAAAAGCTTAATGAAAAGTTTGTGAAAGAAAAAAAGGAAAAGTTAAATTAATATGAGTGATATAGAAAAGGTAAAAAAACTAAGAGAAGCGACTGGAGCTGGTTTTAAAGATTGTAATTTAGCAATCAAAGAGTCTGCTGGTGATCTAGATAAAGCAATAGAAATCTTACGTGTAAAAGGTATTTCTAAAGCTTCAAAAAAAATGTCTAGAGATGCAAAAGAAGGTGTTGTTGCCGTTTCTGGTGATGAAAATAAAATTTCTGCAATTGAAGTTAATTGCGAAACAGATTTTGTTGCTAAAAATGACGATTTTATAAATTTTGTAAAAGAATTAAGTGAAATCAATAATGGAATAAATTCAAACATTGATGAACTAAATTCTTCAACTATGAAAAATGGTCAAACTGTATCTGACAATTTAGTTGCTTTAGTTGCAAAAATTGGAGAAAAAATTACTGTAGGTAAAGTAAAGACAATGCAGAATGATGGGGCAATTAACTTTCATTATTTACATACTGTTGTTAAAGACAATCTATCTAAACTAGCGGTTTTAGTTTCTTTAGAGACCTCAGATAAATCAGACACATTAAAAACATTTGGAAAACAATTATCAATGCATATAGCAGCTTCCAATCCTTTAGCTTTAGATTCAAATTCTTTAGATCAATCGATCATTGATAAAGAGCAAGAACTTGTTACAGAGGAATTAAAAAATTCTGGAAAACCAGAAGATATTGCTAAAAAAATTAGTATTGGAAAAATGAATAAATTTAAAGAAGAGAACTCTCTATTAACTCAAGCATGGGTAATGGAACCTAAGAAAAAAGTTCAAGACATCATTAAAGAATTAGGTATCTCTGATTTGAGAATTAAAGAATTTTCAAGAATAAAAATAGGTGAATAATGTTTGACGAAAAATCATATAGTTTAAAGATGGATAAAACTATTGATATTTTTGTTAAAGAGTTAGGATCTTTAAGAACTGGTAGAGCTAACGCATCTATGCTTGACCTAGTTAAAGTAGATGTCTATGGACAGCAAATGCCAATAAATCAACTTGCTAGTATTACAACACCAGAACCTAGAATGATAAACATTCAAGTATGGGATACTAATAATTTGCCACTAATTGATTCAGCAATTAAAAAATCAGAGTTAGGTTTAAATCCCCAAATAGACGGTCAATTAATAAGATTGCCTGTCCCAGAACTTAATGAAGAGAGAAGAACTGAATTAAAGAAAATGATCAAATCTATGGGTGAAAAATGCAAGGTATCTGTCAGAAATATCCGAAGAGAAGCTAATGAAGAATTAAAAAAACTTTTAAAGTCAAAAGATATTTCCGAAGACGAAGAAAAATCAAATGAAAAAAATATCCAAACAATTACTGACGACCATATAAAAATCGTTGATGAAAAAGTTTCATCTAAAGAAAAAGAAATAATGACAATATGAATCCCATTACACATGTTGCCATTATTATGGATGGAAATGGCAGGTGGGGTCTTAAATATAAGAATAATAGAAACTCAGGTCATAAAGCTGGTTTATTAACAGTTGAAAAAGTAATTAAAGAAACAGTAAAGCAAAAAATTAAGTTTTTAACTTTATACACATTCTCAACAGAAAATTGGAAAAGACCAGTTTATGAGATTAATTATTTATTCCAATTACTAGAGAACTTTTTAACAAAAAAAATAAATTTACTAATAAAAAATAAAATCAGATTAAAAATTATTGGCAACAAAAAAGCATTTACCAAAAAAACCAAAAAACTTTTAGATGTTGCAGAAAAAAAAACATTTATGAAAGATAATGTTTTACAAATTAATTTAGCACTAAATTATGGATCTAAAGATGAATTAATTAATGCAATTAAAAATTTGAGTAAAAGTAAATTAAATATTAATCATAAGAATTTAGAAAAATACCTTTATACCAACAAAATACCAGATCCTGATTTACTGATTAGGACTGGAAATACGAATAGATTGAGCAATTTTTTATTGTGGCAGATTGCATATACCGATATTTTCTTTGTTAAAAAATTATGGCCTGATTTTAATGAAAATGATTACACAAAAGTGTTAAATAAATTTAGAAAGTTAAAAAGAAATTTTGGACAAATATGAAAAATAAAGAACTATCAAAGAGAATTTTGACATCATCAATTTTAATTGCTTTATTAGTATTAATGCTAAATTATTCTTTCGTTTTAGTTGGTTCGCTGATATTGATTTTTGTTTTTACCTGGATTGAATTTAATGGCATGATAGATAAAATTATAAAAGATAAAAATTTCTCAATTAAAAAAAATATATTTCAATCTTTAATTTTTATTCATTTAATTTTTTTCTCAAAAATTATAATTGATGAACATATAGAAAACTTACCAAATATTAGCTGGTCGTTATTGTTTGTTATTATTATTTGTATCTTAACTGATATTGGTGGATTTATTTTTGGAAAAATATTTAAAGGTAAAAAACTTACAAAAATAAGTCCCAACAAAACATATGCTGGTGCAATTGGATCTTTGTTTTTGACATTAGTTTTTTCAATTATTTATAGCTTTTCACTTAGCTTAACAGATTTAAAAGTTATCATTTTTATATCAATTTTAATTTCTTTAATCTCACAAATTGGAGATTTGTTTATTTCTTATCTTAAAAGAAAAGCAAAACTAAAGGATACAGGGGACATATTACCTGGACATGGTGGAATTTTAGATAGAATAGATGGCATACTGTTTGCTGTTCCATCAGGAATTATTTTAATCAATTATTTTTATTAATGATAAGTGTTGGAATTTTGGGATCTACTGGATCAATAGGTAAATCATTAATTGATTTATTAAAAACCCATAAAAAAAAATATAAAATAACTTTTCTTTCAACTAATAAAAATATTAATGAATTATTAAAACAAAGAAAATTATTTAATGTTAAAAATTTAATTGTTACTAATAAAAAAGCTTTCGAAGAAATTTCTAAGAAAAATAAAAACAAAAATATTAAAATTTATAATAATTTTAGTTCTTTAGATTTAATCATAAAAAATAAAATCGACTACATTATGAGTGCAATTACAGGTATTGATGGATTAATTCCTACAGTTTTATCAATTAAAAAAACAAAAAAAATTGCTATAGCAAATAAGGAGTCAATTATTTGTGCTTGGCCAATAATAAAAAAAAATTTAAAAAAATTTAAAACTGAATTTGTGCCAGTTGACTCTGAACATTTTTCAATCTGGTCATTGTTAAATAAAACAAATAAAAAAAATACAATTATTGATAAAATTTATATTACTGCATCAGGTGGTCCATTTAGAAATTTACCTTTAAGTAAATTCAAATTAATTAAAAAAAGAGATGCTTTAAAACATCCTAACTGGTCAATGGGTTCCAAAATAACAATAGACTCAGCTACAATGATGAACAAGGTTTTTGAAGTTATGGAAGCTAGAAATATTTTTGATCTTGATTTAACAAGAATTAAAATCTTATTACATGAAAAGTCTTATATACATGCATTTATAAAATTTAAAAATGGTCTTATAAAATTTCTTGCACATGAACCAGATATGAAAATTCCAATTGCTAACACTTTTGACAATCATAATTATATTCAAACAAATGCTAACATTAATTTAGAAACTCTAAATAATTTAAAATTAAAAAAAATAGATATCAAAAGATATCCTATATCGAAAACTTTATCTTTAATTGGAAATAAAACTTCTTTATTTGACACAATAATTATTACAGCAAATGATCAATTAGTAGAAAAATTTCTTAAAAATGAGATTAGTTTTCAGCAAATACATAAATTTTTTTTTAGAATAATTAATTTGAAAGAATTTTCAAAATATAAGAAAAAAAACCCTAGAAATATTAACGATATTTTGAAATTAAGAGAATTAGTAAGTTTTAAAATTCAAAGTAAAGGTATATAAGAATTCTTTTAACATGAAATTTTTAAGTATTGTATGCTCAGTATTTTTTCTGGTGATGTCATCATACTCTATGGCATTAGAAAAAATTGTTATAGATGGCAACAAAAGACTTTCAGATGAAACAATAAAAATTTACGGCAAAATCAATAATTATAAAGATTACGATAACTCAACTCTTAATGTTATTTTAAATAATTTATATGAAACCGGTTTTTTTGAAAATGTAAAAATTTCTTTTGATAATGCTATCCTTAAAATCTCGGTTATTGAAAATGCAATAATTGAAAACATTGAGATTAATGGAGTTAGAAATGAAGAATTTAGAGAAAATCTTCTAGAAAACATGACTTTAAAAAATAGATCTTCTTATAATGATGAAATATTCAAATCTGATATAGACCTAGTAAACAATATTCTTAAATCAAACGGTTTTTATTTTTCAAAAATAAAAACATCGATCCAAAAAAATGACGAACAAAACTCTGTTCAATTAATTTATGATATTGAATTAGGTGAAAGAGCATTAATTGGTAAAATAGAGTTTATTGGTAATAAAAAGTTTAAAGATAAAAAACTAAGAGAAGCAATTATATCTGAAGAAGCAAAGTTTTGGAAATTTTTATCTAATAATAAATTTCTTAATGAAGAAAGAATAAATCTAGACAAAAGATTATTGGTAAATTTTTATAAAAATAGAGGTTACTATGATGTTGAAGTTATAAATTCTTTTGTTGAATTTGATGATAATAATTATTTTAAATTAATTTTTAACGTAGAATCTGGTCAAAGATTTACTTTCAATAATATTAATATTGATATTCCATCTGATTATAATCCAGATGATTTTGAAGAAATAAAACTAAAATTATCAAATCTTAAAGGAAAAACATATTCTTTAGACAAGGTTGAAAAAATTTTAGATGAAATTGATAAAGTTGCATTATCCAGAAGATATGAATTTATCAATGCTGAAGTTGAAGAAAATATTATTGGTAATAAACTTGATATGATCTTCTCATTTAAAAACAGTAAAAAACTTTATGTAGAGAAAATAAATATTTTAGGAAATAATTTTACTTATGAAGAAGTGCTGAGAAATTCCTTGCTAGTAGATGAAGGTGATCCATTTAATGAAATTTTATTCAACAAATCTATAAATAATTTAAAAGCAAGAAACTTATTTAAAACTGTTGATAAAGATATAAAAGATGGCTCTTCACCAGACCAAAAAATTATAGATATTGTTGTTGAAGAAAAACCCACAGGTGAAATTTCTTTGGGTGCAGGAACTGGTACCTCAGGCTCAAGTATTGGTGGTGGTTTAAAAGAAAATAATTTTTTAGGTAAAGGTATTTCATTAGACTCAAGCCTTACATTAAGCGACACTTCAGTCAAAGGTCAATTCATTTATTCAAGGCCTAATTTCATGTATTCTGACAATACTTTATTTACATCTGTAACAGCTACGACCACTGATAATTTGAAAAATTTTGGTTACAAAACTAGCAACCTTGGAACATCTGTGGGAACTAAATTTGAGCAATATGAAAATTTTTATTTTTCTCCAGCATTTTCAATATCTCAAGAGAAACTTGAAACTACAAGTAAAGCTTCTGCAAACTTAAAAAAACAAGAAGGCAGTTATACTGATGCATACTTCAACTATAACGTTGATTATGATTTAAGAAATAGAAGATACAGAGCTTCTGAAGGTCATAGAACTGTATTTGCACAAGAACTTCCCATGTTGTCTGACAATATGGAAATTATTAATACATTAGAATCAAGTAAATACTATGAACCTTTACCTGAGATGAATACTAAATTTAGTTTATATCTAAAATCAGCACATAGTTTGAATAATGAAGATGTCAGAGTTTCAAAGAGACTTTATATACCATCATCACGGTTAAGAGGTTTTGAGTATAAGAAAGTTGGTCCTAAAGATGGTAATGATTATGTAGGTGGAAATTATATTACAACAGCAAACTTTGCAACTGCTTTACCTCAATTATTCCCAACTTTAGAATCATTAGACTTTACATACTTTGTTGATGCCGCAAATGTTTGGGGTATGGATTATAACAGCTCATTTGATGATAAAAGTAAAATTAGAACCTCAACAGGATTAGCGATGGACATGCTTACACCTATTGGACCATTAAGTTTTTCATTTGCAAAACCAATTACAAAACATAAATCTGACCAAACTGAATCATTTAGATTTAATATTGGAACCACTTTTTAATGAAAAAAAGTTTTTTTATTTTTTTTTTATTTGTTAATTTCTTTTTATCAGAAATTGCTTTTTCTAACGAAAAAATAGTTTTCATTGATATTGATTTAATTATTAATACATCAAAAGCTGGAAAAGATGTTAATACTCAAATGCAAAAAGTTGTTAATGAAAAAAACAAGATTTTCAAAGAGCAAGAAACAAAACTTATTGAAAAAGAACAAAAATTAATATCTCAAAAGAATTTGTTAAAGGAAGAAGAATTCAAAGTAAAAATTAATTCATTCAAAAAAGAATATAACGAATATATAAATAAAAAAAAGAAAACTTTACAAAATTTAGATAAAGCAAACAAAGAGGCTAAATTAAAAATCTATGATATTTTAAAACAATTATTAGCTGAATATTCATCAAAGAATGATATTTCAATGATTGTAGATAAGAAAAATGTTATAATTGGAAATAAAAAATTTGAAATAACAAATTTAATTTTGGATGAATTAAATAACAAAATTAAAAATGTAAAACTTAATTTATAATTTTATGGATAAAGTAAGATTAAATAAACAAGATATAATTGAATTACTCCCACATCGTGAACCAATGTTATTAATTGATGAATTAATTAATATAAAAAAACTTCATTCCGCAACTGCCATTATGAATGTGAAAAAGGATGGTTTTTATGTTCAAGGTCATTTTCCTGGCAATCCAGTTATGCCAGGAGTTTTAATAGTAGAAGCATTTGGTCAGGCAGCAGCAGCACTTACAGCTGCTGGTATTGATAAAAAAGAATATGAAAATAAATTAGTTTTTCTAATGAGTGTAGAAAAGGCCCGATTTAGAAATCCTGTTATACCTAATTGTAAATTAGAATTAAATATAGAGGCAATAAGATCTCATGGTAGAGTTTGGAAATATAAAGGTGAAGCATTTGTTTCTGGAAAAAAAATGGCTGATGCCCAATGGTCTGCCACCATTGTTGATCGAAAATAATTAGTAACATTTCTTGATAAGACTTAAACTTTTTATTTGATAATAAGTTTCTAATGTCTAATCCTTTTTTTAAAAATCATGGACCACTAAAGATTAATGAAATATTTGATGTTAATAAATTAAATTTAGATGAAATCAAAGATAATCAGGTCAATGATGTAAAAGATTTAACTTCTGCCAAAGAAAATGATTTAACTTTTTTCCACAATAAAAATTATTCAAAATTAGCATCTCAAACAAAAGCAACTTATTGTGTAACATTACAAAACTTAGTTTCATCTCTTCCTACTTCATGTAACCCAATTGTTGTTCAAAACGTCTTGTTTAGTATGGCAGAAATTACAAAAAAATTTTATCCAACTTCAGTAACAGATGATTTTGATGAAAATGTCTTAAGTATAGAAAATACAGAGCACAAACATAATGTTAAATTTGGTAAAAATGTTTTAGTAGGTAAAAATATAACAATAGGAAATAATTGTAAAATTGGTCATAATTCAATAATAGAAAGCAATGTAATAATTGGTGATGATTGCTCTATTGGATCAAATGTTATTTTAAGAAATACATTTGTTAAAAATAATGTCAGTATCTTAGATGGAGCTATTATTGGAAAAAAAGGGTTTGGTTTTTTTCCAAATAAAGAAAATAATTTAAAATATCCTCATATTGGAATTGTTATAATTGAAGATAATTGCGAAATCGGTTGTGGAGCAACTATTGATAGAGGATCAATGTCTAATACTATTATTGGTAAAAACACATATATAGATAATCAAGTTCATATCGCACATAATAACAAAATTGGAAATAATTGTATTATTGCTGGTCAAGTTGGTTTTGCAGGAAGTTCTTCTCTAGGTGATAATGTTATGATAGGAGGCCAAGCAGGAGTGTCTGGACATTTAAAGATTGGAAACAATGTCCAAATTGGCGGTGGTAGTGGTGTAATCAATGATATTCCGGATAATTCAAAAATAATGGGTTATCCTGCAACAAGTTTGAGAAATTTTTTAAAAGGAAAAAAATGATACATGACACAGCAATAATAGATTCAAATGCAAAAATAGGAAATAATGTTGAGATTGGACCTTATTGTGTAATTGGTTCAGGAGTTCATTTAGGCAATAATAATAAATTATATTCTCATGTAAATATTTCTGGAAATACGAAAATTGGTGAAGGAAATGTTTTTTATCCATTTTGTTCAATAGGAAATAATCCTCAAGATCTAAAATATAATGGTGAGAAAACAGAATTAATTATTGGAAACAACAATAAGATAAGAGAGTATGTCACAATACATCCAGGCACAGTTGGTGGAGGAGGTAAAACAATTATAGGTAATAGTTGTCTATTTATGATTTCTTCACACATTGCACATGACTGTATTATTGGAAATAACGTAATTTTGGCAAACAATGTTCCAATAGGAGGACATGCAGAGATAGGCGATCATGTAGTTATTGGAGGTAATTCTGCTGTACAACAATTTACAAGAATTGGAAAAATGGCAATGATTGGAGGAATGACTGGTGTTTTAAATGATGTAATTCCATATGGTTTGTCTATTGGCAATAGAAATTATCTACAAGGTTTAAATTTGATTGGCTTGAGAAGAAAAAATATAGCTAATAAAGATATTTTGGAATTAAGTGAGGCTTATAAGGAAATATTTAAAACTGATAAACTTACAGAAAATTTATCAAATCTTAATGTATCATTTCAAAAAAATGAATTAGTTAAGGATGTAGTTAATTTTATAAATAAGGATAAAAAAAGACCAATTTGTTCACCATTTAGTAAATAATGTTAGGCTTAATATTTGGAGAGACTCAATTTCCAAAAGAAATTCTAAAAAAAATAAAAAAACTAAAGATTAATTTTTTTATAATTGATCTTTCCACAAATAGAATTTTTAAAAAAGAAAAGAATGTAAATTATGTTTCTCTTGGTCAATTCGGAAAAATAATAGAAATCATCAAATCTTATAGGTGTAAAAGAATAATCTTTGCTGGAAAAGTAAAAAAACCTAATTTTTCCTCATTAAAATTAGATTTAAAAGGGGTTTATTACATTCCAAAAATAATTAAAGCAGCAAAAAAAGGTGATGCAGCAATATTAAAAGAAATTATTCAAATATTGTCTAAAGAAAAAATTAAAGTTTTAAAATCAAACTATTACAACCCTGAACTTACTTTAAAAAAAGGTATTTATACCAAAATAAAACCTACAAAAGAAAATTTAAACTCCATTAAACATGGAGTTAAAATTTTGAATAAACAAAATTCCTTTGATCACATTCAAGGTTTAATAATTGATAAAAATAACAAATTTTATAAAGAGGGACGAGGTGGGACTAAAAAGTTAATATACTCTATTAAAAAACACAAAGATTTAGAAAATATTTTAATAAAGTTTCCCAAAAAAAAACAAGATTTAAGAATTGATCTACCAACTATTGGAATTGATACACTAAAAGATTGTAAGAAAATTTTTATAAAAGGAATTATCTTAAAATCTAATGCTAATATTTTTATAGATAAAAAAAAAAGTATTAATTTTGCAAATAAAAATAAAATTTTTATAAAAGTTATATGAAAAAAATATTTATACTAACCGGGGAAACTTCAGGAGACAAATTAGCCTCAAAGGTTATTTCAAAAATTAAAGAAAAATATAATGATATAGAATATCTTTCAGTAGGGGGAAGCTATTTAAACTCACTTGGCATAAGATCTATTTTTAATCTTAAAGAAATAACTTACATTGGTTTTACTAGTGTAATTTTAAACTTATTTAAAATTAAAAAAAAAATTGATTATACAGTAGATGAAATAATAAAATTTAATCCTGACATCTTATTTAGTGTTGATAGTCCTGATTTTACATTACGGGTTGCAGAAAGAATTAAAAAGATTAATCCTAAAATTAAAACAATACATTATGTGGCTCCACAAGTTTGGGTATGGAGAGAAGGTAGAATAAAGAAATTTAAAAACTTTTTAGATCATATATTGCTATTATTTAACTTTGAAAAAAAATATTTTGATAAAGAAAATATTAATAATACTTTTGTTGGTCACCCATTAGTTGAAAAACAAAATTTTCAAAAAACAGATATTTCAAATTTAATTGATACTAGTAAAAAAATTATATCAGTTTTTCCTGGCAGTAGATTGTCAGAATTAAAGCTATTATTACCTATATTAATCAAATCTATAAAATTAATATCAAATAGATTTAAAAATTTACAATTTATATTTCATTCAACTTTAGAAAAAAAAGATTTTATTAAAAATTTTATTTCTAAATATAATATTGAAAATATTGATATTATCTCTGATGATAAAATAAAAGATCAAATTTTATCTAAATCAATTTTTGCAATAAGTAAATCTGGAACTATATCATTAGAAATTTGTAGTCATAAAATTCCATCTATCATAATTTATAAAATGAACTTTATAAATTTTATGATTGTAAAATTTTTAGTGAAAATCAGATTTGCAAATATCATTAACATTATCAATGATAGAGAAATTATTCCTGAACTAATTCAAAAAGAGTGTAATCCTGATGAAATTTATAAATCAGTTACTTATCTTTTAAAAAATCCTGATTTGATGAAAAAACAAATCGAACAATGTCAAAAAACTTTGGATGAAATAAAATCTAAAACTTCCAGTGCTGACGAGGCTACTAAAGTAGTCTTAAGTTATCTTGTTTGATAATCTATTTAAAACCTCAGCTTTTCCAAGTGATATTAATATATCATATATACCAGGACCAAATTTTGAACCCGTAAGAATAAGTCTAAGTGGCTGACCCACACCTTTAAAATTAGTGTTGTGATTAGCTATTAAGTCATTCACTATTGGTTCAAGTTTATCTCTTTCAAATTCACTTAAATTTTCAATTTTATTGCTAAATTCTTTAATTATTTTTTTTGCTGTTTCGTCTAAAATTTTTAGATCTTCTTGAGCTATCGAAACTTTATTAATAATTATATATTTTAAATTATTGAATATATCTTCTAACGTTTTGGCTTTATTTTTCAAAAAAGATAGAGATGATTTAATATTGTCTTTTTTTTCTTCAGGAATTTTTTCTTTATATTCTTCACAATAGTTAATTAAATTTTCATATAAGAAATTTTCATCAAGTGTTTTAATATAGTGTTCATTCATCGACAAAATTCTACTCATATCAAGTTTTGATGGTGATTTACCTATTCCTTCAAAATTAAAATATTTAATACTTTCTTCTTTCGTAAATATTTCCTTATCTTTATAAGACCAGCCTAATCTAAGTAAGTAATTTCTTAAAGCATCTGGAATAATTCCGATTTTAGAATAATCATCTAACGTTGAAGCATTATCTCTTTTTGATAGTTTTTTTCCATCAATAGTGTGTATCAATGGTATATGTGCAAATTGAGGAACCTTCCAATCCATTGCTAGATATATTTGTATTTGTTTAAATGTATTTATCTTATGATCATCACCTCTAATAATATGTGTCATGTTCATATTATGATCATCCACCGTAGCAGAAAGATTATAAGTTGGTGTGCCATCATTTCTTAAAATAACAAAATCTTCAATTGTATTATTTTCTATTTCAACATCCCCTTGAACTAAATCTTTCAGAATTGATGTACCTTCAATTTTGCTTTTAAATCTTATAACTGGTTTTATATCTTTAGGAGCATCTTTCTCATCTATATCTCTCCATTTTCTATTATAAATATAAGGAATTTTTTTTTGTCTTGCTCTTTCTTTTTGTTCTTCTATTTCTTCATTAGAACAATAGCATTTATATGCAAAACCTTTTTTTAAAAGTTCATTAGCTATTTCAATGTGATTATTAATCTGTTTAGATTGAATATATTCATCACCATCATGTTCTACACCTATCCATTTAAGAGAACTTATAATTTGATTTTTAAATTCTTCTTTTGATCTTTCTTTATCTGTATCTTCAATTCTTAAATAAAATTTTCCACCTTGGTTTTTTGAATATAACCAATTAAATAAAGCTGTTCTCACACCACCAATATGCAAAGGCCCAGTAGGGGATGGAGCAAATCTTGTTGCTACTTTTGACATTAAATGTGTTTAGACTATTTTTTTAGAAGTTTCTATATAAAGATACCAGCACACCTTGGACTTTTACTCTGTCTGGACCAAAAATCTTTGTTTCGTAATTTCTATTTGCACTCTCTAAAGCAACAACTTTGCCTTTTCTTCTAATTCTTTTTAACATTGCTTCATGATCATCTATTAAAGCAACAACTATTTTACCATTATCAGCAGTGTCTGTTCTTCTAATAATTACCGTATCACCTTCATTGATACCAGCTTCAATCATCGAGTCACCTTGAACTTTAAGTCCAAAATAATCACCATTTTTTTGCAAATTATTTGGTAATGGAATTCTTGAAACTTCATTTTGAATAGCTTCTACTGGAGTACCCGCTGCAATTTTACCTAATACTGGAACTTCCACATCATCAGATTTAACCACTTCTTCATCTAATCCACCTTTAATTACACTAGGTGAAAAGCTGTTATAAATATCGTTTGCAGATGCAGTTTCCGGAAGTTTCACAACTTCTAATGCTCTTGCTTTATGAGCAAGTCTTTTAATAAATCCTCTTTCTTCTAAAGCGCTAATTAATCTATGTATGCCAGATTTCGACTTCAGGTTGAGAGATTGTTTCATTTCTTCGTAAGAAGGCGAAACACCTGAACTTCTCAACTTCTTGTTGATAAATAATAGTAAGTTTTTTTGTTTTTTTGTTAGCATAAGAACAAATATCGTACAAACAATGTTCTATAAAAGTTCTTTATAATTCTCAATAGTAAAAAAAGTGAGTAAAATAGGGATTTATTTAACTACAAAATTGAAAAAATTGAATTTTTTTCCAAATCTTTCAAAAGTGATTCACCAATTAAAAAAGTTTTAATCTTTGTTTTATTTTCAAGATCTAAAACTTCATCTTTTGTTTTAATTCCGCTCTCTGAAATCAAAGGTTCTTTATGGTCCTTAAGCACATCATGAATAGCATAGGTTGTATTTATATCTGTTTTTAAAGTTTTTAAGTTTCTATTATTAATTCCAATTAAAGCTTCTTTAAAATGTAATGCTTTTTTTGCTTCTTCAACTGTATGAACTTCAACAATAACAGACATGTTATATCTTAAAGCTTCTTCATATAAGTCATAAGCTAAATCATCACTAACACCAGCAAGTATGATTAAAATAGCATCAGCGCCATAGCTTTTTGCTAGTGGTATTTGAAATTTATCAATGAAAAAATCTTTACAAAGAATTGGTAAATTAAACTTATCTTTAATTTTACTGATATGAATTAAATTTCCTAAAAAAAATTCTTCCTCAGTTAAAACAGATAAACAAGTTGCTTTCTTTTCATAATAGATTTTAGCAATATCAACAGGATTGTAATTGTCAATAATTACACCAGCTGATGGACTTGCTTTTTTAATTTCAGCAATAAGTGATGTTTTATTTTCTTGGATATTTGATTTTATTTTTCCTTTAAAATCAATATAACTTTTATTTTGTTCAATAAGTTTTGCAAGGTCTTCAATTTTTGTAGTTTTCTTTATTTCATCAACTCTCTTAATTTTTTTAGAGATTATTTTTTCCAGTATGTTTTCAGACATTTTGTATCTTTTTTAAATGATCAAAAGCTTTTTTAGATAGGATATGTTCTCGAGCACTCTTATAAGCGTCATTAAAATTAGAAAATTTTTCACTCACCATCAATCCAGCAGCTGCATTTAAACATACTGCTTTTGAAAAGTCATTATCTTCACCTTGAAGTATATCTATTATTTTTTTTGAATTAAATTTAGCATCATCACCAACTAAGTTTTCAAATTTACCTGCATTGACACCAATTTTTTTTGGATCAATTGTAATTTTTGTTATTTCACCATTTTTAAGTTGCGCAACATTTGTTATAGCATATGGGGATATTTCATCTAATCCATCTTCACTGTTTACAATCCAAGCAAATTTAATTCCTAAATTTTTTAAACCATTTGCAAATATTTCTAAAAGTTTTTTATCAAATACCCCAACTACTTGTCTTTGAACAAGAGCAGGGCTACTTAAAGGTCCAATCATATTAAAGATAGTCCTTTTTCCTATTTTTTTTCTCGTTGGCCCAACATATTTCATTGCGCTATGATAGTTTGGTGCAAACATAAAACCAAAGTTATTGTTATTGATTGAATTTTCTATTTCATTAGGCTCTAAATCAATTCTAATTTTCAGTTCTTCAAGTACATCACCAGATCCACATTTAGAAGAAACAGCTTTGTTACCATGTTTTGCAACTTTGATATCCATACTTGCTAATAATAAAGCTGATGCAGTTGAGATATTTAAAGTATTCATTCCATCTCCACCTGTTCCACATGTATCTACACAATCTTCAACATTCACTCTTTTAGATTTTTCTCTTAAAACAAATACACCTCCAGCTATTTCATCTGCAGTTTCACCTTTCTCAGATAATAGTGTTAAAAAATCATAAATTTCATCATCTTTTGCATTACCTGACATCAATATGTTAAATACTGATTTACTTTCTTCAAAAGTAAGATTTTGTTTCTGTTTAATTTTTTCTAAAAATTCTTTCATTAGTTTTTATAATTTATAAAGTTTTTTAATATTTTCATTCCAACGTTAGTTTTAATACTTTCAGGATGGAATTGTACACCGTGAATATTGTACTTTTTGTGTTGAATTCCCATGATTATTCCATCGTCTGTTTCAGCTGTAATTACTAAATCTTTGCTTATATTTTTTTTATCAACTATTAAACTATGATACCTAGTAGCTTCAAACTTATTAGGAATATTTTTAAAAATACCTATCTTTTTTGATATGATTTTACTTGTTTTTCCATGCATCAATTTTTTAGCCTGAACAATCTTACTTCCAAAAGCTTGTCCTATAGTTTGGTGGCCTAGACAAACACCAAATATTGGTAATTTTTCTTTTAGATCTTTCACTATTCTTAAACAATTTCCTGCCTGGTTAGGATTACCTGGACCCGGAGATATTACAATTTTTTGATATCGATTTTTTAATATTTCTTTAGATGTAATTTCATCATTTCTAATTACATCCACCTTAGTCTTAAGCGATGAAAGATAATGATAGAGATTAAATGTAAAACTATCGTAATTATCTATTAATAATATTTTCATTATCTTAATGCGTTTATTAAAGCTTTAGCTTTATTTACTGTTTCTTCATATTCTTTAATTGGTTTACTATCAGCAACTATTCCAGCGCCTGCTTGAACATAAAATTTATTCTTTTTAGCAACAGCTGTTCTTAATGCGATACAAGTATCAAATTCACCATTAGCAGAAAAGTATCCTATACCACCAGCGTATACTTTTCTTTTAGTAGTTTCTAATTCGTCTATTATCTCCATAGCTCTTATTTTTGGTGCCCCAGAAACAGTTCCAGCAGGAAAACCAGCTAGAAGAGATTTAAATTTTGAGAATTTTTTATCATATTTACCAATTACATTAGATACTATGTGCATTACATGAGAGTATCTCTCTATTATAAAGCTTTCTGTAACTTTAACTGTGTTTATTTTTGAAACTTTACCCGCATCATTTCTACCTAAATCTAATAACATTAAATGTTCAGATAATTCTTTTTTATCTTTTAATAGATCTTTTTCAAAAAACTTATCCTCTTTAACAGTTTTACCTCTTGGTCTAGTTCCCGCTATAGGTCTGACTGTTATATTTCCATCTCTTAATCTAACTAAGATTTCAGGACTTGCTCCAATAATTTGAAAGTCACTAAAATTAAAATAAAACATAAATGGAGAAGGGTTTGTTATTCTTAATTTCTTATAAATTTCTAATGGTTTTTTTGTAAGGTTTGCTTCAAATCTTTGGCTTAAGACTACTTGAAAAATGTCACCAATTTTAATGTATTCTTTTGCTTTATTAACCATGCTTAAAAAACGTTTTTTAGGAGTATTGGATTTTACTTTAACAACTTGATTTGATTTAATATTTGAGTCTTGTTCAATAGAAATAGAAGATTGATAAATAATTTGATCTAATTGAGATTTAATTTCATCAAATTTTTTTTGATAATTTGAAATTTTTTCATCTTTAAAAACATTAATAATATAATGAATTTTTTTTTTAAGGTTATCATGAATGATTAATGTTCTAGGTCTTAGCAATCTTACATCTGGTAAGTTTAAATCGTTCTTACATTTATCTGGAATACGTTCAATGTATCTGATTGAGTCGTATGAAAAATATCCAGATATTAATGAACATATTGGAGGAAGGTTTTTAGGTGTTTCAAATTTAAATTCCTCAATAACATTTTCTAATATCTTGTTTGGTTTACCTTTAAGTTTTGTTTTTTTATTATCTTTTATCAGGTAAGAATGATTGCCATTGAACTCCCAAATTTTATCAGGATTTTTTCCAAAGATTGTGTACCGGCCTCTTATTTTACCTTTTTCAACAGACTCGAAAATAAAACTATTTTTTTCTTTAAGAAAACTATTAATTAGATTTAAAATAACTTTGTCATCTTTGACATTTTTAGAGGTAAAGATTACTTGATTTTTTTTGCTTCTGTGTCGAAACTTAAAATCCTTGAAGCTTCGGTTAATTATCATTTGAAATAATTTTTAACTCTTTCCAAAGTCTTTTGATTAATATCTACAGTGTATTTATTGTTCAAGAAAGTATCATAAGATTGTAAGATATTTTTTCTATCATTAGATAATTGAGTAGTTACAAAAGATTTATATTCAGGACTTTCATAATCTATCATTTCATCTGAAAGGCTTTCATTTTTAGATAGATAAATATTATTCTTATCATCATTTACTAAAGTAAAAGATCCAATTGGAAGGGAGTATAAAACTCTTACTGAATTAATATTAAATTTTTTATTATCTTTAAATGAATTAAGAGTAACACTCTCTATTAAACTATTACCTAACTCATCAAATTTAGCTTGATCAAATGATTTATCATTTATTTCTTCTAAAATTTTTCTATTGAAATCAAACTTATTTTTTTCAAATACTAGCTTCTGCATTTCCGAATAAGATTGCTCATTATTTAAATCAGGTGATTTTGAAGTGATATTTTCTATATTGTAAAAAATATAGTCGTTATTGTTTTCTATTAAGCCAGTTGCATCAGATTTTGCGTTAAAAATTTTGTCTTCAATTTCTTTTCTATTTTCAGTAAGTGAAAAATCTTTTACAGAAGTAGTTTGCAACTCTAAATCTGCAATTATAGAACTGAAAGATACATTTTTTGATATTTCATTTTCAATTAAGTCAATCTTGTCAAAAAAAGCTTGATTAAATTCATCAACTCCAACTAAATTTTTAGGATTGATTAGTACATAACTAAAATCAATATGTTCTTTTTTTAATTGATCTTTATTTTCTTCAACAAAATTTTCGATCTCTTCTTTTGTGACTTCAGCCTCAGTTTTATAAAGTGTTTTTAATGGAAAAAACTTAACTGTTAATTTGTTATTTTGTTCTTTAAAATTTTTATCTATCAAAAACTTCGGGGTGATTGTACCAGCACCAATGTAGTCAAATAAGTGTTTTTGTTTTTCTCTATCTCTTAATGCAATCTCAAAACCTGGAGCAGTCATGTTGTTAGTTAATAAAAACTTTTCATACTCTGTTCTTTGAAAAGAACCATTTTCATCTAGAAAAGTTTTGTTATTTTTAATTTTTTTTGTAAGTGTTTTTTCTGAAACGATTATGTCAAAATCTTTAATTTCAAGATCTAATAAAGTTGTTGATACCAATGTAGATAGTAATTCTTCAATTACTCCTTGGTTCATTCTCTCTTGAAGAGTTTTTCTAGATACTCCTGATGAGTTTAAATAATCAATAAAATCCTGTGTTGAAACATTTGTTTTATTAATCTTTGCAATATTATTAGTGTTACCACTATTAAACATGCTGCCCATTCCCCAAAATACAAATGGAATGATAATAATAAAAACTAATACTCCAGCTAATTTAGTTTTGGCAAAATTTCTTAAACTTCCAATCATGTCTTTATATATTTATTGATCTATAAAAAACAAAGCTATAGATTAAATTTTTCATAATGACAAATAAATATATGTATTTTGTAGCTAATTGGAAAATGTTTGGTGATTTTAAATCTCTAAAACTAGTAAACAAAGTTATTAGTTTTAGTAAAAAATTTAAATCCTCAAAATTTAAGATAATTTATCTACCACCTACAACTCTAATCTGCCCAATGGCTCAGATGGTAAAAAATACCAAAATTGAAGTAGGTGCGCAAAACTGTCATCATCAAGATAATTATGGAGCTGAGACAGGTTCGGTAAATGCCAAGATGGTAAGAGGTGTAGGTGCAAAGTATGTAATCTTAGGTCACTCAGAGAACCGTGAAAATGGAGAAAGCGACAAACTTATTAATCAAAAAATTAAAACAGCATTAAAAAACAAATTAAAAGTAATTTTTTGTATTGGAGAAAAAATTAAAGATAAAAGAAATAAAAAAACTAAATCAGTTTTATCTAAACAAATTAAACTTGGTCTTAAGGGAGTTAAATTAAATAATAATATTATAATTGCTTACGAACCAGTATGGGCAATTGGAAGTGGCATGATACCTAAATCAAATGAATTATTTAATGCAATAGATTTCATTAAAAGTAGATTCAAACAAAATCTAAAAATTCTATATGGTGGATCTGTAAATGATAAAAATATTAATGAATTAAAAACTATTCATAATATTGATGGTTTTTTAGTGGGCGGTGCTTCTCAAAATTCAAAAAAATTTATTGATATAATAAAAAAAACATATAATTAACCCCACATGGAAAACATATTATTAGTATTAAATATCATCTTTGCTTTAATTCTAGTTTTACTAGTTTTAATTCAAAAATCTGAAGGTGGAGCTCTAGGTATTGGTGTTTCTCAAGAAAATTTTATGTTTTCAAGATCAGCTGGTAATTTCATGACAAAAGCAACAGCAGTTGTTGCTACTTTATTTATTATTTGCAGTCTTGCACTTACAATAGTTTCTAGAGGAGAATTAACGCCTACAGGTTCAGTTTTAGATACTGTTGAAGAACAAAGTGAAGATACTCCAGCAATTCCTGAGAATAATTAATCCTTTTCATTTTCATTTTTAAGGTCTATAAGATAATTCCATGGCGCGATATATCTTTGTCACTGGCGGCGTGGTTTCTTCCCTTGGTAAAGGTCTCTCTTCAGCATCCCTAGCATATTTATTACAATCAAGAGGTTACAAAGTTCGTTTAAGAAAATTAGATCCTTATTTGAATGTGGATCCAGGAACCATGAGTCCATTTCAACATGGAGAAGTTTTTGTAACTGATGATGGTGCAGAAACGGACTTAGATTTGGGTCATTACGAAAGATTTTCAGGTGTAACAGCAAAGAAAACAGACAACATCACAACAGGAAAAATTTATAGTGATGTTCTAAGAAAAGAAAGAAAAGGAGAATATCTTGGAAAGACAGTTCAAGTCATTCCTCACATCACAGATAGAATTAAAGAATTTATAAAACATGATTCATCTAAAGAAGATTTTGTTATTTGTGAAATAGGTGGAATAGTAGGAGATATAGAAAGCCTTCCTTTCGTAGAAGCAATAAGACAATTTTCAAATGATATTGGAAAAAGAAATGCTTTATTTATTCATCTAACTTTAGTTCCATATTTAAAAGCATCTGATGAAATAAAAACAAAACCAACTCAACATTCTGTTAAAGAATTAAGAAGTATTGGTATTCAACCTGATATTATAATTTGTAGATCGGAAAGACCAATACCCCTAGAACATAGAAAAAAAATATCTTTGTTTTGTAATGTTGATATCAAGAATGTAATAGAAACTGTTGATGTTAAAACAATCTATGAAGCACCAATAAGTTTTGCAAAAGAAAAATTAGATGTTCAAGTTTTAGATTATTTTAAAATAAAATCTAAAAGATCAAATAATTTAATACCTTGGAAGAAAATTACTAAAATTACTCTTAATACAAAAAGACATGTTAATATTGCAATTATTGGTAAGTACGTCGAATTAAAAGATGCGTATAAATCTTTAGATGAAGCACTTACTCATGGAGGAATATCTAATAATCTTAAAGTAAATTTAGTTAGAATAGACTCTGAAAAATTAAAAGTTTCTGAAATAAAAAGTAAGCTTAAAAATGTTTCAGGAATTTTAATTCCAGGTGGATTTGGTAAACGAGGAACAGAAGGTAAAATTGAAGCTATAAGATATGCCAGAATAAATAAAATCCCATTCCTTGGTATTTGTTATGGAATGCAAATGGCAATTATAGAGTTTGCTAGAAATCAACTAAAGATTAAGAAAGCAACTTCTTCTGAGTTTGATAAGGGAGGTGTTCACATTATTGGTTTGATGAATGAATGGGAGAAAAGTGGCAAAAAAGTTAAAGGAACAGATAAAGATTTAGGGGGTACTATGAGACTTGGTTCTTATGATGCAATTTTAAAAGATAAATCTAAAATTAGAGATATTTATAAATCTAGATTAATTAAAGAAAGACATAGGCATAGGTACGAAGTAGATATTTCCTATAAAGAAAAATTTGAGAGCAAAGGATTAATATTTTCAGGTTTATCCCCAGATCAGAAGCTTCCAGAGATAATTGAACTTAAAAATCATCCTTGGTTTATAGGAGTTCAGTTTCATCCTGAATTTAAATCTAGACCTTTGAGCCCACATCCTTTATTCTCTTCTTTTATCAAAGCAGCAAAAAATCATAGATGAGTGCGATTAAAGTAAATTGTGAAAATATAGAGATTTCAAACAACAATAAGATTTGTATCATTGCGGGTCCTTGTCAGTTAGAGACAGAACAACATGCAATGGACATGGCAGGAAAAATTAAAGAAATTACTTCAAAATTTGGTCTTGGATTTATTTATAAAACTTCATTTGATAAAGCGAATAGAACAAGTTTGAAAGGAAAAAGGGGAGCTGGATTAGATGCATCACTTCCAGTGTTTGATAAAATAAAAAAAGAATTGAATGTTCCTATTTTAACAGACATTCATAATGCTGAACAATGTGAAATTGTTTCAAAATATGTTGATGTTTTACAAATTCCAGCTTTTCTATGTAGGCAAACAGATTTGTTAATTGCTGCAGCTAAAACAAATAAAATTATTAATGTAAAAAAAGGTCAGTTCTTAGCACCGTGGGATATGGTGAATGTAACAAAAAAAATTTCAGAGTCTGGAAATGATAAAATATTGGTAACCGAAAGAGGAGCAAGCTTTGGTTATAATACTTTAGTATCAGATATGAGATCTTTACCTATTATGGCTAAAAATGGTTATCCAGTTATTTTTGATGCAACTCACTCAGTGCAGCAACCAGGTGGACAAGGTGAAAAAAGTGGTGGTCAAAGAGAGTTTGTAGAATATTTAGCAAGAGCAGCAGTAGCTGTTGGTGTTGCAGGTGTTTTTATTGAAACACATCAAGACCCAGATAATGCTCCATCAGATGGACCTAATATGGTTCCAATAGATAAATTAGAAGATCTTCTAAAACAATTAAGTGATATTGATAATCTTATAAAAAATTAAGTGAGTAAAATTCTTAAAGTTAAAGCAAGACAAGTTTTTGACAGTAGAGGAAATCCAACTGTTGAAGCAGAAGTTTATGTCAAAAACAAAAGTGCAAAAGCAATATGTCCGTCTGGAGCTTCAACTGGAACATATGAAGCATATGAAAAAAGAGATACCAATAATAAAAGATATTTAGGTAAAAGTGTATTTTCAGCAGTTAATTTAGTTAACACTAAAATATCAAAAGCTTTAAGAAATAAGAATATTCATGACCAAGAAAGAATAGATGAAGTTTTAATAAATTTAGATGGAACAAGACAAAAAACGAAATTAGGCGCTAATGCAATTTTAGCAGTATCGATGGCTGCAAAAAAACTTTCTGCTAAAGTTAAAAAAATTCCTCTTTATAAATCGTTTTATGTGACAAAAAATTTTCAACTTCCATATCCATTAATGAATATAATTAATGGAGGAGCACATGCCAATAACAGTCTTAGAGTTCAAGAGTTTATGATCAGACCCGATAAAGCAAAGTCTTTTTCAGAGGCAATGAGAATTTGTTATCTAGTAATTAAAAACTTAAGTAAATTGATTAAAGCAAAGGGTTTGTCTACATCTGTAGGAGATGAAGGTGGATTTGCACCAATGATTGATAGCAATAATCAAGCATTAGATTTAATTGTTTTAGCTATCAATAAATCAGGTTTTAAAAACGGTAAAGATGTTTCAATTTGTTTAGACGTTGCTGCAAATGAATTATTTAAAAAAGGAAAATATTCCATTCATTCAAAAAAATATGTTTCAGTTGAAAAATCGATTTTGGAATACAAAAAAATGATTAATAAATACAAAATTAAATCTATCGAAGATCCATTTGCAGAAAATGATTGGATGGCATGGAACAAATTAATGAAAGCAATCAACAAAGTACAAATAGTAGGTGATGATTTGTATGTCACAAATTTAGAAAGATTAAAAAAAGGATTTTTAAATTTATCTTCTAATTCAATATTGATTAAACTGAATCAAATAGGAACAGTTTCTGAAACTTTAGATGTTATAAAATTTGCGCAAACAATTGGATTTAAAACAATAATTTCACATAGATCTGGAGAAAGTGAAGATACATTTATTGCTGATTTGGCAGTTGGGACAAATTCCAATCAAATTAAAACAGGTTCTCTAGCAAGGTCTGAAAGAGTGGCTAAATATAACCAATTATTGAGGATTGAAGAAGAACTTGGAAAAAAAGCAAGAATGAATAAAATTCATTAATGCTTAATAAATTAAAAAAAAATTACTTCACAATTATATCATTTTTTTTGATCTTGTATTTTTTTACTAATTTATTATCTGGAGATAGAGGTCTTTTTTCATACTATGAAAAAAAAGATCAATTAAGTAAACTTGAAAAAAAAGAAATATTACTGACAAAAAAAATTGAAGATTTGACTTTTAAAAATTCGCTTTTAAGCGACAATCTTGATTTAGATTTTATTGAAATACTAATTAGAGAAAAATTTCTTTTTGGAAAAAAAGGCGAAAAAATTTATATAATTAAAGATGAAAACTAGACATCCAGAAAAAGTAAATAAACCAGTTAATCCAATTAAGAAGAAGCCTGAGTGGATTAGATCTAAATTATCGAATAGCAAAGAATTTTTTTTAACAAAAACAATTGTAAACAATAATAATTTAGTAACTGTTTGCCAGGAAGCAAACTGCCCAAATATTACAGAGTGTTGGAGTAAAAGACATGCAACATTTATGATTATGGGAGATACTTGTACAAGAGCATGTGCCTTTTGTGATGTTAAAACAGGAGTACCTGGAAAATTAGATCAATTAGAGCCTGTTAAAATTGCTGAAGCAGTTAAAAAATTAAACTTAAGACATGTTGTTATTACATCTGTTGATCGTGATGATTTAGAAGATGGGGGATCTAATCATTTTTATGAAGTAATTAACCAAACAAGAAAAACGAACCCAAATACAACCATTGAGGTATTAACACCTGATTTTTTAAGAAAAGGTGATGCATATAAAAAAGTTTTAGAAGCAAAACCTGATGTTTTTAATCACAATATTGAAACAGTACCAAGTTTATATTTAAAAGTAAGACCAGGCTCTAGATATTTTGCATCTTTAGAACTTTTAAAAAATGCAAAACTTCATGATAAAAATATTTTTACTAAATCTGGAATTATGGTCGGTCTTGGTGAAACTAGAGATGAGATTTTACAAGTAATGGATGATCTAAGAGCTGCAGATGTTGATTTTTTAACAATTGGTCAATATTTACAACCTTCAACAAAACATTTTCCATTAGATAGATATTACGATCCAAAAGAGTTTGATGATCTGGGTACCATTGCTAAAGCAAAAGGTTTTTTATTAGTATCATCATCTCCTTTAACAAGATCTTCTTATCATGCAGATGAAGACTTTGCTCAATTGAAAGAAAATAGAATTAATAGTCATTAATGCCTAAGGCATCAGTTAAAAGAATAATAGATAAAAAAAAAGACAAACTTATTGAATTTGTTCTTGATATAGAAAAATACCCTGAGTTTATTCCTTTTTGTTTAGGCTCTAAGGTTTATGAAAGAAAAGAGGATGGGGGCAAAACTTTTATTATTGCAGATCTTACGATTGGAAAAGGTCCATTTAACGATACCTATAAAAGTGATGTAAGGTTTGATAAAAAAACTGATACCATTCATGTTACTAATATTGAAGGCCCATTAACCCATTTGGAAAATAATTGGAAGTTTGTTGAAAAAAACGACATGACTGAAGTTTATTTTGATGTTGATTTTGAAATTAAAAATAAGTTTTTAAATATGTTAATGGAAAAATCTTTTGAATATGGATTAAATAGAATTGCAGATGCTTTCCAAAAAAGAGCAGAAACAATTTAGATTAAAGAATTAACCAACATTAATGCTCTATTTACCGTTGCTTTTTGAATAGAATTTCTTGTTTTTTCCTTAAATATATTTTTAGTTATTAGTAATTTGTTTGATCTTTTAACTCCTATATAAACTAGTCCTACAGGCTTTGTTTTGGTGCCACCTTTAGGTCCGGCTATTCCCGTTATAGATACATTTATATGAGCTTTGGAGAGTTTTGTTAAACATTTTACCATTGCCTCACAGCATTCAGCACTCACAGCTCCATGTTTTTGGATTATCTTTTTATTTACTTTTAAAACATTGATTTTTGCATCATTAGAGTAGGTTACTAAACCAAGATTAAAAACTTTAGAAGCGCCACTAATTGATGTAATGGTTGACGCTAACATCCCACCTGTACAAGACTCAGCGAAAGAAATTTTTAGTTTTTTTTGTTGAAGTTTTTTAACAATATTTTTCATATCAGATATAGCTTTTAACTACCATAAAACATATCAATGATAAAACAACATAGAAGCCCGCACAAACATCATCCATTACAACACCAAAGCTATTTTTCTGTTTCTTATCAAAGTAACTTACCGGAAAGGGTTTTTTGATATCAAAAAATCTGAAGAGAACAAAACAAATTGCATAAATGATAATAGCTTGATCTGTTGTTTTTTCAGTTCCATGAGATATTTCATATAAATAAATAGGAATAGCCTGACCAATAAACTCATCAATTATTATTTCACCTGGATCTTTATTTTTACTATCTTTTGTATGATTTTTAATAGCAATAAATGAATAAGCGAAAATTATTAATAAAACTAAAAGTATTATATTGGATGAAATATTTAAAATATGAAAACAAATAAATAATAATATAACAGTGGCTAAAGATCCAAATGTTCCAGGAATAAACCCAATTCTTCCAAGACCCAACATTGTTACAAAAAGAAAATTAAATTGTTTAATCATATTTTGAAATAGAAACTATAACTTCACAGGCAATTGCTTTTTCTTTACCTATCAACCCAAGTTTTTCTACAGTTTTTCCTTTTAGATTAATTAAGCTTTCATCAATACCAATAAGTTTAGATAAAGATTTAATTATCTTATTTCTATGAATAGATATCTTAGGTCTTTCACAAATTAAATTAATATCAATGTTATTAAAATAAAAATTAGCTTTATTTAATTTATCAATTACCGGTTTTAACATTTTGGGTGATCTAATATTCTTAAATTTATTTTTGTTACTAGGAAAATAAGTACCAATATCTTTTTGTCTAAGAGCACCTAAAATTGCATCTATTATTGAATGTAAAATAACATCACCATCTGAATGACCCTGAAGTCCAGAATGGAATGGAATTTTAATGCCTCCTAAATATAAAGTTTTATCTTGAATTAATCGATGAATATCAAATCCAATACCAACATAAGTTTTATTTATTTTGATATCTTCTTTAAAAGTAATCTTTTGATTTTCTTTTTCTCCCTTAATAAATTTAACTTTTTGATCTGTATCAATGAATAATGTTGCTTCATCTGTAATTTTATTTTTTTGTTTTATAGCAAGCTCATATAAGTTTTTATATCTAAATGCTTGTGGTGTTTGTGTAAGATAAGAGCTGTCTCTATTTAAATTGAATATTTCATTTTTAATCTTATATTTTAAAGAGTCACTCGCTGGTAATGCTGGAATTACCGCAATATCATTTTTTAGATTTTTGATTAATTCATTTAATAATTTTATAGAAAAGTCAGGTCTTGCTGCATCGTGAATTAAAACGTTATTAGGTTTAAATTTTTTAATATATTTTAAGGCATTCAAAGAAGAGTCTGATCTTTCTTTACCTCCTTTTATTATTATCAAATTTTCATTCTTGATTTTGATTCTTTTTAAATCATTTGTGACCAATATTATCTTGCTAAATAATTTTGATTTTAGAGCCTTTTCAATTGAATGAGCATAAATTGGTATATTTTTATAAACGTTAAACTGTTTCGGAATATTTGAATTAAATCTTTTGCTTTTTCCAGAAGCTAATATTATAAAAATATTATTCATTATTTTAAATCTTTATGACCAATTTTATTAAAAAAAACATAATCATTATAACTCTTTTTACAATCACATTATTTATAGGCTTTCTTACTTTTTTAACTTTTATAGATAAAAGCTTTGTTCAATTGAATGAGAGAAATTTACAAATTTTATTAATTTCAAATATAGTTTTACTAGTTGTTTTATTCATATTTATTTTCTTAGAAATTAAAAAGACAATAAAAAAAGATATTGATATTGGCAGTTCAAATTCTAATAAGAAATATATTGCTTATTTTTCATTATTCACACTTGCTCCGTCAGTTTTAATTTCAATATTTTCATTATTCCTATTTTCTTTTGCTTTAGAAAAATATTTTGACAAAAGGGTTACTACTGTAGTGAATAACTCTTATGAATTAGCAAAAAGTTACGTTCAAGAAGTTAGAAATAAGATTGAGTCTGACATTATATTAATAGCGTTTGATACTAATAAAAGTAAAAATTTTTTAAATAATAATGAAAATGAATTTATAAGATTTTTAAAAACTCAGAGATTGATCAGAGGTGTTGATGAGATTCATTTAATTGATCAAAATAAAAATTTAATATTATCAACTTTAGATATTAAAAATAATTACATTCCACCTATGGATAAAGCTTTAAATTTAGTTTTAGATGATGATAGACCTTTAAAAATAATTAATGCATTTGAGAATACTTCAGCTGCAATTATGAGACTACAAAATTATGATGATCGTTTTTTATATGTAGTAAAATTTTTAGGTAAAGACATATCTAATTATTTAACAGAGTCACAAGAGGCAATAAACTTTTATTATACTGTTGAGGAAAAAAGCACTGGTATAAAAATTTCTTTTGCAATTATTTACTTAATTGTAGTTACACTTCTTCTTTTTATATCAATTACTATTGCAATTCATTTTTCATCGCGATTTTTTAGATCCATTAATAATTTAATTCAAGCTTCAGCATCAATTGGACAAGGTGATCTAAGTACTAAAGTGCCAAACATTAAAACAGATAAAGATCTTGAAATGTTGAATAAAAATTTCAACTCTATGATTGATAAACTTAAATCTCAACAAGATAAATTAATTATAAATGAACGACATGAAGCTTGGGGAAATTTAGCCAGAAAATTGGCCCACGAAATTAAAAACCCTTTAACACCAATTCAATTAACTATTGATAGAATAAAAACAAAGTTTACAGATCAAATTAAATCTAATGACCAAGATGGTTTTAAAGAAAATCTTAAGATTATAAACAATCAAATAAAACAAATTGAAAAATTAGTTAATCAATTTTCTGATTTTGCAAGGATGCCAAAACCAATTCTAATGGAAAATGATTTAGTAACACTATTTAGTGATAATATTAAACTCCTTCAAGAATTAGACAATTCTATAGAAATACAGTTTAAAAAAGATAAGGAAAAAGTAATATTAAATTGTGATAACGAACAACTAAGTAGAGTATTCTTTAATTTAATAAAGAACTCTATAGAAAGTATTCAACAAAAAGCGGAAAATTCAAGTAATTTCAATAAAAAGATAGCTATTGATATGATAGATAATAATGATCATATAAAGATAACAATAGTTGATAATGGTATTGGATTTGGAATTTTTGCGGCAAATATCAAAGATATTTTAAACCCATATTTTACAACAAAAAAAAATGGAACAGGACTTGGTTTGTCAATTGTTAATAAAATAGTAAATGATCATAATGGAAATATTAATTTTATTCCTATTGATGATGGTGCAAAAGTAGAAATTATTTTTTCAAGATAAAGATTAAATTTAATGAGTGCTGAAATTTTAATAGTAGATGACAATGCAGATATTAGAAATATTCTAAACGATCTAATATTAGATCATGGTTATAAAACTAGAGTTGCAGCAAACTTTAATCAAGCCTTAAGCGAAATAGATAAAAAATTACCAGATGTAGCAATACTTGATGTAAAACTAGATAAGGGTGACAATGATGGTATTGAGCTATTATCACACATCAAAACTAAAAATAAAGATGTACCAGTAATTGTTATTTCAGGTCATGCTAATATTGAAATGGCAGTAAAATCTTTAAAACATGGTGCTTTCGAATTTATTGAAAAACCATTTGATCAAGAAAGATTATTAAATTTTGTAAATAGAGCTGTTGAAAATTATAATCTTAAAAGACAAAATCGTGAATATGAGACTAAACTGTTTTCATCTTATGATTTAATTGGTGATAGTAAAAATATTTCATCAATAAAAGATCAAATTCAAAAAATTTCTATTACTGAAAGCAGGGTATTTATAAATGGCCCTTCAGGATCAGGTAAAGAATTAATTGCTCGTAAAATTCATAAACAATCAAAAAGAAATAAAAAGGCTTTTGTAATTTTAAATGGAGCACTATTAGACTCTGAAAAATATGAATTAGAGTTGTTTGGGGAAGAAAAAGATAATGGTATTATTTCTTATGGTGCTTTAGAAAAAGCAAATAAAGGCACTTTATTAATTGATCAAGTTTCTGAAATACCATTAGATATTCAATCAAAAATACTAAGAGTTTTAATCGATCAAAAATTTAAACGTATTAATGGAAATACAGACATCAATGTGGATGTAAGACTTATTTGTGCATCAAATAAAAATTTAAAAAATGAAATTGAAATAGGTAATTTTAGAGAGGATCTTTATCACAGGTTAAATGTATTTGAGATTAATATAGAGCCTTTAAATCAAAGAATTTCTGATATTCCTTTATTGATTAAGTATTTTTCTAGAAAGATAGCAGAAAATTATAATTTAAAAGAATTAGATATTGATGAGAATAATACTTACTTGTTAAACCATACATGGCCAGGAAATGTAAGAGAGTTAAGAAATTTGATTGAAAGAATTGCAATCTTACAACCTGATACAAAAGATAAAATTTCAAATATAATTAAAGAGTCTTTAAAAACAGACAATTTAAGTGAAAAAATTACAGAAAACAGCCTATCTGTGCCATTAAAAGAAGCTAGAGAAAAGTTTGAAAAAGAGTATTTATCTATTCAACTTAAAAAATTTAATGGAAACATATCTAAAACTGCGAGCTTTGTTGGTATGGAGAGAAGCGCCTTACATAGAAAATTAAAAGGTCTGGGAATAAAAGAATTTAACTAAGATGAACATTATTATTTGTGGTGCCGGTAGAGTTGGCTACACTATAGCCAAACTTTTAAGTGAACAAGGTCATTCGATTACAGTAATTGATCTTTCTAGTGAAGATATTCAAAAAATAAATGACACTCTGGATGTTAAGGTCATTGTAGGTAAAGCAACATACCCATCAATTCTTGAAAAAGCTAATGCTTCCGAAGCAGATATGATTATAGCTGTTACTAGAAATGATGAAATTAACATGTTAATTTGTCAAATAGCTTTCTCTATTTATAAAATACCAAAAAAAATTGCTAGAATAAGATCTCAAGACTATTTAAATCCAAAATTCACTAGAGTTTATAACAAAGAAAATTTACCAATAGATGTAATAATTTCACCTGAACTTGAAATTGCAAAATCTATTCAAAGAAAATTAGAGGCACCAGGTGCATTAGATAGTGTACCTTTTGCTGACAATAAAATTAGATTATTAGAAATACTAATTAAAGAAGATTGTCCTCTAATTGATGTCAAATTAAATGACATGACGAAAAAATTTCCTAAATTAGAGGCTAACATTGTTGGAATAATTAGAAATGACAAATTTTTAATTCCTAAAAAAACTGCAACAATAAAAAACAATGATAAAATTTATGTGATTATAAACTCCAATCAATTACCTGAAACTCTAGATGCTTTTGGCCATAATGAAAAAATCTCAAAAAAAATTCTAATTATAGGTGGAGGTAACATTGGCTTTAATTTAGCTAAAAATTTAGAAGAAACTTATGATGCAGCTAGAATTAAGATCATTGAAAAGAGTAGAGAAAGATCTGAATATTTGGCTAATGAATTAAATGACTCAATAGTAATTAATGGAAATGGATTAGATGAAGAAGTATTATCAGAGGCAAATTTAGAGGAAGCAGAAACTGTTTTAGCCTTAACCAATGATGATGAAGATAATTTAATGGTAAGTGTGCTAGTTGAGAAATTTGCAAAAGATAATGATGGTATTGATGATAAAAGAACAATGGCTTTAATAAATAAACCAAACTATTCATTATTACAGTCATCTTTAAAGATCGATGATTTTATTGATCCAAGGATGAATACGGTCTCAAGTATCTTAAAACACGTGCACAAAGGTACAATAGAAACTGCATATACAATACTAAACGGAGAATATGAAGTTATAGAAGCTGATATTATTGAAACTTCAGAACTTATAAATAAATCTTTAAAAGATTCTGATTTGCCCGAAGAAATTCGTATAGGTGCAATTTTAAGAGGTGAAAAAATTATAATTCCAAGATCAGATTTTATTTTTCAAAAAGATGATACTGTTGTGTTTCTTGCACAAAAAGAAATTATTTCTTTAGTGGAAAATTTGTTTAGAATTAGCTCAATCTAATTAATGTTAAAATTAAGACTTAAATATTTAAGTGTTTTTTTCGCTTTAATTTCTATTTTGTCTTTTTTTAATGTCGTTTATTCTTACTACTTTAATCTATATTTAAATCTCGACACATATATATATTCACTTTTATTATCTGCCTTTATTTCAATCATTTTTTTTAAGATAAAATCATCGGATTTAAAACCAAATATATTTGAAAAAATTTTAACTATTTTATTAGGATATTTTTTAATTCCTCTAGTAATGGCAATTCCATTTTATTTTAGTATTTATAATATCACTTTTATAAATTCATTATTCGAAAGTACATCAGGTTTTACCTCAACTGGATTTTCCATATTCGAAAACATTAAACATATTGACCAAAGTTTAATTTTATGGCGCTCTTCTATTCAATGGATCGGTGGATTATATTTTTTGTTTTCTATTATATTTTTAATTGATATTTATGACGAGAGTTTAAAAAAATCTTTAACAAATTTTTTTACATTTAATAGTTCTGAAATTATAAAACAAACAAGTAAAATATTTATATTATATACTTTTTTAACTATCTTTATATTTATAGTATTAAATTTATTAGATGTAAGAACATTTAATTCTTTTAATCTTTCAATGACCATTATTTCTTCAGGAGGCTTTTTACCTGTAAATGATATTTCAAATATAGTTAATTCAGATATTCAAAAATTTGTATTTTCTTTATTAATGCTAATTTCCTATTTTAGTATTTTTTTCATTTATAATTTGGTTTTTTTTAAAAATAGAAATAAAGATTTTTTTTATGAAGATTATCACTTAGGATTTTATTTAATAATAATCCTTTCGATTTTTTTCATATTTTTTAGTTTTAATAATAATTTTGTTGATATTTTCTTTTCTGTATCTAGCAGTATATCTAATATTGGTATTTCAACTAGTTCATATCAAACTCATTTAAGTTTTATTTTTTTAATATTAGTTGTTGTTGGTGGTTCATTTTTTTCTACAAGTTCTGGCTTGAGGTTTATAAGAATTTACACGTTGTTAAAATTTTCTTTAAATCAAATGCTCTCATTTAGCAAACCCAGAAATATTTTTATGAGTAAGTTGGCATTTTCTAAAATTAATTTTGATTTTGAAGTAATAAATAAATATTTTTTATCAATTTTAATTTTTATTATATCTTTTTTTTCATTAACTATTTTACTTAGTTTCTTTAATATTGATTTTGAAAAGAGCTTAAAATTAGCAATATTAACTTTAATGAATACGGTTAATTCAACTTCTTTTGGTTTAGATGAGTTTAATTTTAATGAACTTCATGTATTTATTAAATATAGCTTTATTTTCTTTATGGTAATTGGCAGAATAGAATTATTAACAATTTTCTTAATATTGAAAAAATATCTTTTTAAAAATTAATTTTGTAATATAAATACTTATATATTTTGCGCCCTTAGCTCAGCTGGATAGAGCATCGGTTTTCTAAACCGAGGGTCGTAGGTTCGAATCCTTCAGGGCGCGCCAGCAAAAAACACCATATATTGTGTCTATTTTGACCTTGCGCAAATTATTGTAACATGATTAAATTCGCGCCAATTCAAATTAGGTTTGAATTATTTGTTAACAAATAACTAAAAAGGAAGAATAATGTTTAAATACTTAAAACAATTGACTTCTTTAGTAGCAATGGTTGCTGTGTTGTTTACTTTTACAACAGAGTCTATGGCTGCTAAAAAATCTAAAACTCTTAAAAACACTCAAAAGAAAGGTTTTGTAAGATGTGGAGTATCTCAAGGTCTTCCAGGATTTTCTAATGCTGATGCATCAGGAAATTGGACTGGTGTTGACGTTGATGTATGTAGAGCAGTAGCTGCAGCAGTATTAGGTGATGCGAATAAAGTTAAATTCACACCATTAAGTGCTAAAGAAAGATTTACAGCTCTAACTTCTGGTGAGATTGATATCTTATCAAGAAACACTACTTGGACACTTTCTAGAGACGCTGACATTGGTCTTACTTTCGTAGGTGTAAACTTCTACGACGGTCAAGGTTTCATGGTTAGAAAAAGCTCAGGAATTACTTCAACAAGCCAATTCAAAAATGGTATCTCTGCTTGTACAAACATTGGTACTACTACAGAGCTAAACATGAGAGACTTCTTTAATTCAAAAGGAATTTCTTATGAGCCAGTAGCTTTTGAAAAAGCTGATGAAGTTGTTGCTGCATATGATGCAGGTAGATGTGATACTTACACTACTGATAAATCTGGATTAGCTGCTCAAAGAACTAAAATGAGTAACCCAGATGAACACATTGTATTACCAGAAACAATTTCTAAAGAGCCATTAGGTCCAGTTGTAAGACAAGGTGACGCTGTGTGGGAAGACATTGTAAGATGGTCTTTAAACACAATGATCGAAGCTGAGGAATACGGAATTACTTCAGCAAATGCAGACTCTATGAAAACTTCAGAAAACCCAGCAATCAAAAGATTAGTTGGTGCTGAAGGTGAATTAGGTGCTGCTTTTGGTCTAGACAACGAGTGGAGCTTAAGAATTATTAAGCAAGTTGGTAACTATGGTGAAAGCTACAAAAGAAATATAGCTGACACAGGAATTTTACCTGACAGAGGTCCTAACCAATTATGGACTAAAGGTGGAATTCTTTATGTACCACCTGCAAGATAATTGCACATTAAATTAGTTTAAAAAGGGCTAGATTTTTCTAGCCCTTTTTTTTATAAATCACGTAATGAATTTTAAGATAAAAAACTTAATCCCCCAGATAATTACACTTCTATTTGTAATCGCAATTTTTGGCTTCTTTTCTTACAACGCTCAAGTCAATATGGAGAATAGAGGTATCGATTTTGGTTATGGTTTTTTGTCTCAAGAATCTTCTTTTGATGTTCAATTCTCATTAATTGAATACGATGGATCTCACTCATATTTTAGAGCTTATTTAGTTGGACTACTAAATACAATATTAGTTTCAGTTATAGGGATTATTTTTGCAACTATTTTGGGTGTGATAGTTGGTGTAGCAAGATTATCTCCAAATTATTTAATTAATAACTTTGCAGCTTTCTATGTAGAATTTTTCAGAAACATCCCTTTATTACTACAAATATTTTTCTGGTATTTTGCAGCATTAAGAGCCTTACCTTTACCTCAAGATGCAGAAGCAATATTTGGAGTTTTCTTTCTTACAATAAAAGGATTATATGTACCTGCTTTTTTATGGGAGAATTTTAATGTATTTTTTTATTCAATAGTTGCAGCAATAGTTGCAATTATTGTTATTAAAACTCATGCTAAAAAAATTCAAGAAACACAAGGCAGACAATTACCAGTATTGTGGATATCAATTGGTTTAATTTTAATCTTACCATTATTAAGTTTTTTAATTGGAGGAGTAAGTCTTTCTTTTGAAATTCCAAAACTAAAACAACTAGCTACAACTTCATTTATTTACGAAGGTGGTGTAAGTTTACCTCCAGAATTAATTGCTCTAACATTGTCATTATCTCTTTACACAGCTACATTTATCGCTGAATGTGTAAGAGCAGGTATTCAAGGTGTAGGAAAAGGCCAAAAAGAAGCTGCAGCATCTATTGGTTTAACACCTAATCAAGTTTTAAAATTAGTTGTAATGCCACAAGCATTAAGAATTATAATTCCACCGACAACAAATCAATATTTAAATTTAACTAAAAATTCATCTTTAGCAGCAGCAATAGCATATCCTGATTTAGTTTTGGTATTTGCAGGAACTGCATTGATGCAAACAGGTAAAGCGATTGAGATAGTTTCAATTACAATGTTAACTTATTTAAGTTTAAGTATTTCAATCTCAATATTAATGAATTGGTACAATAAAAAAATTGCTATTAAGGAAAAATAATTAATGTCAAAAATAAACTTTATGAGACCTGATAAAGAAAACTTGAATACATTTTTGTATTTAGGGTCGGCATTATTTTGTATTAGTGTTTTAGATGTTTTTTTAAACGCATTTTTTGCTTCAAATATAACTGGATTTTTACCTACAACATTAAGTTTTTTATTCCCACTTGTTATTGGTTTTGTTGGTTTGTATTTTATTAGAATTGAAAATAGTGGAATTAAATATTTGGATTTAATAAATAAGAATATTAACACTTCAAATTTCAATGCAATTTTATCTTTATTAATTATTTTTATAATTATTAAATCAACTCCACCTATTTTTAGTTGGTTTATAGCAGATGCAAGTTTTGCTGGAGATAGTAAAGATGTTTGCTCAGGAACAGGTGCTTGTTGGACTTATATTAAAGTCTGGTTTAGAAGATTTTTGTATGGAATGTATCCAAATGCTGAACAATGGAGAATAAATTTATCATTTATAGCTTTAGCTTTACTTGGTTCTGTTGGATATTTTGCAACAGAAAAATTTAAGAAATATCTAACGTTATATTATGTTGTAATTTATCCATTTATTGCTTTTTTATTTATCTTTTTCTTTATTTCTGGTGGGCCTGTATTTTTTGATTTTTCTTATGGAATAATTGCTGCAATAATTTCAATAATAGTTGGTTTCTTTATTCCAAGTAAATATAAATTCTATTATTTCTTATTAGTTCCAATATCGCTTTATATACTTTTAAAATATTTCATATTTTACGAAGAATTAATTGAACTTGGAAAACTAGATGGTTTAAATTGGGTTGAGACAGGTGCGTGGGGAGGTTTGTCTTTGACTTTTATTATATCATTTTTCTGTCTAATTTTCTGTTTTCCAATTGGAATGGCTTTTGCTTTAGGTAGAAGATCGAGTTTTCCAATTATTAGATATATTTCTGTGGGGTTTATTGAATTCTGGAGAGGTGTTCCGTTAATTACTGTTTTGTTTATGTCAGCAGTAATGTTTCCTATGTTTTTACCAGAGGATTTCTTTATTGATAAATTAGTTAGAGCAATTATTGCTATCTCTTTATTTGAAGCTGCTTATGTAGCAGAAGTAATTAGAGGAGGTTTGCAAGCTTTACCAAGAGGTCAATACGAAGCTGCTAAATCATTGGGTATGGGATATTGGAAAATGCATATTTTTGTGATTTTGCCACAAGCATTAAAATTAGTTATTCCAGGAATAGCCAACACTTTCTTAGCATTAGTCAAAGACACACCTTTAATTTTTGTAGTTGGTCTTTTAGAAATTGTTGGAATGCTTAATTTAGCAAAAACTAATCCAGAATGGTTAGGTTTTGCAATGGAAGGCTATGTATTTGCTGCAATAATTTTCTGGATTATTTGTTATGCAATGAGTAAATATAGTTACAATTTAGAGAAAAAATATAAAACAGAGAGATAATTTATGTCAGATAGTATAATTCAAATTAAAAATGTAAATAAATGGTTTGGAGACTTTCAAGTATTAAAAGACATAAATTTAGAAGTTAAACCAAAACAAAAGATTGTAGTTTGTGGACCATCTGGATCAGGTAAATCAACATTAATTAGATGTATTAATAGATTAGAAGAACACCAAGAGGGCGATATTATAGTTGATGGCACAACTTTAACTGAAGATACGAAAAATATTGAACAAATAAGAGCTGAAGTCGGAATGGTATTTCAACAATTTAATTTATTTCCACACTTATCAATTTTAGATAACTGCACATTAGCTCCAATTTGGGTAAAAAAATTACCAAAAAAAGAAGCAGAAGAAATAGCTTTAAAACACCTGGAAAGAGTGCAAATTTTGGATCAAGCACAGAAATATCCTGGCCAATTATCTGGAGGTCAACAACAAAGGGTAGCTATAGCAAGAGCATTATGCATGAAACCTAAAATCATGTTATTTGATGAACCTACATCTGCATTAGATCCAGAAATGATTAAGGAAGTTTTGGATGTAATGGTTGACTTAGCTAATGAAGGAATGACTATGATAGTAGTTACTCATGAAATGGGTTTTGCTAAAGAAGTTGCAGATCAAATGATATTTATGGATGAAGGTATGGTAGTCGAAAAAGCGGAAACAAAAGAATTTTTTGCTAACCCTAAGAGTGATAGAACTAAGCTTTTCTTAAGTCAGATACTTTAATAAGCGTCAAAATATACAGTCTTTTTTTTTAAATTTTATACAACTTAAACTTGACAAAAAACCCTTCTATTCATTTTTTCTATATAAAAAAAAAAATTTAATTGTTGCACTAGATTGAAAAAACAGATTGAATTAATATTATAAAAAAAATTAAGAGGGGTCTTAATGGAAGATAATTTTAACAAGCATTTAGGTAACAAATTAAAACTTAGAAGATTAGCTCTAGGTCTAACTCAAACAAAAGTTGCAAAAGCTATAAACGTAACTTTCCAACAAATACAAAAATATGAAAAAGGTACAAATGGAGTTAGCTCTATAAGACTACTTCAGCTATCCAACTACTTAAAAGTGCCAATAAATTATTTTTTTGAAGATTTTTCAGAATATCTTGTGAATTTAGAAAAATCACAAGAAGGTCATATGAATGTTAATTACAATTTTTTAGCAAAAGTATATTCAGAATTGACGCCTGATCAAAAGAATAAGTTTAATAAAACTCTTCAGGTTAATAATCCAGGAATTTTAAAGGCTGTTTAGTTTTTGGCTCCTCGGGCAGGACTCGAACCTGCGACCAATTGATTAACAGTCAACTGCTCTACCAACTGAGCTACCGAGGAATGTAAAAACCCCAACTTACTTTTTTTTTTAATTAAAACAAGAACATTTTTAATGGAGGCAACGCCCGGAATCGAACCGGGGTACAAGGATTTGCAATCCTCTGCGTAACCATTCCGCCACGTTGCCACTTGATACTCAAAATAAGTTACATTGGCTTTATAATTAAATTAAATCAATAGTCTATTAAATAACGATTTAATTTGATTATTGTTAATTTGAATTATTAAATTATAAACTAATTCTCTCATGAGTAGTGATAAATATATACATTCTGATGTCGAAGATAGAATTTATTCTTATTGGGAAAAAAATGGTTTATTTAAACCTAAGCAGAATTCGCAACAATATTCTATAGTCATTCCACCACCCAATGTAACTGGAAGTTTGCATATGGGTCACGCTTTAAACAATTCTATTCAAGATTTACTAGTTAGATATTACCGAATGAATAACTACGAAACTTTATGGCAACCAGGTACTGACCATGCTGGTATAGCCACACAAGCATTAGTGGAGAGAAAATTAGAAAAAGAAAATATAAATAAAAATGATATTGGAAGAGAAAAATTTATTGAAAAAGTTTGGGAATGGAAAAATCAATATGGTGACATTATAATAAACCAACTAAAAAAATTAGGTTGTTCATGTGATTGGAGTAGAAATGCTTTCACAATGGATGAAAATCTCTCAAAATCAGTAATCAAAGTTTTTGTTGATCTTCATAAAAAGGGATTAATTTATAAAGCCAAGAAATTGGTAAATTGGGATACAGTCCTTAAAACTGCAATTTCAGATTTAGAAGTTGATCAAAGAGAAATGAATTCCTTGATTTATTACATCAAATATCCAGTAGACAGTTCTGATCAATTTATCACTATTGCAACAACTAGACCTGAAACAATGTTAGGAGACACCGCAATTGCAGTAAACCCAACTGATAAAAGATTTAAATCATTTGTTGGCAAAACTGTAACAATTCCAATTGTAGAAAGAAAAATTAAGATTATTGAAGACGATTATGCTGATCCTGAACAGGGAACAGGTGCTTTGAAAATTACACCTGCGCATGACTTTAATGACTATGATGTAGGCTCTAGGAATAATTTAGAGATTATTAATGTATTTACTGAAGAGGGAAAAATTAATGAAAATGCCCCTCAAGAATATGTTGGACTGAATAGATTTGATGCAAGAAAGAAAATTTTAAAAGAATTAAAAGAAAAAGATTTTTTTGTAAAAGAAGAAAACATTAAAAATAAAGTTCCATACGGAGATAGATCTAACTCTGTTATTGAACCTTATCTAACTGATCAGTGGTTTGTTGATGCAGAAAAATTAGCGATTAAAGCTAAAGAGATAGTTAATAATAAAAAAACAAATTTTTTTCCAGAAAATTGGTCGAAGACATATTTTCAATGGATGAATAATATTGAGCCTTGGTGTATTTCAAGACAACTTTGGTGGGGTCATCAAATACCTGCTTGGTATGGTCCAGATGAAAAAATCTTTGTTGCTGAAAATGAAGATGATGCAAAAAAACAAGCCAAAGAATTTTACAAAAAGGATGTTGAATTGAATAGAGATCCTGATGTTTTAGATACTTGGTTCTCATCAGGTCTATGGCCTTTTGCAACTTTAGGATGGCCTGAAAAAACAGAAGAGTTAAATAAATTTTATCCAACAACAGTTCTTGTAACTGGTTTTGATATTATCTTTTTCTGGGTAGCTAGAATGATGATGTTTGGAATGGAATTCTTAAATAAAGAACCATTTAAAGATATTTATGTTCATGCATTAGTTAGAGATGAAAAAGGACAAAAAATGTCAAAGTCAAAAGGAAATGTTATTGATCCTTTAGATTTGATAAATCAATATAGTGCTGATGCATTAAGATTTACATTATTATCAATGGCATCACCAGGTACAGATGTAAAATTATCTGAAGACAGAGTTAAGGGTTATAGAAACTTTTTAAATAAATTATGGAATGCTAATAACTTTTTAATAACTAATAAGTGTGATTTTTCATCAACAAATGAAGTACCTGAATTGTCTTTAAATATTAATAAATGGATCTATTCAGAATTAATACAAACTAAAAATACTATTGAAAAAAACCTTAAAGATTATCGTTTTGATGAGGCAGCAAAAAATGCATATAAATTTGCATGGAATTCATATTGTGATTGGTACCTAGAACTGTCAAAAACAATACTATTTTCAGATAAAGCAGAAGATATTAATGAAGTTAAGAAAGTATCTTCTTATATTTTTAAACAGATTTTAGTGATACTCCATCCATTTATTCCATTTGTAACAGAAGAAATATGGTTAAAAAATAAATTTGATAATTCAGGTAAAGATTTTTTAATGCATCATAACTGGCCATCTGGTGAGATAAAAATTGATAAATCTCAAAAAGATGTAGAAAAAATTATTGATATAATTTCTGAACTTAGATCATTTAAAAATGAATTAAATGTAAGCCCTGGATCTTTTACAACAATATCAATTAGTAATTTATCTAAAGAAACTAAGAAATTTGTAAATGATAATGGTACTGTTTTGAAAAAACTTGGAAGAGTTAATGAATTTTTAGAAGATGATCAAAATAAGTCATCTGGATCAATGGTAATATCTGGTGAAATTTATAAGGTTTATTTCGATGAAAATGTAAACTTAACTTTGATAAAAGAAAATTTAGTAAAAAAACAAAGCAAATTAAAAGAAGAAGCTGATAAAATATCAAAAAGATTGTCCAATAAAGGTTTCGTTGATAGAGCCCCAAAAGATATTGTTGAACAAGAAAAATCTAATTATAATAATTTAGAAAATGATATAAAAAAATTATCACTAACCATTGAAAGCTTATAATGAAAAAATTTAATAAAAAGAAACTACCAAGTAGACATACATCAATAGGTCCAGATAGAGCCCCTCATAGATCATTCTATTATGCTATGGGTGAAACTGAAAAGGATGTATCAAAACCATTTGTAGGTGTTGTATCTACTTGGAATGAGGCTGCACCTTGCAATATTGCTTTAATGAGACAAGCTCAATCTGTTAAAAAAGGTGTTAGAGCTTCTGGTGGTACTCCAAGAGAATTTTGTACAATTACTGTTACAGATGGTATTGCAATGGGACATGAAGGAATGAAATCTTCATTAATCTCAAGAGAAGTTATAGCTGACTCTGCTGAATTAACTGTAAGAGGGCATTGTTATGATGCTTTAGTTGGAATTGCTGGTTGTGATAAATCTTTACCAGGCTTAATGATGTCGATGGTTAGACTTAATGTGCCAAGTGTATTTATTTATGGTGGATCAATTCTCCCAGGAAGATACAAAGGAAAAGATGTGACTGTAGTTGATGTATTTGAAGCTGTTGGAAAACATTCTTCAGGACAAATGTCAGCAGCAGAGCTTAGAAAATTAGAACTTGTTGCTTGTCCAAGCGCTGGTGCTTGTGGTGGGCAATTTACTGCTAACACTATGGCATGTGTTTCAGAAGCCATTGGTTTAGCTCTTCCTTATTCAGCAGGAACTCCAGCTCCTTACGAAGAAAGAGATAAATACGCAAAAGAAAGTGGAAAACAAGTAATGAACTTGTTGGCTAAAGGAATTAAGCCAAGAGATATTGTAACAAGAAAAGCTTTAGAAAATGCAGCAACAATTGTGGCTGCAACTGGTGGTTCAACTAATGCAGCTTTACATTTACCTGCAATTGCAAATGAAGCTGGAATTAAATTTGATTTAATGGATGTTGCTAAAATTTTTAAAAGAACTCCTTATCTTGCAGATTTAAAACCAGGCGGAAAATATGTTGCAAAAGATATGTGGTTAGCAGGTGGTGTTCCAATGTTATTAAAAACTCTTTATGATGGCGGATATATTCATGGTGACTGTATGACAGTTACAGGCAAAACTATGAAAGAGAATTTAAGAAATATTAAATTTAATCCAAAACAAAAAGTTTTAAGAGCTTACAATAATCCATTATCACCAGATGGAGGTGTAGTTGGATTAAAAGGTAATTTAGCTCCTGAAGGTGGAATAGTTAAAATCGCTGGATTGAAAAAATTACAATTTACTGGAAGAGCAAGATGTTTTGATAATGAAGAAAGCGCAATGAAAGCAGTTCAAACAAGAAAATATAAAGATGGTGATGTAATTATTATTAGATACGAAGGACCAGTTGGTGGACCTGGTATGAGAGAGATGCTATCAACAACGGGTGCAATTTATGGTCAAGGTAAAGGAGAAAAGGTTGCTCTTATTACTGATGGACGATTTTCAGGTGCAACAAGAGGATTTTGTGTAGGTCACGTTGGACCAGAGGCAGCATTAGGTGGACCAATAGCATTGCTTAGAAATGGAGATATCATCGATATAGATGCTAAAAAAGGAACGATTAATGTTCGATTAACTAAAGCACAATTAGCTTCAAGAAGAAAAAAATGGAAAGCTAAAAAATCAGATTTTGGATCAGGAACTTTATGGAAATACGCACAAACTGTTGGACCTGCTTATTTAGGAGCTCCAACACATCCTGGTAAGAAAAAAGAGGTTAAAGAATACTCAAAAATTTAATGAAAATTCGTCCAGTAATTTTGTGTGGTGGAGCTGGAACTAGACTTTGGCCTAATTCTAAAAATCATCAGGCAAAACAATTCATTGATTTTGGTAATTGGACTTTATTAGGTAAAACCTTAGAGAGAGTTAAAGGATCAATTTTTGATGCTCCCATTATTAGCACTAATGCAAAATACCTTAAACAAGTTAAACAACACTTAAAAAGACATAAAATTAAAGAATATAGGATTGTTTTAGAGCCAGCTAAAAGAAATACAGCTCCAGCAATTTTAAGCACTGCCTTAATAAAAGATATTCCAAACGAACAAGCTTTAATGTTTTTTTCAGCAGATCACTTAATTGAAAAAGTAAGTATTTTTAATAGATCAATTTACAAGAACAAATCTAATTTAAACGATCAAAATATATTTATATTTGGAATTAAACCAACCTCACCATCAAGTGAATATGGTTATTTTTTAACAAAAAAAATTAAAGGAAATATCAATAAAGTAACAAAATTTATTGAAAAACCAAAAGAAGCAAAAGCAAAACAAGTAATTAAAAAGAAAGGTTATTGGAATTCAGGAATGTTCTTTTTAAGAAAAGACTCGATAATAAATAACTTTAAGAAATATCAACCTACCATTTATAGAAATTGTATTAAGGCTGTAGAAAAAGCTAAATATAAATCTAATACTTATTATCTCAATAAAGCTTCATTTATAAAAGCTACTGCAAAATCATTTGATTATGCAATCTTAGAAAAAACAAAACAAATCAATGCGATAAAATTGGATATTCCATGGTCAGATCTTGGAAGTTGGAAAGAAATATTAAAGATGTATGACAAAAATAAAAATAAATACATTAAGAAGAAAAATGTATTTTATAGACCTTGGGGCAGATATACTAATTTATTTGAGGGCAAAGAATTCTTGATCAAAGAGTTATTTGTAAAACCAAAAGGAATATTAAGTCTTCAAAAACATCACCATAGAGCTGAACACTGGCTAGTTACCCAAGGAAATCCAAAGATAACTTTAAATAAAGATAGTTTTATTAAAAAACCATTTGAACATATTTTTATTCCATTAGAGGCGATACATAGAATTCAAAATCCTGGAAAAAAACCAGTTAAGATAGTTGAAGCCCAAGTAGGATCTATTCTAAAGGAAACAGATATTGTCAGATATCAAGATGTCTATGGCAGAGTTAAATGATTAAGAAATTATTTAACAACTTTTTAAATTCATTAAATGGTTTAAAAATAGTTTTTAAAGAATATTCATTTATTTTAGAATTAATTCTAGGTATTTTTTTAATACCTTATATCTTTTTATCAAACATAGATTTTACACATAAGATTATTTTATTTGTTTTATATTTTTTATTATTAGCCTTTGAAATTTTGAACACTTCAATTGAAAAATTATGTGATAAAATAACTAAAGAACATGATTTAGATATTAAAAATATTAAAGATTTATCAAGTGCAGCTGTTTTTCTGACTTTATTAATTTTAGTTGTAACTTTTTTTATTACATTATAGTTTTTTGTTATTACTTATTAAGTTAGACAGATGGAATTACTAAATTTTATTTTACTAATCATTATAGCTTTATTGATTTTTTTTCTTTTAAAAAAAGAGAAAGTATTAGGTATTAATACAGAAGAAAAAAATAATAATGAAAAAATTAAGATAATTGAGAACAAAGAATATAGAGGAAGTATCTATGATTTATTAAATTATATTCCAGAAGGAGTAATTGTTGTAGACAAGAGTAAAAAAATTTTGTTTAGCAATAATTCAGCTACAAATTGGTTTCAGATAAAATTAAACGAAAATTTAAGTGGTTTTTTAAGAAACCCAGATTTGCTCAATTTTATAGATAAAGCCTTCAATGGCGAAAATTTATCAGATTTTGAGATAGAAATTCGAACACAATCAGTATCAAGACTTAATATCACTATATATTTAGATAAAAGAGACCTTTTCTTTGATGAAACTACATGTGTTTTATTTATCAGAGATCTAACTGAGTTTTATAAGTTTCAACAATTAAAATCTGACTTTGTTGCTAATGTTTCTCACGAACTAAGAACACCTTTGCAATCAATCAAAATGGGACTTGAAACATTTGAAAACAATTCAGAATTAAAAAATAATTCTGAGGTAAAAAATTTCCTTCCTGTAATGATATCTCAATCTGAAAGAATGGAAAATTTAATAAGAGATTTACTTTCTTTATCCAAAATTGAATTACAAGAACATATAAGACCCACTCATGAAATTGATCTAATAGAATTATTAGAATTTGTTATTAAGACTTACGAAAAGATTATCAAAAAAGATAATATTAGTATTGTTTTAAATAAAACAGATAATTTTAAGATTATAGGTGATAGAGATAAACTAATTGAAATATTTACGAACCTTATTGATAATTCAATTAAATATAGCGATAAAAATAAAACTATTACAATTTCTACTAAAAAAGAAGGTGAAACAAATATAGTATCTGTAGAAGATCAAGGCATAGGAATACCTAAAGAACTAATACATAGAGTCACTGAAAGATTTTTTACTGTTGATCCTAGCAAAAGTAGAAGTGTAGGAGGTACAGGACTAGGTTTGGCTATTGTTAAACATCTAGTTTCTCAACATAGAGCTGAAATGGATATAAATAGTGTGAAAAATGAAGGTACATCAATAAGTATTAAATTTAACGCTTTATAATTCAACTAAAAAGTTAGTCATTGTAACAAAACTTTAACCTTCCTTTAATAAATTATTTAAAATTAGAATTTAAATAGCTTCGTATATGAATCTTAAAAGGAGAATTATGAATAAATCAACAAGTATAATATTAAGTTGTCTTTTAGTGCTAAGTTTTACATCAATTAGTCACTCAAGAGACCAAATTAAAATTGTTGGCTCTTCAACTGTATATCCTTATGCAACAGTTGTAGCTGAAAAATTTGGTAAAGGCGGAAAGTTTAAAACTCCTGTTATTGAAAGTACAGGAACTGGCGGTGGAATGAAATTATTCTGCGCTGGTGTCGGTGTTAATCACCCTGATGTTACAAATGCATCTAGAGCAATTAAACCAAAAGAAAAAGCTTTATGTGAGAAGAATGGTGTTTCAGAAATTATCGAAATAGTTGTAGGAAACGATGGCATTTCTTTTGCTCATGCTGTGAATTCACCTGATGCTAACTTTACAAAAGAACAACTTTGGAGAGCTTTAGCTGCAAAAGTTGATGTAGATGGAAAATTAGTTGAAAATCCATATAAAAAATGGAGTGATATCGATGCCAGTCTTCCAAATAAGAAAATTGAGGTTTTAGTTGCACCACCTACTTCAGGCACAAGAGATGCTTGGAACTCCCTGGTTATGGTTAAAGGTTGTTCAAAAGAGGCTAAATCTTTATTTGGTGATAAAGCAAAAAAAGAATGTGCTAAAATCAGAGAAGACGGTTATGCAGTAGAAGCTGGTGAAAATGATACTTTAATAGTTCAAAAATTGACTTCAAATCCTGATGCTTATGGTTTCTTTGGTTATAGTTATCTAGTTGCAAACAAAGACAAAGTTAAAGCTGCTTCAATTGAAGGTGTTCAACCATCTCTAGAAGGTATCCAAGATTATTCATACCCGATTGCTAGACCATTGTTCTTTTACGTAAAAAAAGCTCATATTGGTGTAGTACCAGGTATCCAAGAATACCTTAAAGAATTTACATCAAAAAAAGCTATGAGTAACAGAGGTTATCTAGCTAAAATTGGTTTAGTTCCATTGGCTTCTGATAAATACGAAGTAACTAGAACTGCCGCGATTGATTTAAATATAATTAACATTAAGTAAAAATTAAATTTATCCACAAAAAAGGCCAGTATTTTACTGGCCTTTTTTTTTATTCAATTATTAAGTTAAATTGTAACAAAACTGTAACATTACACAGTTATCAGAAGCATAATGAATTCTGTTCTAATTTTCTTAATCATAATATTTTCATTATCATTATTTTTTTATGGAAAATCTAAAAGTAAGACTATTTCAATAAATAATAATATTAAATTAAATGCACTTCCAAAATTTTATGGTTATTACCTTGTATTATGGTGCTCCATTCCAGCATTAGTTTTTTTATTAGTTTGGTCATTATTTGAACCAGTAATAATTAAATCAATAATTATTGATACTGCTGCTAATCAAGGAGCAATTTTTAACGACAAAAACGAAGCAAATTTGATTTATGAAAAAATTAAAGCTATTCATTTAGGTACATATTTAGGTGACATAGATAGCATTCTCAAAGAAAGCGCATTGTCTTATGCAAAATTTATTAATTTATTTACAAATTCTAAGATAGTTCTAATTTTTGGAATTATCATTGCCTCTATAATTTATTCATTAAATAAAATTAAGAACAATAATAAAGCCAGAGACGATGTAGAACTTATATTAAAAGGTCTTCTATTTGCCTCTTCTTTAATTGCTATATTAACTACATTAGGAATTATATTTTCGCTTTTATTTGAAAGCATTAAGTTTTTTTCTGTAATAAATGTATTTGATTATTTGTTTGGAACTAATTGGAGTCCACAAAGGGCTTTTGTAAGAGATGCATCAGCAATAACAGAAACAGAGTATGCTGAATTAAAAGATGCATTTGGTTTTATACCTTTAATTGCAGGCACATCTTTCATAGCTTTCATTGCAATGCTTGTTGCTGTACCTATTGGATTGTTCTCAGGTATATATATGGCTGAATATGCTTCAATTAAAATTAGAAGAGTTTCAAAACCAATTATTGAAATTTTAGCAGGCATACCAACTGTTGTTTACGGTTTTTTTGCAGCTTTAACGGTTGGACCTTTTTTTAGACAAGTTGGAGAAAGTTTTGGATTATCTGTTTCATCTGAAAGTGCTCTTGCAGCTGGACTTATTATGGGAATTATGATCATTCCTTACGTATCATCTTTATCTGATGATGTAATTAATTCAGTACCTCAATCTTTACGTGATGGTTCTTATGCTATTGGTGCAACAAAATCAGAAACAATTAAAAAAGTTGTGATACCTGCGGCACTGCCAGGAATTATTGGATCAATTCTTTTAGCTGTATCTAGGGCAATTGGTGAAACTATGATTGTTGTAATGGCAGCAGGTTTAGCTGCTAACTTAACTATTAATCCATTGGAATCCACAACAACAATTACAACTCAAATTGTAATGATTTTAGTTGGCGACCAAGAATTTGATAGTCCAAAAACGCAATCAGCGTTTGCTCTTGGATTAACACTTTTTATTGCAACATTGATTTTAAATTACATAGCCCAAAGAGCTGTTAAAAAATACAGAGAAAAATATGACTAAAGAAGAAAGATTAAAAAAAAGACATAGTGCAGAAAAAAGATTCAGGTTCTATGGTATCGCTTCAATTTTTGTCGCATTACTGTTTGTTCTAATTTTAGTTCATAATATTTTTTCAAAAGGAAGTTCAGCTTTTATGAAAACAGCAATAAATGTTGAAGTATTTTTTGATCCTGAACTCATTGATATCCAAAATGGAGCATCCATAGATGAAATTATGCAGTCAGACTTTTTTGATATTACGATTGAAACACTATTAAAAACATACCCTGTAAATGATTTTGACCAAGAAAATGAATTAATTGATCTATTTACCACTGATGCAGAATTAGAAATCAAAAGAGCTTTGATAGATAATAATAATTTGATTGGAAAAAGAATTAATTTAGAAATAACAGCATCAGATGATATCGATCAATTACATAAAGGAAATTATCCAAGAGATTTACCAGAGGACAGAAGACGGATATCAAATTTTCAACTACAAATTTATGATACTTTAGTTGAAAATAAAAAGATCGTTAAAAACTTTAACAATTATTTTTTTAAAAATGGAGATTCAAGAGACCCAGAATTAGCTGGTATAGGAGGAGCTTTAGTTGGTTCATTTTACAGTATCATAATATGTTTATTATTAGCATTTCCTGTAGCAGTTTTAGCATCAATATATTTAGAAGAATTTGCTCCTAAAAATAAGATTACTGACTTTATTGAAATAAATATTAATAACTTAGCCGCTGTACCATCAATTGTTTATGGACTGCTAGCGCTTCAAATACTTTTAGCAACTATTCAACTACCAAGGTCCACTCCATTAGTTGCTGGAATTACTTTAGCTTTAATGACTTTACCAAGAATTATTATTCCATGTAGAGCATCTTTAAAAGCTGTTCCACCATCTATAAGAGAAGGTGCTTTAGCTGTTGGTGCATCTAAATTTCAGTCAGTTTTTCATCATGTTGTTCCTTTAGCTTTACCTGGAACGTTATCAGGAACTATTATTGGATTAGCACAAGCATTGGGAGAAACTGCACCATTAATATTAATTGGAATGGTTGCATTTGTTGTTGATATTCCTTCAACTCCAATTGATCCATCATCTTCTTTACCTGTACAAGTGTATTTATGGTCTGAATCAGCAGAAAGAGGGTTTGTTGAAAAAACATCTGCCACTATAATGATGTTATTAAGTTTTTTAATTGTAATGAATTTTTTAGCAGTATATTTAAGACAAAAATTTGAAAAGAGATGGAATTAAATGAGTGATATAAAAATTAAATCAAAAAATTTAAATGTTTTTTATGGAGAAAAACAAGCTCTATTTGATGTTAATTTAGATTTAAATGAAAAAGAAGTCACTGCATTAATTGGACCATCTGGCTGTGGTAAGTCTACTTTTATAAGATGTCTAAATAGAATGAATGATGTCATAGATATTTGTAAAGTTACTGGAAATATTGAAATAGATGGAATTGAAATCAATGATAAAAATTTAGATGTGGTATCTCTAAGAGAAAGAGTGGGTATGGTCTTTCAAAAACCAAATCCATTTCCAAAAAGTATTTATGATAATATTTCTTATGGCCCCAAAATTCATGGAAAAGGCGAAAGTAAAAGTGAACTTGATGAAATTGTAGAGAGTAGTTTAAAAAAAGCTGCTCTGTGGGAAGAAGTAAAAGATAGATTAGACGAACCAGGAACAGGTTTATCAGGTGGACAACAACAAAGATTATGTATTGCAAGAGCAATTTCTGTTAATCCAGAGGTTATCCTTATGGATGAGCCTTGTTCAGCTCTAGACCCAATAGCAACTGCAAAAATTGAGGAATTAATAGATGAGTTAAAAAAAACCTATACAATTGTAATTGTTACTCACTCAATGGCACAAGCAGTAAGAGTTTCTCAAAAAACTGGCTTTTTTCATCTAGGAAAATTGATTGAAGTAGGAAAAACAGAGAAAATTTTTAAAAATCCTGACAACAAAATGACACAAGATTATATTACAGGTAGGTTTGGATAAATTATGAGTAACGAACATACAGTAAAATCATACGAGGAAGAGTTAAGACATCTAATTGATTCAGTAATCAAGATGGGGAGTTTAACCGAGTCACAAATGGTCGACTCTATGGATGCTATTATAAAAGTTGATAAAGATTCTATTGATAAAATTATTAAAAGTGATGAAGAGATAAATAAATTTAGATCTAAAATTGATACTCAAATAATGACCCTTTTAGTTAAAAGAGCACCAATGGCAATTGACCTTAGAGAAACAATAAGTTCTTTAAAAATTTCACAGGATCTTGAGAGAATTGGTGATTTATCAAAAAGTAATGCAAAAAAAGTTAAGCCCTTACCTTTAGATTTACCAGAAGAATTATTAGGAAATTTAAAAAGACTTGGTGATTTAGTTCTTAAACAATTAAATGATGTATTAGATAGCTTTGTTAATAAAGATTTTGATAAAGCTAAAGAGGTATGGGAAAAAGATGAACAAGTTGATGATCTTACATATATTGCTATGGAAAGTGTTATTGATTTCTTATCTAAAGATAAAAAGAATTTAGATTTTTCTACTCACTTAATATTTGCAACTAAAAATTTAGAAAGAGCAGGAGATCATATTACCAATATAGCTGAAAATGTTTGTTATTTGATTAAGGGTGAATATTTAAAAGGTAACAGACCAAAAGGAAAAGTTATCCAAGAATAAAATGAATGGTAAAATTTTTATTATTGAAGATGAACCTTCAATAATTCAATTAGTCCAACATAATCTTGAAAAAGAAGGTTTCATAGTATCTTCATCAGAAAATGGCAATGAAGGATTAAAACAATTAAAAAAATTTGAACCAAATTTACTTTTGTTAGATTGGATGTTACCTGATTTATCAGGAATAGAAATTTGTAAAAATATAAGAAAAGATAATAAGTTTAAATCTTTACCAATAATTATGCTTACAGCAAAAGGTGAAGAAGAAGATAAAATCAAAGGTTTGGACAGCGGTGTAGATGATTATCTGACTAAACCATTTAGTTTTAATGAATTATTAGCAAGAATTAAAGCTATTCTTAGAAGATCTAATCCAGAGATAGTTTCTGACAATTTAGAATATCAAGATTTATTTTTAGACAGAATAGAAAAAAGAGTGTTTAGAAATAAAAAAGAAATAAAGCTAGGACCAACTGAATTTAGGTTGTTAGAATTCTTCCTAATGAATCCAAAAAGAGTTTATTCAAGAGATCAAATTTTAGAAAATGTTTGGCCAAATAATGTAAATGTAGAAAGCAGAACAATTGATGTCCACATTAGAAGATTAAGACAATCTATAAATATTGATAATACAAAAGAACTAATTAGAACAGTTAGAGCCTCTGGGTATTCTTTAATTTAAATTTTTCTATATTAGAATTTTATAAAAACCTATTAAGAATAAAGGTATTTGTAATCCAAAGTTAGTAAGTATTGCCTTATCTTTTGAAAGATATCCTGCTACCGTCCAACCAACCACACCTAATCCATGGAAATATATATTGTTAGGGTAGTAATTTAGATTTGTTAGCAATATTCCTGTTAAAACTAAGAATGTACTAATCCATTTTAAGTATTTTTTAATAAACATCAGAAATGTTTATTTCAGTTTTGTTAAAGATTTATTAAAAAAAATAATTTACTTACACTTTTTACACAAACCAAATAACTCTAGGTTGTATCTTGTATAATTCATTCCAGAATTATCTTTAAAACTTTTTAAATATTTTGAAATTTTTGTGTCTTTAATTTCCTCAATATTTTCACATTTTTCACAAATAGAAAATGCTGTAGTCTTTGTGACATCACAATTTGTGTTTTTACATGCTACGAAAGCATTTTTACTTTCTATTTTATGTATTTTACCAATCTCAATTAATTTATCTAGAGCTCTGTATACTTGAGGAGGCGCTTTGATACCCTTTTTTTTAACATCAAATAAAATTGAATAAGCTTTAAGTGGTTCATTAGAATTTTTGATTGTTTCAAGAACTATTTGTTGATTTTTTGAAAGAAATTCTTGTTTCATGTTTATAACTTTATTCATTATAGATTAGTTTTTTAATTGTGGTGACTGTTTTATTTTAAATAAAGATAATATAAATAAGAATAAAGATGCAGCAATAATAGATGGACCTGATGCTGTATTAAATTCTAATGATGAAAAAAGACCTAAAACTACAGACAACAAACCTCCAATCACAGAAAATATAACCATCATTTTAGGACTACTAGAAATATTTCTAGCCATTGCCGCAGGTATAATTAACATTCCTGTAATTAATAATAAACCAACCATCTTAATTGATATTGCAATTATTGCAGCCATTAAAATTGTGAAAATAATTTTAGATCTTTCTGGATTTAGACCCTCCGCTTCAGCAAGTTCATAATTAACTGTTGATGCAAATAAAGGTCTCCATATTAATTTAAGTATACAAAGAATAATTGCTCCACCAATCCAGATAACAGTAATATCTTTAACAGTAACAGCTAAAATATCTCCAAATAGTAACCCCATTACGTCAAATCTAATAAATGTTAAAAAACCAATAACAACTAATCCAACTGCCAATGAAGAATGAGCCAAAAGACCAAGTAAAGCATCTCCTGGTAAATTAGTTCTACTTTGAAGTTTAATTAAGATTATTGCAACAATTGAAGAAATTAGAAAAACAGAGAGAGCAATATTTAATTCAAATGAATAAGCAAGCGTAACACCCAATAAAGCTGAATGAGATAATGTATCTCCAAAGTATGATAATCTTCTCCAAATAACAAAACAACCAAGAGGTCCTGTGACTAAGGCAACCCCAAGTCCAGCAATCAAAGCTCTTATAAAAAAATCATCTAACATTTTAATTTTTTTTTATTTCACCATCATTTGAATGAACATGATCATGATTATGTTCATATAAAGCAAGAGTTTTTGAAGCTTGCTCACCAAATAAGGCTTTATATTCATGATTTGATGCAACATCTATTGGTGAACCAGAACAACAAACATGACCATTTAAACAAACTACATGATCTGTAGCACTCATAACGGTATGAAGATCATGTGAAATTAATAGAATTCCACACTTTAATTCATCTGAAATTTTTTTGATTAATTCATATAGAGCAATTTCACCAGTATAATCGACACCTTGAACTGGTTCATCTAAAACTAAAAGTTCTGGTTTTTTAGATATTGCTCTTGCAAGTAATACTCTTTGAAATTCTCCTCCAGAAAGATTACCTAGATTATTATTTTTTAAATGAAGAACTCCTGTCAAACCTAAAGCCTCATTAATTTGTTCATCATTTATACTTTCAGTCAGATTCATAAAATCTTTAACTCTTAAAGGTAAAGTCCAGTCAATAGATATTTTTTGAGGTACGTATCCAATTTTATTAGTAAATTTTTCAACTTTACCCTCAATATTTTTATAAATACCAAGTGCTATTTTTGCAGTTGTACTTTTTCCTGATCCATTGGGACCAATAAGAGTTACAATTTTTCCTTTTTCAACACTTAAAGAAATTCCCTCAACAAGAATTTTATCTTTAATTTTAAATCCAGCATTTTCTAATTTTACTAGAATATTTTTAGAACTCATTTTATATATTGACTTATAATTGTTATATTATTACATAATGTTATATTATAACAATTTAATAATACAACATATGAAAAACATTAAAAAATTCACATTTATCTTAACTATTTTATCACTCTTAACAATTATTGTACCTGCAAAAGCTGAAATTAAAGTAGTAGCTTCAATCAAACCAATTCATTCATTGGTAAGTTATTTGATGGATGGTGTAGGTAAACCTGATTTAATTGTAGATGGATACGCATCTCCTCATGGATTTGCATTGAAGCCGTCACATGCAAAAATGTTACAAAATGCTGATTTGATATTCTGGGTTGGAGAAGATTTGGAAAATTTTTTAGAAAAACCATTAAATTCAATAGCGAAAAAAGCTGAAAAGATAGAATTATTAGAAATTAAAGGATTAACAAAATTAGAATTCAGAGAAAGAAATATTTTTGATGAACATGATGATCATGCAAAAAAAGAAGATGACCATGATGATCACGATCATGATAAAGAGGGTCATAAAGAAGATGACCATGATGATCACGATCATGATGATCACGGCCATGAAGGACATGCACATGGTGAATATGATCCACATATTTGGTTGGATCCAATGAATGCGAAAGTGATTTTAAGTGAAATGGCAGAGCACTTGATCGAAAATGATCAAAAAAATGAGGCTAAATATAAAGCAAACTTAAAAAAAGCACATAAAGATTTAGATAAACTAACTAAGAAAGTTAAATCTGAATTAAACAAAAATTTCAAATCAATCGTTTTTCATGATGCTTATCAATACTTTGAAAAAAGATTTGATATAAATGTATTAGGTGCTTTCACTGTAAATACTGATGTTATGCCTGGAGCAGAGCAATTAGCAGAAATTAGAGAAATAATTGAACATGACAAAGTAAGTTGTGTATTTTCTGAGCCTCAATTTAACCCTGATATAATCAAAGCAGTTGCTAAAGATATGAATATTCAAACTGGCGTTATAGATCCTTTAGGAGCTACGCTTAACCCAGGCAAAGATTTATATTTTGATTTAATTAACAACATGTCAAAATCTTTTAAAGGTTGTTAAATAAAAATTGATCTTTAGCCATAAATAATATCTAATAATGGGATGAGTACAGTTTCCCTAACACTAGATGAAATATTTGATTTAGCTAAAAAAACTTTATTAGCTAATGGATGTGATGAAGATACAGCATCTATTCTTGCAGATTTAATTAGAAATGCTGAAAGAGATGGTTCTTTATCTCATGGTCTCTTTAGATTGCCAGCTTATGTTTCTGGATTAAAAAGCGGTAAGATAAATGGAAAAGGAAAACCTGAAGTAAAAAAGATTTCACCTTCAGTTATAAAAGTTGAAGGAAATAATAGTTTAGCCCCAGTAGTTTTAAATAAAGGATTACCAGAACTTGTTAAAGCAGCTAAAGAAAATGGTGTAGCCGTTTTAGCAATAAACAATTCTCATCACATGGCTGCTATGTGGCCAGAGACAGAAAAATTAGCTGAAGAAGGTTTAGTAGCATTTGCATGTACATCTTATAAGCCGGCTGTTGCTCCAGCTGGTGCAATCAAACCTTTGTTTGGAACAAATCCAATTTCATTTGCATGGCCTAGACCAGGAAAAACTCCTGTAGTTTATGATATGGCTACAGCTTCAATGGCTATGGGTGAAGTTCAAGTTGCTAAAAGAGAAGGTCATAAAGTTCCTTTAGGCACAGGATTAACTAAAGATGGTAAAGAAACAACAGATCCAGGAGAAATTGCAGATGGCGGCGTATTATTACCTTTTGGTGGTTACAAAGGCTCAGCAATTGCAATGATGGTTGAATTAATGGCAGGTGCTTTAGTTGGTGATAATTTTAGTTACGAAACAGCTGCAAAAGATAATAATGATGGAGGACCACCAAGTGGGGGAGAATTTATTCTAGCAATTTGCCCAAACAACACTTCAGGTACTGATTGGCAAAAACATTCAGAAGAATTTTTTGAAAAAATGAAATCCATGGGTGAAGTAAGGCTTCCTGGTGAAAGAAGACATAAAAATAGATTGGATACTAGTCCAAGAAATATTAACGAAGAATTAGTTAATAAGATTAAATCTCTAAGCTAAAATAATCTCAACCGGTGTGTGGTCAGATGGTTTTTCTCTGCCCCTTGGGTCTTTATTTATATTAATCTCTTTAACACTATCTATTAAAGAATTTGATACTAAGAAATGGTCAATTCTCATGCCATTATTCTTTTGCCAAGCACCTCTCATATAATCCCAAAAAGTATATCCTTCTTTGTCTTCATAAAAATGTCTATACACATCATTAAGACCAAGATTTAACATCTCTCTATATTTTTTTCTTATTTCCAATCTAAATAATGCATCATCTTCGAAGCTTTTTGGATTATAAACATCTTCAGCAGAAGGAATTATATTAAAATCACCAGCTAGAATAATATTTGAATTTTTTTTGCTTAAAGACTTAAGTTGTTTGATTAGTTGATTTATCCAATCTTTTTTATATTCATATTTTTCTGTATCAACTGGATTACCATTTGGAGTGTAAATATTTATTAACTGAATTTTCTTTTTTTTATACTCAAGTTCAGCAGAAATAATTCTTGATTGCTTTAATTTATCTTTAATTAAATCTGTTCTAATATTCGAAAGCTTATTTTTTGAAATTATTGCAACACCATTATAACTCTTCTGTCCAAAAACATGACACTCGTAATCCATAGAAGCGAAATCATCATAAGGAAAATTAACATCTTCAGTTTTAATCTCCTGCATCATTAAAATTTCAGGCTTATATTTAAGTAAATAACTCTTTATATTTTCTATTCGAGCTCTGACAGAATTGACATTCCAAGATGAAATTTTCATTAAAGAGAAAAAGAAACACCACAACCACAAGAAGATTTTGTTTGTGGGTTAGTAATTTTAAACTGTTCACCAATTAATTCAGATACATAATCTACTTCTGAGCCTTTTAACAAATCTGCAGAAGTCTTATCAATTAAGATATTTTCATAATTAAAATCATCTTCATTTTTACTCTGATCAAAAGTGAATTCATATTGAAAACCAGAGCAACCACCACCTTTAATAGCGATTCTAAAAAAACTTCCCTTATCTTTTTTTGATAACAAATTAGTTATTTGTTTTAACGCTTTATCAGTAAATTTAATTTCTTTAATCATAAATGAACACTGTTATTACTAATATAATACTAAATTTGTAAATTTAAAGAATGAAAAATTACTCAAACATCGGGGAATTCAAAAGTAAAGGGAGATTATTTAAAGAATCACTTTCTAAATACAGATCTCCATTTCAAAGGGATAGAGATAGAATTATTCATAGTGCTTCATTTAGAAGATTAAAACATAAAACTCAGGTTTTTGTTAATACGGAAGGCGATCATTTTAGAACTAGAATTACGCATTCAATTGAAGTTGCTCAGATAGCAAGATCCATTTCAAAATATCTAAAATTGAATGAAGATTTAGCAGAAACTTTAAGTCTTGCTCATGACCTAGGACATACACCTTTTGGGCATGCTGGTGAAGATGCATTAAGTGAATGCATGGAAAATTATGGTGGTTTTGATCATAACTTGCAAACATTGAGAATTATTATGTTTCTTGAAAATAAATATCTTAAGTTTGACGGTTTAAATCTTACAATTGAAACTTTAGATGGTTTATTAAAACATAATGGTCCTCCAAAAGATATTAATTTAGTAAATCAATTAATTGGACTTCGATCGTTTAAAAATATGATTACTTATAAAAATCAGCCTTCTTTAGAAGCTCAAATTTCAGCTATATCAGATGATATTGCTTATAATAATCATGATATCCAGGATGGTATAAAAGCAAATTTATTCAAATTAGAAGAGTTAATTGAAATTAAATTTTTTAAAGATATTTATAAAAAATACAAAAATAAAATAAATAAGACCAATTATAAAATTGCTATTTATCAAATTATAAGAGACTCAATAGATTTAATGATCAAAGATTTAATAATGAATACTCAAAAAAATCTTAAAAATGATAGAATTAAAACAATAAATGATGTCAAAAAGGCTGACAAAATGCTTGTTAATTTTTCAAATGCAATGCAATCCTCATTAGATGAAATCAGATTTTTTTTAAGAATAAATATGTATGATAATAAAAATGTTTTGCTAAAAAATAATAATGGAAAAAAAATTATTAAGATTTTATTTGATAAAATTAAAAAAAAACCTCTTAAATATATTCCTAAAAAACAACTTTCTGAGAATAAATACAGAGCAATAGCAGATTATATTTCTGGTATGACAGACAGATATGCAATTAATTTAAACAAAGGTCTTAAATGAATATTTTTGATTTATATTTAGATAAAATTAAAGATGTACTGAGTTCTTTGTCAAAAAATAATGAAATTATTTTACCCGAAAATTTAGACGGTATAAATGCAGAAATACCACCTGCAAAATTTGATTGTGATATTTCTACTAATGTTGCAATGGTACTGTCTAAAGCAAACAAAAAATCTCCAATAGATCTTGGAAACGTAATATCCAAATCTTTAGTTGAAAATGACGAGATGATTGAAAAGGCTGAAGTAGTTAAGCCAGGATTTATTAATATCAATTTAAAACGTGAATTTTGGACCAATTTTTCAAAAGAGATATTAGAAAATTCAAAATCTTTTGGGAAAAATGAAAAAGAAAAAAAAAATAATTATCTAGTTGAATTTGTATCTGCTAACCCAACAGGACCATTACATGTAGGCCATTGTAGAGGTGCCATATTAGGTGATGTTATTTCTAATGTTTTATTATTCAATAATCATAAAGTAACAAAAGAATATTACGTAAATGATTATGGAAATCAGATAATAAATTTTACTAAGTCTGTTTATTTTAGAATTAGAGAAATTTTATTCAGTGAAAAATTTCCAATTGATAACGAGGATTTATATCCCGGTGATTATTTAATTGATTTTGCAAAAAATATTTCATCTGAGAATAAAGATATAGATTTTAAAAATTATGAGAAAATTTCTAGTAAGCTTACTGAATTATCAATCGAACAAGCTTTAAAACTGATCAAGAAAAATTTAGAAAGTCTTGGCATTATTCATGATAATTTTGTAAGTGAAAAAAAATTGGTTGCAAATAATGAAGTTCAAGATGTCATTAAATATCTAACTAAGAATAACTTTGTTTATACAGGAAAAATCAAAGCCCCCGAAGGAGAAGATAATAAAAATTGGGTGGAACGTGATCAGTTACTTTTTAAATCAACAGATTTTGGAGACGATAAGGATAGAGCTTTACAAAAATCTGATGGATCATGGACATATTTTGCTAGTGATGTTGCTTATCATAAAAATAAGTTAGATAGAAAATTTGATTATTTAATCAACATACTTGGTGCTGATCATGCTGGTTATATTAAGAGAATTACCTCTTCTGTTGATGCGCTCTCAAACTCTAAGAATAAATTAATTTGTAAAGTTAGCCAGTTAGTTAAATTAATTAAAGATAACAAACCTTTTAAGATGTCAAAACGAAAAGGGGATTATATTACTGTAGATGATTTAATTAATGAAGTTGGTAAAGATGCTACTAGATTTATTATGTTAAACAGAAGTAGTGATGTTGAGTTAGATTTTGATTTCGATAACGTAATTGAAAAATCAAAAGATAATCCCCTATACTATGTGCAATATGCATATGCTAGAATTTCATCTGTATTTCGGCACATAGGTAAAGATATCAATCAAGATTTAAATATAAAAAATTTTGATTTTAAATATTCAAAAGAAGAAATAAAAATATTAAAGAAAATTTCTGAATGGCCAAAATGTATTGATACTTCATGTAAGAAGCTTGAACCTCATAGGGTGCCTAGTTATTTATATGAACTTTCATCTGAATTTCATTCATACTGGAATTTAGGTAAAGATAATCCAGAAAAAAGATTCATTAATGAAAATAAAGAAATATCTGATGAAAAATTAGTTTTTTTAAAGGTTATTTCAAATTTGATAAAATCTGGAATGGGAGTTGTGGGAGTTTCAACACCTGAGAAAATGTAATGCTGAAAGAAATAAAATATTTAATTTTTACAATTATAACTTTTTTATTTCTTTTTTTTACAGGTAAATATTATTTTTCAGATGAATTTAAAAAAAAATCTTACAGATCTTTAAATAACATTAATAATAAAATAGAAAATTATTCGTCTAAACTTCCTGTATTAGAGAGTGATACAAACAATGTCGTCGAATATGTTAAGCAAAATACAAAAAAAAAAAAGAAATTTAATTTTTGGAAATTATTAGATGATGATAAAGACTAGAAGAGCTTTTATAACAGGTATTAAATCATTTAAACTTAATTCATCTGAAATAAAATTCTTAAAAAAATATAAACCATGGGGTATTATTCTTTTTTCAAGGAATATAAAAGATATACCACAAACAAAAAAACTAACTGACCATATAAAAAAGATTTTTAGAGATAACAATTATCCAATTTTAATTGATCAAGAAGGTGGCAGAGTGAATAGATTAAATAATATTATGTCATTTAATACATTTACATCTGAATATTTTGGAGATTTGTATAAAAAAGATAAGTTTAGATTTAATATAATATATAAAATGTTTGTTGATCAAATATCTCATCTATTAAAACTAATTGGAGCAAATATTAACACATTACCAGTTTTAGATATTAGAATTAAAGGTTCTAGTAATATAATAGGAGATAGATCTTTTTCAAAAGAACCTAAAATTGTTTCAGAAATAGGTGATCTTTGTATTAAATATTTTCATAATAATTCAATAGGAACTGTAATAAAACATATACCAGGTCATGGTGAAGCCAAAGTTGATAGCCACCTTTTTACACCAACAGTTAAGAAAAAATTATCTAAACTAATAACTAGTGATTTTTCGCCATTTAGAAATAAGAAAAGTTTTTTTGCTATGACAGCACATGTGATTTATGATGATATTGATAAATTTAATACAGCAACACACTCAGAAAAAGTTATTAAACTTATCAGAAATAAAATTGGCTTTAAAAAAATTTTGATTTCTGATGATTTATCAATGAAAAGTTTAAAAAAAGATTTAAAATTTAATACTATCAAAACATTCAGCTCAGGTTGTAATATTGCTCTTCATTGCAATGGTAAAATAAATGAAATGATAACAGTTGCGTCAAACTCGCCATTAGTAAATAGTTTTATAATTCAAAAAACTTCAGAATTTTATAAGATTTTAAGATAAGATATTTTAATGAGCGAAGTTGATTCAGATCTTTTCAATGTTGATATCAGTAACTATCAAGGTTCTCTTGAAGTTTTACTTGATCTTGCAAAAGCACAGAAAGTTGATTTAGAACAAATCTCTATAACAAAATTAGCTGATCAATTTAATGTTTACATTAAAGAAAATTCTAATTTAAATTTAGAAATTGCCTCTGAATATTTATTAATGGCTACTTGGCTTGCATATCTTAAATCTAAATTACTATTACCAGGCACACCTGAAGAGGAATTTAAAGTTCAAGAGGTGGCTGAAAAATTAAAATTACAATTAAAAAAATTAGAATTAATCAGACTTTTGTCTGATCAAATGTTAAAAAGAAAAAGATTAGGAAGAGAAATTAGAACAAGAGGAATGAAAGCAAATATAAGATCAATTTATAATTCTGAATATAAACTTAATTTGTTTGAAATTTTGAAAACTTATGCAAACATAATTATGACAAAAGATTTTCAAAGAATGAATATTCCTAAATTGCCTGTTTATACTACTGAAGATGGTATAAAAAGAATTAAAGAATTTTTTGGAAAACTTTTAGATTGGAAAGATTTAGAAGAATTAATTCCAAAGAATTTTAAAGATGGTAAAAATTTTAAAAGAACTGGTAAAGCTGGAATATTTGCAGGATCATTGGAACTAGTTAAAGAAGGAAATTTATCAATCAAACAAGAAGATTTATTTGAGAAAATTTATATTAAAGAAAACAGATGAAAAAAGAAAAATTAGAAAAAAAAGATAATGTAGTTAAATTTCCATCTAAAAGATCTAACTTGGAAAGAGAAATTGAAGCTATTATTTTTGCAGCAGCAGAACCATTAGATTTAGAAACAATTGAAAATAAAGTTTCTAGTAAAGGTAATGTAAAAAAAACCTTGGAAAAATTACAAGATGAGTACTCTTCGAAAGGAATAAATCTAGTTTGTATTTCTAAAAAATGGTCATTTAGAACTGCACAAAATTTATCGAGTTTAATGTCCAAAGAAAAAACTGTAGAAAAAAAATTATCAAAAGCTGCGATAGAAACATTGGCAATAATTGTTTATCATCAACCTGTTACAAGAGCAGAAATAGAAGAAATCAGGGGTGTTGCTTTTGGTACTAATACACTTGAAATACTTATGGAGTTAAATTGGGTTAAACCTGGTGGCAGAAAAGATGTTCCAGGAAAACCAATTCAATACGTTACAACTGATGATTTTTTGAGTCATTTCAACCTTCAAAAATTATCTGATTTACCTACTGTTGATGAATTAGGTGCTGCGGGATTAATAGATACATCAAGTGTAGATAATGCAATTTTCGGTACAGGAAAATTCTACAAAGAAAAACAAGATGAAAAAAAAGAAGATATCTACTCAAATATTGACGAAATGCTCAACAGTACTCTTAAGAAAGAGGAAGATGAAAATTGATACTTTTATTTTAACTATAAAAAGGCTATAAACATTTTATGAGTATCGGAATTTGGCAAATAGTTATTATAGTTATCTTAGTAGTTCTTCTTTTTGGAAGAGGTAAAATTTCAAGCTTAATGGGCGATGTAGCTAAAGGAATTAAAAGTTTCAAAAAAGGTATGGCATCAGATGTAGATGATAATGAGCCTAAAAACATTTCTGATAATAATCAAAACAGTAATAACCAAGACTCCAACAATAAAGATTAAATCGCATGCCTACTATCGGTTGGTTTGAGATTTTAATAGTAGTTGCCCTAGCTATAATTGTTCTTGGACCCAAAGACTTTCCTATAATGTTGAAAAAAGTTGGATCATGGATCGGCTCAACAAAAAGATATATTAATAATATTCAAGATGAAGTTTCAAATATAAATATTGAGCCAGATGAGACTGACAAAAAAGATAAAGATGAAAAAATAAAAAAAGATGAGTGAAGATAAATTTGAAGGTGGTTTTGTAAGTCATTTAGCCGAATTAAGACAAAGGCTAATCCATAGTTTTATTTTTTTAATTATATTTTTTGTAATTTGTTATTTCTTTTCAGAGTATATTTATGGTTTTCTCGTTGATCCATTTGCACAAGCTGTTAAAGATGATAATTCAAATAGAAGATTGATTTTTACCGCTCTACAAGAAACTTTTCTTACTTATTTAAAAGTTTCTTTTTTCACAGCTTTTTTTGTTACATGTCCATACATATTAATGCAGATTTGGAAATTTGTTGCGCCAGGTCTTTATAAACATGAAAAAAAAGCAATTATGCCATATTTAATACTAACACCAATATTATTTTTTTTAGGTGGCATGCTTGTTTATTATTTAATTATGCCTTTAGCTATTAAGTTCTTTTTATCTTTTGAAAGTACAGGTGCCTCTACTAATTTGCCAATTCAACTTGAAGCTAAAGTTAACGAATATTTATCTTTAGTAATGAAATTAATTTTTGCATTTGGAATTAGTTTTCAGTTACCTGTTGTTTTAAGTTTATTAGCAAGAATTGGCATTGTAGATTCTGATTTTTTAAGAACTAGAAGAAAATATGTTGTTGTTATAATTTTTGCAGCAGCAGCAATATTAACACCTCCTGACCCTATAACTCAAATCGGATTAGCAATACCATTATTAATATTGTATGAGTTATCAATATTTTCTGTAAATTTAATTGAGAAAAAAAAATTAGAACAAGAAGAAGCTGATGCATAATATTAAAGATATTAGAAAAGACTTACAATTTTTTGAAGAAAGTTTAAAAAAAAGATTTTTTGATATTGATATAAATGAAATAAAAAAACTTGATGAGGAAAATAGAGAATTAATTCAAAAAAAAGAAACACTTGAGCAAGAAAAAAAAGAAATTTCAAAATCAAAAGATCAAAATTTGTTCAAAAGATCAAAAGAAATTTCATCAGAAATTGACAAATACTCAGAAAAGCAATCTGAAATTAAAAATAAATTAGAGACAATTTTATCTTCTATCCCAAATATTCCACACGCAGATGTACCTTTAGGAAAAGATGAGAATGAAAATGTAGAGGTTTCAAAATCAGGTAAAATTCCTGAATTCGATTTTAAACCCATTTCTCATTATGAATTAGGTGAAAAACTAGGCATGTTAGATTTTGATTTAGCTACTAAAACAACTGGTGCTAGATTTGTATTTGTTAAAGATAAGTTAGCATTAATGGAAAGAGCCATTACTAATTTCATGCTAGATACTCATATACATAAAAATTCTTATCAAGAAATATCACCTCCTTTAATGGCATCAGCAAACACAATGTATGGCACCGGTCAATTACCTAAGTTTGAAAATGATCAATTTGAATTAAAAATGGAAGAGGGGTCAGATAGAAAATTTTTAATACCAACAGCTGAAGTTATTTTAACTAATATAGTTAAAAACCAAATTATAAATAAATCAAATTTACCAATGAGATTAGTAGCTGCAACACCATGTTTTCGTAAAGAAGCTGGTAGCTACGGCAAAGATACAAAAGGAATGATTAGACAACATCAATTTTATAAAGTTGAAATGGTAAGCATAGTTGAAAATCAAAATTGTTTAGAGGAATTAGAGCGTATGACTAATTGTGCAACTGATATTTTAGATCAGTTAGAACTTCCATATAGAAAAGTTATTTTATGTACCGGCGATATGGGTTTTAGTGCAGAAAAAACATACGACATCGAAGTATGGTTGCCCTCTGAAAATAAATATAGAGAAATTTCTTCTTGTTCATCATGCTCAACATTTCAGGCTAATCGAATGAAATCTAGATACAAAAATGATAAAAAAGAAACTTTATATGTAGGCACTTTAAATGGTAGTGGTTTAGCTGTTGGTAGAACTATGATAGCTATAATGGAAAATTACCAACAAAAAGATGGTTCAATTGTAATTCCTAAAGTACTTAGACCCTATATGAACAATATGGACAAAATATCTTCCAATTAAAGTTGTTTTCATTAATTAGATAGTATAAAAATCATCATCATTTAAAGGAGAATTATGGAAGGTTCAGGAATAGGTCAATTTATACCATTAATTTTAATATTTGTAATTTTTTACTTTTTTCTTATCAGACCACAGCAAAAAAAAGTTAAAGAACATAAGGCTATGGTTGAAAACTTAAAAAAGGGTGACAAAGTTATTACTTCTGGAGGAATAACAGGAACTATTGAAAGAGTTATTGATAATGAAAGAGTTGAAGTTGAGATAGCTGAAAATGTTAAAGTTGAAATTATTAAGGCTACTGGAATTCAGTCTTTAGTGGGTACACCAGAAGTTAAAAAATAATTTAATTCATATTAAGTGTTATATTTTTCTAAATCTAGAATTGTATCTATATTAATTTTTATATTAGTATTTATTTTTATATTATCTTCAAATTTTATAAGTTTTTCTAATCAAACTATTAATAAAAAAATAAACTTAGGTTTAGACTTGCAAGGTGGGTCTTATTTATTGTTAGAAATTGATAATAAACCTGTAGTTCAACAGAAACTTCAAAATTTAACGACAACAATAAGAAGTTATTTCAAAGATAATAATATAAATTTATTTGATATCTCAATAGAAGAAGAAAGCATTTATTTTAAAGTTGATGATTTAGATAAAGAAAAAATTATAGCTTCTTTTAAAAATGAGGAAAGTGAAATTAATCCTTACTATCCAAGATTTAAATCACATCAATTAGATATAATTGATGAAATCAGTAGATTAAAATTATCATTCTCTAAGCAAGGTTTAATTGAATTAAAAACCTCATCACAAGATCAAGCAATCGAAATTGTTAGAAGACGTATAGATGAAATAGGCACAAATGAACCAAACATTTTAAAAAGAGGCAACAATAGAATTTTAGTTGAGTTACCTGGTCTTGATGATCCAATGAGAATAAAATCTTTATTAGGTAAAACAGCTAACTTAACTTTCAGATTTGTTACACAAAATGACTCAGAAACATTTGGTGTGGAAAAACTTGTTTATGAAAATAGTTCTGAAGAAGTTCTCGTTAGTAAAAGAATTATTTTAAGTGGTGAAAATTTATTAGATGCACAACCAAGAATGGATACTCAAACTAACGAAACAGTCGTTTCATTTACATTAGATAGAGTTGGTGCAAAAAGATTTGGTAAAGCAACTTCTAAAGGTATTGGTAAGCAGTTAGCAATTATATTAGATGGTAAAATTATAAGTGCTCCTGTGATTCAAGATGCAATTGTCAGCGGAAATGGTCAAATAAGTGGGGGCTTCACATTTCAATCAGCTACAGATTTAGCATTATTATTAAGATCTGGTGCTTTACCTGCTCCAATGAATATTATTGAAGAACGAACTGTAGGTCCTGATTTAGGTCAAGATTCTATAGATGCTGGTATGTTTGCATTAATTATAGGGTCAATATTAGTTCTAGTTTTTATGTTCGTAAAATATCGAGTGTTTGGTTTAATTACTAATATTACATTGATACTTAATCTAGTAATTTTAATGGGTGTTTTAACTTTATTTGAAGCAACATTAACTTTACCTGGTATTGCTGGTATTATATTAACCGTGGGTATGGCTGTAGATGCGAACGTGCTTATTTTTGAAAGGATAAAAGAAGAATTAAAAAATGAAAAAAATAATATAATTGCATTTGATAGTGGTTATACAAAATCGAGAACTGCAATTATTGATGCTAATATAACAACCTTACTTGCGGCTGTAATATTATTTTTTATGGGCTCAGGTCCTATTAAAGGTTTTTCAATAACTTTAGGTGTTGGAATATTTACGACTTTATTTTCTGTGTATTTCATCGCCAGATTGCTAACTAGTTTATATGTATCAAAAAATAAAGATAAAGAGACATTAATAAAATGATATCATTTAATAAGTATTATAATCTGTTCAATATAGTTTCAGTAATTTTAGTTGTTTCGTCTATCTTATTGTTAGTATTTAAAGGATTAAATTTTGGTATTGATTTTAAAGGTGGAACATTAATTGAATTAAGAGCTGCAGATAAAAAAATAAATATTTCTTCACTTAGAGACTCTTTGAATAATATGGATCTTGGTGATGTATCGGTTAAAAATTTTGGTAATGAAACTGATTTTTTAATAAAATTTGAGAATAATACAAAGAAAAATATTATTGAAGAGATAAAAAATAATTTAGAAAATTCATTTGGTAATACATTTAATTTTAGAAGAGTAGAAAATGTTGGTCCTAAAGTCAGTAGTGAATTATTAAGATCAGGAATTATAGCTATATCAGTTGCTTTAGCTGTAATGTTATTTTACATATGGATTAGATTTGAATGGCAATTTAGTTTAGGAGCCATATTTGCTTTGTTTCATGATGTTTTTGTAACACTTGGTTTTTTTTCATTATTCAGTTTAGAAATAAATCTCTCAATAATCGCAGCTGTTTTGACTATAGTTGGTTACTCCATGAACGACACTGTAGTAATTTACGACAGAGTAAGAGAAAATTTACGAAAATATTCAGATATAAAAATATTTGAATTAACAAATATCTCAATAAACGAAACGCTTTCAAGAACAGTAATCACATCAGTAACTACCTTATTAGCTTTGTTAGCTATATATTTTTTTGGTGGAGAAATATTAAAAGGCTTTTCATTAGCTATGATTTTAGGTGTTGTCTTTGGAACTTATTCGTCAATATATATAGCAAATACTGTTTTAGTTAGATTGAATGTAACTCAAAAGACAGTTCTTAGAGAAGATAAAGATTAATTTAATATAAATTTTGCGCTGCTACCATTGTTAACAACATTGGTAAAGATAGTAATGTGTTTGTTCTTGAGAACAACATTGCAGTTTTAGCTGATTTTGCTTTTAATTCAGGATCACACTCAACTATTCCTAAAGCTCTTTTTTGATTTGGCCAAATAACAAACCAAACATTGAATGCCATAACAAGACCTAACCACATTCCAATTCCAATAGCAGTATGTTTTGGAATACCAGATCCAATACTTAAAGTCATTGCATCATGAAGATAACCATTTAATCCAGCTAAAATTAAACCTGAAATAACTGTAAATGCTGCAGCCCATCTAAAATAAAAAAGGGCAGCAGGTGCTATTACTTTTCCAATAGCTGGTTTTTGTTCATCTGGAATTTTGGCCATATTTGGTATTTGAACAAAATTGAAATACCATAATAAACCGATCCACATTATTCCAACAACCACATGTACATATCTAGCTATCCAGCTCCAAAACGCTCTATCAAAAGCAAAACCATCATTTTGCATAAATAAACCAATGAATAATATGATAGCTATAGCAAGAGAGGCATGAATTGTTTTTGATAATGAGGATAATAAATTAGTCATGATTCTTAAATTTATACACTAAAAATCATAAAAAATTAAGATTAATTAGTTTAAAAGGGGCTTTAAAAATTTGCCTGTATAACTCTCTTTAACTTTAACGATTTCTTCAGGTTTACCTTCAGCTATAATTTGACCGCCTTTTACACCACCTTCAGGACCCATATCCACTATATAATCAGCAGTTTTGATAACATCTAAATTGTGCTCAATTACTACGACCGAATTACCTAAAGCAACAAATGTGTGAAGAATTTCCAATAATTTTTTAATATCATGTTGATGTAACCCTGTTGTCGGTTCGTCAAGAATATACATTGTTCTCCCAGTAGATCTTTTTGAAAGTTCTTTAGCAAGTTTTATTCTTTGAGCCTCTCCTCCAGATAGAGTAGTGGCCTGTTGTCCTATTTTTATATAGCCTAAACCTACTTTTTTTAGAGTTAAAAGTTTTGATTTTATATTTGAAATATTTTCAAAATACTCACATCCTTCATCAACAGTCATATTCAACACCTCTGCAATACTTTTATCTTTAAATTTTATTTCAAGAGTTTCTCTATTGTATCGTGTTCCTTTACATTCATCACATTGAATATATACATCTGGTAAGAAGTGCATTTCATAAGTAATAACACCATCACCTTCACAAGCCTCACATCTTCCACCTTTAACATTAAATGAAAATCTTCCAGGCTTGTATCCTCTTGATTTAGACTCAGGTAAAGCTGTAAACCAATCTCTTATTGGACCAAATGCTCCAGTATAGGTAGCGGGATTTGATCTTGGAGTTCTACCAATAGGTGATTGATCAATATCAATTATTTTATCAACTAGTTCAGTACCTTTAAATCCTTTGAAAGGTTTTGGAATCTTTCTTGATTTGTTATTATTTAAAGCAAGGTTGAGAGCATTGTATAATGTTTGTAAAACTAGTGTTGATTTACCACTACCTGAAACTCCAGTTACGCAAGTAAGACTACCTAGTGGTATTTTTAGATTTACATTGTTGAGGTTGTTACCTGATGCACCAGTAATTTCTAAAAACCTTCCGTTTTTTGCAAGCCTTCTTTTTTTAGGAACATCTATTCTAAATTTGTTTGATAAATATTTTCCAGTTATACTTTCTTTGTTAGCAGTAATTTCTTTTATTGTACCTTGGGCAATAACTTCACCACCTTTACTTCCAGCTTCAGGACCTAAATCAATAATGTGATCAGCATTTTCCATTGTCTCAGTATCATGCTCAACAACAATAACTGTATTACCTAGATCTCTTAATCTTTTTAAAGCACTAATCAATTTAACATTATCTTTTTGATGAAGACCTATAGATGGTTCATCTAAAACATAAAGTACTCCAGTTAAACCGGAACCAATTTGTGATGCCAATCTGATTCTTTGAGCTTCACCACCAGAAAGAGTGCTGGACTCTCTTGATAGTGTTAAATAATCTAAACCAACATTTAATAAAAATTTTAGTCTTTCATTAATTTCTTTAAGAATATGTTCAGCAATTTTTAATTGTCTTTTGTCTAATGTTTTCTCTAAGTCATTAAACCATTTAGCAGCATCACTTATAGATTTTTCAGTTACTTCACTTATATGTAGATTATCAATTTTTACACACAAAGCTTCATCCTTTAACCTGTGTCCATTACATCTTTCACATTTTGTATCTGATTGATATTGAGCGATTTCCTCTCTTTTCCAATCGCTATCTGTTTCTAGATAACGTCGTTCAAGGTTGTTAATTACTCCTTCAAATGTTTTTTTATGTGAGTATTTTTCATACCCATCATCATAATTAAACTTTATTTCCTCATCATCAGATCCATATAAAATAACATCTCTGATTTTTTTGGGTATTTTGTTCCACTTATCTTCTAATGAAAAACCATAATGTTTAGCCAAAGAAGCTAGAGTTTGAGCGTAATACATTGTTGTTGTTTTAGCCCAAGGTTCAATAGCGCCATCAGCTATACTTTTTTTATCATTTGGAATTACAAGATTTGGATCTACGTTTAATTTTACACCTATACCTTCACATTCTTCACATGCTCCAAATGGACTATTGAATGAAAATAATCTTGGTTCTATTTCTTCAATTGTAAAACCACTTTCAGGACAAGCAAATTTTGTTGAAAAGATTAAGCTTTCTATTTTTCTAAATTTTTTAGGAAGTGTTTCATCTTCATATTCAACAAATAATAAACCATTTGCAAGATTTACTGCTGTTTCAATACTTTCTGCTAATCTATTTCCTAATGAAGAATTTAATACAATTCTATCAACTAAAATTGAAATATCATGTTTAACTTTTTTATTTAATTCAGGAGATTGATCAATATCGTATAAGACATTATCAATTTTAATCTTTCTAAATCCTCTTCTTTTATAACTTTGAATTTCTTTTTTATATTCTCCTTTTCTACCTCTAACGACAGGAGCATATAAATATATTGTAGATTTTTTTGGTAGCTCTTTAATTTTGTCTACTATTTGGGAAATAGTTTGAGATGTAATTGGCTTACCTGTAAAAGGGGAGTAGGGAATACCAGCTCTTGCATATAAGACACGCATATAATCATAAATTTCAGTTACAGTAGCAACAGTTGATCTTGGATTTTTAGAAGTATTTTTTTGTTCAATTGATATTGCAGGACTTAAACCCTCAATAAGATCTACATTAGGTTTTTTCATTTTATCTAAAAATTGTCTTGCGTATGCAGAAAGACTTTCAACATATCTTCTTTGCCCTTCGGCATAAATTGTATCGAATGCTAATGAAGATTTTCCTGATCCAGATAACCCTGTTATTACCACAAATTTATCTTTTGGAATTTCAAGGGAAACATTTTTTAAATTATGTTCTTTTGCCCCCTTAATAAGTATCTTTTTGATCATAAATTTTTGTTGCTTTGTCTAATAAAATTATTATTCAGAGTAAAGTGTGATATAAATCTATTTAATTTAATTAACAAATATTAAAATATTATGGCAGGAAGTTTAAATAAAGTATTATTAATTGGTCGTTTAGGCGCAGACCCAGAAATCAAACAAATGGTTAATGGTAAAAGTGTTGCTAGATTAAGTTTGGCAACAAGTCAAAGTTGGAAAGACAAAAATACAGGTGAAAAAAAAGAAAAAACAGAATGGCACCGTGTAGTTGTATTTAATGAAGGTTTAGTAAATGTAGTTCAACAATATTTGAAAAAGGGTGCTCAAATTTATGTAGAAGGACAACTAACAACTCGAAAATGGAAAGATGAACAGTCTGGACAAGATAAATATTCTACTGAAATTGTAATTCAAGGTTATAATTCTTCACTCACAATGTTAGGTGGTGGAAGTGGGTCTGGCGGTATTCAAAATGACTCAATGTCTCAAGTTTCAAATGATATGTCTGACAATTCACAAGTATCAAATGAAATGGATGATGATATTCCATTTTAATTAAGTAATGCAAAAAACAGAATTACCAAAAGACAATAATATAAAACTGATCTCTATGCATGATGAGATGAGCTCATCATATTTATCTTATGCAATGAGTGTAATTGTTTCTAGAGCTCTTCCCGATATTAGAGATGGATTAAAGCCGGTTCATAGAAGAATTCTGTATGCAATGTATAAAGGTGGGTATGATTGGTCTAAGCAATTTAGAAAATCTGCAAGAATAGTCGGGGATGTTATAGGTAAATACCACCCTCATGGTGATCAATCTGTTTATGATGCTTTAGTAAGAATGGTTCAAGATTTTTCTATGAGTTTACCTTTAGTTGAAGGTCAGGGTAATTTTGGATCAATTGATGGAGATCCAGCAGCTGCTATGAGATATACAGAAACAAGACTCTCAAAAGTTGCTCAATTTTTGCTTGATGACATAGAAAAAAATACAATCTCATTTAAAAGTAATTATGATGAAACTGAAAAAGAACCAACAGTTTTACCTTCTCAATATCCAAACTTATTAGTTAATGGTGCAGGTGGTATTGCAGTTGGTATGGCCACAAGTATTCCACCACATAATCTTGGTGAAATAATAGATGGAACTTTAGCTTTAATTGAAAATAAAGATATTACAGTAAAACAATTAATGAAACATATCCCTGGACCAGATTTTCCTACAGGTGGAGTGATTATAGGCAAAGACATAATCAAGCAAGGTTACAGCAAGGGAAGAGGATCCTTTAAAGTAAGAGGTCAAATCTCAATTGAACAAATGAAAAATGGAAGAGAAAGACTTGTAATTACATCTATTCCATATCAAGTAAATAAATCAGTTTTAAATGAGAGAATAGCTCAATTGGTAAGAGAAAAAAAAATTGAAGGTATCAAAGATATAAGAGATGAGTCTAGTAGAGAAGGTATAAGAGTTGCTATAGATTTAAGAAATGGTGTTGAACCTGAAACTGTAAAAAGACAATTATATAAAAATACTCAAATAGAAAGCTCATTCGGTTTTAATACATTGGCTATTGTGGAAGGTAAACCGCAAACCTGTAACCTCAAAGATTTCCTAACTAATTTTTTATCATTTAGAGAAGATGTTGTAATAAAGAAAACAAAATTTGATCTTCAAAAAGCGGAAGAGAGAGCGCATATACTTATCGGTCTCTCTGTATCAGTTGAAAACTTAGATAAAATTATAAAAATTATTAGATCTTCAAAAACACCGGATGATGCCAAAAAAGCTATATTAAATACAAAATGGAAAATTAACAAATCTCAAAAACTTATTTCTTTAGTTGAAAGTAAAAAATCTAAAGGATTATACAGTTTATCTGAGCCACAAGTTGTTGCTATATTGGAATTAAGATTACAAAAACTTACCGCTTTAGGTATTAATGAAATTGAAGTTGAAATTAAAAAGCTTGCAGAGCTAATTGCTAAATATAAAAAAATTATCTCATCAAAAAAAGAATTATTAAGAGTTATAAGTGAAGAACTAAAAAATATAAAAGAAAAGTTCTCAGTTAAAAGAAGAACAAATATTATTGATGCTGTATTAAATTACGATATAGAAGAAACAATTCAAAAAGAAGCAGTAATCATAACTGTAACATTGCAAGGCTATATTAAAAGAGGTTCTTTAAACAATGTGAAACAACAGAAAAGAGGGGGGAAAGGAAAGACTGGAATAACAACTAGACAAGAAGATTCCGTAGTTCAAACTTTATCCGTAAATACTCACACATCTGTTTTATTTTTTTCTACTGAAGGCTTGGTTTATAAAGTGAAAGCTTGGAAAATTCCTGAAGGCTCATCTGTATCAAAAGGCAAATCATTATTTAATATTTTACCGTTAAAAAACCATCAATCTATAAGTTCAATCATGCCTTACCCTGAGGATGATGCAGACTCCAAAGATTTAATGATAATTTTTGCTACATCCCAAGGTAAAGTAAGAAAAAATAGTCTTGAAGACTTTTCTTCAATTAATGCAGCAGGTAAGATTGCTATGAAACTTGACCCTAATGATAAAATTGTAGGTGTTAAAATATGTCGAGATGATCAAGATGCTATTTTAAGTACTAAACTTGGTAAATGCATCAGATTTGAGACAAAAAAACTAAGAGTATTTAAAGGTAGATCATCTAAAGGAATAAAAGGTATTGAACTTGGAAAAGATGATCAAATTGTTTCATTATCAATAATTCAAAACGATAAATTAAGTAAAAATGGAAAAAAATCATCTACAGAAAAATCTGAAATTATAGCAAAAGAAAAATTTATATTATCAATAACTGAAAATGGATATGGTAAGAAAACCTCTCACAATGATTACCGAGTGACTAATAGAGGTGGAAAAGGAATTATAGGTATTATAAATTCAGCTAGAAATGGAAATGTATCATCATCATTTCCAGTTTTTGAAGGTGATGATATTATTATTTCTACTAACAAAGGTAGAGTTATTAGAGTTGCAGTAAAAGAAATAAGAACAGCTGGAAGAAATACACAAGGTGTTAGGATTATTAAATTATCTGGTGATGAAAAAGTTGTTTCAGCAACTAAAATAGATGATAACCTAGTTTAATGTCAAAAACCGCTATTTATCCTGGAACTTTTGATCCAATTACCTTTGGTCATATTGATGTTATAAAAAAAGGTTTAAAGCTTTTTGACAAGATTGTAGTCGGTGTATCAGATGTACAAAACAAATCTTACTTATTCAATTCCGAAGAAAGAATTAATATTGTAAAAAACGCATTATTCAAAGACCTTAAACTAAATAAAAATAAAATTATTGTTGTTTCATTTACATCATTAACTACCGATTTATGCAAAAGATATAAGTCGAACATAATACTAAGAGGATTAAGAGCCGTTTCAGATTTTGAATATGAATTCCAATTAGCAGGTATGAATAGAAAACTAGATTCAAACATTGAAACCTTGTTTTTAATGTCTGACGTAGAAAACCAAATTATTTCATCTAGATTTGTAAAAGAAATTGTAAAATTAAATGGTAATATTGGAAAATTTACTACCAAAAGTACAATAAAATCTTTAAAAGAAAAATTATGAAAAAATTTTTAATTAATTTATTTATTTTATTTTTTTTAACAATCAACCAATCAATAGCTGAGGAGAATATAATGATTTTAAAATTAAAAGATGGAGATGTAAAAATTGAACTATTTCCAGATGTTGCCCCCAATCATGTAAAAAGAATTAAAGAATTAGCAGATAGTGGTAAATATGATGGCGTAGTATTTCATAGGGTCATAGATGGCTTTATGGCACAAACTGGCGATGTTCAATTTGGCAATTCTTCAAATGATAATTATGATTTAAGAAGAGCAGGTATGGGTGGTTCTGATTTGCCTGATTTAAATCAAGAGTTCAATAATTTACCTCACGATCGAGGAACTTTATCAATGGCAAGATCGCAAGATCCAAATAGTGCAAATAGTCAATTTTTTATTTGTTTTAAACCAGCACCTTTTTTAGATAATCAGTATACTGTTTTTGGGAAAGTTATAGAAGGTATGGAACATGTAGATAGTATCAAAAGAGGTGATAGTAACAACAATGGTGCTGTTGACAATCCAGATAAAATTATAAGTTTTAAATCTTTATAAGAAAAATTTCTTAGATGGCATTAAAGAACTTTGCCTTCAAATTATTAAATAAAGATAAATACGCAAGACAAGGTGTAATCGAAACTCACAGAGGCAATATTAGAACACCTGCATTTATGCCTGTTGGAACACAAGCGACAGTTAAAGCTTGCTTTATAGACGATATAAAAAAAACTGGTTCAGATATAATTTTATCAAACACTTATCATTTAATGATCAGACCTGGAGTTGAACGTATTCAATCAGCAGGAGGGTTACATGAATTCATGAATTGTGATTTACCTATATTGACTGACTCTGGAGGTTTTCAAGTTATGTCTTTGTCTAAACTAAATAAAATAGATAGAGAAAAAGGAGCAATTTTTAATTCTCATGTAGATGGAAAAAAATATTATTTGAGTCCTGAAGAAAGTATCAGAATACAACTAGGTCTTAACTCAGATATTGTAATGATTATGGATGAATGTCCAAAAAAAACAACAGATTACAACATTATTAAAAAATCTATGGAGTTATCATTGCATTGGGCAGAGAGATCAAAAAATGCATTTGGTAAAAATCCACATAAAGCTTTATTTGGTATTGTGCAAGGAGGTTTGTTCAATGATCTAAGATTAAAATCTTTGAAAGAATTAGAAAAGATAGATTTTGATGGTTATGCGATGGGTGGATTAGCTGTGGGGGAAACTCAAAAAGAAATGTTTGATGTATTAGATGGTGTCAAAGATTATCTTCCCGAAAATAAACCCCATTATTTGATGGGTGTAGGAACTCCTTCAGATATTTTAGGTGCAGTAAAAAGAGGTATTGATATGTTTGATTGTGTGTTACCATCAAGATCAGGTAGAACTGGTTTGGCATTTACTTGGAATGGTAGAGTAAATATTAAGAACAATAAGTATCAATCAGACAACTCGCCGTTAGATGAAAATTGTAAAAATTTTGATTTAAATAAGTACAGTAAAAATTACCTAAATCATTTATTTAATACTAATGAAATCTTAGCTTCAATGCTTCTAACACTTCATAATATTAATTTTTATCAAGAATTAATGAAAGCAATAAGAGAAAATATCGAAAATGGTACTTTTGATGAATTTCATGATAAATACATTGATAAGTTGTAATTATTTAAAAAATTTGTCTAAATTGACATTTGATATATAGAAATAAATCTGTATATAAACTTCAATCGTTTTTGATTTGTGGGCCGTTAGCTCAGTTGGTAGAGCAATTCCCTTTTAAGGAATGGGTCGCTGGTTCGAGCCCAGCACGGCTCACCACTTATTATAATGCAATAGGTGGGTAATCAATAATTATTTCATTAACCCATTCATCAATATTTTTTATTCTAGTATCAGATGATGGATGCGTGCTCATAAATTCTGGGGTTTCTTTACCTTTATTATATTCTTTCATTCTCTCCCAAATTTTTCTAGTTTCTCTAATGTCATAACCAGATAAGGATGAAAAAATCATTCCTAAGTAATCAGCTTCACTTTCTTGTTTTCTGTTAAAAGGATTCATAATTCCTAATTGAGATAATAGCCCAACTGTATCCATTCCTGTTGTTCTATTAATATCTGAAAGAATACCACCACTAAATATATCAATTACTCTGGTTCCAGTATTTAAAAGCATTCCTCTGCTAGCTCTTTCTACAGAGTGTTTTGCAACAGCATGAGCTATCTCGTGACCCATTACAGCTGCAAGGCCGTCATTGTTCTTGGTAACTTCTAGCATTCCAGTGTAAACAGCTATCTTTCCACCTGGCATGCACCATGCATTTCTAATTTTTTTGTTATCAATCAATATATATTCCCAGTCAAAATTCACAGTTGGATCATCTAATTTTGAAATGTAAAAATATTCACTAATCGAATTTTCCATTTTTCTTCCAATTTCTTTAATCTCATTAAGTTTAGCTGTATCATCGCTCAACTTTTCTTTTTCTTTTACTTGCTCGTATACTTGAGCTGCTTGCGCATTTAGTTTTGATTCAGGTATTAATTTTAGTTGTTTTCTTTCAGTAATTGGAGCAGTAGTACAAGAATTCAAAATGAAACTACAACAACCACAACCAGCATAAGTTAAAAATTTTCTTCTATCCATTTATAATATAATTGTTAATATGTTATTATGAATCTTAATAATAAAATTCTAGCTGTACTTTTTATAATTGCAATTAGTTTTGTTGTTTATTCAAGCTATAATTAACTATTAAATGAGTAAAAAAAGAAGATCTATCTCCCTAATACTTAGAAACTATTTTATTGCTGGTGTTGTTGTTTTAATACCTATAGGTTTTACTTTATATTTAAGTAAAATTTTAATAGGCATATCTTCAAAGATTTTACCTAAAAATATTAATCCAAATAATTATCTACCTTTTGAAATTCCAGGTATAGAAATATTAATATCAATTGTTTTTATTACCTTTGTTGGTGGTCTTTCGTTATCTTTTTTAGGTAAAAGAATATTAAAACTAATAGACGACTTATTTAAAAGAATACCTTTTTTAAGAACAGTTTATTCCGCTATAGTTCAAATGACTGAAACATTTTCAAAAAAAGATGATAATAAAAAAAGTGTTGTTTTAATTGAATACCCAAGAAAAGGTGTTTGGGCTGTTGGCTTTGCAACAAAAGAAAACGATGGTGAAATGGCTAAAAAAGTAAATAAAAAACTTATTAACGTTTTTGTTCCCACAACACCAAATCCAACTAGTGGCTTTTTACTTATGTTTCCAATTGATGAAGTTATTTATTTAAACATGACTTTTGAAGAAGCCTCGAAATTTATTGTTTCTGCAGGAACATCAAATAATAAAAATTAAGCTATATCATTAATAATATCTGCTCTATCATATAGTTTTAATAATTGTTTGAATCCACTTATATCTTCATTTTCATTTTCAATTCTTTTTATTTCATTTTCAGCAATTTCGAATAAGTCACCATTGTGAATAGGGTCGGCAAGTCTAAAATTTTTTATGCCACTTTGCTTAAAACCTAATATATCTCCATAACCTCTTAATTTCATATCTTCTTCTGAAATTTCAAAGCCATCGTTAGACTTTTTTAAAATTTTAATTCTTTTTTTTGCATTCTCACTTAAGTTGGATTTAAACATTAAAATACAATTGGATTGTTTAGATCCTCTACCAACCCTTCCTCTCAATTGATGTAATTGTGAAATTCCAAATTTGTTAGCATTTTCAATTACAATTACAGTTGCATTTGGGAAATCAATACCAACTTCTATTACTGTCGTTGAAACTAATATCTTGTATTCTCTTTTAAGAAATTTATTAAGTATTATTTCTTTTTCTTCCATATCAGTTTTTCCATGAAGCAAGGCAACTTGATTTGGAAATATTTTAGATAAAAATTTAAATTTAGAAATAGCAGAGGCATGATCAATTTTTTTTGATTCTTCTATTAAAGGACAAACCCAGAATATTTGATTTTCATTTTTTATTTCTTTTTGGATAAATTTTAAAACATCGTCAATTTTACTTTCCAACTTACTATATGTAATAACTTCTTTTCTTGATTTAGGTTTCTCTCTAATGATTGAAAGATCCATATCACCATAAATAGTCATAGTTAATGTTCTTGGAATTGGTGTTGCTGACATTAATAAAACATCACAGTTATCACCACCTTTATCCGACAATCTTTTTCTTTGATTAACACCAAATTTATGTTGTTCATCAATAATTACTAATCCTAATTTTTTAAAAATAATTTTTTTTTGAAAAATTGCATGTGTTCCAAAAATTAAATCAATTTTTTTTTCTTCTAATTTTTTGATAATTTCTTTTTTAATTTTAGTTTCTGATTTACTAGACAATAAATTTATAGAAATATCATTTTCGAATAAATCTTTAGCAAGTTTATAATGTTGTCTTGCTAATATTTCTGTCGGAGCCATAAAAGCAACTTGAAAACCAGATTTAATAGAATTAAGCGCAGCTAGCAAAGAAACAATTGTTTTTCCACTACCCACATCTCCTTGTAATAATCTAAACATTTTTGTTGATGAGTTTAAATCTTTATTAATTTGTTCTAGTGATTTTTTTTGATCGTTAGTAAGATTAAAATTAAGCTTTGATATGATACGGTTTTGGTCTTTAATATCAAAAATTTTTTTTTGTTTTTTAATCTTTTTTATTTTTTTTCTTATTTCTGAATTTACTAAAAAAAAAGAAAAAATTTCATCATAGGCTAACCGTTGATAGAAATTTTCAGAGTGTTTGCCTATATTTTCTGGCCTATGTAATTCTATAATAGATTTATTCCAGGAAATATTATTAAAAATTTTACAAATATCTTTACTATGCCACTCTTTGAGATCAGGAAGATTTTCTAAAATTTGTTTTATTATTTTATTATAAACATTTTGACTTATACCTTCTGTTAATGAATATTCATTATGCTTCCCTTTTACTAATTCTTCATTTTCTGAAATATGTTTTGGGTTTGTGATTTGATATTTGTTTTTAAAATGTGATATTTTTCCACTAATAGTAACTGTTTTTCCTAATGGTAATATTTTTTTAATGTAACCTTCATAACTGTTAAAAAATACGCAGTCCAACTGACCAGTTTCATCTTTGCACAAAACTCTATTAGGTAAATTTCTAATTCTTGGAAATGAATATTTATATGGAATTACTGAAACTGTTTCTATATTTGAAATTTTTAAATCTTTAATCTTAGATGTAAAACTACGATCTGTGTAAGTTTTTGGTAATTTCCATAATAAATCAAATATATTATTTACACCTTTTTTTTTGAGTAAGTTTTCAATTCTTTTTCCTACACCCTTTAAATTAGACAAATCAGATAATAAAAATTTATGACTATTTTTATTCATAAGAATCATTAATATAATTTATCAATGAATAACAGTATTGATAATTTAAAAAAAAAAATTCTCTATAGATCTAATTATAGAGGCACTAAAGAAATGGATAACTTAATTGGTACATTTGTAAAAAGTATAATTGATGATTTAGATATCGCTGAATTATATAATTTAGAAAATTTATTGAATATAGATGATGATATTTTATTAAGGTTTTATAATAACGAAATTAATAAATTAAAAATAGACGAAAATTTTGTCACAAAAAGTTTTAGAAAGTTTAAAATGAAAAAATAGATGGCGGAGAGACTGGGATTCGAACCCAGGAAAGAGTTGCCCCTTTGCCGGTTTTCAAGACCGGTGCTTTCAACCGCTCAGCCATCTCTCCGTGAGAAGTCTTTTATAATCATAATTATTTAATTCAACAAGAAAATCATTTAAAGATTAGTCTAATAAATTATGTATTTTTTTAATGGATAAACATTTCAATAAAGGACTATTTTTAACTGGTTTAGGCTCTTTCTGGTGGGGGTTCATAGGAGTTATATATTTTGAAGCAATTTCATTTATTGGATATATAGAAGTTATTGTTCACAGATGTTTATGGACAGCAGTATCGTTAATACTAACTACTACTTTTTTATTTAAATGGAATGAATTTATTGCAACAATCAAAATTAGAAAAAACTTAATTTATTTATTTATTTCTGGTTTTTTAATTTTTACAAATTGGTCAGTTTGGATATATGCTGTAGCTACAAACAGAATTATTGATGCTAGTTTTGGTTATTTTATAATGCCAATCATTAGTGTTTTGTTTGGATATATTTTTTTTAAAGAAAAATTAAATTTCAAAAGAATTTTAGCAATTTCTTTGGTTATAATTTCTATTCTTTTTTTAATTTTTTTTAGCATTAAATCTATACCATGGGTGGGTTTATTAGTGGCTATTAGTTGGGCTCTATATAATTTATTTAGAAAAAAAATTAATGTTAAAACAGATATTGGTCTATTAATTGAAAGTTTATTTATATTACCTATTGCTTTAATTGTTTTCTATTTAATAGTTCAAAATGGGACGAATGATTTTGATATTTCCAATCCATCTTTAATGCTTTTTCTTACTTTAGCTGGTCCAATGACAGTTATTCCTTTATTCTTATATGTGAGGGGTGTTGAATTATGTGGATTAGGTCCAACAGGAATGGTTTTTTATATTACACCTACACTTCAGTTTTTATTAGGCTTTTTTTACTATAATGAAGAATTTTCAACTACAAAATTTGTGAGTTTTATTATTATCTGGATTGCTGTATTTATTTATTTGAAAGATTTATATGAAAAAAATTAGTTTAATTTTTATATCTTACTTTTTTTTGTTTTTAAATTCTTATGCAGATATAAATTTAGAATTTGAAAAATGGAAATTAGATTTCAAAAAGAAAGCTATAGAAAATAATATTTCTGAAGAAACTTTTAATTTAACTATTAAAAATACAAAATATTTACCAAATGTAATTAAATATGATCGTTACCAGCCTGAATTTTATGAAGACACAAAAACTTATATTCAAAAAAGGACATCTAATAAAAAAGTTACGTCAGGAATATTTATATATAGCAAAAATTTAGACCTAATTGATAAAGTTGAGAATGAATTTAATATAGAAAAAGAATTAATGCTTGCCCTCATGGGTATTGAAACAAATTTTGGAACTTATGTTGGTAAAATGGATATTTTATCTTCGCTTGCAACATTAAGTTTTGATAAAAGAAGATCAAAATTTTTTACTGATGAATTAATTACTTTACTAAAATTAATAGAGTCTGAAAAAGTTAACTACAAAACTCTTTTTGGCTCTTGGGCTGGAGCTTTTGGTTTTTTTCAATTTATGCCCAGCACTATTAATAATTATGCGATTGATTATAATAACGACAACAAAGTGAATTTGAAGAATAACGTAGATGCTTTTGCATCAGCTGCTAATTATTTAAAAAAAATTGGTTGGAAAAAGAATGAACCTTGTTTTAAAAAAATAGAATTAAAAGAAAATATACCTTCTAAATTTTTAAACACATCAGCAAAAAAAATAAAGAATAAAAAAAAACTCAAATCATTTAAAAAATATATAAAAGAAAATACGTATCCTTCAAATATAGATCAAAATTTAATGGTTGGTATTATAACACCCGATAAGGATATAGTTGAAAACCCAGATATTTTAAAACCAGCGTATTTAGTGTTTGATAATTATGAAGTAATTCTAAAATGGAATAGGTCATTAAGATTTAGTTTGGCTGTCTGTACTTTAAAAGATAAATTTAAGAATGAAATATAATAAGATTTTTTTTTTAATAATTTTTTTATTCATATCAAATTGTGTCAACAATGTTCAAAATAATAAAAAAGAAATAATTGTTATTAAGGACCAATATTCCAACAAAGGTTTTACATTGGTATATAATGATGATTTATTTAATTCTAAAGTTGTTTCAAAAAAAATAGACAACAGATCTTATTTAATTTTTAATAGGAATTTAAAAAGAAACTCAAATATAAAAATAACAAATCTTTTAAACGGCAAAAGTTTAATAGCAAAAGTAAAATCAAATAAGGTTGATTTCCCATCTTTTTATAATTCTGTTATTACAGAACGAATATCTCAAGATTTAGAAATATCTTTAGATGAGCCCTACATAGAAATTCAGTTAATTAATAATAATTCATCATTTGTAGCAAAAAAATCTAAAACTTTTGATGAAGAAAGAAATGTTGCAGAAAAAGCTCCTATAGATGGAATTATTATAAATGACCTTAACAAAGATAAACCTAAAGAAAAAACTACTAAGATTAAAAAAATTATCTATTCAATTAAAGTTGCGGATTTTTATTATGAGAAATCTGCGCAACAGATGATTAACAGGATAAAGAATGAAACAAAAATCAATAAATATAAAGTAATTAAACTATCAGATACAAATTTTAGAGTTATATTGGGTCCATTTAGTGATATAAAATCACTAGAAGATTCATACACTAAAGCGACAATATTAAATTTTGATAATTTAGAAATTTTAAGAAATGATTAAAAAAATTTTATTTTTACTTGGTATATTAAATTTTTTAACCTCAAATAGCTTTGCTAATTTAGAGATAAATGCTCGTACTGCTATTCTTCAAGATTTCCTATCAGGTGAAATTCTGTACGAAAAAAATCCAGATGCATCAATTTATCCAGCATCAATGACAAAAATTATGACATCAATAATTGCTTTTGATTTAATAAAATCTGGTGATTTAAGTTTAGATGATAAATTTATAGTTTCAGAAAAAGCTTGGCGATTATCTACAGCAGGTTATTCCTCAATGTTTATAATGGTTGGTGATGAAGTTAGTGTGGAAGATCTTCTGCATGGTATTATTACTGCTTCTGGAAATGATGCATGTATAGCTTTAGCAGAAGGTATTGCTGGAACTGAGGAGGAGTTTGCTATTTTGATGACTTCAAAAGCTAAAAAAATAGGAATGGATAACACCAATTTTTCAAATTCATCAGGAATAAATCATCCAGATAATTACTCTACAGTTAGAGATATTTTAAAAATGTCTCGTTACTTGATTAAAGAACATCCAGAATTTTATAAATGGTTTTCTACAAAAGAATTTACTTGGAATAGAACGGGTGGGGATCCGATTACTCAAGGCAATAGAAATCCATTACTATACAAAAATATTGGTGCTGATGGTATTAAAACTGGCTATTTAGCTGTAGAAAAATATTCCCTTGCATCTTCAATAATAAGAAATGGCAGAAGATTAATTGCTGTGGGGAGTGGTTTTAATTCAAAAAATGCAAGATCCAGAGAAAGCACTAAAATTTTAACTTATGGCTTAACTAACTTTGATTTAGTAAAAATCACGGATGCAAAAGAACCTATTTCCGAAATAGAAGTTTGGCTTGGAAAAAAAGAAACCGTTAAAGTTGCTACAAATAAAGATATTTATAAAACAATTAAAAAAGCAAGAAAAAGAAATTTAAAAGTCAGTGTAAATTATGAAGGACCTATTGAAGCTCCAATAATGAAGAATGAGGTTTTAGGAAAATTAAAAGTTGTCTATCAAGACGAAATAATTGGAGAATATGATTTATTTGCGACAGAAGATGTCAAGAAATTGAATATGTTCTCAAGATTAATGAGATCTTTGAATTATTTAATTTGGGGTGATGTCTAAAAAACCCATAATTGTTTTCGAGGGCATAGAAGGCTCAGGTAAAACATCACATATTAAACATGTAGAACAATATTTAAAAAAAAACAAAAAAGAATATATCAAAATTAGAGAACCTGGCGGCTCAAAAAACTCAGAAAGAATTAGAAAACTTATCTTAGATAACAAATCAACTTTTAGTCAAAAGACTGACTTATTACTATATTTGGCTGCCAGAAGTGAAAATGTTTCAATATTAAAAAAAAATTATAAAAAAAAGATTATACTATTAGATAGATTTGTAGACTCTACCATTGCATATCAACATTTTGGCATGGGTTTAAGTTTAAAATTGATTAATATGATTAACAATGATTTGTTAAAAAGTATTAGAATAGATTTAACTTTTTTACATCTTGTTTCTAAAAGTAATTTGATAAAAAGACTTAAAGATAGAAAAAAATTAAATAGATATGATAAATTCAATTTTAATTTTTATGACAAAGTTCAAAAGGGGTTTGTTAAAATTGCGAAAAAGAAACCTTCTAAATATTCTATAGTTAATTCAAATTTAGATATTAATTTTAATAAAGAACTAATTATAAAAAAAATTCAAAAAATAATAAAATGAATTTAGAGCCGTTGCAACAAATACAACTATTTGGACATAATAAAATTTTCGATGAATTAAAAAATTATGTTGATAATGATCAATTACCTACGAAAATTCTTTTCAATGGAAAAAAGGGTATAGGGAAATTTACATTAACTAATCATTTAGTTAATTATGTTCTATCGTTAAATGAAGATCACAAATACGATATTGAAAAATTAAAAATAAACGTAAATAATAAGTCATACAAATTAATCATTAACCAATCTTCTCCAAATTATTTTCTTATCACAATTAAAGATGGGAAAAAAAATATTGAAATAGACCAAATAAGAGAATTAATTAATTTTTGTAATAAATCATCATTTAATGATAAGCCTAGATTTGTGATTATTGACAATGTTGAAAGATTAAATTTGAATTCAAGTAATGCTTTATTAAAGATTCTCGAAGAACCAAATAAAGGTATACATTTCATATTAATAAATAATTCTAACAAAATACTTCCAACAATTAAGTCAAGATGCATATCATTTAACATTAATTTAAGTTTTGAAAACACAAAAAAAATTTTTTTAGAATTAACCAATCAAGATTTGGATGATTTATTAAGTAGAGATCTTATATGCCCATATTTTTCAGTTGGTGATTATCTAGCTATCTATCAATTTTTAAAAATTAACGACATTGATTTATCAAAAATAGAATTAAAAAACTTTTTGAAGATGATTATTGAGGAAAAAATTTATAAAAAAGATAATCTTCTAGGAAAATTGATTTACGATTTAATTGAACTCTATTATGTACGATCTAATAAATTATCTTACAATTTTCATAAATTTGAATTACATATAAATTCTGTAAATAATATGTTCAAATTTAATCTTGATACTGAAACTATTTTTCTTAAATTGCATCAACAATTAAATTGATGAATAAAAATTACTATATAACAACTCCTATATATTATCCCTCTGCTAGACCACATATGGGGCATGCTTATTCTAGTATAATTGCTGATTTTTTTGCCCGTTTCAAAAGAATTGATGGTTATAACGTTCATTTTTTGACCGGTACTGATGAACATGGGTTAAAAATTCAAAGAGCTGCAGAAAAGAAAAACATTGATCCGTTATTATTTTGCAATGAGATCAGTCAAACATTTAGAGATCTTTCGTCTAAATTAAATCTTACAAACACAGATTTTATAAGAACAACAGAGGAAAGACATAAAAAGTCAGTCCAATATTTGTGGGATGAACTTCAAAAATCAGGTGATATTTATCTATCTAAATATTCAGGTTGGTACTCTGTTTCTGATGAAGCTTACTACAATGAGGATGAAATTGAGGATGACGGTAATGGAAAAATTGCTATATCGTCCAAATCTAAAGTTGAGTGGATAGAGGAAGAATCTTTTTTTTTTCGATTATCAAAATGGGAAAATAAATTATTAGAATATTATGAGAAAAACCCAAACTTCATATCTCCAAGTTCAAGAAAAAATGAAGTTATCAGTTTTGTAAAAAGTGGTTTAAAAGACTTATCAGTTAGTAGAAAAAGTTTTTCCTGGGGCATTAAAGTTCCAAATAATGATGATCATGTCATCTATGTATGGCTTGATGCTCTCACGAATTATCTTAGTGCACTAAATTATCCAAATATAAATGATGATCTTTTTAAAAAATTTTGGCCAGCCTCAATTCATTTAATAGGAAAGGACATTCTTAGATTTCATGCAGTTTATTGGCCTGCATTTTTATTAGCCGCAAAATTACCATTACCAAAAAGAGTTTATGGTCATGGTTGGATACTTTCAGATAATGAAAAAATGTCTAAATCAAAAGGTAATATTTTAGATCCATTAGAAATAATTGAAAATTATGGCTTAGATCCATTAAGATATTATTTGATTAAAGAGGTATCTTTTGGCAATGATGGTAACATATCTCAAGACAGATTAGAGGATTGTATTAATAGTGATTTAGCAAATAATTTTGGTAACTTATGCCAACGTGTAACAGCATTTGCTTTAAAAAATTGTGAAGAGAAGATACCAAGTGATATAGAATTTAATGATGATGATAAAAAAATCCTAAATAATTACAAAAATAATATTGAAATATTAAGAAATAAAATTGATGATCAAGATGTAAATTTTTATATTAATTTTATTGTTAACTCTTTATTTGAAGCAAATAAATACTTTAATGATCAAGAACCATGGAAAAAAAAGGATAATCTAAAAAGATTAAATACTATAGTTTATACAACTCTAGAAATTGTAAGAAAAATAACCTATTTACTATATCCAATAATTCCATCTTCATCATTAAAAGCATTAGAAATTTTTAATTTGAAAGAGGATGATATTGATTTATCTTCAATCATTAATCATACTTATTTAAAACATGGTAACAAATTGAAAAAAATAGATATTCTATTTAAAAAAATTGAAAAAGAAAATGATTGATTCTCACTGTCACTTAGATCATGAACCATTATTTGATAATCTTGAAGCAGTTATTCAAAGATCAAAAGATGTGGGTATTACAAAATTACTCACCATAAGTACCTCTTTAAACAGTTTTCAAAATGTTAAAGAACTAATTCAAAAAGATGAAATGATTTATGGTAGCTTTGGTATACACCCACATGAAACAAATAATGATCAATTAACAAAAGAATCAATTATTCAAAATTCAAAACCTTTTGAAAAAATTATTGGAATAGGGGAAACTGGCTTAGATTTTTTTTATAAAAATTCAAATGAAAAAAATCAAGAAACTAGCTTTGTAAATCATATTGAAGCTGCGATAGATTTAGATTTACCTATAATAATACACTCAAGAGATGCTGAAACTAAAACTTTTGAGATTTTAAAAGATTATATAAATCAAAATCCAAAACTTTTAATGCATTGCTTTACTGGAAGTTTAGATTTTGCAAAAAAATTACTGGATCTTGGGTCTTTTTTTTCAGCAAGTGGTATCATAACATTTAAAAATGCAAAAGATTTACAGGATACATTTAAGTATATACCTATTGAAAAAACACTTATTGAAACAGACAGCCCTTTCCTGGCTCCAATTCCAAATAGAGGAAAAAAAAATGAACCTTCATTCATTAAACATACTGCTATTAAACTTAGTGAAATCAAAAATATTAGCTTCGAAAAATTAGTTTTTGAAACTACAAAAAATTTTAATAAATTATTTAATTTTTCATGAAATTTATAATATTAGGTTGTGGTAGTTCTATGGGTGTACCTAGAGCTGATGGTGATTTTGGTAATTGTGATCCAAAAAATAAAAAAAATTATAGAACAAGATGTTCTGCTTTATTAAAATCAGCTAATAAGAATATCCTAATTGATACTTCGCCTGATTTAAGACAACAATTAATCAATAATAAAATTAATAATATAGATTATGTCTTATATTCACACATGCATGCTGATCAAACACATGGTATAAATGATCTAAGAATTTTCTATATTAGAAATAAAAGGACTATCCCAGCTTTTGCTGATGCTGCTACATCAAAATATTTAAAAAAAGCTTTCAATTATTGCTTTAAATCATTTAGTAAAGAATATCCTGCAATTATTCAGCTCAATAAAACAAAAAACATTATGAAAATTAAAGATAATCAAAAAACTATAAAGATAAATTCATTTCCCGTTTCACATGGAAAGGTAAAAAGCATTTGTTATATCTTTGACCAAAAATTAGCCTATATAAGTGACGTAAGTAATATTGAAAAAAAATATTTTAGATATTTTAAAAAATTGAAATTTTTAGTTATAGACTGCCTTTGGTATAGACATCATCCATCACATTTAAATTTAGAAAAAGTTCTTGAATTAGTAAAAATTTTTAAACCAAAAAAAACAATTTTAACAAATTTACATTCTGACCTTGATTACAAAGTATTATTTAATCAATTGCCTAAAAAAGTGATCCCTGCTTATGATGGATTGACCTTAAATTTATAAAATCTTTTCTAAAGTATTTATAATTTTTGAAGATAATGGTTTTGTAAATGAACCATAAGATCCCTCAATTTTACCTTCTTTATTAATCATAATTTTATGGAAATTCCATTTTGGAACAGAAGAATTGCCGTAATTATCTTTTGCCCATTTATAAATAGGATGTGCATCATCTCCTTTCACATTTACCTTATCAGTCATAGGAAATGTTATATTAAAATTTGTTTCACAGAATTCTTTTATTTCCTGATTTGATCCAGGTTCTTGACCGCCAAATTGATTAGATGGGACACCTAGAACTAAAAAGTTCTGATCTTTATATTTTTCATATAAGTTCTGTAGATCTGTATATTGTTTTGTAAAACCACAATTACTTGCAACATTTACAAGTAATATAGTTTTACCTTTGTAATCTGATAATTTGATATTTTTGCCTGTAATAGATTTAATTTCAAAATCATAAAAAAGTTTTTCATATTTGGCATTTGATTTTGATAAGAATGTAAACATTATTAATGTTATAAATATAACTAATTTAGATAATTTCATCTTTTTTTTGATGATATTAACAATAATAAATAACCAAATACTGTTGATAGTAAGGAGCCAGTTAAAACACCAATCTTAACACCGTCTATGTACTGAAGATCATTAGCAAAAGCTAAATTACCGACAAATAAACTCATGGTAAAACCAATACCTGTTAATATTGAGACTCCGTAAATACTTAACCAATTTGAATTATTAGGCATGTCCGCAAATTTTAATTTTATCGATATATAAGAAAAAAATAAAACACCTATTTGCTTTCCAAAAAATAGACCAAGTAATATTCCTAATGGAACAGGGTTTAATAAAGTATTAAATGTTAATCCACTCAAACTTACACCTGCATTTGCAAAAGCAAATATAGGCATAATTAAAAAAGCAACATAAGGTGAAATGGCATGTTCTAATTTTACTAGCAAAGAAAAATCTTTATCTTTAACTCTATGTGGAATTGTAGATGCCAATAAAACACCTGCTATTGTTGCGTGTACTCCTGATTTATAAGTGAAGTACCACATAAATAAACCAATAATCAAATATGGTGTAAATATTTTGACTGAAAACTTATTTAATATCAATAAAATGATAAATGATAATAAGATTAAACCCAAATTCATTATACTCAAATCACCAGAATAAAAGAAAGCAATGATTAATATTGCACCTAGATCATCTATTATTGCAAGAGCTGTTAAAAAAACTTTTAAAGATATAGGCACTCTTGAACCAAGAAGCGATAATATACCCAAAGAAAAAGCTATATCTGTAGCTGATGGAATTGCCCAACCATTAATTGTTTCGGCATTACCATAGTTGATAACTACATAGAATAAAGCAGGTATTACCATGCCGCCGATTGCAGCAATAATTGGGAGTAAAGCTTGTTTTAAATTCGATAGCTCACCTTGTAAAAATTCTCTTTTTATTTCTAATGTTACAAAAAAGAAGAATATTGCCATTAAGGCATCATTTATCCAATGATGAACAGAAAGTTTAAGTCCAAATTCATTTATTCCGATAAACAAATATTTTTCTAATGAATGAAAGTATAGATCACTAAAATTACTATTACTTATAATAAGAGCTAAAATAGCAGCTATTAGCAAAATTAAACCACTTGCTGCTTCTAATTTAAAAAACCATTTAAAGGGCTTTGAAATATAATTAATCATAATTTATGAAATGAGATCTTTAATGAAAAAACTAATATCTTTCAATGTTTCAATTAAATTAAATAAAAATAGCTCTAAATTGGGAAATATACTACTTAGAGCTGATTTAAATGTGTCTAATATAATAATTACAGCTATGATTGTTATAAAAAAAACAACAAAATATGCAAAACTCTTAAAGATAATATTACCAAAATTATTTTGTTTGCTCTTTGTATTGATCTCTTCTTTTTTACTTTCTATTTGTAAACTCTCATCTTTTTTTTCAATTATTTTTTTATCTGATAATTCTAAATCTACAAATTTAGGAATTTTGTAAAACCACTTATGATCACAAGCACTACATTGCAACAATCTTCCTTTTTCAGGTATTAGACTAGAGTCTACCTCAAAATTTTTATTGCAATTTTCACAGTTTATAATCATAAGAATTATATAGCAGAAATGATTAAAATTTCCTTATTTTGATTATCTTTATTCATTGAAAAATATAATAAGTACTGTATTAGTTATTTGCTCGGAGTGTAGCGCAGCCTGGTAGCGCATCTGGTTTGGGACCAGAGGGTCGCAGGTTCGAATCCTGCCACTCCGACCATTTGTGATATGAGAAAAGCAAAAATATATATTCCCAACAAAAATCCTATGCAATCTGGATTAGGAAAAACAAATAAATGGATTTTAGAATTTGAAACTAATAACCCAACTGAAAATCCACTTATGGGCTGGGAAAGTTCTGACGATACTTTAACTGAATTAAAATTAGAATTTTCTTCTAAGGATTTAGCTATTGAATACGCAAAAAAAAATAAAATAGATGCTGAAATTCTTGAACCGAAAAAAAGAAAAACTGTTAAAAAATCATACGCAGATAATTTTTTAAAATAACTAATGTTTAGATTTTTTACACAAAGACATTGGTTTTTTTGGTCATGGTTAGGTTCATTAATTATTCTTTCATCACTATGGATCCAAGTTAAAATTGATGTAAAAATTAATGAATGGTTTGGTCAATTTTATGACATGATTCAAAAAGCACTTGGATCTCCAAATGCAATAACCATAGATGAATATTGGGCAAGTTTACTATCCTTTATTACATTAGCAGCTATGTATGTTGGTGTTGCAGTGCTTGTAAGTTTTTTTACATCACATTATTTATTCAGATGGAGAACCGCTATGGTTGAATGGTATCATAGTGTTTATGATAAAGCTCGGAAAATTGAAGGTGCATCACAGCGTGTTCAAGAAGATACGATAAAATTTTCTAGAATTATGGAGTCTCTTGGTACAAGTTTAATAGAAGCATTGATGATATTAATTGAATTTATGCCAATCTTATTTGGTTTAAGTGTTGGCATACCAATTTTTTTCTTTGGTGATTGGGATTATGGATTAATTGTTGGTGCTTTGATTTGGTCTGTAGGTGGAACTATTTTCTTAATCTTATTAGGATTAATTTTAAGGTTAGTTGGTGTTGAATATGATTTGCAAAAAAAAGAAGCTGCATATAGAAAAATTTTAGTAATAGCTGAAGATGATGGGTCAATAAGACCAAAAACAATCGAAGAACTTTTTGACGATGTAAGAAGTATTCATTTTTTAAGTTATGTCAGATATTTGTATTTTAATATTGGCAGAATTGCATATCTACAGGCAAATGTATTGTCAGCTTATGTTTTTTTAGCTCCTGCAATTGTAGCTGGTGCTGTAACATTAGGTGTGATGCAACAAATAATTAGAGCTTTCGGTAGAGTAGAGGGTTCAATGCAATATATATTAAAAGCTTGGCCTACAATTATAGAGCTTGCAAGTGTATATAAACGTTTAAGAGAATTTGAAAATAAAATTAATAATACAGAATTTATTAAACAAAGTTAATGACCATTGATAAAAAATTAATCAATCAAATTATTAAAGTTTCCTCAAAAGCTGCTTATGCCTCATCTCTTTTGGTTGGAAAAAATGATAAAATTGCGGCTGATAAAGCAGCAGTAGATGCTATGAGAACAGAATTAAACTCTCTAGACATTAATGGTAAAGTAGTAATAGGTGAGGGAGAACTTGATGAGGCACCTATGCTTTATATTGGTGAGGCTTTAGGAACTAAGAATGGACCAAATATTGATATAGCTGTCGATCCTGTAGAAGGGACAAACTTTGCTGCAAACAATTTACCAGGTGCTTTATCTGTTATTTCAATTGCTGAAAAAGGCAATCTATTTCATGCGCCGGAAACCTATATGAATAAGATAGCTGCTAAAGTTAATGATAAAAATATTGTAGATTTAGATTTTGATATAAAGACAAATCTTAATAATCTTTCTCAGTATAAAAATAAAAATTTAGAAGATTTAATAGTGTGTATTTTAGATAGACCAAGACATAAAAAAATTATCGATGAGATACACAATCTTGGAGCTAAAACAAAATTAATCACAGATGGTGATGTTGCTGGAGCTTTACTAGTAACAGACATTAAATTTAAAGTTGATTTATTTTTAGGCATAGGTGGAGGTCCAGAAGGTGTATTAGCTGCTTCTGCTTTAGATGCTTATGGTTGTTATTTTCAAGGAAGATTAATTTTTGAGAACGATAATGATAAAAAAAGAGCTACGGATATGGGAATTAAAGACCACGATAAAAAGTATTCGTTAAATGAAATAGTGTCTGGCGATTCTATTTTTTGTGCAACTGGTATAACTTCAGGTGATTTAGTTAAAGGTATTTCTATTAAAGATAAAAAATTTAAGTCACAAACTTTAATCACACATAAAAGCTCAAATACGAAAGAAATAATTTCAAAAGTATTTGATATAGAATGATTTCTATTTCTGGGAATATTTGGGAAGAAATCAAATTTAATTTAAGACAATCACAAAAAATATCACAAGATTATAACTTAAATAATCTTCTATCAGTAATAATTGCCATTAAAAAATTTAATAAAGAAGAAATTTTCTCATTACACAACAAGATAGATCTAATTAATCCCTTTTTAAAAGATGTTGATTTTATAAAATCAAAAAATTTACTTATTGATTTTATAAAATATAAAAAAAAAATATTTATTATTGGTGATTATGATGTTGATGGTTCAGTTGCAACAGGTCTTCTGATTAATTTTTTTAAAAAGATACAACATCCCTATGATTTTTATATTCCTGATAGAACCAAGGATGGTTATGGTGTATCTGAAAAATTATTTAAGAAATTAAGAAATAGACTAACTGAGTTGGTCGTAATCGTAGATTCAGGTTCAAAATCTAAAAAAGCAATAGATTATTTAAATAAAATTAATATCAAATCGGTAATTATTGATCACCATGAAGTGATAAAACCTTATCCAAAAAGCAATGTATTTATTAACCCAAAAAAAAACGGAAATACTAATCATTCTAATTTATGCGCTAGTGCTTTAGTTTATTTTTTAACTGATATTTTAAATAAACATTTTAAAATTAAAAATCACAATAAATCAGATTTATTTCTTACTGCTCTAGCTACTGTTTGTGATGTAATGCCTTTAAGGGGTTTAAACCGAAGTATTATTTTAAATGCTTTTAATGAATACAATTATAGAAATCTATATTTTGTAGATTATTTTTTAAAACAGTTAAAAAAAAATAATAAATTAGAATATGACGATTTTGGCTATTTAATTGGTCCGATTTTGAATTCAGGTGGAAGATTAAATAAGTCCGATTTGGCAACTAAGTTAATTGTATCTACTAACAGAGAAGAAATTGAAAAAATTTCTAATACTTTAATAGATCAAAATAATAAAAGGAAAGAAATAGAAAAAAAAATAATTAACAAAATTGATAATGATAAAGATCTAATTAAAATAAATGATACATTCATTATAATCAAAGACATAAGTATGAATGAAGGGCTTATAGGCATCATAGCTGCTCGGTATAAAGAAAAATACAACAAAACAACAATTGTATTTACTCAATCTAAAAATTTATTCAAAGGTTCAGCAAGATCAACAACTAATATTAATATAGGTTCAATAATAAATAATGCTGTTCTTAAAAATATTATGATCAATGGCGGTGGTCACAAAATGGCAGCAGGGTTTTTAATGAATAAAAAGAATTTTAATCTATTTATAAAGTTTCTTAAAGGATATCCTATTAATAATCAGATAAATTCGAAAAAATATATCTCAAAAATCTCATCATCAGCAATAAATATTAATTTTGTAAAAGATTTAGAGAATCTTGCTCCATTTGGAAATGATAATAAGAAACCTATTTTTTTGATTGAGAATCTTATTATTAAAAAACCTAAAATAATTAATGATTTGCATATTCATTGTTTGTTAAAGGATAAAAAAAATAAATTTTTTAATTCAATTATTTTTAATGCAAATAAGACAAAATTAGGAAATTTCATATTAAATTATAAGAAAGAAATAAAAGTCTTATGTGAATTTAAATTATATGGAACAAATAATAATAAAATTAGTACTCATATTGTTGATATTATCATCTAATTAAACTTGATAATTTTACTCTTTTACAATAAAAGACCTTATTTTGGTCCCTTCGTCTATCGGTTAGGACACGTGGTTTTCATCCTCGAAAGAGGGGTTCGATTCCCCTAGGGACCGCCATTAAATGAAATTTTGTGTTTATATGATCCTTTCAAAGAAAGGTGACAGGTTTTTTTCGTACGTAGGTTATACTTCAAACTTAGATAAAAGATTAATGTTACATAATAGCTCTAAGGGAGCAAAATATACTAAAGGCAAAAAATGGAAAATTATTTACTCAAAATATTACTCTAGTAAATCAATAGCATTAAAAGAGGAATATAAACTCAAAAAAGATTATAAATTAAGAAAGAAACTAAAAAATATATATTTAGATAATGTTAAGATATAAAAAGATTAAAGATAACCTTGTTCACATTACAGCAGTAATTAATTGGAAAAAATTAATTATAGGAAAAGGAAATAAAATTGGACCTTATGTTGTTATTGGTAATGATGCTCAATATCCAAATAAAAAAAGTTCTGGTAAAATAATCATAGGTGATAAAAATGTTTTTAATGAATATGTTAATATTCATTTACCAACAAATATTAGAAATAAAACAATAATAGGTAATAAAAATTATTTCATGAATTCTTGTACTATTGATCATGATTGCAGTATTGAAAATAATGTTGTTCTTAGCAGTAATACTATTCTTGGTGGAAATGTAACTATAATGAAAAATGCACAATTAGGCATGCGAACATCAGTTCATCAAAATCAAATTATAGGTTCATTTGCTATGACAGGTATGAATTCAGTTATTACAAAAAAATTAATTGTAGAACCGGGTTATATATATTTTGGAAAACCAGCAAAAAAGGTCAAAAAAAATTTGATTGGTTTAAAAAGGAATAAAATATCTTCAGATATACTCAAAAATGAATATAAAAGGTTTCTATTATTAAAAAATAAATGAAAAATAAAATAGCTATTTTATTACCTTATAAAGAAAACTATAATATTAATAAAGCAGGCGCTGCTTCAATATGGGTCAAAGATTATTTAAGTAAAAGCAAACTACATGATTCTACGACTGTATTTGGTAATCTTGAAAATAATCTAAAACCTTTAACTAAAAATTTCATAAATATTTCACTTGAAAAAACAATTTTAAGTAAAAACATTGCCTATACAAACGAACTTTATAAACACCATTTAAAAAAAAAATTTGATATTATTGAAATACATAACAGGCCAGAGTCTCTTCTGTACATGTTAAAAAAAAAGGTCAGTTCCAAACTTATTTTTGTATTTCATAATAATCCTCAAGAAATGAGAGGATCTAGTTCAGTAAAAGAGAGAATATATTTAGCAGAAAACGCTGATTATTTATATTTTGTAAGCATGTGGGTTAAAAATAAGTTTTTTGAGGGCTTGCCATACTCGAACAGAAATAATTGTGAAATTTTATATCCATCAATAAATAAATTAAATAAATTTCCAAAAAAAGAAAAGTTAATAATTTTTAGTGGAAAACTTAATTCATCAAAAGGTTACGATTTATTTTCCACTACAATTATAAAAATTTTAGATAAATTTAAAAACTGGAAAGCGATAGCTATAGGTAATGAACCTAGAGAAAAATTTAATTTTAAACACAAAAATTTTAAAGTTTTAGATTGGTTAGAACATAAAAAAATACTTAAATATTACTCAAAATCTTCAATATCTGTGGTTCCATCTAGGTGGCAAGAACCATTTGGAAGAACAGCAATGGAGTCAGCTGCACATGGTTGTGCAACAATTACAAGTAATAGAGGAGGTTTAATTGAAACATTTAATAATGATTTAATTTTAAAAAAATTAGATTCTCAAAGTCTTTTTTTATTAGTTTCAAAACTTATAAAAAATCAGGTTTATTTAAAAAAGATTCAAAAAAGAAATTTTAGTAACGTAGTACATTTATTAACAAAACAAGTAAAAAAATTAGATGAGTTAAAATTCTATTTATTAAAACCCAAACTAACTTTTATAAAAAAAAAGAAACAAAAGATTTTACATATATCTCAATTTGATGAGAGAAATGATTTTAGACTATTCAACATTTCAATTGCTAGCAAATTAACTAAAGGTTTTGTTAGAAACGGCCATGATGTAATTAATCTTAGTTATAGGAATTATATTTCTAAAAATATATTTAAAAATCGTTTTGATTTAATTAATAAAAAGATTAATAAAATTATTGAAAATTATAGGCCAACATTATTAGTATTGGGTCACAACAATATTTTATCAAGAAATAATCTTACAAACTTAAAAAAAAAATATAATTTGAAAATATCTTTATGGTATGAGGATGCTTTAGGTCATAGGGGGAAAGGTCCTAATTGGAGAGAAAATTTAGATTTGATTGAAAAAAATCATGATTTGATAGATAGTTATTTTACAACAACACATCCAGACGAAATCAAAACTTCAATTAATAAAAAAAAGATGTTTTTTTTGCCAATTCCAGTTGACGAGAATATTGAGAATTTGAATTTATATGAGTATAAAAATAAGTTTAAAGACTTATTTTTTGCCTTAAGCCATGGTGTTAATTTTGGAAAGTTAAAAAAAGGTAAAAGAGATGAAAGAGAAAAGTTTATTTCACAGCTTACTACATTATATCCAAATATTAATTATAATATTTTAGGAATGGCTAACGAAAATCCGAAATGGAATTATGAATTTTTTAATGAATTGTCTAAATGTAAAATTGCTCTAAATTTAAGTAGAGGAGAGCCAATTAAATATACTTCAAGTAACAGGATTGCTTCATTAATGGGTAATGGTATATATACATTTATAGATAAAAAAACTAAATATTCTGATTTTTTTAATGATGATGAAATGGGTTTTTATTCTTCAATTGATGATCTTGGTTATAAAATAGAATATTTATTAAGATACCCTAATAGAATTAATAAATACGCTAAAAATGGTGCAAAAAAATATTTTAAACTCTTCAACAATTCATTAATCACTAAAAATATAATTAATGAAACAGTCTGACATGGTTAAGTTTTTAGATATTTTTAATCAAGATAAAAAAATTATTAATCTTATTTATTCTGATATTAAAAAAATTATCAAAAAAAATAACTTTATTTTGGGTGAAGAAGTAACAAATTTTGAAAAAAATTTTGCAAAATACTGTAATTCAAAACATAGCATTGGCTGTGCTAATGGTACTGATGCTTTATTTATAGCTCTTAAATCATTAAATCTTCCCAAAAACAGTGAAGTGATATTACCTGCTATGACTTATTGTTCAACGGCCTTTGCTATAATTAATGCAGGTCTCAAACCAATTCTTGTTGATATAGATAAACATGCACCAACTATAAATATCAATGAAATTAAAAAAAAAATTTCAAAAAATACAAAAGTAATTTTGCCTGTTCATTTATATGGCTCAGTTGTCGATATAAAAAAAATAAGATCACTAATAGGTAAAAGAAAAATTTATATAATAGATGATTGTGCGCAAGCACATGGTGCTAAATTAGATAATAAAAGAGTAGGTTCTTTATCAGACATTTCATGTTTTAGCTTATATCCAGGTAAAAATTTAGGAGCATATGGAGATGCTGGAATAATTACTACAAATAATAAAAAGTTATTTGCTAAAATGAAAAATTATAGAAACCTAGGATCTGAAAAAAAATTTATACATACACAAATAGGCATCAATAGCAGACTTGATACGTTACAAGCAGCAATACTTAATAGAAAACTCGATCTTTTAGATAGAAACAACTTTAATAGAATAAAAATAGCAAAATTTTATGATGACAACATTTCGAATAAAAAAATTACAAAAATAAACTATTCAAAACATGCAGTTTATCATCAATATGTAATTTGTGTTAAAGATCGAAAAAAACTAGCAAAAATATTTGATAAAAATAATATTCAATACGGTTATCACTACCCCAAATCAATTAACCAAATTGATTCTTTAAAAAGTATTTTTAAAAATAAAAAATATAAGAATGCCGAATTTATTGCAAAACATGGAATAAGTCTTCCCATAGATCCAAATTTATCTAAAAAGGACTTAATTAAAGTAGTTGATAAATTAAATTCTTTTTAAAAAATTTAAAATTTTTAAACCAAAATCAATATTAGTTTTAGGTTTTTTTGACTTAAAAAAATGTTTTATTTCGTTTTCTAACGGATAGGTTTGTTTAATCCTAATCTTTTTTTTCTTACCTTGATAAATATATGCTTTCTTATTTAAAAACTTTTTATCAAAAAATTTTGTATCAGGATATTTAGCATATTGATTATATATAATTATAGGATTTTCTTGATCAAGTTCATTAAATAACATCATTTTTTTTGATCCAATGATTGTAATTTTTCTGATTTTGGTAGGGTTAATCCAACTATTGTTTATATCTATTATTGTATTGTCAATTTTTAAATGAAGATTTGATATGTCAGAAATTTTTTTTTTAAGAAAATCATATTTTCTTTTTGATTTTAATTTTGGTAATTTATTAAATAAATTTAATAAAATACTCAAATCGTGGGAGGTTAAATCATAATCTACATCTACATCATTTCTAATAGGACCTAAATTCTGTCTTTGAAAATTTATATAAAGGATTTTTCCTAAAGTTTTAGACGAAATAATATCTTTAATTTTTTCTATTTGATTATTAAAGCAATAAACATATCCGATCATTAATTTAATTTTAGTATATTTAAGTAATTTTTTTATATTTAATAACTGTCTTTCATTTGTGACAGCTGGTTTTTCAACAAAAATATTTTTTTTATATTTGATAAATTTTTTGATGAGATCAAAATTTTTACTAGGTGGAGTTATTAAAAAACAATTTATGATTTCTTCATCTTCTAAAATTTCTTTTATGTTATAAATTATTTTTAATTGAGGATATTTTTTTTTTAAGTTTAAAATATTTTTTTTATTCTCATCATGAATATTGATGTTTTTAAAATTCAATTTTATTAATGTTTTTGTAACAATAGTTCCCCAATAACCACATCCTATAATTGCTAATTTTTGATTTTTATCTAGAAATGTATATTTCATTTATTGTAATAATTTATTATAAAAATAATAAATACTTAAATTAAATAATGAAATTTTCCATAATTATTCCCACATATAATAATTTTAATTATCTTAAATTAGCAATAGATTCAGTAAAAAAGAATTCATCATTTAACAATGAAATAATTGTTCATATAAATGGAATAGACAAAGCAACAGAAAGATATCTTGATCAAACGAATATTAAATTTACTAAATCATCCAGAAATATTGGTTTATGTTCAGGGGTGAATTTAGCTTCTAAAAAAAGTACCACTGAATATATTGTTTATGCACATGATGATATGTATTTTTTACCGAAGTGGGACTTTCATTTATTTGAAGAAATAAAATCATTAAATACAAATCTTTTTTATTTTTCCTCAACTCAGATAAGCCATATTCCAGACAAAGGTGGTAAAGATGTTGCAAATCATGTTTATTTTGATGCTGGTGATAGTATTGAGAATTTTAATGAAAAAAAATTATTAGATCATTTTGAATCTTTGACTTTTCATGACTTACAAGGAAGTCATTGGGCACCACACATAATTCATAAAAATGTTTGGGAAAAAATAGGTGGATTTAGTGAAGAATTTGATCCTGGTTTTGGTTCTGATCCTGACTTAAATATGAAATTGTGGAATATTGGTGTTCGAATTTTTAAGGGCGTTAATAAATCTCGTATCTATCATTTTGGTTCTCTAACAACAAGAAAGAATAAAGATATAGTACAAAATAATGCAAGAAAAACATTTTTACTTAAATGGAAAATTTCTATGGATTTATTTATAAATTTTTATTTACGAAGAGGGGAAAGGTATACTTCCCCATTAAAAAGTCCTAAATATTCTATTAATTATTTTAAGATACTCTTCATAAGTAAAATAAAATATTTTTATTATCAATGGAAAAAAAATTAATTGTACGTATAGCTGAAGGTCTTGGTAATCAACTTTTCATGTATGCACATGCGTACTCTCTCTCCAAGTTAATTAATTATAAACTTTATATTGATGACGAAAGTGGTTTTATAAAAACAAAAGAATTTCGAAATTATTATCTTAATAATTTCAAAGTATCAGCTGAAATTATTAATGATGATTTAAAATTTAATAATTTTAATAAGAATTTGAAACGAAAAATTTTAAAAAAAACTGAATTTTTTCGATCTAGAAAAAAATTTATACTCGAAAAAAAATACATGAACAAAACAACAAAATATGAAAGAATTGAACCTAAAGCTTTAAATAATATTGTTTATGTAGAGGGTCATTATGAGAGTGAAAAGTATTTTCTAAAATTTAAGAGTGAGCTTATAGATGAATTTAAATTTAAGAATAATTTAGATTTATCGGAAAACTATTATTTTGATATTATCAAAAAAAATAAAAACAATATAATTTCTATTTGTATTAGAACAAATAGATTCTCTGAACGACCAGGTAATCAATACAACATATATTCAAAAAATAGATCTGATCAATTTGTTAAGGACACAATTGATTATATTTATCGTGCTATTGATTTTTTAAAAAATAAAATTCAAAATCCAATATACTTAATTTGGAGTAATGATTTTTCTAATTTGAAAGAATATTTTCCTAATGAAAATTTTATCTTTGTGGACAATAAAGTGGAAAAAATAATTACCGACTTTTCTTTGCTAAATGAATGTAGGAATTTTATTGTAGGACCTACATCTTTTCATTGGTGGGGTGCTTGGTTAAATAATGAAAATAATAAAATTTGTATTAGACCATCAAATATAAATCCTTCTAAAAATAAAGATTTTTGGCCTTCAAATTGGATAGAAATTTAAAATTTTAGTTTATTTAAGGCATTGTTTTTAAATAGATTTGCCTCTTTAATATATCTTCTTACCATCTCAGTTGATTTATGACCAGTCATAGCCATTATACTTCTTTCCTCAGCACCCGCTTCTGCTGCGGATGTTGCAAATCCTGATCTTAAACTATGTCCAGAATAATTAGAATTATCAACTCCAATTTTATTTAGGTATTCTTTAATTAACAAAGCAACAGACTGATCGCTCAATCTTATTTTTGATAATTTCATTCCTTTATGAAATTTCCTAAATAATGGGCCAGTTTTGATATTTGAAATTTTTAGCCATTGTTGAATTGATCTAACAGGACAATATGTATGATCATCAAAGTAGGGTAGTGCTTTTATCGAACCTTCACCAAATTGATCTGTTTTTGATTTTTTAATATTTATTTTTAAACCTTCATTTACAAAGTCGAGATCTTCCCGATCTAAAGATATCAATTCATGTCTTCTAAAACCTCCACCAAAGCCCAATAATATAATTGTTCTATCTCTTGCAATCTTAATTTCATGTTTATTTTCCTGATCTATTACTTTAATTATATTTTTTAAATCATTGATTAATAATGGTTTTTTACCTTTCTGTTTTATTCCTTTTCTTCTCTTTATACCCATCAAATTTTCAACAATTGAAGGATGTTTGGTATCAAGATAATGACCTTTAAGTTTGTGAACCACACCTACTGAAACCAATCTACGTTTTATTGTGCTTATTTTAATATCATTTGTAGATAGATAACTAAGGTAAAGTGATACAGTTTTTGGATTTGTTGGTAAGGATTTAAATCCATTTTTTGCACAAAATAACCCGAAATCATGAAAATCAGATTTATAAGCTCTTATAGTATTTCTAGATTTTGACGCTTTTAAATTTAAGATTGTTTCATTTTCTATGGATTTTATGTCTGTTGTTAAATTATTCATAATTACTATTGATAACCATTAATTATCGTTAGTAATATATTAATAGAAATTGGAAGTCAATACTAATAATTAATTAATTATGATTAAAAAATCTAAAGAACATTTGAATTCGGTAAATGAAAGTTATTTCGAGCATATGAATATTGCAACTAATGTTGGTGTGAAAATGCTTTCAGGTGGTTTAATGGCGCTTATACACGGCATAGTTCCTGGCATATTTCAAACTGATACTAGTAATAAAATCAAAGAACTTTATGAATTCATTAATAAAAAAAGATAAAATAATAATAACAGTTATTTAATTAAAATAATTAAAGTAAATGATTAGATATTTAGAAAGAAAAGATAAAGAAAGTTGGATAAAATTGTATTGTGGGTATGCAAAGTTTTACAAAGTTCCGATGACACAGGATATTTTAGATACTTTATGGAACTGGATACATGATAAAAACCATATAATTGAGGCTATTTGTTTTGAGTTAGAGGGAAAAGTTGTTGGGATAGCTCATTTTAGAACAATGCCAAGACCTATTAAAGGCCATTATATTGGATTTTTAGACGATTTATTTGTTAATCCAGATTATAGAAGGCAAAAAATAGCCCAAAAACTAATAAATCATTTAAAAGGACTATCAAAAGATAAGAATTGGCAAGGAATTAGATGGATTACACACTCCACTAATGAAAATGCAAAAAAATTATACGATAAAATAGCAATAAATACAGGATTTGAGTTGTATGAACTTAAAGGGGACTAAATTTCAGATAAAAGTTTGGAATTATTTAAAAAAAATACCCAAAGGTGAAACTAGAACCTATTTACAAGTAGCAAAAGCAATAGGAAAGCCAAAAGCTCATCGCGCTGTCGCAAATGCAGTGGGTAAAAACCCCTATCCTCCCGAAATACCTTGTCATAGAGTAATTCGCTCAGATGGAAGTCTAGGTGGATACTCTGGTAAGGGCGGAATCAAGACAAAACTAAAATTATTAAGATCTGAAAAAGTTAAAATTTAATTATTTTTTAAGGAATTTTTGGTCTTAAAAAGACTATAAAATAAGGTTTTTTAAACAAAAAAGCCTATGTTTAGCTAAAATAAGTTAATTCACCCTTCAGTTGTACTACTTAACAGCTAGACATCAAATTAGAGCGTTCTATGGCCTATTAAACGCTATATTCACATAGTGCAAAGCTCAATGAACAAACAATATCAACACTTTTTTGAATGGGTCATATTTAGGGTTTTGCGTTACTCATATAGTCAAAAAACATTAAATTTATTGGTTTTTTTGAATAATTTTAAGTTTTAATAGTATTTTAAGTTTTGGTGATTTTTTTTTGATTTAATATTTCAAGTTTTATAAGTATATCTATATTTTTTATTATTTTTTAAATTATTTTGATATTTTTATCATTATTATAAATAATAATAATTACAATAATTTAAGTGTATAAATTAAAGTAATACTTTATATATTAGTAAATAAATATTACTTATTTTTTCAATGATTTTAAAATAAGCTCTCTTCTAGATATATAGACACCACTCAAAATTATTATAAATAAACCTAGTAAAGTCCAATTATCAGGGAATTCATTAAAAACATAAAAACCAATTATAACGTTATTTACTATCTCAAAGTAAGCTAATGGGGCTAATTTAGAAGCATCAGCTAATCTCAATGAAAGTATCAAAAATAAATGACCTAATGTTGCAAATAACCCAATACTAAACATCATTAACCATTGCTCTTTACTTGGAAAAACCCATACAAAAGGAATTAAGATGGTAGTAAGTAATGCTCCTATTATTCCAGTTAACAATAATGTTAATAAAGGACTATCACTTGTACTTAATTTACGAGTTGCAATTAAATAAAAAGCATACATTATTCCAGTACCAAGTGCAGCAATACTGGCAAGATTAAAGTCAATAAAACCGGGTCTAATTACAATTAGTGACCCTAGAAAACCAATTATAACAGCTGACCATCTTCTTAAACCTACTCTCTCATTTAATAAAAATGGTGAAAACGCTGTAATAACTAAAGGACATACAAATGCTAAAGTAAGTGCTTTTGCCATTGATATTTTTGAAAGAGAATAAAAAAAGAAAAGAGTAGCAAAAAGTAATAACAAGCCTCTTATGAGTTGAAGTTGTGGTTTATCGGTCCATTTAAATTGTTTTTTAAAAAAGATTAGTATTATTGGCAAAACAATTACTACTGTAAAAAAATATCTTGCCCAAACTACTTGAAGAAAATGCATATCTTGACTCAAGTATTTTGCAAAAGCATCCATAATTGGAAGAATAGACCATGCGCATAGATTAAGAGTAATCGCCTTCATTAAAATAACGTTATACTTTAATTAAAGTATTTTAAAGCAAAGAATATAACAATTGGTATTGTTATAAATGACATAAAGGTTGATACAACTATAGTACTAGCAACACTATCAACAATCTTTTTAGAAGAATACATTGTTGCAATCAAATAATTTAATACTGCACTTGGCATTGAACATTGAATTAATAAAACACCAGCAGCAAAACCATTAAGATTAAAAATTTTTATTACTCCAAAACCAATAATAGGTCCTAAAATAACTCTACCAACAGAACAAATCAAAGCTTTATTAAAAGAAAAAACTTTAAGTCTAGTTAAGGCTATACCTAAAGACATCAAAATTAAAAAGATAGTAGCATATGTTAGTAAAGAGCTTGTATTTTCAACAAAAGTTGGGAGTTTAATATTGTAATATAAAAGTATAACAGAAATTATGATTGCATAAAAAGGAGGGCTTTTAATAATCACATCAAAATTAAATTTTCTATCTGCTAAAAAAACTCCAACAGTAAAATGAAAAAGAATAATTAATGCTGATATTGCACCAGCTACCCCTAAGCCTGATTGTCCATATGCAAATAAACTAAGTGGAAGTCCTAAATTTCCAGTATTTGGCATTAATAAAGGTGGTAATTCCCTAATTATATCTTTTACTTTTAAAAGATATAATAAAGAAACCCCAACAATAAAAAAGCAAGATATGGCAACTAAATAATACCAAAAATAATTTTTAAATATTTCAAATGTTATAAATTCTGCATTTAATGAATATATGATCATAGCGGGAGATCCTATATTAGCTGCAAAAGTAGTGATAAATGCCGTGTCTATTTTTGGATTTTTTTTTCCCAGGTAGTATCCGATGCCAACAACAAAAAAAACTGGAAACAATACCTCAAATAACTTTATATATATTTCCATTAATTATATAATCTAATTAATGTAGGTTGTTTAAGAAGGATTTTTTCATTACTTAAACTTTTTAGACAATTTTTAATACTTATTTCAGTTGTTTTGTGAGTTATAATTACAATAGTTGCTTTATTTGAATCATTGTCTGGTGTTTGAATAAGCCTTTTAACCGAAATTTTGTACTTAGCCATTTTGTTTGTAATTTTTGATAAAACTCCGGGTATATCTTTAACCTCAAATCTTAGATATAGAGAATTTGAATAGTTATTAATATTGTAAGATTTTAATTGTTTTCTCTTATTCGTTGGCGATCCAAATGGATATTTAATATTACCTCTGAGAATTGATAGTAAATCTGATAACAATGATGATGAAGTAGGTCCAGGTCCTGCTCCCTCTCCTTGCATAATACTTTCTCCAACTGGTTTACCATTAATGATTACAGCATTCATTACACCATTAACATTGCCGATGTAGCTACTTTTACTTACCAAACATGGATGGACTCTCTCAAATAATTGATTATTTATTATTTCAGATATACCAAGAAGTTTAATTCTCATATTTAATTGATTAGCAATTGAAATATCTTTTAATTCAATTTTTTCTATACCTTCCATTAAACAATTGTTTCTGGCCACTTTGGAATTAAAACACAAAGCTGAGAGAATTCTAACTTTTGCAAAAGCATCATATCCATTTAAATCAAGTTTAGGATTTCCAGGTTCTGCATAACCAAGTTCTTGAGCTTTTTTTAAAACATTTTCAAAATTCTGATTTAAATTTTCCATTTCAGATAAAATATAATTACAAGTTCCATTCAAAATACCAAAAACTTTAGAAATTTTATTAGTAGCAACACCTTCTTTAATGCTTCTTAAAATTGGTATGCCTCCTGCTACAGCTGCTTCAAATTCTAGATTTACATGATGTTTTTCAGCTAAAGAAGACAGGTAATCACCATGTTTCGCTATTAGAGCTTTATTTGGAGTAATAACATGTATTTTATTTTTTAAAGCTGTTTCTACAATTTTTTTTGAAATACCATCAGACAATCCAATAGACTCAAACAATATATCTACATTAGTTTTTTTAATAATATCTAATGGATTCGAGAAAAAAATTTTTTTATCAATTGTAAATCTTCTCTTTTTATTCTTATTTCTTGCTGAAATTCCAACAATATTAATTTTTTTTCCAGTTTTAAGTTCTATTAATTTTTTCTTTTTTTGTAACTCGTTGTAAAGATAAATACCAATTTGTCCCAATCCAATAACAGCAATGTTAATATTTTTTTTCATAATTAATTATCAATATTTGGGTAAGGACTGTTATTTGAATACTCTTCCAGTTTTATCTTAAATTCTTCAAAACTCATTTCTTCATTAAAGTTAAAATCTAATTGTTTATTTGAAACTTCATCCTTTTTTATAACGCATGAATTTAATAAAAGTAATAAAATTATAATATACTTCATTTCAAACCCTCTGTTTCATTAAAATCATATTTTAAATTCATATTTTGAATAGCCTGCCCAGAACCACCTTTTATTAAGTTGTCAATGGTTGATAAGATTATCAGCTTATCTTTATATTTAGTTTTACAAACAGAAATGAAGCAGTTATTTGTGTTTATAACATCATTAGTACTTAACAAAGTGTTTTGTTTGTGAACTTTTATAAATGGTGAATTTTTGTATTTATTTTTTAACTCATTTATAATCTTTGAAATATTAGACTTATTTTTTATAGTAATATAAATCGTACTTAAAATACCTCTAAACATTGGTGTTAAGTGTGGTGTAAATGTAAAATTTATTTTTTTCTTATTTGTATGTTTAATTAACTCCTGATGAATTTCAGAGTTATGTCTATGAAAGCCAACGCCATAAGCACTTAATGACTCGTATAAGTTTTTATCTTTATATTTCGAATGTACTCCTCTGCCCGCACCTGAATAACCTGATTTTGAGTCAATGATAATATTTCTAATGTCAATCAAATCTTTTTTTATTAAAGGAATTAAAGGTAAAAGTATTGATGTTGGGTAACAGCCTGGATTTCCAATGATCTGTTTATTTTTGATTTTATTTCCAGTTATTTCTGGTAACGAATAAATGCTATTTTTTAAATTCTCTGGAGCAAAGTTTTTTTGTTTATACCATTTTAAATAATCAGATTTTTTATCCAACCTAAAATCTGCTGCTAAATCAATTAGAGTGTTATTATAATTTAAATATTTTGAAATTTTTTGAGCCTCTCCATTTGGAAGTGCAGTAAAAATTAAATCAACATCACTTAATAGTTTTTTGTGAAATTTAATAATTTTAGGAAGTTTTTTTTTACTTAGAGTTTTATCGTAAAAAGAAATGCTTTTTCCAACAGAAGAACTTCCACAAAGATATTTTATATTAATCTTTTTATGATTGGATAAAAGTTTTATTAATTGAACGCCAATATAACCTGTTGAACCAGCAACTAAAACATTTAGTTTGGGCATAAATTTATAATAATTGGACTTTAGATTATCTTTTTGAGAACTGGAAGCTTCTTCTGGCTTTTCTTCTACCAGGTTTTTTTCTTTCAACAGCTCTTGGATCTCTGGTAGTTAACTTTTCAGTCTTAAGTGCTGATTTTAAACCTTCATCAAACATTACTAATGCTTTTGAAATACCATGAACCATTGCACCAGCTTGTCCAGTGGGGCCACCACCCTTAACGCTACATCTTACATCATATTCGGTTGATTGTTTTATAACTTCGAAAGGTCTTGTAATTTGCATCTTATGATTATCGCTTGTAAAATAATCTTCCATCGACTTACCATTGACATAAATTTTTCCAGTTCCTTTTTTAACCCAAACTTTAGCTATCGAAGTTTTTCTTCTTCCTGTAGCATATTTGCTATCTTTAAAATCTAATTTTAATTTAGTAGTTTTTGCTGAGGCTTGTGTATTTTCCATTTTAGTTTCTTACAATATTTTTGTTATTTAATTTAGAAATTTCAACAACTTGTGGGTTTTGAGCTGTGTGAGGATGAGTTTCACCAGCATAAATTTTTAATTTTGTTAATTGCTTTCTGCCTAAAACACCACCGGGTAGCATTCTTTTAACAGCTAATTTAAGTGTTTCACCTGGTTTCTTTTCATGTAATTTCTCTGGAGTGGTTTCTTTTATTCCGCCAGGATGACCTGTGTGTCTGTAATATTTTTTATTTTGAAATTTTTTTCCTGTAAATCTTGCTAAATCAATATTTTTTACAACAACAAAATCCCCATCATCCATATGAGGTGTAAAAGTTGTTTTGTTTTTTCCTCTGATAATTTTTGAGATTACTGTTGCTAATCTACCTATAACAGCATTTTTGGCATCAATTTCATACCATGATGAAGATAATTGATCTTTTTTAAGAAATTTAGTCATTGTGCCAGGATTAATACTATTAAATAATTCAATGTCAAATTTATATTTACATTGATTTATTTACTATAAATGGTAGAAATTCATTGCCGATTTAATCCAATTGCGGGCTTTATACAGCTAAAATGGAAATTTCACTAAATTGGCAGGTATTTGAACTATATTGTGCACCTTGCATGAAGCAAAAGCACTAAAAAAGGAAAAAAAATGACAACAAAAAAAAATAATCCCGAAACTTTAGCTATTCATGGTGGAGACTATAAAAGTGATCCAGCTACTAATGCTGTAGCAGTTCCAATATATAGAACAACCTCTTATCGATTTAATAGTACAGAACATGCAGCGAATCTGTTCGCCCTTAAAGAATTTGGGAACATATACACACGTATAATGAATCCAACTAATGATGTTTTAGAGAAAAGAGTTGCTGGCCTAGAGTCAGGCTTAGCCTGTTTAACAGTGTCTTCCGGTCAAACGGCATCAACTTTTGCTATATTAAACGTTGCTCAAGCAGGAGATAATATTGTCAGTTCAACGGATTTATATGGTGGAACAGTATCTTTATTTACGCATACTCTAAGTAAACTAGGTATAGAAGTGAGATATGCAGATCCATCTGATCCAGAAAACTTCGAAAAAGCAATTGATGACAAAACAAGAGCGTTTTATGGAGAAACATTACCAAATCCGTATTTAAGAGTTTTCCCAATTAAAGAAGTTTCTGATATTGGTAGAAAATATAATATACCGCTAATAATGGATAATACTGCATCGCCAGTAATATGTAAGCCTATAGAACACGGAGCTGCTGTTGTTGTTTATTCATTAACTAAATATATAGGTGGACATGGTACAGCTGTTGCAGGAGCAATTGTTGATGGTGGAAATTTTGATTGGACAGCTGATCCAAAAAGACAACCACTTTTCAATGAACCTGATGCAAGTTATGGTGGAGTTATTTGGGGTAAGGCAGTTCCAGAATTAACTGGAGCAAACGTTCCATTCGCTGTTAGAGCAAGAGTTTGTTTGTTAAGAGATCTAGGTTCAGCACTTGCACCTGATAATGCTTTTGCAATAATTCAAGGTTTAGAAACTGTAGCATTAAGAATGAAACAACATTGTGAAAATGCAGAAAAAGTTGTTGAATTTTTATCTAAACATAAAGAAGTATCAAAGGTTATTTATTCAACTAAACATGACTCACATATTTCAGAAAGAGCAAAAAAATATCTTTCTGGTGGAAATGGTCCAATTGTAGGTATTGAGCTAAAAGGTGGTATAGAGGCAGGTAAAAGATTTATTGAATCTTTAAAAATGTTCTATCACGTTGCTAATATTGGTGATGTAAGAAGCCTTGCAATCCATCCTGCAAGCACAACACATAGTCAATTGAACGAAAAAGAATTGGCAGCCTCTGGTGTTACTCAAGGTTATGTAAGACTTTGTATTGGTATTGAGCATATAGACGATATTATAGAAGATCTCGATCAAGCGTTAAATAAGTCTTCTAAAGGAAATCTTAAGGCAGTTAGTTAGTGTTTTTGTAATAAATAAAAAGGAAACTCAACAACACTAAAATAGATCCCAACTGGTGTATAGATGCATATTTAATCTCTACACCAGTCATCAAAGTAATTACACCAAGTACAATTTGGATTATTACAGCAATATTCAAAATAGCAATATTATTAAAGGTTATGCCTTTAGTATAATAAAAATAGTTAAGAATTATCAAAAATAAAATAATAACATAGGCAATTAATCTATGATAAAATTGAATAACTGTTGGATTATTTGATGATGATATTTTTATCAAATCAGATTTATCAATATCGGTCGGAATAAATTTACCATTCATATCTGGCCAGGTATTATAAATTAATCCTCCATCTAAACCTGCTAAAAAAGCTCCTAATACTATTTGAATAACTAAAAAGAATAAAAAGACTGATAAAAAAAGGAAGTTAATTTTTTTTGTATTTTTTTGAATTTCTAAGTTTTGTAATAAAAACCAAAACACCAATGACAATATCAAAAATGCTATTGATAAATGAGATGCTAACCGATAATGACTTACATCTGTATTATCAACCAAACCGCTTGATACCATAAACCAACCTATAAATCCTTGAAAACAAACTAATAAAAAAATTAGGTAATACTTATTCTCAAAAAATAAATTTTTCTTAAATTTTAGGAAAATAATAATAAGAGGTATTATTGACATTAATCCAATTACTCTTGCTAAAATTCTGTGTCCCCACTCCCAATAAAAAATAACTTTAAATTCTTCTAAAGTCATATTGAAATTTAAAATTTTATATTCTGGTATTTTCTTATATTCATCAAAATAAAAATTCCATTTTTCTGCATTAAATGGTGGAAAAATACCTGAAAATAATTCCCAAGCCGTTATGGATAAACCAGAGTCAGTAAGTCTTGTTAATCCACCTACTCCTACGATCGACACAATAAGTATAATCATTGTAATTAACCATAATCGAATATATTTTGTGTATTGATCAGTGTTTACAAACATATTTTATACATATAATAGTATGGACATATACCAATTGAATTAATGTCGCCAATAAGAAAAAAAAAATTAGAAGTTATTAGGAAAAAATTAGATAAATTAGATAATAGTTTAATTTCAATTATCAAAAAAAGAACTAAATTAGTTAATGAAGTAATTAAACTTAAACAATACAAAAAAGAAATAGTAGATCAAAAAAGAATTAAGATAATACTTGCTAAAATTAGAAAAAAATCACTACAGCAAAAAATTGACCCGAGCATTACAAGCAGGATATGGAAGAATATGATTTGGTCTTATATCAACTACGAAAGAAAAAATTTTAATAAAAAATAATTACTTACTGTGAGGTGGTAATTTCTTTTCTACAAATACTTCGTGTTTTCTAGTAGCTGGATTGTATTTTTTTGCACTTAATTTTACTTTAGCTTTTTCACCACCAGCAGGTTTTTTGACATAATAAAAAAATGGGCTATCAGGTTTATCTTCAGGAACCATTCTTACTTTTACATGCGTTTTTTTAGCCATATTATTTATTGTCTTTTAGTTTTTTAATTAACTGAGAAATTTTAAGTAATTTCAATTTTAATTTTTCTGCCTTTATAGATTTATTAGCTAATTCGTCAAGTGGTAAAGACTCCTTAGATTCTAATATCTTTTTAACTCCATTAATTGTCATTCCTTGATCTTTTAATAAAAATTTAATCTTTTTTAATAAATCTATATTCTTATTATCAAAATATCTTCTATTACCATTCAAAATTTTTGGTTTTATTTGTTTAAATTCTTTTTCCCAAAAACGAATAGTATGTGTTGCGAATGTTCCTTTTTTATCATCTTTTAATCCTAATATTTTAGCAACTTCACCTATAGTTTTGTATGCATTGTCAGATTTGTTCATTTTTATTAATGTAATCTTTAAACTCTTTTGATGGTTTAAATAAAATAACTTTTCTTGCTGAAATTTTTTTTTCTTCTTTTGTCTTAGGATTTCTGCCAGTTCTCTCGTTTTTTAATCTTAGCGAAAATGTTCCAAACTTAGATAATTTAAGTTTATCATTATTCTTTATATTATCAAAAATTATTGTAAAAAAATCTTCAATTAAATTTTCAGAAATTTTTTTTGAAAAACCTAATTGCATATAAATTGAATTAACTAAATCTTTTTTAGTTAAATTAATACGCATACTAATTTATATTATTTTTAATCTTATTTATCAAATCACCTTTTACAATTCTTTTACAAACATCTAAAGAGTTTGCAAAACCTAAATAATCTGTGCCTCCATGACTTTTAACTACAGGAGAATCTAGACCAATAAAAATTGCACCATTATACAACCTTGGATCAAGTCTTTTTTTAAAATTTTTTAAATTTTTAATATTTAAAAATGAAGAGATTTTACCAATCAAACTACTAGTTAAGGCTTTTTTTAATTCTTGAGTAATAAAATTTGCTGTACCTTCAGCTGTTTTGAGTGCTACATTGCCAGTAAATCCGTCTGTCACAATAACATTAACATCTCCATCCATAAGATGATTACCTTCAATATATCCTTTAAAAACAAAATCTAAATTTGTTTTATCATTTAATAATTGAAAGGTTTCTTTAATAACTTCATTACCTTTAATTTCTTCTGAACCTATGTTTAATAATGCTACTTTTGAAGTGTCATTGGGAAATAAAGCTTTATACAAAGAAGAACCCATGACTGAAAAATCAAACAAATTTTTTGAGCTGCACTCTATATTGGCACCTAAATCTAAAACTACATTCATGCCTTTTTTATTTGGCCATAAAGCTGATAAGGCAGGTTTATCTATATTTTCTATCATTTTAATATTTAATTTAGAGATAACTAATAGTGCACCCGTATTTCCTGCAGAAATTACAATATCTGACTCTTTTGATTTAACACTTTCAATTGACATCCACATACTAGTATCTTTTCCTCTTTTAGCAGCTTCTAAAGGAGTGTCGGTACTTTTTACTTTGTTTTCAGTATGAAATATTTTAAAATTATCTTTTAAAATCTTATTATCAATTAATTGCTCTATCTCAAATTTATTACCAAAGATTTTATAAAAAACATCTTTATTATTTTTATGATGATGCATTATACCATCAATTACTTTTTTTGGAGAACCATCACCACCCATTGCATCAACTGCAATTTTCACAAAATCTGTCATTTAATCTAAATTTACTCTTTTGGGTCTAATACTTGACGACCTTTATACATACCTGTTTTTAAATCTAAGTGATGAGATAATCTATATTCACCAGATTTTTTATCTTCAACAATATTTTTAGATGAAAATTTCATGTTTTGAGCCCTTCTCATTCCAGTTCTTGAAGGTGTTTGTTTTCGTTTAGGTACTGCCATAATGGTGTTCTAATTACACTTTTATATGAGAATTTAAAGAACTTTTTTTTAAATTTGAATAATAATCTTCAAAATAATCTACTAAATGCTCATTTTTTTTTGAAATCTCAATAAAATTGCTCATCTTTTCATTTTTTTCTAATTTTGAGTGATCATCCCATTTATAAAAATTATCTAACATTGAATGGAATAAATTTATGTAATCTTTCATTTTTTTATTAATAGATTGATCGCCATAACCTATTTCACGAATATTTAATTCAAGATATTTGAAAAAATAATCATAAATTTCTTGAAGGATTTTTTCATTTTCTTTGCTTGTAAAGTTTTTGATAAAAAATGTGAAATGTAATAATAAAAAGATTAACCTGTCAGAAAAAACATCTTGTGATTTAAAATCTATATATAGTTTTTTATTAGTGGCTAATTTAATCAAATTATTATAAAAATTTAGATATTTTTGAGACATGATTAAAGTAACATTTTTTTTAATACTTTATTTACTAGTAAATAACTGCAATTTAAACAAAATAACAAAGTCTCATGGTATACAATATCTTGAAAAAAAACAAAATGAAGTTTTTTTAAATCAAAATAAAAATGAAATTAGATCAATTTTAGGTCCCCCTTCAACAGTAAGTACATTTGACGAAAATACTTGGTTTTATTTAGAAAAAGAAATTTCTGGAACTAAAGTTACCAAACTAGGAAAAACAGAATTAAACAAAAATAATATTTTAGTTTTAAAATTTGATAATAGAGGCATTCTAGTTGAAAAAGATTTTTTTGACAAAAATGATCTAAGAGAAATTGAATTTGAAAAAAACACAACCACTACTGATATTAACAAAAGATCAGTTATTGGTCAGTTTCTATACGGTATTAAACAAAAAATAGATGATCCTTTAGGACTAAAAAGAAAAGGGCTTAACAAAAAATAGTTAAGCCCTTTAAAATATTTTTTACTAACCAGCAATAACAGCTAATAACAATAATGCTACAATGTTCGTTATTTTGATCATTGGATTTACTGCTGGACCTGCAGTATCTTTATATGGGTCACCAACAGTATCACCTGTTACCGCTGCTTTGTGAGCTTCAGAACCCTTACCACCATGATTACCGTCTTCTATATATTTTTTTGCATTATCCCATGCTCCACCGCCAGCTGTCATTGATACAGCAACAAAAAGACCTGTGATAATCACACCTAATAACATTGCTCCAACAGATGCGAGAGCAGCTACTTGTCCCCCAATTGCAAGTATAACAAAATACAAAACAATTGGTGATAAAACTGGAAGTAGTGATGGAATAATCATTTCTTTAATTGCAGCAACAGTTAACAAATCAACTAGTTTAGCATAATCAGGTTTTTGTTTTCTTTTCATTATACCTGGAAATTTTTTAAACTGTCTTCTCACTTCTATAACAACAGCACCGCCAGCTCTTCCAACAGCTTGCATTCCCATAGAGCCAAATAAATATGGCAACATACCACCAATCAACAACCCAACAACTACATATGGATTTGATAAATCAAAAGTTACGATAATACCTTCTAAATTTGATCCAACCTCTTTAGAGAAATGTTTGATATCCTCTGTATAAGCAGCAAATAAAACTAGTGCACCTAAGCCTGCTGAGCCAATAGCATAACCTTTAGTTACAGCTTTTGTAGTATTACCAACAGCATCTAAAGCATCTGTAGTTTTTCTTACATTATTTGGAAGTTTAGACATTTCAGCAATACCACCAGCATTGTCAGTTACTGGACCATAAGCATCTAAAGCTACAACCATTCCAGCTAAAGCCAACATTGTAGTAACAGCAATAGCTATGCCATATAAGCCAGCAATATGGTTAGTTAATAAAATACCAGCAACTATGATTAAAGCTGGAACAGCTGTTGCCTCAAGAGATATTGCTAATCCTTGAATAACATTTGTTCCATGCCCAGTTGTCGATGACTTAGCAACACTTTTGACTGGTCTGTAATTTGTTCCAGTATAATATTCTGTTACCCAAATTAATAATCCGGTAATAACCAAACCTATAATTCCACAGTAATATAAATCTTTACCAGAAAAAGTTACATCATTAAATTTATAAATATTTTCTAAACCTAAAACATAATCAGTTACAGGATATAAAATTGCTAATGAAGTAACAGCCGAAACAACAAATCCTTTATATAAAGCATTCATTACATTTTTACTATTACCCAACTTGACAAAGAAAGTTCCAATAATTGATGTTAGTATACATGCCCCACCAATTGTTAGTGGATAAAGCATCATGTTTAAATCACCTACAAAGAAAATAGATGCTAAAACCATTGTAGCAACAATTGTCACAGCATAAGTTTCAAATAGGTCAGCTGCCATCCCTGCGCAATCACCAACATTGTCTCCAACATTATCTGCAATTACCGCTGGATTTCTTGGGTCATCCTCTGGTATTCCTGCTTCTACTTTACCTACTAAATCTGCACCAACGTCTGCACCTTTAGTAAAAATTCCACCACCTAATCTTGCAAAAATAGATATTAAAGAAGCGCCAAAACCTAGAGCAACTAAAGCGTTAACAATTTCTCTATCATCTACTCCTGCTTTTAATAAACAGTAGTAATAAACAGCAATAGCTAAAAGAGCTAATCCAGCTACTAACATTCCTGTTACTGCACCAGATTTAAAGGCAACAGACAAACCACTTGCTAAACCTTTTCTTGAGGCCTCAGCTGTTCTAACGTTTGCTTCAACAGAAACAAGCATTCCTACGTAACCAGCTATACCTGAAAAAGCAGCACCAATTAAATACCCAACACCTACTAATGGACTAAAAGCGTAACTAACAATTACAAGAACTACCACTCCTACTATAGCAATTGTTTTGTACTGTCTTGCTAAGTAAGCTTTAGCTCCGATTTGGATTGCAGATGCTATTTCTTGCATCTTATTGTTACCAGAGCTAGAGTTTAAAATGTTTTTTCCAGTAAAAAAACCATAAACGATAGATAAAAGCCCTGCGATAATTGTATAAATTAGAATATTTTCTTCAGTGTTGCTCATTTTAACCTTGATTATGTTGTTTGTTTAATAATGCCCGGACAATACAAAAAAAGTTATAAAAGGCAATAAAAACTTCAAAATTGGTGCTCAAAACCAGAGTAATTTAGCCTTATTTTATTGTGTTTTTCATCAATAATTATTGGACTTTTGCGTTTAGAAACTATCTTCCCAATTTTAGTTACCTTGATATTAAACTTTTTTGAAGCACTTTCAATGATTCTTGATCTCTTATTATTGGCAGTAAATAAGATCTGATAGTCATCTCCTCTTGAGATTACGTTTTGTAATAAAATTTTTTCACCAGAAATTATTTTTTTTAATTTTTTTGAAATAGGAATTTTATTAATATTAATTTCGTATGAAAGTTTTTGTTTATTTATCATTTTTTCAATATCTGCAAATAATCCATCGGAAATATCCATAGATGTATTTGCATGTTTTTTGATCATATGAACTAATTTAAGTTGAATTGATGGTAAATAATATTTTCCAATAAAATATTTTTTTTCAGAATTTGTTAGATTAATTTTTTTTTTTAATACATTTAGTCCGATGTAACTGTCTCCTAATTCGCCAGTTACATAAATATCATCATTAATTTTGGCATTATTCCTTTTTATTATATTAGAAGAATAGCCAATTGAAATTATAGTAAAGCTTAATTTAGAGGAATTAGTAGTGTCACCACCACAAAGTTTAATATTAAATTTTTTTTGTTCAGATTTTAAAGCTAAATGTATTTTGTTTAGATTTTTCTTTGAAAAGGTTTTTTTATTACCAGATCCAGAAATAAAATAATATTGTGGCCTCACACCCTTGCAAACTAGATCAGAAATGGATGAACGTAAAATTTTTTTTAAAACTAATTCTGGATTTTTAAAGTTCAAAAAATGGTTGCCTTCAACGTAAGTATCAACAGAAATAGCTAATTTCTTAGTCCTATCGAAAAAAATATCATCATTTAAATTTAAAGCTCCGGGATTTTTTTTTGTTAAACTGGAAAAATATTTTTTTATTATTTCAAATTCTTTCATTTGAATTTCTTAAATTTTTTCCAACTACATCTAGTAAAGCATTTAAATATTTGGTCTGATTTTTTTCGATAAAATAATTTGAAGCATTTAAATATTCTTTGATTATTATATTTATCGACAAATTTGGCTTGTATAGTAATTCAAAAGTAGCTGCTTTTAAAATAATAAAAAATAATTTATCAAAAGATTTTTCTTTAAGATTAATTTCTAAATTTTTATTTAATTCTTCTTCCAAATATTCATTTCTTTCAATAGAGCCACTTACAACATCTTTAATAAATTTTTTGAATCTATGTTTGGGAAATTCAAGTATTTCTTCTTTATTTATAAAATAACTGTAAAGTTTTTGAATAATAATTACTCTTGGGTTATTTTTAGGACTATATTGAATTTTCATTTAATAGATAATATTGAAATAACAGCATTAGCTGCCTCTAAACCCTTTTTCTTTCTTTCTATTGCTTGTTTCATATTAAGACATGTAATTATTCCATTACCTATTGGTTTTTTGTTTTCGACTGATAAGCTCATAATTGCATTTGTAGTTGCCTGAGATATAAAATCGAAATGAGGAGTTTTTCCTTTAATAACACAACCAAGAGCTAAAAAACCATCATAGTCCTTTATCTTCTTTGTGATTGTAACTGGAATTTCAAATACGCCTGGTACTAATAACTCATCAATTTTATAATTAGTAGATAATCTTGATTTTGCACTTTTTAAAAGTCCATTATAAATTTCTTTGTAATAATCAGATCCAACAATTAGAATTTTTTTCATTTTATAATTTCTTGTTTCACAATTTTTATATCATAACCATCAAGACCAATAACTTTTTTTGGCGATTTTGTTATTAATATCATATTTCTTATGTTTAAATCTTTTATTATTTGAGCACCTATTCCATAATTTCTAATTAATTTATCATTACCTTTTTTATAAAAAGTTTTATTTTCATAGTCTTTAAGTGTTTGAGATACAGATTTTAGATTACTATCCTTGATAAAAACCAAAACACAATTACTGAACTTCTTAAAATAATTTAAAGTTTTATTAAAAGAATTTGGTAATTGTTGATTTATCAAATAGTTCTGAACAACGTTAGAAGAAATCACTCTTACACGCGGTGTAGTTTTTTTATTCAATTTTCCCTTAATTAAAGCAAAATGCTCTGAACCATCCAAAACATTTTCATATATTCTAATGTTGTAAGTATTATTTTTAAATTTAATTGATGATTTTTCTTTTAGTTTGATTAATTTTTCCTTTTTAAGTCTATAAGAAATTAAATCCTCTATTTTTCCTATTTTTAAATTATGTTTCTTAGCAAAATCATGCAACTCTTTACCTTTAGACATTGTGCCATCATCGTTCATAATTTCACAAATTACAGCTGAGTTATTTTTTTTTGCTAATTTAGAAATATCAACTGAAGCTTCGGTGTGTCCTGCCCTAACTAAAACACCTCCATCACGAGCAATTATTGGAAATATATGTCCTGGTGAAACAATGTCTTTTTTATTAGCATTTTTTTTACTAGCAACTTTAATTGTTTTTGCTCTGTCTCTTGCTGATATACCTGTGGAAATACCTTTTCTTGCTTCTATTGAAACTGTAAAAGCTGTTTTGTTTCTGGACTCATTTTTAGGTGACATTAAACTTAAATTTAATTTTTTTGCTTGATTACTATCCATCGCTAAACAAATTAGACCTCTCCCATATTTAGCCATAAAATTTATATTTTTTGTATTGGCACAAGAAGAAGGTATTATTAAGTCACCTTCATTTTCTCTTTTTTCATCATCAACTAAGATGAACATCTTATTTTTCTTAGCATCTTTAATGATTGATTCAATTGATGAAAAATTATTTTCTAACATTTAAATAATTTCTTACATATTTTGACAAGATATCAATTTCAATATTGACAATACTGCCTTTTGATAATTTAGAAAGATTAGTTAATTTAAAAGTATGAGGAATAACCCATATTTCAAAACCATTTTGAGTTAATTTTGAGATTGTTAACGAAATTCCATTTATACTTATTGACGCTTTTTCAATTAATTCTTTTCTAAATTTTTTATCAATTTGAAATTTGAACAAATAAGATTTATCTATTTTTGAAATTAATAATATTTTACCAACAGTGTCTACATGACCTTGGCAGATATGTCCTGATATAGACTGTTTGTATTTTAATGGTAATTCAAGATTTAAAGTACTTCCTACTTTAATATTTCGAAAATTAGATCGGTTTATAGTTTCGTTGGATAGATAAAATTCTAATATACCTTTTTTTACTGAGATCAATGTTAAACAAACACCGTCACACGCAACAGATATTCCTAAATCTTTCTTTTTAAGTTTTAGATCAGTTTTAAGGAAAATATTTAGCCCTTTAGGCCTTTTTATTATCTTTTTTAAAGTCCCTTGATTAAAAATAATACCATTAAACATTATTAATTTTTATATAATATTATTTTGTCTTTATCACTAAGATTAGTTAATTTTGTTTTAAATTTGAATTTACTTAATTTTTCAAAATAATCTTTAAAAAAAACACTGTTCTTTTTAAATTTTATATTTTTTTTATTCTCAATTAGGTAAAATCTATCAATTAGTTTTTCCTTTAAAAAACTATTTGTAAGTATATTCCCTCCTTCAACTAACAAGTTTCTGCAGCCTTTTTTATATAAATTCTTTAATATAAATTTTAAGTCTAATCGATTGTATTTATCAATTTTTGCTTTAATCAATTTCAAATGATTTTTTTTTAGAAATTTAATTTTTTGTTTATCACTAGAATTAAAATAAATTAATGTTTTGAAATGTTTTGCATTTTTAAAAATATAAGATTTCATATCGATATCCAAATCTTTATCTAAAATTACTCTTATAGGTGAATATCGTTCGTATCCTTTTAGTCTACAATTTAATTTTGGATTATCTATATTTAAAGTTTTAGATGATATCAAAATTGAGTCATTTTTGTATCGTAAGTAATGTGTAAACTTATCAGTTTCTTTATTTGTGATTTTTTTAAAATAATCACTATAAATTAAATCATTTTTAGTTTTTGCAATTTTTCCAGTAACATAGGGTAATTTTTTTAATCTATTTTTATAATATGGTTTGTAAAGTTCTCTAATTTTTTTTGATAATAAATTTTTTTTTACAATTATGTTATGTTTATTTAGAATTTTTCTCGACTTACCATTAACTTTTTTATCTATATCATCAATGCCATATATAACTTCTTTAATTTTGTTTTTGATAATAATGTTTGTGCATGGGGGTGATTTTCCATAATGAGAACAAGGTTCTAAGGTAATGTACATCTTGGCATTTTCTAAATCTTCAATTGAAGAATTAATCGCATTTCTTTCTGCGTGTGGTCTACCATTCTCGTTTGTTGATCCTATTGAAATTATTTGATTATCTTTAACAATTATACATCCTACTGCTGGATTATTTCCTGTTAAACCATGTTTTGCACTTGCTAATTTAATAGCAATATTCATGAATTTTTTGTCTAGTTTGGTAAATCTATCTGTTTTTGTAGACATCTATCTTGTCAACAAATTGAACAAAATCTTTTTCTTCTCTAAAATTTCTGTAAACAGAAGCAAATCTCACATAAGCAACCGGGTCTAATTCTTTAAGACCCTCCATAACTAAAGTTCCTATTGTATTAGTTGAGATTTCATTTTGACCAAGTTCCTCTAAAGATCTTGAAACTTTACTTATGAATTTTTCTACCGTTTCTGTATCTAGTGGTCTCTTTTTTAATGCGATATAAATAGACTTGGCAAGTTTATCACGGTCAAATGCTGATTTTCTTCCATTTTTTTTAACGACCATTAATTCTCTGTATTGAATACGTTCAAAAGTGGTAAATCTTTCACCGCAAACACACAATCTCCTTCTTCTTATTGCTGTACCATCTTCTGTTGGCCTAGAGTCGACCACTGAAGTGTCTCCTTTTTTTTTACAAGGACATATCATTTTCTCAAATGTTTATATATTGGAAATGATGAACATAAGTTTACAACTTCATTTCTAACTTCAGCTTCAATTTTAGAATTGTCTTCAGGATTTTTAGATAGACCTTCAATTACTTTTGTAATCAATTCACCAACTTTTTTAAATTCATTCAGGCCAAATCCTCTTGTTGTAGCTGCTTGAGATCCTAAACGGATACCTGATGTAACCATAGGGCTTTCAGTATCAAATGGTATGCCGTTTTTATTACATGTAATATTTGCTCTGGACAAACTGTCAGCTGCCATATTTCCTTTGACGTTATAAGGCCTTAAATCAACTAACATTAAATGGGTATCAGTTCCACCAGAATAAATTTTAAAACCATTATTCTTTAAAGTCTCAGCTAGCATCTTTGCATTAGCTAAAACGTTAGAAATATATGTTTGGAATTCAGGTTTAAGTGCTTCAAAAAAACCTGCTGCCTTACCAGCTATCACATGCATCAAAGGTCCACCCTGATAACCAGGAAATACTGCTGTGTTAAATTTTTTGGCTAAATCTTCGTGGTTAGTTAAAATAATTCCACCTCTTGCACTTCTGAAAACTTTGTGTGTTGTAGATGTAACAACATGTGCATAGTCACAAGGATTTGGATATCCTTTCCCTGCAACCAAACCAGAGAAATGTGCCATATCAACCATTAAATAAGCACCAACCTTGTCTGCAATTTCTCTAAATTTTTTGAAATCAATTACTCTAGAATATGCACTTCCTCCAGCAATAATTACTTTAGGTTTATTTTCAATTGCCAATCTTTCAACTTCATCATAATCAATTAAACCTGTTTCTTTATCGACATCGTAACCAATTGGATTAAACCATTTCCCAGACATTGAAATTTTTAATCCATGAGTGATGTGCCCACCAGAGTTTAAACTCATACCCATAAAAGTATCATTAGGTTTAAGCAATGCTAAAAATACTGCGCCATTTGCTTGCGCTCCTGAGTGAGGTTGAACATTAGCAAATTTACAATTGAATAATTTTTTAAGTCTTTCTATTGCTAAATCTTCAGCAACATCAACATGTTCACACCCATTGTAATATCTTTTGCCAGAATATCCTTCAGCATATTTATTTGTTAATACTGAACCTTGGGCATCTAAGACAGCTTGAGATACAATATTTTCTGAAGCTATTAATTCAATATGATTTTGTTGTCTTATTAATTCATCATTAATTGCTTTGAAAAGTTCTGGATCACTATCAGATAATCTTTTTTCAAAAAAATTTTGGTAATCGTTATTTAAATAATTTGTTTCGCTAGACATATATTTTCCTCATTAAATTTTTTTTACTCTTTTTATATGTCTTCCACCTTCAAACTTAGTTTTCATAAAAGCTTCTATACATTTTAGAGCTGTATTTTTATTAATTAATCTTGAACCTAATGTAATAATATTTGCATTATTATGCAATCTAGATAATTTTGTATTTTTTACTGAATAACACAATGCTGCTCTTATATTTTTATGTCTATTTGCAGCCATAGACATTCCCATGCCCGATCCGCAGACAAGAATTCCTATATTAGTGTTTTTTTTGGAAACCTTTTTACATAATTGATGTGCATAATCAGGATAATCGACTGAATTTTTATCAGTAATTGGACCTAGATCATCAATGCTAATTTCTTTATTTAATTTTTTCTTTATGAATTCTTTTAAAGAGAAACCAGCGTGGTCTGAGGCTATATATATTTTATTCAAATTAATTAAATTTATGATTTAAAACACAGGCAACAATATGAATTCTATCCTCTTCCCCACCATTAAAAAAATTATGATACTTGGTATTATTTGTTATCCAAGCATGACCATCTGCTGGCATATGTTTAGCTACGTTGTCTATAACCATAATACAGCCAGGATTTGTAATAATTGGAATATGTAACCTTGGTTCAGGATCTCTATGCCAACTTAAAGTTGATCTTGGTTGTTTTAATAAAATTCTAACTCTTCCTAACTTGTAATGTTTAGATAAAGTATCATAGACTTCTTTAAAGTACGTGTCCTTATAATCGTCAATAAATTCAGAATATTTTTCCTCATCAACATTTACATCTCTTACAACTTCTTTACCTGTTGAATCGGGTTTTGTCCAAAAGACACCTCTAGCTTTATGACCTTTTATTGAGTCTGGATCACCAGGTATTTGTGTTAATGATATTGCTCCAAAATTTGTTATTTCCTCTGGAGTTTCAAAATTCTTGATTTTGACAACTTCTTTATATGCTGATTGTAATTTGTCTAAGTCAAATTTTATATTTAGTTTAAGAAAATCGTTAAAATTTAAATTCATCAGATTTGTAATACAATTTCTAAAATTTAATTGTATAATACATTTGTCGCATTATACAATTACTTAATATGATTACGGGAAAATATCCAAACTTAAGACTTAGACGTAATAGAAAACAACAGTGGATTAGACGTCTAACTCAAGAAAATACTTTAACGCCTGATGACTTTATTCTGCCAATCTTTCTTACTGAAGGAAAAAATAAAAAAGATGAAGTAAAATCAATGCCAGATGTTTATAGATATTCAATTGATAGATTAAGTCAGATTACAGATAAAGCCCTTAAACTAGGTATACCTATGGTTGCTTTATTTCCAAAGACAAATGAAAAATTAAAAAATGATCTTGGAACTGAAGCTTTGAATGAAAATAATTTAGTTTGTAAAGCAATAATAGAAATTAAAAAAAAATACAAAAATCAAATTGGAATTATGTGCGATGTTGCATTGGACCCATACACCTCACATGGACATGACGGTTTAATCAAATCAAATAAAATAATTAATGATGAAACAATAGAAGTTTTGATTAATCAATCTTTACTTCAAGCAGAAATGGGATGCGATGTGTTAGCTCCATCCGATATGATGGATGGTCGTATAGGGAAAATAAGAAAAGCATTAGATAAAGAAAATTTTAAAGATGTTCAGTTATTATCATATGCAGCTAAATATGCTTCAGGTTTTTATGGTCCTTTTAGAGATGCGGTAGGTTCAAATAAATTCTTAAAAGGAGATAAAAAAACTTATCAAATGGATTTTAGAAATACAGATGAGTCATTGAGAGAAATTGCGTTAGATATAAAAGAAGGTGCAGATATGGTAATGGTGAAACCTGGAATACCCTATCTAGATATTATAAAAGGGATTAAAGATAAGTTTAAAATTCCTGTTTTCGCTTATCAAGTATCTGGAGAATATAGTTTATTGTCTAATGCAATTAATTCCAAAATACTTAAAGAGCATGTAATTTTTGAGACATTAATGTCTTTTAAAAGAGCTGGTGCAAACGCAATTGTAAGTTATTACGCAGACAGACTTGATAAAATTTTAAAATAATTATTGAATAGAATTTATAAAGGAAACTCTATTTTTTGGAAAAGATAAGTTATTAGGTTTAAGTATAGATTTTTCTAAAAAATCACCTACAAGTTTTAAGCCAGCTAAAAGATCTTTGTTTTCTGCGATTATATTTTTTTCAATTAAAAAATTAGGAATTTTTCTTTTTTCAATAGATGATGTTGTTAAATATTCTATTTTATTGTTATTAATTTCTTTTTTTACCAATTTGTCTAATTCTAAATTATAACCTAGCTTACTAAATAGTTCTAACTCCCAATATATATATTTTTGTATCCAATTATCTGATTGAAGTAATTCAAAAAAGTTTTCTACAAGATTAAAAACATCTAAATTTTTTTGAGCCTCTGCTGTAAGAATCTTAACCAATTGCATCGCTGAGATAAGACAATTTAATTTTTCTTTATTATCAAAAAAATATGGTGAAGATGCATTAATTATCTCAAATTTAAAGTATCCAATTCTGTTTTCATTTTTTGAATTATAATTAGCAAACAATTTATTTCCAATTTGTAAATAATTTTTAATTTTTTTTGATGTACCACCAAAAACAATACCCGAAACTTTTCCATGATCTTTAGTATACAGTTCAACAATTAATGAATTTTCATTATATTTATTTTTTGAAATTAGATATCCTGAGTCATCCCAAATCATAAATTTAAACTTTCTAGGCACTTGATAGCAGCATTTTGCTCTGCAATCTTCTTAGAGCTACCTTTAGCTGTAAATTTTTTTGAGTTATGTATTTTTACACTTACTTCAATAATTGGTTGGTGTCTTGGTCCAGTGTTGGAAATTAATTTATATTCTGGTAATTTTTTAAAATTTTTTAAAGAGAATTCTTGAAGTTTTGTTTTTGCATCTACACGTGTAATTTTACTTTGAGAAATTTCTTCACTCCAAAAATTAAGAATGAATTTTTCAACAACGTTAAACCCTTTGTCTAAATAAATTGCTCCAATTAGAGCCTCACAACTATCCGATATTACTTTATCTTGAGGTGGTATTTTAGAACGTTCAGAATTAAGAGTTAATATAAATTTTTCTAAATTTATTTTTTTAGCTATCGAAAGACATGTTTTTTTATTAACTAAGGATGCAAATTTTTTATCAAGGCTTCCTTCTTTTTCATCAGGATAAATTTCTAACAATTTTTTTGAAATTACTAAACCAAGAACTCTATCACCTAAAAATTCAAGTTTTTCGTTATTATTTATTGAGTCAAAACTTTTATGCGTTAAGGATTTTTTCAATTTATCTTTATCTTTAAAAACAATGCCTATTTTTTTTTCAAGAAGATTGTATTTGATATTCATTAAATTATTCTTTTTAAAAACCTGTCAAATCTAATTGATTTTGGCCATTTCCAAAATTCAAAAAAACTACCAATATTTTTATCAGAAGAAAAAAAAATAAATTGTGCTTTACCAACAAGGTTATCTTTATGAACATATCCAACGCTAGATAAAAATCTACTATCTTTAGAGCAATCTCTATTATCTCCTAAAAAAAAATAATGATCTTCTGGTACGGTGAAAAGATCTGAATTTTGAAAACTATAGTTTTTTAAATAAACAGTATTGTAAGATTTACCATTAGGTAAATTTTCTTCAAAAGTAAAAACCTCAATCTGATTATTTCCACAATAGATTATATCTTTTTTGGAAACTCTTGATTTGAATATTTCATTGTTATTCAAATATAAATTTGAATTTACAAATTGAATTGTATCACCTGGAAGACCGATTAAACGTTTTATGTAATCAGTTCTATTGTCAGCTGGTGTTTTGAATACTATGACGTCTCCTCTACTTGGTTCACTAAAGAATAATCTTCCTTTATAAATCGGCGGACTAAATGGAAATGAGTGCTTGCTATAACCATATGTATATTTTGTTACAAATAGTCTATCACCAACTAATAAAGTTGGTTCCATTGATGAGGATGGTATATAAAAAGGTTGTAGGAAAATTGATCTTATAAATACAGCAATTATTAATGCATAGAATAATGTTTTTACGTTCTCATTAAAAAAATTTTTATCTATTTTCATTTTGTTTGTATTGTTACGAAAGCAACTGAGTATGATTTCTCATCTGATAATGAAAGAAAAAAATTAAAAGAGTTAATTTTTGTTAATCGTTTTAAAATTTTCTTTAATTTATTATTTATATTAAAATAAGGCTTTCCCAGATTGTCATTTAGTATTTCTATGTCTTTAAAATTTAAACCTTTACGAAAGCCAGTACCCAAAGATTTTGCAAACGCTTCCTTTGCTGCAAATCTTTTTGCATAAAAACCAATATTGTTTTTTTCTAATTTAGATAAATTTATTTCATTTTTTGTAAAAATTCTTTTTATAAAATCTTTGTTTTTAGTAGCTTTTCTCATTCTATCATTCTCTACAATATCAACACCTATACCTATTATTTTCATTTGTTATTTTTTAATTATATTTTTGAATTTTTTAATGACTTTTGACAGACCATCAAAAACGGACTCGCCAATTATAAAATGACCTATATTAAATTCTTGAATTTCTTTTATTTTACAAAGTAATTTAGTAATTTTATAATCTAATCCATGACCAGCGTGTACTTCAATACCAAGTTGATTAGCCAAATTAGAGCATTTTTTTATCCTTAAGAATTCTTGATAATATTTTTTGTTAGCTTTTATTAAATTCGCCAACTTGCCTGTATGAATTTCAATGCAGTCAACATCCAAATCTTTTGATAAATAAATGTCCTCTATGTTTGCATCTATAAACAAACTTGTTCGGATATTTTTGCTCTTAAATTTTTTTATTATGTTACGTAATTTATTTCTATTTTTTTTTATATTCAAACCTCCTTCTGTAGTAACCTCTTTTCTATTTTCAGGTACTATGCAAATAAAATTTGGCATTATTTTTAAAGCTTTTTTTACAATTTCAGAGTTCATGGAGATTTCTAAATTAACCAAAATATTTTTTTGATTACATATATTTTTAGCATCTTTGTCATTAATATGTCTTCTGTCTTCTCTTAAATGAATTGTTACTGAGTCTGCGCCATGTTTAGTTACGAATTTAGATGCTAAAAAAGGATCAGGATGTTTTTCACCTCTCGCGTTACGAATTGTTGCTATATGGTCTATATTAACTCCTAGTCTTTTCATTTAAGAAATCTGCTCCCAGGTTTTGTGATTTTAACATTTTTAAGCTCAGCTGGAATTTCATTTTTTTTGTAAGTTGGCACATCTATTCGTAGATGTGAAACAATTTTAGACTTAATCTTTAAAGAATTTTTTGATGACCTATTTATTATAGATGCAAATCCAACAAGTTTTGCTTTAGATTTATTAATCAACTTTACACACTCTAAACTAGATTTTCCAGTCGTGATTACATCTTCTATTATTAATACTTTAGCACCTTTTTTTATATTAAAGCCTCTTCTTAATTGAAATTTTCCCTCTACTCTTTCGCAAAAAATAGTTTCTTTTTTTAACAATCTGCCAATTTCATAGCCTATAATAATTCCACCCATCGCAGGCGCTAAGATCAAATCAATTTTTTTAAAGTTTTTTTTAATTTCTTTTGCTAGAGAATTGCATATTTCTTTAGCTAAGTAAGGAAAACTTAATAGCTTTGCACACTGTATATATTTTGAAGAATGTAAGCCTGAAGATAAAACAAAATGTCCCTCTAATAATGCATCAGTTTTTTTTAAAATATTTAAGGATTTTTTGTGTGAAAGCATTTCGTTTTTCTTCGTGTCTAATTATTTTAAATTTTATATTCTTTTGTTTTAGTTCTGCAATAAAATTAGTGAAGTTTTTTAAGTCTCTAATTATCAATTGAAATTTAAAATTTATATATTTTGGATTTTTACCAACCATTTCAACTTTTGATATATTTAGTTTATGATCTCCAATTAACGTAGAAATATTTCCTAATTGACCAGGTTCGTCTGGCAAAGATATCCATAAGGTGGTATTGTATTTTTTAGTTCTTTCTTCTTTTTTTTCACCTTTATCATGCCAGTATCTCCTAATGGCAGCACGTGCTTTACCTGTTTTGGTTATTGGGATCCAATGTAAAGAAGGTGAATGGTTTTTTGAAGTTAAAATATTAACTCTATCACCATTTCTTAAAATAGATTGTAGTTCACTTTTATTACCATTAATTTCACAACCAATTGCACTATTTCCTACTGTTGTATGAACTGCATAAGCAAAATCAATAGGTGTTGCATTTTTTGGTAATTTAATTACTGAGCCCTTTGGTGTAAAACAAAATACATTTTCTTGGAACATTTGTAATTTAGTATACTCGTAAGAATGCTCAGGATTTTCATTTTTTTCAATAATTTCTACTAAATCTTTTAACCAATCATATTCTTTCCAACTTAATGAGTTAAATTTTTCTGATGACTTATATTGCCAATGTGAAGCAATACCCCGCTCAGCAAATTCATGCATTGATGCCGTTCTTATTTGTATTTCAATAGGTTTTTGGTTAGGTCCAATTACAGAAGTATGTAGAGACTTATATCCGTTTATTTTAGGCGATGAGATATAATCTTTAAATTTTCCAGGAACACAATTCCACTTTTTATGAAATATTCCTAAAGTTTTATAACAATCATCGATAGAATTTAAAATTATTCTAAAACCTATTATGTCTGTAATTTGTTCAAGTGATATTCTTTTCTTTTGAACCTTACGCCAAATTGAAAAAGGTGTTTTCTCTCGCCCATAAATTTCTGCAAATATTCCATGATCATTTAAAAGCTGAGATAATTCTAATGAAATATTTTCAAAATTATTTTTTTTATCATCTTTAATCTCGTCTAATTGTTTTTTTATTAATTTTCTTGCATCATTATTGAGTATACGAAAGCATATATCTTCTAGTTCATCTCTAATTCTATGCATGCCCATTCTGTTAGCAAGAGGTGCATAAATTTCCATTGTCTCTTGAGCAATTCGTTTTTTTTTTTCTTCTTTGCTAATTGCATCAATGGTTCTCATATTGTGTAATCTATCTGCGATTTTAACCAACAATACTCTTATATCTTTTGAGGTTGCTAAAATTAATTTTCTAAAATTTTCTGCTTTAGAGTTAGAAACTGCTGTGTTTTCAAAGACAGATATTTTAGTCACGCCATCTACTAAATCAGCTACTTCTTCACCAAATTCATTTTTAATAGTTTCATAAGTTGCATATGTATCCTCTATAGTGTCATGCAGAAGACCTGTAGCAATTGTTGCACTATCTAATTTTAATTCAGTCAAAATGTTTGCAACTGCAATTGGATGAACAGAATATGGATCGCCTGACGCTCTTTTTTGATCTTTATGAGCTTTAACTGCAAAATTATATGCTTTATCTAATTTTTCAGGATTTAAAAATTTATTATAAACTTTGATTTTGTTAATCAATTCTTCAGAATTAATCATAAAAACACTATATCATTAATTTAGACTTGTTTAATAGATCTAATATCTTTATTTGAAAGAAGACCTATCAATTTTTTAATATTTTCTTTTGTTTTTGGATGTTTCCATGTTTTTGTTATTTCATACATTGGAATTAACACAAAATTTCTTTTATGCATAAGTCTGTGAGGCAATATAATCCTATTTTTTGATATAATGCCATTATAATCAATTATATCGATATCACATTCTCTTGGAGAGTTTCTTGATGATTTCTTTCTACCTAAATCTTTTTCAATAAGTTTACAAAATGACAATAAGTTTTGTGGAGTTAAGATTGTCTTAACTTTTAAAACAATGTTTAAAAATTTTGGTTTATTTGGATCAGGCCATGATAAACTCTCATAATAATTTGATACACAAATTATTTTTAAATGATCTGAGTGAAGTTTGTATTTTGAAACTTCAATATTTTGTTTTCTATTACCTAAATTTGAACCAATGCCTAAATAAACTATCTTAGCTTGTTTTCCTAATATATCTTGCTTTATCACGATTCCAGTCTCTAGTTTTTTTTGTAGCTCTTTTGTCGAATTGTTTCTTGCCTTTTGCAACTGCAATTTCTATTTTGGCTTTTCCTTTTTTAAAATACATTTTTGTTGGGACTAATGTAAAACCATCTCTTTGCATCTTACCAATCAATTTATTTATCTCTTTCTTATTTAGTAACAATTTTCTCTCATCTAAAGGCTTATGATTTGAAAAACTTGCTTGTTTATAAGTAGCTATATGAGAGTTAATTAAAACTATTTCTCCATTTTTCTCTACAGCATAGGAGTCTGCTATATTCACTTTGCCGTCTCTTACTGATTTAATTTCTGAACCTTTGAGAATAATTCCAGCTTCAAATAAATCTTCAAAAAAATAATTAAAGCTTGCTTTTCTATTTAAGCATATAATTTTTAAACCAGAATTGGTTTTTGTATTCATTACAACAATTTAGCTGAAACTAAAGCTTTCTTAACAATGTCTTGAGTATTTGATGTTACTTTAACCAAAGGTAATCTTACACTATCGTCACAAAGACCCAAAAGTTTTGCTGCATATTTAACAGGACTAGGATTACTCTCAACAAACATGGAATGATGTATTGGTTGTAAAATTTTATCTAATTTTATAGCTTCATTTTGAGACTCTTTGTTATCTTTCTCATTTGAAAACTTTTGAAATTGTGAACAAATTTTTGGAGCAATGTTTGCTGTTACACTTATAGCTCCAACTCCCCCTCTTTTATTGAATTCTAAAGCATTATCATCATTACCAGTTAATTGAATAAAATCTTTTCCCATTTTTTTTAATTGTTGATCTACTCTATCCAAATTTCCTGTAGCATCTTTTACACCTACAATATTTTTTAATTCAAAAAGTTTTGCCATTGTGTCTACTGACATGTCAATAACGGATCTGCCAGGTATATTATAAATTATAATTGGTAGCCCAGAATTATCATTAATAGCTTTATAATGTTGATAAAGTCCTTCTTGAGTTGGTTTATTATAATATGGAGTAACAATAAGTGCTCCGTTAGCTCCTGCTTTCTCAGCGTGCTTTGTAAGTGATATTGCCTCCTCTGTTGAATTTGATCCCGTTCCTGCAATTACAGGTATTTTGCCACCACTTTCTTTGACACACAAATCAATAACTTTTTGATGTTCTTCATGACTTAAAGTTGGAGATTCTCCAGTAGTTCCAGCTGGCACTAATCCATTTGTTCCATTTTCCATGTGAAAATGAATTAGTTTTATGAAAGCTTCCTCATCAAGTTTATTTTCTTTAAAAGGTGTAATTAAAGCAACATTTGATCCTTTGAACATAAATACTTATAACATAGTTTAAAGATTCATTTACTAAAAAACATGAAAAATTTAACATTTTTTATAATTATTATAACGTTATTTTTATCTTCAAAATCTTTCTCTGAATTCATTAATTTAAAGATCATCCCAGTAAAAAAACCAATACTTAATCAAACTGAAATAGAAAAAAGATTAGCCAAAGAAGAATTAAGACCCATGCCAAAGCCAGGCACTGTAAAACACAAAGAAAAATTAATAACAAAAGAACCAAAAATCGATAAAAAATTAAAAATTGATCAAAAAAAGTCAGAAAAAAATTTAAAAGCTGAATTAATTCTTCCTAGGAAAAAACCTATAACAATCAATACAAAAAAAACAGAGACTGTATATAAATCAAAATATTACTCCAAGAAAGATTTTGCTTTAGCTAAAAAGGCAATTTCTGAAATGGAAAAAGGTAAATGGAAGTCAGCTGTTTCAAATGCAAAAAAAGCTAAGGATCAATCAATATATAATTTTATTCAATGGAGACACTTGTTAACAAAAGGAAATCAAGCTTCATTTTTTGATTATAAATTTTTTATAGATAAAAATGAAAGATATCCAAGAATTGGTAGAATAAAGTACCTAGCTGAACATAAACTTTCAGTTGAGAAAATATCTTCTAAAAAAATAATTAATTGGTTTGGAGATGAAGAGCCGCTCAGTGGTTATGGTAAACTCATTTTAGGTGAAAGCCTAATTGAAACTGGAAAAATTGAAGAAGGTACAAAATTAATCAAGAGCGGATGGATAGAAGCTGAATTATCAAAATCAGAATTAAGATTTTTTAGAAAGAAATATAAAAAATATCTTAATGCAAATGATTATATTAAAAGAGCAGATTCTTTAGCCTGGAAAGGTAAACATTGGGATTTAAAAAGATTGTTAAGATATTTGCCTAAAGATTATGAACTTCTTTATAATGCCAGACAAATTTTAATATCAAAATCTTATGGTGTTGACCAAGCAATTACTAATGTACCAGATAAATTAAAAAATGATCCAGGTCTTAATTATGATCGATTAAAATGGAGAAGAAAAAGAGGAAGAGTTGATAGTTCTTTAGAAATTTTACTTAAAATTAAAAACACTAAAGATTATATGAAATATCCTGAGAAGTGGTGGAAAGAAAGAGAAATAATTGCAAGATCATTAATATATAAAAAAAAATATGAAACTGCTTATCGCTTAACTAGCAATCATGCTATGACACAAGGAGCTGATTTTGCAGCAGCAGAATGGATGAGTGGTTGGATAGCGTTAAGTTTTTTAGATGATCCAATTTTAGCAATAGATCATTTTAGAAATTTTTATAACAATGTTAGCTATCCTATAAGCTTATCTAGAGGTGCGTATTGGCTTGGAAAATCTTATGAAAATATTGGAGATAAAGATTCTGCTTTAAATTGGTATGAAGAAGCCACAAAATATATGACAACATATTATGGTCAACTTGCATCAAGAAAAATTGATCCCAATAGAAAATTTGAACTTTCATTAGAAAGTCAAATTGATGAAAAATATAAAAAAAATTTTTATGATAAAGATCTTGTAAGAGTGGTTTATTTATTAGATGAATTAAATAAAGATAAATATACTAAACATATTTTAAGATTTTTAGCACAAGATAATATTCAAAATGGAAGCGAACCTCTTGCAGCTGAGCTTGCTACTAAAATTGAAAGATATGATTTTGCAATTCAAGTTTCTAAAATTGCTTCTTATGAAAAAAGATTTCACAATAAATTTAATTATCCCGTTATAAGCACTCCCATTTACGTTAATGGAAGAAAAATACCAGAGAATGCTTTTATATTGTCATTGATTAGACAAGAAAGTGAATTTGACTTAAGTGCTAACAGTCACGCTGGTGCAAAAGGTTTAATGCAACTTATGCCTTACACAGCTAAACTTGTAGCGAAACAAGCAAAACTTCCCTATTCAAAATCCCGATTAACTACTGATCCTGAATATAATATTAACTTAGGATCACATTATATAGCTGGTCTAATTTTAGAATATGACGGTGCTTATCCGTTTGCAATTGCAGCATATAACGCAGGACCAAAAAGAGTAAAATATTGGAAGAAGCTAAATAAAGATCCACAGAAAAAACAAATAGATTATGTTGATTGGATTGAACTCATTAAATTTAGGGAAACAAGAAATTATGTTCAACGTGTTTTAGAAAATTACAATGTTTATCGATATATACTTGAACGAAAACCTATAACTGTTAAAAATTTCTTTAAGGATGATCCACTTTATTGATGGCGGAGAGAGAGGGATTCGAACCCTCGGTACAAGTTTCCTCGCACGGTCATTTAGCAAACGACTGGTTTCAGCCTCTCACCCATCTCTCCACAAGAAAAATCAATACTTTTGATTGTATTGAATATTCAATATTTATAAAGTAATTATTCTAAAATTTATGAAAAACAAGTACTCAATTTTTTCTCTAATAAAAAATGCATTTTCTTACCATGAAAATTGGGAGAAAGCTTGGAAAGATCCTGAGCCAAAAAAAGAATATGATGCCGTTATAGTTGGTGGTGGTGGCCACGGACTTGCTACAGCTTATTATTTATCAAAAAAACACAATATGAAAAACATTGCTGTTGTAGAAAAAGGCTGGATTGGTGGTGGTAATACAGGAAGAAATACTACGATAATAAGATCAAACTATCTATGGGATGCAAGTGCTGGCTTATATGATCATGCTTTAAAAATTTGGGAAGGTTTATCACAAGAACTAAATTACAATGTAATGTTTAGTCAAAGAGGAGTAATGAACTTAGCTCATAATCTTCAAGACGTAAGAGATTTAAAAAGAAGAACTCACGCTAATAGACTTAATGGTATTGATGCAGTTTATTTAAGTACTGAAGAAGTAAAAAAATTTTGTCCTATTATAAATACTTCACCAGATATACGTTACCCTGTTCTTGGTGGTACTTTGCAAAGACGTGCTGGAACAGCTAGACACGATGCAGTTGCTTGGGGTTATGCAAGAGGTGCGGATGAAATGGGAGTGGATATCATTCAAAATTGTGAAGTAAAGGGTATTAAAAGAAATGGTGATGCTGTTGAAGGAATTGAGACAACGAAAGGATTTATAAAAACCAAAAAAATCGGAGTTGTAGCAGCTGGTCATTCAAGTGTAATTGCAAATATGGCTGGACTGAAATTGCCTTTAGAGAGTAAACCGTTACAAGCTTTAGTTTCTGAGCCTGTTAAACCAATTATCGATACAGTCGTTATGTCAAACGCTGTACATGCTTATGTAAGTCAATCAGATAAAGGAGAATTAGTTATTGGTGCCGGAACCGATGATTATGTTTCATATTCACAAAAAGGGAGTCACGATATTGTTGAAGGGACATTAAATGCAATTTTAGAACTCTACCCAATATTTAGTAGAATGAGAATGTTAAGACAATGGGGAGGGATAGTAGATATTTGTCCTGATGCAAGTCCTATAATTAGCAAAACCTCAATCAAAGGATTGTACTTTAATTGTGGTTGGGGAACTGGTGGATTTAAAGCAACTCCTGGTTCTGGAGATTTGTTTGCTCACACAATTGCAAATGATGAACCACATAAATTAAACGCTGCATTTAATATCAATAGATTTGTTAGTGGTGATTTAGTTGATGAACATGGAGCAGCTGCAGTAGCACACTAATGTTTGTAATACATTGTCCTTTTTGTGGTGAAAGAGAGCAAAGCGAATTTAAAGCTGGTGGTGAAGCTCATATAGTTAGACCTAAACAACCAACAGAACTCAGTGATGATGAATGGGCAGAATATTTGTTCATGAGAAAAAATATTAAAGGTATACAGTTTGAAAGATGGAACCACGCTCATGGATGTAGAAAATGGTTCAATATGGTTAGAGATACATCAAATGATCAGATAAAAGCTGTTTATAAAATGGGTGAAAAACCCCCTATTGAATAGAAAATATTTATGTCAAAAAATCTAAGAGTTAAATCTAGTTCGCATATTGATGAAACAACAAGAATTTCATTTAAGTTTAATGGTAAAAAATTATTTGGTTTCAAAGGTGATACACTAGCCTCAGCGTTACTTGCAAATAATATTCATTTAGTTGCAAGAAGTTTTAAATATCATAGGCCAAGAGGAATTATGACATCAGGTTCAGAAGAGCCTAATGCAATTGTCCAATTACATGATAATTCTTCAAGAACTGAACCTAATGTAAGAGCAACTGAAATTGAACTTTACGAAGGTTTAGAAGCCTCTAGTCAAAATTGTTGGCCCAGTGTTAATTTTGATATAGGTGGTATTAATAATTTTTTATCCCCTCTTCTTCCAGCTGGTTTTTATTACAAAACTTTTATGTGGCCTGCTAGCTTTTGGGAAAAATATGAATACTTTATTCGTAAATCAGCTGGCCTTGGTAAGTCTCCAACTGAAACAGATCCTGACATTTATGATCATAAATATATTCACTGTGATGTTCTTGTAATTGGTGGAGGTATATCAGGAATAATCGCTGCAAAGTGTGCTGCAAAAAATGGTTTAAAAACTTTAATTGTTGATGAAAAGCCAAATTTAGGTGGAACAACAATTTATCAAAATAATGATCATTTTAAAATAAATGATGAAAATTCTTCAAAGTGGTTACAGAACGAAATTGATAGTTTAAAAAACTTTGAAAATTTAGAAGTAAAAACAAGAACTAGTGTTGCAGCATATCATGGCTACAATTTTGTTTTAGCAAGAGAAAATTTAACTGATCATATTGAAATCTCAAAAAGAGAAAATAGAGTAAGACAAAGATTACTAAAAATTAGAGCAAAAAAAGTTATTACAGCAACCGGTTCTATTGAAAGACCACTTATATTTAATAATAATGATAGACCAGGAATATTGCTTTCATCAGCAATTAAAAAATATGCTGATTTTTATGGAGTTAAAAGTGGTGAGGAAATTGTTTTATTCACTAATAATGATACTGCTTATGAAACTGCTCTTTCATTAAGTGATAAGGGAGTCAAGGTTAAAGCAATTGTAGATATAAGGGATGCTAATGAAAATAGATTAATAAAATCAATAAAAGATTTAAACATTAAAATTTATAATAACCATACTGTCGTAGATACAAAAGGTCATAAAAGAATTAATAAAGTTTCTATAATGGAATTGTCTAAGGATGGGACTTCAGTTATTGGAAATAAAATAGATATAAATTGTGATTGTCTTGGAATGGCTGGTGGATGGACGCCTGCGGTACATTTGTTTACACAATCTGGTGGAAAATTAAAATTTAGAGATAGCGATAATATATTTGTCCCTAACCTATATAGCTCTGACCAAATTAGTGTGGGAGCTTGTAATGGTGATTTTGAATTAAGCGATATACTTTCTGTATTACCTGATCAAATAAATAAGTTTCTTAGTATTAATGAGGAAAGTTTTAAAAATGTTCAAGTTACATCTCCGAAGGATAATAGTTATAGAAATATATGGTTGTTACCATCTGATAAAATTTTAGGAAAAACAAAACCTTTTGTGGACTATCAAAATGATGCTACAGCAAAAGATATAAAATTAGCTTTAAGAGAAGGATTTAGATCTATTGAACATGTAAAAAGATACACAACAACTGGCATGGGTACTGATCAGGGTAAACTTGGAAATATGCATGCACTTGGAATAATTGCAGAAACAGCAAAAGTTCAAATGGGAGAATTAGGAACAACAACTTTTAGACCACCCTACACTCCATTAACATTTGGAACAATTGTTGGAAGAAATGTTGGTGAATATTTTGATATCTTTAGAAAAACACCAATGCATGATTGGCATGTTGAACATAAAGCTGAATTTGAAAATGTAGGACAATGGAAAAGAGCTTGGTATTATCCTAAGAACAATGAAGATATGCATCAAGCTGTCCAAAGAGAAAGTAAAGCTGCAAGAGAAAGTGCTGGTATTTTAGATGCATCCACATTAGGTAAAATTGATATTCAAGGAACAGATGCTTCAGAGTTTTTAAATCGTGTCTATACAAATGCATGGTCTAAACTTGGAATTGGAAAATGTAGATATGGCTTAATGCTAAATGAAGATGGTATGGTATACGACGATGGAGTTACAACTCGTCTAGGAGAAAATCATTATATCATGACTACAACAACGGGTGGCGCTGCAACTGTTCTTGGTAAGTTAGAAGATTATCTACAAACTGAATGGCCAGAACTTGATGTTTATCTTACTTCAGTTACTGATCATTATGCAACAGCAAGTGTTTGTGGACCAAACAGTAAAAAAATTCTTTCAAAATTAATTCCAGATTTAGATTTGTCAGATGAAAATTTCCCACACATGTCATTTAAAGATGCAACTATTGGAAAGATAAAATGTAGAGTTATGAGAATTAGTTTTACTGGTGAACATAGTTATGAAATCAATGTTCAGGCAAATTATGGAAAGTCTGTTTGGGAAAAATGCATGGAAGCTGGGAAAGAATTTAATATTACTCCCTATGGAACAGAAACAATGCATTTATTAAGAGCAGAAAAAGGATTTATAATTGTTGGCCAAGATACAGATGCAACGATGACACCTATTGATTTACAAATGGATTGGATAGTCAGTAAGAAAAAATATGATTTTATTGGAAAAAGATCGTTATACAGATCAGATACAATAAGAGAAGATAGAAAACAATTAGTTGGTCTTTTAACAGAAAATCCTAACGAAATTCTAGAAGAAGGTGCTCAAATTGTTGCTGAAACCAACAAAGAACCTGTAGAAATGTTAGGACATGTTACTTCAAGTTATTTCAGTCCTAACCTTAATAAATCAATAGCACTTGGAGTTGTTAGAGGTGGAAAAAACATGTTGGGTCAAAAATTATTTGTGCCAATGGAAAATAAAATAATCAATGTGACTGTTGCTGATCCAGTTTTTTTAGATAAAGAAAATAAAAGGTTAAATGCTTAGTTATAATAATACCATAAAAGAAACAAAAGAATATTCTGGTTTAAAAATTCAAGAATTAAAACCAATAATGAAACTTAATTTAAGGGGTAAAAAAAGAGAATTTTTGTCTGCGGTTGGAAAATCTCTCAATATGCTTTTGCCTACAGAGAGTAACACATCAACCTCAAGTGAAAACTATACAGCGCTTTGGCTAAGTCCAGATGAGTGGATGCTATATTCAAATAATGAAATGAATGAAAGCGATAATAGTTATGAAGTAGAAAATGAACTTATCAGTAATGTAAGTAAAGTTAATTTAGGAGCTATAACTGATGTAACAGATCATTTTGTGCTTCTTAAATTAAGTGGAGACAAAATTTATGAATTATTTTCAACAGGTTCGCCATTTAATTTTAATGAGTTTCAAAAAAAAAACGGTGCTGTAACACAAACATTGTTAGCTAAAATAGATGTTATTATTCACAATATAGATAAAAAAAATGTAAATCTATTTGTGCGAAGATCTTTCTCTGAACATCTTTTCTCCTGGATTAATGATAGTGCGTCAAGATTGTAAGCTTTAGCGGCAAGTTGACAATAATAATTCTAATATAAATGGTTATGTTATAACTATTATGAAAAAAATATTATCTATCGTACTTTTTGTACTAATCTCTTTATCTGCAAATGCGGAATCAAATTTAAATAAAATTCTTTCTTCAGGAGAATTAAGAGTTGGAACTACAGGAGACTGGGATCCAATGACTGTTAAAGATCCAGCAACTAATAAGTACAAAGGTTTTGATATTGATGTAATGAACGAATTAGCAAAAGATATGGGTGTCAAAGTTAAATTTGTTCCAGCTGAGTGGAAAACTATAGTTTCTGGAATAACATCAAACAGATATGATATTTCAACAAGTGTAACAAAAACACCTAAAAGAGCTGAAGTTGCAGGTTTTACAGAAACTTATTATAAGTATGGAACTGTACCTCTAGTTCTTAAAAAAAATCTAAACAAATTTTCAACTTGGGATTCACTGAATAATAAAAGTGTTACAATAGCTACAACTCTAGGAACATCCCAAGAAGAAAAAGCGAAAGAGTTTTTTCCAAAATCTAAACTGAATTCTGTAGAAGCTCCTGCAAGAGATTTTCAAGAAGTTTTGGCAGGCAGAGCTGATGGTAACATAACGAGTTCAACAGAAGCAAACAAGCTTGTTATCAAGTATCCTCAATTAGCAATCGTTCCTGATGGAGAAAAAAATCCAGCATTTTTAGCAATGATGGTTGCTAAAGGTGACGATGAATGGAGAAACTATGTAAACAACTGGATTAATAAAAAAAAATCATCTGGTTTTTTTACAAAGTTGTTAGCTAAATATAATTTAAAAAGTTTATAATCAATTAGTAATTAATTATTAATACTTTATAACTCTAAGAGTGAAAAATTTATTTTTTTTACTCTTAGCTTTATCCTTAACTTCATGTAGTAAAAGTGAACTGAATTGGTTGGTTCTATCACCTAATAATTTAGAAGGATTAACAAATTTAAAATTTTTATTAAGTGGTTTAAATACAACTATTTTTATTTCTGTAGTTTCAATAATCATTTCAATTATTCTAGGATTAATTGTTGCAATACCTTCATTAGCAAAAAATAAGTTTCTTACTTATATTAATATTGGTTATGTTGAAATAGTAAGAGCTATTCCACTTTTGGTATTAATTTTATGGATATATTATGGATTGCCAATAATGACTGGGATAAGTTTTAGTCCATTTGTCTCTGGAATTATTGCTTTATCTATAAGTGAAAGTGCTTTTCAGGCTGAGATATTTAGAGCTGGTATAAATTCAATTAAAAAAGCACAGTGGGAAGCTGGTAGCTCTCTTGGATTAAATTTTTTTAGAAAATTAAGATTAGTAATTTTGCCACAAGCTATTAAGAATATTTTACCTGCAATTGGAAATCAATTTGTCTATGTGTTGAAAATGTCATCATTAGTTTCAATTATTGGAATTGGAGATTTAACAAGAAAAGCAAATGAACTGGTGGTTACTACCTATAGACCACTAGAAATTTACACTTTCTTAATTTTTGAATATCTAATTTTAATACTAATTGTTTCTTATTTTGTCAGAAAATTAGAGAAAAAATTAAAAACTGATTAGTTTTTATTTTTTTTTCTCCACTCCCATGGATTTATAAAAGATCCTTGCCAAACACCTAATTTATTTTTTTTAGCTTGTTTTTCTTGAGCTACAAATTTTTTTGAATATTTTAAATAAGCTACTGCATATCCATTTTTTACCATCCATGAATTTATATTTAAATTTTTATAAAAACATTCGCCTATAAATCTTCCATATCTATCTTTATTTGAAATTAAGCACAAAATTTTTTTGTTAGAAATTTTATCTCTTAGTTTCTTTGTTGAAATAACACCACAATTATATTTTTTATATAAACTGTAAAAGGAAAAAGAAATAAATGGTTTTTTACAACTTTGCTTTACTTCTGGCGCATCAATTCCAAATAATCTAATTTTATTTCCATTTATCTTGATAGTATCTCCATCGGTAACTAATGGTACTCCTTCAATTTTTTCTATTGAGCTTGCTTTTGTTGAAAGCAAAAAAATAAAGAAACTAAAAACTAAAAAGTTTTTTATTTTGTTTAAAAACATTGTTCAAAAAATATCCAATAAAGATTAATACAGCAAAACCCATTATCCAATTAGTAGCCATAATGGTATAAAAGATATCTTCATAGTTTCCGCCTCTAATATTAATAACATACCACAAACATAAAAAAGGAAATGCTGTTAATCGTAAAATACTCAAATATAAACTATAAATCGGTTTTTTGACTGCTTGAAAGACTGCTGTAGTTATAAAAAATACCGGATAAATTGGACCAATTAATGCAGCCACTTGTAAATAAACAATACCATGTTTAATTGCTTCTTCATTGTCAGTAAATAAAGAAACTAAATATTCTGCACCAAAAAAAATAACTAAACCTGCGCAAATCATAAAGGATGATCCAAAAAATAAGGCTTTCTTATATAATTCTCTTATACGATCAAATTTTTTTGCACCAAAATTTTGTCCACCTATTGATAGGACCGCTGTATTCAGTCCAATAACTGGTAACAAAAAAACTTGTTCAATTCTTAAAGCTGCTCCATAACCAGCAGCCGCAAGTTCGCCGAATTGTCCAATAAAATATAATACGTTAAAAATGCCAACACCAATAAACAACATGCTAAACATAATTGGCAGTGATTGTTCTAACAATTCTTTAAGGAGATCTGGCTTAGGAATTAAACATTCAATTTTAAGAAATTCTCTTAGTTTACAAGAATTAACTTTATAAGCTAAATATATAGTTCCAATTGTTTGAGAAATTACTGTTGCGATTGCTAAACCAGCAATTCCAAAACCTGGAATAAAAGCATATCCCCAAATAAATAGAGGATTTAAAAATATATTAAGAAAGAAACTAAATATTAAAACATTTCTATAACTCTTCGTATCACCTTGAGCATTAAGAGTTCCATTAAGAGATATTTGTATCAAAACAATAAATGTCCCATAAAAAATTATATCCAAATATTCTCTAGTAAGAATTATACTTTGTTGATCTGAGCCCATTACAGATAACAAAAAATTTGAGGAATTTAGACCAAACAAAGTTACTATTACTGATACTATAACAGCGAAAATTACTGATTGGGCAACTAATAAAGAAGCTTTCCTAATTTTTTTTTCACCTAAAAGATTTCCAATACAAGCATTTGTTGCAGCACCTATACCAACTCCAACTGCAATAATTACAAAATAGATAGGAAATGATTTTGCTATAGCACCAATTGCTTCAGCTGATATTTTTCCTGCAAACCAAGTATCAACAAGATTATAAAAAGTTTGAAATAAAGATCCTGTACTTGCTGGTATAGTAACTTTTCTAAGTAATTCCCATATTGGGTCCTTAGTTAGTTTGATTGATTTAGACAAATAATCCCCTACTTAAATTCTTTCTGAAATAAATAATTTTTTCCTGACTTTTTTGCTCTATATATCTGACTTTGTCTCATTCTAAAACGTGATTTTTGAGAAGTTGTTAATTTATCAAAACAACTCGGGCAAGATACTCCTTCTTCATATTTCTTTGATTTTTTATCTTTATTAGATATTGGCATTCTACATCCACTACACATTGAGTGTGTTCCAATATTTAAACCATGTTTTAAACTTATTCTGTTATCAAAAACAAAACATTCACCTTTCCATAAACTTTGATCTTTTTTAATTTTTTTGAGGTAATTCAAAATTCCACCATTTAATTGAAAAATATTCTTAAATCCTTTTTTTTGTAAATAAACAGAGGTTTTTTCACATCGAATACCACCTGTACAAAACATTGCGACTGGTTTATCTTTTTTAAGTTTATTAAGGTACTTTGGAAAATCTCTAAAATTAGTTACGTTGGGATTTACTGCTTTTTTAAAAGTTCCAACTTTATACTCAAAAGGTTTTCTAGTATCAATTATATGAGTGTCTTTATCTTTAATCAGTTTGTTCCAATCCTTTGGCTCTAAATGTGTTTTTAAATTTCTTTCTTTCGAATTTAATTTTAAATTCATAGGAACAATTTCATCTTTTATTTTAACTTTTGGTTTATGAAACGGTTGAAAATTTGAATTAGACTCATTGAAATTGTCAAATTTTTTGAAAGAGAATAAAGATTTGATTATTTTTTTAGTTTTTTCAATATTTGATACTCTGCCAGATATAGTGCCATTAAGACCTTCTTTGGCTATAATAATAGTTCCTCTAATATTATTATCATTGAAAAATGTAGCTAAAATCTCTTTATTCTTTTTTAAAGATTTAACTTTAATAAATTTATAAAATCCGAAAACTTTAAACATTATAAAACTCTACAAACAGTCATTCCATCACCTAATGGAAAAATTATTTGCTCTACTCTATCATCTTCTGAAACAAACTTATTAAATTCTCTTATATTTACAGTGAATTTGTCATTATTTTTTTCATCTACTACTTCTCCATGCCACAAAACATTATCAATAATTATTAATCCACCTTTTTTAATTAGTTGTAATGAATTTTCATAATATATTTTATAATTCATTTTATCTGCATCAATAAATATCATATCAAATTTTTCATCTTTTAATTCTTCAAGACTATCAATTGCAGGTTTTATAATTGTTTGAATTTTATGGTCTTGTTTCGCTTTTTTAAAAAAATCAACAGCAACTTTGTTTGTTTCTTCATTTTTATCAAGAGCAATTAATTTACCATTATTGGGTAATGCAAGAGAAATAGAAAGTGCACTTAGTCCTGTAAATGTTCCAATTTCTAAAACATTTTTAATATTTGCAACTTTAATTATTAAATGAAGAAAATAACATTGTGCAGGATCAATCTGCATCCTTTTTATTTCTCCTAAAGTTTTATTATAATCAATTATTTCTTGCTGAATTGGATTTAGTTTAAAACTAAAATCTTTAATATAATTTTCTAATTTTTCTGTGATTTGTAGGTTTGCACCCATTTTATTAAAGTTTTTTCTTTAATATCTCATTTATTAATTGAGGATTAGCTTTACCACTTGAAGCCTTCATTGCCTGACCAACAAAAAAACCAAATAATTTCTCTTTACCATTTTTGTATTCAATAGCTTTTTCTCTGTTTTCATTAATTATCTTATCAATTAAGGCTTCTAGAGCTTTTGGATCGCTTTGTTGTTTTAAACCTTTTTCTTCAACAATTTTTTGTGGATCTTGATCTCCATCAATCATAAATTCAAATACAGTCTTAGCAATTTTACCTGAAATTGTTCCATTCTTAATTAAATTTACAAGGATAGCTAAATTTTTTGCACTAACAGGACTTTGTGAAATGTCTAAATTTTTATCGTTTAAGACTGCAAATAATTCTCCAGTAATCCAATTAACTGCTAATTTAATATCTTTATTTTTACCCATCTTAGCTACAACTTCTTCAAAATATTTTGAAGTTTCTATATCAGAAACAAGAATAGTTGCTTCGTACGGAGATAGTTTAAATTCATCAATAAATCTTTTCTTTTTATCATCCGGTAACTCTGGAATATCTTTTTTAATTTCTTCGATAAATTCCTCAGAAACCTCCAATGGTAGCAAATCAGGATCAGGAAAATATCTATAATCATGAGCATCTTCTTTCGATCTCATAGATCTTGTTTCATTTTTTTTTGTATCAAATAATCTAGTTTCTTGGTCAATTGTTTGACCATCTTCAATCAAATCAACTTGTCTATTTGCTTCATATTCAATAGCCATCTGCATAAATTTAATTGAATTTACATTTTTAATTTCACACCTAGTACCAAATTCTTTTGTACCTTTTGGTCTAACTGAAACGTTTACATCAGCTCTCAAAGACCCTTCTTGCATATTACCATCACAAGTGCCTAGATATCTCATAATTGATCTTAATTTTTTAATATATGCATTGACTTCATCAGGTGATCTTAAATCAGGTTTGCTAACAATTTCCATTAAAGCTACTCCAGATCTATTTAAATCTACGAACGTATTTTGAGGATCAAGATCGTGTATACTTTTACCAGCATCTTGCTCTAAATGTAATCTTTCAATACCAATTTCTTTTTGTCCCTCAGGCAAATCTAAAATTACTTTTCCTTCACCCACAATAGGGTCTTTAAATTGAGAGATTTGATATCCTTGAGGTAAATCAGCATAGAAATAATTTTTTCTATCAAACACTGAACGTTTATTAATTTTTGCGTTTAATCCAATTCCAGTTTTAATTGCTTGCTTTACACAGAATTCATTTATCACCGGTAACATTCCAGGAAACGCTGCATCAACTAAACTTACTTGAGTATTAGGTTCAGCTCCAAATTTGGTGGCAGAAGAAGAAAAAAGTTTAGATTCTGAAGTTACTTGTGCGTGGACTTCTAAACCTATTACTACTTCATACTGATTATCCTTTCTGTTGATTAAATATTCATCTTTGCTTTTATTCATTTAATCCACCAATCAGTTATATTATTTTTAAAACCAATTTTTTCTTCCATTGCATATGCTATGTTTAATATATTTTGTTCATCAAATGCTTTACCAATAATTTGTAATCCTAATGGATAACCTTTTGCATCATGCCCTGCTGGAATAGATATTCCAGGTAACCCAGCTAAATTAACTGGCACAGTAAATATGTCATTAAGATACATGGAAACTGGATCATCTTTTTTTTCACCAATTTTAAAAGCTGAATTCGGTGTAGATGGAGTTAATATTGCGTCTACCTGTTTATAGGCTTCATCAAAATCATTTTTAATTAATTTTCTTATCTTTTGAGCTTTAAGATAATAAGCATCATAATATCCTGAAGATAAAACATATGTTCCAATCATAATACGTCTTTGAACCTCTGCTCCAAAACCTTCAGATCTAGTTTTTTCATACATATCAATTAAATTTTTACCTTCAGATCTAAAACCATATTTAACTCCATCATATCTAGCTAAATTTGATGAAGCTTCTGCAGGTGCAACGATGTAGTAAGTTGGTAAAGCATAACTTGTATGTGGTAAAGAGATGTCAACGACCTCTGCCCCACAATCTTTAATGTGATCAATTCCCTTTTGCCATAAATCTTCTATTTCTTTCGGCATTCCTTCAACTCTGTATTCTTTAGGTATACCAATTTTTTTTCCTTTGATATTTCTAGTGAGTTCTTGGAGATAATTATTTCTTTTAAAATCAATAGAGGTTGAGTCTTTATTATCAAAAGTGCTAATAACTTCATGTAACAAAGCGCAGTCCTCAACATTTTGAGACATTGGACCAGCTTGATCTAGAGATGATGCGAATGCAACAATTCCATATCTTGAACAGCTACCGTAAGTTGGTTTAAGACCAACTGTTCCTGTAAATGATGCTGGTTGTCTAATAGATCCACCTGTGTCTGTGCCAATAGTGATGGGAGTTAATTGTGCAGCTACAGCAGATGCTGAACCACCAGAAGAACCTCCTGGCACTAAATTTTCATCAATTGGATTCTGTACATTACCATAATAACTTGTTTCATTTGATGATCCCATCGCAAATTCATCACAATTTAATTTGCCTAATAATATTCCTCCAGCATTCCATAAATTTTCTGTAACGGTAGATTCATATGTTGGAATAAAACTTTGTAACATTTTACTTCCAGCCGTTGTTTTAACATTTTTGGTGCAAAATAAATCTTTAACAGCGATTGGGATACCAGGTAGTTTTAAATCTAGATTTGGTTTTTCATCAAATTGTTTTGCTTTTGTTAAAGCATTTTCAAAATCTGTATTAATATAAGCATTAAGAATTTTTGATTTTTCAGATCTTTCTATAAAAGCTTTGGTTACTTCTGTTGAAGAAACTTTTTTTTCTTTAATACTTTTACATAATTCCACTAATGATTGACTTGTTAATTCTGACATTATTCAACTACCTTAGGTACTACAAAAAAATCTTTGTTCTCTTTAGGTGAATTTTTAATTATTTCTTCTTTAATATTTTCACTTTTAACTTCATCACCTCTTAATCGAAGAGTTGTCTCAGCAACAGACGTCAAAGGTTCAACATTGTCAGTCTTTAATTCATTCAATTTTTCTATAAACTTAAAGATAGAATTTAGGTCACCAGCTAATTTTTCTGCTTTTGCTTCATCCACAGATATTCTTGATAATTTGGATATATGCTTTATTGTTTTAAGGTCTATTGTCATATGAAAATTAAATACGTCGCAAACTATCATCTAACATTAAAATTTACAACATGATCACACTAGATGAGTTTAAAAAAAATAACCCAAAAAAATGTAGATTAATTGGATTAGATTTAGGGTCTAAAAGAATTGGGGTCGCAATTTGTGATGAAAATTGGTCTATTGCAACTCCATTTAAAACAATAAAAAAAACGACGAACGAAAGTCTTATTAAAGACTTAAAAGATATAATTTTAGAAAATAATATTGAGGGTATCATAGTAGGAAATCCTATAAATATGGATGGATCATTAGGTAGATCTGCTCAATCTGTCAAAGATGTATCTACAAATATCAGTGAATTAATAAAGATCCCTGTCTGCTTATGGGATGAAAGATTATCTACTGTGGGGGCTTTTAATCTATCTAGTCAATTAGATATTAATGTATCTAAAAGAGAGAAAAATATAGATCAAAATGCAGCTGCTTTTATTTTACAGGGAGCAATTGATTATTTAAACAATTAAGACTTGCTTTATTAATTATTAATAGTTATAGAGTTGGTTTTAATGGCAGTTAAATTAAACAAAGCTATTAAAATTTCCCAAAAACATTTGCTAGGAATCCAAGATTTATCTATTAACGATGTCTTGCTTATTTTAGATGAAGCTCAAGCATTTATTAAATTAAATAGAAGTAAAAATAAGAAAATTGATATCTTAAGAGGAAAAACTCAAATTAACTTGTTTTTTGAACCTTCCACAAGAACACAAAGTTCATTTGAACTTGCGGGAAAAAGATTGGGAGCTGATGTCATGTCAATGAATATTGGAAACTCTGCAATCAAAAAAGGTGAGACACTAATAGATACCGCTATGACATTAAATGCAATGCATCCTGACATAATTGTTATAAGACATCAAGACTCTGGTGCTTGTAATCTGCTTTCTCAAAAAGTTAATTGTTCTGTACTGAATGCTGGTGATGGTAGAAGAGAGCATCCTACTCAGGCTTTATTAGATGCTTTAACCATAATTGATCGAAAGAAAAAAATAGAAGGTTTGAAAATAGCTATTTGTGGAGACATACTTCATTCTAGAGTAGCAAGATCAAATATTTATTTACTAAATATGTTAGGAGCAGAAGTAAACATTATTGCACCAACAAATTTAATGCCAAAAGCAATAGATAAATTTGGGGTTAATACATTTACAGATATGAAAAAAGGTGTGAAAGATTGCGATATAGTAATGATGCTTAGATTGCAGAATGAAAGAATGACGAGTTCTTTTCTGGCATCAAATAGAGAATACTATGAATATTATGGATTAACACCAGACAAATTGGATTATGCAAAAGATGATGCTCTAATTATGCACCCTGGTCCTATGAACAGAGGAATTGAGATCGACACTAAGTTAGCAGATGACATAAATAAAAGTGTTATCAAAGAACAAGTAGAATTAGGAGTGGCTGTAAGGATGGCTTGCTTAAAATTATTTTGTGAATAGATGAAGAAAAAATATTTTATAAATGCAAATATAATTGACCCTAAAAATTCAATTAATGAGAATGGAGGTTTGATTATCAATGAAGAAGGTAAAATTGAAGCAATTGGAAAAAAAGTAAATACAAACAATTTACCCTCGAGAGAAAAACCTATTGATTTAAAAGGAAAGTATATTCTTCCTGGTTTAGTTGACATGCGAGTTTTTGTTGGAGAACCTGGATATGAATATAAAGAGAATTTCAGAACTTTAAGTGAGGCTGCATTAGCGGGTGGTGTTACATCAGTGGTAACCATGCCAAATACTAACCCTGTAATAGATGATGTTTCAATTGTTGATTTTTTGAAAAGAAGAGGAAGAGATAAATCAAAAATTAATATTTACCCGTGCGCATCTTTAACTGAAAATCTTGAAGGGAAAAATATGACTGAATTTGGTTTATTACAAAGTAAAGGAATAATTGCATTTACAGATGGATTAAAAACCATTCAGAACACAAGATTGATGACAAGAATTATGAATTCTGCTTTTGATCTTGATAGTTTGATTATGCAACATGCAGAAGATTATGAGTTATCAAAAAATGGAATGATGAATTCAGGTATAATTGCTACTAAATTAGGCTTATCAGGAATACCCGCTGTTGCCGAAAAGATCATTATTGAAAGAGATCTTACATTGTTGGAGACTATAAAATGTAGATATCATATCTCACAATTATCATCTTCAAGATCAGTTCAAACAATTAGAGAAAAGAAAGATAAAATTAAATTTACTTCAGGAGTATCAATTAACAATTTATCATTAAACGAAAATGACATTGGAGATTTTAGAACTTTTTTAAAATTATCACCTCCCCTTAGAACCGAAGAAGATAGATTATCTCTAGTTCAAGCAATTAAAGACGAAATCATTGATGTTATAGTTTCAGATCATAAACCAGAAGATGAAGAGTCAAAAAGACTTACATTTAGTCAAGCAGCAACGGGTGCATCAGGCATCGAAACTTTATTATCACTATGCTTAGAACTTTATCATAATGGATCAGTAAAATTAGAAACCATTGTAAAGACATTAACATTAAATCCAGCTAAAATTTTAAAAATTAATAAAGGAAATTTATCAATCGGTAATGACGCGGATTTTTGTATAGTTGATATTGATAAACCATGGATTGTAAAAAAAGAAAATTTAATATCTAAATCAAAAAATACTGCAATTGAAGGTAAAAAACTTCAGGGTAAAGTCACTAATACATTTGTAAATGGAATAGAATTATTTAAATTATAAGAGATGGATTATCTTATAATTGGAGTTTTATCTTATCTTTTAGGATCAATACCTTTTGGATATATATTTACTAAATTTTTTTTAAAAAAGGATATTAGAGATGTTGGCTCAGGAAATATTGGAGCAACCAATGCTTTGAGATCTGGTAATAAATTAATTGGATACCTAACTTTGGTATTTGATATAGGAAAGGCTGTAATTCCAGTTTTATTTGTAAAAATAAATTATCCAGATTTAATTTTTCTTTCATCATTATGTGCTTTTTTAGGTCATGTTTTTCCTTTGTGGCTTAAGTTTACAGGTGGAAAAGGTGTGGCAACTTATTTAGGTATTTTATTTGTAATAGATATATCTTATGGAATTATATTTATAACAATATGGTTGTTTATTTATTTTTTATCAAAATATTCTTCATTATCATCTATTTTAGCAACTTTATCTATTCCAATATTTTTACTAATTAGTAAGAATTTTTCTGAAGTATCTTTTTTTGTAATTATGTTTGTTTTAATTTTTTTTACTCACAGGGAAAATATAAAACGCCTTAAAAACAAAGAAGAAAAAGAGACAAAAATTTATTAAATTGACTAAAAAAACCTTTTATGTAGTTTGTTAGATTATGAATCTAGTTATTGTAGAAAGCCCAGCAAAAGCTAAGACTATAAATAAATATTTAGGTGATAATTACACTGTTTTAGCTAGTTATGGTCATATAAGAGATCTTCCATCAAAAAATGGATCTGTAGACCCAGAACAAAATTTTAAAATGGAATGGGAAGTTGATAGCTTTTCAAAAAAATACTTAAAAGAAATTACAGATGTTGCAAAAGAGTCCTCAAAAATAATTCTTGCAACTGACCCTGACCGTGAAGGAGAAGCTATAGCTTGGCATGTAAAAGAATATTTAAATGATAAGAAATTATTAAAAGATAAAGAAATCGAGAGAGTTGTATTCAATGAAATTACAAAAAAAGCTGTGATACATGGAATTGAGAATCCAAGGCAAATAGAACCATTACTTGTTGATGCATATATGGCTAGAAGAGCTTTAGATTATTTAGTTGGATTCAATATATCACCTATTCTATGGACAAAATTACCAGGCTCTAAATCTGCTGGACGTGTACAATCTGTTGCACTTAAACTAATAACTGAAAGAGAACATGAAATTGAGTCATTCAATCCTGAAGAATTTTGGACACTAAGTATTAAATTTAATGATAATAACAACAATACAATTACATCTAGTATTTCTCAATTAGATGGAGAAAAAATTGAAAAATTTTCTTTTAGAAACAAAGATGAAATCAATAAAGCTATAGAAAATTTAAAAAATAAAAAATTTTCAATTACTGACATTTCGAGCAAGGTAGTAAGTAGAAATCCTTCTGGACCTTTTACAACATCAACATTACAACAAACAGCCTCAAGCAGACTTGGTTTTGGAGCTTCAAGAACAATGCAAATTGCTCAAAAGTTATATCAAGGAATTGAGATCGAAGGTGATACAGTAGGCTTGATTACTTATATGAGAACAGATGGAACAAATTTATCTGTTGATGCAGTTAAATCATTTAGAGATTATATAAAAAGTGATCTAGGTAAAGAATATTTGCCAGATAATCCATTAAACTACTCAGGTAAAAAAGCAAAAAATGCCCAAGAAGCACATGAAGCTATAAGACCAACTGAAATTAATAGAACACCTTCTTCAATTAAAAAGTATTTAAGCACTGACCAAGCAAAATTGTATGATTTGATTTGGAGTAGAGCTTTATCGTCTCAAATGGAGTCGGCTAAATTTGATAGAAATACAATAACAATAAATTCTGACGACGGTAAAACAATCTGTAAATCGAGTGGATCGGTGCTCAAATTTGATGGCTTTTTAAAAATATATTCTTCTCAATCAAAAGATGATGATGAAGATATATTGCCTCAAATGTCAAAGGGACTGATTAATATCGAGGCGTTAATCGATGAACAGCATTACACACAACCACCACCTAGATATTCAGAGGCTAGTTTGGTTAAAAAATTAGAAGAGTTAGGCATAGGTAGGCCATCAACGTATGCAAGTATAATTTCAACTATTGCAAATAGAGGTTATGCAGAAATAACAAATAAAAGATTTTTTCCAACAGATAGAGGAAAATTAATCTCTGCTTTTTTAGAAAAATTGTTTTCTAAATATGTTGATTATAATTTTACTGCAGGATTAGAAGATCAATTGGATGAAATAACCTCAGGCAAAGAAAGCTGGATTAAAGTTTTAGAAATGTTTTGGAAAGACTTTAATAATAATGTGTCTGAAGTTAAAGAAAAAAGAACAAGAGAAGTTTTAGATTTACTTAATGATAGTTTAGGTGAATTAATTTTCGAAAAAAATAATGAAGGAAAAATCGATAGAAATTGTAAATTGTGTAATGAAGGAACTCTTAGTTTAAAAAATAGCTTTAGAGGTGGTGCTTTTATCGGTTGTTCAAATTATCCAGATTGTAAATATACACGACCATTATCAAAAGCAAAAGCTGCTGCTCAAGCTCAACTTGCTGAACCTAAGTTTATAGGAAAGCATGATAACGGTAATGATATATATCTTAAGAATGGAAGATTTGGTCCCTACTTACAGTATGTAATCAATCCTGAAGATATAGAAGAAAAAACTTCAAAAAAAAGAAAAACAAAAAAAAAGAAAGATGAAAACGAAAATTTAAAAAATGTTTCAATACCCAAAGGTATTGATTTAAAAGATGTAGATTTAGATAAAGCAAAATTTTTATGTTCATTACCAAAAAATTTAGGAGTAAATCCAGAAAATCAAAAGGACATTTTATTAAATACAGGTCGTTACGGTCCTTATTTAAAATGTGATAATAAATCTGCAAGGATTGAAAATATAGATGAAATTTTTTCAATTGGATTAAATAGAGCAATAACATTAATTGCTGAAGCTAAACCTGGAAGAATGTCTTCATCTACAATTAAAGATTTAGGTGAGCATCCAGAGGATAAAAAACCTGTAAGAATAATGAAAGGTCAGTATGGCCCTTACATAAAATATAAATCATTAAATGCAACTATTCCTGAGGAAAAAGATCCTGCTGAATTAACAATGGAAGAGGCATTAATATTAATTGAGAAACGAAAAGAATACGATAAAAATAAGAAATCAAAAAAAAGGAAATCAAAATGAGTTACGAAGAAAACATAAAAAAATTAAATTTAAAATTACCAAATGCAGCAGATCCAGTTGGCTCATATATAGCTGCAAAAATAGTAAACAAATTACTTTACATATCAGGACAAATATCAATATCAAATAATGGTGAGTTAATTAAAGGCAAACTAGGGTCTGATTTGAATGTGGATGATGGTTATAAGGCTGCTGAAAGATGTGCTTTAAGCATTATCGCACAAGCTAAAAAAGCTTGTAATGATGATTTATCTAAAATCAAATCTTGTGTAAAACTCACCGGATTTGTTAATTCAACAAATGACTTTACTGATCAACCTAAGGTTATTAACGGGGCTTCTGATTTAATTGCTAAAGTTTTTGGTGAAGCAGGAATGCATACAAGAGCAGCCGTTAGCACAAATAGCTTACCTTTAGGTGTCGCTGTTGAGGTTGATGCAATATTTGAGATAAATTAACGTCCAATACCAAAATATCTAACACCTTGTTTCCTCATTTTATTAGGTGAGTAGATATTTCTCATATCATAGACTGTTAATTTTTTTCTATTTAATAACAATTTAAAGTTAATTGATTTGAAATCGTTCCATTCTGTATGAACAATTGTTAAGTCTGATTCTCTGATTGCGGACTTAAAGTCTTTTTCAAATTTAACATTCTTAACTTTTTTAAATTCTTTTTTTTCTCCTGTTGGATCATAATAACTTATCAATGCACCTTTTTTTGACAAGGCTGGTATCATAGAAAGACTAGAAGAATCTCTCATATCGTCTGTATTAGCTTTAAAAGTGACACCTAAAAATAAAATTTTTTTATTTTTAATTTTTTTTTGTAAAATTTTATTTACACGATTAAGTAATAAAATTGACCTTTTTTCATTAGATTTGATAACAGATTTAATTACAGATAAATTTGTTTTAAATTTATCAGCAGTTGATGTTATTGCTTTAGTATCTTTAGGAAAACACGAGCCTCCGTATGCTGGACCTGCTCTTAAAAATCGCCCACCAATTCTTTTATCTAAGCCTATTCCTATCGACACATCTTCTACATTTATACCAGTTTGTTCACAAAGATTAGCAATTTCGTTTATAAAGGTAATTTTTGTAGCCAAAAAAGCATTAGCTGCATACTTAATTAATTCTGCTGCTCTACGAGATGTGTGAACATAACTTGCACCTTTTGAAATTAGAGGTGAATATAGATTTTTCATAATTTGATTAGATTTTTTTTCATGGGTTCCGACTACAATTCTATCGGGGTATGTAAAATCTCTGATAGCCTCTCCTTCTCTTAAAAATTCTGGATTTGAAACAACTGAAAATTTATTTTTTGAAACTTTCTTAGATATTATTTTTTCTATTTCATCACCTGTAGTAACTGGCACAGTTGATTTAGTAATGATTATTTTAAATTTATTTATCGAGGAAGCAATTTCTTTGGCAGCATTATATATTTGAGTTAAGTCTGCACTACTACCACCTTTTTTTGTTGGTGTACCAACGCAAATAAATATTACATCAGATTTTTTAATTGATTCTTTTAAATTATTTGAAAATGTAAGTCTTTTATTTTTATAATTTTTAATTACAAGTTCTTCCAATCCTGGTTCATAAATAGGAATTATCCCTTTTTTTAAATCTTCTATTTTTTTTAAGTCTTTATCTACACAGATAACATCATTTCCTAAATCAGAAAAACACACGCCACTTACTAACCCAACGTAGCCAGTTCCTATCATACAAAGTTTCATATTTTAGATATTTCTAAAGTTGAATTGATATAACCTTGTAACGTCCCACAATCAAGATACTTTCCTTTAAAATTATGAGCTACAAATAAATTATTTTTTTTTATTAAGTTTTGAATAGCATCTGTAATATGAATTTCTCCTCCTTTGCCAGGTTTTAAATTTTTAATTTCACTAAAAATTTTTTTTGGGAGAATATATCTGCCTATTACGGCTTTATTAGAGGGTGCGTCCTTAATTTTGGGTTTTTCTATTACATCTTCAATTTTATAATTATTTTTAGAAAGTTTTTTTGATAATTTATAAATACCCCATCTTGATACAGTTTTTTTATTAACAGTCATACTTGCCATTACTGAAGATTTATGTTTTTTGTGGACATTTACCATTTCTTTTGAACAATTATTTTTAATAATTAAATCATCAGGTAGTAACATCAAAAAATGGTTTGATTTGATATATTTTTTTGTTTTCATAACAGCATCACCTGTTCCAAGGGGTTTATTTTGACAAACAAATTTTATCATTTTTTTATATTTTAAGATTTTCTTATATTCTTTTAAAACCCTTGTATCTTTTTTTTTTTTCAAAATTTTTTTATAAAAAGAGTCATTGTAAAAATAATCTTTAATCATTTTTTTTTTGTCAGAGATAATAAAAATTATCTCTTTGATACCTGCTTCAAAACATTCATCTAATATATATTCAAGGCCAGGTTTTCCATTAATTGGCAAAAGTTCTTTGGCAAAAACACTTGTTAATGGAAGAAGTCTGGTTCCTAATCCTGCTAGTGGAATAATTGCTTGTTTAATCATTTAAATGTTTTACTTATAAAATATTTTATTAAAAATGAAAGTTATATTAAATAATATCCAATTAAAGAAAATCATTAAACTAAATCAAAATATTGGGTTTGTTCCTACAATGGGAAGTCTCCATAAAGGTCATAAATCGCTGATTAAAGAAAGTAAAAAAAAATCAAAAAAAACCTTGGTGAGTATTTTTGTAAATCCAAAACAATTTAATGATAAAAAAGACTTCATAAATTACCCTAGGAATATTAATCAAGATAAATCTATATTAAGAAATCTTAAAGTAGATTTTCTGTATTTACCTTCTGCAAAAGAAATCTTTCCTAAATCAAGCAAATTTATAAAAAAGATTAATAAAAAAGATAAAATTTTATGCGCAAAATTTCGAAAAGGTCATTTTGAAGGAGTTTTAAATGTTATGGATAGATTAACATATCTAATTAATCCAACGAATATTTATATGGGAGAAAAAGATTATCAGCAATTTTATATTGTAAAAAAATATTTGGAAAAAAAATACAAAACAAATGTTATCTTATGTAAAACGATAAGAGATAAAAGAGGTTTTGCATTATCAAGTAGAAATAAATTACTTAAAAAATCTGAAATTATAAAGGCACAAAAAATTACTAAAAATTTAATAAAAATTAAATCAAATATAAAAAAAAATTTAAATGTTAAAAATGAACTTGAAAATAGAAAAAAAGAATTAGAAGAAAAATTTAGTATTAAAATTCAATATTTAGAATTAAGAAATAAGAATAGTTTAAATTTATCTATAAAAAAACAAAATTCTAAGTTATTTGTTGCATACTATTTAAATCATGTCAGGCTTATTGATAACTTTTAATCTTACAAAAAATAAGCACCTACACCCAAGAATGAAACAAAACCAATTACGTCAGTTATTGTAGTAACAAAAACACTAGACGCTATAGCAGGATCTATATTCATACGTTTTAAAGTGACTGGTATCAATATACCAAATAATCCAGCTATAATCATAGTCAAGACCATAGATATGGAAATTATAAGAGATAATTGATTGTCCTGAAACCAAAATTGAACAATTAACGAACTGATTATTGCAAAAATTATTCCATTCAAAACCCCAATATTAAATTCTTTTAAAATATTTTGAGTAAAATTATTTTTTGTGAGGTCATTTGTTGCTAATGATCTGACAGTGACAGCAAGTGTTTGCATACCTGCATTACCACCCATAGAAGCAACTATGGGCATTAAAAAAGCTAAAACTACCATTTGCTCAATTGTTGCTCCAAATAGACTGATGCACCATGTAGCCAAAAAAGCAGTAAATAAATTTAACAACAGCCAATTAAACCTTCTTTTGGTTTTAGTTATTACTCCATCTGTTATTTCCTCATCACCAACACCAGCTAATCTTAGTGCGTCTTCCTCAGCTTCTTCCTTTAAAACTGTAAGTACGTCATCTGAAGTTATCATTCCAACAAGTTTGTCTGTTTTATCAACTACACAAGCAGAATTTAAACTGTAATTTTCAAATAAATTACCAACTTCTTCTCTATCCATATCAACAGGAATTAAAAAAGGAGAGTCTATCATTATAGATGCCATTTTAGTATCTCTTGGTGTTCTAAGAACTTTTGAAGACGGAACTGTACCAATTGGTTTAAAATTTTCGTCAACAATAAATATTTCTAAAAACTCTTCTGGTAAATCTTTATTTTCTCTTAAATAATCAATAGTTTGTCCAACAGACCAATTACTAGGTATTGCTGTAAATTCTCTTTGCATAATTCTTGCGGCACTATCTTCTGGATAACTTAAGCCTTCTAACAGAGCAAATCGATCTTTTGGTGGTAAAGCTGATAAAATTGTATTTTTATCTTTTTCATCAACATTTTCTAAAACCATTATCGCGTCATCAGAATCAAGATTTTTTAAGATACTCACAATAGAGTCGGAAGATAAATATTTGATAATTTCAGATTGAACTGACTCATTTAATTCAATGAAAACTTCTGGGTCGATTTTAAAATTATTTAGTTTAATAAGACTTTCACGGTCATTAAGACTTAGATGTTCAATAATATCAGCAGCATCTGCTGGATGCATTTCTTTAAATGAATTTGTGATAAACAACGCATCGTTATTGACAATTTTATCTGTAACAACTTTTATATATTCTTTGTTGAACTCAAAATTGACTTTTTTATCTTTAATTTTTTTATTCAAAGTCATATCCTAAAACACTTTATTGCTGAGCACTTGTAATATAATTTAAAGATATTACAATTTATTAATGAATATAGAGATCAAAAAGTCAGTAAAACCAATAGAATATAGTATTGCAATATCAGAATTAGAAGACAGGCTAAATAAAGTAAAAGATAATCAATCAAAAGAATTGATTTGGATACTTCAGCATCATTCTGTCTATACTGCTGGAACAAGTGCAAATAATTCTGAAATAATAAATAAAGATATTGATGTAACATATACCAATAGAGGTGGAAAAATCACTTACCATGGTCCAGGTCAATTAATGTTTTATTTTGTTATAGATCTAAAAAAAAGAAAAAAAGATATAAGAAAACTTATTACTGCAATTGAAAATACAATTATTACAACCTTAAAAGAATATGAAATTAATGTTTTTGCTGACAAAGAAAATATAGGAATTTGGTATAAGCATAATAATGAAATTAAAAAGATCGCAGCAATTGGCGTTAGGGTAAGCAAATGGGTTGCTTACCATGGTTTTTCTTTGAATATAAATTGTAATTTAGAAAAATATAAAAATATTATTCCATGTGGTATCTATGATAAAGGTGTGACTAATTTGATTGAAATAAAAGATATATCTTATGATGATATAGAAGAAAAACTAATAAACAATTTTATTTTAAATTTGGAAAATTTAAACGCTTAACCTTAAGTAACTCACTAAAGTAATTTGGCAAAGATGCTCTATAAGTATATTTTTGATCATTAATCATAAATTTAATTTGATATGCATGTAACATTAAATTTTTATTTTTAGATTGTTTAAATAATTTATTTGAGTATTTGCTGTCTCCATAAATTGAATTTCCAATTGCATATAATTGTTTTCTTAATTGATGTTTTCGACCTGTAATAGGTTTAAGTTCAACAAGAGAACAAATTGAATTTTTATCAAGAACTTTAAATGATGTTTTTGCTTCTTCTATAATTTTTTTTCCATTATCAAATCTAACTAGTTTATCATTCCATTGACCTGAGTTTGTTTCTATTTCTCCATGACATATTGCAAGATAGGTTTTGTGCACTTTTCTCAATCTAAATAAAGATGTAAATAATTGAGCTGTTTCTCTATTTTTAGCTATTATAAAAACACCAGAGGTTTCTTTATCTAATCTATGAACTGAAAATGGTTTTGTATCTTGAAAAATTTCACTTTTATAAAAAATATCTATTAAGTTTTTTTTGGACTTTGTTCCTCCCTGAACTGATATGCCTGCACTTTTATTTAATACTACAAAATTTTCATTGTTATCGATTATTAAATTTTCATTTTCTTTTATTATTTTATTTGATGGACTAAATTTGATTTTTTTTTCTAAAATTTGCTCTTTAAATTCAAAATTATATAGATCAACTCTATCATTTAAATTCACTTTTAGAGAACTTTTGACCTTTTTATTATTTACTTTGATCTTTCCACTTCTTAAAGATTTTTCAATAAGTGATTGAGGGATTTTGCCAATTTTAAATCTCAAGTATCTATCTATACGCATACCTGAGCACGCCTTATCAACGTTTATAGATTTGATCATTAATTAGAATATAACTACAAACTAGCTGGTTGCTAATTTTTTTTCTTCAGTTTTTGCTTGATCTTTTGATGTGTCTTTCTTTTTTTTATCAACTCTTTTAGCCTCAACATCTCTATCGACAAATTCAATTATTGCCATAGGTGCATTATCTCCATATCTAAAACCTGCTTTTATAATTCTAGTATATCCACCGCTTCTTTTCTCATATCTTTTTGACAAAGTTTTCTTAACTTTGTTTGCAGATTTAATATCCTGAAGTTGAGAGACCAACATTTTTGTATTATGAAGAGTATCTTTTTTTCCAAGTGTGATTATTTTATCAGCTTGTGGCTTCAAAAATTTTGCTTTTGGTAATGTAGTTTTAATCTGTTCGTACTTTATTAAAGAATTTAACATATTCTTTAGCAAAGCTTTTCTATGCTCTGATGTTCTATTTAATTTTTTATTTGCTAATCCGTGTCTCATTATTAAATGGCTTCTTCAAGTTTCTTTGACATCTCTGCAATATTGTCTGGTGGCCAGTTTGGTATTTCCATACCTAAATATAGAGACATGCCAGTAAGTACTTCTTTAATCTCATTTAAAGATTTTCTTCCAAAATTTGGTGTTCTCAACATTTCACCTTCAGATTTTTGAACTAGATCACCTATATAAATAATATTATCATTTTTAAGACAATTCATAGATCTAACTGAAAGCTCTAATTCATCAACTTTTCTTAATAAATTCTTATTGAATTCTGGTTCAGTTGAAACTTCTTTTACAGGAGCTTCTACAGGTTCATCAAAATTAATAAACATTTTTAATTGATCTTGAAATATTCTTGCTGAATAAGCTACAGCATCTTCAGCTGAAATTGATCCATTTGTCTCTACTTGCATTGTCAGCTTATCATAATCAAGAGCTTTACCTTCTCTTGCTGTGCTAACTGAATAAGAAACTTTTTTAACAGGACTATATAATGAATCAATTGCAATTAATCCTAAAGGTGGTTCCTCTGGTTTATTTAAGTCTGCTGGAACATAACCTTTTCCAGTATTCACATTCATTTCCATATGAAAATTTGTATTTTCATCTAAGTTACAGATTACTAAATCTGGGTTTAGTATTTCTACGTCTGCTACAGGTGTAATATCTGAAGCTTTAATTTCTCCTGGTCCTTTAGCATCTAAAACTAATTTCTTTGTACCCTCAGATGCAGATTTTAATGCAAGTGATTTAACGTTTAATACAATATCAGTAACATCTTCTCTTACACCTTTAATTGATGTAAACTCATGTAGAACCCCATCAATTTGAATTGAAGTAACTGCTGCACCTCTAATAGAAGATAAAAGAATTCTTCTTAAAGAGTTTCCTAAAGTTAAACCATAACCTTTTTCTAATGGCTCAGCTACGATAGTTGCTTGAGTAAGATCATCACTCATCTTAACGTCTAATTTGGTAGGTTTAATTAAAGATTTCCAATTTTTTACATTAACATTTTCTGTTTCCATTATTAAACTCTCCTTTTCTTCGGTGGTCTTGTTCCATTGTGTGGCATTGGTGTTGTATCTTTTATTGATAAAATTTTAAATCCTCTAGCCTGTAAAGCTCTTAATGCTGTTTCTCTACCTGAACCTGGTCCTTTTACTTCAACAGATAAAGTTTTCATTCCATACTCCAATGCTTTTGATGCAGCAGTATCAGCAGCAATTTGAGCAGCATATGGTGTTGATTTTCTTGAACCCTTAAACCCTTTTGAGCCTGCTGATGACCACGAGATAACATTTCCATTGGTATCAGCTATTGAAACTATCGTATTGTTAAATGTTGATTGAACATACGCAATACCACTCTGGATATTTTTTTTAGATTTTTTCTTTTTTGAGTAAGAGCTTTTGCTTGATTTCTTAGAAGACTTTTCAACTTTTTGATCTTTATTTTCAGTTTTTTCTGTTTTTGCCATTATTATTTTTTAGTTGGTGTTAATTTTTTTCCAGCAATCGCTATTGCTTTTCCTTTTCTTGTTCTGGCATTACATCGAGTTCTTTGACCTCTCACTGGAAGTTTCTTTCTATGTCTTGAGCCTCTATAGCAAGCCAGATCAATCAGTCTTTTTATGCTTAATGAATAGTCTCTTCTTAAATCACCTTCTACTTTAAAATTTTGATCTATATATTCTCTAATTTTTAAAATTTCATCATCTGTTAACTCATTTACACGTTTTTCTCTTGGGATTTCTAATGATGAACATATTTGTTTTGAGAATTTGTCACCGATCCCATAAATGTAAGTTAGCCCAATGTGGACAAGTTTATTTTGGGGGATGTTAATACCTGCAATACGTGCCATAAATCTGTGATAAATTGAAGCCTTTATATAAGAAGATCTTGTAAAGTCAACTTCTTATCTTTTTATAATACCCTCAATTTTACCTGTAATTTCCTCTATTTTTAACGATCCATCAACTTCATCAATGTGAGATTCTTTAGACATAAAATCTAAAACTGGTTTTGTGGTTTCCATGTATTTGTCGTACCTGTTTAATAGAGTTTCTAAATTATCGTCCTTTCTTTTTACTAAATACTTGCCATTACATTGAAGATCTTTGATTTTATCTTTATCAAAATATTCGTTTAAAGTAGTATTGCATTTTTCACATGTAAGTCTTCCAATAATTCTTTTCTCTATTATTTCTCGAGAAACTTGCAATGAAATAATATAGTCAATTTGACGATCAAATTCGCTTAAAATATTTTTAAGATTTTTTGCTTGGGATATTGTTCTTGGATAACCATCAAAAATTATTGATTGGTTTTCTTTGAGATCTGAAATTGACGATTTTAATAACCTATTAACAATTTCATCAGAGACAAAATCACCTTTAGATATCAAAGTTTCTATCTCAATTCCAAGATCAGTCTTTTTTTTAGCTTCATTTCGTAAAAGATCACCTGTTGAAATTTGAACGTAATCATGGTGATCAACTAGTCTTTGAGCTTGTGTTCCTTTACCTGCTCCAGGAGGACCAAATAAAATTATATTCACTTTTAGCCTTTATCTATTACCAAATTTTGTTTTTTTAATTAATTGTTCATATTGAGAGCTCATCAATCTAGTCTGTATTTGAGTGACAGTATCAATGGCAACAACAACAACAATTAAAACAGAAGTACCACCTAAATAAAATGGAATTGGATAGTTCGCAATTAAAAATTCAGGCATTAAACAAACTAGAGTTAGGTATAATGCACCTATTGTAGTTAATTTTGTCAAAATATTTTCAATATAAATAGCTGTGCTTTCACCAGGTCTAATACCAGGAACAAATCCACCATATTTTCTCAAATTTTCAGCAGTCTCAACTGGATTGAATGTAATAGACGTGTAAAAAAAAGTAAAAAAGATTATTCCTGATGCATACAATAACATGTAAAGAGGTTGACCTTGAGTAAAGTATGAACTTATGTTTAGAAAAGTTTCATTTTCTGAAAAGTTAAAATTTGAAAAAGTGACTGGGAGTAGTAATAAAGCAGACGCAAAGATCGCAGGTATAACTCCAGCTTGATTAATTTTTAGAGGTAAATGAGAAGACTCACCTCCATACAATTTATTTCCCATTTGTCTTTTTGGATAATTAATTAATATTTTTCTTAATGCTCGTTCCATAAAAACTATAAAAAGGATAGTTACAATTAACAAAACAAAAATTGCTAAAATCATAAATGTTGAGACTGCACCTGTTCTACCCAATTCAAAAGTTGTGACTAAAGCTCTAGGTATTTCTGCAACTATCCCGGCAAATATTATTAGAGATATTCCATTTCCAATACCTCTTTGAGTAATTTGTTCTCCTAACCACATTAAAAAAATTGTTCCAGCAACTATTGTTGTAACAGTTGAAATCTTAAAAAATAAACCAGGGTTTATTACTAAATTAGCAGACGATTCTAAACCAACAGCTAAGCCATAGCCTTGAACAGTAGCTAGTAAAACTGTTCCATAACGAGTAATTTGTGTTATTTTAGCTCTTCCTATTTCTCCTTGAGCTTTTAAGTTTTTAAAATAATCAGAAACACCTGTCAAAAGTTGAACAATAATTGATGATGAAATGTAAGGCATAATACCTAATGCAAATATTGCCATTCTACTTACAGCTCCCCCTGCAAACACATTAAACATACCAAGTAAACCTTTTTGATTACCATCCATCATTATCTTAAGCTGTTCAGGGTCAATACCCGGTAATGGTACAAAAGTTCCAAAACGATAGACTGTTAAAATAAATATAGTAAATAGGATTCTATTTTTTAAATCAGTTGTTGAAGATGTTGAGCTCATCAATTACTATTTATTTCTTTAATTGAATTGAACCACCAATTTTTTCTAATTTAGACAAAGCTGATTTTGAAGCTAGATCGGCTTCAATATTTATTTTGTCTTTTATTTCACCTGTGCCTAAAATTTTTAACTTGGTTGAGTTTTTATTAATTAATTTTAATTTTTTTAATAAATCAGAATTTAAAATATCAGAAGTTTTAATGCTCTTTTTATCAATATAAGATTGTATTTTTTCTAAATTTAAAATTGCAATTTCTTCTTTTGAAATTGAGTTAAATCCTCTTTTGGGAAGCCTTCTATATAAAGGCATTTGACCACCTTCGAAACTTTTGATTGCAACACCTGATCTTGATTTTTGACCTTTGACACCTCTACCAGATGTTTTGCCTTTACCAGATCCTATGCCTCTTCCAACTCTAATTTTAGATTTGTTTATTTTAACCTTAGTATTTAATGTAGTCATTATCCTCTTTTTTCAATTATTTCTGAAATTTTTTTATTTCTGATTGCAGAAATTTGTTTTGGTGAATTTTGCTTCATTAAAGCTTTCATGGTTGCTCTAATTACATTATGCGCATTAGAAGTACCCATAGATTTCGCAACAATATCTTTAACTCCTAAAACTTCACAAACAGCTCTGACTGGACCTCCAGCTATTATTCCTGTACCTTTTGAAGCAGCTCTTAAAACAATTCTCCCTGAGCCGTCTTTTGCTTTTACATCATGATGAATTGTTCTTCCTTCTCTTAAAGGTATCTGAATAAGTTTTCTTCTTGCCATCTCATTTGCTTTTTTTATTGCATCAGGAACTTGTTTTGCTTTAGCGTGAGCAATACCAATTCTTCCTGCTTGATTACCTACAACAACTAAAGCTGAAAAACCAAATCTACGACCACCTTTTACAACTTTTGTGATCCTGTTAATGTGTACGAGTTTTTCTAAAATATCGTCAGTCTTTTTGTCTTTATTATTTTCCATGATTAAAATTCCATCCCATTTTTACGTAAAGTTTCAGCAAATACTTTCACTCTTCCATGATATTTATAAATACCTCTGTCGAAGAAAATTTTTGTAATTTTTTTCTCCTGAGCTTTTTTTGCTAATTTTTCAGCAACAATTTCTGATAATTTAGACTTATTCACTTTCTCTGAAGATTTAATATCTTTTTCACCAGATGAAGCAGATAGCAAAGTAATATTTTTTGAATCATCAATTATTTGTGCTGATATATTTTTTGCAGATCTAAAAATACTTAATCTATATCTATCTTTTGAAGCAACTTTTTTAACTTTATTACTAACTCTAAATTTTTTTCTAGTGTTTGTATTTATTTTCATTACTTTTTCTTTCCTTCTTTTTTCAACACATATTGACCTTTTTCTCTAATACCTTTTCCTTTATAGGGCTCAATTTTTCTTAAAGTTTTAATTTTTGAAGCAACTAAACCTACTTGTTGTTTATCTGATCCAGTAATTTTTAAAGTAGTCTGTTTTTCTACTGCAATTTTAATTCCCTCTGGTATATCAAAATTGATATCATGACTATAACCTAATTGTAGATTTAATTGGTTGCCTTTTAAGGCTGCACGATATCCAACCCCTACTAATTCTAAAGTTTTCTCATAACCAGTGCTTGAACCAATTACAGCATTATTAATCAAGCTTCTGTTCATGCCCCATAACCTTTTTGTATTCTGGTCAATTTTTTTTGGTTTTATAGAAATTTCTTTTCCTTCTTTAATATCTAAATTAAATATATCTAAATCAATTCCAATTGATTTTTTTCCAAGAGGACCTTCAATATTCAAATTATTTCCAGCTAATGCTACTTTTACTTTTTCTGGAATAGCTATATTTATTTTACCAATTTTAGACATTAAAATACCTTACAAATTATTTCTCCACCAACTCTTTGTTTTCTTGCATCTAGATCAGTCATTACGCCCTTTGGTGTAGAGACAATTGCAATTCCTAATCCATTGTTAATTTTTGGTAAACCTTCAGCGCTAGAAAAAATTCTTCTACCAGGTTTTGAAACTCTTTCAAAAGTACTTATAACTGGATTGCCTGAGTGATATTTTAATTCTAAAGATAATACAGCTTTATTATTTTCATTGTTTACTCTGAAATCTTTAATAAAACCCTCATTTTTTAAAATATCAGCAATTTTTGTTTTAAAATTAGAAGAAGGTAATTCTACTTTTTTATGATTTCTAGCTTGAGCATTTTTTACTCTAGCTATCATATCTCCAATTGGGTCACTTAAACTCATATATTCCTTTCTACCAACTCGACTTTACTAATCCTGGTATTTTACCTTGTAGTCCTAACTGTCTCAAAGCAATCCTGGATATTTTTAATTTTCTATATACACCATGTGGTCTACCTGTAATTTGACATCTGTTCATCACTCTAATTTTGGCAGAGTTACGCGGTAATTTTGACAGTTTCTGTTGTGCTTTAAATCTTTCTTCAAAAGGTAATTTTTTATCCATTACTATTTTTTTTAATTTTTCTCTTTTTTTATAAAACTTATCAGAGAGCTTAATTCTCTTGTTGTTTTTATTTATTGAGCTCAATTTCGCCATATTAATTGTCTCCTTTTTTAATAAATGGAAAATTCATTTTTTCTAAAAGAGCAAAGCTATGCTCTGAACTCTGTGAAGATATAGCTATTGTAATATCTAAACCTCTTACTTTGTCAGCTCTATCAAAACTTACCTCTGGAAAAATTATATGTTCTTTTATACCAAATGTGTAATTTCCAAATTTATCAAAGCCTTTTGCTGACAAGCCTCTAAAATCTTTAATTCTTGGAAGCGCAATATTTACTAATCTGTCTATAAACTCATACATTTTATTTTTTCTTAAAGTTACTTTCAAACCTGCATTTGAACCTTTTCTTGTTTTAAAATTTGCAACAGATTTCTTAAATTTTGTAATTACAGGTTTTTGGCCAGTTATCTTTGCCATATCTTCTTCACAAGATTTTAAAATTTTACTATCACTTCCATCAAGGCCTAAGCCCATGTTCAAAACAACTTTTTCTATTTTCGGTCCCATGTATATATTTTTAAGACCAAATTGATCTTTAAGAGCAGGTTGGATTTCTTTTAAATAAACTTCTTTTAATCTTGGAATCATAACTATTTCTTAGCCTCTTTTTTTGTGGCTTTTGTTTTATCATCTGCAAGTTTTAAATTAGAAATATGTATAAAACTCTCTTTTGATACAATGCCACCTTTTTTTTCCTTTGTCGTTTTAACGTGTTTTTTAACCATATTAATGTCTTTAACCTTGGCTCTGTTAAGTGATCTGTCAATTTCTATGACTTCACCCTCTTTTTTTTTATCTTTACCAGTAAGAACAACTACTTTTAAACCTTTTTTAATCATTTATAAAACCTCTGGAGCCAATGAAATAATTTTCATCTGACCTCTTGCTCTTAATTCTCTTGTCACTGGACCAAATATTCTTGTTCCAACTGGTTCACCTTTGTCATCTACTAATACTGCAGCGTTATTGTCAAATCTCACTTTAGAACCATCATCTCTATGAATGCCCTTTTTAACTCTAACAACCACTGCTTTGTGGACTGAACCTTTCTTAACTTTTCCTTTAGGAATTGCTTCTTTAACAGCAATAACAATAGTGTCACCAATACTTGCGTATCTTCTCTTTGATCCACCTAATACCTTGATACACTCTATTTTCTTTGCACCAGTATTATCAGCAACTTGTAATTCTGTTTGAACCTGTATCATTATTTACTATTCTCCATAACTTGAAACTTTTTATTTTTTGAAAAAGGTTTGCTTTCAATGATTGAAACTTTATCTCCATTTTTGAATTTATTGTTTTCATCATGAGCATTGTATTTTTTTCTAACTTTAACAACTTTTTTTAGAACAGGGTGAGAATATTTTCTTTCAACCATAACAGTTACTGTTTTATTTGGTTTATCGCTGACAACTATTCCAGTTAATATTTTTTTAGGCATTTGATTTTCCTTTTAAAATTGTTTTTAATCTAGCAATTGTTTTTTTAGTTTCTCCAATTTTTGATGGATTAGTTACTTGAGAATTCATTTTTTGAAACCTAAAATTGAACAAATCTTTTTTATATTTATCAATATTCTTAATTATTTCATCTTTAGACATTTTTTTAATTTCTGTTCTTTTCATCTAGGCAAACCTTTTTATTGTTTTGGTTTTAATTGGTAATTTTGCAGACGCTTTATACAAAGCCTCTTTTGCAATTTGCTCAGAAACACCATCTACTTCAAATAAAATTCTTCCAGGTTTAACACGACATGCATAGTACTCTGGTGAACCTTTTCCTTTACCCATTCTGACTTCAATAGGCTTTTTTGAAACTGGTATATTTGGAAATACTCTTGTCCAAACTCTTCCTTGTCTTTTCATGTGTCTAGTCAATGCTACTCTTGCAGCTTCAATTTGTTTTCCAGTAATCCTTTCAGGTGACAATGCCTTTAGAGCAAATGATCCATAGTTAATAAAGTTTGCTCTTGTTGCGTTCCCATGAATTCTGCCTTTATGAGCTTTTCTCCATTTTGTTCTAACTGGTTGTAACATTACTTAGTTGCCTCTTTCGGGGTTTCCTTATTTGTTTCTTGGCTAAATTCTTTTGCAAAAACTTCACCTTTATAAATCCAAACTTTTATTCCTATAATTCCATATGTTGTTAAAGCTTCAGCTTCAGCATAATCTATATCTGCTCTTAATGTATGAGATGGAATACTACCATCTCTCAACCATTCTGTTCTAGCTATTTCATTTCCACCTAATCTACCACTCACTGAAACTTTTATACCTTTAGCACCCAACCTTAAACAAGATTGCATTGCTCTTTTCATAGCTCTTCTGTATGAAATTCTTTTAACTAATTGTTGAGCAATATTTTCTGCAACTAAATATGCGTTAGTTTCTGGTTTTTTTACTTCTTTAATATTTAATGCAACTTCATTCGATGTTATTTTTGATAAGTTATTTTTTATTTTATCAATATCACTCCCTTTTTTTCCAATTACAAATCCAGGTCTTGATGTGTAAATTGTTACATAACATTTATTAGAAGTTCTCTCAATCATCACCTTGGAAACACCAGAGTTGATTACATTTTTTTTGATATATTCTCTAATTTTAAAGTCTTCAATTAAATAATTTCCAAAATCTTTTTTCTTAGCGTACCAGACTGAGTCCCAGCCTCTATTTACTCCAAGTCTAAAACCTACAGGATTAACCTTTTGACCCATGACTCTCCATTTGTTTAGCTTCTGTTAATATAATAGTAACACTAGAATAAGGTTTTAAAATTGGTGCTGCTCTTCCTTTCGCTCTAGGTCTAAATCTTTTCATAGTAATTTTTTTTCCACAATAAGCCTCTTTGACAATTAAATTATCAATATCGTATTGAAAATTATTTTCAGCATTTGCCACGGCAGAACTAATTGTTTTTCTAATATCTCTGGTAATTCTCTTTTCAGAAAATTCTAAATCTCTGATAGCCATGTCAACTTTTTTTCCAACAATACCTTTAAGTATCGGATTTAGCTTTCTTACACTTGATCTAACATTGTTATTAATAGATTTAACAAGTTTGTCAGCTTTATTTTGTGTTTTCTTTTTTTTACTCATTGTTATTTTTTAGCCTCTGCCGGTTTTGCTTTTTTATCTGCAGGTGTATGACCAAAGAAGGTTCTTGTTGGTGCAAACTCACCAAGTTTATGTCCAACCATATCTTCAGAAACAGTAATTGGGATAAATTTTTTACCATTATAAATTAGAAAACTAACTCCAACAAAATCAGGAATAATAGTTGATTTTCTTGACCAAGTTTTGATAGGGATTTTTTTTGGATCAGCCTTATACTTGTCAACCTTCTTCATGAGGCTTTCTTCAACAAATGGACCTTTCCAAACTGCTCTTGCCATATTATGTTAATCCTTTCTTTTCTTTCTTCTTCTAACAATAAATTTGTCTGTTCTTTTATTGTCTCTTGTTTTTAATCCTTTAGCTGATTGACCTGTTGGTGAAACTGGATGTCTTCCTCCAGCTGTCTTACCTTCACCACCTCCGTGTGGGTGATCAACTGGGTTTTTAACAACACCTCTTGTATGTGGTCTTCTACCCAACCATCTTGATCTTCCAGCTTTTCCAATTTTAATATTTTTCTGGTCAGGATTGCTTAAAATTCCAATCGTAGCTAGCGCTCTTGAGTCGATCTTTCTAACTTCACCAGATGCGAGTTTAATCAAACTATAATTACCATCTATACCACTAATAGTAACCGATGTTCCTGCTGATCTTGCTAATTTACCTCCTGCTCCTGGTTGGATCTCAACATTATGAATATTTATCCCAACTGGTATATCTTGAAGCGGCATACAATTTCCTATCTTAATTTCTTTTTTAGAACCGTTTTCAATGACATCACCAGCTTTAATTTTTTGAGGAGCTAAATAATAAGCATGAGTATTGTCTTCAAATTTTACTAGCATTATGTGACAAGATCTATTTGGATCGTATTCAATTCTCTCAACTGTTGCAGGCATATCAAATTTCTTTCTGTAAAAATCTATATGTCTGTACATTTTTTTATGTCCACCAGCTCTATTTATAGAAGTAATTCTTCCATTATTATTTCTACCCTTCATAGCATTTTTAGGTGAAACTAATGATTTAAAAGGTTTTCCTTTCCATAGGTCTGATCTATCAACTAAGATTGTTCCTCTTGTAGACTTTGTATATGGTTTAAATGTCTTTAATGCCATTTTATATACCTGTTGTTAGATCAATACTTTGACCTTTTTTAAGAGTTATTATTGCTTTTTTAAAACCAGAGACTTTTACTTTTCTTCCTCTAGTAAGTTTTGTTCTATTTTGTTTATTTATAATATTAATTTTTGTTACATTAACCTTAAATATTTTTTCAATATTTTTTTTTAAATTAATCTTGTTAGCACTTGAAGGTACTTTGAATACAATTTTATTATGTTCAGATAAATTTGTAGATTTTTCCGTAACAACTGGAGACAAAATTTTATCGTATAAATGTAATTTACTCACTAGCTATATCTCTTTTCTAATTCTTTTACAGAACTCTCTGTAAAAACAATTTTTTTAAATTTAACAACATCAAATGCACTAAAGTGGTTTACATCTGTTACTTTAATATTCGGAATATTTCTAACTGATCTTTCAATTTTATCTTTTGATGATTTATCTAAAATTATCAAAGAATTTGTGATGTCAAACTTTTTGACAATTTGACTCATTTCTTTAGTTTTTTTTATTTCAGAACTAAAATCATTAAAAATCATTAAATTTTTATCTTTATTTTTTTCACTCAACAAAGAGGCAATACTTAGTTTCTTCTCACTTTTATTGAGTTTTCTTTTTTTATAAGCTAATTCACCTTTTGGACCATGAGCAACACCACCACCAACAAATATTGGTGCTTTTCTAGATGCGTGTCTTGCATTACCTGTGCCTTTTTGAGCATAAATTTTTGATGTAGGTCCAGAAACTTCGTTTTGTTGTTTTGTTTTAGCGTGTCGTCCCTTGTAGTTTGCATTTGTTTTATATAATACAGCGCTCACTAATCTTTTGTTTATTTTTGCAGAGAAAACTTTATCTAAAACTTCAATTGAGTCTTTTTTGCCGTCTAAACTGTGTTTATCTATTTTCATTATTTTTTCTTTTTATCTGGTGTTTTTTTTGCTTCTTCTGCTGCAGCTATTTTTTCTGTAACTGTTAATTTATTAATATTTTTAACTGACTTTTTAACAAGAACTTCAGTATTTTTTGATCCAGGGATTGAGCCTTTTAAATAGAGCAGCTCATTTTCTAAATCAGTCTTTATTATTTCAATGTTTTGCATAGTTCTTAGCTTATCACCCATGTGACCAGCCATTTTTTTCCCTTTAAATACTTTACCTGGATCTTGCCTTTGTCCTGTCGAACCATGTGATCTATGTGAAATTGAAACACCGTGAGTGGCTCTCAATCCACCAAAATTATGTCTCTTCATTGCACCAGCAAAACCTTTACCAATAGTTTTTGATTTTGTGTCCACAAACTTAGTATCTTTGAAAATCTCTAAACCAAACTCATTTCCTTCTTTATAATCTTCTGTGTTTAAAACTCTATATTCTTTTAATTTTTTCTTAGCTTCTGTATTTTTCTTTGCAAAAAAACCTTTCATTGCTTTTGTTAATTTTGAGCTTTTAATTTTTCCGTAACCAAGTTGAATAGCTTTGTAGCCTCTTTTTTCTTCTTCAATTACTTGTATTACTCTAGCCTTTTCCATTTTTAAAACTGTTACAGGAACTAGTTGACCCGTTTTGTAAAACTCACGAGTCATTCCTATTTTTTTTCCAATTAAAGCTATTTCTGACATTAAATTTTTATCTCCACATCAACACCTGAAGCTAAATCTAATTTCATTAAAGCCTCAACAGTTTGTGGTGTTGGTTCAACTATATCTATTAATCTTTTATGAGTTCTTGACTCAAATTGTTCTCTACTTTTCTTGTCTATATGAGGTGATCTTAAAACTGTGTATCTTTCTATTCTTGTTGGTAATGGAATTGGTCCTTTTATTGTAGCACCAGTTCTTTTAACTGTGTTGACTATTTCTTCTGTAGAAGCATCCAAAATCTTATTGTCATATGCTCTAAGTTTAATTCTAATGTTTTGTTTTTCCATATTAGCCAGCTACCTTTTTTGTTACCTCATCTTGAACGTTTTGAGGTACTTTTGAATAATGATCAAAGAACATAGAGTATTGAGCTCTTCCTTGAGACATAGATCTTAAATTATTGATATAACCAAACATGTTAGCTAAAGGCACCATGGCAGTAATAACTGTTGCATTTCCTCTTTGTTCTTGAGTACTTATTTGACCTCTTCTACTATTTAAATCACCTATGACATCACCCATGTAATCTTCAGGTGTAACAACCTCTACTCTCATTATCGGTTCCAATAATTTTAATCCACCTTGAGTACAAGCTTCCTTGAAACAAGATCTGCTTGCTAATTCAAAAGCTAAAACGCTAGAGTCAACATCATGATGTAAGCCATCTAAAATTGTAACCTTATAATCAATCATAGGAAAGCCTGCTAAAATTCCTGTATCAGAGACTGTCTCAATACCTTTTTCAACACCTGGAATAAATTCTTTGGGAATTGCCCCGCCCTTAATTTTACTCTCAACCTCTCTACCTTTGCCTGGTTCTTGAGGCTCAACAAGTAATTTAACTTTCGCAAACTGACCAGCTCCACCACTTTGTTTTTTGTGGATATATTCAAATTCAGCTGAATTTTGTATTGTTTCTCTATAAGCTACCTGAGGAGCACCAACATTTGCCTCAACTTTAAATTCTCTTTTCATACGGTCAACAATTATATCCAAGTGTAATTCACCCATACCTTTTATAATTGTTTGTCCTGACTCTTCATCTGAAGTTACTCTAAATGAAGGATCTTCTTTAGCTAATCTTCCTAATGCTTCACCCATTTTTTCTTGGTCAGCTTTTGTTTTTGGCTCTACAGCAATTTCAATAACGGGATCAGGAAATTCCATTGGTTCAAGAAGAACTGGGTTTTCTTTGTCACATAATGTATGTCCTGTAATAGTGTGTTTTAAACCTGCCAAAGCAACTATATCTCCAGCGTTAGCTTCTTTAATATCTTCCCTTGAATTTGCATGCATTAAAAGCATCCTACCAACTCTTTCCTCTTTTTCTTTGGAAGAATTATAAACAGCTGTTCCAGTTTTGATTGTTCCTGAATAAATTCTAATAAAAGTTAATGAACCAACAAACGGATCATTAGCAACTTTAAAAGCTAACGCCGAAAATGGAACATTGTCTTCAAATTTCATTTCTACTTCTTCCTCAGAAGCTAATTTAGTCCCTTTTATCGAACCAATGTCCAAAGGACTAGGTAAATAATTAACTACAGCATCTAGCAATGGCTGAACACCTTTATTCTTAAAAGCTGATCCAGTTAAAACAGGTACAAAACTAAAGTTTAAAGTTCCTTTTCTAATACATTTAACCAAATCCTCTTCTTTAATTTCATCACCATTTAAATAGCTTTCCATTAACTTTTCATCTTGCTCTACAGCCATTTCAACTAATTCAGTTCTATATTTATTTGAAATTTCTTTTAAATCATCTGGAATATCTTTGTATTCCCATTCTGCTCCTAATGCTTCATTTTTCCAAACTTGAGCTTTCATCTTAACTAAATCAACAACTCCAGTTAAAGAAGATTCAATACCTATTGGTACTTGTAAAGCTAATGGTTTCGCACCTAATCTATCTTTTATCATTTCAACACATCTAAAGAAATCAGCGCCTGTTCGATCTAATTTGTTTACAAAACATATTCTAGGTACCTTGTATTTATCTGCTTGTCTCCAAACAGTCTCTGATTGTGGCTCAACACCAGCAACTCCATCAAAAACAGCTACTGCACCATCTAAAACTTTTAATGATCTCTCAACTTCAATTGTAAAATCAACGTGTCCTGGTGTGTCTATAATATTAATTCTGTGATCTTGCCAAAAACAAGTTGTTGCAGCTGAAGTAATTGTAATTCCTCTTTCTTGTTCTTGTTCCATCCAGTCCATTGTTGCAGCACCATCATGTACTTCACCGATTTTGTGACTTTTTCCCGTATAATATAAAACTCTCTCTGTAGTGGTTGTTTTACCAGCATCAATGTGAGCCATGATACCAATGTTTCTATATTTTTCTAATGTATGTGTTCTAGCCATTTAATTACCATCTAAAATGAGCAAAAGCTTTATTTGACTCAGCCATTTTATGCACATCCTCTCTTTTTTTAACCGCTGCACCTTTTTTTTCGTATGCATCAAATAATTCATTAAAAATTTTATCAGACATATGTTTGTCTTTTCTTTTTCTTGCAGAATCCACTAGCCATCTAATTGCTAAAGCTTGTGCTCTCTTGCTTTTAACTTCAACAGGCACTTGATAAGTTGCACCACCAACTCTTCTAGATCTCACTTCAACAGTTGGTTTGATATTATTAATAGCCTCATTAAAAACATTAATTGGCTCATCTTTTGATTTAGTTTTAATTTTATCAATTGCATCATAAACAATTTTAGCTGCCACACCTCTTTTACCATCATACATAATATTATTTATTAATTTTGGTATAACAGTTGAATTAAATTTTGGGTCCGGAACAATATTTTTTTTGGGTTGTGTTTTTTTTCTAGACATTTTTTATTTACCTTTTTTTGTTCCGTATAATGATCTTCTTTTTTTTCTATTAGCTACACCTTGAGTATCAAGGTTTCCTCTTAAAATATGATATCTAACTCCAGGTAAATCTTTAACTCTTCCACCTCTTATTAGTACTACAGAGTGTTCTTGTAAATTATGTCCTTCTCCAGGTATATAAGCAGTTACTTCAAAACCATTTGAAAGTCTTACCCTTGCAACTTTTCTTAAAGCAGAATTAGGTTTCTTTGGAGTAGTTGTGTAAACTTTCACGCAAACACCTCTCTTCAAAGGTTGCTTTTGTAACGCAGGAACTTTGTTCCTGTTTACTTGTTTAATTCTTTTTTTTCTTAACAATTGGTTAATTGTTGGCATAATATTTATATATAAATTTATTTTTGATGAAATAACTGACAGGTTATTTGTGGCAGCGTTTAGCATCTAAGTTAATGCTACATTCCAACCAAAAACATCGCCAAAATACTTATTAATTGAACTTTGTCAAATTAAAAACCAGCAAAATTATAAGTTTTTTTATTGATTTGCTTGTGTTTCAGAAGCTTCAGATGGCTCTAATTTTTCTTGCTCAGATAAAAACTTATTATCGTCATTTAAAGCCTTATTATTCCATCTGTTTTTGATATTTCCAGTTCCAGCAGGCACTAATCTTCCAACAATCACGTTTTCTTTTAATCCATTTAGAGGATCAATTTTACCTTTAATTGCTGCATCAGTTAAAACTCTAGTTGTTTCTTGGAAAGAGGCAGCTGATATAAACGACTCAGTTTGTAATGAAGCTTTAGTGATTCCCATCAGAACTCTTTCACCAACAGCTGGTGTTTTCCCTTCAGCAGCTAATTTTTCATTTGTATTGTCAAATTTAATTCTATCAATAACCTCACCTGGTAGATAAGATGAATCACCAGAGGATTTTACTTCTACTTTTTTTAACATTTGTCTTAAAATTGTTTCAATATGTTTGTCGTTAATCACAACTCCTTGTAACCTATATACTTCTTGTACTTGGTTAACGAAATATTCTGTTAAATCTTTAATCCCTTTAATTCTTAAAATATCATGTGGTAATGGAACACCATCTAATAAGTGTTCACCTTTCTGAATTTTTTCACCTTGATTAAAATTAATATGTTTGCCTTTAGGTATTAAATAATTAGATGCTTCTGATCCATCTTCTGGAACAATAGATACCCTTTGTTTTCCTCTTACTTCTTTGCCAAAGACTACTTGTCCATCATTTTCTGCAATTATTGCACTATCTTTAGCTTTCCTTGCTTCAAACAATTCAGCAACACGCGGAAGACCTCCAGTGATATCTTTTGTTTTTGTTGTTTCTTTTGGTAATCTTGCAATTACATCACCAGCAGAAACTTTTTGTCCATCTTTAACTGAAAGAATTGAGTCTGGTACAAGATAATATCTAGCTTCATTGTCGTCAGCTTTTTTTATTATATTTCCTTTTTCGTCTCTTAATGTAATTCTTGGTTTAAGATCAGTACTCTTAGATTGAGATCTCCAATCAATAACTGATTTAGAAGAAATACCAGTTGCATCATCTGTAGTTTCTTGAATTGACACACCATCAATTAAATCAACGTAAGTTGCAATACCACTTTTTTCTGCAATTACTGGAGTAGTATAAGGATCCCACTCACAAATTTTTGTGTTTGCTTTAATTTTATCACCATTTTTAAAAAATAGTTTTGAACCATACGCAACTTTATAAACTGCAATTTGTACACCATTGTCATCTTCAATTGAAAGCTGAGTGTTTCTTCCCATAACAATTAAATTCTTTTTTGAGTCCTCAAGTATATTTGAATTTATAATTTTTAAATTTCCTTCATTTTTAGAGATAATTTGTGAATCTTGTTTAACAGATGCAGTACCTCCAACGTGGAAAGTTCTCATTGTTAACTGTGTTCCAGGTTCTCCTATAGACTGAGCTGAAATCATACCTATGGCTTCTCCAACGTGTACAATTTTTCCTCGAGATAAATCTCTTCCATAACATGTTGCGCAAACACCTTCTTTAGAACTACATGTCATAACTGAATAAACCTTAATAGCTTTTATTCCTGCCGCATCAATTAAATCGCAAGCAGCTTCATCGATCATTGAAGATTTTTTAATTAAAATATCTCCAGTTAATGGATGTTTAATTTCTTGAGCGGTAATTCTTCCAAGTGCTCTTTCAGAAAGACTTACTACTACGTTACCACCTTCTAAAATTTCAGATATTTCAATAAAACCTGGATTATCGCAATTCATTTTTGTGATAGTCAAGTCTTGGGCAACGTCACACAATCTTCTTGTTAAATATCCTGAACTTGCTGTTTTTAATGCTGTGTCTGCTAATCCTTTTCTGGCACCGTGAGTTGAGTTGAAATATTCCAAAGCAGTCAAGCCTTCTTTAAAATTTGAAGTTATAGGACTTTCAATAATTTCACCAGAAGGTTTGGCAATAAGTCCTCTCATTCCAGCTAATTGTTTCATTTGGGCTGCAGATCCTCTTGCGCCGCTGTCAGCCATCATGAAAACTGAATTAATTTTTAAACCTTCCTCCGTTTTTTCAGTAGCAGAAATACCTTTCATCATCTCAGCAGCAACATTATCAGTGCACTTAGACCAAGCATCTACAACTTTATTATATTTTTCACCTCTGGTAATTAAACCCTCTGAATATTGAGTTTCATATTCAGCAATTAGTTTTTTTGTATCATCAATTAATTTTGTTTTGCTCTCTGGAATAACTAGATCATCTTTACCAAATGAAATTCCAGCTTTAAATGCGTGTTTGAAACCTAAATCTTTTAATTTATCACAAAAAATTACTGTAGTTTTTTGACCACAAAATCTGAAAACTACATCGATTATCTCTGAAACAACTTTTTTAGGTAATAGTCTGTCTATAAGAGAAAATTTAATATTATGATTTTTTGGTAATAAATTTGCTAACAAAAATCTTCCGGCTGTAGAAGTATATTTTTCAAATTTTTTATTACCATTTTCATCTACAGTCTCAAATCTAGAAACAATTGTGCTATGAACTTTGATTTGATCTGAAGATAAAGCAAATTCAATTTGATCACAGTCTGTGAAATATCCTAAAGGTTTTTCTGTTATTGGTTCTTGAGATAAATAATAAATACCCAAAATCATATCCTGACTTGGCACGATAATTGGTTTACCATTAGATGGTGATAAAATATTATTTGTAGATAGCATTAAAATTCTCGCTTCTAACTGAGCTTCCAAACTTAATGGAACATGAACAGCCATTTGGTCACCATCAAAATCAGCATTAAAAGCCGCACATGTTAATGGGTGAAGCTCAATAGCATCACCTTCTATTAATTTTGGTTCAAATGCTTGTACTCCTAATCTATGAAGTGTAGGAGCTCTATTTAATAACACGGGATGTTCTCTAACAATTAATTCTAATGCATCCCAAACGGCATTTGTTTCTTTTTCTACTAATTTTTTTGCTTGTTTAATCGTTGAGGCTAAACCTAATTTATTTAACCTTGCGTATAAAAATGGTTTAAATAATTCTAAAGCCATCTTTTTGGGAAGACCACACTCATGTAATTTTAAATCTGGTCCAACAACAATTACTGATCTTCCAGAATAATCAACACGTTTCCCTAATAAATTTTGTCTAAATCTTCCCTGTTTACCTTTTAACATCTCAGCAAGAGATTTTAATGGTCTCTTACCAGTTCCTGTGATAACTCTTCCTCTTCTTCCGTTATCAAACAATGCATCAACAGACTCTTGAAGCATTCTTTTTTCATTTCTCACTATGATATCTGGAGCTTTAAGATCCATTAATCTTTTTAAACGATTATTTCTGTTAATTACTCTTCTGTATAAGTCATTAAGATCAGACGTTGCAAACCTACCGCCATCTAAAGGCACTAAAGGTCTTAATTCTGGTGGGATAACTGGCACAACAGTCATGATCATCCATTCAGGTTTTTGACCTGTTTCAATAAATGATTCAATTAGTTTTAATCTTTTGATAGCTCTTTCTTCATTAACTTTAGATTTTGTTTCCTTGATATAACTTACTAAGTTTTTTCTCTCCAATTCAAGATCTAAATTTTTTAACATTTCTAAAACTGCCTCAGCACCAATACCAGCAGTAAAAGCTTCTTCACCAAACTCATCTTGATATTTAGCTAGCTCTTCTTCATTTAATAATTGATTTTTCTGAAGGCCAGTTAGACCAGGTTCAATAACTATAAAATTTTCAAAATATAAAACTCTCTCAATTTCTTTAAGCTTCATATCAACAGCTAATGCAATTCTACTTGGTAGTGATTTTAAAAACCAAATGTGCGCTACTGGGGTAGCTAGATTAATGTGACCCATTCTTTCTCTTCTCACATTAGATTTTGTTACTTCAACACCACATTTTTCACATATAATTCCTCTGAATTTCATCCTCTTGTATTTTCCACACAGACACTCATAATCTTTAATAGGTCCAAATATTCGAGCACAAAATAGACCGTCTTTTTCAGGTCTAAAAGTTCTGTAATTTATTGTTTCAGGTTTTTTTATTTCACCATAAGTCCATGATTTAATTTTTTCAGGACTAGCTAAAGAAATTTTAATGCTATTAAAGTTTTGAGCTTCAGATATTTCTGAATTTTTAAATAAATCTGTTAATTCTTTTTTCATCTAATTTAACTCCACATTTAATGCTAAAGATTTTATTTCTTTAACTAAGACGTTGAAAGACTCTGGTATACCAGACTCAAAATTTTCTTCACCTTTGACAATAGTTTCATACACCTTAACTCTACCAGCAACATCATCAGATTTAACTGTAAGAATTTCTTGTAATGTGTAAGACGCTCCATAAGCTTCTAGCGCCCAAACCTCCATTTCACCAAATCTTTGACCACCTAATTGTGCTTTTCCTCCAAGTGGTTGTTGAGTAACCAAACTGTAAGGTCCAGTTGACCTAGCATGAATTTTATCCTCCACTAAATGGTGTAGTTTGAGCATGTAAATAATTCCTACTGTTACTGGTCTATCAAATTTTTCACCTGTTCTGCCATCCCACAAGTAGGTTTGACCCGAACCAGGTAAATTTGCTAATTCCAACATTTCAGTAACGTTCTGTTCTTTTGCACCATCGAAAACTGGAGTAGAGATGGCTATACCGTTTTGTAAATTTTCGCAGAGATCTTTGAACTCAGATTTATTTAATTTTTCTACTTTTTCAGAATATGTTTCTTCTCCATAAACTGATTTTAAGAATTTAGAGATTTTTTCAGTTTTTTCTATTTTCTTTTGATTTTCATTAATCAAATTTTTTATTTGTTCACCAAATTCTTTACATGCCCAACCTAAATGGGTTTCTAAAATCTGTCCAACATTCATCCTACTTGGAACACCAAGAGGATTCAAAACAATATCTACAGGTCTGCCATCCTCTCTGTAAGGCATATCTTCTACTGGTACAATTTTACTTACAACTCCTTTGTTTCCATGTCTTCCAGACATTTTATCTCCAGGTCTTAACCTTCTTTTAATTGCAACAAAAACTTTTACCATTTTCATTACACTTGGTAATAAATCATCGCCACTTCTAATTTTTAAAACTTTATCCTCAAATCTTTCAGTGATGTCTTGTTTGGCAGATGTATATTGATCTTTTAATTGAGCTAGAGTCGCTTCTGCTTGCACATTTCCAACACTAATTTTAAAAATATCATTTATGTTTAATTCATTTATTATTTCTAAATTTAATTCGCTTCCTTCGTTTATATCTTTAATTTTTTTGCCTAATTTTAATCCAGATAAAATTTGAGCTGCTCTTTGTTTGATACTGTTCTCTAATATCTCTTCCTCAACATTTTTATCTAATTGAACTTGTTCAATTTCAGCTCTTTCTATAGTTATAGATCTTTCATCTTTTTCAATACCATGTCTGTTAAATACTCTTACATCAACAACTGTACCACTACTTCCTCTAGACATTCTTAGAGACGTATCGGTTACATCAATTGCTTTTTCGCCAAAAATAGATCTTAATAATTTTTCTTCTGGACCTGATGCAGAGTCACCTTTTGGGGTTACTTTACCAACCAGTATATCGCCAGCATTAACTTCTGCTCCAATATAAACTATTCCCGACTCGTCTAAATTTTTTAAAGCATCTTCATTTACGTTTGGTATATCTCTTGTTATTTCTTCTTCACCAAGTTTTGTATCTCTTGCCATCACCTCATATTCTACAATGTGTACTGAAGTAAATACATCGTCTGTAACGCATCTCTCTGAAACTAAAATTGAGTCTTCAAAATTGTATCCTTGCCAAGGCATGAATGCGACTGTTACATTTTTCCCTAGTGCTAGTTCACCAATTCTTGTAGAAGGGCCATCTGCAATAATATCACCCGATTTTACCTTATCACCAACTCTAACTAAAGGTCTTTGGTTTATACATGTATTTTGGTTTGATCTCTTAAATTTTTGAAGATTGTAAATATCTACACCTGATTTACTAAAATCAGTCTCTTCTGTTGCTTTTATTACAATTCTTTTACCATCAATTTTATCAACTACTCCATCTCTTTTAGCAACAATAGTTACACCTGAATCTAGAGCAACATCGCTCTCTATACCTGTTCCCACCAATGGTGACTCTGGTTTTAAAAGAGGCACAGCTTGCCTCATCATATTTGAACCCATTAAAGCTCTATTGGCGTCGTCATTTTCTAAAAATGGAATTAAAGATGCAGCGACAGATACTAATTGTTTTGGAGATACGTCGATGTAATCAATTGTATCTGGTTTTGCTAACAAGAAGTTTAAATTTTGTCTGCAAGATACAAGTTCTTCTACAATCTTGTTATTTTTATCAATCTTAGTGTTTGCTTGTGCGATTGTAAATTTGGTTTCTTCCATTGCTGATAAATATTCTACTTTATCTTGGACTACGCCATCTTTAACTCTTTTGTACGGACTCTCAATGAAACCATATTTATTTATTTTTGCATAAGTAGATAAACTATTGATAAGTCCAATATTTGGTCCCTCTGGTGTTTCAATTGGGCAAATTCTTCCGTAGTGAGTTGGGTGAACGTCTCTAACTTCAAATCCTGCTCTTTCTCTTGTTAAACCACCAGGACCTAAAGCCGAAACTCTTCTTTTGTGTGTGATTTCAGATAGCGGGTTAGTTTGATCCATGAATTGTGAAAGCTGAGAGCTAGCAAAAAAATCTTTTAATGCGATTGTTAAAGGCTTTGCGTTTATTAAATCTTGTGGCATAGCTGACTCTACATCTAAAGTAGTCATCTTTTCTTTAATAGCTCTTTCCATTCTATAGACACCAATTCTAGCCTGATTTTCCACTAATTCTCCAACTGAACGCACTCTTCTATTTCCTAAATGATCAATATCATCGACTTCATCCTTACCATCTCTTAAGTCTAGCATTTTTTTGATGATAGCTAATACATCATCATTTCTTAGAATTGTAATTTTGTCAGAACAGTCTAAATTTAGCCTAGAGTTCATCTTTACTCTTCCTACATTTGAAAGATCATATCTATCAGAACTAAAAAAAAGATTATTAAATATTTGAGTAGCAATTTCGATTGTTGGTGGTTCACCAGGTCTTAACATTTTATAAATTTCAGTTATAGCCTCATCTTTATTATTATTTTTATCATTTAAAATTGTCGTTAATAAATAAGGGCCTTTATTAATTGCATTCGTTGTTGAGATTTTCAGTGAATAAATTTTTGCCTCTAAAATCTTTTCAATTATCGTGTCATTAAGTTCTGTACCTATCTTAAACACTCCCTCATCTTCATCGCTTACTTTTATATCTGAATGTAATATTTTTCCGTATAATGATTCTTTTGACACTAAAATGTCTTTCAAACCTTCATTAGAAAGTTTTTTTGCATTAAGAAAGTTTATGTTATCACCTGGTTTAATTACAACTTTTCCAGTTTTTGCATCTATAACTTCTTCTGAAAAATTTTTTGCTTTATAATTTTCAGGATTGAATTTTGTTTTCCATTTAGATGTTTTTGGATCAAATGAATAGTTTTCAAATTCATAGAATTCATTTGCTATTTCAGACTTTGAATATCCTAATGCTAACAATAATGTTGATGCTAAAATTTTCTTTTTTCTATCTATTTTAAAATATAAGAAATCTTTAACATCAAATTCAAAATCTAACCATGATCCTCTATTTGGAATTACTCTGCAATTAAACAAAAGCTTACCACTAGCGTGTGTTTTACCTTTATCATGATCAAAAAATACACCTGGGCTTCGGTGCATTTGGTTCACAACAACTCTTTGAACACCATTAGTTATAAATGTTCCACTATTTGTCATCATAGGAACTTCACCCATATAAACTTCTTGTTCCTTAGCTGATAAAATTTCTTTAGTATTATTTTCTTGATCTATCTCGTATACAACTAATCTCAGAGTACATTTAAGTGATGATGAGTAAGTTAGACCTCTATCTATACATTCTTCAACATCAAATTTTGGTTTATCTAATCGGTATGAAACGTATTCAAGTGTAGCTTTATCGTTTAAATCTTCAATTGGAAAAATACTTTTAAAGACTCTATCAAAACCTTTTGCAACTTCTTCATTTTCAAAGTTAAATCCAGTTAGTTCATCATAAGAATTTTTTTGTACTTCGATTAGATTAGGGATTGATAATCCTTCTTTTAATTTTCCAAAACTTTTTCTAATATTTTTCTTTTCAGTAAAAGATAATTGCATTTATATCCTGTGATGCTGATTATAAAAAAACAGCACCTAAATAATTCCTTGTTAATTTACTTAAGTTCTACTTTTGCGCCTGCTGCTTCTAACTTAGCTTTAATTTCTTCAGCTTCTTTTTTCGGAACACCTGATTTAACTTCTTTTGGTGCACCCTCAACTAAGTCTTTAGCTTCTTTTAATCCTAAAGAAGTAGCTGCTCTAACTTCTTTAATAACATTAATTTTTTTGTCACCTGCAGATACAAGCATGATTGTAAAATCATCTTTATCCTCTGCTGGAGCTGCTCCACCTGCTGCTGCTGGTGCGGCTGCTGCCATTGGTGTTACTCCCCATTTTTCCTCTAATTGTTTTGATAACTCAGCTGCTTCTGCGACTGATAGATTTGATAAGTCTTCGATAATTTTATTTAGGTCTGGCATAGTTTACTCTTAAGGTTATTTTTCAGAATTTTCTGCCGACAAACTACTCATTTTTTCTGATCTTGCAAGCAAAATACTTACTAATTTTGAGGCTGGTGCGTTTAATATTCCTACTATATTGGCTCTCGCTTCATCTAAAGTTGGCAAATTAGCTACATTTTGAACCCCAGATTGATCCAAAACCTCATTTTCCATGATTCCGCCAATTAATTTTAAGTTGTCATTATCTTTTGCAAATTTAGATAATATTCTTGCAGACATTATAGCGTCTTCTCCAAAGGCAACTGCTGTTGGGCCTGTAAACAGATTCGTTAATTCTTTACATCTAGTTTTTTCTAATGCTAGCTTTGTAATTCTGTTTTTTGTAATTTTAAAAATTATTCCATGTTCTCTCATTTTAGATCTCAACTCATCTATTTGAGGCATAGTTAACCCCTGATAGTGAGTAACCATAACTGCTTTACTGCTTTCAAACTGCTTGGTCATTTCCTCGATGTAAACTTTTTTTTGGTCTTTAGTCATCATAATATTATATCACCTTACTTAATTTAAGTTTGTAAGAAACACCCATAGAAGAGGTTATAAATGCTGATTTTATTAAATCTCCTTTAAGAGTATTGTTCGATTTTTCTTTATCTAATGCCTCTAGTATAGCATTGTAATTCTTTATAAGTTTGTCATCATCAAATGATTTTTTTCCGATACTAACACCTATGTTGCCATCTTTATCATTTCTAATTTCTACCTGACCAGATTTAGCATCTGTAACTGCTTTTTTTAAATCTTCTGTTACAGAACCTAACTTTGGATTAGGCATCAAACCTTTTGGTCCTAAAACTTTTCCTAATTTAGAAAGTTTTATCATCATTGCTGGAGTACATATAAGTTTTTCAAAATTAATTTCACCAGCTTTAATTTTATCAATAAATTCATCTCCACCAACAATATCTGCACCCGCAGATTTGGCATCTCCAGATTTGGCATCTTCACAAACAACTGCAACTTTAACTGTCTTTCCAGTTCCTCCTGGTAAATTTACTACAGTTCTAATATTTACTTCACTCTTTTTTTGTTTGTTATTTATTTGAAAACTTAAGTCAACTGACTCATCAAATTTAGTCGTACAATTCTTTTTCACTTCTGCTAATAGTTTTTCTATTAAATCTGAATTTAATTCAGAAGTGTTATTTGGAAGTTTTTTATATCTTTTAGATGACATTATTCTTTTACCTCAATACCCATTGATCTTGCTGATCCAGAAATAATTTTCACAGCTTGTTCTAAATCTAGAGCATTTAAATCTTTCATTTTTTGATTTGCAATTTCTTCAACTTGTTTTTTAGTAATTGATGCAACAATATTTCGTCCCGGCTCTTTTGAACCACTTTTAAGTTTTGCTGCTTCTCTTATGAAAAAAGATGCTGGTGGTGATTTAATTTTAAAATCAAATTTTTTATCTTTATAGACAGTTATCTCTACAGGAATAGGCTTTCCAGCCATCGATTTTGTTTTGTCATTAAATGCCTTACAAAATTCCATTATATTTACACCACGCTGACCAAGTGCTGGTCCTACTGGTGGAGCTGGATTTGCTTGACCACCTTTAATTTGTAATTTTATAAAACCACTAATTTCTTTTGCCATTAACTTACCTTTTCTACTTGGTTATATTCTAAATCTACCGGCGTTGGACGACCAAATATAGAAACTGAAACCTTAAGTCTAGACTTTTCTTCATCAATTTCTTCAACCATTCCACTAAACGAAGCAAATGGGCCGTCTACTACCTGAACTTTTTCACCAACGCTGTACTCTATACCAGATTTTGGCTGAGCTACACCATCTTTTATTTGCCCTAAAATCTTCTCAATTTCTTTATCAGAAACTGGTACAGGCATACCTTTTGAACCCAAAAAACCACTTACTCTCTTTATATTCTTTATCATATGATAAATGCTATTATCCATTTCACTCTTAATTAATACATAACCAGGAAAATACTTCTTTTTTCTTTGAATTCTTTTTCCTCTTTTAACTTCAGTTACATCATGGGTTGGAACAACAATCTCATCAAATTTGTCAGATATTTTAGCCTTTTCAGCTTCTTCTTTAATTAAACCAGCAACTTTGTTTTCAAAACTAGAATGTGATTGAACGATATACCAATTTTTCATTAAATACTCACTTTCAATAACAATTCTAAGAAAAACTTCAGAACCTGATCAATAAGTAAAAAAAATAGAGACATCACAACAGCCATCGCAAACACCATCAATGCTCCTTGAACTGTCTCTTTACCAGTAGGCCAAGAAACTTTAAAAGCCTCTTGTTTTACTTCTTGTAAAAACTTTATTGGGTTCTTCATATTTTTTAGCTCAACTTGGCAGGAGCGGAGGGACTCGAACCCTCAGCCTCCGGTTTTGGAGACCGGCGCTCTACCAATTGAGCTACACTCCTATTTATAGAGTTTACTCTATAATTTTTGTTACTACACCAGCTCCAACAGTTCTTCCACCTTCTCTAATTGCAAAGTTTAATTTTTCAGCCATTGCAATAGGTGTAATTAATTTAACTGTGAATTTAGCGTCATCACCAGGCATTACCATTTCTGTACCAGCTGGTAATTCTACTTCACCAGTTACGTCAGTAGTTCTAAAATAGAACTGTGGTCTGTACTTAGTAAAGAAAGGAGTGTGTCTTCCACCCTCTTCTTTTTTAAGTACATAAGCCTGAGCTTCAAATTTAGTATGTGGAGTAATTGATCCTGGTTTACAAAGAACTTGACCTCTCTCTACGTCTGTTCTTTCTACACCTCTTAATAGCACTCCAATATTATCACCAGCTTCACCTGAGTCTAAAAGTTTTCTAAACATTTCTACTCCAGTACATACTGATTTTTTAGTTTCTCTTATTCCAACTATTTCAATCTCTTCACCAGTTTTAATAACACCAGATTCAACTCTACCAGTAACAACTGTTCCTCTTCCAGAAATTGAGAATACGTCTTCAACTGGCATCAAAAAGTCTTTATCTTTTGGTCTGTCAGGTTGTGGAATAAATTCATCAACATTTTTCATTAATTCTAAAATTGAATTTTTTCCAATTTCATCGTCTCTTCCTTCAACTGCTGCAAGTGCTGAACCTTTAGCAATTGGAGTTTTGTCACCTGGAAATTTATATGAGGTTAATAATTCTTTTATTTCTTCTTCAACAAGTTCAATCATTTCTTTATCATCAACTTGATCTACTTTGTTTAGGTAAACACAAATTGCAGGTACACCAACTTGTCTTGCTAATAGAATGTGTTCTCTAGTTTGAGGCATTGGACCATCTGCAGCGTTAACTACTAATATTGCTCCATCCATTTGTGCAGCACCAGTAATCATGTTTTTTACATAATCAGCGTGACCTGGACAGTCTACGTGTGCATAGTGTCTTTTTTCAGTTTCATATTCAACGTGAGCAGTAGAAATAGTAATTCCTCTTTCTTTTTCTTCAGGTGCTTTATCAATTTCGTCATAAGCAACTGATTTTGCTCCACCCTGTTCAGCCAAAACTTTTGTGATAGCAGCTGTTAAAGTTGTTTTACCATGGTCGACATGTCCAATAGTACCAATGTTACAGTGGGGTTTATTTCTTACAAATTTTTCCTTCGACATTACTTTATTACCTCAATTTATTTTTTTTATAATATTAATTTCTTGGAGCGGGTAAAGGGAATCGAACCCTTACATCCAGCTTGGAAGGCTAGCGTTCTACCATTGAACTACACCCGCACAACCCCAAGAGTAACACTCCATGTTATTTAAATTAATTGAATGGTGGAGGGGGAAAGATTCGAACTTTCGAAGACCGAAGTCAACGGGTTTACAGCCCGCCCCATTTGACCGCTCTGGAACCCCTCCTTTTCTAATTTGGGGAAGTGTCCCCTTGTTCAATAAGCTTCAAATAACAGGCGTTTTATATATTTTATTTGTATAATTGCAACACGAGATTTGATATTTAGTATATTCAATTAAAGCAAAAAAACCTTATAAAACATGAATAAATCAACCTTTTTTATTGTTGGACAGCACGCAGTATTAGAAGCTTTAAAAAATCCAAAAAGAAAGGTGCTTAAATTGTTTCTAACTGAGGAAAGTAAGAAGAATATTCACAGAAAAAGTCCAAGAAAGAACTTATTAGAGGATGTTAAAGTTTATTTTAAAACAAAGAAAGAATTAGACAAATATTCAACTAAAGAAAATATTCAACATCAAGGTTATGTTGCTGAAATTGAGAAATTAGACCAGCCTATTTTAAAAGATTACATAAAAAATAAACAAAATATAACTTTGGCTTGTTTAGATGGTGTTACTGATCCAAGAAATATTGGCTCAATAATTAGAAGCGCGGCTGCGTTTAAAATTGATGGAGTGATAGTTAAAGAAAGACATTTTCCAAGCGAAAGTAAATTAATGTTTAAGGCGGCAAGCGGTTGCATTGAGTATCTAAAAATTTTTGAAGTATCCAATATAAATTCAACTTTAAAAAATTTAAAAGATAAAAATTTTTGGATTTACGGGTTTGATAGTGAAGCAAAAAAAAATTTTTCAGAGATTAAATGGGAAGGAAATAACATTTTGGTTTTTGGATCTGAAGGTGAAGGTATGCATAAACACACATCTAAATACGCTGATTTTCATGTGAAGATTGAGATGAACAATCAAATAGAAAGCTTAAATATATCGAATAGTGCAGCAATCGTCTTTCATCACTTAAGTTATTTAAAAAAAAATCTTGATTAATTTAAAAAATAGTTAATATTGCGCTTATGCCCTTGTAGCTCAGTTGGTAGAGCAATTGATTTGTAATCAATAGGTCCGCGGTTCGAATCCGTGCGGGGGCACCACTAAAATCTCATTTATTTTCAACAAACTTAAGTTTTTCCTAAATTTTTTTCAAAAATAAAAATCATTGAATAAGACTATAGAATGGAAGAAAGAGTAACTGACTGTAGTGAATTTGTAGTGAATTTAATTTATTACGATTTGATTCTTTAAAAACAGTTGATGCATAAATTTTTTAAACGAATTATAAGATCTTATTTCATCATTTCTTAAATTAATTTTTTGAACAAAAGGATTAATTAAGTTCCCAAAGTTTTTTATTGCATCTTCATTGAATGGCGTCTTGAAATTCATTAACACATCTTTTTTAATACGTTTATGACTGTTTGATGTCCCTGTAGCAGACTTTGAACAATAGTTTATAAAATGATCAGTTTGAAATAAAATATAAAGAAAATTTTTCATAAATAAATCTTTACATGAAAAATTAAAAAACTCTGTTGAAGCAAGTAAATCGTTACAATCTGTCGGGTAATATATTCTGTTAAATTTTGGATTTAATTTAGATAGCAAAAGATTATTTTCAGTAATAACTAACTTATTACTATTTATATTTTTACCTAATGTTTTTCTGAAACTACCATCTTCATCATAAGAGGGTATACTTAAAAGTTTAAAAATTCTGCCCTCTTCTTCCTGTGGGTCTATAATTTCTGTTTTAATTTCTACTATATTATCTAATGTTTTTGCCTCCCAATCATTTGGAATTTCTAAATTTAATTTATCATTATAAGTAAGATTAGAATTTTCATTCTGAAAAGTTATAAAAGTTTTTATAAAATAATTTTTTAAAAATTTTATTGTAATTCTATTTAATTCATTATTGATTGAAATTTTTTTATCTAACAGAGATAAAAATTGTGATATTTTTTTTTGTGTATCTATCTCAGGTAATAATATAATCTGTTTTCTTAATGCATACTCATTAATTCTTTTTCTTCCTGATGTGCCCTCAAGGCATTTGATAGCTTTTTTTCTTATTAAATCACTTGTAAATAAATAATAAATATAATCCCTATCAGTTTTATTGTTATTTCTTATTGTAATAAACTCTGTAGACCCGAATGCTACCTCATTCTCTCTCAAAAAATCTACATATGCAGTCTTTCCATTTTCTAAACAGGGTGTTATTTTAGCTAAGAGAGTATCGTTTTGTTCAAACTTGCTTCCTCCATTAAAGTAATCATATTCAAATTGATTGATAAACTTATAATGCTCTTTTAACATCTCCATAGTAATTCTTTTGTATTTAATATTTTTTTTAATATTTATTTTTGGGTTAAAGATAACAGCTTTGTCTAGTTGAATTTCTTCTAGTTTCATTTGATTTTTATTTTTTTTAGACTTGAATTAATATCTTTCTCAATTTGATTTGATTTTTTTTCAAGAGCTGAAGTTTCTTGAACAAAATTTTCTATTGTTTTATTGAGATCTTCTGAATTTATATCATCATAGTCATATTTAATTTCAAAATATTGACCTGGGTTAAGTGAATAACCTCTAGTTTTTATTTCATCGTAATTTGTTGTTGTACAGAATTCACCAACAGTTTTTTCTTCAATAAAAGCTTTGGTTATCCTTAACTGATCTTCCTCTGTTAGAATAAGTCTTTCTTTATTCTGATCTTTAATTATTGAACCAACATCTGCAGCATCAATTAACACAACTTTGTCATTTTTTTTGTCGTTTTCTATAAAAATTATAGATACATTTGTAGGTGTATTAGCAAATACTTTTCCTGGTAAGCTAATTACACCACTAATTTTTTTTTGTTCAACTAAATGTTTTAGAATTATATTTTCAATACCTGATTTAGCTGAAATAAAACCTTCAGGAACAACAACTGCCGCTCTTCCATTTTTTTTTAGACTATAAAGAATATGTTGTAAGAACATGGTATAAATTGGCATCTGTTGTTTCTTTTTTTTTGGTATCTTAGGTATGCCTGCAAAAAACCTTTCCTTATTTTCCTTAGTATCCAAATCATTTCTGTAATCACTAAAATCTGTATTAAATGGTGGATTAGAAATTATATAATCAAATTTTTTTAAAGCATTTTTTTCTTTATGATATGGTTCTAGAATAGTGTTACCTTGAATTATGTTTGGTATAGAATGAACTAAATTGTTTAAAATTAGATTTAATCTGAGTAAATGAGAGGATTTTTGAGAAATATCTTGTGAAAAAATAGTACAATTTTTTTCTCCTAATTCATTACCCAAACACATTAATAATGTACCTGAGCCAGCTGAAGGATCATAACAAACAACATTTGACTGTTTTTTTTTAATCAAACACTTTGAAATAATTTTAGAAATTGAAAAAGGTGTGAAATATTCAGCATAAGTGCTTCCACTATTTGAATTATAGTCTTGAATTAAATACTCGAAAATTGTCGAAAAAAAATCAAAACCTTTATCAAAAACATTCTCAAAACTAAAATTTATTAGTTTATTAACAATAGCTCTACAAAATGAATCCTTATTATCAGAAACATGCTGACTTATACTTTCAAGTATTTTAATTTTTTGACCACCAGAAGTCACAATTGAAAAAATTTCATTATTATTTGAAGAAATTTCAATCAATGCATCATCAAAAATTTGAGCAAAATTATTATCATTTTGTTTTTGAAATAGGTTGTTTAAAAATTGATGAGGATATAATTTAGCTGTATTTTCATTAAGTTCTAATAAAAGCATTTCATATTCATCAGAAGTAAAAGTTTTTAAAATTTTTGGAATATCATCACTTGATGTATATTTTTTAATTTGTCTTACATCGTGAAAAAATTTATCATTTAAAAACTTATATAGGAAAGCTTGTGTTATTACTTTATATTCATTTCCATCATTACCTAGGCCAGCATTGTTACAGACATTCTTTAATTCATCTATAAGTTTTTTTGTTTCACTTTCAAATTTAATTGACATATTATGATATTACAATTTATCTCTAAATTCGTTTAAATACTCTGAAGAAACTAAATTTTTTATTATTTCTGTCTTTGATAAATCTAAACCAAAATTATTTTTGTTGTTAAATTCATCAATCACTAACCTTGATATCATTTTTTTTACATATACTTCATTATTTAAGATTCCAGAATTATTTAATAGTTCATCATCAGTCCTTGTTTTAAGTGACTTTAAAGCGTTGTACAATTTACTTTCATTGTCAGTGAGTGGGTTTTTTTCCATAAGCCTTTTGTGAATTCGAGCATATTTTTGATCATGATCATATTTAGCTCTTAAAAGTTCATTTTTTCTATTTAGCTCTTTTGATTGATCATAGATCAAATCAAATTTTCTAATTATTTCCTCCATATTTGTTTGAGAAATTTCAGATAAATTTTTCTTAAGAAAAAGTCTTTCAAGCTCTTCTCTAAGAGAGATAAATTTTAAATCTTTAGTATCAAAATTATTTTTAAGATTGGTTATGGTTTTTTTTCTAGCTTCTTTTAACTGATCTGACATTAAAAGTTCTTCCTCTTTAATTTTTTGAAAGCTAAAAATCATATCTTCTAGCGCAAGATTTAGTAAACCACTAGTATCAACCTCATTTTCAAATTTTTCTTTTTCATTAATCAAAGAGATTCTATTAGCTGTTTCTCTCAACATTAAATTTATATTCTTAAAATTTATTTTTTCTAATAAGTGAGATTTACTTGATAGCTTTATAATATTGTAAAGATCTCTTGCAGAATTTAAAGTTTTCAAAATAATGTTAAGTTCCTTTTTATCCAAAATTGAGGATATTTGCGTTGAAAAATTTTCAAGATTTTCCAAGTCATATTTAAATAAATTTTGATTAATATTTTCAATTTCTTCATTTATTTCTGTGTCACTTTTGAAAAGGTTTTCATAACCCTTAAGTTCGTCACCCACTTCTAATTGTAATTCTTCAAAATATGCCTGATTTGTTTTTTTAAATTCTTCATGTATACCTGCAAAATCTACAACATATCCAAATTTAAAATTCCTATAAGGTCGGTTAACCCTAGTTAATGCTTGCAAGAGATTGTGAGATTTAATCTTTCTTCCAAAATAGATTTTTTTAAGCCTTGGGGAGTCGAAGCCTGTTAAAAGCATATTATACACAAATAAAAAATTTATTTTTCCATCTTTGAAATCTTCTATGGCAGTTTCTCTCTCTTTTTTGGTGCCAATGTCATGTAATACTAAGTAAGATTTTCCAATTTTGTCATTTGATAAATCAATATATTTATTTTTAAAAACATCACTCATCATCTCAGCCTGCTTATATGAGTCACAAACGACCATAGCACCTATTGAGTTATCATCGAATACCACTTTTGATTTTAAATAATCCTGAACTATGTAATCTAACATAGGTTCAACAAATTGCCTTTTTGAAAATAAATCTTCGCTAGGTAAATTACCTTTTAGAATTTTGATTTCCTCCAATGTAGTTTGTAACTTTTCAAGATATTGATTTTCTATCTCTTCTCTTATTAATCTTAATGTAAAGCCATCTTTAATAGATGAATTATAAAAATATTTATGAATATAGTTTCCAAATATATTTCGCGAATTTGTGTCTTTTCCTAACAATGGTGTACCTGTTAAACCGATCTTTATTGAATTTAGATCAGATAAATGAAGATTTGTTAAAAAACTTCCCTTAGGTTTATAGCTTCGATGAACTTCATCAAGAAAATATATTCTTTGAATGGATAAATTATAATCATTTATATTAACAACATCATCCTGATTTTCAAATTTTTGAATATTTACAAGTATAATCTCATCATCTCCTCGATCATTATGCACTGCTTTATTTGATTTAATATTTTGAGCAAATTCATCCCTTGAATTAATTATATGAACTGATAATCCTCTTTTCTTAAATTCTTTATTTGCCTGATCTAATAGATCAATTCTATCTACTATGAAGTAAAACTTAACGATTTTGTTATCTTTATTAAAATAATCTTTTAAGTATTTTAGAGAATAATAGGCAAGTGCAGTTTTGCCACTTCCTTGTGTATGCCAGATAATTCCTTTATTTTTTTTTTCTTGTATATTTTTTTGTATTGCTTTGGTGGCAAACAATTGTGGATATCTTATAATGTGCTTTTCTATGCCTTTTAAATTTTTAACATATGCTATTCCATATTTTAATATAAATAAAATTCTTTCCTTCTGAAGTAGTGAAGTCAATATTGAGTTAGTAGGTGTTTGAGGATCTTTATTTGATATAAATTCTCTAGAATTTTTAATACTTACTAAATTAGTGTCTTTTAAGATAATATTTTCATCATTATCATCTAAAGATCTTAACAAAGAGCTTAAATCAAAATCCTCTTCTTCTCTAAAATAATTAAAATTTAGATTTCCGTATGAAGATGATGAATAAAATGCTCCTTGAAAAATATTTTGTCCATCTTGATCATAACTCATGTTATTTGAAAAAATAATGAATTGAGTAATATTGGCAAATTGCTTAAAATTTTTATTGGTAAATCTTTTATTAATTCTGTTTTTTTCGGAATACATACCTTCTTTATTGTTTGGCTTTTTGACTTCAATAAAAACTAGAGGCAAACCATTAATTAATATTGTAATATCAGGTCTAAATACGTCATCGTCTTTTTGATAAGTAAGCTCAGTTACAACATTAAAACAATTGTTTTCAATGTTTTCAAAATCAATAACTTTTAAACCTTGGTTATTTATTATTCTTTCAAAAAAAGATTGTCCTAAATCATCATTAGATAAGGAAATTTTTAATTCATCTAATAAATTTTTGATTTTTAATTCATCTTTTTCTTTATTAATTTTACTAATAGCTTTTACAAATATATCTTCAAAAATATTAGATGATAAATCCCAAACACTGTCTTTAAGTGAAAGATATTTATAACCTAATCTAGTTAAATGTATTAAAGAAGGTATTTTTACTCTGCTATCTTCGTTAAATTTCATTAATAAAATGTATCAACAAGTGTAGTGAATTTGTAGTGAATTTATTTTACTTGCTTGACGGGGATTCCAGAAGTTACTAATATCAACGTTAATGAAAGGAAAAAGTGATAGCTCAAATGATTTGTAATCAATAGGTCCGCGGTTCGAATCCGTGCGGGGGCACCACTTAAGAAATTTCTCTTTTCAGCTGTTCAATTTTTATTTTTTTTTCTAAACTTCTATTTTGATTATAAAGCAAATTAAACTTAATATTTGAGCTTGTTTTAATTGATATTATTTTTGCATTTCTGACTTCAATATTATCAGCGACAGAACTTATTGGTCTTTTAGATGGATTTAAATTTTTTATTATTATTTTTGTTTTATCACTAACAACTTTTCCCTTCCATCTTCTGGGTATAAATGGGCTGATTGGAGAAATGGAAAGTTTTCTTGAATTTAAACTTAGTATTGGGCCATGAACTGAAAGATTATAAGCTGTACTTCCTGCTGGTGTTGATACCAATACTCCATCTGAAACTAATTTTTGCATTATTATTTTTGATTCATTTTTTATTGAAATATATGCTGCCTGCCTACTTTGTCTTAAAATAGAAACCTCATTAATAGCTAAATGTTTTTTAATTTGATTTGATTTGTTTTTTACAGTCATTTCTAATGGAGAAATTACAATAAGTTTAGGATTTGTAATGTTTCTTATAAAATTTTTTGCTGAAAATTTATTCATCAAGAAACCGTAATTTCCTGAATTAACTCCATAAAATTGTTTATTTGAGTTTTTATTCTTTTTTAAAGTCTGTAACATAAAACCGTCACCACCAATAACAATTACAAAATTTTTTTTATAAAAGTTGTTTCTATTAATTAAATTTAAGACTGATTTTTTTAAAATTGATGATTTCTTATTTTTATCAGAAATTATTAATTGTTTGCTCATTTTAAGTGGTGCCCTCGGCCAGACTCGAACTGGCACTCCGCAAGCGGCAAGGATTTTAAGTCCTTTGTGTCTACCAATTTCACCACGAGGGCATTAAGGCTTTTTTTAAATATTTTTTATCAAGATTGCAATCTTTATATCCACGTTTAACAATATTTAAATATCTTTCTGTTGGATATCTAAATGGAGTTTTTTTCACCATTGTATAAGTCATTATTTTTTTTCCATAATAATAAAAATAATGTTTTTTATAAAGTATTGGAAAATCTTCATATACATCTAGTTTTTTTTCATCACTTTTAGATATTTCAAATAAACCACCTGGTACTATTGATTTTTTTTTTGGTTCAATATCTGCTGCTCTATATTTGCTTCTGAAAGTTAAACGAAAATCTTTTAAATTAATTTTTTTTAAAAATACACTGTCTTTGCACCTTCTTTTCATTTGAAAATGATGAAGATTGCTACCATAAGCAAAATATAACATAGATACTTAATTGAATATAATTTTATAAATAAATATCAAAATTATAATAAATATAAAACTAATACTTTTGTGCAAAAAAACATTATTAGATAAGTATATAAAGATACTATTCTCTTAAGATCAATTAATTTTATGTAATTTTTTATAAGTTTTGTATTAAATAAAAGGAACAGACAAATAAGAAAAAGTGGGTCAAATGTTTCCATATAGAAATGATTATCTAATTCAAAGAACAATAAGATTATAATTAAAATTAAATTATCAATTTTTTTGATTTCTAAAAATTTATTAACTAAATTAAATGAAATAAAAAATATAATACCGTAAAAAATATTCCCAGAGAAAAAAATTTTTTGAAACATATAAAGTATACCTCCTCCAGTAGAAGTTTTATAATCAAATAAAAAAATCACTATGAATGTTAAAATAACTGAGATGATGAAAAAATTAAGATCAAATTTGCAAGAAAATAAATTTTTTTCTAAGAAAATTAGAAAAGGTATCAAGTAAAATAAAAGCACTGTATATGTAAGTGAGAATGAATTTATGAAATTAAAACTTCCAACTGAATCAAAAAAAAAAGTGATTTTCATAAAAAAAACATAATAAAAAGCTGGAAAAGAAAGAAGTATATTTATTAACATATAAAAAATAAAAAATCTTAAATTAAATTCTTTTAAAATAAGTTGGTAAAAATAAAATAATGAAAATAATGAATAAACAGGTCTAAAGTAAGAAGCTAAGGCAAGAAAAAAAGTGTTTAAAAAAATAAATAAAATTTTTTCATCAAAATTTTTTTTCTGAAAAAATAAATTATAAAAATAAATTGAACATAAAAAAAAAATTAAAGCTAAATTTTCATCACCCGGCCAAATTGAGGAAGATCTAAAATATGGTGATAAAAGAAAAAAAATACTTAATGTTAATAAAAAATAAGTATTTGTTTTGTATTTTTTTTTTAAACATAAAAAAAAGATAGGAACTATAGATAAACACAGATGTAAATAAATTAATCTTCCAAAATCCTCACCAAGAAATAACAAATATTTCAAAAAAATAATAAATATTGGTGAATGTACGGCCTCTGTTTGTAAATAATTTTTAAGCCCATAAATTGTATCTTCTAAGAAAAAATCTCTAACACCTAAATGGAAGTTATAATCCTGAATTGCTCCTCCAGCCGAATCTTCGTCTAAAATAAATCCAACAATTAATGAAATGTACAATATCACAAAAAGTATTGTATTCATGATTGTAGTTTTAGTTAAATTCATTAAAAATATTCTATAATTTGTTATGATAAAAATGCAACAAAGTAAAACTCAAAAAGGACTATTAAGTATTTTTGAAAAATTTATAAGAAGGAATGTAATTCTTTATTATTTTGTAAGAAATATTGTTATTTATTTTAATATTTTTGAAGAAGACTTTAATATTTTAAAAAGATATTACCATCAAAAAGCAATTAACATAATTGATATTGGTGCAAGTGATGGCATAGCGACGAATTTTTTTTTAAAAAATTTAAAAGTTAAAAAAATTTTCTGTTATGAGCCTCAAAAAATATTTATTAAAAAATTAAAAAAATTAAAAAAAAAAAATAGAAATATCATAATAAAAGAATTTGGAATTAGTGATAAAGAAATTAAAGAAACTATCTATTATCCTTTTTTAAAAATTTTTGGGAGAGAGATGCCACTTTTAACTTATGCATTTTATCGAAAAAAAGAGTTAATTGATCAAATGAAATTGGATTTTAATAATTATAAAGAAATAAAAATAAAAAAAACATCTATCAGTTTAAAAAAATTCAGATTGATTAAGGAAAAAATTGATCTAATAAAAATTGATATTAATGGATTAGAACTTCAAATTGTAAAAAGTTTGATGAGTCAAATAAAGAAAGATAAACCCATGCTTATTATTGAAAATAACACCTCCTTAAATGAAATAAATAAAATTTTAAAAAAATACAATTACAATAGGTACTATAATCAAAATTTAAAATTGATACCTCATAAGAATCAAAACGCATTGGATTTATTTTTTATTCCAGAGAAAAATTAATGAAAAAAATAGTTGTAATTCCAACTCTAAATGAAAATAAAAATATAGATATTTTATTTTCAAACTTATTAAAATTAGATATTAAGTTTGATCTGTTATTTATTGATGATAATTCTAAAGATGGAACTAGAAAAAAAATCATTGAATTAAGTAAAAAAAATCAAAATATAAAATTTATTTTTAGAAAAAAAAAACTTGGAGTTGGTTCTGCTCATAAAGTTGGTATTAATTTTGCTTATAAAAAAAAATATAAAATATTAATTACTATGGACGCTGATGGTACTCACAATCCCAAATATATTCCTCAATTAATAAAATTAAATAAATACAACTCAATTGTAATAACAAATAGATTTTTATCAAAAAATTCAATTATCGATTGGCCTATCTCAAGAAGACTTTTAACTAAAATTAGATATCATTTAATTAATTATCTATTAAATATTCGTTATGATACCTCTGGTGCATTTAGATGCTATAATTTAAATATTGTAAAAAAAAAAGATATATTGGCAGCTAAAGATAATGGATATTCTTTTTTTTGGGAAAGTATTTTCATACTTCACAAAAAGAAATATAAGATACATGAAATACCCGTTGATCTGCCATATAGAAAGATTGGGTCTTCTAAAATGAAACTAAGAGATATAGTGAGCTCTCTATACTATTTGTCAATTTATTTTTTTAAAAACTTATTTTTTAAGATTAAATAATCTCGATATCTGGTAAAGGAAAAATTAATTTTCCACCATCTTTTAAAAATTTATCTTCCCTTTTAATTATGTGATCTTTGAAATGCCAAGGAAGCACTAATAAATAATCTGGATTATTTAGTTTAGCTTTTTTTTCAGAAACAATTTTTATTTTTGAACCAGGTGTGTATTTTCCGAATTTAAATTTATTTACTTCAGCTATTATTTTTATTATTTTTTCATTTATACCACAATATTGAAGCAAAACATTGCCTTTAGTTGATGCTCCATATCCAATTACCTTTTTTTTTTGTTTTTTAAAAGTTTTTAAAAGTTGTTTTAATAATATCTTGTGATTTTCACACTCTTTAAAAAATCTTTTTTGCCTGCTAACTTCATTGTATTGACCTAATTTCTCACTTTTTAAAACCCAATTAATTAAATCTTTACACTCATTATACGTTGAGTCTTTTTTTGCTATATCTAATTCAATGCTTCCACCATTTATTTGGTTAAATGATAAATTTATTATTTTTAATTTTGCTTTATCTAATAAAAACTTTAATGATCTTAGGGAATAGTACTCAAGATGTTCATGACAAATCGTGTCGTAAGATGTGTTTTTGATCATCATCGGCATATAACTTAGCTCTATATGCCAAACCCCATTTTTTTTTAGAATACTGTAAATTTGTTTTGCAAATTCTAATGGTCTTGGCAAATCATAAAACATTGAAATTGAGGTTATTAAAGAAAATTTAATATTTTTAAATAAATCAGCTGAAAAAAAATTTTCTATCTTATTAATATCTTTTCTATAATAATTTTTAAATTTTTTAATTGTAGGGTCACAACCATACAATTTATATTTTTTACTAAAAAAAGATAAAAACGTACCATCATTGCTACCTATGTCTAAGATGGCATCTTTTGATTTAAACTTATATCTTTTTTTTAAATTAATGGATTTGATATTTAAGTGTGAAATCATTGATTTATTTAAAGACGACATATAACCGTAATTATCACCATACATTTCAAATGGATTAAAATTATTTTCTAATTGTAATAATTTACATTTACTACAAATAACCATGCTTAAATCACCTTTTGTAATTTTTGTTTTTTTACTTGGTGGGAATATGCCAGTTAGAGATTGTCTACCTAATGAATATAATTTAATTAAATTATTATTATCACAAGATCTGCAGGATTTTATTTTCAAGTTTAAATTATTTTAAATTAAGTTAATTTTAAATTTAATTATATAATAATAGGATTAATTATAAATACTTTAAATGTGAAAAAGCAAAAAAAAAATATTTTTATTACTGGGGGTTTTGGTCAAGATGGAAAAATTTTAACAAATTTATTAGATTCAAAAAAATACAAAATCTTTATATTTTCAAAACAAATTCATAAAAATACTAACAAAAAATATATTATTATTAAAGAAAATCTAAAGGTAAAAAAAAATTTAAGAACTATTTTTAAAAAAAATAAACCTGATATAGTTTTGCATATGGCCTCTAATAATCCGGCATTTAATGAAAAAAGTTATCACAAATTTTATAAAGAAAATTTTTTAATAACAAAAAATATATTTGATGAAACATTTAAAGTAAACTTAAACTCAAAATTTATATTTTTTAATTCATCTCAAATTTTTAGAGATAAAAAAAGAAAAGTTAATGAATATTCAAAATTTATCGGAGATACAGATTATACTAAGTTTAGAATTGACAGTCATAATTATATGTTAAATAAAAAGGTAGAAAAAAAGTTAAATTATACAAACTTGATTTTATTTAACCACGATTCAAAATTTAGAAATAGAAAATTCATAATACCAAGAATTATAATTGCATTAAAAGAAAATAATTTTAATTTTTTAAGAAAAATTATAAAACAAAATATCTATGCTGATTTTTCTCATGCAGAGGACATATGTCGTGCGATAATTAAATTAATATCATCTAAAAAAAATATTGATAACATAATTTTGAGCTCTAATAAATCAACATCATTAAATCAGATAATAAATTTTTTAATCAAAAAATATAGATTAAAAACTAAAGTTAAAATAAATAATATTGAAAAACAAAAATGTTTAATCGGTAATAATTCATTTGCAAAAAAAGTTTTAAGATGGAGACCAAATAAAAATATTTTTATTGCAGCAGAAGAATTATATAAAACTTTATAAATTAGTTTTTTTTATCTCTCAACAATGCCAATATTTTTTTCATTGACAAATTTAAGGATTTTTAATTCACACTTATTAATTTTATTTTGGTCTTCAGATCTTAAAACAATTGAAACACCAAGTTTTCCAGCTTGAAAAAAAGGATAGCTTCCTATCTCAACATCTTTGTTATCATTTTGAACTTTAGTCAATGAGTCTGCTATTTCACTTTCAACTGTTCGTAAACTTATAGTTTTACTAATTATAGGATCTCCTCCAACAATATCATTTTTCAATCCACCTAGCATTGATTTTAAAATTGAAGGAACTCCTGGAAGACAATAAACATTCTCAACATTAAAACCTGGTGCTCCACTGGTTGGGTTTAAAATCAAATTTGCATTTGAAGGCATCCATACCATCTTTTGTCTACCTTTGTTAAATTCTCCTGGTTTGTAATATGCCTCTAAAATTTTATAAGCTTCTTGATGAACTTCATATCTTAATCCAAAAGCTTTTGAGACTGACTCTGCCGTAATATCATCATGAGTAGGTCCAATGCCACCAGTAGTGAAAACATAATTATAAACATTTCTTAAATGATTAAGAGTTGAAATTATTGTTTCCTCTACATCAGGAATTACTCTCACCTCTCCAACTTTGACACCAATAGAATTTAACCAAGTAGCAAGTGTGCTTGTATTTGTATCTTGAGTTCTTCCTGAAAGAATTTCATTACCAATTATTAATATAGCGGCATTAACTTTAGTTTCTTTGGTCATTTTAAGAATGTATAGTCTATATATGAAATTTACCAAGCCTTTAATAAAAGGCAAATTAATCAAAAGATACAAACGTTTTTTTACAGACGTTAATATTGAAGGTGTCAAAGTAACAGCTCATTGTCCTAACACTGGTTCAATGAAGGGTTTACTTGATAAAGGTAATGAAGTTCACTTACTTAAGCATGATGATCCAAAAAGAAAACTTAAGTATGGCTTAGAAATAATTAGAGCAAATAAAAATCTTGTTGGTGTTAATACGCATATGGCAAACAAAATTGCTAGGCATGCTTTAGAAAATAATCTAATTAAAGAACTTCAAAATCTTGATCAAATCAAAAGCGAAGTATTTTTTAATAAAGAAACGAGATTTGATTTTTATTTAGAGAAGAAAAAAACAAAGTTTTTTTTAGAGGTTAAAAATGTCACTTTATTTAGAGATAAAAAAACATCTGAATTTCCTGATGCCGTAACTTCTAGAGGCTCAAAACATCTGTTAACTCTTATTGATGCCACAAAAAATGGTTATAAAACTTACTTATTGTTTTTAGTTCAAATTCAAAATATGGAAAACTTTAAAATAGCTAAAGATATTGATAGTGAATATTACAATAATTATTTAAAAGCAAAAAAAGCTGGAGTTATTTTTTTAGCTTATAGATGTAAGATAAGTTCGAAAGAAATTTTTATAGAAAAAAAATTAAAAATTATTAATGAGTAGTTATTCAGAAAAATTTGAGAAAATGAGGGTTGCTGGAAAACTTGCGGCTCAAACTCTTGATATGTTAACAGATAATATCAAAGAAGGAATTACAACTGATCAAATAGATAAACTTGGATATGAATTTATAAGAGACAATGGTGGATATTCCGCTCCACAATTTTATAGAGGTTTTAAAAAATCATTATGCACTTCTTTAAATCATGTCGTTTGTCATGGTATACCTGGAGATAGAATTTTGAAAGATGGAGATGCAATAAATATAGATGTGACTGCTATTGTTGATCATCATTACGGTGATACTAGTAGAATGTTTTGTGTTGGTGAAACTTCAGTTAAAGTAAATAATCTAATTGATGCAACTTATAATTCAATGATGAACGCAATTAAGATATTAAAACCAGGATTAAAATTAGGAGACATTGGTTATACAATTCAATCTTATGTGGAAGAAAAAGGTTATTCTGTTGTCAGAGATTTTTGTGGTCATGGAATTAGTACTATTTTTCATGAGGCTCCAAACGTTTTACATTATGGAAGTAAAAATTCTGGAATGGAGCTTAGACCAGGTATGACTTTCACAATTGAACCAATGATTAATGCAGGCAAATTTCAAACTAAAATGTTGAATGATGGATGGACAGCAGTAACAAAAGATAAATCTTTATCAGCACAATTTGAGCATACTGTGGGTATTTCTGAAAATGGATATGAAATTTTCACAGAATCTGCTAAAGGTTATATGAAGCCTCCATATAAATAATGATAAAAAGATATTCTAGAAATGAACTCACTGATATTTGGTCAGAAGAGAATAAATATAAAATTTGGTTAGATGTAGAAGTTGCGGCAGCTGAAGCAATGGAAAAATTAGGTCATATTCCAAGAGGAGTTGCCTCTGTTGTAAAAAAGAAAGCAAAAATAAATGTAAAAAGAATTCATCAAATAGAGGCTGATGTTAAACATGATGTGATCGCTTTTTTAACTTCAATTACTGAAAAAGCTGGCATTAAAGCAAGATACCTGCACCAGGGCATGACATCATCGGATGTATTAGATACAAGTTTTAATATTCAACTAGTTCAATCAGGAAAAATTTTACTTCAAGATCTTGATAAAATTCTAGGTGTTTTAAAAAAACAAGCTAAGAAATATAAGTTCACACCTTGTATGGGAAGAAGTCATGGAATTCATGCCGAACCAGTTACGTTTGGTTTAAAACTTGCGTCTTTTTATGAAGAATTCAAAAGGAACAAAGCTAGATTAAAAAACGCAATTGAAGAAGTGTCAACATGTGCAATTTCAGGTGCAGTTGGAACATTTGCAAATATAAATCCAAGTGTTGAAAAGCATGTTGCTAAAAAATTAAATATGAAAGTAGAGCCCATTTCTACACAAGTAATACCAAGAGATAGGCATGCTTATTATTTTTCAGTATTAGGAATTATTGCAGGTTCAATTGAGAGAGTTGCAATCGAGATAAGACATTTACAAAGAACAGAGGTTTATGAATTGCAAGAATATTTCTCAAAAAAACAAAAAGGATCATCTGCAATGCCTCATAAAAAAAATCCAATTTTAAGTGAAAACTTAACTGGACTTGCGAGAATGGTGAGGAGCGCTGTGATCCCTGCTCTTGAAAATATTGCGCTATGGCATGAAAGAGATATTTCGCATTCAAGTGTTGAAAGAAATATAGGTCCTGATGCAAATGTTACTTTGGATTTTGCATTAATAAGACTTGCTAATCTTTTAGAAAATATGATTGTTTATCCAAAAAAAATGCTTGAAAACTTAAATTTAACTAAAGGGTTAATTTTTTCTCAAGAGGTAATGTTAGAATTAACTAAATCAGGCTTAAGTAGAGAAAAATCTTATAGAATTGTGCAAAATTATGCAAAAAAATGTTTTAGTGAAAATCTAAATTTAATTGATGTAATTAAACAAGATGAACTCATAATGTCTAAAATTTCTGAAAAGAAATTAAAGACTATATTTAGTTATGCAAAACATTTCAAAAATGTGAATTTAATATTTAGAAGAGTATTTAAATAATGAAAAAAGGTAAAAAACTTTACGAAGGAAAAGCGAAAATAATTTACGCTACATCTGACAAAAATTTAGTAATTCAATATTTTAAAGATGATGCAACAGCTTTTAATAATCAAAAAAAATCTCTTATTGAAGGTAAAGGAGTTCTAAACAATAGAATATCAGAACATATACTTGCAAATCTTAAACAAATTGGAATTAAAAATCATTTAGTAAAAAGATTAAATATGAGAGAACAAATTATAAAACATGTTGAAATTATACCAATTGAATTTGTGTTAAGAAATGTTGCAACAGGTTCAATTACAAAGAGATTAGATATTGAAGATGGAACAGTTCTTAAAGAGCCTTTAATAGAATACTGTTTAAAGGATGATAAATTAGGTGATCCTCTAGTTTCAGAGGAACATATTTTAGTTTTTGAATGGGCAACTAAAAAAGAAATAGAAAAAATTAAAAAAATGGTTTTTCGTATTAATGACTTTATGGTTGGCATGTTCAGAGGTGTTGGAATTAAATTGATAGATTTTAAATTAGAATTTGGGAGAATTAAATTAAACGGTAAAAATGAGGTTATACTTGCTGACGAGATAAGTCCAGATACGTGTAGATTATGGGACAGTGTTACTGATAAAAAAATGGATAAAGATAGATTTAGAAAAGATCTAGGTGATTTAATTCCTGCTTATACAGAAGTTGCAAGAAGATTAGGTATCTTGCATGAACAATCTAATGTTTCGGCAGTAAATGTAACAAAACTTTCAAGTGTTAAGAAAAAAAGTAAATGAAAATCTCAGTAATTATCACTCTAAAACAAGATGTATTAGATCCTCAAGGTAAGGTGATAAATCAAACTTTAACTGGTATGGGATTTGATAATATTGATGAAGTTAGACAAGGAAAGTATTTTGAGATTAATATCAATGAACAAGATGAAAATAAAGCTAAAGCTAAGGTGGAGGAAATGTGTAAAAAACTTTTAGCAAACCTTGTCATAGAAAATTATAAAATTCTTTAAAATAAATAATGAAATCAGTAGTTATAACTTTTCCAGGTTCAAATTGTGATAGAGATATGCATGTTGCGCTAAATGAATTTGGTTTTAAAAATAAAATGATATGGCACAATGATAATGAAATACCAAAAACTGATTTAGTAGTACTTCCTGGCGGATTTTCTTACGGAGATTACTTAAGATGTGGAAGTATGGCATCAAAATCAAAAATAATGAAATCTGTAATAGATTTTGCAAAATCAGGTGGTTTAGTTATGGGAATTTGTAATGGATTTCAAATTTTAGTTGAATCAGGTTTGCTCCCGGGTGTTTTACTTAGAAATAAATACTTAGAATTCATTTGCAAAAATGTATTTGTTAAAGTTAACGACAAAGATAGTTCATATTTTAAATATCTAAATAAAGATGTACTTGAACTACATATTGCACATAATGAAGGGAATTATTTTTGTAGCAAAGACCAATTAAAAGAAATTGAGGATAATAATCAAGTTGCTGCCTACTATTGTAATAAAGATGGCATAGTCGATGAACAAAATAATCCCAACGGCTCAATTAAAAATATTGCTGGAATATTTAATAAAGAAAAAAATGTTCTAGGGATGATGCCTCACCCAGAACGTATGATTAATAAAAGTTTATCAGGTGAAGATGGTTCACTTTTTTTTAAAAATCTAATAAACAATATTAAATGAATAAATTATTATTTTTTTTATTCATTATTTTTATTTCTCCTGCGTCTTCTATTGAGTTTACAGGTAAATTTATTCAAGGACATTTCATTGTAGGAAAAACTGAAAATAATGCTCGAATACTTATTGGAAAAAAAGAAGTCAAAGTTTCAGAAAATGGTTTTTTTGTTTTTGGATTAGATAGAGACAGAAAGAATGATATTATTATTACAAAAATTAAAGATGGTAAAAAGGAAAAAGTTATAAAAAAAGTATTTAAAAGGAAGTATAATATTCAACGAATTGATGGCCTTCCAGAAAATAAAGTAACACCTCCCGAGTCAGTTTATAAAAGAATAAAAAAAGAAAATAATAAAATTGGAGAAGCAAGAGCAATAAATTCAAATCTAACATTTTTTAAAGATAGATTTATTATGCCAGTAGAAGGGATAATTAGTGGAGTATATGGTAGTCAAAGAATACTTAATGGAAAACCTAAATGGCCTCATTATGGGATAGATATAGCTGCGAAGAAAGGAACAAAAATAAAATCTTCTGCTACAGGAATTGTAACAATGGCTGAACCTGATTTGTATTATACTGGTGGTACAATTATTATGGATCACGGACATGGTATTTCTTCAATTTATTCTCATCTAGAAACGATTAATGTAAATGTTGGTGATAAAATTAATCAAGGAGAGATAATTGGAACAGTAGGTTCCACTGGTAGATCTACAGGGCCTCATTTAGATTTTAGAATAAATTGGTTTCAAACAAGGCTTGATCCAATGTCTATAATAAATTAAAAATTTCTCATGAAAACATTAATAGAAAAAACTTCAGATAAATTAGTAAATGCTTTTTTGAAAAATAAAATTATTTCTCCATTACCTTTAAAATTCACAAAAAAATTAAAAGATGCTGAAAAATTTAGAAAACTTTGTGAGAGTAAAATTAAAGATCCAATAGTTGGGTTTAAAGCTGCTGGTACTGGATTTCCATTAATGAAAAAGTTTAAAGAGAAAGAGCCATTTTATGCTTCAATTTTTAAAAGAAATTTTGATAAATCAGGAAAAAAGATTAAAATTAACAAATCTACTTTAGGTATTGAACTAGAAGTTTGCTACTTAATAAAAAAAGAATTTTTTAAATCTAAAAACAAAATTACAACAAAAAACATTTCGAAATATATTTCTCATATGGCGCCCTGTATTGAAGTAATTGGATATAGACAAAATAAAAAAGGCGTGAGTGGATTTGGTGATTTGTGTAGTGATTTTGGAGCTAATGTAAAATTTTTAATTGGAAAAAAACAGAAATATAAGAAAATAAATATAGGGAACTTAAAAACAAATATTCAAAACAAAAAAATAAATCAATCTATTAATGGAAATACAAATACAGTTTACATAAACCCAATAAACTCTCTAAGATTTGTTTTAAACAAATTAAGAAAAGATAAAATAAATTTAGAAAAAGATTTTTATGTATTTACAGGATCAACAGTTGGTGTTGTGCCAATTTTAGGTAAGGGTTTATACCAAGGTAAAATAGAAAAACTAGGTTCAGTAAAAGCAATTATAAATTAGACTTCAGTATTTGCTCTCAATCTTTCATATAATAATCTAGCTCTTACTCCTAGACTTAAAAAGGGTTCAGGTGGCAACCATGTTGGTTTATGTCTCAATTCAATAGTTTGAATTTCTTTTGTATTTTCTCCAATTGCTTTGAGTGCGATTTGTTCTCCAAACAATGTTCCAACTCCTATACCAGACCCATTATAACAACCACCAACAAATATATTGTTATCTATTTTTTCAAATATTTGAGAACTATTTCTTGTTCTAGAAACTATACCAGACCAAGAAGATTGAATAATATCATCGGGAAGTTGGGGAAATCTTTTTTTAATCCCAAGCTTTTGTTTTAAAGATCTTTGATTTAAAATTGACTGAGACATTCTCATTGGGTTATGTAGCTCTGCTGTGTTTCGGATTAAAATTCTTCTATCTTTTGTCATTCTAATTGTAGCTCCCATAGGTCTAACAGGAAGAACGCCCCACTCTTTTGGTTTTCCTATACTTTCATATTCATTATCAGTTAATGGTCTTGTCATACTTGCTGTAAGAGTAATTGGAAAATTATAGTTTTTTTTAATACCTAGTGATCTAAGAAAACCATTAGTCGCAAAAATTATTTTTTTTGTCTTCATTAAGCTATTTTGAAATCTACAATTTATAAAATCTTTTTCTTTAGACCATTCTAATAATGAAGAGTTTTCGTATAACTCAACATTTTTAGGTAATGTATCAACCATTGCTCTTACAAGTTTTCCAGGATGTAATAATATACCACCTTTGGTATGCAAACCTACATTGTAAAATTTTGTCCCTAATCTACTAGTTAATTCATCGTTGTTGAAGATACCATGTTCATATCCTAGTTTTTCTAGAGTATTTGAAAAATTATTTAATATTTTAATGTCTTCTTTTTTTGAAGAGGCAAAAAATTTTCCACACTCATTCCAATCACAATCAACTTGATATTCTTTAATGAAATTTTTAACAGCTTTAATTCCTAAATCATAAATATCTGCTTTTTTTTTATAGCTTTCTAACTCCTTATTTGATGTAAATCCGTCATTTAAAGTTGTATCAACTAAATAACCTGAGTTTCTTCCACTTGCTCCATCTCCTGCTAATTGGGCATCAACAATAATAATTTTTTCCTTTGGAAATAAGTCCCCTAATTTTCTTGCAGCCGATAAACCTGTGAAACCAGCTCCTATGATAAGCCAATTGCTTGATAAATTATTACTTAAAGATTTTATATTTTGTCTAGGATTAAGATCGTTAATCCAGCTACAACCATTATCGTTAGTCACTTCCATGAAGTGACTTTACGATAATTGATTAATTTTTGAAAGATTTAAGAATTTAACGAAGGTTGTTTCTTCATATCAGCTTTGTTGATACCAGCAACTTTGACTGGTTTCTTCATCGCATCTCTTCTAAATGGTTCACCTAACTCTTGGTTTAAGATTACTTCAATAAAAGTAGTTATTCCCTTTTTCTGATCTTCGCATGATTGTTTAATCGCGTTAGTAGTCTCTTCCATTGTTCTTACAGTTACACCTTTAAGACCACAAGCATCAGCTACTTTTGCATAACTTAATTCCGGATCAAGTTCAGTTCCAATAAAGTTATTATCATACCATAATGTAGTATTTCTTTTTTCAGCGCCCCATTGATAGTTTCTAAAAATAACCATAGTAATAGCTGGCCATTCTTCTCTAGCGCACGAACTCATTTCATTCATACTAATACCAAATGCACCATCTCCAGCAAAACCTATTACTGGTGTATCTGGACATCCAATTTTTGCTCCTAAAATTGATGGAAAGCCATAACCACATGGACCAAATAATCCTGGTGCTAAATATTTTCTTCCCTTTTCAAAAGTTGGATATGCATTACCGATTGCACAGTTATTTCCAATATCACTTGAAATAATAACATCATCAGGCATACCTGCTTGAATAGCTCTCCAAGCTTGTCTTGGTGACATTCTATCAGCATCTCTTTCTCTTGCATCTTTGTTCCAAACTGTACCTTCATCATCTTCTTCATGATCTAAACTTGATAGTTTTTGTAACCATGCAGATTTTGTTTGATGAATTAAATCTTTTCTTGTTTGTCTATCAGTGTCACCAGCGCTTGACGAAAGTTTAGCTAAAATTTGTTCTGCAACTAATTTTGCATCACCACTAATACCAACAGTTACTTTTTTTGTTAAACCAATTCTATCTGGATTGATATCTACTTGAATGATATTTGCATTCTTCGGCCAATAATCAATTCCATAACCCGGTAAAGTTGAAAAAGGATTTAGTCTTGTACCTAAAGCTAATACAACATCAGCTTTTGAAATTAATTCCATAGCAGCTTTAGAACCATTATATCCTAAAGGACCAACTGCTAATGGATGGCTTCCTGGAAAACTATCATTATGTTGATAACCAGAACAAACAGGCGCATCTAATTTTTCAGCTAAATTTTTAGTAGCTTCGATTGCTCCTCCAATTACAACGCCAGCACCAGAAAGTATAACTGGGAACTTTGCATTTGATAATAAGTTAGCAGCTTTATCTATGGCTTCAGACCCACCACCTTGTCTTTCTAATCTCACAATTGGTGGAAGATCAATATCAATAACTTGTGTCCAATAATCTCTTGGAACATTTATTTGTGCAGGAGCAGATCCTCTAATAGCTTTTTCAATTACTCTGTTTAAAACTTCTGCCATTCTAGAAGGGTCTCTTACTTCCTCTTGATAACAAACCATATCTTTGAATAAATTCATTTGTTCAACTTCTTGGAAACCACCTTGACCCATAGTTTTGTTAGCAGCTTGAGGTGTAACTAATAAAAGAGGTGTGTGATTCCAGTATGCAGTTTTTATCGGGGTTACTAAGCCGGTAATTCCCGGACCATTTTGCGCAATGACCATTGACATTTTTCCTGTAGCTCTTGTGTAACCATCTGCAATTAATCCGCCATTAGTTTCATGAGCAACGTCCCAAAATGTTATGCCTGCATCAGGAAATATATCTGAAATTGGCATGAACGCTGATCCAATAATACCAAAAGCATGCTCAATGCCATGCATTTGTAAAACTTTTACAAAAGCTTCTTCAGTTGTCATTTTAGTCATAATTTAGTGTAACCTCTCTATATATTTAGTCTCTATTTTAAAAACTGTTTGTTAATTTCAGCGATTAATATATAAGATTTTCTAAAATTCAAACAAACAATTCGACACAACATATATGGCCACAGACATCATAATTCACGACGAAAAAGACAACGTAGGAGTAGTTGTTATTGAAAAAATAACTCCAAAACAAGATTGTTCTTGCTGGATAATGGAAAATGACAGTACAGTAAATATACAATCAGTAGACGAAATACCCTTAGGGCACAAAATTGCAATGAATGATCTAAATGAAGGTGACACGATACTTAAATACGGTCATGATATTGGTAAAGTCGTTAAATCAATCAAAAAAGGTGAGCACGTGCATGTTCACAATGTAAAAACAAAGAAGTGGTAGAAATATGGAAATTCCAAAGAGTTTTTTAGGTTATAAAAGAGAGAACGGTAGAGCCGGAACAAGAAATCACGTTATAATTTTACCTGTAGATGATATTTCTAATGCATGTGCAGAAGCTGTAGCAAACAATATTAAAGGAACAATTGCATTACCCCACTCTTACGGAAGATTACAATTTGGCGCTGATTTAGAATTACATTTTAGGACAATGATAGGAACAGGAAGTAATCCAAATGTTGCTGCAGTTATTGTAATTGGTATTGAACCTAAATGGACAAAAAAAATTGTTGATGGAATTGCAAAAACTGGAAAACCAGTTGAGGGATTTCATATTGAAAGAACTGGTGACATTGGAACTGTAATGAAAGCCTCAAAAAAAGCTCAAGAGTTTGTTATGTGGGCTTCTGAAAAACAAAGAGAAGAATGTCCTATAAGCGATTTATGGATTTCGGTTAAATGTGGTGAGTCTGATACTACATCTGGGTTAGCAGCAAATCCTACGGTTGGTAATTTAATGGATAAGCTAGAGCCTTTAGGAGTTCATTTATGTTTTGGTGAAACTTCTGAGCTAACTGGGGCAGAAAAAGTTTGTGCAACTAGAGGTGCAACAAAAGAGGCTTCAGATAAGTTTATGAAAACTTGGAGTGCATACAACGATTTCATTTTAAAAGAGGCAACAGATGATCTTTCTGAAAGTCAACCTACTGCTGGAAACATCGCCGGTGGTTTAACTACAATTGAGGAAAAAGCTTTTGGGAATTTCCAAAAAATCGGTTCAAGAAAATTTGTTGATGTTTTAGAACCAGCAGAAGAACCAAAAAAAGGTAAAGGCTTATATTTTATGGATACATCTTCAGCCGCAGCAGAATGTGTAACACTTCAAGCTGCAGCAGGATTTAACATTCATTTATTTCCAACTGGACAAGGTAACATTGTAGGTAATCCAATCGAACCTGTTGTAAAATTAACAGCTAATCCATTGACTGTAAAAAGTATGGGTGAACATATTGATTGTGACGTTTCAAAAATCCTATCAAGGGAAATGAATATGTCAGAAGCAGGAGATAAATTAATAGAAACAACTCTTAGAGTTGCAAATGGAAGATTAACTTGTGCTGAAGCTTTAGGTCATAGGGAATTTGTTATGACAAAGCTTTATAGAAGTGCGTAGTTATCAATAAAATATAATGTCTGTAAAAAAAAAGTTGGTAGTAATACCAGGTATTATACTTGCTTTTATTTTGTACTCTCTTTCTCAGGGAATAAATAATGTAATTGGTATTGAGTTATTAGGTTATGAAAAAAGCCCAATATCTACAGCTATGTTTGCTATCATTATTGGAATGATACTCGGAAACATTTTCAAAATCAGAAAAATGTTTTTGATAGGTCTCGACTTTACTCAGAAAAATATTTTAAAACTTGGAATTATCTGTTTAGGAATACAATTGAAACCTTTTGAATTCTTAAAATTTGGAACAATAGCGATACCATTAATAATCATATGCATTATAAGTGTTTTAGCAGTGATCAAACTAGTTATTAAAAAATTAAAGATACCGACTAGGATGGCTTACTTAATTTCTATTGGTTCTACAGTGTGTGGTACAACTGCAATAATGGCAACAGCTCCTGTAATTAAGGCAAATAAAAGTGAGGTTTCATATGCTATTGCTAACATGACTTTGTTTGGGATATTTTCAATGCTTGTATATCCTTATTTTGCAAACTTTTACTTTGATGCTCAGCCTTTATTAGTAGGTCTGTTTCTAGGTACTTCAATCCATGAAACATCTCAAGTAGCAGCAGCAGGGCTGATTTACGAACAACAATTTAACAGTCCAGAGACGTTGAATATAGCAACTGTTACCAAATTAATAAGAAATACATTTTTAGTAATTATGATACCTCTATTTGCGTTCCTATATAACAGAGGAAATGTTGTTAAGAAAAATTATTCATTAGTAAGTATTTTCCCATACTTTGTTTTAGGATTTATAGGAATGATAATAGTTAGAAATTTAGGTGATTATTATTTTATAGAAAGCAATAATAAAGTTTGGACTGATACTATTTCATTAATAAAAGCCTTCTCAAAAGTATTTCTTACAATGGCAATGGCCGCAATTGGATTATCTACAAATTTTAGGGATATAAAATCAATGGGCTATAAACCTTTTGTAGTAGGTTTAATTGGTATGACAACTGTTGGTATTGTAAGTATTTTTTGTATAGAAATATTTACAGAAATATTTACTTATTAGCAGGAACAGCTAATTTTTTTCTTAGGTTGGAAAAAAATCTTCTAATAAATGCTGCTGCTACACCTAAAAATATAGCAAACATAATTGTGAACAAACTATAAAACAATGGCATCTCTTGTGAAAATTTTTGAATAAAAACTGAAAAGAAATTTAAATCATTATCTAAAACTTTTACAATTTCTGTTTCAACCTTCTCAGTAAAAAAAGTATCATAAGCCATTGCTATACCAACTAATAATAATAAAATTGCCAATAAAGCTCTTAATCCACTACTATTAATTTTTTCTCCAAGTTTTTGACCTACTTGAACACCAATAATTGAACCTGTAACTAGCATAAGAACTAAAAGTAAATCGATTGAACCATAGTTGAAAGCATGTAAGAAAGTAACAATTACGCTTACAAAAATTGTTACAAATAAAGAGGTTCCAGGGACTAATTTTGTTGGCATACCAATAATATAAATCATTGCTGGAACTAAAATAAATGCACCTCCAATGCCCATAATTGCTGCAATAAATCCTACAAACAAACCAATTATGATTGGCGTAAAAGCACTTTCGTATAATTTTGATTTTGGAAACCTTAATCTAAATGGAAGACCGTGTATCCAATAGTGAACATGTAATTTTTTTTTAACTACAACATTTCTTCTCTGTTTATCAATTTCACCTAAGCTCTCTACTAGCATTAAAGAACCAATTATTGCTAAAATGTACATATAAGCTAGAGCAATGACTACATCAATTTTTCCCATATCTTGAAAGTATGAAAAAGTATAAATTCCTAGCAAGGTACCAATAGCTCCGCCAGCAACTATCATTAAACCCATCTTATAATCTAATGTATTTTTTAAATAATGTGTTGTTGAGCCTGACACAGAAGTGGCTAAAATATTATTTGCTTCATTTGCAACTGCATAGGCTGGAGGTACACCTAAAAAAATTAAAAAAGGTGTCATTAAAAAACCGCCACCAACTCCGAACAAACCGGATAGAACACCTACAATTGCACTGAGAAGAAGTATTTCAAAAGCATTAATATTAACTTCCGCTATTGGTAAATAAACTTCCATAGATGTTAATTATTTAATATTTTACTTAATTAAAAGCAAGGAAAGTTCCAACTAAAATAACACTCCAATAAGCAGTTAAACTAATAACTATTCCAAGTTTTACTATGCTCAGTTTTAAAAGCTTAATTTTATTTGATATTTTTAAGTAAAGGAAATTCATTTCTCGCTCAATAACATTAGCAAGGAATTTGTCAATTTATTTTTTTGATAGACTAAATATTTCTTAATATATGGTAGCGCCAAAGATTTTAACTTCATCATCCTCAACGCCTAAAACTAATCTTCCTAAAAACTCACCCGGAAGCTCTTTATTAGTTTGTTTTATCAGTACTGTAATATGATCCCCTCTTCTAAGAGTTCCAAAAGGATCGTAAGTCTCATGAAGGTTGGTTATTACCTTATTATTAGCCCATTGCTTTCCAAGTTCTACCTCATTTGCTCCAAACAGCATTTGAGTAGAAAAATCTCTTGTAAAACCACCATAATCTTTGAGATTTGAAGATTTTACTAGATTTTCCCAAAAAGGCTTTGCAATAATGAAGACTTCTTCATCAGATTTATTGAGTAAATCCTTCAACTTATTTCCTTTAATTTATTTATTTAAGAAGCTTTCTTTTCCTCTTTTTCATCTACAATGTGATAAACAGGTACTTTTTCCATTGTAAACTTCCCAGTTTTTGGATCTCTTCTTGAAACTGTTAAGCAATGCCAGTTTTCATCATCTAGTTTCATGTGATCACCTCTGTAATAGTAACCTGGCCAACGAGTTTCTTCTCTAAATAAAGTGTGTTCTGTTACACACTGAGAAGTTAAAGCTCTATGCTTAAGCTCCCATGCTCTCATTAACTGGTGATAATCTTCGGCACCCACATTTTCTAGATCTTCTTGAAGCCAATCTAGTAATTCAAGGCCTCTTTTTAGCATATTTCCATTAGTCATGTAATTAGAAGTAATTCCTCCAACATATTCATCCATGATCTTCTGTAGTCTTTGTAAACCTTGAATTGGAGAAATATAACTTGGAGAAACAGTTCCTCCTGTAATTTCATTTCTACCAATTGTGTAATTATCTAATGGTTTATAAACAGCTGTTTTAAAATCTTCACATTGTTTGTCAGAAACCTTGATACCATCAGCTTTCTTATCTTCAATGTATTTTACTGCTGCTTTTGCTGCTAATCTTCCTTCAGTAAATGATCCTGATGAGAATTTATGTGCACTTCCTCCAACAGTATCACCTGCTCCAAATAAACCATCAATAGTTAACATTCTGTTATATCCCCAGAAATATTCAGGTGGCGATAAATCTTCAGGTCCACTTACCCATGCTCCAGAACATGTTGCATGTGATCCCATTACATATGGTTCAGATGTTGTTAATTCTGGATTAGTATATTTTGGATCAATATTTTGTGAAGCCCATACAACCGCTTGACCAACTGTCATCCCTAAGAAGTTTTCCCATCCAACAGTTTCTAAATGTGGGTCTTGGAAAGCTTCTTTTGTTACCATGTGGATTGGTCCACCACCAGCTGCAACTTCTTGAATGAATGCATGATTTCTCAAACAAGTAGGTGTTGGGTGATGATCAATATACTCTCCAACTAATTCTTTAGTTTGATCATACCACTTCTTCTCATAATTTTCACCATTTGCATTTTGTGTATATGTTTTTAGATGTAAGAAATAAGCACCAACTGGACCATAACCATCTTTAAATCTACATAGAACAATTCTATTTTCCATTTGAGTCATTTTTGCACCAGCTGCGATTGGTAATGCATACGCAGAACCGTTACTCCAAGGTGCATACCAAGTTCTACCCATTCCTTCACCAACAGCTCTTGGTTTAAAGATATGTGAAGCACCACCTGCTGCAACAATCACAGCTTTAGCTCTGAATACATGAAAATCACCTGTTCTCATGTTAAAGCCAACTGCTCCACCAATTCTATTTTCCTGTGACTCGTCCATTAATAGATGAGTGATCATTATTCTGTTATATATTTTATCTGCAGACTTTTTTGCAGCTTCAGCTACAATTGGTTTGTAACTTTCACCGTGGATCATTATCTGCCATTTACCTTCTCTTAAGTATCTACCTGTCTTTTCATTCTTCATCATAGGTAAACCCCATTCGTCAAACATGTGAACTGTTGAGTCTACGTGACGAGCCATGTCATAACCTAAATCTTCTCTAACCATTCCCATTAAATCATTTCTTGCGTATCTAACATGATCTTCAGGTTGGTTTTCACCCCATTGCATTCCCATATAGCAATTTATTGCGTAAAGACCTTGGGCAACAGCTCCACTTCTATCAATGTTTGCTTTTTCAACGCAAACAATTTTCATATCTCTTCCCCAGTGTCTTGCTTCAAAAGTTGCACCTGTTCCGGCCATACCACCACCGACAACTAAAATATCACATTCTTCGTAATGAGTTTTATGTTTAGCCATTAGTAATAAACTCCTTTTTTAAAAGACTCTTTTGGAACTGCAGGTAGCTCTCCACCAGTATTTAATCCTTCAGGTTCTCTATAAAGTCTTTGTGAATTTATTTCTCCTTGATTTGGTTTGTCACCATCAGCAAGTTTTGGAATAAACTTACCCCAAGGTTTTGTTGTAATTGGAGATACAAAGTTTTTTTCTGTACCATTTCTAAATTTTATTTTCCAAGAGATAGTGCCTTTTTCTTCTTCTCTTCTTACCCTAACACTATGACCCATTGGAGCAAAATCAGCATAACCTCTTACATCAATTGCATGGTTAGGACATGCTTTAACACATGAATAACATTCCCAACAAAAGTTTGGTTCAATATTTTTTGCTCTTCTTATATTCTCATCGATATGCATGATATCTGATGGACATATATCTACGCAATGACCACAGCCATCACATCTAGTCATGTATACAAAAGTTGACATTTATTTTTTCTCCTTTTTTAATTTCATTGTTAATAATGTTTTGGTTCTTCTCTTTTAATTCCTAAACCAAATTGCTCAGGCGCATCAGCTGGTGGAGGTAGATTGTCTCTAGATCCATCTGCTTCAGCTAGATTTTTTTGAATAGCTGCTCCAGGTTTATAAAACATGTGGGCAAATTTAGACCAATAAACTCCACCGAATAACACAATGTTAGCAACTACAAATAATGCTAAAAATAAGTAGCTCAAACCCATTTGACTTGAATATTGAAAATATGACCATGCTAAACCAAATGTTGAACAAGCTAAAAGAGCTAATACAAATAGATCCGCTTTAATAATTCGATACCAAGGAAAAGCTTCCGCAGATACATCTACTCTTAAAAAAAACCAAAACCAAAATCCACCTAAGCAAGTAAGTATTGCTCCAACATGCCATAAAGTTGACCAAATAGTAGTCGAAGAACCTTCACCAGAGTAACCAAACACTAGCACAGCAGATGAAATCCAAAACAAGATCGTTCCGTACATACCTAATACATGTGCTAGTCGTCTTTTGCCCATTCCTAATTCTGATGTTGTACCGATATCTACAACTGTAGTTTTTGCAATAATTGCTGCTTTCTCTCCTGCACTTAATTCTTTCGTAGCAGATAATTTTGCTTTTTTTGCATTGTTTAAAAAATAAGTAACGTTTTTATGATGTATCATTTGAATTATAGTTCCAACAGCTATCAAAACTACCATTGCAATAATGAATGATTGCATAGCATAAGGTGAAACAACTTCAGCTAAATTTAAGAAAGGATTATTTTGTAACATAATTTATAAATTTTGAGTTAATTTTCACTTTTCTAGGATAGTTTAATAATTACTTCAATATGTAAGAATTGGTCAATTTGTCTTTATCAATAGCCTAATTTTCTCTTTTATAGTGCTGTTTTTTGGGAATAACCGATCTTACTCCTCCTTGGGGATTTTCAACATCTCCCTCTCTTCTTGGAATCAGATGGATATGGCAATGCATAATTGATTGACCAGAAATTTTTCCAGCATTAGATCCAATATTAAATGCTTTAACCGTTTTATCTTTAGTTAAAATTTCATTTTTAATTTTTATAATTAAATCGTTACAAGCCAACAGTTCCTCATCATTCATTTCAAAATAATCTTTCACATGTCTCTTTGGAATAATAAGGCAATGAAAATCTGAAACTGGAAAAGAGTCATAACTTGCATATGCAAATTCATTTTCTGCAGCAATACCACTCTCTTTTGCATTACAAAATAAGCAAGGATTATTTGGATCTCTAATCATTAATATTTTTTACATTGTTGAATTGCTTTTGAATACTTAGATGAAAATAATTTGTAATAATTCATACTTTTTCTTGACCAAGCATAATTCTTAATTTTTTTTACTGATGCAACGCCTTTTCCAGAGCCTATTAATAATATTTCATCGAATTCAGATAATGTATTAATTTTAATATCTGTGAAATGAAATTTTTTAAATTTATCTTTAAAAAATTTAAATGTTATTCCTTTATAATAATTATTTTTTGGAAAAAATATTTTTTCATTCTTTATAAAAACTAAATTTGAAGTTCCAGTTTCAAAAATCTTATTGTTTACACATAGACCTATATCATTTTTTGAATTATCTAATTTTGAAAGATGTTTTAAAATTTGTTTATATTTTAAATTTTTATATTCAGGTTTAACCCTTTTAAGATTTACTAGATTTAAGGTAAAATCTAATTTTGGTTTTATTCTTTTTCTTATCGATATAGATAATATCTTTTTGTTAATTGCTACTCTTAACAAATGATTATATTTGATTTTAGGATTTATTATTTTCTTTAAAATTTTTAAAATATTTAATTTTAGATCTGCTTTATAAACTTTAAAGACTTTTGTAGATTTTATTAAATTATTAATATGTTGATCAAAAAATAAAATTTTTTGTGGTTTGTCGAATAACCACATTGTTGTGAAAACACCATGGTCACCCCAAAGATCATTAAATTCAACTTCTTTATAATCTTTAAGCCGATAAGATTTTTTTAATAAGTAAGTTACCATTTATTGTTAAAAAAGATTCTGGATGAAATTGAAAACCATAGATTTTTTCTTTGTTATTTTCAATTGCCATCGCAACATTTGAATTAACACATCTCATTGTGATGTCAAAATTTTTTGCATTAAAAGGTTCTTTTAATTTTAATGAATGATACCTGCCTACTACAAAATTAGTATTTTTCATAAATAAAGAATTTCTAGATACAACTTTAATTTTTGATTGATAACCGTGATATATTTTATTTTGTTCAATAATTTTTCCACCTTCGCAATGAAGTATCTGCTGAAAACCCAAGCAAATTCCAATAATTTTCTTTTTATTTTTAAATCTTTTGTAAATTTTTGAAGTAGTTTTATAATCTTTTGGAGAACCTGGGCCTGGAGAAAATATAATAGTTGAAGCTTTGTTTAACTTATCTTCTCTAATTTCTGAGTAGTCATCACATTCTACTTTATCAAATAAAGAAAATTGATGAACAACGTTGAATGTAAAAGAATCTTTATGATCAATTATATAAATCATTTGAATAAATCTAATAGAGCTTTAGCTTTAATAAAGTTTTCATTAAATTCATTTTTAGCTTTGCTATCTACAACAACACCAGATGCAACTGAAATTTCTGATGTATTCTTATAATATAATAATGATCTAATTATTATATTAAATCTCATATCTCCATTAAACTTTATAAAACCAAAACTGCCTGTATAAATATTTCTATTCTCTCTCTCTTGATTGTTTAATAAATTTAAGGTGCTAATTTTTGGACAACCAATTACAGATCCTCCTGGCATCATTGATTTAATTATATCAATAATTCTTATATTCTTTTTTAATCTACCAGCAATTAAAGTTACGTAGTGAAATAGATCTTTATATTCTTCAATTTTTTTTTCTTTTTTGATTTTGACTGTTCCTGGCACACAAACTCTTGATAAATCATTTCTTTCCATATCAACAATCATGTTATGTTCTTTAGTTTCCTTAATATTTTTTCTAAAATATTTGAGAGCTTTTGATTTATTCAATTTTTTGTTCTTTTTAAGTGTTCCGGCTATAGGTTTTGTTGAAATAAAATCTCCTTTTCTGTCTATTAAGTTTTCAGGAGAACAACTTATTATAGAATAATCCTTATCTTTTATAAAAAAAGATTCAGGTGCTAGATTAGTTTTGCATAATTTAGAAAATAAATCTATTGGATCAATAATTGATTTATTTTTATACTTTGTGCAGATTTTAATTTGATATGTATCACCACTTTTAATTTTCTTCTTAAATTTTTCAAATATTTTCGTGTAATTATTTAATGATAAATTTATTTTGAATTTTGTATATGTTTTTTGTTTCTTTTCATTTGTATAATTAATATCTTTTAAATTTTGTACTTTTTCAGGTTTATAAAAAATTCCTTTAGGGAAATTGATGCTTTTTTGTTTTGGAAGTTTTATGCCAATTAAGTTGTTTAATATCTCATAACCAAAAAAACCTACAAATAAGTCTGTTTCTTTAATATTTGATTTCTTTTTTTTTATACTATTTAAAAAACCTTTAATATTTTTTTCGTTTAAAATAATTTTTTTTGAAAATTGAGTATATAATTGAAAACCTATATTGGTCTTATAAAGTATAAATGGTTCTTCTGATTTTATGAGATTTTCAAGTATTTTCAATTTATTCTGTTCTTAATCTTAAAACTGCTTGTTCTTTAATTGGTAAGTGAATTATTGCAGCAAAAACAGAGAGTGCAATTGCTAAATACCACGCATAATCATATGAACCATAAGTATCATAAAATAATCCACCTAAATAAGCACCAAAGAATGATCCAATTTGATGGCTTAAGAAAACTAATCCGTATAGTAAACCTAAGTATCTTGTGCCAAAAATGTGAGCAACAATTCCACTAGTGGCTGGGACAGTTGAAAGCCATAAAAATCCAAAGCTAGCTCCAAAAATAAACGCATTTAGGTTGCTAGGTGGTAAAAATATAAAGAAAATTATTGAAATTCCTCTGAGGAAGTAAATTGCACTTAGAATAATTTTTTTACTCATTTTTGTGGATAAGTATCCACTTAGTAATGAACCAAAAATATTAAATAAACCAATTAAAGATAAAATTGCTGCAGCTGTCCAATCTTCCAACCCTCTATCAATAACATATTTTGGAACATGAGTTCCAACTAAAGTTATATGAAAACCACAAACGAAAAATCCTGAAACTAATAAAATATAACTCTTAGTACCAAACGCTTCTTTTAAAGCTTCAGTAACTGTTTGATCATTTTTTTTCTCAGGTGACTCATTTAGAGATGGTGACCTTACAAAATAAGATACCAACAATCCAAAAATTAAAAAAAACATAAAAACACTCAAGGTGTATTCCCATCCATTAGCGTTTAAGGAATAGTTTGTATATAAAGGTGAAGCAAAATAACCTAAAGAACCAACAGCTGTTACAAAACTCATTGCAATAGTTCTATTTGATAAAGGAAAATGTTTTCCAACTATTGCCATTGGAATACTAATCGCTGTTCCACCTAAACCTATTCCAACCATCAATCCTAAATCTAATTGAAAGAACAAACCTGTATTAGGGCCATTGTATAAAAAATAAATTCCTAAAATATAAAATATAAAAGCTAAACTAATTGCTTTATGACCACCATATTTATCAGCAATCGCACCAAATATTGGCCCTGTCAAACCCCACATTAACATTTGAATTCCAACAGCCAAACCAGAATTTGTAATGGATATTCCAAGATCTCTTTTGAAATCCATAAAAAATAAACCAAAAGTCTGTCTAACTCCAAGTGAAATAAAAACTACAGCGCAAGCAGCTATTAAAGTTATTAAAGCAGTTTTTGATTGGAAAAATTTACTCTGCATTATCTTAAATGCTTGAGAGCTTGTTTTAAATCTGCAATCAAGTCATTAGGGTCTTCTAGGCCAATATGAAGTCTAACGAGGTGCTCATTACTGTCTAGTTTGAGATAATTTCGTTTTCCTTGTTCTCTTATATCTTGATGTAAGGCTAAACTCTCAAAGCCACCCCAACTATACCCATAACCAAAAAGTTTTAGTGAGTTTACAAATTTTACTACCGAGGATTTATTTTTGGCTTTAACTTTTAGTCCCATTAGACCAGATGCGCCTGAATAATATTTTTTCCACATTCTAAAGTTTACTGAGTCTTTTTTATACGGATACAACAATTTAATATTCTTAAATTTAGAGAGGAATTCTGAAACTTTTTTTGCATTCTCTCTATGTCTATCCAATCTTACGTCTAAAGTTCTAAGTCCTCTTGTGATTAAATAAGCATCATCAGGACTCATTCTCATACCAGTGATTTTGTCTGTTCGTTGGACTTGTTTAAACACTTTTTTATTAACAGCTAAGGAACCACCCATTACATCTGAGTGACCAGAATAATATTTAGTTGCAGAAACAATTGCCATATCAAAACCAAGCTTTATAGGTTTTAAAAAATATGGTGTTCCCCATGTGTTATCTATTGCTGTTAATATTTTATTTTTCTTTGCTATTGAAACAATTTTACCAAGATCTTGAAAATCAAAAGAATTACTTCCAGGATTTTCAACAAAAATTAGTTTTGTTTTTTTAGTTATATTTTTTTCTAAAGTTTTTAAATCACTTGGATTATAAAATGTTGCTTTGATATTAAATTCTTTAAGATAATCTTGAGTTAATAATCTTGTTGGACTGTAAACTGGATCAGCAACTAAAATTTCATCACCTGGTCTTGTCACACTAAAAATTGATAAAAAAACTGCTCCAAATCCTGTTGGAGTTAGGAATACGTGATAACTTTCCTCTAACTTAGATAGAATTTTTTGCAAAATATGCGTTGTGGATGTTCCTTGTCTTCCATAATCAAAATATCCACCTGTCGGATCTTTGGCAGCTTTAGATTGAGTTTTTCTAATATCTTGCATTGATTTGAATATAATAGTAGATGCTCTAACAATCGGTGGGTTCACTGACTGATTATGAAAATCTTTAGCTGTATGCTTTAAAAATGTCTTAAAAGTATTGCTCATAAAAAAATTGATAAGTTTGGATGACAATGCTATATCCCGCGAATAATTTCAATTAAATTATAAATAAAAGGAAAAAATGGGTTACCCAAAAAAACATAGAGGCCGTAGAAAAATGGGCTCAAAAAAAAGAAGAGCTAGAAAGAAAAATAAGAAAAAATAATCTTATAAATGTTTGAGATAAATAAAGTGAGATCCTTAAGTATTTGGATCTTCATCGTTCCTTTTGTAGCCGTTAATACCTGTTTGATATTAATTACACAATTTCATGGATTATTTCCAAATCAAGAAGATATAATTCATTGGACATTCCCCTATTTTGATGGCGGGACATCAATTAGTAGAACCGCGAGAGTTTTTCCAACATATCTCGTATTTAAACCAGCAATGTTTTTAACGTCTTTTCTTCTAATTAAATATTGGTTTTACAATAAGGATATTATTCTTCAGCTTAACAATGGTCACAAACATTTAAAAAAAATAGTCAATTTTGGAGTAGCTTCTGCAATTGCATTAACCTTACATTCAATATTTTTAGGTGTGAAATTTGATCATGATTTGTACAAGCTATTTAGAAGAGTGATCATGCTAATGTTTATTATTTTTGAGATAGTGGCTCAAGCTTATCTAGTTATCATACTTTACTCTTTTAAAGATAAATTGAAAAATTATATAAATCCAACGATTTTAAAATTAAAGATTGTTCTTGTTTCTATTTTAGTTGTTGTTGCTGTGATAAGTGTTCCTATCATTAGTTTACCAGGAAATGATTTTATGGGATTTAATTTAAAGTTTTTCAAACATGCACTTGAATGGGATTATTTTATTGGCGTAATTAGTTTTTATTTGCTTACTTTTTTAATGTGGAAGAAAGCTAGTTCTTAATCCAGCCTCCGCCTAAAATCTTATCTCCAAAATTATCTTTAGCATAAAATACACAGGCTTGACCTGGGGCAATACCATATTCATCTTCTAATAAATTTACTTTAGCTTTATCATAATTGATATCAACTTTTGCCTTAAGCAATTTTCCAGTTGATCTAACCTTTACAAATATTTCTTTTTCAAAATCTTTGGTGTCATTGGTTAATAAGTTTATTTCTTTTAGATGGATTTCTTTTTTAATTAAGTTTTCTTTTGTGCCAACTATAATTTCATTTTGATCAGCATCAATTTTTATTACATATAATGGATCTTTATCAGCAATTTTTATTCCCTTACGCTGACCTATTGTATAATTAATAATTCCATCATGAACACCAATCACCTCTCCTTTGAGATTCTTAATATTTCCTTTTTTAAATGAATTAGGTTTAAACTTTTGAATTACTGATGCATAATCTCCATTGGGTACAAAACAAATATCCTGACTATCTGGTTTGTCTGCTACATTTAAATCTAGATCTTTAGCAATTTTTCTTGTTTCATCTTTTAACAAACCACCGAGTGGAAATCTTAGGTAGTCAAGTTGTTCTCTTGTGGTGCTAAACAAAAAATAACTTTGATCTCTATTGCTATCTTTTCCTCTATACATATGGTTTACCCCATTATCTGTAATACTTTTTACATAATGACCTGTTATCAGCGCATCTGCGTTAAGTTTTTTAGCTTCTTCAAATAAGTCTGTAAATTTTACTGTTTGGTTACACTGAACACATGGTATTGGGGTTTCTCCATTAAGATAACTTTCTACAAAATTATCTATTACGCCCTCTTTAAATTTATTTTGATAGTATAAAATTCTATGCTCTATTTTTAATTTTTCAGCAACTCTCTTTGCATCCATTATATCTTGACCGGCACAGCATTGTTTAGATTGGGTAGTTTGTTGTGTGTCATTATATAATTTTAAAGTAATACCTATTACTTTATACCCTTCATTTTTCATCATTGCTGCAACTGTTGAAGAATCTACTCCTCCAGACATTGCAACAACCACAAGGGTATCCTCTGGTTTTTTATTAAAACCTAATGAGTTTAATTTAGTCATAATTTAATGTTATTTATTTACATATTGACTATAAGTAAATCAAATGATTTTAGATTATGAGCCAGGAGATAGGGTAATAAATCCCAATAAAAAAGACTGGGGTATAGGCCAAGTTCAATCAATTATTGATTTTAAAGTTACAATTAATTTTGAAAACGCAGGAAAAAAAGTAATCAATGCAAAAGAAATTAAAATAGAAAAATTTAAAAAGTGAATATTGAAGAATCAAAAAAAATTACAATGTCATTAATTGATACTTTTCATTATGCAGGTGAACTTGCATTATTGATTAGAGAAAAAGGACTTAAAAAAGAAATTAAATCTGACAACACACCTGTTACTAATGGTGATATTGAGGTAAATGAAGTTTTAACAAAAAGGATTAAAGAAACTACACCAAATATTCCTGTAGTATCTGAAGAAAATTCTGAAAATAAGGAAAACCAGAGTTTAAAAGATTTTTGGTTAATTGATCCAATTGATGGAACAAGAGATTATCTAAATAATAAAGATGAATTCACTTTAAATGCAAGTTTAATAATTAATAATAAACCACTAATTGGAATAATAAATGCTCCAGCAAAAAAACGAATGTTTTATGCTTATGCAAATTCACACTCTTATGAATTAATTGATAAAAAAGAAATCTCTTTAACTACAAAAATAAAATCAGATGATACGATCAGGGCTGTTAGTTATTCTAATGATCTAAAACCTGAAATATTAGATATTCATAATAAATTCAATGTATCTACCCATCAGAAAATGAAAAGTTCATTAAAATTTTGTGTAGTAGCGGCTGGTGAATTTGATTTATATGTAGCTGAGCCTAGAGCTTGTGAATGGGATATAGCAGCTGGTCATGCTTTAATAATTCATTCCGGTGGATCAATTACTGACTTTTCAAATAATGAAATTACATATGGTAAGAAAGATTTTAAAAATACTAGTATAATTGTTAAAAGTAAAAATATTAACAATGGATGATCAATTAAAAATAATTTTAAGAATAATTGTTTCTGTATCTATATTTGGATTGCTAGTTTTTGTCTTTGTAAGAAACTATATCAAAAGAAAAATTGATTTCTTAGTTGAAGAAGAAAAAAAGAAAAAATCAAAGTAAATTAATAATTTTTTTATATTCTTCTTTTGTCATATCCATAACTTTTTTTGATGTTTCAAAATCAAAACCATTTCTTGCTAATAAAGAAATGTCTTTTTTATAAAATAATGGTCTATTATCTTCTACCCTTGCTGGTCCAATTCTTTTTTTTTTACAAATTTTAATTGCAGAAAAAAAATCTTGGTCTGAATTTTCTTCATTAATTTGTTCGACTGTATTATTTATATAATCTTCATTAATACCTTTGCCCATCAAATAACTTCTAATTTTATTAATTGAACTACCTCTATTAATCATGCTTCTCGCCTTACTTTCTGAATAAAATTTATCATTAATAAATTTACTTTTTTCAAGATCTGACAAAACAATTTCAATTAATTTACTAACATCTTGTTTTTTAACTTCTTGAGAGGAAGCTTTTAGATATTTCTTTAAAAGATATGTTTTTAGTTGTTGTTTTGATGGTGCATATTTTTCAACATATGCAAATGCAAAATTACGCATCTCCTCTACAGTTACTTTAAGAGTTTTTTTTCTATTTCTTATAGGAATCATTGATAGATTTAATATAATATAATTTTAAATGATCGAGCAAATTTATAATTTTTTTACAATTGAAATGCTATATTTGTGGATCAATTGTGGTGTGTTACCTTTTTGGATAATGTTAATATTTTTTCCACAATCACTTTTGTGTAAATATTTTGTAACTTCAATTTTTCCAATAATTCTTTTGGGTGGAGCGTATATATTTATGCTCTATCAATCTTATATTGATGTTTATGATTTCGATAAAAATTTTACGTTGTACTTAGGTATTGCTGAATTATCTGAATTATTTTCAGATACAACTTTTTTAATGATGTTCTGGATACATTTTGTTGCAATTAATTTATTTGTAGGTGGATGGATACTCAAAGATTCTCAAAAATTTGGTGTCAATAAATTTCTCCTAGGTGTTCCACTTATTATTACATATTTAATTGGACCATTAGGACTGTTTATCTATTGGTTCATAAGGTTATTTTACGCAAAGAGAATTAGTCTATATGACTAAAAAAATTGAATTTTTTTTTGATTTTATAAGTCCCTATTCTTATTTAGCGCATAAAAAAATTATCAAACTTAATCAAAGAAATAATTTTATTTATAAACCAATACTACTTGGTGGCCTTCATAATTTAGGTGGAATAACTGCACCAGCTTTTAATGAGAGAAAAATGAAAAATATGAAGAATGACTGTATGATGATTGCGGAAAAAAATGAAATACCATTTATATGGAATGAAAAATTTCCAATCAATTCTTTATATTTAATGAGAGGTTTCCTTGTAATTGAAGATAAAAAAAAAGATCACTATATAGATGCATGTTTTAATGCTTATTGGAAAAATAATGTAGACATATCAAAACTAGAAAATTTAAAAATAATTTTAGATTTGTGCGAAATTAAAAGTGATTTATTTGAAAAAAGTATAAATGATCAAAAAATTAAAGATGAGCTCAAAGAATTAACTAGTGATGCTTTTAACAAAGATATTTTTGGAGCTCCAACTTTTGTTATCAATAAAAAACTTTTCTGGGGACAAGATAGATTGGATTACGCTTTAGATGAATTAAATAACTAGACGATTTTAAATTTACTCTGTTTAAGGGCCGCAAATCCTCCATCAATATGTGAAACTTTTTCAAATCCCATATCTTGCAAAGTTTTAGCTGCCAAAGCTGATCTTAATCCACCTGCACAAAATAAAACCATTTCTTTATTCATATCAAGTTTTCCATCTTTAAAGTACACACTCTCAGGATCTAACCAAAACTCCAACATACCTCTTGGAATATGACTTGAGTTTTCAACTCTTCCTTCTTTATCTAACTCTCTAATGTCTCTAATATCAATTAGATTACATTCATTATTTGATGTTTTTTCAAATGCTTCATCAATTGAAATAGTTTTTATTTGATCTAAAGCCTCTGTAACAAGTGTTGTGGATGATTTAATGGTCATAATATTGTAGACATATCTATATAATAATTAAAAAAAAGCTATGAAAAAATTATTCATAAAGCTCTGTAAATTAATGGGTTATGAAATAATTGACCAAAATAATTTTTACTCACCTACGCTTAATAAAGAATTAAATGAAGATTTATCCGCAATAAATGAAAAATCTATTGTGCTTCCTTTAGGAGAGGTAAAAATCACAAGAAGTATAAAATCAATATTAATTATTTTTAGAACTAATACTGAGATTGAAATTTGGGATCAAAATAAAAAAAGATTATTTGAAAAACCTAAAATTGAATATTCTTTAAGGTCTCTAAATTCTCTAATCAGGTCAATAAATTATTGTTATTCAAAATATCCAAATATTAAAATAAATCTTTTGGTAGTGGATGATAATTCAAAAAAAGAAAATTTAAATAAACTTGAAAAATTAATAGATAATCGTGCAGAAATTATAAACCTTAATAGAGAAGATTATAAAAATAAAATAAGACCTCAAACTAATGAAGAGACAATTGGAAATCTAGCAAGTTTGTACCAAAGCTTTGAATTAGGAAAAGAACAAGGTGAAGATTTAATATATTTTGTGGAGGACGATTATCTTCATTTTGAACCAATGTTGGAAGAAATGATAGCATCTTATGAAAGAATAGCTTCTCAATTAAATAAGGATATTTTTATGTGTCCTTCAGATTATCCCTATCTTTATATGGATAATAAAAAAACTAATATTCTAGTAGGCAATAAAAGACATTGGAGAACATTAGATAAAACTTTATGTACTTTTCTAACGTCAAAAAAATTATTTGATAAATATTGGGATAACTTTAAAAAAACATGTGAAACTAGACATGATCCTTTTGAAAAACATTTAAATGAAATTTACAATCAAGAAATTTGTATTTCACCATTAAAAAGTCTGTCACTGCATTTAACAAATGTTAATTCAAGTTATGGTCTTTCTCCTTTTATTGATTACAAAAAATTATGGGATGAAAACAAAGTCGAATGATAAAAGAAAAGACAAAAGCACCTGATTTTACATTGCCATCAACTAATGGTGAAAATCAAAAATTAAAAGATTTATTAGGAAAATACGTTGTTATTTACTTTTATCCTAAAGATGACACTCCTGGATGCACAATTGAAACAAATGATTTTAATAAACTATTACCCAAATTTAAGAAACTAAATTGTGAAATTTTTGGTATCTCAAAAGATACTATTAAAAGTCATGACAAATTCAGAGAAAAATTCAAAATTAAGTTCGATCTTTTATCTGATGAAGAAATAAAAGTTTTAAAAAAATATAAAGTATGGGGTAAGAAAAAATTTATGGGAAGAGAGTTTATGGGAATTATTCGCTCAACTATTTTAATAGATAAAAAAGGAAAAGTTATTAAAGTTTGGGACAACGTTAAAGTTAAGGATCACGCAAAAGAAGTTTTGGAAACTTTAAAATCATTAAATTAAAAAAGGCCCCGAAGGGCCTCCTTATTATTAACTAAAAGAGAGAGAAGTTAATTTTTTTAAAAGGAGCTCTTCGATGAGTAGATCTAGAGAGCCGAAGAGCTCCTTTATTACATGTAATTAGTCACGTATTGCGTAAGCGATTACACCTGTTTCAGTTACGTCTGTACCTTTTAATTCACCTTCCTTACTTAATCTTAAGCCAACTGTTGCTTTCATGATTGACCAAATTATGTATGCCACGATGAATATGAATACATTCACAGCTGCAACACCAATTAATTGTGCACTGAATGATGCATCAGCGTTTGTAGCTGGAACAATTAATGTTCCCCAGATACCTGCAAACAAGTGAGCTGGTACGGCACCTACTACATCATCTATTTTTAATTGTAGTAAAAACTTAGTTCCGTAAACAACAATTATACCTCCTACTGCACCAATTAGAATTGCTGCAAATGGTGATGGTGCTAATGGCTCTGCTGTAATTGCAACCAAACCACCAATACATCCATTTAACATTTGGATTACATCTGTTTTACCAATAAACAATCTAGTTACAACTGCTGCTGCAAGTACACCGCCAGCTCCTGCTAAGAATGTATTGATAAAGATAGTTGATACTGCGATTGCATCGTCAGCTGTTCCCATGGCTAATTGTGAACCACCATTGAAACCAAACCAACCTAACCATAGTACAAATACACCTAGTGTTACTAAAGGAATAGACGAAGCTGCAAATGGTTTAATAGGTGTTGCTTCACCAGATTTAGTAAACCTACCAAGTCTTGGTCCTATAATTATTGCACCTGCTAAGGCAGCTGCACCACCAGTTGAGTGTACAAGTGTTGAACCAGCAAAGTCAGAGAAGCCAAGTTCAGCTAACCAGCCTCCACCCCACTGCCAACCCATTACGATTGGATATAAAATTCCAGATAAAATTGCTGCAAATAAAAAGAATGGCCATAGTTTAATTCTTTCTGCCATTGCTCCTGATACTATAGAAACTGTAGTTGCACAGAAAACCATTTGGAAATACCAATCTGATCCATCTGAATAACCGGTGCCGATAGCACTAGAATCAGACCATGGTATAAATTTTCCAATGTAACCACCTTCTGGTATACCATAAGCTAGGTTATATCCAAATAACCAGAACATTATTCCAGCGATTGAAAATAGTCCGATGTTTTTTGCACAAATCACCGAAACACTTTTTGAAGTTACCATTCCAGATTCTAACATTGCAAAACCTGCTGCCATAAACATGACCAGGAAACCACAAATTAAAAATAGTAAGGTATTAAATATAAACCCTACTTCAGCAGATACTGATGTTTCTGCCATTCCTGCACTACTCATGTTTAATAACAAAATTAAACTTATAAGCGGCGCGCTTATTTTTTTTATTAATTTAGTCATAAGACCTCCCTTGTTTAGAGGTGATTTATATTTTGATTAATTTTTTTAACTAACGTTTATACAGAAAAAGGGATATGCAGTTTTTGCATATAGAAACAGCCTTAACACAATTAAGCATTAAGGCTGTTAAATAAAGATTATCTATTAAAAGCTTCTTTTAAAGATTTAGCAGGTAAGAATTTAACCTTTTGTGATGCAGCAATTTGGATTTGCTCACCAGTTCTTGGATTTCTTCCAACTCTAGCTTTTCTTTTAGCCACTTTATAAGTACCAAATCCAGCAATTTTAACGCTATCGTCATTTTTTAAAGCGTCCAAAATAGTGTCGGTAATTGTATCAAAAGTTCTCTCAGCATCTGCTTTACTTAAATTAAGCGAGCTTGAAAGCTTTGCTACTAGTTGTTTTTTATTCATTTTAGCTCCGGTTTTATTAGGTTATTTACTATCATTGTTAAAAGTGTTGATAAATCAAGGCTTTTTTTAGTAGCTGTTAACAAGTTACATACCATATCTTGTTAAATCTTAAATAAGTATTGATTTTATTAGGTTTTTTTACTTTTTGTTTAATTTAATTAACCAAATAAACCAAGGTCTTTTAGATCATTGAAGGTTGTAAAAAACATTAAAGATAACAACAAAAATAATCCGATTCGAAAAAAACCTTCTTGTGTTTTTTGACTTAGTGGACGTCCTAATAAAGCTTCAAAAGTATAAAACATTAAATGACCACCATCTAACATTGGTATTGGAAATAAATTAATTAAACCAAGACTTATTGAAATATAAGCCATCATACTAATGAAGGCTATCACTCCAAAAGTTGCTACTTGGCCAGAGATTTTTGCAATTCTAATTGGTCCACCCAATTGAGATGTATCAGCTTTACCCATTACCATTCCACCTAAGTATTTTAGTGAAGAAATACTTACGTAATAAACTTCATGAGCTGCATGATAAATTGCTTGGGCTGGACCTAATTTTACATGGTTAATTTTATCATTATAGGCACCAAGTTTTATTCCAACCATTCTCTTATTAATTTTATTTCCAAGATTATCCTCACCTTCAACCATATTGGGTTTAATCTTAAGGATTAATTCTTCGTAATTTCTCTTTACTTTAAAATCGATAAAGTCACTTGTAGACATTGTGATATATTTAGAAACATCCATTAAACTTTTAACTTCATTTCCATCAATCTCTAAAATAATATCTTTTTCTTTTAACCCTCCAACCATTGCAGGACTATCTTTTTGAACTTCATTAATAACTGCTGGAGTAAAGTCTTTACCAACAAATGTATAAATTGAAAAAAATATTACTATTGCTAATAAAAAATTAGCAAGTGGACCGCCAAAAACAATTAAAGCTCTTTGGTATAAAGGTTTTAGTATAAATAATTTTTGTCTTTCTTCTTCGTTATATTTATCAAGAATTTCTTGATGATCTGCTTGAGAATAAACATTTCTATCACCAAAAAATTTTACATAACCTCCTAAAGGAATAGCGCAAACTTTCCATCTAGTTCCTGATTTGTCATTCCAGCCAAATAATTCTTTACCAAATCCAATTGAAAAGTCTGTGACCCCTACACCATATTTTTTGGCAAAATAATAATGACCATATTCATGAATAAAAACCACTACTAAAATTAAAATTAAAAAAGGTATTATATAACTTAAAAGCATATGTTAATTTTGTAACTGTTCCTCGTTAGGGTCCTCTTTTTTGTTTAATATATTAGCATAACTATGATTTAAATCTCTATGACCTGCTTCATCATCTCTTACAACTTTAATAACATCCTTTAGAGTAGAATTTAATGGTAAGTTCCAATAATCAATTGCTATTTTTGGAGCTTTAACATTTTCAATTTTACCACTTTCCACTTCCTCTAAATACTGAGTATAACTAATCACAGCTTCTTCCTCAAAATACCCAACTATTCTATGAGCTGTTCTTGGGGAAATTATATAAACCATCAAATAAAATATTATAAAGATAAATTGAGCAAACATTATAAGAAATCTCTCAAATAATGTTGGTTGAGCAATATTAATGAAAGTCATCAAATGCATTCTCTCATTTTCAGCTTCATCTAAAAGAGTTTTGATCCAACCTTTATCCTCTTTAATTCTTCTTAAAGATTTAAGATGTATTAACATTCCACCAACCATTCCGGGCACTGCTGCGACAGTTTCTAATACGACTGCTCTATGACCATACTTTTTTTTAAAGAAAGTATCTGCAACAAATCTAAGTAATTTTGTAAAAGCTAACGCCACCCTATCACTAATATTTTCTGGTTTATGATGAATTTCTAAATTTACCATATATTTGATTTAGTTATTTTTCTAAGATTAACAATGTGTTAAAACATGCTTTTTAATGTATTTACAAATTCAATCGCAAAAAACTTTAATCCTATCCAAACCTCAATAGCAATATACTTGATTTTAATACCTAATGGAATAGCTTGTGCATATATTGAGTCAAAAATCTCTTTAGCTTTTTCCATAATAAAACTTTAACATATTAAAAAATAAATCCATTAACATTTGTGTTTAATATGGACTTATTTCATATATTATAAAAGTATGCCTTCATTTGATGTTATCAGTAAAATTAATTACCAAGAATTTGATAATGCTCTTGCAAATTGTTTGAGAGAAATTGGTAACCGTTATGATTTTAAAGGTCTAACAATTACAATTGAGAGAAAAGATAAAAACATTACAACAGTTGCGCCCGATGAATTAAAATTAAAGCAAGTTAACGAATTATTACAAACGCATCTTGTAAGAAGAAAAGTCGACCCAAGAGTTATAGAAATTAAAAGTTCTGAAGGTGCCTCAGGTGGCTCTATTAGACAAGTAAGTGAATTAAAAGAAGGTATCAGCCAAGAAAATGCAAAAAAAATTATTGCAGATGTTAAAAAACTTAAGCTAAAGATCCAAATCAAAATTCAAGGTGATGAATTAAGAGTAGATGGAAAAAAGAAAGATGACCTTCAAGAAGCAATGGGAGCTATAAAATCAATTGATATTGGTTTACCAATAGATTTTATAAACTTTAGGGATTGATCACTCATCTGATATATATTCTACATCTTTAAACCTGTTTGTTGGAAACACCCAATAAAAACCTAAAACTTCTTTACTATTATTTTGTAACGCATGTTTTGCATTACCAGCAATATATACAACATCACCTTTTTTAATTTCTTCTAAATTTCCAGATTTATTTAATGTGCCACTTCCATTTGTAACAACATAAATTTCATCAGGTGCATGATGATGCAATGTTAAATTTCCACCTGGTTCTATTTCAGCAAAACCACACGATAAACCTTTGCTACCATTATAATCTTCATCAATTAAAAACTTCCATCTAACACCTGGGTATTTTTCGTTTGTAGTCCAATCTTGATCAGACACAGAATTCATATTTTTAACAAATATCATATGACAAAAGATTATATTTATTTTTAAAGAAAACCAATAAATACTATCTATAATTTTATAATTTATGAAAAAACAAAGAAGAAAAGAATGGCATGAATATGTGAGTACAGATACTCATATAACTGAATTTAAGTTAATTGATTTTCCAACATTTAAACTAAAGCATGATGAAGTAACAATTAATGATGTCCCTGATCCGAAAGACTGCTTAATTGAAAAAATAAATCACTTTGCCTTAACTTTTAATGCATATGAAGACAACAAAATAGAAAAAGAATTTAATTCAAATGAAAGTAATTTTTATGATCAATATTTCAATGAAGGTAAATTCAAAGATTCACTTAGATATTTAAGAGCCATATTATTCTACACTCAAAGAGGAGAGCATATGTCAGGCCCTTCTGTGGACTATGATCAAAGAATGAGGCAGATAATTAAAGACATAAGAATCTTATTAACACCAAACAATTAATAGACCAGTTGATTTGTAAACAATATGTCCGCGGTTTACCTATAATTCATTACTTATTTGAAAAATCAATAAAAATCTAAAAAGAATAACTAGTGTAAAATCTAATATTACCCTCATCCTTAAAAGAAGATTGATGAATATCATTTTCAAGATTTAAAGGGTGGTAAATATCAATCCCAGCTCTAAGAGATGAAAAAAATCTACTTTCATAGTTAAATGTTAAAGCACGTGAATTTTTATCTAAATCATTTTGAATAGAGACAAAATATTGAGTGTCTTCAATATCATTAAGTACAAGTCTAGCACCTAAGAATAGATCGTTTTGATAGCCGTGGTGAGATTTTGTGCTACGAGTATCGTAAGAATATTCAACTATATTAGATAAATCCCAACTCTTTTCTAATATTCCATAATTGCTATGCTCAATACCAAGGATCAAATTTGTATAATCCTCTATATTACCATTATTATCATATTGATTTTCTCGATAAACCACTTCACTCTTATACAAAGTATTCTCTTTTGTGGCCTGAAGATCTAAACCCAATTGTGTGATTTCAGAATATTTTGGAACAAATTTACCTGAATTTAAAACTAACGCTGGGTCTTTTGTATTTCCCTCATAAAATGAAAGTCCATAATCATATTCATCAATATATCCTGACCAACGTAATGCCTTTCCAATGTTATCTTTACTTGCTCCATCAGCATAAGTGTTAGTGGTATCAATATCGAGTGCTAATTGAGGTCTTATTTTAGAAGTTGGGTATGTATTAGTTATTACTGGTAATATAAAAAAATTTAATTCACTCGTCTCGAAGTATCTTTTAACATTTATCATAGTTTGACCTTTTTTTTCACCTTCAGCCAAACCATTAGAAAAATCTTTTGAATTAATAATATCTACGGGGTTGTAAAATTCATTCTTGCCCCAAAATAATATGTTATTTCCAACTAAATAACTCAAATCATTGTTAGCGTATTCTAAATAAGCTTCATTTAAATCAATCTTTTGAGCTACTTCAGGATCTGATATTGCTGAATTAATTTTTAATTTTCCAGATAAATTATTGTTTTCAAATAAGAAGTTGTACTTGAATGATGATGAATTCAGAGTATTTTTTCGATCATCACTTTCTACATCATCAAAAAACACAGATGAACTTACTTCTACTTCTCCGTACTGCTCAGTATATGTTTCTGCTAAGGAGCTAGTATTAATAAATGTAAATAAAATGATTAAAAATCTAAAAATCATCTAGCCATTTTGGCTAATTTCTCAGGTTTAAAATCATTTAAAGATAAATTAGTTTGAAATTGATAATTTTCCCAAGCAATCACTGTCGATTTTCCTGTTTGAAGATTAGTCATTTCTAATAAGTCTGCTCTCCAAAATTTATCTAAATATTTTTGATAACCTTTGAAATGTAGTTCTTTTTCTAAATCACCTCTTCGATTATAAAACTTAACTGATTGATATAAAAATTCATCAGTATCAACATAAATTACTCTTTTAGAATAACCTGATTTTTTGTTTTTAGGAGTTGCTTCAATTAAATGACATGTGAGAGAAGTTTCAGTTAAGCATGGTCCATCTTCAATCCATTTAAAAGTATAATCTTCTGGTTCATCAGTTGATAAATCCTCATAAGAAAACTCTGAAGAAACAAATTTACCAGTACGATTAGAAGAAGAAATTCTTTTTACCCTTTTAAGAGCTGGAAGATATAACCATTGATCATCATCTTGAGGCTCTATTTTGGCATGAGTCAAAAGCGATGTACCTTTTACATCTCTTGGCTCTGTAAAAACTATAATACTTTTATCTCCAAGTGCATCATCTAGTTCTTCAAAAATTAGGTTTTTAAATTTTCTTACACTTTCATTTCCAGACTTATCTTTTAAAACCATCTGTCCCTCTACAGTGCTATCTATAAAACCATTGTCTAAGGCAATACTTTTTTTAATAATCTCTAAACCTTTTTCTTCATTGGTTTGAGCTGATAACGATGTGCTCCAAATGGTTAAGGTTATAATAATTGATATTAAGTATTTCATATTGATGCTTTCCTTTTTTGTTTAAAATTATCAATCAAAATTAATATTGGTGGTAAAAGTAAATAATCTACAACTAAAGCAAAAACAACTGTGATTGCAGTAAGCTGGGCCATATCTTTATTTACTGTAAATCCGGATTGAGCTAAAACACAAAAACCTAAAAATAAACCAATTGTTGTAGTAGTTAGTGCCATCCCCACTTTTTGGAATGCTTCTCGAACACTATCTTCAGGTGACTTACCTTTTTTTCTAGCCTTAGCATACTTCAACATAAAATGAACTGAGTCATCAACAACTATACCTAGTGTCATTGCAACTACTATAGAGACAGCTAAAGTTACACTCCCTGTATAATATCCCCACAACCCAAACGCCATTGCAGCAGGTAACAAGTTAGGAATTAAACTCATTAGTCCATATTTAATATTTCGAATTACAATTAAAATGATAAATGAAATACCAATAAGAGCAAAACCTGTTCCTTTCAGCATTGCTGGTACATCTCTTGAAGAAATTTGTGAAAAGACTTGAGAAGGTCCAGTTGATTTTGTCATTAATTCAGGTGCATTATCTTTGAACCATTCTTGAATTTGTTTATCTAAATTTAAAAATTCTTTAGTTGTGGTATTAGCAACATTTGCTGTTATACGAAGAGCAGATTTATTAACATTGATTTGATCAGTTAAATCTAGCCCGTAACCAAGTGACAATTCATAAAGAAAAAGATATTGAGCTGCTTCAAGTTCAGTAGTTGGAATTTTATAAAATGATTGATTGTCGTTATTAAAGTTTTGGTTCAATCGTTTTACGACATCTGTATAAGATCTTACACTTGTAACTTTAGGTTGGTTCCGAATAAAATTAACAAGATCATCAACCTTTTGTAAGTATTCAGGATCATTTATACCGTTTTCAACTCCTGAATTAATAGAATATTCAAGTGCATTAAGACCTCCAAAATTTTCCTCATAATAATCAATTGATTGTCTTAATTCATATTTCTTATCGAAATATCTTAAAAAATCATCTTCTAATGAAATTTTAGTAATTCCATAAACTAGAACCACCACAACTAAAGCAGTTGAAATCAAAAGAAAATTTTTCCATTTTATTACAAACTCTGCCAATCCAGACATTCCTTTATCCATAAACGCTTGTGAACTTATTTTTTTCATAGGTAACAAACTGATTAGTGCGGGAAGCATTGTTAATGTATAAAAAAGAGCTGCAATCACACCAACAAAGACAATATTTCCAAGCTGTCTAAAAGGAGGAGAGATAGAAAAATTGAGAGAAAGAAATCCTACGGCTGTTGTAAGACAAGCAACAGTAATTGCGGGACCATGATCAATAATTGCTGTCCTTACCCATTCATTTCGATCTGGAGTAATAGTCATTGTCTGACGAACTGAAGATAAGATATGAACTGTGCTAGCCACAGTTAAAATCATCACCATAAGTGGAGCAACAACAGTAGCATTATTGATATTAGTTCCAGACCAACCTAGTGCACCCAATGAGGATCCGGCACAAAGAATGATGATAATAAATATTAAACCAACTCCAAAAACACTCCTCAAAATTATTGCAACAGAGATTAATATGACCACAACCATCAAAGGTGTAAGAGTAACTGAGTCGTCTTGTCCTGACTCGCTGTATTGATTGTTTAATGGCACAAAACCAGCTAACCTAACTTTGATGTTGGGGTTATTTGCCTCAAATTTTTCTTTTAACTTTTCGGCCTCACTCATAACAAATGGTACTTCTACAATCGCATTCTTTCCAGGAAGTCGGAATAATACATTTACTTGTGAAATAGAGTTATCGTTATTAATAAAAGTATTTTTAAGTTCAATCCGAGAGTTTGCTACCTCTTGTGCTTTTGCAACATCTTCAGGAGAAATATTATCTATGTCAGTGATTAAATCTTCTACAACAAGACTGTCTTCTTCAGCATAGCTATTTTGGTAATTAGTTAAAGAGTTTACAGTTCTTACATATGGAAGAACCCAAGCTTCTTCTGTTAATTGACCAATTGCTTTTAATGTTTCAGCAGTAAAAATATTTTTATCTTTTGGAGATATTATAAAAATTAAGTTATCATCTTTTGAATAGGCTGCTTCAAATTTGTCTAAAGCAATCCGATCTGGATTATTTTTATCAAAAAAAACTCTAGCGTCAGTATCGAAATTAAGATTAGGTGCTCCCGCCATAAGTCCTAATGCAACTAAGAAACCAAAAATAACAATTACTATTCTTCTCTTAAGAACAAAATCTGCAAGGGCTGGGAAAAAGTTCATATGTTAAGCTATATCACGTATATTACATAAATATGAAACAACTCAAGTTTTATCTCATTTGAAAAATTAATAAAAATTCAAAACAAAAAACAAATTACATAAAATGCAGCCATACCAGAAAGAAATTTGGTTTCTAAAGTTTTCCCATATTTTTTGTATTGAATAAAACTTAAAACTATAAAACCAATTGCTGCTATTATAAAATATGATGGTTCAATTGTTTCTGTTATACGCATTGTTTTGATTTAGTTAAATTATATCACATCTTATATGATTGCACAATTTAAGTACTTCAAATCAGAAATATATCCTAAATAACCAATTAACTGCAATGCAAGAGGCTGCAATTACTATGAGATATAGTCCTATATAATCTATTGGCTTCATCTGTTATAAACTTAATAAATTAATGAAAGTAATAAAGATAACTCTGATAATACTTTTTGTCTCTACAATCAATACTTATGCGGGTAGTAATCATTATGAAAAATATTTTGAGTATAGAATTCAACAAATAAAATCATACATATCGAAAATTAAGTCAGGCAAACAAAATAATTCGAACTACAAGGGATCTATCGTTGAGTCTTTAAAAGGTAAGTTTTTTATTCAATATGGAAACGATTCACAAAAAAAAATAGATCAAAAAGCTTTATCAATTTGCAAAAAAAGTGGCGGTGTTGATTGTTTAGTGAGATTTAGAAATCTATCAATTAACAAAAAATATAATCGTTATGCAAAATTCATAAATTCTAAACAACACTTAGATGTAATTGGAAAAAAAATAAAATCAAAAAAAGTATCATCAGTTAGTGGTATAGATATTTTAGTCGCAAATGAAAATTATAAAACTAGTGCCAATGGTTTAACTTGTGAAAAAGCAATATCTTCATTTCATTATAATGAAGCTATAAACTATATTTCTAATGAAATAAGAATTTATCCAACAAGATTTCTTAAAGAGTCAGGTTTAAAATATGTAATGATATGTGAGAATATTTCTGGGGGTAAAAATGTTAATGTTTTGGGTTTCGCTCAAAGTCATATTGATCAATCTACAGGGGTTTTTTATTTAAATCTAATGCAATTAGCCACTAGCCCTTCTAAGAAAGAACATCTTAAAAAAACATTCCATCATGAATTTTATCACTTAATAGATTCTGAACTTTCGTTACTTATGCTAGATACAAAATGGTCAAAATTTTCACCAAATCAATATGATAGAAGTCTAAGTGGTGAAGGGAAAGGTTTTTATCTCAATAACTCTGTTAAGGGTTTCATCTCAAGATATGCGAGAAATTCTATAGCTGAGGATAAAGCTGAAATGTTTGCATTTATGATTGGAAGACACAAAGATGTTCAGGCTGTAATAAAAAAAGATGAAACTGTTAAAAAAAAATATGAGTTAATGAGATCTAGGCTTAATGGAATTTCCAATTCAATAAATAATAGTTTTTGGAACAATATAAGATAAGCTTATTATATGAAAATCTTCAAGCTATCTTTAATAATATTTTTTATTTGTATCATTAACACTTATGCGGATGATATTTATTTATCTTGTGAAAGCACTACTAAATTAAGAACTAGCTTCATAATTAATGATGAAAAAGAAATACTTATTCTTGATGGTGTTAAGAGAGAAGTTGTTGAATGGAAAAAAGAATTCATCACATTTTGGAAAAGTGAAACAATAAAAGAAATTAGTGAACCACGTAACTTCAAGCCTGATACACTAGATAGAATTTCAGGTTCATATGGAAGTTATAACTGTAATGTAGTAGAAAAAACGATGTTTTAATATGAAGAATTTTTGGATTAAATTTTCTGTTTGGTTAGTTCAAGGTGGTGTAACAAGTATGACTTTGAAATTAATTGGAATGTTTATCTTAATTTCATTTATATTTTAATCTCACTTAACAAAATAAGCTATTGATAGAATAATCAAAACTATAATTGTCCAAATTGATAAATTTTTAAAAAATATTTTTGATTTAGAATTAGATTGCAGAAAAGCTGGAAGCACTAATATTAATACTCCAATCATATATAAAACTGGAATAACTTTATCCATAAGAGATTATTTATTTTTTAAAGAAAAATATAAAGAAAATCCTACTAAGCCAATTATTACTAATCCAACAAATATTCTTAAATATCCATTTAAAATTAGATCAAGTAATTCAGTCATTTTATGTTAATTAATTTTATCTAAAGTTTCTTTTAACTTGTCTTTAACTTTATCAAGAGGATCTTTTTTTTTAGTTTTTGCATTAATTGGTTTTGAGCATGTTTGTTCTATTGACCATTTTGCAACTACTTGATCATTTAATTCATAGATCTTTTTAATTTGCTTATTGTATTCTGCTTCGCTCACTTTTTTTTCTTTGCTTCTTTGAATTAACTCTTCGGTATCTTTTTGTACTTTAATCCAAACTGGATCTTTATCTAAACCTTCTTCACTAAGTGCCATTAAAATAATTTCTTTGGTATCTTTATTGGTGGCTACACCTACTCCATAAATATTATTTTTGATTTTCATTTGAGAACGATTGATAAATACTTCGTCATCTTTAACACCAAAACTTTTATCATCCCATTTATTAGAAGTGTATTTGACGTTAGTGTTATTTATTTTAGCAAGAGCAATCATCTTTTTTTCATTATTTATATACCAAACAGAAGTTTTAACGCTTTTATTGCTTCCAAGTAATTTTGTGTACTTACAATTTAGTTTATAAATTTCTGCGTATAAATTAGATGTACTTATAAAAGTAAGTAAAAAAAATAATCTTATCAATTTCATTATTTTTATTTTAAAGAGCCTTCTAAAACATATTTAAGAATACGTACTGCTTGTTCTTGATTTGAGCAAACTGCAGCTGCAGCAGCATCAACTTCTTTTAAAGCGTGTTGATGGTCTTCATTTTGAATTACAATTATAGATTTATTTAAAGCAGCAGCGTAACCTGCATCAAATGCAGCATTCCATTGCTTATATTTTTCACCAAATTTAACAATGATCACATCACAATCATTAATAGATTTCTTGGTTCTAATAGAATTAATGTTGGCCCCTTTTCTATCTTTCCAAAAGTTATTTTCTTCTGGTCCTAGTATTTCAACACCACAATCATCTGAAGAAGGGTGATCAGTTACAGGTGAGGTAAACTCAATCTTTAAATTTTGTTTCTTGCAATGATCAATTATTTCTTCTCTCCAGTTTGTATGAATTTCACCGGCTAAATATACTTTTAACATTGTTTCTCCTTAAATTTCAGTGAGCGTTATAACAAAACTTAGTTATATTGATATAATTAAAGATAATTTGATCTTTTAAAAAGATTAATTGCTATTGTTTTCAAACAGTATAAGCACCTGTTTCAACTAATAATATATGAACAATTTCAACGAACTCCCATTAGAAAACCAGTTAAAGAGCTCACTTAAATTTGCAGATTTTAAAACGCCTACACCCATTCAAAGCCAATCAATACCAATAAGTTTAACTGGAAAAGATATTTTAGGAACTGCTCAAACTGGAACTGGTAAAACTTTAGCATTTACTGTCCCTATGATTAATAAATTAATCAAAGATAAAAATGCAATGGCTCTAATTATTTGTCCGACAAGAGAACTTGCATCTCAAGTTATGCAAACAGTTACAAAATTAAATAGTAAGGAAATCAATATCAATTCAGCTCTCTTAATTGGTGGTGAGAGTATGCAAAAGCAACTAAGACAACTTACAAAAAGAACAAGAATAATTGTTGGAACACCTGGAAGAATTAATGATCATATTGAGAGAAAATCATTAAAACTTTATAAAGTCACATACCTTGTTTTAGATGAAACAGATCGAATGTTGGATATGGGTTTTACTCCTCAAATAGAATTAATTTTAAAACACATTCCAAAAAGTCATCAAACATTATTATTTTCTGCAACTTTACCAAATGACATATTAAAAATTTCAGAAAAATATTTAAAAAATCCAGAGAGAATATCTATTGGTTCAGTTTCAACTCCAATTGAGAAAATTAAGCAAGAAACTTTTCAAATAACTCCAGATAAAAAATATCATGAATTAATAAATCAATTAGTTGAAAGATCAGGTTCAATATTAGTTTTTGTTAAAACAAAACATGGAGCTGATAAAATTGTTAAAAGATTAAAATACGATGGTCATTCTGCAGATGCCATTCATGGAAATTTAAGACAGAGTAAAAGAGATCGAGTAATAAGAGGATTTAGGTCTGGTAAAAATAGAATTTTAGTTGCAACAGATGTTGCAGCACGTGGTTTGGATATTCCATTAATTCAGCATGTAATAAATTATGATCTTCCTCAAGTTCCTGAGGATTATATTCATAGAATTGGAAGAACTGGAAGAGCTGGAAAAGAAGGATCTGCTATGACTTTTTTGACTAATCATGATTATAACATGTGGAGATCTATTCAAAAATTAATTGACCCTGATTTTAAACTAAAAGAACAAGTTAAAAACCAATCAAATAAAAAGCATAAAAAATTTAAAGGAAAATTTAAAAAGAATAAAAGTAAGAAGAAATTTAATTCTAAAGATAATCGTGATTATAAAAATAAAAAATTTAAATCAAGAGAAGATTTCAGTCAAAAAGGTAGAAAATTTAGATCTAAAGAAAATCAAGATAAAAAAGGTGAAGGGTTTAAATCAAAAGATAATCAAGAACATAATAAAAAATCTAATTTTAAAAAGAAATTTAAAAATAGAAAAAGACCTAAAAACTTTATTTTCAAAAGTAAGAGAAATAAAAAAAAGAGATAAATTACTCTGTAGTTTTGTATTTACTGTTATTAATTATAAATACGAACAAGATGGGCAGTATTAAAGTTAATAAAGTTACAATAATTAACAAAATTCCAAGCTCAGAATAATCGGCTGTTGTTTGAATTTCACCTGTTACTTTATCTTTTACTTCCCTTGTTACCGTAAAGATTTCATTTAAATATTTAGTTCCCAATGCACTTGCTGATAAAGCAAGGTTTGTAAAAGAGGCAAATACCGCAAAGAATGTTGCTTTTAAATGAGCCGGTGCATTTTTTGCAATCCAAGCTAGTAATGGGATCATTGATATTTGACCAAGAGGAGACTCTAGAGCAGTATTAATAATTGCGATAAATTTAGCATCAACAACACCTCCCGTTAATGAAGCTGTCCAATTATGAAATCCATAATACATTCCAACACTTGGTAAAAATAAAATTGCACCTGCAATACTTAAAACAACTATAATTTTTGCAATTGAATTATTAGCCATAAACGGTCTTAATAAAACAATCCCAGCTAATGTTAATATTGATGCAAGTAATGATAATACTGAAAAAAATTGCTCATTAAATTTTAAAACATCAATTTCAAACCAGGTAAGACCAGGACCTGGTCCTGGCATTGCTCTAAATACAAAAATGATAACTGCTGTTCCAACAATTGTTAGTCTTAATTCCTCTGGTAGCTCTTTGATAAGTTTAAACATCAAGAACAAGATGATGATTACAGAACCAATGAAAACAATTTCTTGAGCAAGAGGAACTTTAAAAGATCCAATAGATAAAGTAAAAATAACAAAAATTAAACTTCCACCTAAGATCCACCAGTTAACTTTTGTTTTTTCTTCTCCTCTCTCCTCTTTAAATTCTAATCCTTTTGAGCTTAGCTCTTTAATTTTTTTAGTTCTCAAGTAGTTTGCTAAAACAACTCCTAAAATAGAGACAATTGGAATAATTAAAGCGTAAATATAAACAGATCCATATAAATCTATTTTTTGATCAAGTTCTAAGTTTTCTACATTTCTAAATATAATTACATTTATAAAAGCAACCAAAACTGTTCCACCAATTATCGCAAATCTTCCAAGTGTTTGCATCGTTGTATGCATTACTTTTATTTGATCTTTTGAATAATCATTTCCTTCTTCATCAGATAATGGAACTGCCTCAACAGTCATTGCATCTGCTACAACATCTTGAACAACATAGCCAACTGGAGCAAGTATCACACTGATTACAAACCAAGTTTCAACTTTTAGATATGTGGACATGTATTCTGTATGAATAATTAGTCCATACATAATCAGTAAACTAAGAGCGATCAATGATGCTCCAAAGTAAACCATATAGTTTTTTTTCTTCCAGATAAGATCAACTAAATGACCTAGTGGCATTTTAAGAGCCCAAGGAATACCGGCCCAAAAACCAAGTCCAGCAAGAAAAGCTGCAGATAAATTTAAATAATCTTTTACAAAAAAAGTTCCAACAATACCTGTCAAACCTGAAATACCAGCTGCCATGTAAACCATTAATGGTGGCAAGTAAGTCCATTTAAATTGACGACCTAAATCAATTAAAGTTGCATCAAAAAATTTTAATAACTTATTCATATATTTTACTTATTCAGTATAATGATTAATCTTAAAACTATAAAATAATTTTTAAAAATTATATAATAATCCTCATGAGTTTCTTTAATTCATTAATAAATTTAATAAGTTTTAATAATCTCTCAAAAGAAAATAAGAAGTTTGTATTTTTCTCAGAATCAAATTTTTACAAATTTCATTACATTGAGCTTATGAATAATTTGGAAACATACCAAAAAAATTCTGTCATATTAGTTACATCTGATAAAAAAGATTTCGACTTTTATAAATCAAAATTTAAAAGTTATTTAATTGAGAATAAATTAATTTTAAGAGTTTTTTTCAAAATTTTAGAATGTAAGTTTCTTATAACAACTCTGCCAGATCTTGGAAATAACTTTGACTTGTCTGAAAATTGTGAAAAGTATGTTTATTTTTTTCATTCTGTTACTAGCGTTCATAAGGTTTATACGCATTCCTCATTTGAAAATTTTGATATTATTTTAACAAATGGTGATTATCAAAAAAAAGAATTGGAATACATGGAACAGAAATATGATTTAAAGAAAAAATTAATGATTAATAATGGTAATTTTTTTTATGATTATTTAAAAAAAACTATTCATCATGAAAAACTAGAAAATAAAAAAATATTATTCGCACCATCGTGGAATCATAATGAAAAAAATTTATTTGCTGACTATTCAATAAAGATTATTGATCTTCTTTTATCAAATAATTTCAGTGTAATACTTAGGCCGCATCCAGAACATTTTAAAAGACAAAAAAAAATTATTGATGAAATTAGGTCAAAATTTATTGAAAATCCAAATTTTGAACTTGATCAGAAGATTTCCAATGTGGAGTCTATGGAAAAATCATCTATAGTAATCACAGATAATTCTGCAATTGTATTAGAATTTCATTTAATACTAAAAAGACCGATAATTTATTTGAATTATATGGATAGAATTCACAATAAAAACTTCGAAGAAATTAAAATAGAAAGCATTAACGAAGTTTTTAAAAAAGAATTTGGTAAAATTATAGACATAAAAGAATTAGATAGCCTTCCAGTTATATGTAATAATTTAATCTCAACAAACAGCGTTGATGTAAATAAAGTCACAGAATTCGAAAATACTTATATTTCTAATGTGGGAGATTCCTCACAAAAAGCTGCTGAGCATTTAATTGAATTATCGAAGTGATTGATTATTTGATGAAGTTTTTTTTTATGAAATTCACAAATATTGTTTGTAATTCAACATCCTCATTTACAGACATTGGATTTGTAAATTTATCTTTTATTGCAACTATTGTGCCTAAATTATCATCTTTATTTGAATATTTTGTGTTTCTAAATAATCGTGCCCCATGATCACCGTGAATAACAACAATTAAATTATCATTTTTACCCGCCTCCTTCAAAATAGATTTCATTTTTTTGTGAGTGCATTGTAATTGATCATAATGACCTTGGTACGCAGATGATTTGTTGTTCATCTTGTGCCTTAAAGGATAAGTCCAATCATCAGTCTTTTTTAAATTACAGTCTTTATCTAAAACATAAGGATAATGAGGTAATAAAATATGGGCAATCAAAGCCTCTCCCTCTTTAATGTTTTTTATTCTATTATGAATCTCATCTAAAATATACAAATTTGCTAATGGTCTAGAATAAAAACCATAATAACCTGGTTTGTCTGGTTTAATTATATCAATTATCTTTTTATATAAAATCACTACTTTTCCTTTATGATAGTAGTATTGGTGAAGATTTAACAAAGCTATTTCAATTCTTTCTTTGTAAGTTAAATCATATTTTTCAAATAAATTCATATTTGAACCTCTGGAATATGTTTCACATTTATGTGCTGTATGTTTATCACAAATTTCAACACCATTAGATTGAATATAAGATATCTTAAATCCATTATTTTTTAATTTATGTGAATAAAGATTTTGAATGATGCTTACTGAGAAACGATTATTAGGATAATAAAAATTATATTTTGTAATTGTCTTATCCTCTTTATGATACAATGTAAAAAGTGAACCTAAAGTTGATTTAGTTCTAGGGTAATATGTAAATGTTTTGTTATAGATTTTAAAATTATTTGAAACATAATCTTTTTCAAAGGTTTTATTGAAAATTTCATCATTGTACTGATCTGGTGTTAACTGAAGAGATGCGTGTTCATCTAAAATGATATGAAGATATGAAAATTTTGGTTTTATTAATGGATTATTATATTTACTTTGTATCTTTTCATCTAACAAAATACGGTTTTCAAAACTAAATGAAGACAAAGAAATAAAAACTATTGAAAAAACAATTGTAATCTTAGGTAAAAGTTTTCTATCTAAGGTCCAAAATTTTAAAAAGACTAATAAACACAAAATTAATATTTCTCTTAAAAACTTCTTTTCAATAAAAAGACTATCTAGAGACCAATAAGTAAGCAAAAATGTAAAGATAATAAATAAACTCCAATAAGAAAAAAATCCAATTATAAAAAAAAATACAAAAATAGATGAAAAAAAAAATAATACTTCAAATGATAAAGGATGATAATTAACAGATGTTAGGTGAGGTATAATTATTGAATTCGCAAATAAGGCTAAAGCCAAACCTTGTAAAAGCTTTGCAGTGAGATAGTTCTTACTTATCTTTTTTATCAACATTTAATTTATCATTCTTTTTTTTTGAAAAACCAAATATAGATAAGATTTTTTCTCTTATACCTTTAATAAATACAACGCAGGCTGCAATCGCACTTACAATTCCTTTTACTAAAAAAGAAACTGTTACTGGATCAATATAAGCCTGAGCTTGATTGATGGATAAGAAGAATAATAATAGAGAATATAATGAATATTTTTTCATCAGATTAATTTTTGGATAATTATAATATTTATTATTTTTAGCAAGCTTTTATAGTCAATTTCTAAATTTTCTGAATTAATGAAACGCTATTATTAGTAGGCTTATTTACATCTTTTGAAATTTGATAAAATTCTAAATCAGGCTTGTTACATTCTTTTAGAAAAGAAGATCCTGTTAATTCTAAATTCAAATATCTATTTATATCTGTCTCATTTAAAATAACAGGCTGTCTATGATGAACTTCTTGGACATTTGGTTTTGCTTCTTCTGTAATTAAACAAAACTCATCATTTTCATAAATCCCAGCTAAGAAAATGGTTTTTTTATCATTTCGCATAAAATAATAAGGAGTTTTTTCTTTCTCTTCCCTTTTCCATTCATAGAACCCATCTGCAACAGCAACACATCTATGAAGTTGAATTAATTTTTTAAATGAAACTTTTTCATCTATTGTCTCTACTCTTGCATTTGTTAAAGCTTTAAAATCTTTTTGTTTAGCCCAACTTGGAACAATTCCCCATTTTAAATTTTCTAAAGTATTACCATTTTTATATTTCTTAATTACTGGAAGTTTCTGATATGGATGAGCATTATAATTTTCATTATTTTCAACCTGAATTGCAGATTTTACTAACTTTTCAGTTTTAGCTACTGGATTAGTGACAACATATCTTCCACACATAAGTTTAATGTAAGTATTTATATGTAAAATTTAAACTGTTTATTTTGTTTGATCTATAACCCATTTTTGAAATTCTTTATGAGTATCAGAGATTGGAAATGCGCTAATTGCTGGACATTCATAAGAGTGATTGGCTTTTATAAAGTTTATAGTTTTTTTTACTTTTGATTTTGTAGTTTTTATAATCATTGAACATTCTTTATCTGTATAGGTTTTATTTTTCCAAACATAGGTTGAATAAATTGTTGGAATAATATTTGTGCAAGCTGCGAGTTTATTTTTAACTAATTTAGATGCTAATGACTTTGCACTTTTTAAATTATTAAAAGTTGAATAGATAAAATAAATTTTCAAGACTAGTAGTTAGCGTCAGCATTGATGTTGTTAGTTACTGTCCAAGGTCCGTGGTCTGTGCTATCCCAACCACAATCAGTTTGTGCTGCAGAGGCTCCGCCATCTCCTGATGCAAAATAATCTCCACCAAAAGTTTTTAATTTTACACACTCATCATTGTTTGCAGCACCATTGCAACTACCATCACCATAATGCCATCTTCCTTTATCTTTAAAATATACTATTGCATGAAATCTAGCTTTAGGAATTGGGCAACCAGCTCCTTGACCAAAACCACCATTATTTTTATAACAAGTTAAATGAATTTGTCCTGCTTTGTGACTTGATTGTCCTTGCGTATCAACAGTAATTGCTTTTTTTGTTAAGGCAAGATCACCTTTTAAATAAGGATTTCTAAAATCTTTAAAGTGTTCTTTAATTGAATGTAAAAAAGTTAAGCATGGTGTTTCTGCTATAATTTCTCTCGCATCACTCTTATTTGAGGTGGTATTTCCATCCTCATCAATCCAATTACCATCTTTATCTTTTTCTGGTATCGCTGAACCTAAATCATTTTCAGCTACAATTTGTTCAAACTCGATTGCTTTTACAACAGTAGTCCAATTTTGCTCTGCAACTTTTTTTCTACTACTATCGACATAAGACTCGTAACCTACAATACCTACACCTGCGAGCACACCAATAATTGCTACTACAACTAATAGCTCAACAAGTGAAAATCCTTTTTGAAATTTTTTCATGATTAGATATTTTCATTATTAATAGTGCATTTGTAAAAAGCAATATCTTTTTCTTTCTCTTTTTCTTCTGCATCAATATTTCTGGTTATCTCATGAATAAATTCCCCTGTTTTGTTAGTGAATACTGCGCTCTCTGAATAATTAGTTTTTGCATCAAATGCTCTAATTAAAATGATGTCTTTGTTCACAATTTTTAAATCAAGATCAGCTTTATTTAAAAATTTTGATAATTTTCTTACTTTTAAAGTATCAGGTTTTTTTGATGTAAATCTTAAATTTTTTAAATCTTTTCTTTTAATTTGATCAGGTAGCAGTGTTTTATAATTATATTCAGAATTATTAATTATTACTTTTTCAAATTTACAGTCCATTACAATATCAACATCAAAAGCAATATCGGTATTGTTTGCTAATGATTTTGTTGAAAATATTATAAAAAATATAAGTAAAAATTTTTTCATTAATTTTATTATCACTTATATTTGATAATTATCAAATTCATTTAAAGTTGGAACAGAATTAGCAGCACCTAATCTTGTTGTTGATATACCTGCAACTTTATTTGCAAATATTATTGCATCTTTAATATTGGTATCATTTGCTAAGGAATAAGCTAAAGCACCGTTAAAAACATCACCTGCACCTGTTGTATCAATTACTTTTTCTTTTAAATTATGTGACTTTATAAAAAAGTTTTGCTCATTATTTGCAAAATAAGCACCCTTTTCCTCCTAGTCCAATTTTATAATCATTTCCTAATATTTTTTGACCTTTAGAAGGTATATCTTTTCCAAAAAAAACCAGATCTGCAACAAAAATACCAAGGACTGAAATTGAGCTCATAATTAATATTAAATTAAAGAGTAACTAAAAAAAACTTTTAAAATATTGGTGAATTTGATAAGAATCTTGTAGCGCTGATTTAAAACAAATTGCTGGCGCTTAAAAAAATACGCTAAAGCGACATCTCAAAAATTGCCGCTGAAGTTATAAGAAAGGATAAATGTATATGTCTAATAAATTAGTAGATCGTTTAAACAAAGGACCTGTTATTTGTGCTGAAGGTTTTTTATTTGAGATTGAAAGAAGAGGTTATATGGCCTCTGGAGAATTTGTACCGATGGTATCTTTGGATCATCCACATGTTCTTGAAAATCTTCATAGAGAATTTCAACACGCTGGTTCTGATGTGGTGGAAGCATTTACTTACAATGGTCACAGAGAAAAAATGAGAGTGATCGGTAAAGAAGAGTTACTTGAGCCATTAAATAGATCAGCATTAAAAATTGCAAAAAAAGTTGCAATGGATACACCTGAAGGAATGGCTCCAAATTTAATGGCTGGAAACATTTCTAATTCAAACATTTGGAAAGAGGATGACAAACAAGCTCAGCTAGAAGTTGAGAAAATGTTTTCTGAAATGATTGGTTGGGCAGTTGATGAAGGCGCTGATATGTTAATTGGTGAAACTTTTTATTATGCAGAAGAAGCTTTCAAAGCTTTAGAGATAATGAAAAAGTCAGGTCTTCCAACAGTACTTACTATTTCTCCAATGGGTGAAAATAAAATGAGAGACGGCATGTCAGTTGTTGATACTTGTAAAGAATTAGAGCAACGTGGTGCAGATGTAGTTGGTTTAAATTGTTTTAGAGGACCAGAAACAATGATGCCGTACTTAAAAGAAATAAGAGCAGCAGTTAAGTGTCATGTAGGAGCACTTCCAATTCCTTATAGAACAAGTGATGCCCACCCTACTTTCTTTAATCTTCCAGATTATGATAACTGTAAATGTCCTTCTCCACATGGGAGAACATTTCCAACTGCACTAGATCCAATGTTCTGTAATAGATATGAAATGGGTCAGTTTGCAAAAGATGCTTATGATATGAAGATAAATTATCTTGGTGTTTGTTGTGGTGCTAATCCAATGTTGATTAGAGAAACGGCTGAAGCAGTTGGATTAAAAGTTCCTGCAAGTAAATATAGAGAGAATATGGAAAATCATTTCATGTATGGAAAAAACAAGAGAATTCCTAAACACATGACTGATTACGGGAACAAAGCTTAAAATATTTGATGTTAAGCGTAGCTTTTATTAGTTACGCTTAGCAACTATAGTTTCTTTTGATTTATCACAACATCTACTAAGACAGCTATCAACAAGTTTAACATTGTAATTCCACATATAATAATAAAGCTAAAGAAATAAATCCAAGCCCACCAATATATATCTTGTAAAGGTAGCATTACTTGTTCCCAACTTGATAGAGTTAAAACTTGAAACAAAGTAATCATTGAAACCCCTAGATCACTCCAACGCTCTGGGATATCTTCGCTAAATAAAATTGATCCAATAGTTGCATATATATAAAGAATGATGAATAGAAGAAGAGATACATAAAACACTCTTTTTACCGAGTTAAGTAAAGCCTCAATTATCTTTTTAAGTTCTGGTATAACCGAAATAATCCTTAAAACTCTAAAAACTCTAAGTAATCTTAAAAGTAAAAAGCTAGAATTATTAGGAATTGGAATTAAAGATATAATTACAATTGTTGAATCAAATATATTCCATCCACTTTTAAAAAAATCTTTTTTATTAGGCTCTCCAATAAAACGAATAACAATTTCTATAACAAAGAAAACAGTAATTGAATAATCAAGATAGTTTATTAATTTTTTTGTTAAATCACTTAAATCGTAAGTATTAACTCCAATTGTTATTGCATTTAAAATTATAATTGAAATTACAACAAATTGAAAAATTCTGCTTTCTTTTATTTTATATAAAGCCCCATTCATAATTATTTAATATTATTGATAATACTTTTTTGCAAAGTTTTACTCATTACCATTGTACCATCTTTATTAGGATGAATGCCATCTTGTTGATTTAATTTTGGATTTAAAGCAATCCCCTCAAGTAAAAATGGAATTAAAGGTAAATTATATTTTTTTGCTAAATTTGGATAGATTGCATCAAAATTATTTTTGTAAGTTTCACCGTGAGTTGTTGGGGCAATCATTCCTACTAAAATAACTTTTATATTTTTATCTTTTGCGATTTTAATGATTTGATCAAGATTTTGTTTAGTTTCGTTAGGTTGAATACCTCTAAGCATATCATTTGCACCAAGTCCTAAAATCATAAGATCAATTCCAGGTTCTGATAAACTCCACTCTGCTCTATTCAAACCTCCGGAAGATGTGCTACCAGATACACTGCCATTAATAATTTCAACTTCAAAGCCTTGTTGTTTCAAATTATTTTCTAAAACTAATGATAAATGGTGTTCTTTAGGTAAACCGTATCCTGCCATTAAACTATCGCCAAATAAAATAACTTTTTCTATTGCAGATACCTTAAAGGTCAGTAAAGAAAGTATCAGTAAATTATAAATAAAAAATTTTTTCATGAGCACACTTCTTAAATTAAAAAAAGTAAATCTCAAATACCAAACAGGTAAAGATAGCATTAATGTGCTTAAAAATATTGATCTTACAACTAAGAAAAAAGAGACAATTTCAATAGTTGGTGAAAGTGGATCTGGAAAAACAAGTTTAATTATGCTTATTGGTGGCCTTGAAAAAGCAACCTCAGGTAAAATTTTCTTTCAAGATCAAGACATTACTAAATTAGATGAAGATGAAGTATCCGAAATTAGAAAAAAACATATTGGTATTATTTTTCAGTCATTTTATTTAATCCCTAATTATACAGCTGTAGAAAATGTAGCTTTAACGTTAGAGTTAAATAAATTTAATAATCCTGAAAAAGAAGCAAAAAAATTATTAGATAGATTTGGTTTAAGTCATAGGTTTAACAATCTACCTAGCCAATTATCTGGTGGAGAACAACAAAGAGTAGCGATTGCAAGAGCAATTGCAATGAAACCAGAATTAATTTTAGCAGATGAACCAACGGGTAACTTAGATACTGAAAACTCATTAATGATTTCAGATATTTTATTCAAATACGTTAAGGAAGAAGGCTCTTCTTTAATCATGGTAACACATGACCCTAAACTTGCTAATAAAGCAAAAAGAAAAATCAAAATTAAAGATGGAAAAATCAAATAATTCATCTGAATATAATCTAATTTTTAAATATGCTTTAAAAGATTTAAGCAGAAATTATAAAAAAATTTCTAGCATAATTGTTACACTTTTTATTAGTTTATTTATTCTAAGTGCAATTTTTACAATTGAAGACAGTTTAAAAAAAGAATTAAATGATAATGCTAAATCTTTATTAGGTGGAGATATTGAAATTGATTATAATCGTAATCAAGGAAATCTTGAATTAGTTAATAAAGTTAAAGATTTTGCAACTATTTCTCAAATGATTGAGTTTTCTACAATGATCTCAACAATTGATAGAGAAAAAAATAAATCTTTATTTACGAGAATAAAAACAGTTGATGAAAAATATCCTTTATATGGTGAAGTTTTATATGAACCTGTTGGTGCTTATGAAAGAATGCAAAATGAACCAAATACAATTTTAATTAATGAAAGTTTATCAAAAAATTTAAATCTTAAAATTAATGAAAAAATAAAAGTACAAGATCAATTATTCACAATTATTGGAATTGTAAAATCAGTTCCTGATGTAAGTGGCTTTGTTGCATTTGGTGATTGGGCACTAGCAGGAAAGCAAACTTTAGAAATTTTAAAACTTAATGGTATCGGAAGCTTTTTAAACTATGAATATAAAGTTAAATTTAATGAAGAAGATAATATCGATCAACTTGAGAAAAGGATTGAGACAATCTTTAAAGATGATGAAAAAGTAAAACTTCGTTATCCAGAAAATTCTGCAAGTGGATTAAAGAGAATTATTAATAATTTTTCTCAGTTCTTATCTTTAGTTTCAATAAGTGCGATGCTAATTGCAGGTATTGGAATAGCTAATACTCTTCTTTCATTTATAAATCAAAACAACATGTCCATTGCTGTTAGAAAAGCAGTTGGTTTTTACTCATCAAATATTAAAACTTTATATTATCTTCAATTACTTATTTTATTGTTTGTAATAACTGTTTTTGCTTATGGATTTAGTTTTTTTATAGTACCCATTGTTGATCATTATTTATCAGAAGGTTTAGGATTAAATGTAAAACCTATTTTATCTATTATCAATTTTATAAAAATATTTTTAGTTGGATTATTAGTGCTAATTATATTTTCTATCCCAACCATAAGTTCAATTGATCAAGTAAAAGCATCAAATCTGTTTAGAAATGTATTTCAAAATTTGCAATTTTATTATTCAAAAAAGTCTGTTGCTTTAAGTTTTGTATTATTATCTATCTTGGTATTAATTTTTACGATTGGTTCAGAAAGACCTTCTTATAGCCTAGGATATTTTGGAGCATTTTTTGTCTGCCTAATAGTTTTCTTTTTATTATCTAAATTAATCATTTTCTTTTTGAAAAAACTTAAAGGAAAATCAAATATTTCATTAAAAGTATCAATTAAAAATATTACTCATTCAAAAAGTATTACACCTATTACAATCATGTCTCTTGGATTAGGGGTGACTTTGTTATTAACTTTAGCTTTAGTTGGAACAAACTTTAAAAGAGAAATAGCTAAATCTATTCCTGATATTGCACCTGATTATTTCTTTGTTGGTATTCAAAAAGGCGAAAAAGAGAAATTTGAAAATGGTATTTTAAATATGGATCCAACTGCCAATATTGAAATTGTACCAATGGTTTCCTCGGGAATTTCAAAAATAAATGGCATAAATCCAAGTACTTATATTACTCCAGATAATGATAGCCATTGGGTAATTGAAAGTGAGAGAAGATCGTCATGGAAAGATGATATTCCAGAAGATAATCCTTTAACTGCTGGTGAATGGTGGGATTTATCAAAACCAGATGAACTTCAGATATCTTTAGATGCAAAAGTTGCAAAAGATTTCAATGTAAAACTAGGAGATGTCTTTACTTTAAATATTTATGGAAGAGAAATTGATGGAACAGTAGTTAATTTTAGAGCGGTAGATTATAGAGATCTAAGTATTAATTTTGCAATGTTATTCAATCCTCAATTTGCAAACAATATCCCGCATGAGTATTTAGCAACAGCCAAATTTAATGATGTAAATAAATTTGATGAAACAAACATGCTTGAGGTTTTGCCTAGCTTGTCAATGATTAAAATTGCAGATTACCTAAATAAAGTAACTGCAGTATTAAATAAGGTATTTATTGCTGTAACATTGATTTCTGCTGTAACAATTGTAATTGGGCTTATAGTGATCTCAAGTGCAATCATGGTACAAGGAAAAGTAAAAGAGTATCAAAACTTAGTATTTAAGATTTTAGGTTTTTCAAAAAAAGAAGTTGTACTTTCATCATTAATTGAATTTTTAATTATATTTAAGTCAGTAATATTAATAGCTATATTCTTTGCAGTCATAGGCTCAAAATTTATAATGGAAAAAATATTTGAACTTGTTTGGCAATTTGATTTTAAAGTTTTGATTTATCTTGGTTTTTCAATTGGATCAGTAACATTATTATTAATTCTTCTTACAAACCTAAAATATTTAAGTCCTAAAGTTTATCCAATGATAAGAAATCAATAGTTATTTAAACTTTTGAACTTTTTTATCTAAGCCCATCAAATTAAAATCAACTTTTAATTTTGGAAATTTTTTCTTTAAAATTTTTTTTAATGATTGAAAAGAAGTTTTGTGAATGTGATTTTCATTTGTTAAAGAAAACTCTTTTTTGCCATTAGCAATTTTAGCAGCCCCACAATCTCTATGATTAATCACAATCAATTTTTCAATTTTATGAAGCTCAATAGATGTTGCTAAATTTTCAATAAAAGTTGCATGCCATTTTTTGAATTTGCTATGAGTAACCCCTACTGCAGCACCTGCAATAGTGAAGGCACTATATTTTCCTTTCAAACCTTTTTTATTTAAATAATTAAAAACTAATGGCTGGAATCTTGGATCCATACAAGATAACACCATCGCTTTAAATTTTTTACTCATATGTAAGTAATTTATACATATTTAATTAATTTATTTAATATTAATTTAATAATTAATGACTAGAATCATATTATGGAAAAATTAAAAAACTGGATGGTTGATAGTGCTAACATCTTATTTGATGATAGCAAAAATGATCTAAGATCTTTACCAAGATCGGTAAGATTACAAATATTATTAGTTTTAAGTTTTATTTGGACAACAGTTTTTAGCCTTTATATTTTTTCATACACAACATTTGCTTTTGGATGGGCAGGATTATTTATTGCACACATAGGTTTAATTTTTGCAGTTTATATGACGTTCAAACAGTTTCATCGTGCCGAAGCTCAATCAACCAGTGTGTTCAAGGCAAAAAATTACGATCCATTTAAAATAATGATCATTGTTTTTGTAATTGTCTTTATATTTGTATTTTCAAAAGGAATTGAAGTTTTAAACAACACTAATTCATATACGATTAAATATGATGGTCCTGATAAAACAGCAGCAGAAAAATGGTTGCCGTTTACTCAAAAGAAAAAAGATAAATGAAAGATTTAATTAAAAATTTACAACTTGGATTATTAGTTGTTATTTTAATCAGTACTGTAATTGCAGTATTTCTTGAAATTTCAAGTATGTATCAATTAAGAGATATTACTCTTGCAGATTTATTATTGATGTTTCTTTATTTAGAAGTTTTAGCAATGGTGAGAGTTTTCTGGGAACAACAATCAATAAGTATTACTTTACCTTTATTAATTGCAATAACAGCTCTATCTAGATTTATTATTCTTCAAGGAAAGGAAATGGATCCTTCATCATTAATGTATGAAGCAGGAGCAATATTATTAATAGCTATTGCGATCGTTGTAATGAGATTTAGACACAGTTCAAAACTTGGATTAAATAAAAAAAAGTAATTACTTAGCTTAAAGCTATTTTCTTTTTGGGGTCATAAAAAGGTTTTTCAACTATAGTAGATTTAAAATTCTTATCTCCAATTTTTACATCTAGTTCTGTACCAATTTCTGAATAATCTATATTAACCATAGCTAATGCAATGTTCTTTTTTAATCTTGGTGAATAAACAGCTGAGGTAACTTTACCAATCTGTTTATTATCTTTTAATATTTTCCAAAAAGTAGTGTTAGGTCCTTTTAAAGGTTCACATTCAATTATAATCCCAGCTTGTTTTCTTTTTATTCCGTCTTGTTTTATTTTTTTTAAAGCATCTTTTCCAATATAATTAACGTCCGTATCAAAACTTACTAATCGATCTAATCCAACCTCAAATGGGTTAGTATAAATATCTGCATCAGCATGATAAGAAAGCATTGCACCTTCTATTCTTCTAATTGATGATGTGTGGCCTGGTTTTAAATTATAATTTTTTCCAGCTCCCATAATTTTTTCCCATAAATCATCTCCTTTAGAGCCATCTCGTAAATAAATTTCATAACCTAGCTCACTTGACCAGCCAGTTCTTGATACAATCAAAGGTATTCCATCTAAATCATATTCTCTTAACCAATAATATTTTAAATCATTTATACTATCACCAAATAACGTTTGCATTATTTTGCCTGAGTTTGGTCCTTGAAGTTGTAAAGGTGAAACATCAGGTTCAGAGATTTTAACATCCAATCCTGAATTAATAGCAACGCCTTGAGCCCATAATAAAATATCGCTATCTCCTAAAGATAACCAAAAATGATTTTCTGCTAATCTTAAAAGTACAGGGTCGTTTAAAATTCCACCTTCATGATTAGTAATTAAAACATATTTGCATTGCCCAACAGATAATTTTGTAAGATCTCTTGGCGTGAGTAATTGAATAAATTTATACGCATCTGGTCCTGTTATTTCTACTTGTCTTTCAACAGCCACATCACATAAAATTGCATCATTAATTAAGTTCCAAAAGTTTTCTTCAGGACTGCCAAAATTCCTTGGGATATACATGTGATTATATACTGAAAAATCTTTTGCTCCCCATCTAACGGTTGCATCAAAATATGGAGATTTTCTAATTTGTGTTCCAAAACCAAATTCTTTTTTTATCATTAGAACTTGTAGAAGATTGAATAGAAAATTAAAAGAAATTAATTTCTAATTAATAGAAATATCAAAATCACTATCTGGATTAAGTTAATAATAACGCTTAGTGCATGTGAATACTTGAATTTATTATCTTGATTAGTATCTCTAAATTTATTGATCAAAGGCATTAAGATAAAATTTGAAATGGCAAAAAGTATTCCAATAATAGATATGAGATAAAATTCTAAATCAATTAATCCTAGATAAATATAATTAATGATAGCAATTAAACATAACCCTAAATTTACTGAATAATAATATGGAAAGATATTTCTTATAAAAACTCTGGCATTTTTCTCATCTAAAGATTTAAAAATTATAGGAGCAATAACAAATGAAAAAAATAACATTATCCCAAGTATTCCAACTGATAAGTAAATACTAATCTGTTCCATTATCTCCTGCTTGAAAGACTTGCATGTTTAATTAATATTTGATCAGCAATAATTTTAGCATCTCTTGATTTTTTAACATTCCAAATTTTATCTTTTGCAATTTTTGTGTTGACTTTATTATCCACAATTGGCACTGGATAGTCTTTTCCTAATTCTAGATTAATACTTTTTTGATCTATATATGTAAGCTTCCATGGTTCATGAATTAGTTTACCTTGTACTTCTTTTAATTCTGGAACCCATTTCTTAATAAATTCTCCTGTTGGATCTTGATCAATTGATTGCTTAATGGGATTGTAAATTCTTATTGAATTTATGCCAGTTGTTCCTGATTGCATTTGGAATTGTGAATAATGAATGCCTGGTTCATAATCGGTAAATACTTTTGCCATATGTTTTGACGTTTTTTTCCAATCTAACCATAACTGATATGAAGCAAATGATACTAGCATTGCTCTCATTCTAAAATTTATCCAGCCTGTTTTATTAAGATATCTCATGCATGCATCAATAAATGGATAACCTGTATATCCAGCTTTCCAAGCTTTATAAAAATTTTCATTAAAATCATTTTCTCTTAAACCGTCATAAGCAGAATTAAGATTTTTATATTCTAATTCAGGTTCATCATATAATTTTTGTATAAAATGACAGTGCCAAGCAAGTCTACTTTTAAATGCTACTAAAGATTTTTTGCCTTTGTAAGAAAGATCCTCTTTTAATTTTTCAAATGTTTTTTGATAAATTTCTCTTAATGATAATGTTCCATAAGTGATATGAGGGCTTAATCTTGAGCATGAAATTTCACCTGTAATTGGAGATGACATTTCTTTTTGATAATTTTCTGATCTGGAATTAAGAAATGTTGTTAATAAATCTATAGCATTAGATCTTCCACCTTTTTGAATAAAATCAGTATTTATTTCATTCGTTTTAACTGATGAGTATTCAATACCATTATCATCTGATAAAAAATTACATTTGATTTCTTTTTCAATAATTTTAGAACTGATAAATGAATTCCAATTATTGGCCCATTGATATCTTTGCCGATGATTTAATTGAACACCAAATTGATTTATATAATTCCAGTTAATATTTTTACTATTAAAAAATTCTAAACATTTTTTATCTAAATCATTTATGTATTTATTTTTGAATATGATATTAGAATAAATTTCATTGATCTTAAATTTATCAGTTAAGTGTTTTAAAATTTCTAAAGTTTCTCCATAGTAAATATTTATTTTACTATTAAACTTTTCTTTAAAAGTTTTATTCAATTCTCCTAATGAATCTTTAATAAATTTTAAATGAAATGAGCTTGAAGTATCTAAAAGATAATAATCTTTATCAAATATGAATATTGGTAAAACATCGCCATTAGAACAAGCTTCTTGAAAAGCTTGATTATCATTTACTCTTAAATCATTTCTGAACCAGAAAATTTTTCTCATTGGATTAATTGCTAAATAAATACCCGCTAACAATTGATGCTAGTGCGCCTATGTGAACAACCATAATTGCTTTATCTTTCCACATAACTCCCACAGCAAACCAAAGAAAAATTCCTACAACAAAGAACCCAACATTAATTGGATAAAGACCTAAACCTGTAAGACCGTATCCAATTAGTTGAATAACTGTAGCAATCCATTTTACGATATCTACAGTTTTAATATTCTTTAACAATTAAAACTTCTTAAGTGTAATAACGCCGTCTGCAGCTGTTCTAACTTGTTCGTCAACTTTTACAATTTTACCTGTTGAAAATCCGACACCCTCAACAACATTTTTAAAATCAACTTCAGTTAAGTTAGTTGTACCTTCAAAACTTACAACAGCAACATTTTCTGGCCAAGAAACATCGACAGTTGCTTTGGTTCCAGCTTTTTCAGTTAAAGCAGCTTCAACTTTTTTCTGACATTCCATACAAACCATACCATTAACTACACCAACTAACGCTTGTTCAGCTTTTGCAATGGTTTGAATAGAAATAAACGTCACAAATAATAATACTATCTTTAATAATGATTTCATAAATACTCCTTAATTCTTGGATCTTATAGGGCATTCAAAAAAAATTTAAATAAATTAATTTAAATGAAATAATTTTCTTCCAAGAGGACTTATAGGTTCTTGGGGTATTAGAGTTTTACCCAGTTTTTGCTTAGTTATTTTAAGTAACTTTTTTGCTAAACCTTTTTTTCTAAAAATAGGATTTACAAATATATATTCAACCTCACCACTATTGTCATATCTAATAAAACCTAAAGTAGTGTTTTGATTCTTAAAGGTAATAACACCATCTGTTTCAATTATATCATAGTTTAAGTTTAGCATGGCAAATATATGGTAAGAAATGTTGTTATTTAAAGAGACAAAAGGTCTTATCTATTTTGAATTACTTTTTTTCCATCATGAAAAGCATGATAAACAAACGCGAAAGTATAATCGTAAACAATATCTTGTAATATTCCATCGACCTCTTTTTGAACTCTGACAAAACCTAAGTCTCTGCCTTCTTTAATTTTACCTTCTTCAAGTGCTGAATTTAGACCTTCTGACCAAGTAATAATAATCCCATTTTGTTTAATAATCTTTTCTCTTTGAATTAGTGATAATGAATAAGCAATATCTTCAACAACAATTACATAATCCATTGGATTTATGTCTTTAGGTAAGCCACCACTATAAAGAAATGGAAACCCCGATTTATCATAACCTACATATGGATTGTCCCCATATCTTCTAGCTGCGTTACCTTTTAATATCTTAATCTCATATCCTTTATTTTTAATAATATTTAAAGCTTCCTCAAAAGAGACAATTAAAGCTGGTATTTTTTCTAATTTTTTACCCGCTAATTCACCTACAATTCCTTCACCGTTGAATTGTTGCCACCAGGTTTCAGTTTGTCTGTCATACATTATTAAGTCTGATTTTCTTAATCTACCAGATGTACCAAAATCTAAAATTTGATCTTCAAACCTGCGATCAAACACTATTGAAGCGTTACATAAAGGACAATATGTGACAGAAACTGGTACCCTGCCAACTTCATCATTTACTATTTCATGCCAAGTTAAAACTCTAATTGGATAAATTTTTGCCTCATTATTTATCTCTAAATAAATTACTGGTTCATTTAAACCCATACTAATATCCATCTTTTTAAATTTAGGATTATCAATTGGAGGTATTCCATCTCTTGGTGGTCCTCCTGAAATTATTTCGTCTAAAAAAATAGTTTTATTTTGAAAATCATTTTTTGGAAATTCAGCTTTTGCTCTTTTTAAATCAAATGCAAAAAGATAGTTTGAATGAAATAATATTAAAATAACCAGGATAAATTTTTGCATTTATCCTAGTAATATAACAAGGTTGAAATAATGCCAATAATTATAAGGAAAATAGTAATGACAATATAATTAATTTTAATGTTAAATTTTTTATAGATAAATTCATTTATCTTTTCCCAAAACAAAACAATAAGAAAAACTATTACAGCTGGAATTATAAATTTAATCATTATCGTTTACGTATATTGATACACCTCTTGTATTAATATCAACATCAAATTTTTTATGTAAAGGTGGAAATGCTCTTTGCGAACAATCTAATCTATCACAAGTTCTACAAGATACTCCTATTGGAATTTCTGTTGACTTATCATTTACATTTGCATTTTCAGTATAAACAAAATCTTTTGCATATTTAGCATCACACCCTAATCCTATTGATAAAATACTTCTTGCCTGACCAAATCTTCCAACACCCTTTTCTACTGTTCTTGCAATACAAACATATTTTTCTCCATTAGTCATTTTACTTACAGCTGCCTGAATAACACCTGGTCTTGTAAAAGCTGAATAAACATTCCATCTTGGACAAGCTCCACCATATCTTGGAATTTCAATTCCTGACAATGAAAATCTCTTAGAAATATTTCCTGCCATATCAACTCTTAACATATGAAATGGAATTCCTGGTAACTTTGGATCTTGCAGGCAAGTTACTCTATGCGCTACTTGTTCAAATGATGTTGCAAAAGTATTTTGTAATAACTCTAAATCATATTTTAACTTTTTACATTCTGCATGAAACAATTTGTAAGGCATTAAAATTGCGGCACCGCAGTAATTTAATAATGCTACTTTTGTTAATCTTTTAGATTCTTCACTTGGAAATTTAAATTTAGATAAATATTCATCAATTTCTTTACTAGCGCCCTCTTGTGCTATTTGAGCTGCTGCATGTAATTTTTTAGTTTCTAATGAACTATAATCACTTAGTAATAATTCTTTTTTATTTTTTAAATAAATTTTTGAAAAGGGCTTGTCTTCTGTTGGAATGATATCTTTAACTGTTATTGAATATTCTTTTTTTAAATAATCACATAATGCAATATATCTAGTTCTATTATTTTTTTGTACTTTATTAAAAACTTTATTTGCAAATTCTTCTAGTTTTGGAAAATAATTTTTATTTTCTTGAATAAAATCTGAAATAACTTCACCTGGAAAAGAGTTTTTTCTATTATCTACAATTTTTCCAGATATCTTTTCAATTTTATTTATTAGTTCATGGTCTTTCTTTTTTAAAATATCACCAAGTCTTACTATTGCTTTTCCAATTTTTGGATTTGTACTTACTAAATCTTTTACTTCTGGTCCTAAAATATCTAAATCTTCAAACAAACTATCATCTAAAATTTCTGAAACTGTGTTTTGTAAATTAACATCTGCTTTAGATGTAAGATCAGATAATTGGATATTTAGAATCTCACAAACTTTTAATAGTAAATCCCCATCAATTTTTCTTTTTCCACTTTCAATCAAATTTAAATAACTAGGAGAAATATCTAAATCCTCAGCTAATTTGTTAGCTTGTAATCCCATTTGTCTTCTAAAAGACTTGATTTTTGGCCCTATTTTTAAATCAAATTGACTCATTTTTACTATTTGTAAATTTTGTAAATTTAATTTTACAAAATATTTAGTTTATTTACAAGGCTTTTTGTCGATTTATCTTTAATTTGTAAATTTTGTAAATTAAAAGCTTCAGTATGAGCACAAAATTAAATAACAACGAAAATTCGAACCAAATCGTTAAAGCTGAAGAGCATACTCATCACCAAAACAAAGGTATCTACATGAGAGATGATCATTGCGATTGGGGTTCAAGTGGAATTAACGACCTTACTAGCAAAGACCAAGAAGCTAAGTAATCGTAACCTCCCCTTAAAGTAATTTTCAAAAACAATTTTTTTAACAACTAACAGATAGGATAGCCCTAATGAGTGCAGAAAATGTATCATATGATCTAAAAAGATTTGCCGGTATACAAAGAGATTATTCACCTGAGGAGGTTGAGAGATTAAGAGGTTCAATCAAAATTGAATACTCAATGTGTAAACACCAATCTCAAAAGTTATGGAATTTATTAAATTCTGAGCCATATGTTAATACTCTAGGATCGTTATCTGGAAATCATGCAGTTCAACATGCAAAAGCAGGGTTAAAAGCTATTTACTTAAGTGGATGGCAGGTAGCTGCAGATGCTAACAGTGCTGGAGAAATGTATCCTGACCAGTCATTATATCCATATGATAGTGCTCCAAAATTAGTTGAGTCTATGAACAATGCTCTAATTAGAGCAGATCAAATTCAACACATGGAAATTCAAGACGGTGACATGAAAAAAGAAAACCAAGTAGATTACATGCTTCCAATAATTGCTGATGGTGAAGCTGGATTTGGTGGACCATTAAATGTGTTCGAACTTGCTAAAAAATTTATTAAAGCTGGTGCTGCTGGTGTTCACTTTGAGGATCAATTAGCTAGTGAAAAGAAATGTGGTCACATGGGTGGTAAAGTGTTGGTTCCAACAGGAACAATGGTTAAGAACTTAAAAGCTGCAAGATTAGCTGCTGATATTGCTGATGTACCATTAATTATATTAGCAAGAACAGATGCAAATGCTGCAAAACTAATCACAAATGATCATGATGAAAATGATAAACCTTTCTTAACAGGAGAAAGATCTCCAGAAGGTTTTTATTATGTAAAACATGGTATCGATCAAGCTATATCAAGAGGGCTAGCTTATGCGCCTTATGCAGATCTAATTTGGTGTGAAACAGCAACACCTAATCTTGAGGAAGCTAAAAAGTTTGCAGATGCAATTCATGCAAAATATCCTGGAAAATTATTAGCATACAATTGTTCTCCATCATTTAATTGGAAAAAACATTTATCTGATGCAGAGATTGCTACATTCCAACAAGAAATTGGTAAAATGGGATACAAATTCCAATTTATTACTCTTGCAGGATTTCATACGCAAAATATTGCAATATTTGAACTAGCAGAAAAATATAAGACTGAAGGTATGACTGCTTATTCTAGAATACAGCAACAAGAATTTGCTAGAGAAAAAGATGGTTATACTAGTGTAAAACATCAAAGAGAAGTTGGTACATCTTATTTTGATGCTGTATCAAACACAATCAGTAGTGGACAAAGCTCTACAACAGCTATGTCTGGCTCTACTGAAGAAGAACAGTTTTAAAAACTATAATTCTTTCCCCTTTCTTAGTTTTTAAAGGCTCACAATTTTTAATTGTGGGCCTTTTTTTATAGTATAATCAAAATTATTAATTTGAAATTGATTTTAAAATGTTATGAAAAAAAAGAGGAAATAAATTTATATTTAATAATTTTAATAAAAATTATTCTATTAGATATTAGATTTTTTAAATCTTACTGTATATATCCTAT
>NZ_JBNGYZ010000001.1:0-707660 GCF_052049975.1 Candidatus Pelagibacter sp. | reverse complement strand
ATTTTAAATTCTTTTAAAAAAAATATTTTTTTTGAAAAGATTAAAATCAATGAAGTTGTTTTCGATTATTTAGAAATATCATATTTAAATTATTTTAAATTAACTAGTATGCAAAACGCAATAATGAGAGCGAATAGAATATTTAAACCTAATAAAATTAATTATTTCCTTTTTGAGTATAACTTCGGTTTTTTTTTAAAAAAAAGTTTTTATGATTTAAATAAAAAAATAAACTTTCATGGTTTTCAACATGGAATATTTAGTGAAAATTTAATGTGGTTTGATTTTATTAAAATAAACAAAGATTATAAAAAATATTTACCAAAAAACATAAATTATAAATTTGCTCAAAGTAAAATTTCTTATTCCAAAATACTTAATAATGCTAATTTGATAAACAATGTTAAAAAAAGAGATCGAATAAAACTTAAAATCTCAAAAAAATCAAAGAAAGTTTTAATTATACTTGGTCTTCATGATTATAGGGAAACTATCAATAAAATACTAAATCACATAGAAATAAACTCTAAAAATGAAGAATTTATTTGTAAAATCCACCCAAAAACTAAAATTAATAAAGAAAATTTTAATAAAAATCCAAAAATTAAAATAGTTAACACTTTGAAATCATATACTTTTAAAAAAATTTTTATATCAAAATTCTCAACTCTTTCTTATGATTTTATTTTACAAAAAAAAAAATTTTTTATTTTGCATAAAAATGCTCTGGACTTTATCAATCCAAAAATTTTGAAAAATAAAATGTATGAAATTAAATGAAAAAAATAAATTTTAATTTACCAAATAAAATTAATGAGTCGGATATTTTTATATCAGATCCTTTTTGTATTTTTGAAATAAATAATGTGCTTGATGAAAATATATATTATAATTTAAAGAATGGATTTCCTACAGAGGAAAAATATTTTAATACTTTTGACATAGGAAAAAAAAATTATTTAAATAATGAAAGTAATAAGTTTTTTAAATTTATTAATCAAAATAAACATTATCTAGATTTATATAAATACTTAAATAAATCTCAAACATTTAAAAAAATTTATAATCTTTTAAAACCTGAAATTAATAAAATTTATGAAAGAAGAGATTTGGATAAAGTTTTTTTGGTCCCATTTAGTAATAAATTAATTATTAGATTATTTAAATTTTTTTTAAAATTTTTTAATATTAAAGTTGTCAAATTAGGTTTTGAATTTTCTATTATTAAAGATAATTGTTTTATTCCTTTACATACTGATAAAATAAATAAGCTAATATCACTTATGATATATTTTCCTCATGAAGATCATGATCAGACAGATTGGGGAACATGTTTTTATAAATTTAAAGACAATAGCAATAATGAAAGTTTGTGGGACTCTAAATTTATGGATAAAAATGAATTTTTAAAATACGAGGATAAAATTGAAAAATTTTACCAATCTTCATTCACAAAAAATAAGTTGGTTGGTTTTTTGAAAACAAATAATTCATTTCACAATATAAAAAAAATCAAAAAAAAAAATGCTTTAAGAAAATCTATTAATATTAATTATTATATTCAGTAATAGTTATTTTTTATAAATATAATTATAAGAATTTTTAAACTTAGGATGATTTATATACCTTTCACTTTGATTTTTTGATATCAAATGAAAGTTATTTTCTTTTAAAATTTTTTTTATATTTTCAAACTGCTCAACAAAATCTTCTTGAACTTCTATTAAAATTGATTTGATTTTTGGATTTTGTAAAGTTTTTTTTGCCCCTCTTAATATCAAGTGCTCAATTCCATCAACATCAATTTTTATATAATTAGGTATTTCTAGAATTTTTTCATTAATTAAATTATCAATCGACGTTCCATAAATATAGTATTGATTTTCAAAGTTAATTTTTTTTCCTCCAAAACTATAATCTACACCAAAATTATTAGATGCAGCGCCTTCAAAAAAGTTTTTTTCAGACATTTTCAATATTTGATTTTTATTTTCTGTAAGAGGTAATTGGATAATTTTTATTTTCTCTGTAAGATTATTTTTTGAAATATTGTTACTTAATATATTTAAATTTTTAGTCGAAGGTTCAAAAGAAAATACATTAATATTTTCATGTTTAACCCCAGCATAAATTGAAAATAATCCAATGTTTGAGCCTATGTCCCAAAATATTAAATCTTTACCATCAAATTCATTGATCCAGTTTATTGTTTCTGGTTCTTTTGTAAAAATTGACTTTACCCTAAAATCTATTTGAGAGTTTGGACTTTGAAAAAAAATTTCATTATTATCAATTTTAACTTTTATTTTATTTTCTCTTAATTGTTCATACATTGCGTATAATATTGAACTTTTTCTAATTTTTTTTAGAAAAAAATCTAATATATTGAGTATGAATATAAATAATTTCGCAATTTTTTTAATCATAAATTGTTTGATAACTTATATGGTTAAGATAAAAAAAATCAATTTAATTTAATGACTAGTTTGTTTAATATCTGAATTAATTGAGTTAATAAGTTTGTATGTCCATATCTAACAAATCTAATAAAATTTATTTTTTTTTACCTTCGTTTCAAAAAGGAGGTGTTTCAAAAATTTCTATTAATCTTATTAATTTTTTTGTTAAAAAGAAAAAAAAAATTTTACTTTTCACATTAGATAAAAACATAAAAAAACTTAAACATTCCAAATATTTAGAGATATTTACTGTAAAAAAAAAAAATAAAAATTTTCTTTCGAGTGTGATGAGTAATTATTTTCTTGCTTTAAAAATATCAAAGAAATTAAAGCCAAATGATGTTGTTCTTTCTATGCAGAACCATTTTTTTTTATTGTTATTTAATTTTTTAAGAAAAAATAAGATCATAATCAGAAACTCAGAAGAAATTTTTGGTGCTACAAAATATGCTGATAACAAATTTAATGGAATTATTGTTTTTTGTTTAAAAGTTATTTTTTATCAATTTGCTTATAAAATTATTGCAATTTCATCATCATCAAAAAATTCTTTAGAGAAAATTTTAATTAATAAAAAAAAAATTAAATTAATTTATAATCCTTATTTAATTAAGATTAACAAGTTTGTTCCCAAAAAAAAAAATAAAAAAAAATTTTTTATTCTCTCAACTGGAAGATTAGTCAAACAAAAAAATTTTGAGCTACTTATTGATGCTGTAATAAATATTAAAAAAAAAAGGAATATTTCATTACTAATTATTGGCGAAGGAAATAGAGAGAATATTTTAAAAGATAAAATAAAAAATCTAAATTTTATTAAAATAATTAAATGGAATGAAAATCTTGCAAAATACTACAAGAAAGCGAATTTATTTGTAATGAGCTCTTATTATGAGGGCTTACCTAATGTGCTCTTAGAATCAATAAATAATAATACACCAATCCTAGCAAGTAATTGCAGTGGTGTGTCAGATATAATAGGAAATGATAAAGGATATACATTTAAAATTGGTGATAAGAATGATTTACAGAAAAAAATAATTTATATTATGGATAACTATCTTAATTCTGTAAATAGATCAAAGATAGCACATAAAAATCTTAATAAGTTTACAAATTTAAATTGCAATGACTATTTAAATTTAATTAATGATGAAAAAAAAATTTAAAATTACAATAATTACAGTTTGTTTAAATTCTGAAAAAACGATTGAAAGATGTATTAAAAGTGTCTTAAATCAAAAATATGATAAAACTAAAATAGAACTAATAGTCATTGATGGTGGTTCTAGTGATGATACAGTTAAAATTATCAAAAAGTTTAAATCAAAAATAATACGCTGGCAAAGTAAAAAAGATAAAGGGCTATATTTTGCAATGAATAAGGGTATCAAGCTAGCGACTGGAGATATTATTGGAATTCTTAATTCTGATGATTTTTACTATTTAAATACTTTAAAAATAGTAAATCAATACTTTAATAAATTTAATATAGACTATTTGTTTGGAAGTATTAATCATTATAAAATTTATCATGGATTTTATCCAAAAAAAATATGGTATAAATTTAATGTTATGCCTTCACACTCTGTAAGTTTCTTTATTAAAAAAAATGCACAATTTAAAATAGGTCTTTACAATACAAAATTTAGATATTCTGCTGATAGAGATTTATTTTATAGAATTATAAAATCTAAATTCAAAGGCATGGCTACTAAAAAAATGGAAATATTTGGAAAATTTGCAACTAATGGTTTGTCTTCTAGGCTTTCTTACTTTTCGATTCTATTTGAAGAACTTAAAATCAGAATTCACAATAAACAAAATTTTATTTTCATATTTTTATTATTTATAGCTACGATCAGTTACAAAATCTTAATTAAAATATTTAAAAAATAATGATGAAAATTGCTTTCGTTTCAGGAGTTTTTTTTCCTCAACCTGGAGGTGCACAAGTTCAATTTCACAATTTTGCAAACAAGCTTGTTGAAAAAAATTACAATATAGATTTCTATATTTTTAGAAACACAAACATTAAAAATAATAAATATAAAATAATAAAAATAAATTACTTCCTTTTATCTGTGGTTTATTTTTGTTTGTATTACTTAAATTTTGATGTCAGTTTTTTGTTAAATTTTTGGATAAAAAAAGTAATCAAAAAAAATTATAATCTATGGCATTTTAATTTTATTAATTTTAAATCATTAATATTAATTAATTGTCTCAAAAAATTTAATCAGAAAATAATTGTAACATTTCAAGGAGTTGATATTCAAATACATCCAGAAATTAAATATGGTTATAGACTTAATAAAAAATATGATATTTATTTAAAAAAAACATTAACAAATATTGATAAATTTATTTCTATTTCCCAAAATATTGAAAATGATTTAATTAAACTTAATGTAAAAAAAAGTAAAATTAAAAATATCCCTAATACAGTTCATATTGAAAAATTTGAAAAAATAAATATTAAAAAAAATAAACAAGAAATATTAAACATGATAACAGTTGGTCGTTTCGCTGAACAAAAAAAAGGTTTTGATTTAATTGGAGATTTTTGCCATCTCTTAAGAAAAAAAAAAATAAACTTTAAGTGGAAAATAATTGGTAAAAATACTTCAAAAATTTTAGAACAAAATATTAAGAATAAAAACGTAAATGGTATTGAAGTTATAGAAAATATTGAAAATATTGAAGAGGATTACTTTCCAAGTTCTAGTTTGATTAAACATTATAAAAATTCAAATCTTTATATTAATCTATCAAGAGTAGAGTCTTTTGGCATAACTTTTGTAGAGTCACTGGCTTCAGGAGTTCCTATTATTTCTTTTGATACTAAGGGTGTCAATGAATTAATTAAAAATGGAATAAATGGTTTCTTAATTAAGAAATTTGAACTAGAAAATTTTATAAATAAAATAGAAGAGATTTATAAAAATAAAAAATTACTCAACTCATTAGCTTATGAAGCAAAAAGATCTGTAAAAAATTTTGACTTGAACAAAAATACAAAGCATTTGATAAATTTATATAATTCAATTTAATTAAAATTATTTTTTTGAATTATAGTAATCCAAAAGAATTTTTTTGAATTTAAATTTTGGATACCATCCTAATTTTTTTATTTTTGATATATCAGATGTTAATGTATCTATTTTACCTAAATTTTTTTTTTTTATTAAAATTTTTTTTTTTAATTTTTTTGAAAAAAATTTTACAATCTCTATAATTTTATAAGATTTTCCGGAACCAATATTGTAAATTCCTTGTGCTTCTTTAAACATCAGTAAATTAATCGCACTACAAATATCATCTATATGAATGAAATCCCTTTTTGAATCAAAATCAAAAAATATTTTATTTTCATTTTTTTTTAATTGTTTGAAGATTGAAGGTATGACGAATAATTTATTTTGATTTTTACTTGTAAAACTAAATATTCTACCTATGCATATTTTTTTATTTTTTAATTTTAACAATTCTCTTTCGGCCAGCAGTTTTGTTTTGGAATATTTATTAGTCATTTCCGTTATAGAATTTTCATTTAATTTTTTTTCAGATCTTTTGTAAACATGAGATGATGAAGAAAAGAAGAACCATTTTAAATTAGGATCATTTTTAATCAACAAAATCAAATTCTTTGTTCCTTGTAGATTTGATCTTTTTGATATTTGATAGTTTTTTTCAACAAAACTAATTGGCACCTTTGCGGCAAAATGTAAGAAATATTCTGGTTTTTTTTTTTTATACCAGTTGCTCAACTTGTTAAAATCTGAAATATCGTATTTATATTTAGCAAAGTTAAATTTTTTTGAGTACTTTTTTATAAAATATGAACCTAGTACGCCTCTATAACCAGTTATTCCAATTACAGGTTTTTTATTTAAACTTTTCAATTTTTAACAACTTATCAACTAAAAAATTTAGCTTATTATCACTAATTTTGTCTGTATGTAGGCCAATAAAAAAACCTGTGTCCTCTACTCTTTGAGCATTTGGAAATTTTTTATTCTCTCTATTAAGCTTAAATTTCTTTATTGCTGGTTGATTTATAAAATTTCCACTTATAATCGGCCGCGTTTCTATTCCAGATTTTTCTAAAAAGTTAATGAATTTTTTTTTATTTTTTTTATATTTTTCATTTATAAAAATAGGCAGTCCAAACCAGCTTGGGCTACAATTTTTTATTATTTTTTGAAATGAAAACTGGTCTTTCCATTTTGGTGAATTTTTGATGCTATTTATTATTTTTTTTCTATTATAATCTCTTTGTTCTTGAAATTTTTTTAGTCTTTTAAATTGATTAAAACCAATTGCTGCAGATATATCTGTAGGTCTTAAATTAAACCCCATATTATAAAATATAAATCTTTTATCGATATTTTTAAATTTTTTTTCTATCTTCAAATCTCTCGTCCAACCATGAGATCTAAGAGAGTGTAGTATGGAATAATCATTATAATTATTGCAAACTATCATTCCTCCCTCACCTGAGCTTATTTGATGAGAATAATAGAATGAGTAAGTACCAAAATCTCCAAAGGTTCCAAGAAATTTTTTATTATACTTAGATCCTAAACTTTCACATGTATCTTCAATTAATATAATTTTTTTTTTTTTAATTATTTTCATTAATTTTTGCATATTTGTTGATCCCCCTAAAACATGCACAGCCATTATAACTTTTGTTTTTTTGGTTATATTTTTTATTAATTCTTCAACATCTATATTTAATGTTTTAGGATTAATATCTATAAACACAGGCTTTAATCCAGCTTGCACAAGTGGCCATAATGATGTCGACCAACATAAAGAAGGTATAATAACTTCATCACCTCTTTTAAATCTATTTTTCCTATACGGATTGCATGCTGCATATACAGAGAGTAAATTTGCAGATGAACCAGAGTTAACCATTAAAGCATATTTGGATCCAATAAATTTTGCAAATTTTTTTTCAAAGTTTTTCGTAATTTTAGACATAGTGATTTGTCCTGTTTTAACAACCTTGATAGCTTCACTTAAATCTTGCTTAGAAAAAGCATTTGTCAATAAAGGATATTTAAGTTGAGACATATAGATTAAAATAAATAATAGTAATTAATATTGAAAAATTTAATATTATATTTTTTAATTAACATCAATTAGTTTAGTTTTGATTATATCAATATTATTTGTTTGTTTAAATATACCATTTTCATAATAAATTATGTTATCAGCATCCTTAATTGAGCTTAATCTGTGAGTGATCAAAATTTTAGTCAGTTCTGGAAAATTTTTTGAAATTAATTCTAATATTTCCTTTTCTAATTTTTCGTCTAGTGCATTAGTAGCCTCATCAAAGAAAATATAAGAAGATTTCTTATAAAGCGCACGCGCAATACTTATTCTTTGTTTTTGACCGCCTGATAAATTTGAACCATTATCAGCAATAATTGTTTCAATGCCATTTTTGAATTTATTTGTAAATTCATTTATTTTTGTAACCTCACAAATTTTATTTAAAAATTCTTTGTCAATTTTATTAATCTCATCTCCAAAAGTAATATTATTTTTCACTGTATCATTTAGCAAGTAAGGGCTTTGTGAAACATAGCTTAGATTTTGTTGCCAAGCATCTATATTTTTTTCATTTAAGATATCATTGTCTAAAAAAATTTTTCCTTTTGTAGGATTTAAAACTCCAAGCAATAATAGCATTAGTGTGGTTTTGCCTGAACCACTTTTACCTATAATAGCAGTAAATTCTTTTTTTTTAATTTCAAGATTTACATCTTTTAATACAAATTCATTTTTTTCTGAATATTTATAAGAAATATCTTTTAAAATAATATTATCTGTCTTTATAATTCGTAAATTTTTTTTTCTACTTATATTAAAATTTTTATAATTTTTTAAATTTTGATAAATTAATTCGAGAGAAGGTTTTCTATATTTCAATATATTAAATGAAATTATCAAATTATTAAATGAAGGTATCATTTTTACAAGTGAGATAACCAATAGAGTTAATAAAGGTAAAAAAGAAATTAAGGATTTATTATAGTGAACATGAACAATTATTAATAACAGAATAATTGATACACTAATTATTTCCAAAAAATTTTTTGGTAATGATGAAATAAAATTCATAAATAAATTTTGTTTCTCGTATTTTTTGACTGAATTTGAAAACAAACTATAAAAAAAAGAATATTTACTAAAAATTTTAATATCTAAAATTGAGCCAAATGTTTGGTTTATCCATTGAAATAATCTTTCTCTTTCATGTTGGACTATTTTTCCTCTTTCATTGATTGTTTTTCTAAAAATAAAATAAAATAAAATAATTATTAATGATAGTAATACACTTATAATTAATGTTACAAATGGATCAGTCATTACTAATATAATTGCAATACCAAATAACAGCAAAACTTCTCTAGCCAATAAGATTAGATTGTCTATTACATCTATAAAATGTGAAGTTTCAATTAATATATCTCTTGTGATTTGAGAATTGCTCTTTTGTTTAATAATTTCATATTTTTCATCAATATATTTTGAAAACATTTTTACACATAAATTTTTTTTAATTTCATAATTAAAGCTGTAATGGTAAAAATTAAATAAAGTTATAAATAAACCTTTTAATAAAAAAATAAATATCAATACAATACTAGATGAAATTAGAAGTGTTTCTTGATTTTTATTATTAAGAAAATCTAAATCTAAGTTATAATTAGACAGTACAATTTTGAATTGACTCATATCTAAAAATAAATACACAAAAGCAGGAATAGCACTTATACTTAATATTTCTAAAACCGAAATAATCAAAAGACCAATTACAATTAATACTATTTTTTTTTTATCTTTATTTGATATTATGTTAAAAATTTGAGAGATCATTACTTTATTTCGTCAAGAGTTTTTTTTATAAATTGAATTTTATTTTCATTTTCCATAGCAAAATTTTGGCAAAATTGTATTCTTGCTTTTTGTGTTAACTCATCCTTCCACCAACTATCAATATTTTCCCAAATTTTATTTACATGAATTGATGCATAAGAAATATCATCAAAAAAAATTTTTGCTCTTTTTAGTTTTTCAAAAAAAATCAAAGAATTTGCTCTTATTGGATTTTGTTTAATATCAAAATATATAATTGTTGGAACGTTAGCTGATAATGTTTCTAAATATCCAGTTGCATTATATGTAAATAAAGCAAGTTTAGACTTATTGATTAAATTAAATATATTTTGATAGCCCTCATCAATATTTATCTCATTAAATTTACTTTTAAATCTTTGTTTTTCTTCCCATCCAAATTTTCTTGAATGTAATCGAAGTATAAGATTTTTCTTTATATTTTTATCAAATTTTGAAATTAAGTTAATATTTTCATCAAAATATTTTGTCATTTGTGAACTTCTTATATCTGAATGTAATAAATTTACAGAATATCTTGACCTAGATCTTAGCACATAAAGCAGAGAAGAATTTTTAGAATTATCATAACTTGCATCTCTTTTTATTTTTTTAATTGGTTTAAGAATTCCAACAGGGTGAGTTTTTTCATTTTCTTTCCATCCCCAAGTTAAATAAAGATCTGACACTGATCTTTCATACTCTTCGTGTGAAGTAAACAAATCTGATCCATATACTCCTCCATGTTGTCCATGAATTAATTTTGAACACTCATTTACTTTTTCAGCAACATAAAATTTTGATAATGTATAATTACTTAAACCATGAGATGTAAAAATAATTTTAGGTTTTTTTGGAAAATATATTTTTTTAGATTGCTTTTTAATAAAATAAAAATTTTCAAAAAATTGAGTAGGTAAGAAAAAATATAAATTTTCCAATAAAAAATTTTCAAAATTTTTATTTTTAAATTTAAATTTAAAAGTTTTCTTTCTCAGTTTCTCATTATAATTATTTACATTTTTAGTTGATAAATTAAGTTTTGGTAAGAATATTGTAGGAAACTGTTTTAATTTAAAATTTAAATTTATTTCGTCAATTTTTGACATGTAAGTATCAAAAATTAAAATTTTTTGTCTAGATGTTATTGGTGATAAAATTTTTGTTAAAAAATTTATAAAAATCGATTTAAATGAATTATTATTTGTTTGTTTTTTTTTTGGATTAATTTTTAATTCATAGTCATAAAAATTATTCTCATTATTTAATATGTATAATATTATCTTATTATAAATTATGTGATTATATTCATCAGAATACAAACTATGAATAAATTCATCTAATGTTATGTTGGTAAAATCATTTTCATTATAATTGAACTTTGCCGTTTTGAAATTATTTCCATATTTATTGATAAAATTATTAATCGTTTCCCATCTATCATATAAAGTCTGAATATAATACATTAACCATGGTCCTAAATAAATTTTCCAAAATATTTCTTTATAGTCCGATTTAAGATGCTCATTTAATTTTATATAAATATCATTCAATAATTTTCGATGTAATCTACTTAAATATTCATAATCTTTAACTAATTTTCTTTTGTCGTTCCAATGATATTCCAGTATTTTTTTTGGATCTATTTTGTTTTCTAATTCACAATTTAAACACCACGATCCTAAGAAAAAAGCTTTTTTATTATCAATTGTTGAATTTAAGTTTGTTGTAATTAAATCGTAAGCAAATGACATTTAATTTACAGATTTTTTTCTATAATTAATAATTTTGGAACATTCTCAAAAGCATTTGCATCAAGTTCATCGGTTAATAAAGCTATCCTACCATCGTCCAATTCAATTATATCTCTTATTCTGTTCTTAACATCTATATTTTCAATATAAATTATTTTATTTTTCTCATAATCATACTCTAATCTAATTAATTTTTGTCCTAATAGTGAACTGATTATAATATTTTTTTTCCATTCAAAAAAATAATCTGAACTATATATAATTAAATTTGAAATTCCTAAAGCAGGACCCCATGAAAATAATGGATAATTAAATAATTTTTTTCTATTAATTTTATTTAATGGCCAGATTTTACTATTATAGTCTGTTCCAAATGACTGAAAAGGCCATCCATAGTTGTTTCCCTCATAAATTAAATTTAATTCATCCCCACCCTCTGGGCCATGTTCTGTTGAAAATATTTTTTTTTCACTCGTAATAAATAAACCTTGAGGATTTCTATGACCTAAAGAAAAAATTTTTTTTTCATTTGTAAATATATTAACTTTAAATATTTTTCCGTAATCATTATCAATACTTTGACTTAAATTAGGTCCATTTACACCATCAGAATAAAAATCTCCAATTGTTAATAATAAATTTTCCTCATCTAGTTGAAAAATTCTACCTCCTGAAGATCCAGCTGCAAATAGTTCATTTGGTGTAATATCTACATTGATGCATGGTTCTGAAGTAAATATTTTTGACCATTTTTCTTTTGACAGATCAGCATTTATTGATTCTAAGTTTATTTTAAATAGAGATAGTGAATAACAATCATCTACTTTATTATAATCCAAAGATGATAAAATTAACTTTGTATCTCCTTTAAATTTACCTACAAAGATATCTCTTACACCAAAAAGATTACGCAATCTTACAGTCCCCAATTCTTCCTCGTATTTCTGAATAAATAAATTTTTGTTATTATTCAATGCAGAAGATGAAATTTTTTTGAAGAGTTTTTTTTCCAAATCAAATAAGTATATCTTAGCATTGTTATCGACATAAATTATATATTTATCTATTTTATCTATAGCACCATACTTTAAGTAAACTGGTAAATTAAACTCCTGAATTATTAAATCATTTTTAGCAGTTTCAATATAATTTGTTTTTTGTTCAATTTGCTTTGTTTTTGAATTAAATGGAAAAATTTTATAATGATAAGATAATGCACCAAAATAATATGATGCAAGTGAGCAAATTGCTGAAATTATTATTACAAAAAGAATTTCGTACTTTTTTTTTTTAATAAAAACTAACATTAATTGCTGTATTAATATAATAAAATATGTAAATGTCTATTTCTGTATTAAGCAATTATAATATAAATGATCAATTTAGCGATTATTTTTGACTCTTTTGAAAAAGGTGGTGGTGGATTTTATCAATCATTAGCCACAGCTAAATTGGTAAAAAATATCAATCAAAACAATATTAAAAAAATTTATTTTTGTACAACTAAAACTACTCAGAATATTTTGAGGAGTCACAAAATAGAAAGTAAATTAATACAAATAAATTTTTTTGAAAAAATTCTTAACAAATTAGATGAAATTGATTTTTTTTCTTTTATTTTAAAAAAGTTGAAATTTAGAAATTCAATTCATAAAATTTCAGAAAAAAATAAAATAGATTTATTTTATTTTTTAGGCCCATCTAATTTAGTAAATCTTATTAAAAATAGTGAAAAATCGAATTTTATGATTAATATTTGGGATATAAATCATAAAATCAATACTTATTTCCCAGAATACAAATCTATAGAAACATATAATTCTAAAGAAAAAATTTTAAAAAAAACTGTAAATAATGCATATAAAATAATAATAAATAGCCAGAAAGCATTAGAGGATATGAAAGTTCATTACAATTGTGATGAAAATAAAATGTCCATTATGCCTTTTCGAACTCCGCTACCAGAAATATATGAAAATAAAAGTAAAGAAGATTTTGATGAAATTTTTAAGAAATTTAATATAGAAAAAAAAAATAAGATTTTTTTTTATCCAGCTCAGTTTTGGCCACATAAAAATCATGTATATCTATTAGACGCACTAAAAAACTTATTAAAATATAATAAAAATTTTACTTTAATTTTGACTGGTGACAATAAAGGTAATTTAGATTTAATTAAAAAAAAAATCGTACAAGATAAACTTGAGCAAAATATAGAAATGTTTAATTTTTTAACAGTTGATGAAATTATATCAATTTACACAAACAGTGATGCTCTCATCATGCCAACTTTTGTTGCTAGAACAACTTTACCATTACTTGAAGCCTTATATTTTCAGTTACCTATTTTTTATTCAAAAAATATATTGGACACTGAATATTCTAAATATGTCAAAGAATTTGACTTAAATAGACCAAATGAATTAACAGAAATACTAGACGATTTTATTCAAAATCCTCAAAAATATAAAAAAATAGCTGAAAATGGTAAAAATTTTTATCAAAAAATTTCTGATAAAAATAAAGCTATTTTAAAATTAAATTCAATATTTGATGAATATATCTATTTATCATCAAGATGGAAATAAACCTTTTATCATTTTTCTAATTTTTAAAATTAATTTAAAAATATAAGAAACAATAAAATTGTTACTGTGAATATTAAAATAATTGTTGGGTGATGGAGCAAATCCTAAAGTATAATCACTCGGTAAAGATGGATAATAAATACCTTTCTCTTTGAATTTATAATCATAAAAGGGTTTTTCAAAATGTGTTAAGGCAAACAACCCAATAACTTCGTTGTCCCCCCATCTGTATTTGTAATCACCAGAAAATTTATTTACTTCCTCAATATATTCTTGCCAAGGAGAGTTTTTTATTTTTATAATATTATATAGTTCCATGTTACCACATTTAAATTTTAATGAATTAATAATATCTCTGTTATTATTTCTAACTGCTTCTTTTAATTCTAAATTTTTAGGTTCATATTTATACTTTTTTAAATACGAAACAAAAAATTCCCACATTTTTTCTGAAGTTTCTTTTCTTGTTTGAACAGAAACACCATCACCATCGGCATATCCTGTTGCCATTGGATATTCTTCTAAGATATCAAATAAATCAAAATTAATTCTTTTTTTAAACCATGATTCATCATCAAATTTCATTAATTTATCAAATTTCTCCATATCTTTACTCATACAACCAATCTTTCCAAATGAAGTAATATTTGTTGAAAATCTTAACATGTGTAAATAACCAATTCTTTTTTTAGAAAAATTTTTTCTAACATATCTGTTATAAGTCCTATTATAAAATAATTCTTTTTCATCAATATGAGATGGAACTTTGTATTCAATTTCTTTCAAAAAAATATTTTTTGAAAATTTTTTTCTAAGATTGATCAAATAATCATTATTTGTTAATTTTCCAAATGTGTGTAGATAAATTGGATAATCATAATTAAAATTGAAATTTTCATAAAAATTTTCTAAGGTTTTGTGTAAAATCTTTGTTCTTGCAAGCAATATAACTATTCCAGCATTGTGTTTTTTCATAATTGCTTTTTATTTATTTTTTAAGAAGTTATCGTAATGATCTGTTTTATTTTTATCATTAGTACGATTAAATTCATGTTTTCTATATTTGTAAAAAGGAAATTCAAGCCTCCCTACTTTAAATTTTTTTTCAAACCTTACTCTTAGTTCATGCCCTTCTCTCATCTTAAATTTTTCATTATATAATCCAATATCAAACAAACACTCTTTTCTAAACATTACTCCACAAGCAATCTGCTTTTTGAAACAGTTCACTTTTTTTATAATTTGTTCGTTATTGTTTACTAAAACATAATCTGAAGCTACTGCTTGATATTCACGATTCATATCCAAATACAAACTTGAAATATGAAGATAATTTCTTGCTACATAATCATCAGAATCTACTCTTGTGATATATCTACCCTTTGCTTTTTTTAAAGCAATGTTTAGTGACTTTGGCAAACCCAAGTTTCTTTTATTAGTAACAATATGAATATTATGTATTGATTTGTACTGTTTTAAAATTTCTTTGGAACTATCATTCGAATTATCATCTATAATTATTAATTCCCATTTATCTTTTTTAATATTTACCTGGTTAATGATACTTCTAATGCATCTTTCAATCCATTTTTCATGATTATATGCACAGACAATTACGCTAATATCTGGAAATAATGTTTTATTCAAACCTCATACCTCTCAAAACTTGTTTTAAATTATCATAAGTTTGGATAGCAGCTTTTGTCTCTGATTCAAATGTCAAACCTGCCATATGTGGAGTTATAAGCAACTGATTATTTGTTTTAGAAAAATTATAAAGTATATTTTTTTTTAATTCTTTAGATTGCTCATTTTGTATTACATCTATGATTGCTTTAGATTTTTCATTTTTTCTCAAATATCTTATTAATTCTTTTTCATTTACTATTTCACCTCTTGATGAATTTATAAAAATAGATCCATTTTTCATAAAGCTTAAAAATTTTTTATTTACTAAATTTTTTGTCAAATGATCTAAATGGACAGAAACAATTACTGCATCAGATTTTTTTAACATTTCAAACATATTTTGAAATTTTCTAAAATTCTTATTTTTAGATTTTTTATCTGGATCATAAAATCCAATTTTCATACCCATTGAGTAAGCATACTTAGCAACATTTGAACCTATTCTTCCGAAACCTACAATGCCAAGAGTTTTATTGGTTAATTCATTGCCTCTCAAATATCCTTCATTTTGCCTCCAATATCCCATTTTAACATTTAAAGCTCCATTATAAAAATTTTTGAAAGCATTCATTAGCATTAAAAAAGTAAATTCAGATGATGCATAAATTTGATTAACTAATTTAGTATTTTTTAAACTTTTTATTTTTATTTTCTTTATTTTTAAATATTCTAAGTCAATATGAGTGGTACCAGTAGATGGGGTTATAATAAATTTAATTTTTTTTGCCTTTGTTAAAATTGCCTTATCAATTTTATAAGATGGACATGGTGAGCATATCCATCCATCTACATCTGCTATTTCCTTTTTTATATTTGTAGCATGTGCATCATTTTTTATGAAAATACAATTGTAGTTTTCAATCATTTTTTTTTTAATTTCTGGTATAAAATCTAAATTAGCAGAAACTAATAATTTAATTTTCTTTTTATTTCTTAGCCTAGAAATTTTTATTTTTTGAATTTTTTTTGGAAAATTAACTGCATAACCATTTTTAATTAAAGAATCTGCTAATACAAGATCAAATTTTTCATCTATATTTATTGAATGTAAGGGAGACATTATATAGGGCTTCATATATCTACCATGCCTACTCCTTTGATTTAATAAACAATCATTTGTCATTGCATAAATAGATCCATTTCTTATATAACATGGTTCAAAATCTTGCCTTCTAGAAATTTGATTTTTTTCTGGATACTCTTTACAAAAATCTGAAATAGTACTTTTATTTATTCTTTTTAGTCTAGTTGGATGTTTTTCACCTGTATTCACATAAGCAGTAACACTGTCAATTTTATTTCTGTTGCTTTTAGCCAATATTTCTAAAGCTTCATCTATATGATTGGGTCCTCGAAAAGGAGAAACACATGGCAATTCTATTATATAATCATAAAAGCAATTTTTTAATTTTTGGTATCTAAATACAGCGTCGTGAAGAGCATCAACTGAGCTTATTTTATCACCACTTAACTTTTTTTCTCTAAAAAAAGGTACTTGGGCTCCATACTCAACTACTACTTTTGCTATTTTTTTATTGTCAGTTGAAACAATTATTTCATCAATGTATTTAGAGTTTTTTGCAGCTTCAATTGTATAACTTATTAATGGATTATTAGCTAAATCCACTATGTTCTTTAATTTAATTCCTTTTGAACCACCTCTTGCAAGAATTACAGCTAATACTTTTTTTTTATTAATAGCCATATTTTATAAAGTTTCATCAATAAGTTTTTTATTGTTAAAAGTATTTTTGATATCAAAAATAATAGAATTTTTTTTTCCAAATTTCTTAATTTTTTTAATTCCTAATTCAATAAATTCATCATGAGGTACTGATATGATTATAATGTCAAAAAAATTTTTTTTATCAATTTTATTGTGAATTATCATTTTGTCTTCAAAAATATTACTACTTACTTTAGGATCAAAAGCATGAACTTCATTATTTTCTTTGATAAAATATTTTGCTACATCAAAAATTTTTGAATTTCTAATGTCATTGCAATTTTCTTTAAATGCAAGTCCTAAGATCAAAATTTTTTTTTTTTTTCTCATTTTTTTATATTTATGATTATTTTTAATTTTAGAAATAATTTCCAAATACATTAAATCATTTATCTTTCTCCCTGATAATATTACTTTTGGATCATATCCAACTTTTTTAGACTTATAAGTCAAATAATATGGGTCAACTCCTATACAATGTCCTCCTACTAGTCCTGGATGATATTTATGAAAGTTCCATTTTGTTGCAGCTGCATCTATAACATCTTTTGTATTAAGCTTTAATTTACTGAAAATGATTGATATTTCATTCATCAACGCAATATTCAAATCTCTTTGGACATTTTCAATAACTTTTGCTGCTTCTGCAACTTTAATAGATGTGGCTTTATAGATGCCTGCTTTGATAATTTTTGAATATATTTTACTTAATAAATTAAGTGTTTTTTGGTTTGAACCACTTACGATCTTCTTTACATTTACTAACTTATGTTTTTTATCACCTACATTTATTCTTTCCGGTGAATACCCGCAGTAAAAATCCTTATTATATTTAAGTTTAGAATATTTTTCTAATAAAGGAACACAAACTTCTTCGGTACAACCAGGATAAACTGTCGACTCGTATACAACTATCTTTTTTTTTTTTAAAATAGAAGCAACTTTAATTGTAGAGTTTTTAAGCATTTTTAAATCTGGAGTATTTTTGAAATCAATTGGTGTGGGAGTTGTTATAATAATTACACTACAGTCCACTAATTCCTTTATATCTTTAAAAACTAAGAGTTTTTTTGACTTTACAAATTCTGACTTTGGAATTTCATTATTTGAGTCTTTGTTCTTTTTAATTTCTTCAATTCTTTTTTGGCTTATATCATATCCTTTAACTTTAAAATGTTTACCCAATTCTACCGCCAATGGTAATCCAACATATCCCAAACCTACTACACCTATGATTTCATTAATTCTACTCATTATAATATTCTCTATACCATGTCACAAATTTTTTTATTCCTTCATTTACATCAGTAAATTTTTTTGAATATATTTTTTTTATTTTAGTATTATCTGCAAAAGTTTTTTTAATATCCCCGGCTTGTAATTTTAAATATTTTTTTTTTGCTTTTTTTCCGAGCACTTTTTCTAAAATTTCAATATACTTAGTTAGCTTAATAGGATTATTGTTACCTATATTGTATATTTCAAATGGTGCTGTACTTGAAGATGGGTCAGGTTTCTTTTTATTCCACTTTTTTTTCTTGGGAATTTCAATTATGAGTGCAGCTATAGTATCAACCAAATCATCTACATAAGTAAAATCTCTATAATGATTTCCATAATTATAAACTTCAATTTTTTTATTATTTAATATGTTTTTTGTAAATTTAAAAAGTGCCATATCCGGTCTTCCATATGGTCCATATACTGTAAAAAATCTTAACCCAGTTGTTGGTAAATTAAATAAATGACTATAACTGTGAGCCATTAATTCATTCGATCTTTTTGTTGCTGCATACAATTGAATTGGATTATCTGCTGAATTTCTCTCTTTATAGGGAAAGTTTTCATTTGCTCCATAGACGCTACTTGTACTTGCATAAAGTAAATGTTTTATTTTTTTCATTTTAGAAAATTCAAGGACATTAAAAAAACCAATAAGATTTGCATCTATATATGCTTGGGGGTTTTCTAAAGAATATCTTACTCCAGCTTGAGCTGCTAAGTTGACTATAATATCAAATTTAATTTTTACTAGGGGTTTAAATTCTTTTTTTTTGGAAATATCTATTTTTTTAAAAATAAATTTATTTTTAAAATTAGTTTTTAAAATTTGTACTCTTCTTTTTTTTAAGTTTACATCATAGTACTTATTTAAATTGTCAACACCAATTACATTATGTCCATTTTTAAGTAGTTTCCGACATAGATGAAATCCTATAAATCCGGCACTTCCAGTAACAAGTATTTTCATAATTATTATTTAATAGAAAGAACTTTAATAGATTTTTTTGTTAACAAAACAACAAAAAATCTTTTAATTATATTTTTTAGATACTGTAAAATTAGAGTTTTTTTTACTTCTGATCTGGGCAATACATAAAATAATACAATTTTTGGTAAATTTATTATTTTTTGTAATCTTGACTTAATATATAAGGATTTATAACCAAATAATTCCATGTATTCATAGCATAAAGATTCAATTATTTTAATATCATTTGTAGAAAGCACATTTAACCATCGTCTTTTTACATTTTCTAATTTATAAAAATTTTTTGGTATTTTTTTTTTTAAGTCAATTTTATCTTTCATAAGATAAGAGGATTCTCCTTTCCATTTCTTGTTATTAAAAGTAGAAATTAACATTTTAGAATCAAAACTTAAACCGCTCCATTTACAAAACTTGAGTATTTCAAACTTTAGATTTTTATTCATTTTTTCATTTATAAAAAAATAAATATTTTTTAAATTTTTTTTCTTTTGCTGTTTTATAAAATCCCAACCATAAATAAAATTTAATAATATTTTATTCATTTGATGACTATATAAAAAGTTAAGTTTATTAATTTTTTTCATTTGTAAAATACTACCTGCAAATGCTGCTCTTGGATCTCTTATGACAAATAGAAATTTTATATCATCAAAAATAAAGTAATTTTCATGATTCCATGTCATATGCTCGTGGGAAATTATTAACTTTTTTTTTTGAATATTCTCATTTTTCATTTTTAAAAATGCATAATGAATTCCGTAAAACAGGGTTGCATAATTAATTTCTTTTAAATAAAAAAATTCTGATAAAAATTTAGAAAATAAATTTTTTTCTTTTGTATTATTGAAAAATTTTCTTCTAGGTACATTATAAGAATCTTTTTTATGTAAGGTATTTGAAATTAGTCTAATTAATTTTTTTTTTTCTTTAAAAAGTTTTAAATTAATCTTTTCTCTAATTAAAAATCTAAAATAACTAAATGCTGGAAGAATCACTATTTGTTTATGACCATCTAAAAGACTATGTACCCAATCCAATCCATTATGCGCATTAGAAGATATTACTAAAATTGGTAGATTTAATATTTTTGAAATTTCTTTTTTATTATTATTCATTTTTTTTGTATAATATTAAAATCTGAAAGGTTCAAAAATCAAAACTTTGGAAATTTGGTTTTGTCAAATCCCACCATAACTCTTTTAATTTTAAATAAATTTGTATTTTTATCATTTAAGAATCCTGTTGCTATTGGGCAGCTTAAAATATTGAACTGTTTTAAAATATCAATTGTTTTTTGATTGTATTCTCCCTCTGGATAAGAAAAATGCTTTACTCTTATTCCAGTTCTTTTTTTAATTAAGTTTATGCAATTTTTTATTTCACTATACAATTTATTTTTTGGTATTTTGGTAAAAATATTGTGTTCCATAGAGTGTCCTCCTATTTCGAATAGATGATTTTCAGCTGTAGACTTTATCTGTGACCATGATGCAATTTTATAATTTTTTATTAATTTTAATGAATTTTTTTTTTTAGTGACAAAATATAATTCATTAATAATATCATCTTTTTTTTTCACAGATTGACTTTTGCAAAATTTTTTTATTGCTAAAATAGCTTTTTTTTTATCGATATTATTTTTTAACAAATAATTTTTTCTTAAACTTTTTAAGTAAATACTCTTTCTCACTGTATTTATTATTAAGGATTCAATTTTATCAACCCAAAACATTTGTTTTTTTTCAATATTCTGAGGACAAATATAAAAAATAGCAGGGATTTTTAATTTTTTCAAAATTGGAACTGCTTGCGAAAAGTTATTTTCAAAGCCATCATCAAAAGAAATTGCAACGCTATTTTTTTCAAAAGGTATATTGTTTTTTAAATGATAATAAATTGAGTGGATATCTATAATTTTACATTTTTTCTTTAATATTTCCATTTGTTTACGAAAAATTTCTTTATCTAAATGTTTGCCTGAAAAATTTTCGATATTTTTTGATTTGTGTTTAGTAACACCATGATAGCATAAAAAAATCATTTAATTAAATTTTGACAAAATGAATTGAAATTTATTATGGCCTTTTTTTTTAAATGAATATCAATTTTAGAAAAATAATTTCCGATTTTTTGATTTTTTTTTGTAGTAATTTTTTTTGATAAAATATTATTAATAATATTGTTTATTTTTTTGGATACAATTTCGGTTGTTAAAGATTTTAATTGATAGGCTTTCATATTTTTATTTATTCTTAATCTCTTTTGAAAAATTATTCTTCCTTTATCTAATTCTGCATTAACAAAATGTATTGTTGAACCTATATTTTTATAATCTTTAAAATAACATGCCCAAAATTCAGAATCCAGTCCTCTATATTTTTCCATAATACCTCTATGTATATTTATTAATTTTTTTTCAAAAATATTTATTAAATTCATATTAACTTTTTTGGTTCCAAATAAGATTCCTAATTTGGGTTTTAATGATTTAATTTTCATTTTTAATCTATTTGAATTTACATTTTTGAAATAAAAATAATTAGTTTTAATATCGTATTTTTTATTTTTAAAAAAAAATTTGTTTTCAAATTTAAATTCTGCTCTTGAAAATTTATCTTTAAAAAAAATTTTTTCCTCTTTAATAAAGAAAATTATTAGCTCAATATTACTATTACTATTTATGGTTTTTATTAAATATCTATGATGTAGGGTATCAGTTGTTATTAGTACAACTTTGGGTTTATACGCCATTTTTTATTTTTTTATGGATATCTTTTCCCAAATTTACCATTTGTCTAAACTCATCTGGGGAAGCAGAAAGAGAGTGATCTCTAATAAAGGTATTTGACTTATCTAATGTAAAATGTTTTTCAATGACAGTTGCTCCTCTAGAAATAGCAATTAAGGCTGTCTCGATACCTATACTATGATCACTAAAACCCTGAATTTTTTCATGATTTAAAGCATCAAACTTTTTTGGAAGTTCTTTTAAATCATTTAAAGAATTTGGATATGTTGATTTGCACCATAAATAAATAATGTTTTTATTTATGAATGGTAAATTCTCTAGGTCTTCCCACATGCCTAATGAGATAAAAGTTTTAATATCCAAATCTAGAATTTTTTGGCAAAGTTTTATGTCATCAATGAGTGTCCTTGATGCTATCTTAATTTTTTTTGGTTTAAATTTTTTTATCAAATTTAAAGAATCGTAATTAAATACCGAAAACATAAGCTCAATTTCAAAATAATCTGCCCAATCATATAATTGGGCTATTCTATTTTGATCTAAAAAATTTATTTCCTCCGGCTTTCCTCTCCATCCAAGCTGAAACTTTGCTATATCAGCTCCAGACAGTTTTGATTGCTTTATCAATTCATAACAAAGATTAAAATTATTATTATAATTTAAGCCAATTTCTGAAATAAAAATCATCTATGTATAGAAATATATGAATGATATTTTTTTTCAAGGAACATAATCAAAAAAAAATTTATTTTAAAGGAGATAATAATTATCTCTAGCAACTTACTAGTTATTTAAAAAAAAATTCGATTTGAATTACTCAAAATATATTGATCACATTTGATCGAAAACTATATTAGTATAATTATTAGTTTATAAATATTATATATTTGAAATTTTAAGTCTTTTTTTTACTCATGAAAAGTACTAATTGTAAAAGATGAAGATTATTAAAAAAAAAGGTATCCTCTTTTGGATAACTGGACTTTCTGGCTCAGGGAAAACAACATTGGCAAAGAAATTATTTCCTCACATATTAAAAAATTGTGGACCTTCTGTACACCTGGATGGAGATACATTAAGGAAAATTTTAAATTTACATGGATATTCATTCAAAGATAGAATTTCAAATTCAGAAAAATTTACCAAAATTGCAAAATTTTTAACTGATCAAGGAATAAATGTCGTTTTTTCTTTGGTTGGACTCATGGATAAACCAAGGAACTGGAACAGGAGAAATATCAAAAAATATATTGAAATATATATAAAATCAAACGTAAAAAAAATAATTAGTAAAAATAAAAAAAAAATATATAGAAATAAAAAAGATATAGTAGGTATAAGTATCAAACCACAGTTTCCAAAAAAACCTGACATAATTATTGAAAATACATTTAGTAAAAATCTGATTAGTCTTGAATATGAGCTAAAATGGAAAATAAACAAATTATTAAAAAAGAAAAAATATGGTAAATGAAGTTTTAAGCTTGCAAAAACAATACTCTTTGAATGGTTACTTTTTATTAAAAAATTTTTTTTCTCAATCTTTTATATCTCAATTAATTAATGAAATAGAAAAATCAGAAAATACAATTAAATATTATGATAAAGATAACAATCTTAGACGCATTGAGAAACTTTATGACAAAGGTACCCAGCTTAATAATTTAAATAATAAAATTATTCATTTTTTAAACGTTACTTTTGATAAAAATTTTCTAATATTTAAAGATAAATTTAATGCTAAGCCACCTGGTGGGGAAGGTTTTTTTGCACATTATGACGGAATTTTTCATTTTATAGACACTGATAATAAAAAAAGAAAAGGTTGGTATGAATATGGTGATTATTTTATCAATGTATTAATTGCTCTTGATAAGTGTACTAAAGAAAACGGTTCTTTAGAATTGGCTAAGGCACATTATGGAAATTTTGACGAACTTATAAAAAATACAAAAAATAATGGTACGCCTGCATTAAAAGAACAGATAGAATCTATTACTTCATTTAATTTAATAAATTTAGATATTGGAGATATTGTAGTTTTTTCAAACACTTGTCCACATAGATCAAAAAAAAATGAGACTAAAAATAATAGAAGAGTTCTATATTATACATATTCATTAAGTAAATATGGTTCAAAGTATCATCAATATTTTAATGACAAGGAAAAAAGTAAAAATACTTCGAAAGCACTAGTTGATAAATAAAAAGCTTATAATATTGATGATATATTTTTTTTTTTATATATAAAATAATTATCTTTAAATAATTAATGAAAAATAAAAAAAAAGTATATGTTGGGCTTTCAGTTGATATAATTCATGAAGGTCATATAAATATATTAAAGATAGCAAATAAGCTTGGTGATGTTATAGTTGGACTTTTGACAGATGAAGCAATAGCTTCATATAAAAATATACCTCATTTAAATTATAACAGAAGAAAAATTATAATTCAAAATATTAAATTCGTTAAAAAAGTTATTCCACAAAATACTTTAAGTTATGTCCCGAATTTGAATATTATAAAACCCGATTTTGTAGTTCATGGAGATGATTGGAAAATTGGTGTTCAAAAAAAAACTAGAAGTGATGTTATAAAAACTTTAAAAAAATGGTCTGGAAAATTAATTGAACCAAAATATACTAAAAATATTTCATCAACAATTATTAAAAATAAAATCTTAGAAATTGGTTCACTACCACAAAATAGAGTGTCTAGACTAAAAAGACTTCTTTCATCAAAAAAAATAGTTCGTATTTTAGAGTCACACAATTCACTTACAGGATTAATTATTGAAAAACTCAAAATTAAAAAAAATAATATCGATGTAGAGTTTGATGGAATGTGGTCCTCAAGTTTAACAGACTCGGCCACAAAAGGTAAACCAGATAATTCATCTTTAGATTTTTCAGCCCGTATTTCGTCTTTAAATGATATGATGGACTCCACAACAAAACCGTTGGTTTTTGACGCTGACAATGGAGGTCAGATAGAACATATACCATTTCTAATAAGATCTTTAGAACGGTCAGGTGCATCAGCTGTTATAATTGAAGACAAAATTGGATTGAAAAAAAATTCTTTATTTAAAAATCAAAAAGGCACAAAACAGGATAAGCCTAATATTTTTGCAAAAAAAATAAATAAAATTTGTAATTCTAGACAATCTAATGATTTTATGGTGATTGCGAGAATAGAGAGCTTTATTTTAGGTAAGGGACTTAATGATGCTCTAAAAAGAGCTGATATATATTCTAAAGCAGGTGCTGATGCTATACTTATTCACAGCAAAGAAAAAACACCAAAAGAAATATTTGCTTTTGCTCAAAAATTTAGAAAAAGTAAAAATTTTATTCCTTTGGTTTGTGTACCATCTACTTATTCAAAAGTTTATGAAAAAGATTTAATAAAGAATGGTTTTAGTATGGTTATTTATGCCAATCAATTATTGAGAGCCGCATATCCAGCAATGCAAAATGCTGCTAAATCAATTTTGGAACAAGGTCGTGCCTTTGAAGTTGATAAAAAAATAATCTCAATAAAAGAAATAATTAGTTTAATAAAAAATGATTAAAGTTGACGCTTTAATTAGCTTTTTAAAGAAAAATAATACTGACTTTTATACAGGTGTGCCTGATAGTGTACTAAAAGAGTTTTGCTCAATTTTAAAGAATAAAAAAAATCATATCATTGCAACTAATGAAGGTGCAGCTATCTCACTTGGTATAGGTTATTATCTAGCTACTAAAAAAATTCCGTGTGTATATATGCAAAATTCTGGCTTATCTAATGCTTTGAATCCTTTAATTTCAATAGCTCATAAAAAAGTCTATTCCATACCGTTAATTTTAGTTATCGGCTGGAGAGGATCGCCTAGAATTAAAGATGAACCACAGCATAAAGTAAAAGGGGAAATTACACAAAAATTATTAAATTTATTAAATATTAAGCATACTATTATTAGGACTAATAAAGATTTAAATAAATTTGATAAGCAAATAAAGTTTGCAAAAAAAAATAAAACAATTGTAGCTTGCTTAATAGAACAAGGAACTTTAGAAAAAGATATCAAAAAAAATTCTAGAAAAGATTATTATAAGCTCGATAAAGAAGCTTTCCTTAAAATTATGCTTCAAAATATACCAATAAATTCAAAAATTATTTCAAGTACAGGCTATAATTCAAGAGAAATAATGTATTTAGTGAATAAGTATAAGTTAAATAAAACTTATAATTTTTATATGGTCGGGGGGATGGGACACACCTCTTCAGTGGCTCTTGGCTATTCATTATTTAGTAAAAATAAAATTATTTGTATTGATGGTGATGGATCTTTACTAATGCATTTAGGTGCTCTAAAGACAGCAGGATATTTTGCAAAAAATAATTTTAAATACATATTACTTAATAATAATACGCATGATTCTGTGGGTGGACAAAGCACTTATGCTGATAATATTAATTTTGAAAAACTTTCTAAGAGTCTCGGTTTTAAAAAATCTTATACAGTTTATAATCATAAAAATTTAGAAAAAAAAATAAAGAATTTTTTAAATATTAAGGCAGCATCATTTATGGAAGTTAAAGTAACTAATAGCAAAATAAAAAAATTGCCTAGACCCAAAGATCTAATCAAAATAAAAAAAGAATTTATGAATTAATGATTACATCACTAGAAGATATTTCAAATTTTGTTAACAACAAAAGTTTTAAAAAAATTTTAATTTTGTGTGGAAAAAATTCATTTGCAAATTCTGGAGCTAAAAACTTTTTTAAAAAAATTATCAATAAAGAAATAAAATTATTTTATAAAAAATCTGAAATTCCAATACTAGAAGAATTGATAGAAATTATTAAAGAGTTGAAAGATTTTAAGCCTGATTTATTTTTAGCTATAGGCGGAGGAGCAGTCATTGATTATGCTAAGATCGCTAATTTAATCGATATTAGACCTGATCTTTCAGAATTAATTGTAAATTACTCATATCCATTTAAAAAAAAATTTACAAAATTAGCAGCAATTCCTACTACAGCAGGTTCTGGCGCTGAAGTTACGTCTAATGCTGTTATTTATGTGGACGGGATAAAACACTCGTTTGAAAGTGAATTGTTAATCCCAGATTATTTTTTTCTTGTCCCTGAATTTTTAATTTCTGCGCCAGATAAAATAAAAGCATCAGCGGGTTTTGATGCTATCGCTCAAGCTTTAGAGTCTTTAGTATCGAGAAAATCTAATGAAAAAAGTGTTGAATATGCCTCGAAATCTTTAAGAGTTTCTGTTAACAGTTTTATATCTTTTATTAATGATCCAAACATAAATAACGCAACTGAGATGAGTATAGCTTCAAATTTAGCAGGTAAAGCAATTAGTATATCTAAAACTACTGCACCACATGCAACATCATATCCTTTTACATCTTTATTTAATATTAGTCATGGGCATGCTGTTAGTTTGTTTTTTGAAAAATTCTTCAAATTTAACTTCGATAATTTAAAAAGATCAGAGACTTCATTTGATTTAAAAAAGAGATTTGATTTAATATTTCATTTATTTGATGTAAAAAATATAAACGATTTTAATTCTAAAATATCTTTGATTAAAAAAAAAGCTAACTTAGAAGATGACTTTATGAAGTTGAATATCAATATAAAAAAGAACTCTGAAAATATAATGCGGGGTATAAATACATTAAGACTTGGTAATAATCCAGTCAGTATTAATGATAAGGATATCTTAGAAATTCTTATTGAGAATTAGAACAATAATTTTTTATATAATTATTTATAAATAACAAAAATTTTTTTCAGTGCATAAATTAAGCCAATTGAGCTATTAGTACTGGTCAGCTGCACGCATTACTGCGCTTCCACATCCAGCCTATCAACGTGGTGGTCTACCACGGCTCTATTGGAAGAACTAGTTTTGAGGTGAGTTTCCCGCTTAGATGCTTTCAGCAGTTATCTCGTCCATACTTAGCTACCCGGCACTGCAGCTGGCGCTACAACCGGTCCACCAGTGGTATGTTCAACCCGGTCCTCTCGTACTAGGGTCAACTCCTCTCAATTCTTCTACACGCATAGCAGATAGGGACCGAACTGTCTCACGACGTTCTGAACCCAGCTCACGTACCACTTTAATTGGCGAACAGCCAAACCCTTGGGACCTGCTCCAGCCCCAGGATGTGATGAGCCGACATCGAGGTGCCAAACACTGCCGTCGATATGAGCTCTTGGGCAGTATCAGCCTGTTATCCCCGGCGTACCTTTTATCCGTTGAGCGATGGCCCTTCCACTCAGAACCACCGGATCACTATGACCGTCTTTCGACTCTGCTCGACTTGTCAGTCTCACAGTCAGGCAAGCTTATGCCATTGCACTCTACGAACGATTTCTGACCGTTCTGAGCTTACCTTCGCACGCCTCCGTTACTATTTGGGAGGCGACCGCCCCAGTCAAACTACCCACCATACAATGTCTTGATGCCGGATGACGGCAATCAGTTAGATACCAAGAAAAACAAAAGAGGTATTTCACTGTCGACTCCACAAATGCTGACGCCTTTGCTTCAATGTCTCCCTCCTATACTAAATATGTTTTTCCTAATACCAATGTAAAGTTGCAGTAAAGGTGCACGGGGTCTTTCCGTCTAACTACGCGAACTCCGCATCTTCACGGAGAATTCAATTTCACTGAGTTGATGTTGGAGACAGCGGAGAAATCGTTACGCCATTCATGCAGGTCGGAACTTACCCGACAAGGAATTTCGCTACCTTAGGACCGTTATAGTTACGGCCGCCGTTTACTGGGGCTTCAGAAATGAGCTTGCACCCATCGCATTAACCTTCCAGCACCGGGCAGGCGTCAGACCCTATACATCCACTTACGTGTTAGCAGAGCCCTGTGTTTTTGATAAACAGTCGCTTCTCCCTGGCTTGTGCCACCCTCCAATAGTTGCCTACTAAAAGGTCTTCCTTATTCCGAAGTTACGGAAGCATTTTGCCGAGTTCCTTCAACATCATTCTCTCAAGCGCCTAAATATACTCTATTAATCCACCTGTGTCGGTTTAGGGTACGGTCTAATGATGGAGCTATTTCTTGGAACCTTTTCGCGGCAAGCTCAATCCATTAAGAACTCACAACTTACAAGATCCGTCACTACCATCTGGTTAAGGAATATTAACCTTATTTCCATCGACTACGGCTTTCGCCCTCGCCTTAGGTGCCGACTAACTCTGCGCGGATTAACCTTGCGCAGAAACCCTTGGATTTTCGGCGAAGAAGTTTTTCACTTCTTTTATCGTTACTTATGTCAGCATTCGCACTTCTGATACCTCCAGGATCCCTCACGGGTACCCCTTCACAGGCTTACAGAACGTTCCGCTACCGCTTATAAAGTTCTAAAACTTTATAAACCCACAGATTCGGTATATGATTTTAGCCCCGTTACATCTTCGGCGCAGAAACTCTATTAGACCGGTGAGCTGTTACGCTATCTTTAAAGGATGGCTGCTTCTAAGCCAACCTCCCGGCTGTTAAGGAATTTCCACATCCTTTCACACTTAATCATAATTTGGGGACCTTATCTGGTGGTCTGGGCTCTTTCCCTCTCGACCATGGACCTTAGCACCCACAGTCTGTCTGATGAAGAACAATACTTAGCATTCGGAGTTTTATTAGGTTTGGTAAGAATCTCTTCCCCCTAGCCCATTTAGTGCTCTACCTCTAAGCATCTTTTTATTCATCGCACTACCTAAATAGTTTTCGCGGAAAACCAGCTATCTACGAATTTGGTTGGCCTTTCACCCCTTACCACAAGTCATCCAAAGACTTTTCAACGTCAACTGGTTCGGTCCTCCGGTAAGTGTTACCTTACTTTCAACCTGCTCATGGTAAGCTCATTCGTTTTCGGGTCTAATTCATTAAACTATTCGCCCTATTAAGACTTGCTTTCGCTGCGCCTACACCTAGATGGCTTAAGCTTGCTTAATAAATTAAGTCACTGACCCATTATACAAAAGGTACGCCGTCACTCTAAAAAGAGCTTCGACTGATTGTAGGCATGCGGTTTCAGGTTCTATTTCACTCCCCTAATAGGGGTTCTTTTCACCTTTCCCTCACGGTACTAGTTCACTATCGGTCACTGAAGAGTATTTAGGCTTAGAGGGTGGTCCCCCTATATTCGAGCAGGATTTCACGTGTCCCGCTTTACTCAAGAATTATATTAAACATTACTCATACGGGACTATCACCCTCTCTGGTTAGCTTTTCCAAACTATTCAAATTTTTTTAATATAATTGCTGGCCTAGTCCGTTTTCGCTCGCCACTACTAACGGAATCTCAATTGATTTCTTTTCCTCTGGTTACTTAGATGTTTCAGTTCTCCAGGTTGTCTCTTTAAACCTATGTATTCAGTTTAAAGTACCACATAAAGTGGTGGGTTTCCCCATTCGGAAATTTTCGGATCAAAACTTACATACAGCTCCCCGAAACTTATCGCAGTATATCACGTCCTTCATCGGCTTTCAGTGCCAAGGCATCCGCCACACGCCCTTAAACGCTTAATTTATGCACAGAAAAAAATTCTGTGTTGAATTAAATTTTTGTTTGAACATTAACTTGATAACAACATTGTTAATGTTCGGATATAGATATTGATATTAATAATTTTTATTTACGATTTAATATAACTAAGTGTTTGGTGGAGGATAGCGGGATCGAACCGCTGACCTCCTGAATGCAAATCAGGCGCTCTCCCAGCTGAGCTAATCCCCCTTAATTTTCTTATTGGTGGGCCGAGAAAGACTCGAACTTTCGACCCCACCCTTATCAAGGGTGTGCTCTAACCAACTGAGCTACCGGCCCCCATTCAAGAGAAACACTTAACTTTAAGAAGAGAAATGAGGACGGTCAACATTATCCTGTAAATTATTTAGAATAAAATTTTACTTTTATTCATCCTTAGAAAGGAGGTAATCCAGCCGCAGGTTCCCCTACGGCTACCTTGTTACGACTTCACCCCAGTCGCTGACTATACCGTGGTCAAGGGTTTGAAACCTTGCCTTAAGGTAGAACCAACTCCCATGGTGTGACGGGCGGTGTGTACAAGACCCGGGAACGCATTCACCGTGGCACGCTGATCCACGATTACTAGTAATTCCAGCTTCATGCACTCGAGTTGCAGAGTGCAATCCGAACTGAGGTATCTTTTGAGGATTTGCTTGACGTCGCCGTCTTGCTTCCTGTTGTAGATACCATTGTAGCACGTGTGTAGCCCAACACGTAAGGGCCATGAGGACTTGACGTCATCCCCACCTTCCTCCAGCTTATCACTGGCAGTTCTTTCAGAGTGCCCAACTTAATGATGGCAACTAAAAGTGAGGGTTGCGCTCGTTGCGGGACTTAACCCAACATCTCACGACACGAGCTGACGACAGCCATGCAGCACCTGTGTTTCGTCCGGCCGAACCGAAAACTTTAATCTCTTAAAGTCGCGACGAACATGTCAAGTGTTGGTAAGGTTCTGCGCGTATCTTCGAATTAAACCACATGCTCCACTACTTGTGCGGGTCCCCGTCAATTCATTTGAGTTTTAACCTTGCGGTCGTACTCCCCAGGCGGTGTGTTTATCGCTTTCGCTGCGACACTGAAAATAAATTTCCAACGTCTAACACACATCGTTTACGGCATGGACTACGAGGGTATCTAATCCTCTTCGCTACCCATGCTTTCGTTCCTCAGTGTCAGTAATGATCCAGAAAGCTGCCTTCGCAATTGGTATTCTTTCTAATATCTACGAATTTCACCTCTACACTAGAAATTCTGCTTTCCTCTATCATACTCTAGCTGAAAAGTTTTGATGGCAGTTCCAGAGTTAAGCTCTGGGATTTCACCACCAACTTTTTCAACCACCTACGAACTCTTTAAGCCCAGTAATTCCGAACTACGCTAGGTCCCTTCGTATTACCGCGGCTGCTGGCACGAAGTTAGCCGGACCTTCTTATTCGGGTACAGTCATTTTCTTCCCCGACGAAAGAGCTTTACAACCCAAGGGCCTTCTTCACTCACGCGGCATCGCTGCATCAGAGTTTCCTCCATTGTGCAATATTCCCCACTGCTGCCTCCCGTAGGAGTTTGGGCCGTGTCTCAGTCCCAATGTGGCTGATCATCCTCTCAAATCAGCTATTGATCACAGTCTTGGTAGGCCATTACCCTACCAACAAACTAATCAAGTGCAGGCTCATCCAATGGTGCATAAAGCTTTCTCCGTAAAGACTTATCCGGTATTAGCACAAGTTTCCTCGTGTTATTCCAGGCCAAAGGGAAGATACCTACATGTTACTCACCCGTCTGCCACTAAGTATTGCTACTTCGTTCGACTTGCATGTGTTAGGCGTGCCGCCAGCGTACGTTCTGAGCCATGATCAAACTCTCAAGTTTAAAAACGGCGCACACTAGCTTCCATATATATCTAAATTAATAGATGCATATGTGTTTTGAAGTGTGTACGACAAATTTTGGTAACCTTAACCGTCCACACTTCTCTTCTTAAAATATAAACTTTTAAAATATCTAGAGCTTAAAAAAAGCCCAAAAATCCTCACAAAAGTATTGTAAAAACAATAATTTTCAGAGAAAGTTCGATGCTTATAGGCCAAAATTAAAGGAAATCAAGCAAATTTAAAAAAAAATTATAAAAAAAAGGTTCTTTTTACTTGTTTTTTTCACATATTTAATAAATTAGATGAATTCTTCAATATATGATCATTAGTATCAAAGGATTTTTAAAAAGTAGACCTGAAATAATATTTTTTATTATTCTAATTTTCTTTTCAGTTTTACTTATAAATTTTAAAAATCATAAAGCAAAAACTTTATTAAATAATTATGATAGTTTGATAAATAATGTTTATTTCCAAAAGACTGCAAAAAGTTTAATCAATACCTTAGATCCAAAATTTAAAAGTATTAAATATAAAGTTCAAAAAGGTGATACCCTAAGTAAAATCTTATCTGAACTTAATATAGATAATATTCAAATAGAATTAATAAAAAAAAAATTAAGTGAAAAAATAGATGTTTCAAATATTAAACCTAATCAAATTATATCGGTCATAATCGATCAAACTAATAACGAAATAACAGAATTAACTTATCCAATCTCAAAATCAGAAAAATTTTATTTAAAAAAAAATATTTCTCAAGGTACATTGGAAGCTAGCAATGTTATTACTAAATTAGAAAAAAAAATAATTTATACTGAAGATATAATTTTAAAAAGTTTATACAATTCAGCTGTTAATCAAAACAATGTCCCAGCTAATATATTAATAGAGTTTGCGAGAATTTATGGTTTTCAAGTAGATTTTCAAAGAGATATCAAAAAAAATGATGCTTTTCAAATTTTATATGAGGTTTTTGTAAATGAAAAAAACAAAATCCAAGAAACAGGTGAAATAATATTTGCTAATTTAATTTTACAAAGTGAAAATAACTCGTTGTATTTTTTTGATAAGAAAAATTTCACTGGCCATTATGATAAAAATGGTAAAAGCATTAAAAAAGCTCTAATGAAAACTCCAATAAATGGTGCTAGATTATCTTCATCTTTTGGCATGAGAAAACATCCGATAGATGGATATAATAAAATGCATAAAGGAACTGATTTTGCAGCACCTACAGGTACACCTATAATGGCATCAGGTGATGGAGTGATATTAAAAGCTGGATGGTGTGGTGGTGGTGGAAATTGTGTGAAAATAAAACATAATAAAACATATCAAACAGTTTATGCTCATATGTCAAAGTTTGCGAGCAACATTAAAAAAGGTGTGAGAGTAAAACAAGGTCAAACAATTGGTTATGTGGGATCGACAGGAAAATCTACTGGACCACACTTACATTATGAAGTCATAATTAATGGAAAGAGAGTAAATTCACAAAAACTAAAATTACCATCAGGTAAAATTTTAACAAAAAATATTAGAAAAGAGTTTGAAACTGAAAAAATTAAAATTGATGTTTTAAAGGCAGAGAAAATTATGAGAATGAACTAATTTTAAGAAACTTTTTCTAGAGTATCATCGTTTATACTGGTATCTTTTTTTTCATTATCTTCTAAATTTTTATCTTCGAAGCCATCTTCTTTATTATTTGAGTTTGAATATTTTTTGTTTCTAAAATTCTCTTGTTCATTCAATATTCTTGTAAAATGATCAGCATGCTGAAAATAATTTTCTGATAAAATTTTATCTCCTGTAGACAAAGCTTCTCTAGCCAGATTTATATACTTCTCAATTAATTTTGGCGCGTTGTGATTATTCCTACCTGGTGATTTTCTTTGAAAATTGTTATTGCTAGCAAAATTATTCCCAAATTTTCTTTCTCCATTATTTTTGAATGGTCTATCGTTTCTTTTTACTCTACGTGAATTATTACTTCTAAATGTCACCATATTTAATTAACCTTTCGTACTGACGATACATCTGTCATTATTAGCGTAATCTTTAACACATTTGATATTAATAAAACCTTCATCAATTAAAATTTTAGATACACTTTTTTTTTGTTTGTAACCAATTTCTAAAACCAATTTTCCTCTTTTATTTAAAAGTTTTTTTGATTTTTTAATTAAACTAATAAAATTACACAATCCATTGTAACCACCATCCAAAGCTAGTTTAGGCTCGAATTTTCTCACACCGACATCTAAGCTTAATATCTCACTTTTATTAACATAAGGTGGATTAGATATTATAAGATCATATTTTCCTAAATTAAAATTGTCAATGCTAGTTTTGAAAATTTTTATATGATTTCTTAATTTTAATTTTTCAGCGTTAATTTTTGTTATTTTACAACATTCAACTGATTTATCTATACCAACACCTTCAAAGCATCTTCTTTCATCTAAAATTGATAATAATAAACACCCACTTCCTACACCTACTTCTAAAATCTTAAATTTATCTTTCTTTTTTGTTACTCTTAATACTTGTTCAACAACAATTTCTGTGTCTGGCCTAGGTATTAAGACATTTTGATTTACAAAAAATTCATGTTTCCAAAAAAATTTTTTGTTTATGATATAAGAGATAGGAACATTTAATGATCTTCTTTCAATTAATTTAATAAATTTATAATATGTCTCTTTTTTGATTGAATCATTATCATTCATTAATAAATAATTTCTGTCTTTATTTATTAAATTACTCATTAATAATTCAGAGTCTAAACATGCTGATAAAATTTTGTTTTTTTTTAATAAATTTGATCCTTCTAAAATAACGTCTCTTATAATCATAAGCTGCTTAAGCTTTCTTCTTGGGCTTGAAGAGTTAAAGTTTCTATCATTTCATCAAAGGCTTCACCTTCTAAAAATTCCTCTAATTTATGCAAAGTTAAATTAATTCTATGATCTGTAACCCTTCCTTGAGGAAAATTATATGTTCTGATCCTTTCTGATCTATCACCAGATCCAATTTTAGTTTTTCTGTCTTGAGATCTTTCTTGTTCTATTCTTGACCTTTCTAATTCATATATTCTAGATCTTAAAATCTTCATACCTTTTGCTTTATTTTTATGCTGAGATTTTTCATCTTGCTGAGAGACAGAAATTCCTGTTGGGATATGAGTAATTCTTACAGCACTATCAGTGGTATTAACTGATTGTCCACCAGGTCCACCAGCTCTGAAAACATCTATTCTTAAATCTGTTTCATTAATTTTTACATCTACTTCTTCTGCTTCTGGCAAAACTGCTACAGTAGCAGCTGAGGTATGTACTCTACCTTGAGTTTCTGTATCTGGAACCCTTTGTACTCTATGTACTCCACTTTCATATTTTAAGGTTGAGTAAATATTATTTCCTCTAATTGTTGCTATTACTTCTTTAAGACCTCCAGCTTCACTTTTTGAAATAGAAATTATTTCTAAATTCCATTTTTTTTTATGACAAACTTTTTCATACATTTTAAAAAGGTCACCTGCAAACAGACTGGCTTCTAAACCTCCTGTACCAGCTCTAATTTCAATTATTGCATTTTTTTTGTCAGCCTCATCTTTAGGTAAAAGAAAAAATTTTAATTTTTTTTCATTTTTATTGTGATTCAATTTTAAATCAGATAACTCTTGTTCTGCCATTAATTTAATTTCGTTATCACTTTCTTTGTCATTTATAATTTTCTCTAAATCTTTTTGATCATTATCAAAAGAAATATAGCTTTTAGCATCATTAATTATTTCATTTAAATCTGAATATTCTTTTGATTTTTCGGCAAAAACTTTATTTTCTAATTCACCTGAAGCAAGTTCTTTCTCTAAATTAGAATGTTTTAAAATTAAATCTTCAACATTTTTTTTTGGTATCATTTTTTTATTTATTATTTCTTATCTCTAAGGCTTTTTCTTCAACTTTATTAACTACTTTTGATATTATATCTTCTGAAATAACTTTTTCGGACTGAACGCCAGATAAGTATAGCATATTATTTCCTTTACCGCCTCCAGTAATTCCAACATCTGTCATGGCTGCCTCACCAGGGCCATTAACTACACACCCAATAATTGACAGTGTGACAGGCTCTTTTATGTGAGCTAATTTTTGCTCTAAAATCTTAACTGTATCAATAACTTTAAAGGCTTGTCGTGCACAAGAAGGGCAAGATATGATTTTTACTCCTCTATTTCTTAAATTTAAAGATTTTAAAATTTCGTTTCCTATTTTTACTTCCTCAACAGGATCATCTGATAATGAAACTCTGATTGTATCACCAATACCTGCTAATAAAAGTTTTCCCATACCTATTGATGATTTGATGCTGCCAGAAATAAATCCCCCTGCCTCTGTTATTCCTAGATGGAGAGGATAATTGATTTTCTCAGATAATTGTTCATATGCAGAAATTGAAAGAAAAATATCTGAGGATTTAACACTAACTTTTAAATTATAAAAATTTTGATTTTCTAAAATTTTTACATTTCTTATAGCACTTTCAACTAGAGCTTCTGGACATGGCTCTTTATATTTTTCTAATATATCTTTCTCTAGTGAACCAGCATTTACACCAACTCTAATTGAACAATTATTAGAAACAGCAGCATCAACTACTTCTTTTATCTTTTTTTCATCTCCAATATTGCCAGGATTGATCCTAAGGCAATCTGCTCCATTTTCTGCCGCTTCAATTGCTCTCTGATAATGAAAATGAATATCAGCTACAATTGGTATTTGCACTTCTTTTTTTATTTCTTTCAAAGCTTTTGTTGAATCTTTATCCGGACATGAAACTCTAACAATGTCTGCTCCAGCTTCTTGAATTTGTAAAATTTGTTTTATAGTTGCGCTTGCATCAGAAGTTAAGGTATTTGTCATTGTTTGAACAGAAATTGGATTATCTCCTCCAATTTTTACATCACCAACTTTAATTGTTTTCGTTTTTCTTCTTTTAATCTCTCTGAAGGGTCTTATGCTCATTATTGTTAATCTAGGTTAAATTCAGTATGCAAACATGCAACAGCTTTTTTTATATCTTTGTTGGAAATTAATACAGATATCTTAATTTCTGATGTTGAAATTACCATTATATTTATTTTCTTTTTTGCTAATGCTTTAAACATTCTATAAGTTATGCCTGGTGTTGTAATCATACCAACACCAATAATTGACACTTTAGATAAATTTTTGTCGAATGATATTTTTTTAAATTGAATTTTTTTATTTTTTTTAATCAATTTTTCAGTTTTTCTCAGATCTTCGGCTTTTATTGTAAAAGTAATATCAGTTTCTTTTTTATTTAATGAAATATTTTGAACAACCATATCAACATTAATAGAATTGTCTGACAACGGTTTAAATATTGCTGCTGCAACACCAGGTTTATCTTTAACTCCAACTATAGTTATTTTTGCATCATCTTTCGTTGATGATATTCCTGTTATGATTTGATCACTAAAAGATTTTTTACTACCAGTAATTAATGTTCCTTTTTTTCTTATAAACGATGATTTGACGGTGATATCAATTTTGTTTAATTTTGCATCTTGTACTGAAGTTGGTTGCATAACTTTTGAACCAAGTGAAGACATTTCAAGCATTTCATCATAAAAAATCTTTTTTATCTTTTTTGCTTTTTTATTATTTCTTGGATCAGTAGTATATACGCCGTCTATATCAGTGTAGATTATGCATTCATCTGCGTTCAAAAATTTTGCCAGCATTATAGCTGATGCATCAGAGCCGCTTCTTCCAATTGTTGTTAATCTAAAATTTGTATTAATTCCTTGAAAGCCAGTAATGATAGGTATGCCACCTTTATTCATAAATTTTTTTAATTCTGTAGTCTTTATGTTTGAAATTCTTGAATTTGAATGCTGTCCTTCTGTCATAATAGGCAATTGCCATGATAGCCATGATCTTGAATTATGACCTAAAGCTTTTAGATTTCCAGCTATTAGGGCACAAGCAACTTGTTCACCCGTAGACAATAATGCATCATATTCCGCACTATCAAAATTATTACTTATCGATTTAGATTTTTTTATTAATTCATTTGTAACACCACTCATAGCAGATGAAACAACTGCTATTTTAGTATTTTTTGATTTATGAGAAAGAATTATTTTACTTACTACCTTAATCCTTTCAATAGAACCTACGGATGTTCCACCAAATTTGAGAACTAATGTTTTTGATTTCATTGATAAATAAAATTATAATTTTAAATATTTGATAAAATACATCTAATCAATTATGTCAACAACTTATAATAAATGAATACTATAAATAAAAATGAGATAGAAAAATTCTCTAAGATGGCTGAAGAATGGTGGGATATTGAAGGTAAATTCAAACCACTACATAAATTTAATCCTATAAGAATTAAATATATTAAAGACAGTATTATTGAAAATTTTAAACTTAAAAATGATGAAAAGTATCCTTTAAAAGGCATCAATATATTAGATATAGGTTGTGGTGGCGGATTATTATCTGAACCAATGCATAGATTGGGTGCTAATGTAACTGGTATTGATGCATCTAAAAAAAATATAGAGATTGCAAAAATTCATGCCAAAAAAAATAATTTAAATATCAATTACAAATGTTCATCACCTGAAAATTTGAAAAAAGAAAAATTTGATGTAATCCTAAACATGGAAATTGTTGAACATGTAGAAAATGTTGAATTATTTTTAGAGACTTCATCAAATCTTTTAAATGTGAATGGACTAATGTTTGTTGCTACATTAAATAAAACTCTTAAATCTTACCTTTTTGCAATTATAGGAGCAGAGTATATTTTGAGATGGTTGCCAATTGGCACTCATGAATGGGATAAATTTATCACGCCAGAAAATTTAAGAAATATCTTATCAAAATTTAAAATGGAAATGATTAAAACAGATGGAGTGAAATATAATCCTATTTTAGATAAGTGGAGTTTAAGCAAAGATACTTCTGTTAACTATATTGCAAAATATTTAAAAAATTAATTTTCTTTATCTTCTAACCAAGGTATCACTTGGGTTTCAATTCCTTCTTCTGAAAGATCTTTAATTTCCTCTTTTGAAGCTTTTCCATAAATACCTTTTTTTCTTTTCTTGCCTCCATAATGAATGGATCTTGCTTCGTATGCAAAATCATCTCCCACATAATCTAAATTTTTTTCAACAAATTTCTTATATTCTTTAAGTTTATTTCTTATTTCTAATACTTTTTTTTCATCTTGAGTTGTAATTTTATTATTTTTTGAAAAAAAGTTTGGCGACATTAAAGATTTTTCAACTTTAATTGATCCGCAACTAATGCAATTCAATAATTTCTTTTTTTTCAATCTTTCATATTCGTTAGAAGATGAAAACCAACTATCAAATTTTTTATGACATTTTTTACAATTTAATTGGTATTTAATCATTTGATTTGAATTAATTAATATTTTTTTTTTTCAAGAGTAACTAACTTCTGTAATCTGCATTGATTTCAATATATTTTTTAGTCAAATCCATTGTATAAGTAGTAAATTTTTTTTTGCCGGTTGAAATACCTACGTGGATATCAATTGCATAATTTTTCATATATTCTTTAACATCATTTTCTTCATATTTATCATTAAGTTTTCCATTAATAATTATTTTATGCTCACCAAATTTTACTGATAATTTTGATAAATCTAAATCAATACCAGATTTACCTATTGCCATAATTATCCTGCCCCAATTAGGATCTTCTCCTGCTATAGCTGTCTTAACTAAAGGTGAGTTTGCAATAGAAAAGCCAATTTTTTTTGCATCACTTTCAGTGGAACAGTTATTTACATTAATAGTAACAAATTTTGATGCACCTTCACCATCTGCAACAACTCTTTTTGCTAAGTCTAACAATACTTGGTTAAGATTTTCATCAAATTCTAAAATTTTTTTATCACTTATGCTGTTAATCTTTTGATTGGTAGCTTTATTAGTTGAAAAAATAGCAACCATATCATTAGTACTGGTATCTCCGTCACAACTAATTGCATTAAATGTATTAGAAATATTTTTGACTAGAAGTTTTTTCAAAATATCATTTGATATTTTAGCATCTGTAAAAATATAACATAATGTTGTTGCCATATTAGGTTGAATCATACCTGATCCTTTTGCAACTCCGTAAATTTTTACTCTAGAACTTCCTATATTGCATTCAGCCATAGCTAATTTTGGTTTAGTGTCTGTAGTCATTATACCCAAAGCTGCTTTTGTCCAAATATACTTGTTTTGTGTATATTTTATTTGATCAAAAAGTTCTGGTAACTTTTTTTTAATTTTCTCAAATGGATAAGGTTCACCTATAGTGCCTGTACAACCAAATAAGATCTGATCTGAAGTAATTTCAAAAGGATTATTATCGTCTTCTTTTTGTTTTTCAGTTAGCCCTAAAGATACTAATTCAGCAAGTTTTTGCATACTTTGAAATCCTTTTAGACCTGTAAATGCATTGGCATTTCTAGTATTGACTAAAAGTGAAAAAACTTTTTCATTCTTAATGCTTAAGTTCCACTTTATATTCTCAGAAATAATTTTAGACTGGGTATAAACTGATGCATGATTAGCCCCATCTCTAAAATAAAACATAACTAAATCATCTCGAGAATTGTTATATAAATTTGCTGAAATTGATGAAATTGCTACACCATCAATATGATCTAGGTTTTGATAATCACCCATCTTTGACTTATTTTTTTGAGAGGTAAATAGATTTTTAAAATTTATTCCCATTGTATTTAAATTGTAAATTTAATAATTATATTAATGTTTATTAAATAATATTAAATCAAAATATAATGTTAAACCCTCTAAAATTAGTATCAAAACTCTTTAAATCTGGAAATCAAAAGGAATTAGACAAAATATTATTGATTGTAAAAAAAATAAATGAACTTGAAAATAAAATAGGTGAATTGAATAACGAAGATTTCCCAAAGAAAACTTTAGAACTCAAAGAAAAAATTAGTAATGGTCAAAGTCTTAATGAAATATTGCCTGAGGCTTTTGCTCTAGTAAGAGAGGCTTCAAAAAGAACAAGAAATGAAAGACATTATGATGTTCAGTTAATTGGTGGTGTGGTTCTGCATGAAGGGAAAATTTCAGAAATGAGAACTGGTGAAGGAAAAACTCTAACCATAACTCTTGCAGCTTATCTAAACGCTTTAAGTGGCAATGGAGTTCATATTGTAACTGTGAATGACTATTTAGCAAAGAGAGATTCAATTGAAATGGGTTTAGTTTATAATTTTTTAGGAATGACATCGGGTTATATTAACAATGACCAAGATGATTTTGAGAGAAAGAAAAATTATAATTGCGACATAACCTATGCAACTAACAGTGAACTTGGTTTTGATTATCTAAGAGATAATATGAAATTCTCTCATGAAGAAATGGTTCAACGAGAGCATAATTTTGCAATTGTAGATGAAATAGATTCTTGTTTAATTGATGAAGCAAGAACTCCTCTAATAATATCGGGCGCAGCAGAGGATAGAACAAACCAATATCTTGCAATAGATAGATTAGTTAGACAACTTAATTCTGAAGATTTTGATATAGATGAAAAAGAAAAAAATATTTTGTTAACTAACTCAGGAATTAATAATGTTGAAAAGCTATTTTCAGATGCTGGAATTTTAAAAAATAATAACTTTTATGATCCAGCTAATTTAACTTTAGTTCATCATGTAAACCAAGCATTAAGAGCAAATCATTTATTCTCTAAAGGTAAAGATTACATTGTTAAAGATGGATCATTAAAAATCATTGATGAGTTAACGGGTAGAATTTTAGAAGGTAGAAGATATGGTGATGGACTTCATCAGGCATTAGAAGCTAAAGAAAAAATTGAAATTCAGGCTGAAAATCAAACTTTAGCATCAATTACCTATCAAAATTATTTTAAACTTTACTCAAAAATATCTGGATGTACGGGAACAGCTTTAACAGAGGCACAAGAATTTTTTGAAATTTATGATTTAAATGTAGTTGTAATTCCAACTAACAAACCAATGATTAGGAAAGATTTTAATGATCAAATATTTCGAACAGAAAAAGAAAAAAATATTGCAATAATTCAACAAATTAAAGAATGTTATGAAAAAGGGCAGCCTCAGTTAGTATTCACATCTAGCATTAATAAATCAGAAATATATTCTGAACTACTTAAGAAAGAAAATATTAATCATGTAGTTTTAAATGCAAAAAATCATGCAAATGAAGCTGAAATTATTGCAAATGCAGGAAAAGAAAAATCAGTAATTATAACCACCAGCATATCTGGTAGAGGTGTTGACATTCAGTTGGGTGGAAAAAGAGATTCAACAAATGAAGAAAGTTTAAAATTAGAAAAAGATAAAATTAAGAGCCTAGGAGGATTATTTGTAATAGGAACTGAAAGAATGGAGTCTAGACGAGTAGATAATCAGGCACGAGGAAGAGCAGGTAGACAAGGTGATGAGGGATGCTCAGTTTTTTATGTAAGTTTAGAGGATGATTTAATGAGAATATTTGGCTCAGAGTCTATGAATAGTATTTTAGAAAAACTTGGATTAAAAGATGGAGAAAGTATTGATCATCCATGGATTAATAAAGCACTCGAAAGAGCACAACAAAAAGTTGAGGCAAGAAATTTTGATATTAGAAAAACTTTGATTAAATTTGATAATGTTTTGAATGATCAAAGACATGTAATCTTTTCTCAACGAAAAAATGCCATGAACTCCAATGATGTTTTTGAATATTCTAATGACTTCTTAAATGAAATTATTGATGATTGTATAAAACTTAAATTCAAAAAAAATACAGATATCAAGAATTTAGAATTTGAAAATAAATTAAAAGGATTATTGGGAAAAAATATAAATGACGAAAAAATAAAAGAATTTTTATCAAAGTCTGATGATTATTTGAAAAAAGAAATTATAAATCAATTCAACCAGTCAAGGGATGATAGAATAAAAGAAATTGGTGAAGAACAAGCAAAAGAAATAGAAAAAAGAATTTTCTTACAATCAATTGATATAAATTGGAAATCCCACATACAATATCTTGAGCAATTAAGGCAAGTAATTGGACTTCGATCTTACGGACAAAGAGATCCTTTGGTCGAATATAAAAAAGAAGCATTTACTTTATTTGAGGTGTTACTTGATAAACTTAAAATTGATTTTATAACTCTACTTTTAAATTTAAAGGTAGTGAGACAAACACAAGAAAAACCTGATATCTCTAAAAGTGTTTCTAATGACCCTAAATGCTTATTACTTTTAAAAAAAAATGAAAAAATCTCTAGAAATGAGAGATGTGAAGCTACAGGCAAGAAATATAAAAACTGCTGTGGAGCTTTATAACAAATAAAAGATTGCTGCTATTGCTAAAACTATTGTAATTCCAAATCCAAAAATAAATTTTTTCGAGTTTTTTAGATTAAATATAATAGATTGAAAATTATTATCTGATTTATTCAAATTGCTTAATTCGGTTGTATCACTCATAAAACCATTACCTCTACCAATTTTTAAGAATTTTGATTTTCTATCTTCTAAAATTTGTTCAGAGGACATATCTCTAAAGTAATTTAAATTTTTCTTAATACTCTCTGAAACATTTTGCAGAACCTTCTCTTTATCACGATGTGCTCCACCAACAGGCTCCGTTATAATTTCATCAATTACTTTTAAATCAAATAAATCTTTTGCAGATAATTTCATTGCCTTAGCTGCATCTAACATTTTTTTTGGATCTCTCCATAAAATAGTTGCACACCCTTCTGGTGAAATGACTGAATATATAGCATTTTCTAACATGACAACTCTACTTGCAGATGCAAGTGCTATTGCTCCACCAGAGCCACCTTCGCCTATTACGATTGATATTGTTGGGACTGTTAATTTCATGCAGCATTCAATTGATTTTGCAATTGCTTCGGCTTGACCTCTTTCTTCAGCTCCTACGCCTGGATATGCCCCTGGAGTATCTATAAAAGAAATTATTGGAATATTAAATTTATTAGCTAATTCCATCAATCTTATTGTTTTTCGATAACCTTCTGGTCTCATCATTCCAAAATTTCTTTCTATTCTACTTTCAAGGTTATCACCCTTTTCCTGACCAATAACTAAAACTGAATTACCATCAAATTTTGCAAATCCCGCAAGCACAGATTTGTCTTCTCCATAATATCTATCGCCAGAGAGAGGAATAAAATCATCAAATAAATTATCTATAAAATATTTTGACTTTGGTCGATCTTCATGTCTTGCAACTAACGTTGTTTGCCAAGGATCTAAATTTGAATAAATTTCTTTTAATTTTTCATTTAGCTCATTTTGAGTATCAGTAATTTTTGAGGTGTTTACTTCTGATATTCCATCTTCTTTATTATAAGGATCTTTGAGTTTATCTAATTCAGATTCTAGATTTTTAATATCAGTCTCAAAACTTAAGTAATTTTTCATAATTAATGTGAATATAGTCACATAATATTAAAAAAAGGCAATAAAATGATTGAATTAGATTAAACTAAACATATATCAGCTCTAATTAATGACTAATTCTTATATAAATATCGGTAATTTAAAAGTCTCACAAAATTTAGCAAATTTTGTAAACACAGAATTATTAAACGGTACCAATTTAGCCCCTGATAAGTTTTGGGAAGGATTTGATAAGGTTGTCCATGAATTAGCTCCTAAAAATAAAGAACTTATAGATCTTAGAAAAGATCTACAAAATAAGATTAACAATTGGCACAAACTAAACAAAGGAAATGAAATAAATTTAGAAGATTATAAAAATTTTTTAAAAGAAATTGGTTATTTAAGAGAAGAAGGTCCTGACTTTAAAATTCAAACTAAAAATGTTGACAATGAAATTACCTCAATTGCTGGTCCTCAACTAGTTGTACCGATAATGAATGCACGTTATGCATTGAATGCTGCAAATGCAAGATGGATGAGTTTGTATGACTCTCTTTATGGTACTGATGTAATTGAAGAGTCGGAAGATAGTATGTCCCAAAGATATGACCCTGAGAGAGGCGAACTTGTTATAAAATATGGTAGAGAATTTTTAGATACACATTTCACCTTAAACGATTTTAGTTGGAAAAAAATTACAGGTATAGCAGTACAAAATGGTGAATTAAAAGTTCTAAAAGGTGTTGATGTAACAACACTTAAGGATAAAGAAAAATTTATTGGACATAGAGGTGAAGCAGACTACCCTTCGGCTGTAATATTAAAAAATAATAATCTACACATAGAAATATTAAAAAATCCAAGAGCATTCAGTGCTCAACAAGATCACGCTGGAATAAGTGATATCATATTAGAATCTGCTGTCTCTACAATATGTGATAATGAAGATAGTGTTGCAGCTGTAGATGCTGAGGATAAGTTGTTGTGTTATAAAAATTGGCTAGGTCTGATGAAAGGTGATCTAATCAGTCGATTTGAAAAAGATGGAAAAACATTAGAGAGAAAACTTAACCCAAATAGAAGCTATATTTCTAAAGATGGTAAAGGTTTAAAACTTCATGGAAGAAGTTTGTTGCTGGTTAGAAATGTAGGTCACTTAATGACAAACCCTTCTATCCTTTTAAAGGATGGGAGCGAAATACCTGAGGGATTAATGGATGCATTTATTACAACTGCTGCAGCTCTTCATGATTTTACTAGAAAAGGTAATTCTAGAACTGGCTCAGTTTATATTGTAAAGCCTAAAATGCATGGCCCAGATGAAACAGCTTTTACTGATGAGATTTTTACTAAAGTTGAGGAAGTGTTAGGATTAGAAAAATATACTTGTAAAATTGGTATAATGGATGAAGAGAGAAGAACTTCATCAAATCTAAAAGAATGTATTAGATCATTAAAGAACAGAGTATTTTTTATAAACACTGGTTTCTTAGATAGAACGGGTGATGAAATGCATACATCTATGGAAGCTGGACCAATGATAAAAAAAGGTGACATGAAATCATCGAAATGGATACAAGCTTATGAAAATAGAAACGTTGATATAGGGTTGTCATGTGGTTTTTCTGGAAAAGCACAAATTGGAAAAGGGATGTGGGCAATGCCTGATAAAATGAAAGATATGTTAGATCAAAAAACTAATCATCTGAAAGCGGGAGCTAATTGTGCTTGGGTTCCATCGCCAACAGCTGCTGCAATTCACGCCCTTCATTATCATGAAATTAATATATTTAATGTTCAAAAAGAACTTGCAAAAAGAGAAAAAGCAAAACTTGATGATTTGTTATCAATCCCAGTTGCTGATAGACCTAATTGGTCAGTTGATGAAATTAATGCTGAAATATCTAACTCAGCTCAAACACTTTTAGGTTACGTAGTTAGGTGGGTTGATCAAGGTATTGGGTGTTCAAAAGTTCCTGATATAAATAATATAGGACTAATGGAAGATAGAGCTACATTAAGGATCTCTTCACAGCATATAGCAAATTGGATACATCATGGAATTACCACAAAAATTCAAGTCACGGAAATTATGAAAGAGATGGCAAAAGTAGTCGATGAACAAAACAAAAATGATCCTAATTATGTTAAAATGAGTGATAATTTTAATAATTCAATTGCTTTTAATACTGCTTGTGAATTAATATTCAAAGGTACTGAGCAACCTTCTGGTTATACTGAGCCTTTGTTACATCAAAATAGATTAAAGATTAAGTCAAATCTGAATTAATCTACAGATCAGATCTGAATTTAAAGGCAGAGTATAAAGTCCCATCATCTAAACTTTCAATTTCACCACCAACAGGCAACCCTTGTGCTAACTTTGTGATTTTTGCTGATGTATTTTTTAAACTATCTTGAATATAATAAGCCGTTGTTTGTCCCTCTACAGTAGCACTAGTTGCGATTATTACCTCTTCTATATTTTCTTCTTTAACTCTTTGAATTAAGGAATTTATAAGAAGCTCCTCTTTATTAACACCAGCTGATGAAAGTGTTCCTCCGAGAATGTGATAATAACCTTTAAATATATTGGAATTTTCAATTGACCACTTATCAGCTATGTCCTCGACTACACATATCTTGTTTAATTTTTCTTGAATATTTTCACAGTTTAAACACCCTGACACATTAGATTTTAATGATCCACAAGACTGACATCTACTAACATTTTTGTAAACTTGAGCAAGTGCATTAGCCATTGGCTTTACGAGTTCATCCTTATTGTTAATTAATTTTAACACTATTCTTTTTGCAGATTTTGGCCCTAATCCTGGTAATTTTGAAATTACTTTTATTAATTCTTCTATCTCGTTAATGTTTTGCATTAATTATAATGGCCATTTAAAACCAGGAATATTAAATCCTCCTGCTGCTTTTGAAATTTCTTCACTAGTTTTAGACTTAAGTTTTGATTTAGCATTGTTGTGAGCTGCTAATATTAAATCTTCAATTATACCTTTTTCTTCTTTCAGAATATTATCTGATAATTCTATTTTACTCATTTCACCTTCGCCATCTAAAGTAATTTTTACTGAATTCGATCCAGAAGAGCCTTCTACTTTAATATTTTTTATTTTTTCTTGGCTTTCTTTCATTTTGGCTTCAAGTTCTTTGGCCTTATCTAAAATTTTTGTAAAATCAGTCATTAGTTTTCCTCAGTTATTTTTTTTATATCAACCAATTTAATATCAGGAAATTTTTCTTTTAGATCTAGAAATAGTTTAGATTTTTTTATTATTTCAATTTTTTCACTTTTTTCTTTTTTAAGTTTATCTTTTAATGAAATATCTCCTTCAACCTTACTTAAGGTAATAATCCATCTTTCACCAGTCCATTCATTTAGCTTATAAGTTAAATCTTTTATAAAGTTCTTGTCTAATCTATCATTAAAAGAAATTTCAATCCTCAAATTTTCAAATTTAACTAAATTTACATTATTTTCTAATTCATATTTCAACTTTACTTCTTTTTTTTCATTGCAAGTCTTAATTAGATCATCAAATGAAATAATTTTTATTTTATTGATACCTTCTACATCAATTAGATTTTTTTTGGGTTCGATTACTTCTTTGCTTTGATAAATATTTTTAATTTGATTTATTGTCTCATTTTTTGAGTTATCCTTATTTTCTATATCTGGCAACTTAACATTTTCGCTTACATTACTTCTGCTCTTTTCTTCATTGTGATTAACTCTTTTGATGTCTGATAAATAAATTAATCTTAATAAAAACATTTCAACTGCAATATTTTGATTGGAAACAATATCTAGTTCGTTCAATGTTTTAATTGTAAATTGCCAAAACAATAAAAAAGTTTTGTTTTCTATATTTTCTGAAATATCCTTAATTGTATTAAATTCATCATCATTAAGTGTAAAGTTTGTACTTTCAACAGTGAGTGAGTTTATATTTTTGAAATAATATAAGAGTTCCAAAAAGTCATTGATAAACACTTTTGGGTCTATACCTTGATCATAAATTTTTCTATAAAGATCTAAAACTTTGTCTTCTTGTCCCTCAAAAATAAATTTAAACAGTTCAATTAGTTTTGATTTATCAAAAAAACCAAATATTTCTTGAGCTTTTTCAAGCGTTAATTCTTTATTATCTATATTTGATAACAATGCTCTATCTAACAATGACAATGAGTCTCTAACTGATCCCTCTGAAATTTTCACAATCAATTTTAAAGCATCTTCAGAGATTGACCCTTTTTCTTTTATTGAGATATCTTTAAGGAATTGAAATAATTGAGATGATTTAATTCTAGATAAATCAAACCTTTGACATCTAGAGACAACTGTAATTGGAATTTTCTTAATTTCTGTTGTAGCAAAAATAAATTTTAAATATTCAGGTGGCTCTTCAAGTGTTTTCAATAAAGCGTTAAAAGCTTGTTTACTTAACATGTGTACTTCATCAATGATAAAAATTTTATATTTTGATGAAGTGGGCCCATATCTTGAGAATTCGATTAAATCTCTGACATCATCTACGCCTGTTTTACTTGCTGCGTCCATTTCAAGTACATCAATGTGATTAGAGTTAGAAATAGCCTCACAATTTTCACACAATTTGTCTCTACAAATTTTCTCTACGCCATTTAAGCAATTTAGAGCTTTTGCAACAATCCTTGCGGTTGTTGTTTTTCCAACTCCTCTAATACCTGTAAATAAATATGCATTTGGAATTTTATTTGATTGAATAGAGTTTCTAATAGTTTCAACCATCACTTCTTGTCCAATTAGTTCATCAAAAGAAGATGGTCTATATTTTAACGCTAAAACTTTACTATCTTTGTTCATAAATTATAGGAGACTAGAACCTGAATAACTGTCTCTACGACTGCTTCCGTTAAGATCTGGTCGGGTTCAAGCAGCACCCACCTCTAGCCTCCAAGACTATTATAGCAGTAAAATTTTATTTTCTTCAAGAAAAGTTTATTTAACTTCTGTATTTTGATGCTTCAAAAACGCCTAGAATATGAAAATCCTCACAATGCAGACCAAGTTCCTCTAAAGATTTTTTAACTTTATCATCTTCTATATGTCCATCTAAATCACAAAGAAAAAAATATGAATCAAAAGTATTTTTTTCTGGATAACTTTGTAATTTTGTCAAATTAACTCCATTAATTGCAAACCCACCTAGTGATTGATACAAAGCTGCTGGTTTGCTTTTTAGTTTAAATAAGAAAGAAGTTATATATTTTTCATTATTAAAGTCAGGTTGATAAATATTTTTACCCATGACTAAAAACCTTGTAAGATTTCCTTTTTCGTTCTCAATATTTTTTTCTAAAATTTTTAAATTATAAGTTTCTGCACTTAAGACTGAGGCTATAGCTGCTTTACTTTTGTCTTTTAAATCAGCTATCATTTCTGCTGAACCAGCTGTATCAGCTCTTACATGCTCTATATATTCATTTTTTTTTATGAATTTAGAACATTGAGACAATGCTTGTGCATGAGAATACACATCTTTAACGTCTTCAATTTTAGAATCTAAAGTACCTAGCAAATTATGTTCTATTTTTTGAAAATATTCGGCATAAATATTTAGCCTGTATTTAAAAATTAAATACTCAATACCAATATTTCCAGTAATTCTGTTTGATTCTGGAACAACTATTTTAGAATTTGGATCTGTTGATCCCTTTTCAAAACATTCATCAAAAGTTTTGCATGGAATAACTTCAGCATCTAAATCGATATTTTTTGCTGCAATATGAGAATACGCTCCATAAGTTCCTTGAAAATAAATTTTTTTCATATTAATTTTTATATTCCAAAATTTTTTTTATAGCCATATAATCTTCCATAGTATCAACTCCTATTGGAGTATTTTTAGCAAGAGATACATTTATTTTTATTCCATTATCAAGAGCTCTTAGTTGTTCAAGTTTGCTATTTTTCTCTCTTTCAGATTGACTTAAATCAATAAACCTTTGCAAGGTATCAACTGAATAACAATATATGCCCAAATGATGGTAAATATTTTCTATATTTTGGTTGATAATTCTTTCAAAATTTACTGCTGTAGGAAAGTTTTTATTATTTAATTCTTCATAAGTTTCAACTTTTACCACATTGGAATTTTTATAATCTTCTTTACTTTTGATTTTGGCTGCTAATGTACTCATATTTGACTTTTCTGAACAAGATTTGTCATTTAAATTTTTTATGTCTTCAATATTAATCATAGGTTCATCACCTTGTAGATTCATTACTAAATCAATATTTTTTTCGTTATACCTTTCAAAAGCCTGAAATATTCTATCTGTACCAGTTTTATGTGTGTTATCAGTTAAGATAGCGTTGCCACCATTTAATTTTACATCATCTATAATTTCTTGGTCTTCAGTTGCAACTATTACATCTCCAATATTTGCTTCAACAGCTTTTTTATAAACAGTAGAAATAATTGATATATCATTAATTTTAAAAAGTGGTTTTCCTGGCAGACGAGTTGCTGACATTCTAGAGGGTATAATTACAAGTGTTTTCATTATTTTTAGAATGTTACAGAGGCAAAGTTATCCAGTTAAAATAAGTTTATTTTTATGTTTCCATGTTATACGTACTTTAAAATATTACAAAATGGATTCATTTGAATTAAATAAAATTATAGCTGCAGTTCTACTAGTGGCACTTCTAATCATTGGTATTGGGAAAGTTTCAAATGTTATATTCCATGTGGAAAAACCAAAAACACCAGGATATGCAGTTGAAGTTGAGCAGGTTTCAACTAGCTCTATTTCAACGACAGAGGCAGTAGAGAAAGTAATTGATATAGCTGCCTTAATGGCACTAGGCGATGTAACAAGTGGTGAAAAAATTTTTAAGAAATGTGCTGCTTGCCATTCAATTAATAAAGGTGGTAAACATAAAATTGGACCAGCGCTTTATAATGTAGTTGGTAGAAAAGTTGGTGGTGTAGAGGATTATAAATATTCTAAAGCACTTGCAGCTTATGAGAAAGATTGGACTTTTGAAGAACTAAACGGATTTTTAATTAAACCGGCAAAACATATTAAAGGTACAAAAATGGCTTATGCTGGATTAAGAAAAGAAGCAGATAGAGCGTCTGTTATAAAATATTTGAATGCAAATTCAGATAATCCACTACCATTACCTTAATTTTCCAAAACAATATAATAAAATACTTTTTTGAACGTGTACTCTATTCAGGGCCTGTAACCATACTTGAGAATTCTTACTTTGAAATACTTTGTCCTCAACTTCACTTCCTCTAGGAAGACAGTGAAGAAAAATATAATTTTTTTTTGCTTTTTTCAAAAGCGAGCTTGTAATTTTAAACTTTTTAAAAGCTTCTAACTTCTTTTTTTTATCAACTTTGTCGTTGAGAGATATTACTTTATCAGAAAAAATAACATCGGCATTTTGAATAGCAATTTTAGGATCATGATAAATTTTTAAATCTTTATTCATTTTTTTTGCCCAATTAAAAATATTTTTATTAGGAGTATAATTTTTTGGACAACCTATGTTTAGTTTAAAATTAAATTTAACTGAAGCAGCAATTAAACTATTCAAAACATTATTAGAATCACCAATCCAACATATATTAAGACTTGAAATATTTTTTTTAGTTAATTCTTCCACAGTAAATACATCTGAAAGAATTTGTGTAGGATGTGAAGATGGGCTTAATCCATTAATTACAGGTATGTTAGAATAATTAGCAAAATTATCTATTTTCTTATCATCATCAGTTCTAAGCATAAATCCATCTCCATAAGTAGATAAAATCTTTGCAGTATCTTCAAGACTTTCTCCACCTTGCCCAAGATGTAACTCATTAGATCTTAAAGTAATCGTTCCACCACCTAATTGTTTAATTGCTAGATTAAAACTTAATCTTGTTCTTAAACTAGATTTTTCGAACATTTGAATTAAGAATTTACCTCTTAAAGGTTTGTCTTTATCTATATCTAATGTATTTAGCTTTTTCCTTGAGTTTTTTCTCCTTTTTGCATCAAGAAGAATTTTTCTTAAATCTCTGGATGGAATATCTTTAAGATGAATAAAATGCTTCATAAAATTAAAAAGTTTTACAAACTACTTCAATAATTTTAATTGCTTGATCTATCTCTTTTTTATTAACATTTAATGGTGGTAAAACTCTCACAACATTCTCTGCAGCTCTTATCGTTAGTAGTCTATTATCCATTAATTTTTTAATAAATTTGGTTTGATCAACAACCAATTTTATACCTATTAGAAAACCTCTACCTCTTATTTCATCAATAATTTTAGGATATTTGTTTTTTAATTTTCTTAGTTCATCATGAAAATATGTAGATCTTAACCTTACATTTTTTAAAAATTTTTTATCTGAAATAATATCAAAAACTTTATTACTTATGCTCATGGCTAAAGGATTTCCTCCAAAAGTAGTACCATGCGTTCCAGCTGTCATGGCTGAGGCAACTTTTTTATTCATTAAGACTGCACCAACTGGAAAACCACCACCAATACCCTTTGCTATAGGGACAATATCTGGTTTAACTTTTGACTTTTCAAATGCAAAAAAATCACCAGTTCTACCAATCCCACATTGAACTTCGTCAAGGATTAATAATATTTTTTTCTTATCACAAATTTTTCTTATCTCTTTTAAGCACCAATCTGGTACGACTTTAATACCACCTTCTCCCATTATAGTTTCTATCATAATTGCAGCTGTATTTTTTGTAATTTTATTTAAAAAAGATTTATGATCACCAAAAACAAAGTGATCAAAACCTTTAACTTTTGGACCAAAACCTTCAGTCATTTTTTTAGAGCCACTCGCATGAATCGCAGCAATAGTTCTTCCATGAAATGAATTTTTTACACATAAAATTTTATTTTTTTCTGGTTTTCCAATAGAGTAAAAATAACGTCTAGCACATTTAATTGCTGCTTCTGTAGCTTCTGCTCCAGAATTTTGAAACATTACAAAGTCAGCAAATGTTTTTTTTGCAATTTTCTTTGCCAACATTTCTCCCTCTGGAATTATAAATGCATTTGAGACATGCCAAATTTTTTTAGATTGATTTTTTAATACTTGGACCAATTTTGGATTAGCATGACCTAATGAATTAACTGCTATACCTTGAACAAAATCTAAATATTTTTTTCCATTAGTTGAAAATAAATAACTACCTTTTCCTCTGAAGAAGGAGATTTTTTTTCTGTTATAATTTTTAACTAGATAACTCATAATTTTTTAATTCTTTTTTATACAATTTTAAATTGAAATTAAGAATGTTAATAACTTTTAATTACATGTTGTTAAATTTAAAAATTTATCCTTATATTGTTATAAATAAAAATATTAACACTATATATAGATATAATGAGTTGGACTCCTGAAAAAGTAGAAAAATTAAAAGACCTTTGGGGAAAAGGAAACACTGCAAGTCAGATTGCAGAAATCATAGGTGGAGTAAGCAGGAATGCGGTAATAGGTAAAGCTCACAGATTAAACTTATCTGCGAAAATTAAAACTAGATCTACAAGTTTCAAAAATGATGCAAGTCTTAACTCTGGCAGTGTTATAAATCAAAGACGTGGAAGAAAAAGTAAGTTCAAATCTCTAGTAATTGAAAGCGACTTTGAACCAGAAAATCCAAAACAACTTGAAGAACTTGATGAAAATTCTTGTAAGTGGCCTAACGGACACCCTGATGAAAGTGGATTTTATTTTTGTGGCAGAACTTCTTTAAAAGATTTTAGTTACTGTAAACTTCATCTTTTATATGCATACACTCCAAAAAATAAAAAAGAAGAGGTCACTTCAAATGAAGAAGTGCCTGAATTTATAGAAAAAAAAGTTCAATCAAAATAGTATTGAATTAATCTTCGAGATATTTTTCTGTTGAGAACTGACCACCATCTTTCCACATAAAAGAATATTTTTTAACCTCTTCTAAAAAGAATTTTTTTGGTGGAACTCCTAAACTTGAATTTGTTTCATATTTATTAGAAATAACATTATCATAACTTAAAAGCTTTAATTGATCTCTGGTCAATAGTGGCTTTGGAGTTAATTCCATTATTCTGGCTACAATTTTCCCAGCAAATAATGGCATTGGTAAAATCAATCTTTTTTTATCTATCAAATTTAATAAATTTTTAATTATATCTTTAAAAGTAATTATCTCTGGTCCCACACATTCAACTGTTTTTTCAGTAATTTCGCTCTTCATTATGTGTAAAATTAAATCAGTTAAATCAGATCTATGTATAGGAGTAAATTTTGTTTTCCCTTCGTAATAGATTGGAAATACAGGAAGTCTATTAAGCAAAGTCATGAATGTCGTAGTGAAATTATCATCAACAGAAAAAACCACAGAAGGTTTTAAAATTGTACTTTTGGAAAATATTTCTCTTATTTTTTTTTCACCTAGAATTTTACTTTTTGCATATTCAGAATCATTTGCATCCTCCAAACCTAATGCGGAAAGATGAATAAATTGATCCAAATTATTTTCTTTACATAACTCTGCTAAAAAAGATGCAAAATTTACATGAATATTATGAAAGGTGTTTTTAGAACTTTCATATAGTATTCCTACTAAATTAATACAGATATCAGCTTTCTTAAAAATTTTAGAGATCTGGTCAACATCAAATGGATTGGCCTCTATTATTTCAATATATCCAGCATTTGCCTGAGTTTTAATAAAATTACCTTTTTGGTGTAAATTTCTAGTAACAATGGTTACTTTGAAATTGTTTTTAGCTAGTTTCCTTATTAGGCTTTTACCAATATTTCCTGTACCGCCAAAAATTAGACAATTTTTTGCTTTCATATATATATTCTTTTATGAATAGTGAAATTAAACTTCATCAAAACGATTTACCAAATGATTTACAATTAGGCAATCAAATAGCTATAGATGGGGAATTTATGGGTTTGGATGTTAAAAGAGATCCGTTATGCCTCATTCAACTCTCTAGTGGCAATAATGATGCACATATAGTTCAATTAGATAGAAAAAATTATAATGCTCCAAATTTAAAGAAAATTTTAGAGGATGAAAAAATAATAAAAATTTTTCACTACGGAAGAGCTGATTTAGCTCATATTAAATATTATCTAAGAGCGAATACCAACAATATTAGAGATACTAAAATAGCATCAAAACTAGCAAGATCATATTCTGACAATCATTCGCTAAAAACATTAATCAAAGAATTTAAAAACATTGATATTAGTAAACAATTTCAAAGTTCAGATTTTGGTGGAGAACTGAGTCCAGCACAACTAAAGTATTGTGCTAATGATGTTCTGTATCTTCACGAAATTCACAACAAGCTAGAAGACATACTCAAAAGAGAAGGTAGAGATAATCTTTACTATGAATGTTTAAAATTTTTAAATGTTAGAGTAGAATTAGACTTAGCTTCTTTTAAGGAAGATATCTGGTCACATTAATGAAAAAAAAAAATTTTACCCAAATTGCAAAAACTGTAATTCAAACTGAAATTAACGCCCTACAAAAACTCAAAAATAATTTAGACGAAACATTTAATAAAGCTGTTCAAGCAATAACAAAATGTAAATCAAAAATAATTTTATGTGGTGTGGGTAAGAGTGGTTTAATTGCTTCAAAAATATCATCAACACTCTCATCAGTAGGTTGTCCATCTTATTCTGTTTCCGCAATGGACTGTTCTCATGGTGACTTGGGTTCAATAAATAAATCTGATTTACTTATACTTATTAGTAATTCTGGAAACTCATCTGAACTCAAAAATATTATCAATTATGCAAACAGATATAAAATAAAATTAATTGGAATTGTCTCAAAAAAAAATTCAATTTTATATAAAGCTGCAAATATAAAACTTTTAATACCTGAAGTAAAAGAAGCAGGCTTAGGTATTGTGCCAACATCAAGTACTACAAATCAATTAGCAATTGGAGATGCTCTTGCAGTAGCCTGTTTAAAACAAAAAAATATTAGTTATGTGGACTTTAAAAGATTTCACCCCGCAGGAAGCCTAGGTATAAAACTTAAAACAGTTGAGGATTTTATGCTTAAAGGTAAACAAATCCCTTTTGTTAATGAAAATCTAAATATGAAACAAGCTCTTCAAATAATTACAAAAAAAAAACTAGGTGTTTTATTGGTTAGAAATAAAAAGAATTTAACTAGTGGAATAATTACAGACGGTCAAATTAGAAGGATCAATCAACGGAAAGAAAATGTTCATAATTTAAAAGTAAAATCTGTCATGACAAAGAATCCAATTTCAATAGATAAAAACACACTTGCTACTAATGCTCTAGATTTGATGAATAAGAAAAAAATAACCTCTTTATGTGTTCACTCTCAAAATAAGATAAGAACAACGATTGGATTTATTCACATTCACAATGTTCTAGAAAACACTTCATTTTAAGTTGCTAATGAAAAAAACAATTTTTCAAATTTTCATTATATTTATTATATGTTTAATTTTTTATATCACTTATTCTAAATATTTTAAAAAAGAAAAAATAGAGAAAAATACTAAAAACTCTACAAACAAAGAGAAAATTGTAAATAACAATGTTATCAAAAATATCAGATACGTTACTGAAGATAAAAATGGCAATTCATATTTAATTACTGCTGAAGAAGGAATAATTGACGTGAAAAATTATAATATTATTAATCTCAAAAACGTTAATTCTATAATTAAAAATAAAAATAATGAAAATATTGAGATAAAATCGGATAAAGCAATCTACAATAAAATAAGTTTAGATACAAAATTCAGTTCTAATGTTGAATTAAATTATTTAGTCAACAATATAAAGGCGCAATATTTAGATTTAGATTTGGATAACAATAAAGTATCACTTTATGAAAAAGTGATATACAATAATCCTGAAACAAATTTGATAGCAGATAAAGTCGTTATCGATTTAATTACAAAAAATTCAAAAATTTTTATGTACGACCCAGATAATAAGGTTAAAGGTAAAAGTAAATTTTAAATGGCTCTAATTAAAAAATTTCGTATAAAATCTTTTAAAAAAGTTGATCCAATTATCCAAGTAAAAAAATTAAGCCTTTCATTTGGTAGTAGAAAAATTCTAGATGGTATAAATTTCTCAATTAATAAAGGTCAAATACTTGGCTTACTGGGACCAAATGGAGTTGGTAAATCTACAATTTTTAACATTATAACAGGTTTAATAAAACCTGACTTTGGTGACGTAATTATTAATTCAAAAAAAGTTAATGACTATCCTATCTATAAAAGGACAGTCATGTTTAAAATTGGTTATGTTCCACAATATGGAGGGTATTTTGGTGACTTAACACTTTTTGAAAATTTAAAAGCAGTTGGTGAAATTTTGATTAGTAATAACAAAATTTGTTCTGAAAAAATTAATTCATTAATCTCAAAATTTGAAATGGAAACAATTCGAGATGTAAAAGCAAAACATTTATCTGGAGGGCAGAAGAAAAAACTAGTGATATCATTGGCTCTTTTGGGAAATCCAAAAATTTTATTACTGGATGAGCCTTTCGCTGCCTTAGATGTTATGACAATCAAGTCTCTTCAAGAAATAATTGTAAATCTTCAAAATGAAAATAATATATCAATTGTACTTTGTGATCATCAGGCAAGAGATTTATTAAGCTGCGTAGATATTGCTATAATTCTCTCAAATTGTAAAATAATAGCAACTGGAACTCCATCAGATTTAATACACGACACAAAAGCGCGTAATGCCTATTTTGGTGACTCGTTTAAAATTAGCTAATATTTAATGTCTCAAAGAATTGTAATAGAAAATAAAATTCAAAAATTTAATGAAAATATTATTGTACCTGGTGATAAAAGCTTAAGTATTAGATGGGTTTTATTAGCATCAATAGCATCAGGAATATCCAAATCTAAAAATTTGTTATTATCTGAAGATGTTTTGGCTGCAATTGAAATAATAAAAAAACTTGGAATAAAAGTTAAAAAAAAAAATAATGAATTTATAATTTTTGGCAATGGAATAAATGGATATAATGTAAAACGAAATCTTGTTTTAGATGCAAAAAATTCTGGTACTTGTGGAAGATTAGTTTTGGGTCTTCTTTCCTCATATGAAAACAAAATAAAACTTATTGGAGACAAAAGTTTATCTAAAAGAGATTTTAAAAGAATTGCTGATCCATTAAATAAATTTGGTGTAAAATTTAAACTTACAAACAATAAAACTCTACCACTTATCATTAAAGGGAACTCAAATTTAAAGCCAATAAATTATTTAGAAAAAAGAGGCTCAGCACAGTGTAAAAGCGCTGTAATGCTGGCTGCGCTAAACGCAAATGGAATTACAAAAATAAAAGCAAAAAAATCTAGAAATCATACTGAACTTCTTTTCAAATATTTAAATATTCCAATAAAGATAAAAAAAAATAGAAATTATGATTTTATTGAGATAAATAAAGTTAGATCAATAAAACCATTTGATTATAATATTCCAGGTGACATTAGCTCTAGTGCATTTTTTATTGCTTTGGCTGCAATGAATACTGGTTCAAAAATTTTAATTAAAAATGTAAATATCAATCCTTCTAGAATTGGCATAATTCAGATTTTTAAAAAAATGGGTATTAGAATTATGTTGAAAAATATAAAAAATTACAAAGGAGAAAAAATAGCAAATATAGAAGTGCATGGCTCTAACAAAATAAAACCAATTAATTGCCCAACAAAATTCAACAGTGGTGCCATAGATGAATTTTTGATAATTTTTTTACTCGCAGCTAAAGCTAATGGTGTTTCATATTTTAAAGATTTAGAGGAGCTAAATCAAAAAGAAAGCCCTAGACTCAAATGGGGTGCAAAAATTTTAAATCTTATGGGGATAAAAAATAAGGTAGATAACAATTCAATTAGAATTTATGGAAATCCTGAATTAACTATTAACAAGAAGATTATAATAAAAGATTATTTAAAAGATCATAGAGTATTTATGACATCTGTAATTGCCGCATTATCATTTGGTGGGGAATGGGTAATTCATGATAAAAACTCAATTAATACATCTTTTCCTAATTTTTTAAAAATAATTAATCAAATTAAAAATAATGCAAAAAAATAATCAAAGAATTAAAGTTGCAATCGACTCACCAGCTGCTGCTGGTGCAGGAACAATTGCAAAGGCAATATCAAAACATTATAATTTACTTCACGTTGATACGGGAAAAGCATATAGGTTAATCGCTTTATACAAAGTAAAATTTCCAAAAAAATTTAACTTAAAATTTTTGAAGAAAAAAATTAATAATCTAAAGTTGAAAGATCTAAATAACAAAGAACTTCTTACTGATAAAATAGGAGTTGAAGCATCTATTATTGCAAAAAAGAAAAGTATCAGAAAAATTGTACATAATTTTCAGGTCAATTTAGCTTACAATCCTCCAAAGAAATATAATGGCTCATGTTTAGACGGCAGAGATATAACTTATAATATTGTACCAGATGCAAATTTTAAATTTTTCATCAATGCAAATGTAAAAACAAGAGCATTGAGAAGATATAAGGAACTCAAATCTTTAAAAAAAGACATAACTTTCGCAGAAGTTTTAAAAAGCATCAAAAAACGTGATAAAAGCGACTATAATCGTAAAGTATCTCCTTTAAAGAAAACCAAAGATTCAGTATTGATTAACACAACAAATTTAACTAAAAGAGCGTGTTTTTTAAAAATAAAAAAAATTATAGACAGGAAAATTAATAAATAATGCAAATTTACAAAGAACTGAACACTCCAGAAACAAAAGAATTTGAAAAGCTACTAAACTCCCAACTATCTAAGTCCCAAATCGAAGAAGGTAAAATAATCGAAGGTAAAATAAACAAAATAACTGAAAAATTTGTTTTCTTATTTATTCCAGGTCTAAAATCTGAACCTGTTCTAGATATAAATGAACTCAAGAGCATGGGATTATCTGAAAAAATTAAAGTTGGGGAAACTATTCCTGTATTATTAGAAAAAATTGAAGATAAAAATGGAGAAGTAGTTGTATCTGCAAGTAAAGCGCAGAAAATTAAAGGCTGGGATAAGTTAGTTGAAGCCTACGAAAAAAATGAACCAGTAATGGGAAAAATTACATCAAAATGTAAAGGTGGATGCATAGTAGAACACATTGATACGGGTTCTTTAATGTTTTTACCTGGCTCACAAATCTCTGACAAACCATTAAAAGACATTAGTCACTTAATGAACGAACCACAAAAGTTTGCATTAATTAAACTTGATAAAGTGAGAGGTAATGCATGTGTTTCAAGAAGAGAGATAATTTCATCATTTAAAAAAGAGGATAAGGCAAAAATAATTGAAAAATATAAAGTTGGTGACATCATTAAGAATGCAGAAGTCAAAGGTTACAGTTCATTTGGATGCTTCTTTAATGTGAATAATGAATTAGATGTATTGGTTCATCTTCAGGAAATTAGTTATAGTAGAATAAATCATCCTGATGAGGTTTTTGAGATTGGTCAAAAACATGATTTGAAAGTAATTTCAGTAGATAAAGAAAAACTACAGGTTGGTTGTTCTATAAAACAACTTTCACCAGATCCATTCGAACATATTTCAAATTATGAATTAAATAAAATTTACAAAGTTAAAGTAATGAAAATTATGGACTTTGGAGCTTTTTGTGAATTAGAACCTGGTCTTACGTCTTTGCTACATTCAAGTGAAATTAGTTGGAACAAAAAAAATGTTTCACCTAAGAAAATGTTAAAAGTGGGAGATGAAATTGATTGTGTGATTACAGAGATCGATAAAGAAAAAAGAAGAATTGCAATCTCACATAGACTTACACAAGATAATCCATATGAGACATTTGAGAAAAAATATCCTGTTGGTTCTACTGTAACAGGAACTATTATTAGTAAAAATGAATACTCATTATTTGTAAATATTGAAGACACACCAGTTGATGCCTTTTTACATTGTAATGATTTAACTTATTTGAATAATTCTGAGGAAGAACTAACAAAATATAAAAAAAGTGACACCATTAAGGTTAAAGTTTTAGAAATTAAATCTTCAGAACAAAAAATTAGAGTTGGTTTAAGACAATTAAGTCCAGATCCGTTAGATTTTTTCAAAGATAAAAAGGTAAACCAAACAATAACTGTTAAAATTGTTTCCACTGACAACAAAGGTTTAGTTGTTAGACCTGAAAATTGTGAGATGGATTTTGTTATTAAAAAATCACAGATTGCTATTAATAGTGCTGATGCAAGACCTACAAGATTTACGGGTGGTGAAAAAGTGGACGTTGCCATTTCTGAACTAGACTTAGAAAAAAGAAAAGTTGGTCTTAGTATGAGACTTCTTGAAGAAATTGAGAAAAAAGAAGCATTAGAAAAATATGGAAGCGAAGACTCTGGTAAGAATTTACCATTCTCTAATCTTTCAGAAGAATTAAAAAATAAAGACAAAAAATAAGAGAAGAAATATTTGGTTGTTAAATCAAAACTTTTAAAGCAGTTCAGTAAAAATTATCCAAACTTTCTTAAAAAAGACTTAGAAAAATTTTCCGATATAATTTTTCAAGAAATCAAACAGGCTCTCAAAAATGGTGAACGTGTTGAATTGAGGGGTTTTGGTGTTTTTTATACAAATATTCAAAAAAAATCAGTTAGAAGAAATCCTAGAACAGGAGAAAAAGTTGAAGTTGGTGAGAAGAAAACTATTCAGTGGAAAATGTCTAAAGAAATGTTTAATAAACTGAATAATTCTGATGACTAAAAGAAAAATATTTATCGCTTGTGATACAACAAAAATTTCAGAAATAAAAAATATAATTAAACAAACCGAAAATTCAGAAATAAGTTTTGGTTATAAATTTGGTTTAGAATTTCTAAATTCAAAAAATGGCAGAAAATTTGTTTCTTCTCTAAAACATAAAATAACTTTTGGTGACTATAAAATTGCAGACATACCAAATACTTGCGCATCAACAATAAAAGCTGTTAAAGATTTAAACTTTAATTATATCACTATTCATATCAGTTCAGGTTTAGAAGCTTTGAAAGCAGCTAAGAAAGTTTCTGGTAAAACAAAATTAATTGGTGTTTCAATACTTACATCTCTAAACAATAAAGCTCTTAAAGAAATAGGATACAAATCTGATGTTAAAAAATTAGTTTACCAACAAGCAAAACTTGCACAAAAAGCTAAATTAGATGCAATAGTTTGTAGTGCTAAAGAAGTAAAAATGGTTAAGAAGGTTTTTAAAAAAGAAATTATCACACCTGGAATAAGATTTAGCTCAAGTAACGATGATCAAAAGAGAGTAATGACCCCAAAAAATGCATTTGCAGCTGGAGCAACAAGTTTAGTAATAGGTAGGCCAATTACTAAGGGAAATATAAAAAACAATATTAAACATTTAATCAATCATTTAAAAAATGATTCAAAATTGTAAAATTTGTGGTGTTAAAGATCCACAAATCTTAGATTATATTATCAATCACAATTATCCTCCTAAGATGATTGGTTTTATATGTAATTGGCCTAAATCAAAAAGATTTGTAAATCATGAGGATCTAAAACAATTATTAAATGTTGATAAAAAACAATCTAAATTTGTAGCAGTACTAGTTAATCCAAATAATGACATATTGGAGAAAATTAAAGATCTTCCTTTTGACTATTATCAAATTTATGATTGTGAACCAAATCAAATAAAAAAAATTAGAGATAAATATAAAATAAAGATTATTTCAGTAATTACCATATCAAGCAAAGAAGATGTTGAAAAATATAAAAAATATGAAGATCTTTCTGAATTAATACTTTTTGACTCAAAGGGTTACCATCAATCTATAGCTTTCGACCATACTCACTTAGAAAATATAGAAACAAAACTACCTGTAATGATTGCAGGTGATATAAAAATTGAAGATTTAAAAAACTTTAAAAATAAAAACTTTTATATAGACATTAGCGGTGGACTTGAGACAGAAGGTGTCAAAGATATAAATAAAATTGATAAGTTTTTAAATTCAGTCCATAATATATCTTCTTAAAATTAATATGACAAAAAATTCACTAAAAACAGGACCTGATGAACTTGGTTATTATGGTGAGGGTGAAAATGCCATGGGAGGTATTGCTGTTGGTGAAACCTTGATGCCAGCTCTTCATGAACTAAATCAAGGTTTTGAAGATGCTATAAAAGATAAAAGTTTTTTAGATGAATATGCTTATTACTGCAAACATTATATAGGCAGACCTTCTCCACTATATTTTGCTGAAAATTTAACTGCAGAACTTAGAGGTGCTAAAATATTATTTAAGCAAGAACATTTAAATCATACTGGAAGTCATAAAATCAATAATTCTTTGTTCCAAGTTTTGTTGGCAAAGAGAATGGGTAAAAAATATTTATTATGTGAAAGTGGTGCAGGTCAACATTATTCAGCAACAGCTGCTGTTGCTGCTAAGTTTGGATTACCTTTAGTTGGTATAATGGGTGATGTTGATGTTCAAAGAGTAAATCAGAATATTATTAAAGCAAAACATTATGGTGCAAAATTAAAAGCTGTACCAGGAACATTAAAAGAAGCAATTACCGAAGCTATTAAAACTTGGACATCTGATCCTGATAGCGCTTATATTTGTGGGTCTGTTGTATCCGCACATCCTTTTCCTAAAATTGTAGCTTTTGCACAAAGCATTATTGGAAGAGAAATAAGAGAACAATCATTGGAACAAGAGGGTAAAATTCCAAACATGATAATTGGATGTGTTGGTGGAGGCTCGAACTTTGCTGGTGCAATTTATGAATTTTTAGATGATAAAGAAGTTGAGAAAGTTGGTGTTGAAGCAGCTGAGACAGCAGCATTATCAAATGGAACACCTGGAATAATGCAAGGAATGAAAACTTATTTATTACAATCTGAAGATGGTGCAAAATCACTTGGGGGAAATAGCTTGGGCGCTGGAATTCAATATTTTGGCGTTGGACCTCTTCACAGTTATTTACATGATCAAAAAGCCGTAACTTACACGTCTGCCACTGATGAAGAAATTTTAAATGCGTACAAAATGATTGCTAAATATGAAGGAATATCATCTGCGCTTGAGCCTATGGCAGCGGCAGCTCATTTAATTAAAATAGCCAAAGATAAACCAAAAGATTATTTAATTTGTCTATCATTATGCGGTAGAGGAGAAAAAGATCTAGATACTCTTGAACAACATATTGGTAAGGATTTTGAGTAAAAGACTTGAAAAAATATTTCAATCGACCTCACCTAAAACTAAATTGGTGAGTTACTTTGTAGGTTGTTACCCTGCTCCAGATAAAAGCTTTGAATTGATAAAACAAGCAATAGACAACGGTGTTTCAATTCTTGAAATTGGTTATTGCACTAGTGAAGCTTCAGCAGAAGGACCAATAATTAAAAAAGCTCACGATCATGTATTAAGTAAAAATTATACTTTGAAAGATACAATAGAGCTTATTAAAAAAATTAGAGACTATAATTCTGAGGTTGGAATAGTATTAATGGGTTATATTGCAAATTTATACAAGTACCCTATTCCAAAATTTGTTGAGGATATTAAAAATGCTGATGCTGATGCTGTCCTTGTGGTTGATGCACCTCACGAGTTAAAAGAGGAAAATATTTTAAGAGAATGTCTAAATAAAAATGATTTATCACTGATAAAACTTGTAGCTCCAACAACTAATGACCAAAGATTAAAAGATATCATCAAAATATCCTCAGGCTTTTTATACCAAGTTACAGTAACTGGTACGACTGGCCAGAAATCTGCAGATGAAAGCACAGTTAAAAACTTTATTGATAAAATTAAAAATATTTCAAATATTCCAGTTTGTACTGGATTTGGAATTAAAACTCCTGATGATGCTAAAAAGATGGCTAACACCGGGCCATCTGGGGTTATTGTGGGAACTGCATTTGTGAAATATATTCAAGATAATCTCGAAGACAAAAATTTACCACAAAATTTAGGTAAATTTATTAATAGTTTTGTAAAGGAATTATAACTTGGTCAATTGGATAAATAAAATAATAGAGGCGGGAAAGAATATTAAAAAATCCCTCCACAAAAGGGCTTCTAAAGAAGACATCGCTAATAGTGATTGGATGTCTTGCTGTAAGGGACCAAGACTTAAAGTTGATTTTGAAAACAATATGTGGGTATGTCCAGATTGTAATAGGCATCACAGAATAAAACCTAAACAAAGATTTGACTATTTATTTGGTAAAGGAAACTATGAAATATTTAAAACTCCTATTCCAAATGATGATCCACTGAACTGGACTGATTCAAAATCTTATAAAGACAGACTTAAGAGTGCTAGAAAAAAAACTGGTATGGATTGTGGAATGATGGTTGCATCAGGCACAATAGATGGCATTAAAATTACAGCTGTTGCATCTGATTTTGATTTTCTAGGAGCCTCTATGGCAGCTGCTGAAGGTGAAGCTTTCTTGTATGGAATTCAGCATGCTATAGAAAATAAAACTCCATTTTTATGCATAAGCGCAGGTGGTGGAATGAGAATGATGGAAAGTTTGATTTCTCTTTCTCAAATGACAAGAACAACTTTAGCAATTAATGAATTAAAGAAAAATAAATTACCTTATTTAGTCTTAATTACTGATCCAACAGCTGGAGGTATCACAGCCTCATATGCAATGCTTGGAGATTTACATATTGCTGAGCCTGGTGCACTAATTGCATTTGCTGGTGCAAGAGTAATTCAAGGAACTGTAAAAGAACAACTGCCAGAAGGTTTCCAAAGAAGTGAATATGTAGAGAAAACTGGTTTTGTTGATTTAATAGTTGAGAGAAAAGACTTAACGAACAAATTAGGAATTTTATTATCAATATTATTAAAAAAGAATTCTGATATAAATTCTGAGGAAAATGAAACTTCAGAAAGTAGTCAACCGCTTACAAAAGCTGCATCCTAAAGAAATAGATCTAAGTTTAGATCGTATTATTAATCTTTGTAAAAAATTAGATAATCCTCAAGATAAAATAAAAGCTATATCTGTAGTTGGAACCAATGGAAAGAACTCAACTATTCAAGCGTGTTTTACAATTCTCAAATCAGCTGGTTTTAATTGTAATGTTTACACAAGCCCTCATATTCAAAAAATAAATGAGAGATTTGTATATAATAATAAAGAATTGAATGATGATGAATTAGCATCATTATTTGAAACTATAGAGGAAGCAAATTCAAATGAACCAATTACTTTTTTTGAAATTTTAACAGCTTGTTATTTTTATGAAGCAGCAAAATATCCTGAAAATATTAATTTAATTGAAACTGGTTTATTTCACAGATTTGATGCAACCAACATACTTAAGAATAACTTAGCAAGTATTGTTACTTCTATTTCATTAGATCATTTAGATTGGCTCCCAAAAGATAAACGGAATGTTGAAAAAATAGTATTTGAAAAAACCTCTGCCCTATTAAATTCTAATATAATTGTTGCTAAACAAAGAGATATTGAAACTTCAAATTTAATTAAGAAAACTATATCAGACAATAAATCTCAAAAGTTTTTCTTTAATGAAGATTTTAGTTATTCTGAAGGAGAAAATGGTTTTTTTTATTATGAAGATAAATTTGGTGGACTAAAGTTACCTTCGCCTAATGTTTTGGGTCAGTTTCAACTAGAAAATATATCATCTGCTATTGCAACTTTAAGAGCTTTAAAACTAAATATTTATGACGATCATTTTAAACAAGGAATTCAAAATATTAAAAATATTGCTAGATTACAGGAAATTACATCTGGAAAACTAAAAGATTTAGTTAAAAACAATACTCTTTTAGTTGATGGCAGTCACAATGAAGATGGTTCGATAGCACTCAATAATTACTTAAACAGCCTTAATTGTAATAAGCATATTATCATTGGTATGATGGCCAACAAAGAACATGAAAAATATATAAGTTATTTTAAAGGTTTAAGTTCCTTAATAACAATTGATATACCAAACCAACCTAATTCAATCAGTGGCAAAGAGTTAAAAGAAAAGTTTAAAAATATAAATAATACCAGCTACGCAGATAGTATAGAAAACGCTATAAAAACCATAAAACCTAATCAAGGAGATATAATCTTAATTACTGGATCTTTATATTTGGCTGGTGAAGTTTTAAATATAAATTAAATATTTTTATCTAAAAATTCTTTCATATCGCCTTCAGGTACACCACCAACTTTTCTATCCACCTCTACACCTTTTTTGTAGACGATAACTGTTGGAACTCCTCTTATACCCGCTGCGCTTCCTGTGTTGATACCACCATCTTCAATATCAGCATAATAAAAACCAGCTTTATCTTTATACTCGCCAGCTAATTTATCCATCACAGGTTTTAATGCTTTGCACGGACCACACCATGCAGCACTAAACTGAATTACAGATACATCTTCATTTTTAATTTTATTATCAAAATCTTCGTCTTTAAAATCAATAAGCATAATTGAGATATAGTTAATTGAATTAATTATTCAACCATCAAAAAAATTTAATTTTATTTAATTAACACTCTTAGTTTCTTCACTATCGTTTATTTCTGTAATTCTATCATCTACAGGTGTAGTTTTTTCGATAGTTTTTGTAGCATTAAGACCATGATCTTGCTTAAGTTTTTCAATTCTTTTCTCTAAGCTAGATTTTCCAGCCCATGCATTATTAATAACTTGCTGTAAATTTGTACCATGTGAATTGTAAGTATTTATTGTCTTTTTCAAATGACCTTTGAGAACTGCAAATTTATCATAAAGATTTTTAGCTGTTTCGGTAATTTCTTTTACACCCTCAATTTGTTTTTCTTTAGCCTTAATTGTTTCAATAATACTAATAACAGCCAATATATTTCCAGGGCCAACCAATAGAACATTTTTCATATAAGCGTACTCATATAAATCTGGGTAACACTCTAAGGCTGAAAGGTAGGCTGCCTCATGACACATAAACATCACCACTTTTGGAAAAACATTTTTCTTTAAGTTTTTGATGTAATCCTTTTTAGATAATTTATCGATATGAGATTTTACAGAATCTGCATGTTTCTTTAATTGTCGATCTCTTTCTTGAGGATCATCTTTTTCTGTCACAAACCTTTTCCAATTATCTAATGAAACTTTTGAGTCACAAATTAAATAACTGTTATCTGTTAAATTGATCATTATATCTGGATTAGTTGAAGCTGAACTATCGCTATCTAAATCATACACCTCTTCTTTTTTTTGTTTTGTATAATTAATGCCATCTTTAAACCCATGCATTTGCAATAACTGCTCTAAAAACTTTTCACCAAAGTTTCCTTGAAATTTTGAATTACCTGTCAGTTTATCTATAAATTCTTGTTGATCTTTTAAGAACTTTTTATATTCACCAACATCTCCGGTAACAGCTGTTTTAAATTGATCTACTTGTTTTAAAGTTGAAAGCTGTTCTTTGCTTCTATCTTTTTCACTCTCAAGACTATCTTTCACTGTGTCATAATTAGATTTAACACTTTCTAATTCTTTTTCTAATAGTTCTTTTTGATGGTGAGCTTCTACGATCTCTTTATCTTTTGCGTCTAACTCTTGCTGTTTATCATCATTATTTATTGATGGTTTTAAAACCTTTAAATAATAAACAATTGCTCCAACTAAAGTGATTAGAGCACCTAAAGATATATATGCTATTTGTTCAATCATATCCGATTCTATTGTGTTAATTTTATACTTTAAGAGATATTTATCAAATTATGCATCAGAGTATTTTTGCTCTAAATTCATCACATAATCGTTAATTCCATCCAAAAATTTCAGCTTTTCATCAACTGTTTTGAATGCAAACATTTTATCTTCATTTTCTCTTATCTCATCACACTCAGAATAAAACGCAGAAACTGTCCACCACTTCTCCTTATTGGTACTTAAAATTCTAGATGCTATTTTTCTCTTAATTTTTCTATGTATATCTTTAGGTAAAATTTCAGGTGCTTCGTTGTAAATTAGAGTATGACCAAAAGTAACCAATCTATCATCAGTAAACTTATCTAACATTGCAAATTTTCCTTTCCAATCAGAGTCGTGAAACTTTTGAAAAAGTTTTGCATCATTGTTTAATTTATCAAATCCTCCTGAATAAATCGTTTCTTCAGGTTCAAGATCAACTTGTGATGAAGTTTCTGCTTTCTCATCAGCTGCTTCTTTTAAAACGCGACAAATATCTTGAGAAAACTTTTCATTAGTTTTCATTAATTCTGCTCTTTTATTTAATAAATTTGGATCTATTTTTTTGTATGGATCAACTTTCATTGCATAACTTTTATCTAAAATTATTGGTGCTTTGTTTGCTTTTATAGTTTTGTAAAATCTTGGTGATTTTTTCATCGCCTTTTTTAAATCTTGATAATTTAACTTTTGCAATTCCTCTATATTTTCAGATAAATTTACTGCCTGACACCATTTATATGATGGATGCATAAATGAGTTTGGGTGCAAAGGAGCAACTAAGAATAAATAGTTTTTGCCAAAGTAATTCTCGTTTATTGAAAACATCTTTTCTTGTTGCATCATGTTCTCAACAACTACTTTTGTGCTAGTATTTAAATATTCTCTCCAAAGTTCAGGTTGTTTTTCTTTAATTAATCCAAGCACTTTTACAGTAAGTTCTGTATCAAATAATGCGGAGTGAGCTCCAGATGATTCAAATCCATTTAATCTTGCTAACGATTCTAACTTCATTGATTTATTTCCTTTATCGTTAAGCTCTGTTTCAAGAATATTCTCATCAATTGCAAATGCTGCTTTTACTATATTTAGAGCATCATGCCTTGCGTTTCCTTCTGTGTTAGTCAGATAAGGTTTTTTTAATGATTTAAAAAATTCTTTTCTTAAAACTTCATCATCAAAGTTAATACTTGAGTACCCAAGAAAAGTTGCTGGAGACCATTCTCTAAATTTTTTATCGACTTGAACCAACATTTCATAATGGCTCAAATTTCCTTTAGTAATTAAATCTACATTTGATTTATTAATGCATAATGCTGTAGCAGAGGGAACTCTATCTTGAGGCATCCTGCATCGAACAGAAAATCTATCTTTTTCGTTAAAATTATCATCTAATAAAATTGCACCAAGCTCGATGATTGTTGCCCAATCAGTTTGGGCAGAGTCTGTTTCGATATCCCAAATTACGTAACTCAGCTTGCTCTCCTTTGAGCATAGTATTGCTCAACTTTTTGTAAAAACTTATCTTGATACATTTTTAATTTATCACCATCGACAATGAACCTTTGGAATACAATATCTTTGGTACAAAGCAATATCACAGCTTGATTAATATTCGTGTTATAAACAACATTGTGAGCTAAAGAATAAGCTGCACATTGCAAATAATAATCTTCAATCCATTCTTCCTTTTTAGGTTTATTACTTTGTTTAAAATCTATAATTGTTTCTTTTTTTTCATATACACCAATGCAATCAGCAGCTCCTGCAAATTTTCCAGGATAATATAAAGTTGCCTCACATCCCCAAATTTCATCTAATTTGTTTCTCAAACCATTTTCAATAATTTGATCAGCCATTAATCTTTCTCTAGTATTATCACCTAATAAATCTAAGTTTAATTTGCCAAGTAAGAACTTTTCTAAATAATCATGCATAGAGCTTCCTCTATTAGTTGCTTCTTTAGAAATTAATTCCGCTTGTTTGTGCCCAACTCTATCTTTCCAAGCCTGCAAAGATGCTTTTTTCTCTTCGCTTTGTGTTTCATTTAAAATTGTTGTGACACTTGGAAGTTTCTCATTATTTACATCATAAAGTCGCTTGCCGTTATAAAGAGCACGAACTGAACTTGGATAATTAAATTTAGCGATAAACTTCATATCTTTTGATTATTTCATATATCTTATATTTTCAATTGTTAAAAAAAATTAATTGAATAATTTTATTAGTTAGATAATTGTATTTTATGGATTTAATTTTCTTATTTAAGGTTGCAATTGTAATAAGTCTGCTTGTTGGAGCCTATGCTTTATTAAGAAATCTTGATATAGTTAAAATTATCTTGGTGTATTTTAAAGACTTAATACTTCGTAAGTAATTTAGTTAATTTATTAAAATCTTTACTTTTATTTGACGATTTCGAAACCATCATACAAAGCTCAGACTCTAAAATATAACCATCATTTATAATTCTAAGATTGTTAGCTTTAAGAGTGGCGCCAGTGCTTGTTATGTCTGTAATGATCTCAGATGAGTCTGTAAACGGGGCAACTTCTGTACTTCCATGTGATTTTACTAATGAAAACTGAGTAACACCTTTATTGTAGAAAAACTCTCTTGTTAGTCTTGGATACTTTGTTGATACTCTTAATCTTTTCTTCTTCTTTTCTTTAAATTCAAAAGCAATTTCTTCTAAATCTGCCATAGAAAATACATCCAACCAATTTTGAGGCACCGCAACTACTAATGTTGCTTGTCCAAATGGATATTTCTTTTCAACCTTAATTTTATTTTGAGCAGTTATTTCGCTTTCTTTTAATAAATCAAAACCAGAAAACCCTAGATCTAATGATTTATCTGCAAGTCTCTCTATTATTTCTCTTGCATGTAAATAAATGATTTGAATATTTTTTTTACCTTTTACTGAACCAAATAAATCTCTATCGCCTCTTTCTGAGATTAATTTTAATTTATTTTTCTTAAAGATATTTAAAACATCTTTTCTCAGTCTTCCTTTACTCGGGATTCCTATTTTAATTATCTGGCTCATAGATTAATAGCTGCTCCTACCGCATTTACTTTTTTGCTTGAACCAAGATCAGAAATTAAATTATCATATCTCCCACCTGATATTAATTGAACTTGTTTGGAATTTACTTTCACATCAATTCTAAAAACCATTCCTGTGTAATACTCAAGCTGTCTGCCAAATGAGGCTGAAAATACTACATTTAATTTTGAAATTTTATTTGATGAAAGAGGAAAATATCTTTGGTCAACTGCAAGATTAATTCTATTTTTTTTAAAAAATTTATTTAATTGATCAGCTACTTTGTTGATTGGACATTTAATCTTTAAAAATTCTTTTATTATTTTAGATACTTTTTTGCCCTCACTAGCTTTTCTAGGGTTCTTAATTTTTTCATCAAATCTCTTTAAAATTTCTCCGTAAGATCTTCCAGCAACTAAAGCACTTGGATCTTTTTTTAATAAATTCAGATAAAGTTTTTTATCTAGATCTACTACAGTTGGATCAATATCAGCGTTAGTCTCTAATCTTTTTAATAGATCATTAAAATAATCTTCCCTCCAAAAGTGTCTAATTAATCTTAATTTCCAACGTGATGGAATTTCAAGTTTATCTATAAGTAATTTAAATATCTCAACATTACCAATGGTTAAAGTTCCAGATAAAAATTTAATATTTTTTAGAGATTTAAGAGAGGTATTTATGATTTCTTTATCATCATTTTTTTCATCCTTTGATCCTAATATTTCAAATCCTATTTGATCTCTAATGATAGATTTTTTCTTATCATTATTTTTTCTATACGCTTGACCACTATAGAAAATTTTTTGTTTACCTTTTAAATCATTATCTAAATACCGTAAGCAAGATGCAATTGTTAGATCCGGTCTTAAACAAAGTTCAGTTCCATCTTGATCATGAAATGAGAAAATAAACTTTCTAAAATTTTCACCAGATCTTTGGACAATATGATCTGCCTCAATTACCGAAGGTAAATTGATATATTTATATCCTTTAGACTTTACTGATCTAAGGATATTTTCAGATAAATTTTTTGACTTCATCGATTAGTTCTTTTCTTGAAATAGTTTTATTATTTTCACCTTTAGTGCCTTGAAGATCTTTAATAGTTACAGTGTTATCTTTAAATTCATTTTCACCACAAATAATTGCTAACAATAATCCTCGTTTATTTGCATATGTAAGCTGTTTTCCTAAGTTCTTTTTGGTATCTAAAAACACTTCAGAATTAATATTGTTAGATCTTAATTCATCCACTAATTCATAATAATTTTTTAAATATTTTTGATCCATAACACATACAAGAACAGGTTTTTGTTCTTTAATCTTAATCTGATCTAATTGATTTAAGGCAAATAACAATCTATCCACACCAAAGCTAATACCTGTACCCGGTATATCTACACCTTTAAATCTGGAGATAAGTTTTGCGTAAGCTCCACCAGAACAAATACTTCCAATATCTACTTCTTTACCTTTGTTGTTTGTTACTTTGAAATTTAAATTAGTCTCAACAATAAACCCATCATAATATGCAAGGCCTCTAACAATTGTAAAATTAGTCTGAACCTGGTCTTTTGCATTACCAAAACCAATTACTTCAAAGAAATCTTCTAATTCTTTAATTCCTTCTTGCGATAATTTATTAGTTAGTTTTTGTTTTAATTCTTTTAAATCTTTGATTTTTAAAAAATCTAATATTTGTTTAACTTGATCATCATTTAAATCTGCACCTTTGGTAACAGCTCCTGATGCATCTTTTCTCTCTTTTTTTAATAATGCTTCTACGCCCATTAAACCAAATCCTGGTTTATCTAATTTATCAATTGCTCTAATAACTTTTAATTGTTTTTCCTCAGAAATATTAAGTTCATTAATTAGTCCTTGAACTATCTTTCTATTACTTACATTGATTGTAAATTGTTCTTTATTTAATCCGCAGTCTGATAAAGTATTAGTAATTAAATTGCAAAGTTCTGCATTTGCTTGGGCAGGATTTGTATTTCCAATAATATCGAAATCTGCCTGCATAAATTCTCGGTATCTACCATTACCTGATTTTTCATTTCTAAAGACATTTTGAATGGCATATCTTTTATAAACAGATGGAAGTTCTTGATTATTTTGTGCAACAAATCTAGCTAATGGACTTGATAAGTCATATCTTAAAGTAATACTTTTATCACCGTCTTTAAAATTAAATACATCAGACATAGGATTGGCCTCGTCTTCTGCTAAAAACGATCCAATATTTTCACTGATTTCAAAAGAGGGTGTCTCTAATGGTTCAGCGCCAAATTTAATAAAATTATTCTCAATCTCTTTTAAAAGTTGTTTTTTTAAGACTAACTTTTTGTCCCAACGATCTTCAAACCCAGATGGTAGCGAAGGATTGAGTTTTTTTTCTTTTTCCATTTTAGTGGTACTTTGGGTAGGTTACGCTCCTACGACTTCGGATCCACAAACCGACGTGATACTATTTCACCACCAAAGCTTATATTTATAGTTTTATATTATTTTTTAGTGAATTTAAAATTATTTTATGTTTGAAAATAGCTAGCCTTAGCCAGCATGATTGATATGTCTATGCGTAGCTCTGTTAGTCTCAATTGTTAAAGCTATTTTGATCATAGGCAACTTCTAGAATAAATTTGGATTATTACAAGAAAAAAAAAGGGAGTTTGCTTTCGCAAACCCCCTTTCAAAATTTTGTAAAATTTATTAGCCTTCTTGTTTTACCAAGTTAACTGCGCTTGGGCCTTTTGGACCATCTTCTAAAGTAAACTCAAGTGAGTCTCCTTCATTTAAAAATCTCAAACCAGCATCTTTTACTGCACTAGCATGAACAAAGGCATCCTTTTCACCATCTTCTCTTTCGATGAAACCGTAACCTTTTTTACCGTTAAACCACTTAACTTTACCTTTTAATGTACTCATTTTATTTCTTAGTCCTTTTGTTATTTATAAAGCCGAGAAAGTAGTTTTTTTAATAGGAATAGCAAGTATAATTTAAAAAACTTTGGGTGGTGGCTGAGGAAGGATTCGCACCTCCGACACAAGCCTTTTCAGGGCTCTGCTCTACTCCTGAGCTACTCAGCCTTAAATTATCCTCTAAAGATTATTCTGCCTTTAGTAAGATCATAAGGTGTCATCTCAACCGTAACATTATCGCCTTGTAAAACTCTAATTCTATTCTTTCTAAGTTTTCCAGCGGTATGTGCAGTTACGATATGACCATTCTCTAATTGAACTCTAAACATTGCGTTAGGTAATAAGTCGGTTACCTTACCTTTGAATTCAAGTAGATCTTGTTTTGACAAATTTATTTTCTCCTAATTCTTTTTATGATTGATTGAGCGTGTCCCTCTAATCTCTCATAATTTGCAAGTGTTATAGCTGATGGCCCAAGACTTTCAATACCCTTTTTTGATAAGTTTATATAAGAGATTTTTTTAACAAACTCTGAAACACTTAGTCCACTGGAGTATTTGCTAGTTTTATTTGTTGGTAACACATGGTTTGTCCCTGGCACTCCATAATCTGTCATCGCCATAACCGCATATTTTCCTAAACAAATTGAACCTGCATTTTTGATTTTTGGTATTAAAGATTTATAATTTTTTGTATTTAACTCCAGGTGTTCTGGTCCAATCTTATTTATTATCTCTATAATCTTTGTATCAGAGTTAATAAACATAAGTATTCCATTTGTGGTTAAGCTTTTGTTTGCAATTGATAATCTCGGTAATTCTTTTAACTGTTTTGTAATTTCATTTTTAGTTTGCTCTAAAATTTTTTGATCTTTAGAAATTAAAATACATTGTGCAAGTGGATCGTGTTCTGCTTGACCAAGTAAGTCACTAGCAATCCATTCAGGATTTGAAGTTTTATCAGCAACAATTAAAATTTCAGATGGACCGGCAGTCATTGCCTCAATTCCAATATCACCAAATACTTCTTTTTTTGCTGCAGCAACATAAGAGTTGCCTGGGCCTACGATTTTATTGACTGGTTTAATTTTTTTTGTTCCATAAGCAGCAGCTGCAATTGCAGAGGGACCACCAATTGAATAGATCTCTTTTATCTTACATTTTTTAGCTGCATACAAAACTGCAGGATTTTGTTTACCTTTATAACCAGGATTGATCATGACAATTCTTTTTACACCAGCAACAATTGCTGGAATTGCATTCATTAAAACGCTTGATGGATATGAGGCTGTGGATCCAGGTACATAAATTGCAACAGACTCTAATGGTACATATTTATAATCAATCTTGTTTTTATACTTATCAGTGTATGAAATATTTTTAAATTTTTGTAAGGAATGAAATTTATAAATTCTGTTATATGCAGCATCGATTGCTTGCTTAACTTTTTTATCTAATGATTTAATAGAATTACTTATTTGTTTTGAACTTGGGACAATTACATTATTTTTGTTAAATCTTTTTTCATATTTTAATAAAGCTTTATCTCCATTATTTTTAACATCTTTAATGATGTTAGTTACAGAAACACTGATTGATTGTAATTTTTTTCTTCTTTGATTTAACAAGCTTTCTAGCGATTTATCAAAATTTTTACTTTTAAAATTTAAGGATTTCATCTTAATTTGTTTGATCTTCTAATCTTACTTCTATTGCTTCAGTGCCAAGAGATATAAGAGCATTATTATTAAAGATTAAATCAATCTCGTATTCATCATTTTTTTTCAAATAATTTATACCAATTAATTCAAGTGGTTGTTCTTGGTTTTTTTGATCTATGTTTTTCGATTTTACACTGCTCACAAAATCAAATTTACATATACTGCTAACTTTTTTATCTTCTTCTCCAGCTTCAACTTTGGTTCTTTCAATGGATAATAAAAATACTTTGTTTTCTTTGAGATATTTTATGTTTGCAACATTTGTTTTAGCTCCAGAGCAACAAGCTGATATCATTTGAAGCCCCTCATTATCTACTGCAATAATTTTTGCTAAATATTTTTTTTCACTCATTTTATTCTTTTTATTTTAACACCAATTTTTTTCAATTTATTCTCAATATTCTCATACCCTCTATCTAAATGATAAATTCTGTTTATTGTCGATTTTCCATTAGCAATTATAGCGGCTAATACAAGTGCAACAGAGGCTCTCAAATCACTCGACATTAATTCTGCTCCATTGAAATCTGTTTTACCTTCTATAATAGCTTTATTATTTTTAATAACTATTTTTGCACCCAGTCTTTGTAACTCTGCAACGTGCATAAATCTATTCTCAAAAATACTTTCAGTAATGCTACTTTTGCCATTTGCCTTACATAATAAAACCATGAATTGAGCCTGAAGATCAGTTGGAAAACTTGGATACTCTTTTGTTTTTATATTTTTTATTGGTTTAATTTTGTCTGGTCCTTTAATTAGAATTTTATTTTCTGAAGTTTTGATTTTAGCACCAACTTTTTTTAGTAAATTTAATTCAGTATTAATGATTTTTGAATCTAAATTTTTTACCTCTAATTCTCCTCTTGATAATGTTGCAGCAACACAAAAAGTGCCAGCTTCTATTCTATCTGCCATTACAGAATATTCTGTTTCACTCAGAGATTTAACTCCTACAATTTCACAAGTTCTGCCTTTCCATTTAATGTTTGCTCCAGCTGTGTTTAAAAAATTTGTTAAGTCTTTTATTTCAGGTTCAACAGCACAGTTTTTTAAAACAGTTTTGCCATTAGCTAAACAAGCTGCGATGATTGTATTTTCTGTTGCTCCAACACTTATATTTGAAAATGTAATTGTTGTTCCTCTCAATTTTCCATTGGACTTTGCGTGAATATATCCTTTTTTAATGTTATATTTCATGCCCAGCTTTTTTAATGCTGATAAGTGATAATTAACTGGTCGAGCACCAATTAAACAACCCCCTGGTAATGAGGTAATTGATTTTTGAAATTTAGAAACCAATGGTCCTAGAACAAGAATTGATCCTCTCATAGTTTTAACAAGGGAATAACTTGCAAAAGTTTTCATATTTTTTTTATTCTGAATTCTTGCCGTTCTTTTGTCTTTAGAGAGACTAATTTTTGAGCCTAGAGATTTTAATAGACTTAACATTGTATCTATATCTCTTACTCTTGGTAAGTTCTTTATCGTGACAGATTTATCAAATAATAATGTAGCTGCTAATATTGGTAAAGAAGCATTTTTAGATCCAGATATCTTAACTTGGCCTTTAAGTCGGCAAGGACCATCAATCAAAAATTTATCCATAAAACTATTTTATTTTAGCAACTTGTATAGTTGTCTGACCTTGGTATTTACCGTTCTTTGATTTATAAGTTGTCTCTGGTTGTGTTTCAGATTTAAAAAATAAAAATTGAGCTATTCCTTCATGAGAATAAATCTTAGCTGGATTAGGTGTTGTATTAGAGAGCTCAATTACAATATTTCCCTCAAATTCATTTTCAATAGGAGTAACATTACAAATTATACCTGTTCTTGCATAAGTACTTTTACCAACACAAATACACAAAACATCTTTTGGAATTCTAAAATACTCTACCGTTTTTGCTAAAACAAAAGAATTAGGTGGGATAATACAATGTGGGCCTTTTCGCTCTATAAAATTGTCATCAGAAAAATTTTTTGGATCTACTAATGAATTGTTTACATTTGTAAAAATTCTGTACTCATCTGAAATTCTCACATCATAGCCCATACTACTTAAACCAAATGAAATTTTCCCTTCAGAAACTTGATGATCTAAAAAAGGCTCGATCATGTTGTATTCTTTACACATTTTCTTAATCCATGAATCAGGCTGAATAGACATTATTTAGATTTTTTTTTATTTTTTTTTTGAAATAGTTTTCTTTTCTTTAAATTTTTTCTAAGAGCTAAACTTAAACGCTCATTTTTATCCTTAGTGGTCATTCCTTATCTGGGTTTGTAAGAAAATCTAAAGATATAGGTTTGTTTGGATCCAATGGTTTAGCTTTAGGTTCTTCTTTTTTTGGACCTTCTTTGGCTAATTTTTTTGCTTTTTTTTCCGCAAGCTTTCTCTCACGCTTAGCTTGCTTCTCCATTAATTTATTTCCTTTAGTAGATTTATAATCGTAATGAATGCCCATAAAAAAAATCCTTAGGTAGATATAAATCAATTTTCCAAAAAAATTAAGGCAATAATTTGTAAAAAATGCTTTATTATCAATAAATTACAAAAACTTTTTAACGCCCCCATAGTTAAATGGCATAACGTGTCCATGGTAAGGATAAATTTCAAGTTCGATTCTTGGTGGGGGCACCACTATTTTTTATAGAATATTTTTCTAACTATAATTGTAACAATTACCAGAATAATAAAAGCAACTATTGGAATATAAATATCCGGTGAAGTAATCAATTTAGTAAAGTTTGGCGCTTCTTCATTTTGATCAATTATTTTTTCTAACCCGCTTCCAAGAGATACCCAAATAAATACCTGAGGTACAATTCCAATTAAAGTTGCTATTAAAAAATTAACTGTCTTTACATTAAATATACAAGGTAAAACATTTGAAATCGCAAATGGGATACCACCCACAAAACGATAAACTAACAAATAATTAAGTTCTGATTTTTTAAATTTTTCTTCTAAACTTTGAAATTTATTCAAAAACTTTTCTCTTATAATTTCCTTTAAGAAATAGTTAGCAAACAAGTAAACACCTGTTGCACCAATAGACATTCCTACTACAACAATAAGCGTACCTAGCCATTTTCCAAAAACAAATCCTCCAAATAATGCTATGGGTGTTGCAAAACCAGAAGCAAGTGTCCAAACAATACAAAATACAAAAAACAAAAAACCTATAAAAAATAAATTAGATTGTCTTAACTCAAAAAAATAATCTCTGTTATTTTTTATAAAATCATAACTTGTCAGCTCTTGAAGAGTAAACTTTGAGAAGAAAAAATACAAAAATAATAAAACTGCTGAAACATAGAATAAAGCTATAAAAATTTTGACTTTTTTTGTTTTTTCCATGAATATTAATAATAAATTTTAAATCTTCTAATTGCTATTTATAAATTTAGTTAATATAAAGAGCCAAATTTTAACAAAAATCTAATCGAATTATACATATGAAAAGAACTTGGCAGCCAAAAAAGAAGAAGAGACTAAAGAAACACGGTTTTCGTTCAAAAATGAAAACTAAAGGTGGTCAGAAACTTTTAAAGAGAAGAAGAGCTAGAGGAAGAAAAGATTTAACAGTATCTTCGACAGTTAAAAGAAAAAGGAAATAAATCTATTTAATGAAAAGCAAAATTCTTGCTCTTTCTAAAAATGAAGATTTCAAATCACTTCTAAAGAAAAGAAAAGTCAGCAATAAATTTGTTACAATTTTTTTTGGTAAACTTTTAGGTAAAGATACCAAAAAACTTAATATAAGCTTTGTTACAAAAAGAAAAATTGGAAATGCTGTTAAAAGGAACAAAATTAAGAGAAGATTAAGAAATATAACTAATGAAGCAGTTAAAAAAGTGTCCATAAACTTTAACTATTCATTTCTTGTTATTGCTAAGCCAACTATGCTAAATAACGACTACTTAAATATAAAAGAAACTCTGTTTAAAGATTTTGAGAGAATTAAATAATGAATGTTTTTACTAAAGGATTAATTTATTTTATTAAAGGATATAAATATTTAATTAGCCCTTTACTTGGTCCTTCATGTAGATATTTACCAACTTGTTCTGAATACAGCATTGAAGCTTTAAAAACTTATGGTTTATTCAAAGGTACATTTTTAAGCTTAAAAAGAATTTTATCATGTCATCCAATAAAATTTTTAGGGGGTGGTGAAGGTTTTGATCCTGTTAACAAAAAAATTAAGGTTAAAAAATAATGGATCAAAAAAACGTAGTAGCAGCTATTTCTTTATCAGCAGCAGTTATAATTCTCTATTCATTATTTTTTGCTCCTGAACCTCAACCAAGAAATCAAAATTTGTCAGAAAAAGACAAAGTAGAACAAAATTCTGATGCACCTAGTTTAGATCAAAAAGAAAATTTAGTTAAAATTTCAAGAGAAGAAGCAATTGATCAAAATGAAAGAATACAATTTGAAAATGAAAATATCATTGGTTCAATTTCACTCAAAGGTGCAATTATTGATGATTTGACATTTAAAAATTATGATACTTCCTTAGAGAGTGACATCAATGTTACATTATTAAATCCCAGAAATATTGAAGATGGATACTTTATTGAAAGTGGTTTTGTTACTACTGATAAAAACATTGATATACCTAATTCTGATTCTGTTTGGTCTGTAATTGGCAATAACCAACTTAGAGAAGGAAATCCTGTTAAACTTGCTTGGACTAATGATCAAGGGATAACTTTTGAGAAAGAAATATCTATCGATAACAAGTTCTTATTTTCAATTAATCAAAAAGTAATTAATTCTACTGATAAAAAATACGACTTTTACTCATACGGCCAAATTATAAGAAATAAAATTCCAGAAGGGTTATCTAATTTTTATATTCTGCATGAAGGAATGTTAGCTGCATTAAATGGTGAGCTAATCGAGCAGGATTATGATGATATTGAAGAAGAAAAATTTTCAATGACTGCACAAAAGGGATGGTTTGGTGTAGGAGATAAATACTGGATTAGCTCAATAGTTCCTCCAAGAAATAAGGAATTTAAAACTACTTTTGATTATAAAAATAAGTTTAGAGCAAACTATATATCCACAGAACCGATGGAATTAAGTAGCAATTCCTCAATAGAGGACAATATGCAAATAATTGTTGCTGCAAAAAGAGTTGATACAATTGATGGTTATGCTGCAGAACTTAATATTGATAAATTTGATTTAGTGATTGATTGGGGATTCTTATACTTCATAACTAAGCCCTTATTTTATGCAATTGATTACTTCTTTAAATTGTTAGGTAATTATGGATTAGCGATAATAGCAGTTACCATTTGCATTCGATTGGTTTTCTTTCCACTTGCAAACTTTTCATTCAGAAGTATGGCGAAGATGAAAGCTTTAACTCCTGAAATGACAAGACTTAAAGAATTGCACAAAGAAGACAAAATGAAGTTACAGCAAGAAATGATGGCTCTTTATAAAAAAGAAAAAGTAAACCCTATGTCAGGTTGTTTACCAATAATGATACAGATCCCTGTATTTTTTGCTTTATACAAAGTTTTATTTGTAACGATCGAGATGAGACAAATGCCATTTTATGGATGGATACAAGATCTAAGTGAACGTGACCCTACTAGTTTATTTAATTTATTTGGACTACTTCCTTATGATGTACCGTCATTTTTAGTTATTGGTGCTTGGCCAATTGCAATGGGTGTTTCAATGTGGGTACAACAAAAATTAAATCCTGCCCCTACTGATCCAATGCAGGCTAAAATTTTTGCATTCTTTCCACTATTTTTAACTGTAATCTTGGCGCCATTCCCTGCTGGATTGGTAATTTACTGGACAGTAAATAATATTTTAACAATGGCACAACAACTGTTCATAATGAAGAGAACTACTGTAAAAACTACTACATAGATGTCCTCTTTAAGTGATGCAGAGATTAATTCTATAATTCCTAAATCTGGACCTTCAATAGAACAAGTAAAGAAATACTTAGAAAAATATAATGATGAATATATTGTTATTAAATGTGGTGGAAGTGTATTAACTAATCCTGATTTATACAATCATTTGATTAATGATATTTCAACTCTAAGAAAATTAGGGTTTTATCCAGTCATTATCCATGGTGGAGGAAAAAGAATTACTGAAAAACTAAAAGAATTAGATATCGAGTCTAAATTTATAAATGGTTTAAGAATTACAGATGAGAAAACAATAACAATAGTTGAAAGTGTTTTATCAAATTTTAATCATGAAATAGTAAAATCATTAGAACAAACAGGAATAAAGGCACAACAATTTACATCAAAAGATAATTCAATAATTGAAGCTACAAAAGAAAATGATGAACTTGGTTATGTTGGCTTACCAAAAAATATAGAAAATTCAAAAATTCAAGACTCAATTAAAGCAAACAGAATTCCGGTTATTGCTCCTTTGGGTAAGGATAATCAAGATAACATTTATAATATAAATGCAGACACAGCTGCAGGTGCAATTGCCAAATCATTAAATGCAAGAAGATTATTAATATTGAGTGATGTTGAAGGAGTTCTGGATAAAGAAAGTAAACTTATTAGTGAAATAAATTCAGTAACCTCTGAAGAATTAATTCAAAAAGAGGTTATTACCGGTGGGATGATACCAAAAATTAATAATTGTTTAGATGTTGCTTCAAATGGCGTAAAAGGTGTGTGTATAATTGACGGAAGAAAGACTCATTCAGTTTTATTTGAACTTTTATCTGATCAGGGCTCAGGGACTTTAATAAGAAAATGAAGGAAATTAAGAATATAAAAAACATTCTTTTTGATTGTGATGGTGTTTTATACCAAGACCTTGAAGCAGTTTTTGGTCAAGTTAGTAGAAAAATGACCGAATACATTTCAAATAAACTTAATGTAGATTTAAAAAAAGCTAAAGAACTTCAAACAAATTATTTTCATAAATATAATACAAGCCTTAATGGATTAATGATCCATCATGATATAGATCCAAAAGAGTTTTTAGATTTTGTTCATGATATTGATTTATCATTTTTAGAGAAAGACACAGCTCTAAGGTATGAGTTAGAAAATATTAACTTAAAAAAGTTTGTTTTTACTAACGGTAGTTATGACCATGTAAAACATATAACTTCAACTCTTGGTATTGAGGATCAATTTGAAGGTATATTTGATATTGTTGATGCAGAATATCATCCAAAACCTGAAGCTAAGGCTTTTGATTTGATGATAGAAAAATTTAAAATAGACCCAAAAGAAACTTTATACATTGAAGATATAGCAAAAAATCTTTCAATAGGTAAGGAAAGAGGAACAATAACAGCTTGGTTAATAAACGATGAAGAATGGGGGAAAAAAGAATCTGATAAAGACTATATTGATTATAAAATAGAAAATCTTACTTTATTTTTAAAAGAAATAAGGTTATTAAAAAACCAGTAAATTATGACTATAGAAAATATTATAAACGAAGCATGGGAAAATAAAGATCAAGTAAATCAAAACTCTGATCAAAAATTAAAAGATACTATCAATCAAGTAATTGAAGATTTAGATAGTGGCAAATCTAGAGTTGCTGAAAAAATAAATGGTGAATGGGTAACACATCAACATCTTAAAAAAGCAATCATGCTAAGTTTTAGAATTCATGGAATGGAAACTTTAGATGGTCCGTATTCTGCTTGGAGAGATAAAGCACATTTACTAAAAGGAAAAACTGCAGGATGGACGAATGATGATTTTGAAAAAGCAGGATTTAGAATGGTGCCAAATACAGCGATGAGAAAAGGTTCTTATGTTGCAAAAAATGTAGTCTTAATGCCTAGCTATATAAATGTAGGTGCTTATATAGATGAAGGAACTATGATGGATACTTTTAGTCGAGCTGGTAGTTGCTGTCAGATTGGAAAAAATTGTCATATTTCTGCTGGAACAGGTATAGGTGGTGTATTAGAGCCAGCTCAAGCTTTACCAACAATTATTGAGGATAATGTGTTTGTGGGTGCTATGTCTGAAGTAGTTGAAGGCGTAATAGTCGGTGAAGGATCAGTATTAAGTATGGGGATGTATATTGGACAATCAACTAAAATTGTAAATCGAAAAACTGGCGAAGTTACATTTGGGAAAATCCCACCTTACTCAGTGGTTGTACCAGGTTCATTACCAGATAAAAATAACCCTGCTGCACCCTCTTTATATTGTGCAGTAATCATCAAACAAGTTGATGAAAAAACTAGATCAAAAACATCTGTAAACGATCTTTTAAGAGACTAAGATGCCAAAAATTGATGAACTACAGTTAGCTAAAGAGCTAATTCGATTTCCATCTATCACACCGACTGATGCTGGAGTTATGGGATACTTAGAAAAAAAATTAAAATCTTTAGGCTTTAAAACTAAAATTTTAACTTTTACTGAAAAAAACACAAAACCAGTGAAGAATTTATATGCAAGACTTGGAAACAAAAGTCCCAATCTATGTTTTGCTGGCCACTTAGATGTTGTTCCCCCAGGCAATACAAAAGATTGGACAATCAATCCTTTTAAACCTGCAATTAAAAAAGGTCATTTAATTGGAAGAGGTGCAAATGATATGAAAAGCTCTATAGCAGCGTTTGTTTCTGCTATTAGCAAATATGTTTCACAAAATAAATTTAACGGTTCAATTAGTTTACTTATAACGGGTGATGAAGAAGGTATTGCTGTAAACGGTACAAAAAAAGTTGTCGATTATCTCAAAAGAAAAAAAGAAAAAATAGACTTTTGTATTGTAGGTGAGCCTACCAATCCAAACAAATTAGGTGAAATGATTAAAATTGGCAGACGAGGAAGTATGAATGGAAAACTTACAATTCATGGAGTTCAAGGACATGTAGCATATCCACATCGAGCAAAAAATCCTGTTACATCAATAATAAAAATATTAAACGAATTTAAAAATATAAAATTCGATACAGGAACAAAAGATTTTCAGCCATCAAATTTAGAAATAACTAAAATGGATATAAATAATCACGCTGAAAATGTAATTCCTGCAACAGCTTCGGCTACTTTTAATATTAGATTTAATAATAAACACACATCTAATTCTATAAAAAATAAACTTAATAAAGTTATCAAGAAAATAACATCAAAAGATAAAGTAAAATCTGAAATTAATTACAGGGTTTCTGGTGAAGCTTTCTTATCAAAACCAAACTCTACTACTTTTATGATAAGAGATGTTGTGAAACAAATTACTAAAATTAATCCAAAACTATCTACGACTGGTGGAACTTCTGATGCAAGATTTATAAGAAAAATTACTCCTTGTCTTGAGTTTGGATTAGTTGGTAAAACAATGCATAAGGTTGATGAAGCAGTTTCAATAATTGATTTAAAAAAACTTACTAAAATCTACGAAACCATCCTAAAAAATTATTTCAATTGAAAACTGGATTAATAACAACTGATACTTATCAAAATCACAACACGGGTAATGGACATCCAGAAAAAATAGATAGGGTTTCAGTAGTCATAGACAATTTCAAAAAACTTAATAATCAAAACCTAATTTGGGAAAAATCAAAAAAATTTGATTTAAACCTCTTAAAATCAACTCATACCTCAGATTATATTGATTTTGTAGGGAACTCATTTCCTTCAAAAGGTTTGGAATTTTTAGATGGAGATACAATAGTTTCACCAGGTAGCAAAGATGCTACGACAGACGCTGTTGGCTCAATAATAACAGCAATAGATGGTGTGATTGAAAAGAAATACAAAAATGCTTTTTGTGCAGTAAGACCACCTGGTCACCACGCTGAAAAAGATAAAGCGATGGGCTTTTGTATCTATAATAATGTTGCAGTTGGGGCTACCTATCTAATAGAAAAATTTAACTTCAAAAGAGTAGCAATAATAGATTTTGATGTTCACCATGGTAATGGAACACAAGATATATTTTATGATAACGAAAAAGTTCTTTATATTTCCACTCACCAATTTCCTTATTATCCAGGATCAGGATCTGAAAGCGAAAAAGGTAAATTCAATAATGTTTTTAATCTACCCTTAGAGGCAGGCACAAACTCAGAACAATATTTAAACGCTTATGATTATGCTCTTAACAAGCTAAAAGAATTTAAGCCTGAATTTATACTGTTTTCTGCTGGATTTGATGCGCATAAAAATGATCCTCTAGCGCAATTAAAATTAGAAACTGAAGATTTTCATACGATCACTAAAAGAACGTTACAACTTGCAAAAGAATATAGTAATGGCCAAGTGGTTTCAATTTTAGAAGGTGGATATGATTTAAATGCATTAAGAGATTGTACTAAAAGACATGTGGATGCTTTAATAGAATTTAATTGATAATTATTTTTTTCCTAATAAAGAGATCAAGAAATGAAACTTTATAGAATAAACAAATCCAAAATTGATAAAAAAGGCAGAGGGCTTTACGCCACTAAAGATATAAAAGCTGGTACTAAAATAATTGATTACAAAGGCAAATTAATCACAAAAAAACAAACTGAAGAATCTGATAAATACGATAACAGTAAACCAATTTATTTATTCACTATAAATAAAAAATATGATCTTGATGGAGATTTCCCGTGGAACACAGCAGGTTTAATAAACCATTCATGTGATAATAATTGTGACTATGATGGCAAGGGACTAAAAATATGGGTCAAAGCAATTAAAGATATTAAAAAAGGTGAAGAATTCACTTGTGATTATGGATTTGGATTTGATGAAAATTACAAACAGTTCCCGTGTAGATGTAAATCAAAAAATTGTTGTGGTTACATTGTAAGAGCTGAGTCTAGATGGAGAATAAATAAGAAATTCGCAATGGGTAATAAAAAAAATCTAATAAAAAACTCTCTCAAGAAATAATCCCTCAGCCGGTGCAGGTGGTGCACAAAGTTTTCTATTTTTTGACTTAATTACTTTGACGAACTGATTTAATGTCCATTTTTGTTCGCCAACATATTTTAAACAACCAACCATAGATCTTACTTGTTGTTGTAAAAATGATTGAGATTGAAACTTTATTATAATTTTATTTTTACTTTTAGTGACGGTAACTTTCTCCATAGTTCTAATGGGGCTTTTTGCATTACAGCTTGAAGCTCTAAAAGTTGAAAAATCTTTTTTACCTAATAATTTTAAGGCACCCTTTTTCATTAAACCTAAGTCTAAATCTTTTCTTACATGCCAAGATCTTTTTTTATCAATAGCTGGCACACCTGTTCGATTAATTATTACATATTTATAAAGTCTTTTTTTTGCAGAAAATCTAGCATGAAAGTTAGAATTTTTTTTTATTAATTTTAATAATGTTACTTGATACGGATTTATAAAAAAATTAATCGAATTAAATATTTTTTTCAAATCTTTAATTTCATGTGAACAATCAAAATGAGCTGATTGTTGTATAGCATGAACTCCTGCATCAGTTCGCCCTGATCCATAAACTTTTATTTTCTCTTTTAAAATTTTAGATATTTCTTGCTGCAACAAACCCTGAACAGTAATTCCTTTTTTTTGAATCTGCCAACCTTTGAATTTAGTGCCAACGTATTCGATTAGAATTTGATATCTATTCATTAGGTAAGATCATGCCCTTTTTAATTCTGGAACCAAGCATAAACTCATTTATTGATTGCACTCTTTTGCCTTGTCTTTGTATTTCAACTATTTTAAGAGATTTATTATCTCCACAAATTATCTCTAATTGATCAGAACAAACTTCACCAACTTTTCCAACTGCATTGCCAATTTTTGCCTTTAAAATTTTATACCTTTCTCCATCAAAATTAAACCACGCACCAGGAACTGGATAAAGACCATTAACTTTTCCTAATATTTGTTCGGCTTTTTCATTCCAGTTAATTCTTCCCTCAGATTTTGCTATTTTAGGAGCATACGTTGCTTTGGAATGATCTTGTTCTATAAAATTTGCTTTATCATCCAAAACATCATCTATTTCATCAAGTATTTTTTCTGCTGCTAATAATGACAACTTTTCAGAAATTTCTTCTGCATTTTCATCTCCAATTTCCAATTTGTATTGATTTGACACAGCACCTGCATCTAGTTCCTCATCAATTTTCATAATACTAATACCTGTTTCTTTATCTAAATTCATAATTGATCTTTGGATAGGTGCCGCTCCTCTCCATTTGGGTAACAAAGATGCGTGAATATTTATGAAACCTTTTTTTGTAAGGCTTAAAATATTTTTTGGAATAATTTGACCATAAGCTACCACGATAGCAAGATCAGCCTTTAGATTTTTGATGTATTCATATTCTTCTTGATTATCTTTTAGTGTCTCCGGAGCTCTATACTCTATATTCAAAGTTTCAGAGATACCTTGTACAGGTGATTTATTTACTTTCTGACCCCTTTTAGATCTTTGAGGTGGCTGTGTATAAACGCAAGTAACTGGATATCCATTTTGATAAAGCGACTTTAAAATTGGCACTGAGAACATGGGTGTGCCCATAAAAATAATTTTTTTAAGCATCAATTATAGCACTGCTGAATTAGATTTTAATTTTGAAAGCTTTTTTAAAATCATCGATTTTTTTAATTTTGACAAGTAATCAATAAATAAAACACCTTCTAAATGATCCATTTCATGCTGAATGCAAGTTGCTAATAATCCATCAGCATTAATCAATTGTTTATCGCCATTATAATCTAAAAACTCAATATCACATTTGCTTGGTCTTTCAATTTCTGCAAATTGATTTGGAACTGATAAACATCCTTCTTCATACGCAGATTTAATTGGATTTTTATTTTTAATAACTGGATTTACAAAATATCTAGGTTCTTTTTTATTTTCATCTTTACTAATGTCCATAACAATTATTCTTTTAGGAACTCCTATTTGTATAGCTGCTAAACCTATTCCATTAGCTGCATACATAGTTTCTAACATGTCATCCATTAATGCTTGCTCTTCTTTGCCAACATTTTCTACAGGTTTTGAAATTTGTCTTAGAATTTTATTTGGCTCAGTTAAAATGGTTCTTACAGTCATGATTTTATTTTAGTCTAATTTTTAAACTTTTAAAGGTAGAACTTTTAAAAGTATCCTGTTTCTTATTGGATCAATATCTAATTTATTCAATGTGCTGATAATAAAGTATATTGTATCATCATCTATTTTCTCAATATTATCCTGACCAATGACTTCTGCAATTCTTAATAAAGCTCCACCAACATCTTCTTTGATTATCATATTTTGGATATCTGTAGGTATTTCTTTATTGTCATCAATTTTGTACAAATCATCATATCTTTCAGAAACTTGTACACCATCAGATTTTAAAGCTTCAATAAAAATGATATCTTTTTTAGATAAAAAATATTTTTTATTTTTCTTAATTTTTTTTAAAAAGTTTTCTAACTCTTTTTCAATCTCTTTAATTTTATATCCATTTTCGAAGTAGTTGATTAATTTTGATTGATGAAGAACTTTATTATTAAATTTGATTTCATATTCTTCATTAGCAATATTATTATTAGTATTTGAATTATAAAAGGTCGTAAAATTTGAAGGAACATCTTCTTCTTCAATATTGATTAAAAAATTATTTAGTTCTTTATTGAATGCATTGCCAATGTTTTCTTCAAGAAATGAATCTTTTAGTATTTCCATTAATTCAATTTTTTTTGAAATATCAGTTGTAAGTAAAATTCCTTGGTAAACTAGAGCTCTTCCCTCGGTTTTAGGAAGTAATTTATAAGAGTCTTTAATCGTTAATAATTGATTAATATTGAACTGAAATTTTTTATAAATTTCATATAATTCTTTTTCTGAATAATTTTGATTATGTGTTGCATTTTCAATAACAGAAATTTTTTCTATATCAGCAATATCGATTTGATCTGCTTTAAATAATAAATTTGATGAAGATAAGTAACTCCATATAGCATTTGAAGTATCTTGGTTAGGCTCAAATTCAAAGTTTGGATTTGTTCTATGAGCTAAATGAAAATCTAAAATTGATTTTTCTGATATTTCATCTGACACCTCATCTGAAAAACCCAATAAATAATTTATCTTGTTTTCATAATATAGATCTTTAAATCCAAGTTCTTTTCTTAAATCATAAATTAATAGCGCTTGTTCAACTTCCTCAGAATTAATTAAACAATATAGTTTAAATTTAAATAAATATTCGTCCTCAGGTGAAGATTTAGATTTTTTAAATATTTCACAAGCCTTTTCTAAGTTTGATTGAGATAAATGTTCATTTATTAAATGATTAACTAATTCAGGATTTTCATTTAATAAATCGTTACTTAATAAGTAATTTTCAATTAGATCTAAATTTGAATTCTTAATCATCCAACTTGATTTGATATTTATAAACTCTTCCAAAGTAATATCTTTTGTTGGATGGTTAGCATTAGTTAAAAGTGAAATTTCAATTAAATTATTTGCATCTTTCGATAAATCAACATTGTCTAATTTTGCAAAAATTTTTTTTAAATCATTTCCATTTGTATTGCGCCACATTTGCATACTTAATCCATTTTCAGATGGATCATATAAGCCAAGTATTTTTATATCTTTAGAAACAAGTTTCTGATCTAATAATATTTCATTTTCAATTTTTAAATCTTCTGTATTAATTTCTTGTTGCTCAACAATTTCTTCTTGTACCTCTGTTGTGGTTTCATTTTCTTCAATTTTAACTTCTTCATCATTTGTTTTTTCAATATTCCAAATATCAACGGGTTCATCTTCAGCAAACGAACTGAAGGAAAAAAACAAAAACAGAATTATAAAAAAACTGTTTTTTTTATTTAACAATTTTGAAGTTTTCATTAGGAATTATTTTTTCAATTGTTTTTTTTGGTGATGGAAAATCTACTTTATTTAATAAAAAAACTACGCCAAAGAAAATTAAAATTACGATAGATAATTTTATTGAAATACCTAATATATTAAAACTACCTGATCTTGTTTTTTTTTGTAATTGCATATATCCTATGAATTATTTTCAAAATAAGACATATTTGTGTTTTTTCAATAAATAACTAAATGAATTCAATTAAAAATATTGTTTTTCTGGGCATGATGGGATCAGGTAAAACTACTATAGGTAAGTTAGTTTCAAAAAAACTAGGTAAAGAATTTCATGATATTGATTACGAGATAGAAAAAAAGACAAAACAAACAATTAAAGCTATTTTTGAAAAAAAAGGTGAAGTTTTTTTTAGAAAGTTAGAAGAGAAAATAACCCTATCTTTCTTAAAGAAAAATGATGGGCTAATCTCTCTAGGTGGAGGAGCTTTTTTAAATAAAAATATTCAAAAGGAAATTTTAGATAATCATTTATCTGTCTGGCTAAAATGGGAAGAATCTACTTTAATTAAAAGAATAAAAAATAGCAAAAAAAGACCTGTAGCCAGCAAACTTAATGAAGATGAACTTAAAAAACTTATAAAAGATAGATCAAAAGTTTATTCTAAAGCCCATATTAAAATTAAATGTGATAAATTAACTAAACAAGAAATAATTGATAAAATAATTAAATTTAATGAAAAACTACAAATTATTAATTAACACTAACACAAAAAAATATCCAATTATTGTTGGTGATAAAATTTCTGAAAAGCTTTTATCAATATTTAAAAAGAATAATATAAAATTTAATAAATGTTTATTATTTATTGATAAAAATATAAGCAAAAAAAAATTAAGAAAAATAATCAATCCTTTTAAAAAAAAATCAAAATTATTTTTTTTCAATCCAAGTGAAAAAAGTAAAAACTTTAATACAATAATTAAAGTATTAGAAATTTTACAAAAAGAAGATTTTAATCGAAATGATTGTTTAATTGCTATTGGCGGGGGTATTACAGGTGATACAGGAGGCTTTGCTGCCAGTCTTTTTAAAAGAGGTTTAAAATTCATAAATATTCCAAGCACATTACTTGCTCAGGTAGACTCATCTGTTGGAGGTAAAACTGGAATTAATACTTCTTATGGAAAAAATTTAATTGGAAGTTTTTATCAACCAGAGATCGTTGTAAGCGACACTGATTTTTTAAAAACACTTCCAAAAAGAGAGATTGTCTGTGGTTATGGTGAAATATTGAAACATGCAATAATTAAAAATAGAAATTTTTTTAATTATTTAGACAAAAACGTTTATAAAATATTAAATCTTAAATCACCCTACATTGAAAAAGCTATTGTAGAGAGTTGTAAAATAAAACAAGATGTGGTTCAAAGAGATGAAAAAGAAAATGGTTTGAGAAAAATTTTGAATTTTGGCCACACTTTTGCTCACGCTTATGAAGCCACACTAAATTATTCAAAAAAGTTAAATCATGGCGAAGCTGTACTCTTAGGAATGATTTCAGCAATTAACTTTAGCAATAATTTAAAAATAATGAACAAAAATGACTATAAAAAGATTTTTAATCATTATTCAAAAACAAATTTACCTTCTGATATTAAACAGTACTTTTCAACTAAAGACATTAAAAAGTTATTAAGGTTTATTCAAAATGACAAAAAAAATCTCTCTAATGAAATAAATTTAATATTAATTAAATCAATTGGGAATGTAAATTTCAAAGGTAAATTCAAAATTCAAAAGTTAAATCAATTTTTTATTAATCTATTAAATAATTAATATTTGTAATGAATGGATAACATTTTTCATTTCTGCATCTAAAATTTTGTAAATTTTTTTATTTCTTTCTATCATTGAATAATTTTTTAATTCATTAGATTTAATAGTAAGTTTAATATGGAATTTTGAACCATCATTACCTTTATGATTTTTGTGTAAAAAACTTTTATCCTCAATTTTTAAATCTTCACATTTAATATTATTGGATATTTTTTCTTTTATTATTGAAATTAAATTATTTATCTCCATAAGTTTATTTATAACATGAAAAATATTTGTGATTGGAATAATTGTAATGAAATTGGAGAATATAAAGCTCCAGTTGAAAAAGATAATAGCAGAAAGTATAGAATGCTTTGTTTAGATCACGTCAAAGAATTCAATAAAAATTGGAATTATTTTTCAGGTATGAATGATGATCAAATAATGGATTTTTTAAAATCTGATATGACTTGGCATAAACCAACTCAAAATTTCAGTTCTTCTGATAATTTTTTTAAAGTTTTATGGAACGACACTTTAAAAGACGAGTTAGATAAAGATAAATTTAAAAGTGACTATAATCATATGAGTAAATTTAAATTTACCCATCAAGATATAAAGGCATTTAGCGTATTAGGTGTTTCAGTTGGACTAAAATGGCAGAAAATACAGGAAAAATTTAAATCTCTTGTCAAAAAATTTCACCCTGATATTAATTCCGGCAACAAAAAATACGAGGAAAAACTTAAAATTATTACTTTAGCTTATACGCAGCTAAAAAACACTTACAGGGAAAAAATTGACACCTAATTTAAACATAAAGCCAGACATTAAATTATCTCTTAAAAATACATTCGGAATAGATTCTGATATGGAAGTTGATGCGTTTTCAGAGAAATCTGAATATGTGCCAGAAATAGATAAGAGTTATAAGTTTGATAAAGACACCACACTAGCTTTAATATCTGGATTTGCTTTTAACAAAAGAGTTTTAGTTCAAGGATATCACGGAACAGGTAAATCAACTCACATTGAACAAATTGCTGCAAGATTAAATTGGCCTTGCGTGAGAGTTAATTTGGATAGTCATGTAAGTAGAATTGATCTTATAGGAAAAGATGCAATTGTTTTAAAAGATGGAAAACAAGTTACTCAATTCAATGAAGGAATATTACCATGGTCAATACAAAATCCAGTTGCGTTAGTATTTGATGAATACGATGCAGGAAGACCTGATGTGATGTTTGTAATTCAAAGAGTACTTGAAGCTGAAGGAAATTTTACATTATTAGACAAAAACAAAGTTATTAAACAAAACAAATATTTTAGATTATTTGCAACATCTAATACGGTTGGATTAGGTGATACCACAGGTTTATACCATGGAACTCAACAAATTAATCAAGGCCAAATGGATAGGTGGAATATCGTTACAACATTAAACTATTTAAGCCTTGAGCGTGAAATGGATATCGTACTAGCTAAAAATAAAAATCTAAATAATGCAAAAGGAAAAGAAAAAGTATCAAATATGATCAAGGTTGCATCTTTAACAAGAAAAGGATTTATAGCTGGTGATATTTCAACTGTAATGAGTCCAAGAACAGTATTGCACTGGGCAGAAAATGCTGAAATATTTAAAGACACGGGATATGCATTTAGAGTTACATTTTTAAATAAATGTGATGAATTAGAAAAAAATACTATTGCTGAATATTATCAAAGATGTTTTGGTGAAGAACTTCCGGAATCTTTAGTAAATATTCAAATTTAAATGAGCAACAAGGAAGCTTCTCTTAAAGAAAAACTCAAACAAGCTCTTTCCTCTACTGTAAGAGTTATATCAGACGATTTAAAAATAGATCAAAAATTAGACAAAAATAAAAGCTCAAAAAAGTTTGATTTTTTTGAAATCGACAACCTCTCAGGTCCAAGGGATTTTGTAAGGTTAAGAGCTGAAGCTGATTCAACAGCTCTTAAAAAAAAATTTTCTGATGATTTAGTTTTTAGAAAAAATTCACCATCAAATTCATCTTGTAAATCTCTTTATACTATTGCAGAAAAAATTAGATACGAGCAACTTGGATTTAAAATGCTCAAAGGTATTGAAAAAAATTTAAATCAAAACTACGAACAGATAATTAATCTCAAAAGAAAAGATCAACTAAAAACAAAAGAAGATGTATCAGTAGCAGAAGCATTTGAACTATATATGCTTAAACACTTTCATAACATTAAACTAAACTCATTAACTGCAAGAATGTTAGAATTTTGGGAAAAAGATTTTGATAGCTCTGTTAAAGAACACATTCATTTTTTAAAAGAAAATCTTGAAGATCAAAATTTATACTCGTCTAAATTCTCAGAAATTCTTCAAAATATGGATATTTTTGATACTGAAGAAAATGATGAGCAAAAAGAGGAAAATAATGATGAAGGACAAGATAATCCTTCAAATGAAAATGAAGAGTCAGAATCTGAAGATCAAAAAGAACAAACTAAAGATGAAGAAACTGAAACTAGTTTGGATTCTGATTATGATATTGATGAATATAAAATGGACGAACAGCTTGTTGATACTGACTCAGATAAAGAAAGTTCGGAGCAAGTTATTCAAAAAACTAATCATAAAAACTTAAGTCTTGAATATAAAGTTTTCACAAATCAATTTGATGAGGTAATTAAAGCTGAAAATTTAGAAAATGCTGAAGAGTCAGCTAAATTAAGACGTACTCTTGATCAGCAATTGGTTGGTTTTCAAGATGTGATTACAAAACTTGCCAATAAATTACAGCGTCAACTTCTTGCAAAACAAAACAGGGCTTGGGATTTTGATTTAGAAGAAGGCCTACTAGATAGCTCTAAATTACCAAGAATTATTATGGATCCATATAATTCTTTATCTTTTAAAAAAGAGAAAGATCAGGAATTTAAAGACACTATAGTAACTTTATTGATTGATAATTCAGGCTCTATGAGAGGAAGACCAATTACAATAGCCGCTATATGTGCAGATATCTTATCAAGAACTCTTGAGAGATGTTCAGTTAAAGTAGAAATTTTAGGATTTACCACAAAAAATTGGAAGGGTGGTAAAAGTAGAGAATTATGGAATAAAAAAGAAAAACCTAAAACACCGGGCAGACTAAATGATCTTAGACATATTATTTATAAGGGAGGAGATACTCACTGGAGACAAGCAAAAAATAATCTTGGTTTAATGTTGAAAGAAGGATTGTTAAAAGAAAATATTGATGGAGAAGCTATACAATGGGCTTTTAATAGAATTAAAAAAAGGAAAGAAGAAAGAAAGATTTTAATGGTTATATCTGATGGTGCTCCAGTTGATGACTCAACGCTTTCGGTTAATTCAGGTGATTTTCTGGAAAAACATTTAAAAAAAATGGTCAAGTTTATTGAAGATAAATCTGATATAGAAATACTTGCAATTGGAATTGGTCATGATGTTTCAAGATATTATAATAGAGCAATAAAAATTACTGATGTAAACGAGTTGGGTGATGTAATGGTATCACAATTAAATTCTTTATTTGAAACAAAAAAAAGATTTCACTAAATATTAAATAATTCTCTGTTATTCCACTTTATTAAAACTTCAGCACCAGAACGTGTTTTAGAATTTCTGCATATTACTTTAGCAAAATTTTTTTCTAACAACGTTTTTCCAATAAATATGCCCAACCCTAATCCTGCTTTATCTTTATTTTCTATATTAGAAGTTTTTAAATAGGGTTCTCCAATTTTAGGTAAAACGTCTTTGGGATATCCATTGCCGTCATCTTCAATTGTTATCTCAGTCATACGACTATCACTTTTTAAATTTATAAACACTGTCTCTTTAGAAAATTTATAAGCATTTCCAATAAAGTTTTTTAACCCGTAAACAATTTCAATTGATTTAGATATTTTTTTTGGGTTAGAGTCTTGATCAAAATTTAAAACAAATTTTTTATCACCTATTTCTTCTAAACTTTTTGTTACATCACTTAAATATTTTCGCATATTTAAATCATCATCGATAAACTCTACTTCTTCAGATGGGTTTATACTTAATTTTTGAAGAATTTCTTCACACCTTTCAATTTGACTTGAGAGTAATTCAATGTCTTTACTTACTTCTTTATCTTTTTTTAGTTGTTTAGATAATTCTTGCGAAATTAATTTAATTGTAGATAACGGCGTTCCAAGAGAATGAGCGGCGGCGGCGGCTTGTCCACCAAGTGATAAAAGCTCATGTTCTTTGGCCATTACTTCTTCCATTCTATGAAGTGCTTCTTTCCTAATTCTAGAATCTTTAACAAAAGAAAGTGCAAAATAGTTTAAAAAAAATAATGCAATAATTAAAGAAATTGGAATTGCATAGTAAGCATATTGATTAAGGTTATTATCAAGATTTAAGGGCGAAGGAAGTGGTTGATAATTAAATGTCAAAAATAATATTATAATCGATGTGATCACTACTAAACTGAGGTTAATTCTAAACCCTAAATTTGCTGAAGAAAATACACTGGGTATAATTAAGAAGATAATAAAAGGGTTAGTTATTCCTCCAGTAAAATATATTAAAACACTAAGTTGCAAAGTATCGAAAAATAAAAATAAGAAGGAACTTTGTTCTGAAATTTGAACTTTTTTATAAATAAAATCTAAATATAAGTTACTTAATCCTCCAACAAATATTATCCAAAAACACGCATAAAAATTGAATTTAAAATCAAAGATAAAATAAACTAAACTTATTGAAAATAATTGTCCTAAAATACCTATCCACCTTAAAAATACATATGTAGATTTTTTAAGAGTAAAATATTTAGATGTTTCAAATAAACTATTCACTAAATATCAAGATTTTTTACATTTATCGCATTAGATGTAATAAAATCTTTTCTTAATCCAACATCATTACCCATTAGAGTATGTATTAGGCTTTGATCTTTCTTTGTATCTTTTGAATATTGTACTTGTAACAAATTTCTTGTTTCTGGGTTCAAAGTTGTGTTCCACAATTCTTCTGGATTCATCTCACCTAAACCTTTGAATCTTTGAATATTCATTTTTGATTTTTCATCATCAATTGCTTTTAGATAATCTTTTGATCCTTTTTTATATTTTTTAAGTTCTTTGCTGTTTTCAACAATGTATTTTTCTAATTCGGACTCATCTTTAATGTAGATACCTTTTGATCCTTTATTAATTTTAAATAACGGAGGTTGGGCTAAATAAATATTTCCATTTTCAATCAACTTACTAAATGGTTTATTGTTGAAAAAAGTTAATAGCAAAGCTCTGATGTGAGAACCATCAACATCAGCATCGGTCATTATAATTATCTTTCCATACCTTAAGTCTTTAATATCAATTTCTTGTGACTTTGGATCTAAACCAAGTGCATTGATCAAGGTAAGAATCTCATTTGAAGAAATCATTTTTGACAAAGCTTTTGTTCTTTGATCTGATCCATTTCCATTTTTTTTCTTTGCACTTACATCTTCAACATAAGTGTTCAGAATTTTTCCTCTTAATGGCAATACAGCTTGATTGGATCTGTTTCTTCCTTGCTTAGCTGAACCACCAGCTGAGTCCCCCTCTACAATAAACAATTCAGTTCCCTCTTGTTTGCCAATTTGACAATCTGCTAATTTTCCAGGAAGACCACTTAATTCTAAAGCACCTTTTCTTCTAACATTCTCTCTTGCCTTTCTCGCTACATCTCTTGCTAAGGCTGCTTGAATTACTTTTGCTAAAATTATTTTTGCTACTGATGGATTCTGATCAAACCATATTGATAATTTTTCATTTACAATAGTCTCCACTATCATTCTTACTTCTGAAGAAACAAGTTTATCTTTTGTTTGTGAAGAAAATTTTGGATCAGGAATCTTTGTAGACAGAACACAAGTTAGTCCTTCTTTTATATCGTCACCTGAAATTGTTAGCTTATTTTTTTTTAATAAATTATGTTCATTTGCATACTTATTAACAACTCTTGTTAATGCGCTTCTAAAACCTAATAAATGCGTTCCTCCATCTTTTTGAAAGATGTTATTAGTGTAAGGATATACATCTTCAGAATAACTAGCATTCCATTTTAATGAGCATTCTATTTCGATATTTCCTTTTTTTCCTTCAATATATATAGGTTTTTTAAATAAATCATTTCCATTCTTATTTTGAAGTTTTTCTCTTTTTTCATCAAGAAAATCTACAAATTCTAAAACTCCGCCATCAAATTTAAACTCAGTCTTTTTTTCCTTTTTCTGATTAACGTCAGTAAAAATAATTTTAATTCCTTTATTCAAAAACGCTAATTCACGCATTCTTTTTATCAAAATATTTCCACTAAATTTTATTGATGAAAATATATTTTTTGATGGAAGAAAAGTGATTTGAGTTCCAGTATCTTTTGATTTACCTGCAGTTTTTAAAGGTGCTTCAGCTTCACCATCTTTAAATTTTATAAAGTGTTTTTTTCCATCTCTATGAATTTCTAGTTCTAATCTTTCTGATAAAGCATTTACTACTGATACTCCAACACCATGTAACCCACCTGAAACTTTATAAGAATCATGATCAAATTTTCCACCAGCATGTAATTGGGTCATAATAACTTCAGCAGCTGATTTCTTTTCACCCCTGTGCATATCAACGGGAATTCCCCTGCCATCATCTTTGACTGTTACTGTCCCATTAGAATTAAGTGTTACCTCAATTTTTTTACAGTGTCCTGCTAAAGCTTCATCAATTGAATTATCAACAACTTCATAGACCATATGATGCAAACCAGTGCCATCATCTGTGTCACCGATATACATTCCGGGTCTTTTTCTTACCGCTTCAAGACCTTTTAAAACTTTAATGGAATCTGCTTGATAATTATTTTTGTTTGTCATTTTTTTTATTTATGGAAAACAAAATTATATCATTTTTTTTTAAAATATGTTTTTTATTTCAGGCCTTTTTCAAAATTTAAGGTTAAATAATGGTTGTGTATCAATAGTTATTTGATGGCGGAGAGAGCGGGATTCGAACCCGCGAAAGAGTTGCCCCTTTACACGCTTTCCAAGCGTGCGCCTTCAACCACTCGGCCACCTCTCCATAGATGTCTTGTTATATAATCATCATATAGTATTTTATTACATAAATGAAATTCTTAAAAAAAATAAATAAAAATAAAAAAAAAATTTTTTTATTTTTAATACTTTATATTTTTTATTGGATTTTTAAAGATTATAAAAAAATAGATATTTACTTTGTTAATCAAAGTAAAGTCACATATGACATAAAAAATGTTAATAGCAATTTTTTAAAAAAAATTCACAGATTATATAATCAGACTATAGAAAATATTTTAGTATCCTATTTTGAAACACACAAAAACTATTGGAATTTAGTTGAGGGTAAAGATGATAAGTTTCCAGAATATAAATTTGTTGAAAGAAAGAAAAAACTTACAGTAAGTAATGGTATTAATCCAATAAATACTAATAATTGGGAAAGAAGTCATGGAAACAATTTTTCTAATAGATTTTCAAATTTAAAAAAAATTAATAATAAAAATGCATCAAATCTAGAAATTGCATGGACTTTTGAGATGAAAGAACACAAAGGAGATATTCAGGCCAATCCTATAATTGTAGATGGTATCATATACACACCAATAGCTGGTGGTTATATTGTTGCTATTGATGGAAAATCTGGAAAATTAATTTGGAAATCAGATAAATTTACAAGTTCCGTAGCAAGAAGAGGCTTGGTTTATCATAAAAATCAAGATGACAAAATCCCAAGATTAATTTTTTCTAATAGAGAAAGATTAATTTCTTTAAATGCTGACAATGGTAAATTTATTAAATCTTTTGATGGCGATGGTCAGGTTAGAACTGGTCTTAATGTTACTACACCAGTTATATATAAAGATAATATTATTATTGTTACTTGGGACAGAGCTATAGAAGTATACGATTTATACTCTGGCAAAACTAAGTGGAAATTCAAATATTTAAAAGAAATATCAAAAAGATATGGGGGGAAAAAATTTAATAATGACGGTTCAAATTCTTGGGGTGGAATTTCTTTAGATGAAAATAGAGGAATATTATATTTTACTACCGGTAATCCTCATTATTATTTTGATGGCACTCAAAGACCGGGGAGTAATCCAAATTCATGTAGTTTGATTGCGATAGATTTAGAGAAGAAGAAAATTCTCTGGAGTTTTCAAGAAACATCCCATGATATATGGAATTCTGATTTACCAGCTCCACCAATTTTAACTTCAATAACTAAAAATAATAAAAAAATTGATGTTGTTGTTACCCCAACAAAACGATCAAATACATTAATACTTGATAGGATAACTGGAGAACCAATTTTTGATTTTAGACTACGAAAAGCACCAAAGTCAAAGTTACCAGGGGAAAAAACAAGTAGATATCAACCAGATTTGGAGATACCAGAACCATTTGGTAGAAATATATTTAAGAAAGACGATTTATGGTCTTACGATCTTGGTTATCAAAAAGAAATAAATAAAAAATATAAGAATTTTAATTTTGGCTTTTATGAACCTTACTCTCTACAAAAAAAAACTCTCCAATATAATTTTAACGGTGGCGCTGAATGGATGGGAGGATCAATAGATCATGCTAAGGGTATAATGTATGTTACCAGTAATAATACATTATGGGAGACCGGAATTACTGAAATTGAAGATAACAAAAGTCTTATACCAAATTATTCTAGTAATTTTACCAGAGCATTAGATATAAATGGCTATCCTGTAATAAAACCACCCTGGGGATCTCTTACAGCTTTAAATTTAAATGACGGAAAAATTATTTGGCAAGTTCCATTTGGAGAATTTGATTATCTTAAAAAACTAGGTATTCCAAAAACTGGAACTGAAAATTTTGGTGGTGTAACTGCAACTGCAGGCAACATAGCAATTGCAACTGGTACGTTAGATAAAAAAGTATACGTTTTTGACAGTAAAAACGGTGAAATTTTATTTCAAAAAAAATTGCCATTTATTGGATCAGCGCCCCCATCAACGTATCTTTATGAAGGTGAGCAGTATTTTGTTTTACATTCTAGTGGTGGCAGTACTTTAAAAAAAGGTTACCCTAATCTAGTAGAAGATGGAAATGTTTTAATTGCTTTTAAGCTTAAAGAATAATTTTTATTACAGATGAAGTATATTTTAAAAAAATTTTATAAAATAATAATTATAAAAATTTTCAAAAGTATATATGGTCATATTCAATTAAACAAAAATCCTAACTCAATTACAGAATTTAAAGTAATAAATAAATTATTTAACTCAAAAAAATATTCTGTATACTTACTTGATAACGGAATAGTTTATACAGATAACGTTCAAAATGTATCTGTAATTAATAATAATAAATTGCATATCAAGCCATCATTCATACATAGTAAAGACAAAATTATTTCACCTAAATATAGTCCTGTTCTAAGAACTGGATTAACTAATTTTAGAAAAACATATAACGGTAATGTGCTTTCCTTGGTACAAGGTGCTAGCACAGAAAATTATTTTCATTGGTTAATGGATATATTGCCAAAAATAAAAATCTTTTCTTCTAAATTTCCAATTAGTCAAATTGACTATTTTTACCTGGGTAGACTTACTTTATCTCAAAGACAAAGTTTGAAATACATTGGTATAAAAAGTAGTCAAATAATAAATAGCAGGAAATATAAACATATTCTTGCTAAAAAATTATTTTTTGTGACACATCCATGGTATACAAAGGGTAAATTCCATGATCACTCTCTAAATCTTCCCAAATGGCAAGTTTTTTGGCTAAAAAAAAAATTTATTAAATTTAAAAGTAAATTTAAAATTAGTAAGAAAATTTACATAGATAGATCTGATTCTAAATTTTCGCACTGTCAGATAATTAATAATTTAGAGTTAAAAAAATATCTAATTAAAAAAAAATTTGAAATAGTAAAACTATCAAATCTTAGCTTTTCAAAACAGATCTTTATATTTTGGAATGCAAATTTTGTTATTGGAGCTCACGGTGCAGGATTAACTAATTTAGTTTTTTGTAGACCCAAAACAAAAGTAATTGAATTCAAACCTTTTGGGCACATTGGAAAATATTTTCAAACTATATCAAAACTTAACCAGCTAAATTATAATTCAATTGTATCAAAAAAAAAATATCTTAATAAAGAAAATGGAGACATTTTTGTTGATTTAATGAAATTAGATAAAATAATTAAGACTTAATATACTCTAACACCTCATTATATTCCATAATTCTCATATACTCTTTGTGATTGTAATAAAAATTTTCAAATTTTAGTTTTTTAAAATCATTTATTATTAAATTAAGCTTATCTTTATTCTTAATTTTTCTTATTATAGAAATTCCATGATCAATTTTACATGTAACTATGTCTAAATCTTCTCTACATCTAAATTTTACGATACATTTCCAAACATCGCCATTCCAAACCCATTGATATCTAGGCACTGCCTGTTGATTTAAGCTTTTAGGTAAACAATCATGCAACAATATAATTCCATTTTCATTTAAATTTTCTAATGAATTTATTATATCTTTGTTAACTTGATCGTACTCATGTAGGCCATCAATAAAAATACAATCAAATTTTCTGTTATTTTTTTGAAAAAACTCGTCACTTGTCCCTCTAAAGTTACCTCCAGAACTTGGATCTACTCCTATTTTATCTTTTAATTTTATCTGAGAAAACGCATAATCATCGTCACAACCTATTTCTAAATAAGAATTAAATTTTTTTTGATTTATTACTTGATTAATTAAATCCCAACGATTCAAATTATTTGGAAAATCAAAATTAATTTTTTTTTTAAATCTCTCTTTAAATAGATAATAAAGTATTTTATTTATTTTCCATTGTCTTTTATTTACAATTTCCATGATTTTTAATATTATCGGATTAATATCGCTCTGCAAGGACTACTGGTACTATTTATAAAAAAATTTGATGAATTATATCTCTGAAATATCAATTTTGATGGTTCTTTATGATGAGCCAGAAGAAATTATTTTTAGAACTTTAGAAGAAATAAAAAAATTTCCAATTATTATTGTTGATAATAAAAACAATAAAAAGTTAAAAGATAAAATTTTAAGTAAGTTCAAAATTACTAAATATTATTTAAGTAATAAAAATCTTGGCTTTTCTAAAGGATTTAATAAAGCTATAAGTTTTTGTAAAACAGAATATGCATTCATAAAAAATGCAGATTGTTATATTAATCAAGATAATATTGCTGAACTTTATTATTATATCAAAAAAAATAAAATGTGTGGTCTAGTATCTCCAACAAGTTACGACGAGTATGGAAATCTTAGCTATAATTCTGGTACGCTACCAGAAAATGGAAATACAAATGAAGTTTTAAATATTGAGGGAAATGTTTGTGTAGAAAAAGTTTTAGGTTCATCTATGTTTTTGAAAACAGAAGATCTTAAAAAAATTGGAATGTTTAATGAAAACTTATTCATTTTTTTTTCTGATTACGATTTATGCAAAAAAATTAAGGGCATTAATAAACATATAGTGCAAGTTTTCAATTCAAAATCTATTCATATTCATGGAATTAGTAAAGTTAGAAATAAAATTAAAGGAATTTATTTGAGGGAATTTTACTATACTTTGGATGAATTAATTTATTTTAAAAATATTAACAAAAATAAAATAAATACCCTAGAGTCGAAAGTTAAAAGTTATTTAATTAAGATTTTTTTATGTTTATTTACTTTTAATATTGTAAATTTTACAAGATATTATGCAAGACTTAGTGCATATTTAAAATTTAAATTATTTTATTAGATAATATATTTATTAAATTTATATAAATTTTTTTTTATATAATCAGGAAAATTTTCATCAATTTCTATTTTTTTATAAGTATGTCCCCTGCCAAATAAATCTAATTTTTTTTCAATTTTTTCTTGGATAATATTTGTTGATGAATATTTTTCATCAGAGTATTCTTCATGTGCGAAAGTTTTTAATTTTAGAGAAATATTTTCTGCTGACATAATATTACTAAAATGCCATCCTCCTTTTTCAAAAACTTCAATATTTTTTTCTTTATCAATTCTAAAAAAAGAATAATCTAAGTTCTTTGTTTTAATTTTTTGACGCATATAATCTATTGATTTAAGGTGTTTTTTTTTAACTACTCTAGTTCCTTCCCAAGGAGATTCGTAGGAATTATATAAATTGAACTTGTAATTAAAACAATCATGCAAAAAAATTCCATATTTTTTTTTTAATTCAAAATTGATTAATAATTCAGGTCTAATTATTTCGTCTGGATCTGAAAAAAAAATATAATCATCTTCATTTGCAAAATCGGTACAATTTAAGAGATATTCTCTCTGTATTGCTTGATTATCCCAAGGATTATTATTTGTTGGAAAGGGTTCCTCTAATAAAAAATATTTAATTTTGTCTCTATTATACTCATCTTTCCAAATAAAATTTTGTTTTTTTTCTTTGCCTTTGTGATCAAACAAGGATTCACAGATTACGAAAAAATCAACATAATCAACTAAAATATTATACCTAATTTGAAACATAAAATTATTATCAAAAAATGTAACACAATCTAACAGCTTATTTTTTCTTAGTTTAACCATTGATCAATTATTTTCATGTTTAACAACATATTGTCCAAGTTTTGATTAATATTGTTTTCCAGAAGGTTGTTTGAAATTTCATTTATTTGATTGAAATATGGATCATCGATTTTATCAAATTTAATTATATGTTCTGACTTATTTTTTTTAAGAATTATATCAGAAGAACCAAACCATAAATTTGGTATTTCAATAATTCCTTTAGATCCGACTATTTTTGTCAATGTTCCAATATTTTTTTTAAAAGATGATGATAATGTTATATGAATTTTATTATTTATTTTCATTTCAATTTTAGAGTCGATATCAACACCTGTTTCTCCAAGTTCAATATTTTTTTTAAAAATTTCATACATATCAAAAGTAGTATAGCCTAAAGTTTCCATTAACATAGTAATTAGAGACACTGGATAACAACCTAAATCTAATATACTACCACCACCAAGATCTTTGTTGAAAAGTCTTCCATTTTTATTAATTTTTTTTTTTTTCTGAAAAAACCAAAATTTTTTTTTTGTAAGTAAATTTATACCAAAGCTTGAATCAATTTTTAATATTTCACCTATTTCATCATCGCATATTAATTCCAAGACTTTTTTTATTTGAGCGTGATGTTTGTACATGAAACCTTCATAAATTGAGATTTTTAAATTTTTATGTATTAGTTTTGTCTTAATATTTTCAAGTTGAAAAAAGTTTTCTGTAATTGGTTTTTCAACTAAAATACTCTTATTAAAATCTATACACTTATTAATCCATTGATGATGATAAGAATTAGGTAATGCGATATAAATAATGTCTATTTCTGGATTTCGAATTAAATCTTCGTAATTATTAAAACAAAATCGGTTTTCGATATCTAAATTATCTTTAAATTTTTTTAAATTTTGCAAATTTTTACTTGCTATGCCTTTTAATTTGAAATTACTTGATTTACTAAAACAATTTAAATGAGCATTAGCAATATCACCAAGGCCAATTATTCCCCAATTTATTTTTTCCATCCAGTTATTCTTTATTAATTTTTAAAACTCCTATAAATGCTTCTTGTGGAATCTCTACTCTTCCAAACTGTTTTGATCTTGCCTTACCTTTTTTTTGTTTCTCTAATAATTTTCTTTTCCTATCTGTTGCTCCTCCACCATGGATTTTAGTTAATACATCTTTTTTAAAACCTTTAATTGTCTCTCTTGCAACAATTTTTCCTCCTATGGCTGCTTGAACAGGTATCATAAAATTATGTCGTGGAATCAAGTCTTTTAGTTTTTCACAAACTTCTCTTCCAGTTCTTTGAGCGAAATCTTTGTGTATCATCATAGCCAATGCATCAACTGGTTCTCCGTTTACTAAAATTCCTAATTTAACAAGATCTCCTTCTCTATGACCTATAATTTCATAATCAAAACTTGCATAGCCACTTGTCATTGATTTAATTCTATCATTAAAATCAAAAACAACTTCATTTAAAGGTAACTCATAAGATAAAACAGCTCTATTACCTGAATAACTTAAATTTGTTTGTATCCCTCTTTTATCCTGACACAGTTTAATAATTGAACCCAAATATTCATCTGGAGTAATTACAGTAGCTTTTATCCAAGGTTCTTCGATAGTTTTGATAAGAGTTGGATCAGGTAAACTTGATGGATTTTGTAAATCAATAATATCCCCTTTGTTTAAATGAACTTTATAAACAACGCCTGGTGTAGTTGTTAATAAGTTTACATCAAACTCTCTTTCTAATCTTTCTGTTATTATTTCAAGATGTAATAATCCTAAAAAACCACATCTAAATCCTAATCCTAATGCAGAAGAAGATTCAGCCTCAAATGAAAAACTTGCATCATTTAATTGTAACTTTGCTAAACCATCTTTTAATTTTTGATATTCAGAACTATCAACTGGAAATAAACCACAAAATACCACTGGTTTACTTGGTTTAAACCCTGGTAAAGGTTCAACATCAGTTTTAGACGAGTCACAAATAGTATCTCCCACTTTTGTCTCTGATAAGACTTTAATACCAGTAATAATAAAGCCTATTTCTCCTGCTTGTAATTCTTCTAAATCTTTTGGCTTAGGCGTAAAGACACCTACCTTTTCAACTATGTATTCTCTATTAGTTGAGATCATTTTAATTTTCATATTTTTTTTAATTTTTCCATTAATCACTCTAATTAAAATGACTACACCTAGATAAGTATCGTACCAACTATCAACCAACAAACATTTTAAATCTTCTTTAAGATTACCTTTTGGGCTTGGTAATTTATTTACTATTTGTTCTAATATTAAATCTACACCTTCTCCTGTTTTTCCTGAGCAAGGAACAGCATCATCGGTTTCAATTCCAATTACATCTTCAATTTGTTTTTTTGATCTATCCAAATCAGAAGCTGGTAGATCAATTTTATTTAATACAGGTATAATTTCATGATCTATATCTAATGCTTGATAAACATTGGCTAATGTTTGAGCCTCTACTCCTTGCGTACTATCAACAATTAAAATCGATCCTTCACAAGCATAGAGTGATCTACTAACTTCATAGCTAAAATCAACATGTCCAGGTGTATCTATAATGTTAAGAATATAATTTTTTCCATCCTTAGCTTTGTAATTTAATTTAACTGTTTGAGCTTTAATTGTAATTCCTCTTTCTCGTTCAATATCCATGGAATCTAGAACTTGTGCTTTCATTTCTCTTTCAGTCAATCCTCCACAAAGATGGATAATTCTATCAGCAATAGTAGATTTACCATGATCAATATGAGCAATAATTGCAAAATTTCTTATGTGATCAATTGTGCTCATTTATTTTAAGAACGAATTTTGGCACCAGTTTTTTCTTCAACAGATTTAATTATCAAATTATTTAAATCCTCAAGATCTTTATCTTTTAAAGTCTTTTCGCTTGATTGAATTGTAACATTTAAGGCTATAGATTTTTTATTATCTGGAATGTTTTCTCCTTCATAAACATCAAAAATTTTAACACTCTGAATTAAATCTTTATTTATGTTAGAAATTAATTTTATAATTTCTTGTGCCTTTATTTTTTTATCAATTATAAATGCAAAATCTCTTTCTGATTTTTGATAATCAGAAACAGAATATTTTGTTTTTTGATCATTTAATGATTTTTTTGGTTGTTTTAAATTTTCTAAGAAAATTTCAAAGCCAAGAAGAACATTCGTTTTCATATCTACATTTTTCATTATACTTGGGTGTAACTCACCAAAATAAGCTGCTACATTATCTTTTCCAGCGTTTAAAAATATTCTTCCTGATTTTCCTGGATGATAGTAATTTGGTGTTTCGTCATCTATTACAAATTTTTCTGGTTTATAACCAGCTTCTGATAGTGTTTGAATTACGTCTCTTTTAATATCAAAAACATCAATATCTCTCTCCTTCTCAATCCAAGACAGTCTTGATTTTTTTCCTGTACTTATTCCACATACAACTGTTATTTGATCACCAGGATTTCTTCCAGTAAATGCAGGTCCAATTTCAAATAAAGAAATATCTTTATAACCTCTATCTATATTTTTATTCAAATACATAACCAAATTAGAAAAAACTGAGTTTCTTAAAACGCTTAAATCAGAACTAATTGGATTAATAATTTTAATTTCTTTTTTGTCAGCTCTAAACAAATCATTAAATTTAGAGTCTGTGAAAGACCATGTTACAACTTCATGATAACCTTTTGATGCTACAGCTCTTTGTAAAAAATGGAAAAGTTTTTGAGTATTATTTAAAGTTGGTTTTGATCTTATTCTTTTAGGCTCAATAGTTTCAATCTTATCATAACCTTTTATTCTTGCTAATTCTTCTACTATATCTATTGCTTGTGATATATCTGGTCTCCATGAAGGTACTATTAATTTTAAAAATTTTTTATTCTTTTTAATTTTAAATCCAAGATCTTTTAAAATTTTCAAAACCTCTGAATTTGAGATTTTGACACCCATAATTTTCTCAAATAATTTTTGATCAAAATTTATTTCAGTATTTTTAAAATTTTCATTTTTCTTTAATTCAATTTTGCCAATTTCACCGCCACATATATCTTGGATCAGACTTGCTGATCTCATAAGTCCTTCCTCAATCGATAAAGGATCAATACCTCTCTCAAATCTAAATTTAGCATCTGTATCGATATTAAGTTTTTTTGCAGTTTTTCTTGTGATTGTTGGATCAAAATAAGCAGACTCGATCAATACATTCTTTGTATCCATCTGTGTTCCTGATCTTATACCGCCCATTATTCCACCAAGTGCCAGTGGTCCTTTATCATCACTAATTACACACATGTTTTCATCTAAATTGTATATTTTATTATCTAACGCATCAAATTTTTCACCTTTTTTAGAATTTCTTACTATTAATTCATTCTCAATTTTATCTGCATCAAAAACGTGCAAAGGTCTATTGTTATCAAACATCATATAGTTAGTTATATCTACAATTGCTGAAATAGGTTTTTGACCAATTGAAATTAATTTTTGCTTTAACCAATCAGGACTTTCTGTATTTTTAACATTCGTTATCAAACAGCTTCCAAAAACTGAACATGCCTGATTTTTTTCTTTTTTTACAGAAATTTTAATTTTTCGTTTATTGGTAGGTTTTATTCTTTTTATTTTTATATCTTTTAAATTTCCAAAACCAGATGCTGCCAGATCTCTAGCTATTCCTCTTATTCCTAAACAATCTGGTCTATTAGGCGTGATTGATAGATCAATTAAGTTTGAACTTGGTTTTTCAAAATAACTTTCTCCAATTTTTTTTGAGTATTTTGATGCAGGAAGCTCTGTTATACCCTCACTTTCATCCGAGAGATTAAGTTCAGATTCAGAACAAAGCATACCATAAGAGGTTACACCTCTAATTTTGGCCACTACTAATTTTAATCCACTTTTAGGTATTTTTGCTCCAGGTGGCGCATAGATTGTTAATAAGCCTTCTCTTGCATTTGGAGCACCACAAACAACTTTTTTTGTATCTTTTTCACCAACATCTACATCACAAACTTTTAACCTATCAGCATCTGGATGTTTTTCCGTTTTTAATATCTTAGCAACTTTAAATAAATCTGAACCTTCAGATATGCTCTCAACACTTTCAACTTCCAAACCAACGTTTGTCAGTTGATCTAATAGTTTTTTCTCAGGATGATTTGTTTTTAAATGATCCTTTAACCAGTCATAGGTTATTTTCATCGACTTAATCCTCTATAATTTGATGGAACATCCAAAGGATCAAAACCAAAATGATTTAGCCATCTATAATCACATTCAAAAAATGCTCTTAAATCATTAATTCCATATTTAAGCATTGCAAGCCTATCTATACCTATACCAAAAGCAAATCCTTGAAATTTTTCAGGATCAACTTTTACATTTTTCAAAACATTAGGATGTACCATTCCACACCCTAAAATTTCTAACCATTGATCGCCCTCACCAATAACAATTTTGCCATCTTTTATTTCATAACCAATGTCTACTTCTGCAGATGGTTCTGTGAAAGGAAAATGACTTGGTCTAAACCTCATTTTAATTTTATCAACTTCAAAAAACTCTTTTATAAAATAATTTAAGCATCCCTTTAAATGACCCATATTTACATCTTTATCTATATGTAAGCCTTCAACTTGATGAAACATTGGTGCATGTGTTTGGTCACTATCAGATCTATATGTTCTGCCTGGTGCTATAATTTTAAATGGAGGTTTATCCTTTATCATTGTTCTTATTTGAACTGGGGATGTATGAGTTCTAAGTAGTATTTCTTTTTTTTCATCAAGATAAAAAGTGTCATGCATATCTCTTGCTGGGTGATGATCTGGGGTATTTAATGCTGAAAAATTATTATATTCATTTTCAATATCCGGTCCTTCTTCAACACTAAACCCAATTTCTGAAAATATAGATGATATTTCATCTATAGTTTGTGAAACTGGATGAATTTTACCTCTGGTTATTGGTCTCTCTGGTAGAGTGATATCTACTTTTTCATTTTCTAATTTCTCATTAATTTTTTTGAGCTCTATATCTTTAAGTGAGTTTGTAATTATATTTTGTAACTCATCTTTGATTTTGTTTAATTCAGAAGCAAATTGTTTTCTCTCATTTTCATCTAGTGACCCTAGTTTTTTAAACTGAGAGGATATAAGTCCATTTTTCCCAAATAATTCAGATTTAATCTGATTAACTTGTTCTTCGTTTAAAGTTTCATTAAGTTTTGAAATATATTCTTTATGAATATTTTTTAAGTCTGACATAATGTTAGATTATTTCCTTAAGAAATAAAAACAATAGAGAAGATTAATTTAAAGCTGATTGTGCTTTATGAACGATAGTTTTAAACGCTTCAGGACTATCATAAGCTATTTCTGCCAGAATTTTTCTATCTATTGTAATTCCACACTTATTTAGGCCATTAATAAATTTTGAGTAAGTTAATCCTTCAGCTCTTACGCCAGCATTAATTCTTTGTATCCATAAAGATTTAAAGTCTCTCTTTTTATTTCTTCTATCTCTATATGCATACTGCATAGCCTTTTCCATTGCTTGCTTAGCAACTCTAATAGTATTCTTTCTTCTGCCCCATTGACCTTTGACAGCTTTTAAAACTTTTTTGTGCTTTGCTTTGCTAGTTACACCTCTTTTTACTCTTGCCATTTTATCCTCTTAAACTGTAAGGCATGTACGATTTAACTATTTTACCATCTTGTTTTGATAAAGATGTAGTGCCTCTTAATTTTCTAATTTGTGAATTTGTTCTTTTTATCATGCCGTGACGTTTTCCTGCTTGAGCAGAAATCACTTTGCCTTTTGCAGAGATTTTAAATCTTTTTTTTGCTGAGCTTTTGGTCTTTAATTTTGGCATAATTGAGCGGTGTTATACAAAGAATGTAAAAAATTTACAACAATAATATGGCTTTATTATAGGGGTTGAATCACCATAATCATTTGTTTTCCATCAAACTTAGGATTTAACTCAACTTTTCCTATATCTTTCATGTCTTCTTTGATCTTGTTCATTAGTTCGTTCCCCAAGTGTGAATGCTGTAATTCTCTACCTTTAAAACGAATTGTAAATTTAACTTTATCACCTTTGGCTATAAATTTTTTCGCATTTTTAACTTTAAATTCATAATCGTGTGTTTCTGTTACAGGTCTCATTTTTATTTCTTTTAAAGAAATTATTTTTTGTTTCTTTTTTGCTAAGTTAGCTTTTTTTTGGGCATCATATTTAAATTTACCCATATCCATAATTTTACAAACAGGAGGATTGGCGTTTGGAGCGATTTCAATTAAATCTAACCCTTGATTTCTTGCCATTGATATTGCTTCATTTGTGTTAACTACACCTAAATTTTCTCCATCACTATTAATTACCTGCACATCTGGAGATGTAATCCTATTATTTGATCTAGGACCACGATCTTTAGTTCTTCTCTGGAAATAGTTTTGTTTGAAATCTGCCACTTAATTTGAAGATGCTTTATTTAAAGCAGAGTATGTTTTTATAAAAGAATTTAAATCCATATTTTCTTGTTTGTTAGAGTCCAATCTTCTAATAGTTACTGAATTAGAGTCAACTTCTTTTTTACCACAAATTAATAAAAGAGGTATTTTTGCTAAAGAATGATCCCGTATTTTATAATTCAAATTATTATTTTTTAAATCTGTAATAGAAGAGATACCAGCATTTTTTAGTTTAGTAGAAACTTGAGTTGCATAATCATTAAAATCTTCTGAAATAGGTATTACTACTGTTTGTAATGGTGATATCCAAAAAGGAAATTTACCTGCATAATGTTCAATTAGAATACCTATAAATCTTTCTAGTGATCCAAATAAAGCTCTATGTAACATTACTGGAATTTTTTTAACTCCATCTTTATCAACATAGGATGCACCTAATCTTTCTGGTAAGTTTAAATCAACTTGGAGTGTACCGCATTGCCAATCTCTTCCTATTGCATCTCTTAAGACAAATTCAATCTTTGGTCCATAAAAAGCACCCTCACCTTTATTAATACTATATTCTAACTTTGAAGCCTTAACCGCATCTAACAAAGATGCTTCTGCTTTATCCCAAACTTCATCACTTCCAACTCTCACCTCCGGTCTATCAGCATATTTTAGTATTACATTTTCAAAACCTAATTCTTTGTAAATATCTAAAATTAAATTAGTAACAGTTAAACACTCACTTGCTATCTGATCCTCCGAACAAAAGATATGTGCATCATCCTGTGTAAAGGCTCTTACCCTCAATAAACCATGTAGTGCACCAGAAGGTTCATATCTATGGACTTTTCCAAACTCACTTATTCTTAATGGTAGGTCTCTGTAACTTTTTAAACCTTGGTTAAAAACTTGTATATGACCTGGACAATTCATTGGTTTTATTGCAAAAACTTTTTCATCTGGAGTTTCAGATGTATACATATTTTCTCCGTACTTTTCCCAATGACCTGATTTTTCCCATAATAATCTATCTAAAATTTCTGGAGTATTAACTTCTTTGTATCCGGCTTCATTTTGTCTACCACGCATGTAATTTATTAATTTTTGAAAAAGAGCCCAACCTTTTTCATGCCAAAAAACTGAACCTGGACTTTCCTCTCTGAAATGAAATAAATCCATTTCTTTACCAAGTTTTCTGTGATCTCTTTTTTCAGCTTCCTCTAATCTTTTTAAATAATTATCCAAATCTTTTTGACTAGACCAACTAGTTCCATAAATTCTTTGAAGCATTTCATTGTTAGAGTCGCCTCTCCAATAAGCTCCTGACACTTTCATTAATTTAAAGTATTTTCCAATTTTTCCTGTGGAAGACAAATGAGGGCCTCTACAAAGATCATGCCATTCTCCATGAAAATAAATTGATACATCTTCACCTTCAGGAATGCTCTCAATCAACTCCGCTTTATAAATTTCACCTTTATCCTTAAAATGTTTTACAGCTTTATTCCTTTCCCAAACTTCTCTTTTTGTAATTTCATCTCTATCTACTATTTCTTTCATTTTTTTTTCTATTTTTTCTAAGTCTTCTTCAGTGAAAGGTTCTTTTCTAGCAAAGTCGTAATAAAAACCATTTTCAATTATAGGACCAATGGTTACTTGTGTTCCTGGAAATAATTCTTGTACTGCCATTGCTGCTATATGAGCAGTATCATGTCTTATTGTTTCTAAACCCTCTTTATCTTTTGATGTGTGAATTTTAACTGAACAATCTTTCTCAATAATATAATCTAAATCTTTTTGTTCACCATCTACACTGATTATTAAAGCTTGTTTAGCCAAAGACTTACTAATCTTTTCAGCTATTTCTAATCCTGTTACTTTTTTTGGGAAACTTAGACTGTTTCCATCTGGTAGGGTAATATTAGGCATTTAATTTAATAATTTTTTATATTCTGAATAAGTAGAAAAGCACATTTTTTCAACATTAAATTTTTTTTTGATGTTTTTTCTACCTTCAATACCTATTGATTTCAATGTGGATTCGTCAATATTCAAAACTTTTAAAATTGTTTTGCTCAATGATAAAGAGCTTCCAGACTCAAATAAAAAACCTGTTTTTTCATTTTCAACGGTCTCTCTTGAGCCACCTATATTACTTGCTATTATTATTTTTTCCATTGATTGTGCCTCTACCGCAACACGCCCAAAGGCCTCAGGCTCTATTGATGATGATATAACAATATCTGAGATTTTATAAGCCAAAGCCATATCTTTACAATGATCAATAAATTTTAATTGATTAGTTAGTCTATATTGCTCAGACAATCGTATTAATTTTTTTTTATACAATTCTCTTCCTTGATCACTTCCTAGAATAATTGCATAAAAAGCTTCATAGCCAAGTTCAATATTAACTTTGTTTATCGCTTCTATAAACAATTCTTGTCCTTTCCAGGAAGTTAATCTTCCTGGCAACAAAACTATCTTTTTATTTTTTTTTTCTATACCCCATGATTTTAACAATTCATCCTCTTCCTTTTCAAGTTTTGTCGTTGGATCAAAATAATCGACATTTATTCCTCGAAAAATTACTAATAATTTATTTTTCAAATTAAGATATTTTGAATAGTTTTCTTGAATATGAGAAAAAATAAAATTTGATCCAGCAATTATCAAATCTGATCTTAACATTACAGAGTTGTAGAATTTTTTTAAGTTACTTTTGAAATTATAAGTGCCATGAAAAGTAGTGACATACTTTCTGCCAGTAAATTTTGCAGCTAATAGACATGACCAAGCAGGAGCCCTACTTCTTGCATGAACAATTGAAATTCTAAATATCAATATTATTAAAATTAAAATTATTGCATTAATTAAAATTAAAAGTGGGTTTTTACTTTGAACAGGAAGCCTAATAAGTTTTACTTTTTTTTTATCTATAAAATTTATTAAAGGTCCACCGCTGGTTACAATGTAGGATCCACAATTATTTTCAGGAAGATAATGTGCAATATCATAACAGCCAGTTTCGGCTCCTCCATAACCTAATTTAGGAATTACTTGTAGAACATTAAATTTGGATGTCATTTTACTCATTATAATATATGAGCTATATCATACAAACAATTATGACTAATTTTAGTTTTTACAATACATCAAAAAATACAAAAATAAGATATTTAAAAAATATTTCTAAAAGTAAAACTTATATTGTTTTTCTTCATGGTTTTATGTCTGATTTAGAGGGAAAAAAACCTTCATCATTTTTAAAACTTGCCAAAAAAAATAAAGTTGGATTTTTAGCTTTAGAATATTCTGGTCATGGAAAATCAAGTGGTAAATTTATAGATGGCAATATTTCAAAATGGTCAAATCAAACAAAATTATTAATAAAAAAGATTGTTAAAAATAACAATTTTATTTTAGTTGGTTCAAGTATGGGCGCTTGGATTTCTTTAAATCAATTTAAACACTTTAAAAATCAAATTAAAGGTTTTGTTGGTATCGGCTCTGCTCCAGAATTTTTAGAAAATTTAATGTGGAAAAAATTTCCAAGAAAAATAAAAAATGAAATATTAAAGAAGAAAATAAGCTATATCAAACATGGAAGTTATAAATATCCAATCGCATTACAATTAATTAGAGATGGGAAAAAAAATAAAGTTCTAAATAAAAAAATAAATTCAAAAATTAAGGTCACAATGATACATGGAAGCAAAGATGAGTCTGTGCCTGTAACTTATTCTAGAAAAGTTTTAAAAGTATTCAATAACGCCAAAAAAAAATTGATTGTAATAAAAAATGGTGATCATAGTTTATCAAGTCCAAAAAATTTAAAGATAATAAAAAAAGAAATTGAGCAAATGCTCTAACTTACAGCTTTAGTCGAAGGTTTTAAGGTTATAGGGTTATCCAACTTTTCTAACATTTCTTTTGGACAAACTTGAACAAAATTTTCTAGCTCACCATCAAAATTTTCTAAGATTTTTTTTGACAAATTAGAATTAGTTTCATTTGAGTGTTTTTCTAAAAGATTTTTCAAATAATCTCTCCAATAATTTGTTTCTACGTTTTGCCAAATTATGCTCTCTGGATTTGCTTTATTTTCAAATTGTTTATCAATGTCATAAACAAAAGCCATTCCACCTGTCATACCCGCACCAAAATTATCACCAACAGAACCTAGAATAACAACTGTTCCTCCAGTCATATATTCACATCCATTTGAGTCACAACCTTCAATTACTGCAGTAGCACCAGAATTACGTACAGCAAATCTTTCTCCGGCTTGGCCTGCAGCAAATAATTTACCTGATGTTGCGCCATATAAAACTGTGTTTCCAATTATGGTATTTTCGTTTGATATTAAATTACTTTCTTCCGGAAGTTTAATTGAAATTGTTGCGCCAGATAATCCTTTTCCAACATAATCATTTGCATCACCTTCTAAAACTAACTTCAATCCTTTTGATGAAAAAGCACCAAATGATTGACCGGCTGAACCTTTAAAATTTAAAGTTAAAAATTCTTCATCTAACTTTTCATAACCAAACTTATTGTATAAATAATGTGAAATTCTTGTTCCTACGGCTCTATTTGTATTTTTAATTGTAAAAAGTTGATCAACCTTTTCTTTATTATCTAATTTTTTTTCTATAATAGGCCAAATTTCTTGATCTAGTGTATTTGGTACTGCATTTATTTCTTGAGTTTCACAGTATCTTTTATTTTTACCTGGATCTGCTTGTACAAATAAAGGATTAAGATCTAAGTCATCTAAGTTTGGAGATGCTTTACTTACCTGCATTAAAAGATCTGTTCTCCCAATTACTTCATTTAAAGATTTAAATCCTAGGCTTGCTAAAATTTCTCTTACTTCTGTAGCAATAAAAGTAAATAGATTTACAACTTTATCAGGTGTTCCAGTAAATTTTTCTCTTAATTTTTCATCTTGTGTACACACTCCAACAGGACATGTATTAGAATGACATTGTCTAACCATTATACATCCCATGGCGACCAAAGCAGTCGTTGCAACCCCATATTCTTCAGCCCCCATCATTGCAGCCATAACAACATCTCTACCGGTTTTAATCCCACCGTCTGTTCTCAAAGTTACTTGGTGTCTTAAATTATTTAGGGTTAAAACCTGATTAGCTTCCGTTAATCCCATTTCCCATGGAATACCAACATATTTTACACTTGTTTGTGGAGTGGCCCCAGTACCACCGTTATGACCAGAAATTAAAATAATATCTGCTTTAGCTTTTGCTACACCAGCAGCAATTGTTCCAACTCCTGATGAAGCTACAAGTTTTACTCCAATTCTGGCTTTAGGATTAATTTGTTTTAGGTCATAAATTAATTGAGCCAAATCCTCAATTGAATAAATATCATGATGAGGCGGAGGCGAAATTAAAGTTACACCTGGTGTTGAATGACGTAGTTTTGCAATTTCTTCAGTTACTTTAAACCCAGGTAATTGACCGCCTTCTCCAGGTTTTGCACCTTGTGCAATTTTAATTTCAATTTCGTTACAATTATTAAGATAATTTACTGTTACCCCAAATCTTGCAGAAGCAATTTGTTTAACTCTTGAGTTTGCGCTATCCCCGTTATCTAGAACTTTAAATCTTTTTGCATCTTCGCCACCTTCTCCACTACATGAAGCACCTTTAATTCTATTCATTCCCATAGCTAATGTTTCATGAGCTTCTTTAGATAAAGCGCCATGAGACATGCTTCCACTACCAAATCTTTTTAAAATATTCTCTATAGGCTCTACCTCAGAAATATCTATTTGTGGTCCTAATTTCTTTTTTCTAAAATCTATGAGATCTCTTAAATTAATTGGAGGAAGGTTATATATACCTTCCGCATATTTTTTATAAGCCTCATAAGAATTTGATCCAACTGCACTTTGTAGTAAATGAATTAATCGACCTTGATACTGATGAGTTTCGCCGTTCTTTCTATATCTGTAAATGCCACCAATAGGTAATATGTTTTCAGAATTTTCAAAAGCTTCTTGATGTATATGTCTTACTTTTTTTTCTATACCTGTTAATCCAATACCTGAAATTTTCGAGACAACTCCTGGAAAATAATCAGAAACAATAGTTCTACTTAAGCCTACAGTTTCAAAGTTACACCCTCCTCTGTATGAACTTAATACTGAAATTCCCATCTTAGACATTATTTTTAACAAACCAGCGTTAACTGATTTAATGTATCTTTCAACACACTCATCAAAACTGAATTGTCCAAAAAGTTTTTTTTCATGTCTTTGATATAAGCCATCAAAAGCTAAATATGGGTTTACAGTAGTAGCACCGACGCCAATCAATGTAGCAAAAGAATGGGTATCCAAAGCTTCACCTGATTGGACGTTTATAGAAACGTAGCCTCTTAGTTTTTTTTCTATTAAAAAACTATTTATTGCTCCAACACACAAAAGCATTGGGATTGGAAGCTTATCTGATGAAATTTCTTTATCGCTTAAAATAAGTTGAGTAACACCTTTTCTAACAGAAATTTCTGCTTCTTTTTGAATTCTGTCTATTGCACTTGTTAGATTTTCTTCTTTTGAAAAAGTACAGTCTATTATTGTTGAATTTTTCCCAAAAAAATCAATGAACTTATCTAATTGAGAATTAGATAAAATTGGAGAATTTAATACATAAATGTTCTCTTTTGTTAGAGTATCAAAGTCTAAAATATTTCCCAAATTTCCAAACCTTGTTTTAAGACTCATAACTTTATTTTCTCTTAACGAGTCAATTGGTGGATTTGTAACTTGACTAAAATTCTGTCTAAAAAAATGGTACAAAGGTCTGTACTTATCTGAAAGCACAGCCAAAGGTGTATCATCACCCATTGAACCTGTTGCTTCTTTTGCATCCTCAGCCATTGGATGAAGAATTAATTCTATATCTTCTAATGTAATACCAAAAGCATGTTGTCTTTTTCTTAAATCTTGTCCGCTGAAACAATTTTTTTCGTTAGAGATTGATAGTTTTTCATCTAAATCTACAATTTGTGAATTAAAATGTTTATATTCTTTAGCTAAGTAATCTTTAATCTGTTGGTTGGTAAATACTTTGCCTTTTTCTATTCTAACGCCAATAATTTCACCAGGACCTAATCTTCCCTTTTCAACAATTCTTTTTTCATTTAATTCAATCATTCCAGTTTCAGATCCTGCAAATAAAAGTTTGTCTTTAGTGATTGCATATCTAAGGGGTCTTAATCCATTTCTATCATTAGCTGCTATTACCCATTCATTATCTGTCCCTGCTATAGCGGCTGGTCCATCCCAGGGTTCCATTGTACTATTTAAAAAATTAAATAATTGTTGATGATTTTTTGGCAGTGTTTTGTTTTTTTTAGACCACGCATCTGGAACTAACATTAATTTAGCTAAAGGTGCTGGTTGACCTGAGATATTTAATAATTCAAAAACGTTATCAAGTGCAGCAGAGTCTGATGTTCCTTGTTGAATAACTGGTTTTAAATTATTTACATTGTCAAATAAAGGACTATTCATTTCTTGCTCGTGAACTTTCATCCAATTTTTGTTACCTCTAAATGTATTAATCTCACCGTTATGAGCTATCGCTCTGAAAGGTTGAGCTAAATTCCAGCTAGGAGCTGTGTTAGTCGAGAACCTTTGATGAAAAATTGCGTACCTAGATACAAATCTTGTATCTTTTAAGTCTAAATAAAAATCTGCAATTCCCTCAGCTAAAAACATACCCTTATAAATAATTGACTTAGAACTCAGAGAACAAATATAAAAATTGCTTAATGATTGTTTAATTGCTTCATTTTCAATTTTTCTTCTTGTTTCATAAATTTTTCTTTCAAGTTCTTTATTAATTAAATTTTCATTGTTTGATTTAAATAAAACCTGAATTATTTCTGGCATCGTTAAAAAGGCTTTTTCACCCAAAACACTTGGATTAACTGGTACCTGTCGCCATCCGTAAATACTAAAGTCATTTTTTGTAAGCTCACTCTCAACAATAGTTTTGCAAGCCTCTTGTGCTCCATAATCATTTCTTGGCAAAAATATCATTCCAACACAAATCTCTGAGTTATCGTGCTGATGACCTGTTACTTCAATTTTTTCTATAAAAAAATCTTTTGGTATTTCAACATGAATACCAGCACCATCGCCTGTTTTTCCATCAGCATCAACTGCACCTCTATGCCAAACTGCTTTTAATGCTTCTATGCCATACTCAACTACTGATCTAGATTTTTTACCTTCTGTTGATGCAATCACTCCCACGCCACAAGCATCATGCTCCATTTCTTCTGAGTATACGTGGTTGCTTTTTAATAATTCTTTATTTTTAAAATAATTTTTCATTAGGCAACTTTATTTTTTTCAACTTCTTTTGATTGTAAAAATTTTTTGATTGATACTGCCGCATCTCTTCCATCTTTAATCGCCCAAACAACTAGTGATGCACCTCTTACAATATCACCTGCTGCAAAAACTCCATCTAAATTTGTTTCTAAAGTATCAAAGTCAGCTTTAATAGTTCCCCACTGTGTAACTTTTAAATTAGGGTTACCAAATAAATTAGGTAGATCTTCGGGATCAAAACCTAAAGATTTTATAACCATATCTGCTTTTATTTCATATTGTGAACCATCTTTAATTTTGGGTTTTCTTCTTCCTGTCTCATCAGGTTCGCCTAATTCAATTTGGTCAACTATAATTTTTTCAATTTTATTTTTACCTTTAAACTCTTTAGGTGATGAGAGCCACACAAATTCTACACCTTCCTCTTCTGCATTAGCTACTTCTCTAGCTGACCCAGGCATATTTTCTTTGTCTCTTCTATATAAACATTTTACTGATTTTGCTTTTTGTCTTATCGATGTTCTAACACAGTCCATTGCTGTATCTCCTCCACCTATCACTACAATATCTTTACCCTCTGCATTCAATGTTCCTTTATCGAAAGCTTCAACCTGATCACCTAAACCTTTTTTATTTGATGCTGTTAGAAAATCCATAGCTGGAAAAATATTATCTAGATCACTACCAGGGATATTTATTTCTCTAGCTTTATACACTCCAGTTGCAATTAACAATGCATCATGTTTTTTTCTTAATTGATCTAGCGTTAAATCTTTCCCAACTTCAAAATTTAATACGAAGTTTATTCCACTTTCTTTAAGAAGATTAGTTCTTCTTTCTACAACAAACTTTTCTAATTTAAAATTTGGTATCCCATAAATTAATAAACCACCAGGTCTATCATATCTATCATATACCGTGATTTGATATCCATCTTTTCTTAACTGTTCTGCTGCTGCCAGTCCAGCAGGTCCTGCACCAATAATACCTATGCTTTGTTTTTTTTCATTTGTTACTTTAATTGGTTTAACCCAACCTTGTTCCCAAGCATTATCTGTAATATATTTTTCCATTGAACCAATGGTGACTGTTCCATGACCAGATTGCTCGATTACACAGTTACCTTCACATAATCTATCCTGAGGACAAATTCTTCCACAAACCTCTGGCATGTTGTTTGTGCTTTGAGATAATTCGTATGCTTCTTGAAGTCTCCCCTCAGCTGTTAATTTAAGCCAGTCAGGAATATTATTGCTTAGAGGACAATGAACTTGACAAAAAGGCACTCCACATTGAGAACACCTACTTGATTGTAATTTGGCTTTATCAGAAATAAATTCATCGTAGATCTCATTAAAATCATCTTTTCTATTATTTACATCTCTTTTAGGTGGAGTTTGCTGACCTATTTTTACAAATTTTAGCATTTTTTCTGACATAAAAATTCCTGAACTGCGCAACATATACATTGAAAATTCAATATAAAGTAAAATAAAGGTCAATATTATTGACTTAAAATAATCATTTTTTATTGAAAAATATGATTAATTTAAATTTTGCATACCTAATATGCTTAAATTGTATTGTTGTTATTAAATTTTTATAAGGTACGAAAAATTTTAAATGTTAGAAAATATAATAGAAATTTTTATTCTCTCTCTAATTCAAGGTGTATCAGAATTTCTCCCCATTAGCTCTTCTTCACATTTAATAATTGTATCTACATTATACGAATTTAAATCAAGTTCTCTTCTAATAGACATCAGTCTTCATCTTGGTTCTTTGTTTGCAATACTGTTCGTTTATAAAAACGATATTTTTAATTTTAAAACAAATAAAAAATTTCTTTCTTTAATTTTTTTTGGTTCAATGCCTTTAATAGTGTTCGGTTTTGTAATTTATATTACAGGCGTTATCGAGATTTTAAGAGATGTAAAGATAATTGCCTGGACAACAATTACTTTTGGAATTTTACTATATTTTGCAGATAAAAATAAATTAGAATTATCAATTGACAAAGAATTATCGATGAAATCAATTTTTATCATAGGTTTATTTCAAGTATTATCATTAATTCCAGGTGTTAGCAGATCAGGCATAGTAATTACTGGTGCAAGGTTTTTAAAATATAACAGGATAGATTCTGCAAAAATGTCTTTTTTATTATCAATACCAGCTTTATGTGGAGCTAGTGTTTTAAGTTTTAATGATATTTTAAAACAAAATGTAGAGTTTAATTATTTAGTTATTTTAGCAATAGTCTTATCATTCTTTTTTTCATTCATTACAGTGAAGTTTTTTCTTGAATTTATAAAGAAATTTTCTTTGAATATATTTGTTGTTTATAGAATAACTTTAGGTTTGGTTCTGCTTTTTTTGATTTATTAAAGGAACAAGTTGTGAAATCAAAACTCCACACAAAATAAATATACAGCCCAGAATATTATTTATTTCAAGAATTTGACTCAAAATAATCCACGCAGCTATAGTTGCAAAAACTCCTTCTAAAGAAAATATAATTGCAGCAGGTGCTGGGGAAATATTTTTTTGTGCATAAATTTGTAAAACAAATGCAAAACCACCAGACAATATTCCTGCATATAAAATTGGTACTATTTCCTTTAAGATATTTATTAAGATAAATTCTTCATATATTGAGCCAACAACAAAAGATAACAACGCTACAATCAATGTTTGTGCAGCTCCTAGAGTTAAAGGTAAATTAAATTTTTTAATAAATATGTCAGTGTAAATGATGTGAAAACTCCAAAAAAGCGCTCCTAATATTACTAAACTATCTCCAAGTCTTACAGTTGCATCAAAAAAATTTGTTAATAGATATCCTCCAATCAAACATAAACAAACTGATGGCCAAACACTCCAATGAATTTTTTTCTTTCTGAATAAAAAAACTATAATTGGAACAAGAGGAACATAAAATATTGTAAAGAAAGCTGCATTTGCAACATCTGTGTATAACAGGGCAACTTGTTGTAAAGCTGAACCAAAAAATAAAGAAAACCCAATTATAATAGTTAATCTTAGAAGAAGTTTTTTATCTTTTTTAAATTCAAAACTATATTTTTTTGTTTCGAAGAGAAAAACCAATGGAAGAATAGCCAAAAAACCTACAAAAAACCTTACAGAGTTGAATGTGAACGGACCAATATCGTCCATTCCAATGTCTTGAGCAATAAATGTTGTTCCCCATATGAAGGTACATAATAAAGCACTAAATAAAGATATTGATTTAGACATTTAAACAGCAAGTTTATACGCAAAATTTTTACCAAGATTTTCTTTTAAATCATTATTAAATCTCGCTGCTTCAGCACCATCAATTATTCTGTGATCATATGATAGTGAAATTGGTAGAATTGTTCTTGTTTCAAACTTTCCATTTATAAATTTCTGCTTTTTTTCTGCTTTACCAATCCCTAAAATGGCAACTTCTGGATAATTAATAATAGGAGTAAAAAATGAACCACCGATACCTCCTAAGCTTGTAATGGTCATAGATCCGCCAAATAATTCTTTTTTATCTATTTTAAGATTTTTACATAATTCACTCAAATTTTTTAGCTCAGCAGCTATATTAGATATACTTTTGTTATTTGCGTTTCTTAATTTAGGCACCATCAAACCATGCTTAGTATCAACAGCAATACCTATATGAAAATATTTTTTTAATGTCATTTTTCCATTTTCAATTTCATCAATTGAAGAGTTAAAACTAGGAAATTTTTTTAATGATGCGGTTAGGGCTTTAACAATAAACGCTAATGGAGTTATCTTTTTTTTTTCTCCAGTATAAATATCTGTCAAAGAAGCTCTAAAATTTTCCAGTTCAGTTATATCTGCCTCATCATGATTTGTTACGTGAGGAATATTAGACCAAGAATTTGATAGGTAGGTAGATGCTAGTTTTTTAACTCGAGGAATGTCTTTTACTTCAATTGACCCAAATTCATTATGTTGAAATTCTAATTCTAACTTTTTATTTTTTTTCTCTTCACGATTTAAATTGTTATTTCCAGATGAAATAAATTTTTTTATATCAGTTTCATCTACTCTTCCTTTTAACTGACTGCCTTTTATTAAGTTAATGTTTACTCCTAGTTCTCTGGCAAATTTCCGGGTTTTTGGCGATGCTAAAACGATACCACTATCCGTATTTAACTCTACAACTGAACTTGCTTTTACTTCTTCAGTTTGTTTTTGAATGATCTTTTTTTCTTTCTTTGGTTCATCCCTTTTGAGTGGTTGTTCATTAGATTTGGTATTGTTTTCAATACTTAAAATACTGTCTCCCTCTGAAACTTTGTCACCAATTTTACAATTTAGCTTAATAATTTTACCATCTATAGTGCTTGGAATTTCAACACTAGATTTATCACTTTCAATTGTAATCAAAGGATCATTTTTTTTAATCTCATCACCTTCTTTGACTAATACCTCAATTACCTCAACATCTTTAAAATCTCCTATATTTGGAACTTTTATTTCATTTAGTGACATTATAATTTTGTAGGGATTTTTTTATCTGGGTTTATTTTATATTTTTTTATAGCCTCTGCCGCATATTTAGAAGCAATAAGCTGTTCTCTAGATAGAACACTTAGACCATAAGCAACTATATGCTCTTTATCTACTTCAAAAAAATTTCTTAAATTTTTCCTAGTATCACTTCTTCCAAAACCATCTGTTCCTAATGAATAAAAGCTTTTATCAATATAAGGTCTAATTTGGTCTGAGTTTGCCCTCATGTAATCAGATGCTGCTAAAATAGGTCCTTCAGTTTTTCCAAGACATTTTTCAACATAAGAAATTTTTTGATCTTTATCAGGATTAAGTAAATTAAATCTTTCTGTTTCCATGCCATCTCTTCTTAATTCATTAAAACTTGTAACACTCCATACTTCACTATCAATTTGATATTCTTTTTGAAGAATTTCAGCACCAGCAATCATCTCTCTCAAAATTGTACCTGAGCCTAAAAATTGAATTTTTGTTTTCTTATGTTTGTTAAATTCTTTAATTTTATATATGCCTTTCAAGATACCCTCTTCACAATCTTTATTTTTAGGAATGGCTGGATGTGGGTAATTTTCATTCATCGTAGTAATGTAATAAAAAATATTTTCTTTCTTTTCATGCATTCTTTTAAGACCTTCTCTGAAAATTACAGCTAATTCATAATGATAAGTAGGATCATATGAAATACAGTTTGGTATTGTGGATGCCATTAAATGACTATGACCGTCCTGATGTTGTAAGCCTTCACCTGCAAGCGTTGTTCTTCCTGCGGTAGCACCAATTAAGAAACCTCTTGATTGACTATCAGCACCGGCCCACGCCAAGTCTCCAATTCTTTGAAATCCAAACATTGAGTAAAATAAATAAATAGGAATCATTTCGATATCATGATTTGTATAAGAAGTTCCTGCCGCAATCCAAGATGACATTGCTCCAGCCTCATTAATACCTTCCTCTAAAACCTGACCACTTTTATCTTCTCTATAAGAACTCAACTGAGCAGCATCTTCTGGTTCGTATTTTTGGCCTTCATGCGCATAAATACCTATTTTTTGAAAAAAACCTTCCATACCAAACGTTCTTGCTTCATCAGGAATAATTGGCACTAGTCTTGGTGCAACATTCTTATCTCTCAATATACTTGTTAACATTCTGACAAGAGCCATAGTTGTAGACATTTCTTTTTCACCAGTTGTCTCTTTCATATTGTCAAAAATGTTTTTGGGTGGTGCTTTAATAGATTTTGCAAAACTAGTTCTCTCAGGAATAAAACCTCCTAGCTTCATTCTTTTTTCTTTTATGTACTTAATCTCTGGAGAATTTTCACTGGGTTTATAATATTCTATATTTTTAACTTGTTCATCTGTTAAAGGAACATCAAATCTATCTCTATAATACATCAAGTCATCTATATCTAATTTCTTTGTTTGGTGTGTAGTATTTACACTTTCACCCGATTTTCCCATTCCATAGCCTTTAATAGTTTTAGTTATAATGACTGTGGGTTTTCCATTGCTCTTCATCGCTTTATCATAAGCGGCATATACTTTATGAGGATCGTGACCACCTCTATTTAATCTCCAAATATCTTTATCAGACATACTTGAAACTAAATCTAATGTTTCAGAATATTTTCCAAAAAATTTTTCTCTCACGTATGAACCGTCTCTAGCTTTCATAGCTTGGTATTCACCATCAACAGTCTCATTCATAATTTTTACAAGATGTCCTGTTTTATCATTAGCTAATAATTGATCCCAATAAGATCCCCAAATAACTTTTATAACATTCCAACCAGCACCCCTAAATATTCCCTCTAATTCTTGAATAATTTTGCCATTACCTCTAACTGGACCATCTAATCGTTGAAGATTACAATTAACTACAAAGATTAAATTGTCTAAATTTTCTCTAGAAGCTAAACCTATAGCGCCAAGAGACTCTGGTTCATCCATTTCACCATCACCAAGAAAAGCCCAAACTTTTCTTCCTTCATCTTTAATTAATCCACGGTTAATCAAATATTTCATAAACCTTGCTTGATAAATAGCCATCATTGGTCCTAAGCCCATAGAGACTGTAGGGAATTGCCAAAAATCAGGCATTAGCCATGGATGTGGATAAGATGACAATCCACCAGGTTTTACCTCTTGTCTAAAAGAATCTAATTGTTTTTCACTTAATCTTCCTTCAAGAAAAGCTCTGGCATACATGCCTGGTGCACTGTGACCTTGAAAATAAACTAAGTCTCCACCAAATTTATTATTTTTAGCTCTCCAAAAATGATTCATACCAACATCATACAGTGTAGCTGCTGACGCAAAAGTTCCTATGTGTCCTCCTAATTCTGGAAATTTCTTATTGGCTCTTACAACCATCGCAGCTGCATTCCATCTAATAAATGATCTAATTCTTCTCTCTATGTTTTGATCACCATTAGATTTTTTTTCTTCATTGGCTGGAATAGTATTTATGTAGGGTGTATTTTGTGTATATGGAATATTTGCGCCTTCCATATAAGCTTTGTTGATTAACTCTTTAATTAAATAATGTGCTCTTTGATTTCCTTGTTTTTGTATCACCGCATTAAGTGACTCTATCCAATCTTGTGTTTCTAAAGGATCGTTATCAGCATCATTCACAACTTGAATGATTTCTCTTATATTATTTTTTTCTAATATAATTTTTTCTTTTTCATTGTTTTCATTTGAAATAGCTTTTTCAGCTTCTAAAATTAAATTTTCAGTATTTTTAGGAACATCATCATTTTTTTTATTTTTATTAGATGAACTTAATGTTAATAATAAATCCCCTTTTGAAACTTTGTCACCAATTTTTATATTTATTTCCTCTATTTTTCCGCTTAGTGTGGATGGTATTTCTACACTTGATTTATCACTTTCTATTGTAACAACAGGATCATTTTCACTTAATTGATCACCTTCTTTAACAAGGAGCTCTATAACCTCAACATTTTCAAAATCTCCAATGTCTGGTACTAATAATTTATTCTTCATTTTGAAAAGATTTATACACTTTAAATTTTAATTGTGTCTAAATATAACACAATCTGTACATTTTTCTGACAATCTTTCTAAAGAAATTAGAATAATGATAAAAAAATTCTTAAATAAATTATGGAATTCAAAAATTAACACTTTGGACGCTAAATTTTGGATACAAAAAAGTTTACTGACAGAAAAATTCAAAAATAGTTTTTAACTTTTAATTTCTTTCAAAACACATCGCTATTCCCATACCACCACCAATACATAGTGAAACACAACCTTTATTAACATTTCTTCTTTTCATTTCGTGTAGCAATGTGACAACAACTCTTGCTCCAGAAGCACCTATTGGATGACCTAACGCAATAGCACCACCATTTACATTTATTTTGTCATGCTTTAAATTTAGTACGTTGATAACTGCAATACTTTGAGCTGCAAAAGCTTCGTTTATTTCAAACAAATCAACATCTTCAATTTTCCAATTAGCTTTTTTTAATGCAATTCTAATTGCATCAATTGGTCCTAAGCCCATTAATGATGGATCAACCCCAACTGAACTCCAAGAAACAATTTTTCCTAATATTTCTAAATTTTTTGACTCAGCTATTTTTTTTGTAGTTATAATTACTCCTGCAGCACCATCATTAATTCCTGAGGAATTTCCTGGTGTAACGGTTCCATTTTTTTTGAAAACAGTACTTAACTTCTTTAAATCAGCGATTTTTAAATCCGTTCTTGGATGTTCATCTTCTTCTAATATTATTGAATTATTTTGATCAGAAATTTTTATTAATTCACTTTTAAAAAGTTCTTCATCGATTGCTTTTTTTGCTTTGAATTGTGAATTTAAAGCATATTCATCCTGTTGATCTCTTGAAATCTTAAATTTTTTAGCAATATTTTCAGCTGTGACTCCCATATGATAATTATTGAAAGCATCAATTAAACCATCATTTATCATGGTGTCACTTAATTCATCTTCATCTAATTTTTTTTTCTCTCTAAAAAAAATTGAATGAGGTGCTTTAGACATATTTTCTTGTCCTCCAGCAATAACAATTTTTGCATCATTAAGCATAATTGATTGATAACCAGAAACAATTGCTCTTAAACCAGAACCACAAACCTGATTAATAATATGTGCTGGTTTTGAAACTGGTAAACCACTATTTATTGAAGCTTGCCTTGCTGGATTTTGACCTCCTCCAGCTGTTAAAACTTGACCTAAAATTATTTCATCAATCTCATCTTTCGATAAATTTGACTGTAGAATTAAGTTTTTAATAATCTCAGCACCAAGCTTGTCAGCACTTATATTTTTTAGAGAACCTTTGTAAGTACCTATTGGTGTACGTAATGCTTTAACTATAACAATTTCATGCATCAATTTTGACCTATTTTCTAATAGTTTTAATATTAAATTACATTATAAATAATTATTATTAAATTAAATAAGGAATTTAAAAGCGCCTGTAGCTCAATTGGATAGAGCGCTTGGCTACGGACCAGGAGGTTCTGGGTTCGACTCCTAGCAGGCGCACCATAAAATATTATGTTTGATTGGTTATTAAAATCATCACTACAAAATTCAGTGATCTATTTTTTTGGAATTATTTTTTTTGTTTTATTGTTGTTAACTTTAATTCTTTAATTGTATGTCAGATAATTTTGAACAAATAAGTAAAAAACCAGGCTTTATGAAACATAATGGTGGACTTATGTTTCGAAAAGTTTCTGAAAACAAATATGAATTTAAATCAACTATAACTGAAAATCATCTTAATGTTGCTAGTATAACTCATGGTGGATATTTAGCGGCTATTATTGATGCTGGAGCTGGTACTGCTGCACATAGAGTTTCAAACAACGCTCCATGTGTAACTATTTCTCTAGATATTAAATATATTGGTGCGTCTAGAGCTGGTGATGAGATTATTGGAACTGTTAATATTCAAAAAAAAACTAATACTCTTGTTTTTTTGGATTGTGAGTTAAAAAATAATAATACTTTAATTGCATCAGCAAGTGGTGTTTGGAAAATATTAAAAATCAAACCTTCTGAATTAGGACCAGGTGGTTAATTTTTAATTAAGATAAGAAATTTTAAAATGAGAACATTTGTTCTAATGATTCGGCCATGTTTTAGACTATTTTTGTTCTTTTGGACTTACTATATCTAGTACTAAAAAAAATTAGTATACCAAAGATAGAAAATGAAAAAAAATAAATTAACTGCAGTTTTAGGTCCAACTAATACAGGAAAAACCCATTTAGCTATTGAAACTATGCTTTCATTTGAGAGTGGTATAATTGGATTTCCACTAAGACTTCTTGCTAGAGAAGTTTATGAAAAAGTAATTAAAAAAACTAGCTTAGATAAAGTTGCTTTAATTACCGGTGAAGAAAAAATTATTCCCTCAAATGCTAAATATTTTTTATGCACTGTAGAGTCGATGCCAATTGATAAACAAGTTGAATTTGTTGGTGTTGATGAAATTCAAATGTGTGCGGATCATGAAAGAGGACATATTTTTACAGATCGTCTGCTCAATATGAGGGGTGAAAAACTTACTATGTTAATGGGATCAAACACAATTAAAAATATTATTTCAAAATTAGATGATGATATTGAATTTATTAATCGTGAAAGACTTTCAAAATTAACCTATGTAGGTCATAAAAAAATATCAAGAATAAACAGAAAAACAGCCATAATTGCTTTTTCTGCTGAAGAAGTTTATGCAATTGCTGAGCTAATTAGAAGGCAAAAAGGAGGTGCCGCAATTGTAATGGGCTCATTAAGTCCCAAAACAAGAAATGCTCAAGTAGAACTCTATCAATCAGGTGACGTTGATTTTCTAGTTGCAACTGATGCTATTGGGATGGGTATAAATATGGATTTAGACTTCGTTTATTTTTCAAATTTAAAAAAATTTGATGGAAGAAAGTTAAGAAAATTAAATTTATCAGAAATAGGACAAATTGCAGGTAGGGCGGGTAGGTATCTAAATAATGGAAGTTTTGGCATTACTGGAGATTGTAAAGAGATTAGTGCTGAGGAAGTAGATCTAATAGAAAATCACAAATTTGAGGAAATTAGAACTTTATTTTGGAGAAACTCTAATCTGAATTTTAATAATTCATCTTCTTTACTCAAATCGCTAGAGCAAAAACCTTATCAAGATTGGTTAAGAAAAATACATGAGTGTGAAGATGAAAAAGCTTTAAAATTTTTTTTAAAAGATAAAAATTTAGAAAATGTTGACTTGAATAACAAGACTTTGTCCCTCTTATGGGAATGCTGTCAAATTCCAGATTTTGTTAAAAAAACATATGGTAATCATTATGAAGTAATTGGAAACGTATTTAAATTCTTAAATAGCGAAAAAGGAAAAATACCTGAAGATTATATGAGAATTCAACTAATGAAATTGGATAAATTAGAGGGAAATGTAGATTCTTTATCAAATAGAATTGCAAATGTTCGAACTTGGTCTTATGTTTCCAATAAAAATAATTGGGTAGAAAATCAAGATTATTGGATAGAAAAAACAAAAAATTTAGAAGATAAATTATCAGACAGATTACATGAAGAACTTACAAAAACTTTTATTGATAAAAGAGCGAGTGTTCTAGCTAGAGGATTAAAACAAGATATGGAATTTAAAACTGAAATACTTCAAAACGATGATGTAAAAATTGATGGTCATTATATTGGCAAAATAAATGGTTTAAAACTTGAGCTAGACTTAAAACAAGGTGCTCTTGAAACTGATATAAAATCACTCAAAAAAGCTGCTAGGCAATCTGTCAGTCCTGAGCTTGAAAAAAGAATTGATAACATTATAGAAACTAAAATATTAGAACTCAAAGATGATACCAAAATTTATTGGAATAAATTTTCAATAGCAAAAATCAATAAAGGAAAAGATTACTTATCTCCAAGTATAGAATTAGCTATTGATGAAATGCTAGAACAAAAACAAAGACAAAAACTCAATGATTTTTTAATTAAATGGTTAAATGAAAAAATAAATTCAGAATTAAAAAGCTTAATTGATTTAAAAAATATAAATCAAAATAATTCATCAATAAAAGCTTTGGCCTATCAACTTTATGAAAATAATGGGGTACTCAAAAGAGATCAAGTTTCGGATTATCTAAGCAAATTAGGCCAAGAGGAAAGAAAAATATTAAGAGAAATTGGAGTTAAATTTGGAAGATATCATATTTATTTGTTTAAATTAATTAAGCCTGAAGCTGTAAAATTAAGAACTCTATTATGGAAAACTTTTCATCAAAAATACTTTAAACTTAAACCACCAACATTTGGATTGAACTTTATTGAGGAAAAAGAAAAAAATAATAGAAACTTCATGCTATTATGCGGATTTGAGAAATTTGATAATCTATTTGTAAGAATTGACATACTTGAAAGATTATTTATGCAAATAATTAATACAAACACTGAACAAAATAAGGAAATAAAAGTAGTTCCTGAAATGTTAAATTTACTTGGTTGTAGTAAAGATAATTTTGTAAACCTTTTAAAAAAAATGAACTACTCAATTAATGAAAAAGATAATGAAATTTTTTTCAAGTACGCTCCTAATAAAAAAAGAAAGAAATTTATAAAAAATGTAACTACAAAAGAAAATCCTTTTCAAATACTTAAAAATTTAAATCTAAATAATTAATGTTTTTTAATAAAAAAACTAAAATCGACGAAAAAAAATTCCCATTAAGTAAAATTGGTTCACTGCTTATACATGCGGCTAAAATTGACGAAGATTATTCAGAAATTGAAGAAAATATAATAAAAAAAACACTTATTTCTTTAGGTGCAAGTTCTAAAAATATTGATGAATTGATAGCTATATCAATTAAAGAAGAAGAGAATTCAAATCAAATTCTTGAATTTACTAAAGAAGCGAAAAATTTATCTGAAGAAAATAAAATAAAAATAATAGAAGCATTATGGAAGATTATTTATTCTAATCAAAATGCTGATATTTATGAAACTAATTTAATGAGAAGATTGGCTGGTCTTTTGTATATTGACAGTAAGATTATGGGAGATATTAAAGAGAGAATTAAGAGTGAGGTTATCAAATGACTTATATTGTTAATGATAAATGTATTAAATGCAAATTAATGGATTGTGTTGAAGTCTGTCCGGTAGATTGTTTTTATGAAGGGAAAAATATGCTTGTAATTAAGCCTGATGAGTGTATAGATTGTGGCGTTTGCGAACCTGAGTGTCCGGTAGATGCAATTACAGCCGATACAGAACCAGGTAGTGAAAAATGGTTAGATTTAAATAAAAAATATTCTGAAATTTGGCCAAATATAAATGAAAAAAAAGATCCTCCAGTGGATCATGATAAATTTAAAGACGTAAAAGATAAATATGAAAAATATTTTAAAGAAAATCTTGAATAAAAAAAAAGCAAAAAAAGTTACAAAAAAAGCAAAAGATAAACCTAAGGCAAAAAAAGTCGCTGTAAAAAAAGTAAAAAAAGCAAAAAAAATTACAAAATCTTTACCAAAAAAATCTATAAAAAAAGCTGATAACAAAACAGAAAATAAATCAGCTGATGGTTTAAGGATTTCAAAATCAAATGAAGTAAAACCAGAAATTATTAAAGTAAAAAAACAGGAAACTGAAAAAAGAGAATATAAAGTAAAAGATTACGTTGTTTACCCTAAACATGGTGTTGGACAAATCACTGAATTTAAGAAAATTAATATTGGCGGAATTGACGTTGAGACTTATATAATAAAATTTGAAAAAGACAAAGCGAACGGGATGGTTCCTGTCAATAAACAGTCTCATTTAAGACCTCTAGCAACTATTAATCAAGTTAATAAATGCATATCAATTTTAAAAAGTAAGCCAAAAATTAAAAGATCTATGTGGAGTAGAAGAGCACAAGAATATGAGGCCAAAATTTCTTCAGGAAAAATATATGAATTAGCAGAAGTTGTAAGAGATCTTAATAAAGGAGATGATCTTATGGTTGACCAATCGTATTCAGAAAGACAATTATTTGAAAAAGCTTACGACAGAATGCAAACTGAGTTTCAAATGATATTAAATTTATCTGTTGAAGATACACAAAAAAAATTAGATAAAGCACTTAAAAGGAACACTGGTAAACAACCGCAACCAGAAGTAACTGAAACTAAAAGTTCTGCAATTAAAATGCCAATAGAAGAACCTATTGGTGATGAAGAAGATCCAATAGAAGACTAAAAAAAAACGCCTCTCACACGTAAATCGTTATGAGAAGCGTTTTTGTTTAAGAATACTAAGAGACTATCTTCTTCTCTTTTTAGCCTTCTTCTTAGCTTTTTTCTTAGCTTTTTTCTTAGTTTTCTTTGCCGCTTTTTTTCTTTTCTTAGGCATCTTTAGCTCCCTTTTTTTAATTAACGAATCAAAATGATTCGCTCTTAACTTATTTTTATTTTTTTATAACACCTATGTCAATTGTTTAATTAAAACCTAAATTTTAGAAAAATTTTTTATTTTTAAAAATTTTTTTTTATTTTTTTATTTTTAAAAAAAGTAAGTGTTTATGCGAATAATAACTTATTATTTTAATAAAGTTTTTCTAATCGTTCTTTATATTTTTTTATTATCTTAAATCTTTTTAACTTTAATGTTGGTGTCATCATTTCATTTTCAATTGTAAATTGATCTTTTATGATGAAAAATTTTTTAATCATTTCAACTTTAGATAAATTTTTATTTACTATTTCAATTTCTTTTTGGATTAATTCATTATTTATTTGATTTTGTTTTTCTTTATTCAAAACAATTAATGCTACTAAATATGGTTTGCCGTCTCCATACACTAAAGCTTGTTCTATAAAATCAATTTTTGTTAAATCATTTTCAATTTTTATTGGAGAAATATTGTCACCTCCTGGTGAAATTAAGATATCTTTTTTTCTATCTGTTATTTTCAAAAAACCATTTTTTATTACACCAATATCTCCAGTATATAACCAGCCATCTTTCAGAATTTCTTTAGTTTCTTTTTCTTTCTTCCAATATCCTTGCATTACATTTTCTCCTTTTACAAGAATTTCTCCATCCTCTGCTATTTTCACCTCATTTCCTGGAAAAGGAGGGCCAACTGTTTCTATTCTAATATCATGAATGGGATTACAGCTTACAACAGGTGATGTTTCAGTGAGTCCATAACCTTGTAAAGTTGGCAATCCTATTGAATTTAAAAATAAACCAACTTCTTTATCTAAAGCTCCACCTCCAGATATAAATGCTTTTAGTGATCCTCCAAATTGCTTCTTTATTTTTTTTCTTACTAATATTTCGCAAAAAAAATTTTGCATTTTTTCTACGAAATTCAAATTTTTTCTTACCAAGATTTATTGTTGTATTAATTATTTTCTTTTTAAATCCTTCCACCTTATTAAATGTTGAATTAATTTTTTGATATAAATTTTGATAAAATCTTGGTACTGCCGTCATTATTTCAGGATTACAGTCACTCATATTTTTTATCAACTTATCTATACTTTCAGCATAATAAACCTTTGCACCCACAGCCATTTGGACAAATTGAACTGTGTGCTCATATGAATGCGATAACGGTAACCAAGTTAAAAAATGAGGTTTATTTGAAACGAATTCTTTTAATAAAGTATAGGCTCCTTCACAGTTATTTAAGATTCCTCCGTGACTTAACATTACCCCTTTTGGATCACCTTGAGTTCCTGAGGTATAGATTATACACGACGTATCTTTTCTTTTAATGTCCAGGTTTAAGAAGTTTGTTTCTTTTGTATTGTTCTCTTCAAAAATTGAATTAATGTTTTCTATTTTATTTTCTTTGTCTTCTATTTGATCAAATGAAATTATCTTTTTTATGAAATCACTATTTTTAATATGATTTTTTATTTTTTTAAATAATTCATTATTAGAAACTAATATTAGTGATGGTTTGCAATCATTAATTATATATTCATAATCTCTTTCTGTGTATGTAGTGTATGAAGGTACTGTTATTCCTTTTGATAACATTATAGACAAATCAGAAATCATCCATTCTGGCCTATTTTCTGAAATTAATAAACATCTATCTCCTTTTTGTATTATTGATGAAATTTTGGATGAAAGTTTGATTACTGATTGGAATGTTTCTTCCCATGAAAAAGATTTTTTTTGTTTAAGAGATGTTAAAAAAATTTCATTTTTATTGCTTAATTGATACTGCGTATAAAATAATTCTAAGAGATTATTTAATTTATTTATATTCATAAGTAATGGTGGGCGAAGAGAGAATCGAACTCTCACTTCTTGCGAAACACGATTTTGAGTCGTGCGCGTCTACCAGTTCCGCCATTCGCCCTTTAAATCTAATATAATAAATATAAATAGTATAAGAAGAATTTTTATATTAAAACAAAAAAAATGCTTAATTCATTATACAAAAAATGCTTAGATCTAGCCGCTCATAAAAGTTCAAAATTTTTTTTAGGACTTGTTTCATTTATTGAGAGTTCATTTTTTCCAATTCCGCCAGATGTGATGATTATTCCAATGGTATTCTCTAGAAAGAGAGAATTTTTTAAAATTTTTTTAATCGCTACTATTTTTTCAGTATTAGGTGGAATTTTTGGATATTTCATTGGATCATTCTTTTTTGATTTTGCTTCTCAAATAATCAATTTGTATGGATATGAAGAAAAAATGATTAAAATCAAAAATGATTTAAGTCAAGGTGCAGGTTTTTTTGCTTGGCTAGGAATTTTATTTTTAGCTGGTTTTACCCCATTACCATATAAAGTTTTTACGATTGCTAGTGGTCTTGTTGGATTTAATCTTTTTGTTTTTATAATCGTAAGTATCATTTCAAGAGGCTTAAGATTTTTTATAATTTCATATCTTTCTTTTAAATTTGGACATTTATTCACTAAATTTATGGAAAGCCATGGTTCGAAATGGTTCACTATGATTGGAGTTGTTTTGGTATTTATATTCGCAGTTGTAATATACGTTTTTAAACATACATCTTAGAAAGATGGTAAAAAAAATTTATTTTAGTATTTTAGTTGTTTCAATATTAGCTTTGACTTCAGCTTATTTTATTGAGTATTTTTTAGGTTATCAACCATGCAATCTTTGTTTATTAGAAAGAATTCCTTACGCTTTAAGTATAATTATAATTTTAGCTAATTTTAAAATTAAATTTAATGATAAATATACACTTTTATTATTAATTGTTATTTTTATTGCTGGAGCTTTATTATCAATTTATCATTTTGGAATTGAACAAGGATTTGTTGAAGAATCTTTTGTCTGTAGCACAAAGGATAATCTAAATTTAAATAAGGAACAATTGCTCCAAGAACTTCAAAAAATGAATATTAGCTGTAAAAACGTGGCATTTACTATATTTGGTTTGTCATTAACAACTTATAACATATTACTATCTGTAATCATTTCTGCTATTTTAATTAAAATTTATGCAAAACAAAAATAAAACAGACCAAAGAAAATTAAAAGAATTTATTAGAGTAGATCATGCCGGAGAACGTGGTGCTGTTAAAATTTATGAAGGACAATTGCTAGCCTTAAACACTGTTGTAAAAGATGAAAACTTAAAAAAAATAATAGAAGAAATGAAAGTTCATGAAAAAGAACACTGTGAATTTTTTGAAGAGGAGATAAAAAAAAGAAATATTCAACCAACAAAATTGTTACCATTATGGGATTTACTTGGTATTGGTCTAGGATTTGGTTCTACAATAATTGGAAAGAAAGCTGCAATGTTATGTACAGCATCAGTTGAAGAGGTAATCGATAAACATTACTTAGATCAAATAAATCAACTAGGCCCAGATGAAGCTGAATTAAAAAAGAAAATAAAAAAATTTAGAGATGATGAGCTTCATCATAAAGATATAGCATATGAAAAAGGAGCCACTAAAAAAGGCCTTTATTCTTTGATGGATAAAATAATTAAAACTGGATCTAAAATAGCTATAAATATTTCAGAAAAAATATAACCTTAACTTTCTAATTCAACGTCCCAATACAAATAGTCCATCCAACTCTTATGAAGAAAGTTTGGAGGAAAATTTTTTCCATTTTTATGAAGATCTTCTGTTGATGGCCTATACGGGTATTGGTTTAATTTCATTCCTGAAAATTTCAAAAGTTTTCCACCTTTTTTAACATTACATGTTGAACAAGCCGTAACAACATTATCCCAATTTGTTTCTCCGCCTTTTGATCTTGGTAATAAATGATCAAAAGTTAACTCTTCTTTACTTCCACAATATTGGCAAGAGAATTTATCTCTTAAAAAGACATTAAATCTCGTGAAACTTGGTTTTGCTTGAGGGACTATATAATCTTTTAAGGCAATGACACTTGGTAACTGCATACTAAAAGATGGACTTCTAATTTCCCTGTCATATTTACTTACGATAATTACTCTATCTAAGAAGACTGATTTCACTGTGTCCTGCCAAGACCATAATGATAAAGGGTAATAGCTCAGAGGTCTATAATCTGCATTTAAAACTAATGCAGGACATTTTTCCAAAGAAACATCTTGTTCTATAAAGTTCATATCAAAAACATAACTTAATTAAAAATTATTTTCAATATGACTAAAATATTAAATTTTTTTTAAGATGTAATTTAATGCTAAACTTGAAGCTTCAATTGGTATATGATGACCACAATTTTTTACCAAATGTGATTCTACATTAATTTTTTCTCTTATTAGAAAATCTTTTGCTTCTAATAAAAACGTAGGTGAAACAATATCATCTAATTCACCATGAATTAAAAAAACATCTGTTAAATTTTTGACTCTCTTTTTTAAATCATTCTGATCTATTATTTTTCCTGAAAAACCAACTATGGAACTAAATTTATCTTCAGAAGTTAGTCCCACATTTAATGACATCATGCATCCTTGACTAAAACCTGACAAACATATGTTACTATTAGTTAGATTATATTCTTCTTTAATTTCATTTATAAACTTTTTAAGTATTTCCTCTGCTTTTTTTGTTTCTTTCAAAATATAGTTTGGGTCATCTTTTGTTAAATCAAACCATTGATATCCAGAGGGATTAATTTCACAAGTTTCATGTCCGTTTGGGCATATAAAAATTGTATTAGGTAAATGACGCTTCCAATTTAAAGACAGCATACTAATATCATTTCCATCTCCTCCATAACCATGAAGAAGAATAACTGCATTTTTAATTTCTTTTTCTGGCTTGATAATTTTAGATTTTAGGCAAAATGTCATAGTCTAAATAAATTGTTTTATATTTTTTAAAACAATCTAAGATAATTGTAAATGATATCTGGAGTTCTTGTTAAAATTATTTCAATCACCTTACTCATCGCGGTTGGTGTAGTATTAATACTCGGAATCGGGACCTTATTTAAAGGTGGTAGCACAAGTAAAAAATATTCTAATAAATTAATGCAATTAAGAGTTCTTCTTCAATTTATAGCGATTATTGTCTTAGTTGGGTTTGCTTATTTTTTTAAGAATTAATTATATTTAGATAACCAGTCAACTATAATCGGATCCTCAAAATCAACTATCCCTATTATTCTTGCAAACTCTTCACCATTTTTATTTACAAGCACAGAAGTTGGAACACCCCTTAAGGATAACTTTCTTGCAAGATTTATTTTTGGATCAAAATATGCCTCTAAATTTTTTATGTTTAGATCTTTAAAAAATTCTTTAGATTTTTCTATACTGTCATTGCCTACATTTATTGGAAAGATCTCAATATTATTTAATTTTTTATTTACTTTAAGTTTATCCAAAGATGGCATTTCTTCTTTACATGGTGCGCACCAAACAGCCCAAAAATTCAATAATACAAATTTTCCTTTAAATTCATCTAAATTAATTCTTTTATTTTCTTGATCAAAAAAATACAGATTATCATGCACTTTTAATTCATCATTAATGACTATGTTTTTGAATGGTGAATTTTCAGCAGCTACTACGTTTGCAAGTAAAAATATATATAGTATTAAAATTCTCATAATTAAAAGATATAAATAAATAACATGGCAAATAATAAAAACAATAAAGCAATATGGAATACTAGAATAAAGAAGAAATCATCTGTTTTATATCAAAAAGCTGGGAGCTCTTTAGATATAGATAAACGACTTTTTAGAGAAGATATTTTAGGATCAAAAGCCCATGTTGAAATGCTCTTTAGACAGAAAATTATTTCTTTCAAGATAAAAAATAAAATCATCTATGGGTTGGACAAAATTGAAAAAGAAATAATAAATAAAAAATTTATTTTTAAAAAAGAATATGAAGATATTCATATTAATATTGAAAAAAGACTTTATGAAATAATTGGTGAAGAAGCAGGATATATTCATACAGCTCGATCAAGAAATGATCAGGTTATAACTGATTTTAAATTATGGATTAAATCTTCTACAAAAAATTTAGATTATGAGATAAAAAATTTACTTAAATCTATTATTAAAATATCCGAAAAGAATATTGAAACAATAATGCCTGGTTTTACGCATTTAAAAAATGCTCAACCAATTTCATTTGCTCATTACTTACTATCTTTTGTTGAAATGTTTAATAGAGATAGATCTAGATTTAATAATAATTTAGAAAATTTAAATGAAAATCCACTTGGTGTTGGGGCCTTAACTGGAACTTCATTTAATATTGATAGAAATTACACAACAAAAAAACTTGGTTTTAAAAAGCCTACAAACAATTCTATAGACACTGTTTCTGATAGAGATTTTGTTTTGGATTTTCTATTCAGTTCATCTGTATGTGCTATGCATATATCAAGAATTTCTGAAGAGTTAATAATTTGGAACTCTGATGCATTTAGATTAATTTCATTAAGTGATCAAATAGTTACTGGTTCTTCAATTATGCCTCAGAAAAAAAATCCTGATCTTCTTGAATTTTTACGAGGTAAAACAGGATCATCCTATGGCAATCTTTTTTCAATGTTAACCATTTTAAAAGGTCTTCCAATGTCATATTTTAAAGACCTACAAGATGATAAACAGCTAGTCTTTTCCTCTTATGATAATTTAATTGATAGTTTAAAAATTTTAAATGAAGTTATAAACAATATAACGCCAAATAAAAAGAATATGATCAAATTAGCTGAAACTGGTTTTATCACTGCAACAGATTTAGCGGACTATCTAGTAAAAAGTTGTTCTATGCCGTTTAGAGACGCTTATCAAAAAACAGCATCTATAATTAATTATGCTGAAAAGAATAAAAAAGAACTAAAAGAATTAACTCTTGATGAATTAAAAAAATTCAATCCTAAGTTTACGAGTGATGTGCTTTCAATATTTGATTTAAAAAATTCAATAAATTCTAAAAAATCTTTTGGAGGAACTTCTTTTAGTAATATAAGAAAGATGATAGTCAAATATAAGAAAAATTTATGATAAAAAAAATTACATTATTAATCATTCTTAGTTTTTTAACTTTAACGTGTGGTAAAAAAGCTGACCCTGTTTACAAAGAAAGTAAAGAAAATAATAACACTAAAATTATTAGTGTAATATGAAATATAAAAATAACAATTTTTTCATAGAAAATATTAAAGCTGAAATAATTGCCAAAAAATACGGAACCCCTAGTTATTGTTATTCATACACAAAACTAAAAAATAATATTCTAAATTTTAAGAAAAATTTTCAAATTTTAAATCCATTGGTTTGTTTCGCAGTAAAATCTAACCCTAATTTATTTCTGCTAAAAGAAATAAAAAAATTTGGTTTAGGTGCTGATGTTGTTTCAATTGGAGAATTAATGAGAGCTTTAAAAGCAGGCATAAGCCCAAAAAAGATTGTTTTTTCAGGAGTGGGTAAAACAGAAGAAGAAATAAGATATTCAATTAATAAGAAAATTTTATTGATAAATACTGAGTCTGAAAGTGAAATTAAAGAAATAGAGAGAATCTCTAAATCCATGAATAAAACAATTGATATTGGTATACGTTTAAATCCAAACACTGATGCAAAAACTTTGAGTCAAATCTCTACTGGAAAAAAAGAGAACAAATTTGGAATTGATGAAAATCAATTTCTAAACCTAGTAAAATATGTGAAAAAATCAAAAAATCTTAATTTAAAATGCTTAAGTGTTCATATTGGTAGCCAAATACTGAGTCATAAGCCTTATGAGAAAATGTTAAAAGTTTTAGATCGAGTAATAAAAAAGTCTAATTATCAATTTGAATTTATTGATTTAGGTGGGGGTATGGGTATCGATTATGATGGTTTGAATCAAAAACTAAATTTGAAAAAATACTCAAATGCAATCCAAAAATTCATAAAAAAATACAATTCTAAAATTATTTTTGAACCTGGCAGATCAATAATAGGTGACACTGGTATCATGTTATCAAGAGTTAATTATATTAAAAAAAGTTCAAGAAAAGATTTCATCATATTAGACGCTGCAATGAATGATCTTATGCGCCCAGCCCTATATAATGCAAAACACAGAATATTACCTTTAAATAAGACTAAAAAAAAATCAAAAAAAAATTATGAATTTGTAGGACCAATTTGTGAAAGCACTGATAAATTCTTGAATACAAATCAATTTCAAAAACTTAATGAAAAAGATTACATAATTATTTGTGATGTTGGAGCTTATGGTATGTCGCTTAGTTCTAATTATAATATGAGACCGAAAGCATCAGAAATTTTAGTAAATGGTTCAAAAATTAAAATTATAAGTAAGAGACAAAAGCTCAAAGACTTAATATAGTTTTTGAAATGACTAGAAATATTTTATTTTCATTATTTTTCTTTCTAGGAATTATAATAATTTCTTTGATTTTCTTACCTTCATTTTTTCTTCCTCAAAAAATTGTTTTATTCGGTGGAAAGTTAATGGGCTATTGGTCAGCAATCTGTCTGAGAATCTTCTTAAATGTTAAAATCTTAATTAAAGGTAAAGAAAATATAATTTCAAATGAAAAATTTTTTATTGCTTCATCACATCAGTCGATGTTTGAAACTTTTTACCTTCAAACAATATTTAATTCTCCAGTTTTTATTTTAAAAAATGAACTTTTGTTAATTCCTATTTTTGGATGGTACTTAAAAAAAATTGGATCTATATCAATTAAGAGAAATAAAATAACTAAAGATAATCTAGGATTTATTGATGATATTAATCAAATGATACAAACAACTAATAGACCTTTAATAATTTTTCCTCAAGGAACAAGAGCCTTGCCAGAAGATAGATCAGACTTTAAAAAAGGGGCTGGGAGAATTTATGAGCAAATAAATGTTCCTTGTCAGCCTATAGCGATTAATTCTGGGTATGTTTGGCCTAAAAAAAATCAAAAAATACCAAATAGAACAATAACAATTTCAATATTAAAAAAAATCGATCAGGGTTTATCAAAAGAAAACTTTATACAATTGATACAAAAAGAAATATATGAAGAATTAGATAAAATTAATTAGCCTTTCATGGGCATCACAACATAAATGCTATCGAAATCACCTGGATCCTTAATTAATGCTGGTGAACCAGTATCATTAAAATAAATTTCTATTTTTTCTCCATCTAACTGAGATGCAACGTCCATTAAATATCTTGAATTAAAGCTTATTTCTAGATCATGATCAAAACTAACACTTAAACTTTCTTTACCATCTCCACTATTAGTATTATTTACAGATAAATTTAAAATATCTTTAGACATGTTAAACTTAACACCATCTTTCTTATCTAATGATACAGATGCAACTCTATCAACAGAATCTAAAAATAATTTAAGATCTAGCTCTAATTTTTTCTGATTATTTTTTGGAATAACCTGAATATAATTAGGAAATTTACCATCAATTAATTTTGAAATTAATATACTATTGTCCAGTTCAAACTTTATTTTTGATTTTGCATTAGAAATTTTCACTTCGCCATCATAATTATCGAGTAAAGAACATAATTGAAAAATTGTTTTCTTTGGCAATATAATTGGTTCAAATTCAATTTTATTTTCCAATCTAACTTTTGAAATTGACATTCTATGACTGTCAGTAGCAGCAGCTGTGAGATAAATTTTATCTTCAACTTCCGTTTGATGTAAATAAATCCCACTTAAATAATGTCTAGTCTCATCATTAGAAACTGAGAATTTACATTTGTTTAATAATTTTAATAATTGTTTGGACTTTATTAAAAATTCGTTTTGATTGAAATTTTCATCAGTTAATGGAAATTCAGAAGCATTTATACAATTTAAGTTAAATAAAGATTTTTCCGACTCTACTTGAAGTTTACTTTCATCTTTTAACGATAAGTTTATTTTTTTCCCCGATGTAAACTTTCTTATTATGTCATACATTATTGATGAGGTTGTGGTTGTTCTACCTGGTTCTAAAATTTCTACATTTTTGATTTGATGAATAAAAATCAGATCAAGATCTGTCGCTGTAATAGTTAAGTTTGAATTATTTGCATCTAACAAAATGTTTGAAAGAATTGGCAACGTGCTTCTTTTTTCAATTACACCTTGGCAATAATTTAAGGCTTGCTGTAAATCTTGTTGATTAATATTAAACTTCATTTTCTTGGTTTTTATATAAAATTTGATTTTTTAACTTATTAATATTTTCAACCATTTCCGGATCATTTTCTTTCAATTTTTCAATTGTTTTTACCGAATGAATAATTGTTGTGTGATCTCTGTTAGAAAATTCACGGCCTATTTCTGGTAATGATTTTGATGTTAAAATTTTTGTAAGATAGATTGCAACTTGTCGTGGCCTTACCAAATATCTAGATCTTCTAGCAGACAACATTTCATTTTTACTAATCTTAAAAAACTTACAGACTAAAGTTTGAATTAAGTCAATTGTTACTTTGTTTTCTGAAATATTTAATAAATCTTTTAATACAACTTTTGTTTCACTTATGTTTGGAATCTTATTATAAATTCTTGAAAAAGATACCAGCCTATTAATTGCACCTACAAGCTCTCTTATACTACCTGTAATCTCGTTACTTATAAAATCCTGAATATCTTGAGAAATTTTTTTTTGATCTGAAAATAAAGAAGTTAATTCATCTGCTTTTTTTGCAACAATCTCTTTTCGTAATTGATAATCAGGTTTTTGTATATCCACTACTAAACCTCCTGAAAATCTTGATTTTATTCTTTCTTGAATTCTGGATAATTTATTAGGGGCTCTATCTGCTGATACAATTATTTGTGAACCTTTATCCAATAAAGCGTTAAAAGTATGAAAAAACTCTTCTTGCATTGCTTCTTTACCATTCATAAATTGAATATCGTCTATTAAAAGAATATCAGTATTCCTAAAATATTCTTTAAATTTTACCATATCGTTAGATTTTATAGATTTCACAAATTGGTACATGAATCTCTCTGCTGAAATAAACATTACTTTATTATTTTTTTTTAGTTCTAAACCAATTGCATTGAGTAGATGTGTTTTTCCCATTCCAACACCACCATAAATATACAAAGGATTATAGTGAGCAATATTCTCAGATACTTTTAAAGAAGCTTCATATGCTAACTTATTACTTGATCCTGTAATAAAATTATCAAATCTCTTATTGGGATCTATTCTATTATATTGAAGATAAGAGTCTTTTATAAATGAAACATTTTCATCAAATTTATTTAAATTTGTATCTGTCTCATTTAAATTTTCTTGGATTGATTTTTTTTCTATAATCTTAAACTCTATTCTGTGGATTTCTTTTTTATAATTTTTTATTATTTGTAAAATTTGATCTAAATATCTAGATGTAATCCAATCTCTAATAAATCTAGTTGGGACCGATAATAGAACATAATTATTAACTTCTTCTATAAATTCAATTTTTTTTAACCAACTCTCATAAATATCAGAACCAAGTTTTTTTTTCATTTCTGATTTTACTAATTCCCAATCTAATCTATCTGCATTAATTTGGTTTGGATTATTTTTAGTAAATGTATTGTTCATTGTTTTATTTTTGGAAAAAAATTTTGTAGAACTAAATAGATTTAAGTTCAACAAGTTATTATTAAATCTTAAAAAAAAATAAAATCTTGGATTGTATAAATTTTTGTCACACAAAAAAAATTTTTTTGACAATAAAAAATTTTATGTATCAAAAAATATAAATTTATTTATTGGATAGTTAACAAATTATGTTTATATTTTATTTACTTAATCTAAATATAGTTTTAATAATTTAAAGTTTGATAGATCTAGTAGAATTAATGGTTGTATCAACCTGTAGTTTTTTTCTTAAAGCGCAGAAATTTTCTTTGTAATTCTTGAAACGTTTCTAGAAGCATTTTGTTTTTTGATAATGCCTGTTTTAGCAATTTTCATTAATTCTGAATTCAACTTAGGTAAGAATTTTAAAGCTTCATCTTTCTTCTTTTCTACAATCAGCGCGTTTATTTTCTTTAGAGCATTCTTGTATCTGCTTTTACGTGCTCTATTTACAGTTGTCTGTTTAGCTATTCTTCTAATTCTTTTAATTGCAGATTTTGTATTTGCCATAATTTTGCAGGGGTATAGCCGCTTAAATTACTCTGGTCAATATATTATTTATTATTTTTGGCATATTTTACATAGAAAAGTAGATCTATTTGCCTGAACTATTTTATCAATTGTGCCATTGCAATTAAGCCTTTTACATTTAAGTTTTTCTCTTCCATAAACTTTAAATTCTTTTTGAAACTTTCCTGAGCTACCAAATGTATTTTTAAAATCTCTGATAGTTGAGCCACCTTTAATAATTGCATTTAACAAAATTTTTTTAGAGTTAATGATTATTTTTTTACATTGAGTTCTATTTAAATCATTTACTGATGTTAAAGGATTTATCTTTGATAAATATAAAATTTCACTTGCATATATATTTCCAATTCCTGATACAAATTTCTGATCTAGCAAATAATTTTTGATATCTTTATTTTTGTTTTTGAAATAATTAATCACATATTTTAAATCAAATTTTTTATCAAAAGGCTCTGGACCGTAAAATTTGAAACGATCCTTTAGTTGTTTTTGATCTTTAATCATTTGAAAAAAACCAAATCTTCTTGGATCATTATAAACTAACTTTGAATTTTCAAATTCAAACTCAATATGATTATGTTTTGTCGGTAAATTAGGAGAATTATAAAAACTTGTGTTAGTAAAAAACTTTTTGTTATTTTTTTTTACAACATGAATTGTGCCCGACATACCTAAATGAATAATACAAAATTTCTTATCATTTAATTCCATTATCAAGTATTTTGAGAATCTATGAATTTTATTTATTGATTTATTTTTTAATTCTTTTTCAAATGATGTATTTAGCTTAAATCTTAATTTTCTATTTCTAACTAAAACTTTCTTGATTTTTTTACCAATAAAATTTTTTGCTAATGACTGGCGTACAACTTCTACTTCTGGTAATTCTGGCATTTATTATTATATTAATGGAATAATTAATTTAAAATGCAACAAAATCTTCAAAATAAAAAAGGTTTAGTCCAAGGAGTATTTAATCAAGTTTTTGATAAATACGATTTAATGAATGACTTCATGTCATTAGGTATACATAGATTTTGGAAAAAAAGTTTAATCAATATGATGAATCCATCAAAAAAAAATAACTTAATTGATGTTGCTTGTGGAACTGGTGATATAGGAAAACTTTTTTTAGACAGTACAAATAAAGAAAATTCTATAACTTGCATTGATCCAAATAAAGGAATGATATCGAAAGGGAAAAAAAAACTAAAAAGGTATAAAAATATTAACTGGATTATTTCTAGTGCTGAAAAAATGCCTGTGAAAGATAATTCATTTGACTTTTATACAATAAGTTTCGGACTAAGAAATACAAAAAATCTAGATCTGTCTCTTTCAGAAGCTTATAGAGTTTTAAAACCTGGTGGTAGATTTTTTTGTTTAGAATTTTCTAAAATTCAAAATGAAAATTTAGATTTTATTTACAAACAATACTCAAAACTAATTCCTATTATAGGAAAATATATTGTTGGTGAGAAAGAACCCTATGAATATTTAATTGAAAGTATAGATAAATTCCTAAATCAAGAAGAACTATTAGATTTAATAAAAAAAAATAAATTTGAAAAATGTAATTATAGAAATTTATCAGGTGGAATAGTTTCAATACATACTGGTTGGAAAATTTAATGATCAAAAAACTTTTCACATTATTTAAATTAGGCAGAAAAGTTGCAAAATCAGATATTCTTAATATTGCCTCTCAATTTCAAACACCACCATTAGCAATAACGATAATATTTAAATTATTGGCTTTTTCTTTATCAGACAAAAAAAATTTATCGACAAATAAAGATGAAGGAGAAAGATTATCTGATACACTAGAAAGTCTAGGAACAACATTTATCAAGCTTGGTCAATTTTTAGCAACCAGACCAGACATAATAGGCGAACAGCTTTCAAAAAAATTAGAGAGCCTTCAAGATAGACTGCCTCCATTTTCAATAAGTGATGCAAAACAGATTATAAAAGAAGACTTAGGAGAAGAAACTTATAATTCAATAATTGATATTAGTGATCCAGTTGCGGCAGCATCTATAGCTCAAGTTCATAAAGCAAAAATAAATGACAATGGGACCATTAAAGATGTGGCTATTAAAATTTTAAGACCAAATATTAAAAAAGAATTTAATGAAGAGATAGATGCAATGATGTTATTTGCTTTTTTAATTGAATCTGCAATTAAAAAAACAAAAAGATTAAAATTAGTAGATGTAGTTTTTTTATTAAAAGAAATTACTAACCTAGAGATGGATTTAAGATTTGAGGCAGCTGCTGCTAATGAGTATGCTGAGAATACAAAAAATGATGCTGGTTTTAGAGTCCCAAAAATTTATTGGAATTATACTAGTGAAAATGTAATGACATTAGATTGGGTAGATGGTGTTTCTATACGTGAGACAGAAGAGCTTAAAAAACAAAATATAGATACAAAAAAAATTGCTGAAGATATTATTCAACATTTTTTAAGACACGCTGTTAGAGATGGTTTTTTTCACGCTGATATGCATCAAGGAAATGTTTTTATAGATACCTCGGGCCAAATTGTTCCTATAGATTTTGGTATAATGGGAAGATTGGATAAAATGAGTAAAAGATTTCTAGCTGAAATTTTATTTGGTTTTATTCAAAGAGATTACAAAAAGGTTGCTGAGGTACATCTCTTAGCAGGTCTTGTGCCACCAGATGTCCCTATCAATGATTTAGCTCAAGCATTAAGATCAATTGGAGAACCAATTTTTGGACAAGAAGTTAAAGATATTTCTGGTGGAAAACTATTAAAGCAATTATTTGATGTAACTGAAAAATTTAATATGCAGACACAACCTCAATTATTAATGCTTCAAAAAACTATGGTGGTAGTGGAAGGTGTTGCAAGAAAACTCAATCCAAATACAAATATATGGACTACATCAAAGCCTGTTTTGGAAAGTTGGTTAAGAGAAACTAAGGACCCCATAAAGACTATTAACGAAACTTTAGATACTACCTCGGAAGTCATTAAAAGATTGCCAGAATTTCCAGAAATAATGGATAAAGCTAACCAAGCTTTAACGTTTCTTGCTAATGGTCAAATACCTCAAAATTCAAATTCTTATAACACTTTAAATAATAAAAAATCTGAAATGTTAGCTTTTAGAAATCAAACAATTATTGGATTTTTACTGCTTGTAATTTTAAGTCTATTGGTATTTTAATCGCTCAATGAAAAGTTTAATAAATAAAAAAGTGTTGTTGATTATTTGTGGTGGCATTGCTGCTTATAAAAGTCTTGAATTAATAAGACTTCTAAAAAAAAATGGAGCAACAATTAAAACTATACTAACAAAAAGTGGTAGTAAATTTGTTACTCCCTTATCTATCACATCTTTATCGCAGTCAAAAGTTTATCAGGATCTTTTCAGTTTAGAGGATGAAGCTGAGATGGATCATATAAGCTTATCTAGATGGTCAGATCTTATATTAATTGCACCTGCAACAGCTAATACAATTTCAAAACTTGCCAATGGTATTTCTGATGATTTAGCTTCTACGGTTGCCCTTGCTTCTAATAAAAAAATTTTTATCGCTCCTGCGATGAATGTAAGAATGTGGGAACATAAATCCACCAAGGATAATATAAAAAAACTTAAATCTTATAATTATGAATTAATAGGACCTGAAATAGGAGATATGGCTTGTGGTGAGTATGGAGAAGGAAAAATGTCAGAACCTGTATCAATTCTAAAAGAAATAGGTAATTATTTTGATATTTTAAATTCAAATAATAAATATAAGGCAGTAGTTACAGCTGGGCCGACTCATGAGTATATTGATCCTGTGAGATACATCACAAATAAATCAAGTGGCAAACAAGGTTATGAAATTGCAAAATCTTTATCTAACAAAGGGTTTGAAACTACTTTGATATCAGGTCCAACTAATCTAGAGATAGATGATACAGTAAATTTGATTAGAGTTGAAACAGCAGAAGAAATGTTTAAAGCAACTCAAAATAACTTGCCTGCTGATGTTGCTATTTTTTCAGCGGCTGTGGGTGACTATAAAGCAAAACACCTATCTAAATTTAAAGTCAAGAAGCAAGATAATTTTAATCTCGAATTAGAAAAAAATATTGATATTCTTAACTATGTTTCTAATCATAATTCTTTAAGACCTAAGCTTGTAATAGGTTTTGCGGCAGAAACAAATAATTTAGAAAATTATTCAATTAAAAAACTTAATGATAAAAATTGTGATTGGATAATTGCAAATGATGTGTCTAATAAAAAAATAGGTTTTAACTCAGAATTTAATGAAGTTTCAATTTATTATAAAAAAGGAAATAAAGAAAAATTATCTTATAAACATAAATCTGAAATTTCAGATGAAATCGTTGAAAAAATTATTAATCATTTGAACTAATGGTTAGAGTTTTAATTAAAAAATTAAATCCATCTGTACAATTGCCTTCTTATAAAACAAGTGGAGCATCAGGAATGGATTTAATGGCTTTCATTGAAAAACCAATAAATTTAGAGCCTGGTAAATCATGTTTGGTACCAACTGGTTTATCTTTAGCTTTTCCAGAAGAATATGAAATTCAAATACGTCCTAGATCAGGTTTGGCTGCTAAAAATAATATTACTGTTTTGAATACGCCTGGAACTATTGATAGTGACTACAGAGGTGAGTTAAAAATAATTTTATTTAATCATGGTAATGAGAATTTTTTAATAAATAATAATGATAGAGTTGCTCAAATGATATTAACACCAATTATAAAAATGGAACTACATGAAAAAGAAGAGCTGCCAGAAACAGTAAGAGGTGAGGGAGGTTTTGGCTCTACTGGGAAATGAACAAAAATCTAAAAAAATCTCAAATTGAGAGATACTCACGACAACTAGTTTTAAAAAATATTGGAGCAAAAGGACAAGAAAAGATTCTATCTGCTCAAATTTTAATTGTAGGTGTTGGTGGTTTAGGATGTCCAGCAGCAGAAAATCTTGTTAGATCTGGTATTGGAAATATTGGATTAATTGATGATGATATTGTTGGTCTTTCGAATATTCATAGACAAAGTTTATTTGATACAAGAGATGTTAATAAATCAAAAGTCATCGTTGCTAAGAAAAAATTAAAAGCAATTAACCCAAATACAAAAATAAAAACATACAAAAAAAGATTAAATAATAAAAATATTAAAGAAATAATGAAAAATTATGATCTAATAATTGATGGATCGGATAATTTTGAAACTAAATTTTTACTAAATGATATCTGTTTGAAGTATAAAAAAAAATTAATAACTGGTGCCATCAGTAAATTTGATGGTCACATTTTTACTTTCAATTTTAAAGACAAAAAAACTGCATCCTTAAGAGATTTTTACCAAGAAGAAGAAATAAGTGATGATATTCTTAATTGTGAGTTTGAGGGTGTGCTTGGAACTACAGCAACAATAATTGGTGCCGTACAAGCAAACGAAGCAATAAAAATGATAACCGAAATTGGTCAAAATTTAAATAATGAAATATTAATTATAGATTTGTTAAATTTAAATTTTCGAAAAGTAAAATTTAAAAAAATATAAGTTTTGTCTAAATTTATGATAAAATTAATTTTAATTATCTTGCTTATTCCTTCGTTTTCTTTTTCACAAGAAACATTTCTTTCATTAAAAAAAAACAAAGTTAATGTTAGATACGGACCGGGATTTAATTTTCAAGTAAAATATGTTTACAACAAAATCAATCTACCAATAAAACAAATCGACCAAAAAGAGAATTTTAGAAGAATAATCGATTTAAAAAATAATAGTGGTTGGATACATGTCTCTCAACTTAAAAAAGCTAACTCAATAATAGTTTTGGAAGACAAAGTTTTATTTTCAAAACCAACTTTATTTTCGCAACCAGTTGCAAAAATTAAGACTGGACGATTATTAATAATTAATAAGTGCGTAAATGACTGGTGTAAAATTAAAACAGAGAATTATTCTGGTTGGATAAAAACTAATAATATTTGGGGATCAATTAATTAAAATCTGCAGATAGAGAGTTTACTGTTGCATCAGTAAGTTTTGTTGTATGTGAATACTCATTATGATCAATACCTAATTCTATTAGAGAAGATTTTGATTTAAATTTATTTATTTGTTCTTCATTTAATTGAAAGTGAATAAATTGAACAGATGATGCTTTACCATCAGCTGATGTTCTGTCCACATCTTCTTCTGGCACAGCCTTAACTATGTCACCATCTATTTTCATAAATACTTTTTCCTCTATTCCACCTACTTTTCCTAAAAACGCAGCTCTTGAAACGGGATTGTCAATTTCGAACATTAGTGTTGCTGTTAATTCCTTACCATTAGGAACTAAAGGATTGTAAGCTGCTAATTCATCATTTAATTGTTCATCCCCACCTTTTTCAATATAAAGCATTTCTTGAATTTGAGCCAACATCGTTTCATAACTTTCAAAATAAAAAGTTGCGTAAGGTCCAAGAGGAACTCTTCTATCTTTTTTAAAATCAACAATATTCTTTCTAAGCTCACCTCTATTTTTTGTGTAGGTGTCTAAAGGCATTATATCTTCTTTAGTTATTTCTCTTTTATCTTTTGGCATAATTATAATTTATAACTTTTAGCCATTAATTCGATAGGGTGTAGTGCCTCATCGTTAGCTATATTTGTGTCAGCTTCTAATTGTTTCAAATGTTTGCCAGCTAACGGACAATCAGATGCCATATATTTGTTGTTTTTAGTTTTAATTTGTCGAGCTGTTGGTCTTCCGACTTTTTTAGCTAAATCATGAGTTTCTTTCATGACACCAAAAGTACCTCCATGGCCAGCACACCTCTCAACAACATCAATTTTTACATTTGGAATTAGTTTAAGCATATCTCTTGCTTTAATACCCATATTTTGAGCCCTGGCGTGGCAAGCATGATGAACAGTCACACCGCCATCAATTTCTTGTAAACCGTCAGCTAAACCCTCATTGTTAGCTATATCCACAACGTACTCGTCAATATCCATTACATTCTCAGATAATTTTTTTACAGTTTCATCATTTGGTAATAACAATGGCCACTCAAATTTAAGCATTAAACCACAGCTAGCTGTTAATGTTACAACTTTATACCCTTTGTTTATCCATTCTACCAAGTCTGCAGAAACTTTTTTAGCCTGTTCTACAACTTTTGGTAAATCTGCTTGTTCTAAAAACGGCATTCCGCAACAACCTGGATATGCCTCTTGAACTTCAACACCATTTTTCTTTAACACCTTAAGAGCAGCTACACCTGTATTCTTTTTATTAAAATTAACAAAACAAGTTGAGTAGATTACAACTTTTCTATCATTGCTTTTGTCATCAAATTTTATTTGATGATTATTTTTCTTAAAGAAATTTGAAAATGTTTCAGAATTATATTTCGGCAATTGAACTCTAGCATCAATTCCTGCAATAATTTCTAATAATTTTCTAAAAAATTTATTTTTAATATCAGAAACCCAATTTATTAATCCTGAAAGCAATACTCCTATTTTTGAATTCCTATCTATCTCTGCTAATTGTCTAGGAATAGCTGGCAATTTTCCTAATTTTTTTTGCGCTGTTCTGTACCTCAACATTAAATGCGGAAAATCTAAATCAAAATCATGTGGCGGCACATATGGACACTTGGTCATAAAACACATGTCACATAAAGTACAAGCATCTACAACAGGTGCAAATTGATTGCTCGATAAGCTTTCTACATCCTCATCTTTAGACTCATCAATCATATCAAATAGCTTTGGAAATGAGTCACACAAATTAAAGCACCTTCTACAACCATGACAAATATCAAAAACTCTTCTCATTTCTGAATCCAACTTCTCAGGATTGGTAAAATCTGGATGTTCAAAATCTATTGGATGTCTAATAGGTGCTTCTGTACTGCCCTCTTTGCTCATATAATTAAATTTGTAATTAATATTAATGATAAAGACACAATTAAGGCTGGCTCATTAAACCAATCTCTAAACAATTGTATAATTTGTCCTATCATTTTTGTAAAAATTTTTGTGTTAAAATTTAGTGGGCATATTTAATGCCCACTAAGAATATTTATTAGCTAATAGATTCTAAAGTTTTTTGGAATTTACCAGCGTGTGATTTTTCAGCTTTTGCTAAAGTTTCAAACCAATCTGCAATTTCTTCAAAACCTTCTTCCCTTGCAGTTTTAGCCATACCTGGGTACATGTCAGTGTATTCATGTGTTTCACCCTCAATAGCTGAAGCAAGATTTGCTTTCGTTTCACCAATTGGTTTACCAGTAGCAGGGTCACCAACTTGCTCTAGGTACTCTAAATGACCATGTGCATGTCCAGTTTCACCTTCTGCTGTAGATCTGAAAACTGTAGCTACATCATTGTAACCTTCGATATCTGCTTTTTGAGCGAAATAAAGGTATCTTCTGTTAGCTTGACTTTCACCAGCAAATGCTGCTTTTAAGTTTTCTTCTGTTTTACTTCCTTTTAAAGACATTGTTTTCTCCTTAAATTAAATGTGTACAACATATAATCATTCTAAACTATATGTCAACAGTTTAGAATCATTTTAATGTATTTTTTAAATAACTGAAATTATTGTATTATTTTTGATTTTGATAATCACTCGCAACTTTAATCAGAACCTCAACTGAATTTATTTTTTTTCCAGTAATATTATTTTTAATTTTTACTTGTTCTAAATTACTTTCATCACAATCAATAAGCTCATTTGTGTCCTCGTCAAAAAAATGATGGTGCACAGTAGTGTTGGTATCAAAATAACTCTTATCACTGTTTATTGAAATCTCTTTTAAATAACCTTTGTTTTTAAAGGCATGTACAGTGTTATAAACTGTAGCCAGTGAGATTTTTTCACTAAGTTTATCGCTAATAATTTTTGTTAGATCGTTAATAGTAAAATGAAAAGTGTTTTCTCTATCAAACAAAACCTCACATATTTTTAGTCTTTGTCTTGTAGGTCTTAAGCCTGATTTTCTTAATTTATCAATAAAATCAACGTTTTTTATCATGTTAATTATAACTATTCTAAACTATTTCTATATTATATTACAAATAAATCAAGTATTAAGGGAGTTCAATTTTTATGAAAAAAAACTCTTTCAGCTATGACGATCTTATCAAATGTGGAAATGGGGACTTATTTGGTCCTGGAAATGCAAAATTGCCACTTCCTCCAATGCTTATGTTTGATAGGATTACCAGTATAAATGATGACAATGGTCAATTCGAAAAAGGCTCATTGTCAGCAGAGCTTGATGTGAAAAAAGATTTGTGGTTCTTTGACTGTCATTTCAAAGAAGATCCTGTAATGCCAGGTTGTCTTGGTTTAGACGCGATGTGGCAACTTGTGGGTTTTTTTCTTGGATGGTTAGGAAATCCAGGAAAAGGTAGGGCACTTGGTGTTGGAACTGTTAAATTTACAGGAGAGGTTTTACAAAATATAAAACTTGTTAAATATAAAATAGATATGAAAAAAATTATGTCGCCTGGTGGTACAACAGTAGGTTTAGCAAATGGAGTTGTTTACGCAGACGATAAAAAAATTTACACTGCAGAAAGTTTGAAAGTGGGGTTATTTAAATCATGAGAAGAGTAGTAATTACAGGACTTGGGATTGTATCTTGTTTAGGAAACAATCAAGAAGAAGTGCATCAATCATTATTAAATTCAAAATCAGGAATTTCATTCGCTGAAGAGTATAAAGAACACAATTTAAAAAGTAATATTCACGGAAAACCGAATATCAAACTGGAAGACCATGTAGATAGAAAAACTATAAGATTTATGGGATCTGGTTCTGCTTATAATTATATAGCCATGAAAGAAGCTGTAAAAGACTCTGGACTAGAAGATAATCAAGTTAGCAACTTTAAAACTGGTTTAGTCATGGGGTCTGGTGGCCCTTCTATAGAAAATGTTGTTCTGTCAGTTGATAAAACTAGAGCAAAAACACCAAAACTAATGGGACCATTTATAGTCCCAAGAACCATGGCAAGTACTGCTTCTGCTACTTTAGCAGTTCCATTTAAAATAAAAGGTGTGAATTACACAATGAGTTCAGCATGTGCTACGAGTGGACATTGTATTGGACATGCCAGTGAATTAATCCAAATGGGTAAACAAGATATTGTTTTTGCTGGGGGAAGTGAAGAATTGCACTGGGCTATGACTGCTATGTTTGATGCTATGACAGCACTTTCATCTAAATACAACGATACACCAGAAAAAGCATCAAGAGCTTACGATAAAACTAGAGATGGTTTTGTAATAGCAGGTGGTGCAGGTGTTTTGGTCTTAGAAGAATATGAACACGCTAAAGCACGTGGAGCAAAAATTTATGCTGAATTAACAGGTTATGGCGCAACATCAGATGGTTATGACATGGTAGCTCCATCAGGAGAAGGAGCAGTTAGATGTATGAAAATGGCTTTATCTACTGCTAAAAATAAAATTGATTACATCAATACTCACGGTACATCCACACCAGTTGGTGATATTACTGAACTTAATGCAGTTAAAGAAACTTTTGGAAATGAAATACCAAAAATAAGTTCAACTAAATCTTTATCAGGCCATCCACTAGGAGCTGCTTCTGTGCATGAGGCAATATATTGTCTTATTATGATGAAAAACAATTTTATCACTGGTTCAGCAAATATTAATGATATGGATGAAGAAGCTAAAAAATTTCCGATAGTTACAAAAACTGAAACTAGTGCAAAACTTAATACTGTAATGTCTAATAGTTTTGGATTTGGTGGTACTAATGCAGCTTTAATATTTGAAAAGGTAGAATGATGAGCTTAATGAAAGGAAAAAAAGGATTAATCATGGGAGTCGCTAACGAGCGATCAATTGCCTGGGGCATATCTCAAAAATTAGCTGAGGCTGGAGCTGAACTAGCTTTTACATATCTTGGTGATGCTTTAAAAAAAAGAGTTGTCCCCTTAGCAGAAAAATTAAATTCAAATGTTACATTTAGCTGTGATGTAGAAAAACAAGAGGAAGTTATTAAACTTTTTGAAGATATCAAATCATCATGGGGTGAGATTGATTTTGTTGTTCATGCAGTAGCCTTTTCAGATAAATCAGAGTTATCAGGAGAATATCTTAACACAACCCGAGAAAATTTCTTAAGAAGTATGTTAATCTCATGCTTTTCATTTACAGAGGTTGCAAGAGAAGCTCAAAAAGTAATGAAGCAAAATGGAAGTATGATAACACTTACTTATGAGTCTACTAAAGCAATTCCAAATTACAATGTAATGGGGGTTTGCAAATCTGCTTTAGAAGCAAGTGTTAAGTATTTAGCTAGAGATCTTGGCACTAAAGGAATTAGGGTAAACGCTATTAGCGCTGGACCCATTAAAACATTAGCGGCATCTGCGATAGGGGATGCAAAATTTTTATATAAATGGAATGAAGATCATTCGTTTTTAAAAAGAAATGTAGATATCCATGATGTTGGAAATTCTGCTTTATACTTATTAAGCGATCTTGCAAATGGTGTTACAGGGGAAATTCACTATGTAGATGCAGGTTACAATAAAGTTGGAATGCCAGATCCTAAAAATTTCACTTAAAATTAAGTTAAATTTGTTTATAAATTAGATATGAATAGAAGAGATTTTTGTAAAACAGTAAGTTCAGCATTAATAGCTTGGGGGCTAAACCCAGTATTAGCATTGGCTGATAATGGAAATAAAATTCTTAATGGAGAATTTTTTATAGACTCAAAATCTGCAAGCAATGGATTTAATGATTTAAATGATAATATTATTGAAACAAAAAATGAGAAATCAATAATTAAAGTCAAAGATGATTTTTATCTCGTAAGACCAGAAACAAAACTGAAATTTATTTCAAATAAACTTACTGAGGTTATTAAAGGATCTGTTCATGCGGTATTCAGCAAACAAAAAGATGAGTTAAAGGTTAAAATTCCTCAAGGAACTATAGGTATAAGAGGAACTACAATCTTTGTAGATTTAGAACCTTCTAAAAATAGAAGTTATTTTTGTAATTGTTATGGTGAAACAGTTCTATATGGCAACGATGGCAAGTTAATAAAAACAATTGTTTCGGATGGTCACAAATCTGGTGCCTTTACAGATGATGGAAAGTTTAGACCATATTTTCATAACTACTTATTCAATAAGTATGCAAAAAATCATCCAAGAATATTTGATGATGAAATGGAAAAAGCTGGCTGTATTGTCAAAGACAGTCACTGTACTTTAAAATCGTAATTCAATCTCTCTTCCAAAGTAAAGGAAAAAACTCATCTGGCAGTTTATCAGAATCTTCTTTTTTGTATTTCTTATAAGTTTTAGCGGTACCACCATTGTTTGTTGGATGAAATTTAGCATCAGAGGGGACACAATGAGAAACAATTGCTCTTCTATGTTTATCTGAAGTGTTTATGCCTGAACCATGCCACATATATCCATGGTGAAAAGCAACACCGCCGGCTGGCACCTCTACGTAAACAATATCTAAATCTTTGTTATTTTTTTCAGCAAATATTTTTAGTTGCTCCCTATAATCTTCTGGTGAATGAAATTCTCCTTTGGGTGGTTGTAATCCCCATTTATGAGAACCCTTAACATACTCAAGAGTACCTGTTTCTTTTGTAGTATCATCTAAAGACATCCAACAAGTCATCATAGTTTGTGGAATAATCCAATCATCATATGCAGCGTCTTGATGATAACCAAGAGTTTTTCCTCCTGGAGGTTTCCATAAAACATTGTCTTGAATTAATTTTGAACCGTTCCAATTCATTAATTCAGCACAAGCTTTTCCAACAATTTCATGACAAACAAAACTTTTAATCAAATTATCAGACTTCCAACCATTACAAATTTGTCTGGTTACATCAACAGGGTCTTTGTCAAATTTCCAGTTCCATTCATCAGGCTCTATTCCAGTTTCAAATTTACCTTTAAATAATGGTTCAAATTTTCTTTTTACATTTTCAATAAAATCTCTTTCTATGAATTTTTCTAAAATAATAAAACCATCACGATTAAAGTTGTTAATTAACGTATGGTCTAATTCCAAATTGATCATTTGAATATATTATTAAATTTATTGATTTGTGAAAGGGGCGTTCTGTTGCCAAGTGCCCCTAACTATGCACAAAATCCTTAAACTTTAAAAACTAGCAATCGCAAAATTAGACTAATCATAAAATAATGCCGACCAAATGCCGACTCCAAATTGAGTCGGCCGAAAGCTATATTTTGGACTAATCGTTCAAGATTTGTTAATCTTGGATTATGAAAAAAGTTTTAGGAATTTTAATTTTAAGTTTGCTCTTAAATTCATTTGTCTATGCTAGTTCTTTTAGAACAGGTCAAAAGATAAATAATGAATTAAAAATTTCAAAACATTTTATAATACCACTTTCTGAAGGCAATTGGGAAGTTGTTAGAAGACAAACAATGAGTTCCTGGGGAATTAAACAAAGAATAATAGGCATAATAAAAACTGAGAATAATGAGATAGTTGAAATGATAGAAGTTTATGAAGGATTGCTTGGTGGTACATATATTTCTCATATTGACACAGCAATTAATGAAATCATGTTTAAAAATAAATATGACGGTTGTTATGAAAAACCAGAATACTACCACTTAGAATTGTTTAAAAAAGGACGAGTTCACAATTGCATGGTAGTTAGTCACTGGGATACCGAAAAAGAATTATATCGTCCAGATGATCCAGGAAAAAAAGGTGTAGCTCGTATGTATAGAAATTGGGTTAGAGAAAATTCATATATTACTCCAAAAATTTCTTTAACGAGTACACATAGCTATTTCTCAAGACACTCCGGAGGAAATTGGTATTCTGTAATTTATTTAATTAATCCAAAAAATTTAGGTGCTCCAAAAAATAAATTTTATGGAGAAGAAAATTCGGAGTATCACAAGTATAATATAGAAAATTATCCTGAACATAAAAAGATAATGGATAAATGGATGTCAATTTCATCAAAAAGACATATGGAGTTTGAAAATTATAATAAAGCAAAAAAAACTCATAAACTTAATTTAAGTCAATTCATTTTAGATTTCGATAACGTAAAAAATGAAAATGAAGAAAATATTACTGAACAAATAATTGAATTAAATAAACTTTATAAAGAAGGTATTCTCACCAAGGAAGAATTCGAAAAAGCCAAAAAGAAAATTTTGAACTAAATTTTCTGTATTAAGACATCACATGGCCGTCCAAACTTGCATTAACTTTCTAAAACGATCGATAGATCTAACTAATCAGGAATAGTGAAGGGGCGTTCTGTTGCCAGATGCCCCAAACCCCTGAAATTATTATGAGTTAGCTTGTTTAATAGAAAGTTTAACTTTTCCTCTATCAAAACCAATAACTTTAACTTTAACTTCGTCGCCTTCTTTAACAACATCGGTTACTTTAGCTACTCTTTTATCTGCAAGTTCTGAAATATGGACAAGTCCATCTTGTTTTCCTAAGAAATTAACAAACGCACCAAACTCCATAATCTTCATTACTTTTCCACTATAAATTTTATTAAGTTCAGCTTTTGCAGTAATGTCTTTGATCATCTGCATTGCTTTGTTTCTAGACTCTTCATCTGGAGCAGCAACTGTTACTTCTCCTTCATCATTAATATCAACTTTAGCTCCTGAAACTTCAACAATTTCTCTAATCGTTGCTCCACCTTTACCAATCACTGCTGCTATATCTTTTTTATCAACAGTAATTTTTTCCATCTTTGGAGTATGTTTTCCAACATCAGTTCTTGAAGCTGATAATGCTTTATTCATTTCACCAAGAATATGAATTCTTCCATCTTTAGCTTGTTTTAAAGCTTGGTCCATTATCTCAAATGTAATACCAGTAATTTTAATATCCATTTGTAAAGAAGTAATACCATCTTTTGTTCCAGCTACTTTAAAATCCATATCACCTAAGTGATCTTCATCACCTAAGATATCGGATAAAACTGAAAAATCATCACCTTCTTTAATAAGTCCCATGGCAATACCAGCAACAGGTTCTTTAATTGGAACACCTGCATCCATTAAAGCTAATGATGTACCACAAACTGTAGCCATAGACGAAGATCCGTTGGACTCTGTAATCTCAGATACTATTCTAAAAGTATAAGGAAAAGATTCTTTTGGCGGCAGTGATGAATTAATTGCTCTCCATGCTAATTTTCCATGTCCAATTTCTCTTCTTCCAGTTCCTATTCTGCCAGTTTCACCAACTGAAAATGGAGGAAAATTATAATGAAGCATAAATCGCTCTTTTTGCAAACCATCTAAACTTTCAATTTTTTGCTCATCATCTGATGTTCCAAGAGTTGTTGTTACGATTGCTTGAGTTTCTCCTCTTGTAAATAGAGCTGAACCATGTGTTCTTGGTAAAATTCCAACTTCGCATGATATTGGTCTTACATCAGATAAACCTCTGCCATCTATTCTATTTTTATTTTTTAAGATATCTGTTCTTACTATTCTTTTCTCAAGGTTTTTTAATTCAGAATTAACATCTAAATCAGTATAATTTTCATTTTCTTCAAATAACTTTTTAGCTTTATCTGTTATGTCAGAAATCTGATTTGATCTATCTTGCTTATCTCTTGTTCCAAAAGCTTTTTTAAGATCTTCTGTAAAGCTATCCTCTAATACTTTTTTAACTTCTGAAAGATCTTTTTTTTCAACAACCCACTCTGGTTTTCTGCAATCTTTAGCAAGATCTTCGATCATCTCTATAACTGGTACAAAACCTTCATGGCCAAATTTTACAGCATTTAACATCTCTTCTTCAGTCAAACCATTTGCCTCGGACTCGACCATTAAAACGGCATCTTTTGTTCCTGCCACCACTAAATCTAACTTAGATTTTTTAAGCTCTTCCTTTGAAGGATTTAATACATAATTTCCATCTATATAACCAACTCTTGATGCTCCAACCGGTCCAAGAAATGGCATACCAGAAATTGCTAATGCTGCTGAAGAGGCAGTAATAGATAAAATATCAGCTTCATTTTCTTTATCATATGAAATTACAGTTGGTAATAACTGTACTTCATTTTTAAATTCATCTGGAAACAGAGGTCTGATTGGTCTATCGATCAATCTTGATATTAATGTTTCGCTCTCGGTTGGTCTTGCTTCTCTTTTAAAATACCCGCCAGGTATTTTTCCTGCTGCATAATATTTCTCTTGATAATTCACTGATAATGGAAAGTAATCTACATCTGGATTAACCTTTTTAGCACCTACAACCGTTGCCAATACAACTGTTTCTCCACATTGAGCAATTATTGCTCCGTCTGCTTGTCTTGCTATTTTTCCTGTTTCTAAACTTATTTTCTTTCCTGCTACTTCTATTTCTTTCTTGTGTACTTTAAACATTTCTTTTCCGTTTCCTTCTTTTCGTTTCGTTCCGTGCTATCTATTTCGATCTTATTTTCTTAAATTCAATTTAGACAATACATTTTTGTAAGAATCTAATTTATTTTTCTTTAGATATTCTAACAATTTCTTTCTTCTATTTACCGCTCTTAATAAACCAACTGAAGAATGTTTGTCTTTCTTAAATTGTTTTATATGTTTTGAAAGAGTTTCAATTTTTTCTGTTAACAATGCTATTTGCACTTCTGATGAACCAGTGTCCTTTTCATGCATTGCTAATTCACTTGCTTTTTTACTCATATTTTTCCTATTTATTTGTTTGTTTAATTAAATTTTCAATTTTTTCCGCATACTCAAAAGATTCATCTTTTCTAAAAAGTAATTTTGGTAAAAATTTTATGATAATCTTCTTTGAAAGAATTTTTCTTATCAAAAAAGAATATTCTTTAAGTTTATTTATAACTTCATCAGCATCTTTGCCTCCCAATGGAAGCACATATGCTTTTGCAATTTTAAGATCTTGACTCATTCTAACTTCAGTAACTGTTATTGTGTTTGTTTCTAAATTTGGAACTTTTGCTTCATTTCTTAAAAATATCATGCTCAATGATTGTTTTATCATTTCTCCAACTCTTAGTTGTCTTTGTGATATTGGTTTGCCTATTCTGTCAGCCATTATATTGATCTTTCTGTGGACGTAACATTAAATGCCTCTATTGTATCATTTTTTTGAAAATCCATATAATCTTTTAGAGTAATTCCACATTCTTGGCCATTACTTACCTGTTTAACTTGGTTTTTTTCTCTAAAAATTGAGCTAATTTTCCCAGTATAAATTATAGAACCATCTCTGATAACTCTCACATCTGATGTGCTTGTAATTTCTCCCTCAGTGATTTTGGAACCAGCTACTTTACCTGCTCCTGAAACTTTAAATATTTCCAAGATCTGTGCTGTGCCAATTATTGTCTCTTGGACATCTGGAGATAACAGTCCTGACATTCTTTGTTTAATATAGTCAAGAACTTCATAAATAATATTGTACGTGGAAATTTTAATTCCTTCATTCTCTGCCAACTTTTTGGCCTCTTTACTTGGCTTAACATTAAAAGCAATTAAAACTGCATTTGATGCTTTTGCTAAAGTTACATCTGTTTCAGTTACCATACCAATATCAGCTAAAATTATTTTTGGCTTAACCTCTTCATGTTTAATCTGGGTTATTGCATTTTTAATTGCCTCAGATGAACCATGTACATCTGATTTAATAATTAAATTCAATTCCTCAGCTGTTTTATCTGAAAAAGCTGATTCTTGAGATGCAAATGATAATGGATTTTTTCCATCTTTACTCTCTTGAGCTCTATTTTCACTCAAAGTTTTTGCTTCTTTTTCAGAATCTAAAACAATGAAATCATCACCAGATTTAGCAGCGCCATTAATCCCTAAAATTTCTACGGGCGTAGAAGGAGGTGCCTCATCAATGTTTTTTCCTTTATCATTTATAATTGCTCTAACTTTTCCCCATTTTAAACCACTAACAAAAAAATCACCTTTTTTTAAAGTTCCCGATGTTACAATAACAGTAGCAACTGGTCCTCTACCTACGTCTATCTTAGACTCTAAAACTACACCAGTAGCTTTTGATTCAAAATCTGTTTTTAAATCTAAAATTTCTGCTTGAAGAGAAATAGCTTCAATTAATTTATCTAAATTTAATTTTGTCTTAGCTGATATTTCCACCATCAATGTTTCTCCAGATAAATCTTCAGCTATTAACTCATGTTCTAAAAGTTGATTTTTGATTTTTTGAGGATCTGCTTCTGGAAGATCACACTTGTTAATAGCAACTACAATAGGAACATTTGCGGCTTTTGCATGATTTATCGACTCCACAGTTTGTGGTTTTACTCCATCATCTGCTGCTACTACTAAAACTACAATATCGGTTAACTTAGATCCTCTAGCTCTCATCTCTGTGAATGCTGCGTGACCAGGGGTATCAATAAATGTCAATTTATCTTTTCCATTTTCAATCTGATAAGCTCCAATGTGTTGGGTTATGCCTCCAAATTCTCCTGAAACAACATTAGCGCTTCTTAAAACATCCAAAACGGAAGTTTTTCCATGATCGACATGTCCCATTACTGTAATTATAGGAGCTCTATTTTTTAAATTTTCTGTACGAGATTCTTTTATTTTTTGGATTATCTCCTCTGCTTTTTCTTCTCTAATTGGATTGTGCCCAAATTCTTTTACCAAAAATTCTGCTGTATCAGCTGCCAAAGTTTGATTTATTGTAACTGTAACACCCATACCAAAAAGATATTTAATTACATTGCTTGATTGTTCCGCCATTCTATTTGCTAATTCTCTTACAGTGATAGCTTCTGGAATATTGATATCTCTTTTAATCGGTTTTAGATTTTCTTTGTCGTCTTCTTTATTTGCATTTTTAAGCTCTTTTTGTCTTGCTCTTTTAACAGAAGCTAAACTTCTTTCTCTTGTTTCTATTTCATCACTTAAAGCCCTTGAAACTGTAAGCTTAGTATCTCTTTTTTTATTAGTATCAAGTTTACTTTTTTTATCTTTATCATTTTCACCTTTTAATCTCTTTGTTGCTCTTTGCTCAGCAAGTTTTCTTTTTTCAAAATCACTTAATGTTGATGGAGAGCTAGCGGGAAACTTTGGTTTAAAACCTGTGCTCTTCCCAAAATTATTACCTGAGGGTTTGAATCCAGACCCTGTAGACTTTCTAAAGCTGTTGTTACCAGTTGGTTTATTAAAACCTCTATTAGAGGATGATAAATCTTTTCCCTGAGGTTTTGAAGAACTAAAATTTTTAAACGATTTTTTGGGACTTCCTGAAATAGTTAGTTTGGTTTTTTTTTTTTCCATTTCTCATCCCTAATCTTTGTAAATTATGTTTCTTGCTGACATTATAAGCTCATCAGCTTCATCTTTTGATAAAGCAAAATCTTCTAAATAACCTTGAATTTTCACTCTTTCACCTTTGACAACATCAAAACCACCTGTAAGTTCATCTGATGCAAGATCTGCAAAATCCTCCAAAGTTAAAATTTTTTGTTCACCTAGAGTCATAAGCATACCAGGTGTTAATCCTTTTAAACTTCTTAGATCTTCAGAAAGTCCTAATTCTTTTATTTTTTCAGAAATCTCTGCTTTATCTTTTTCATGAAATTCTTTTGCTCTTTCTATAAGCGCTTTAGCAGTATCCTCTTCTATACCTTCTATCTTAGTTAAATTTTCTAATGGACTATCTTTAATGTCATCAATTGTAGAGAATCCTTCTGCTACCAAAAGTTGACCAAGTGTTTCATCGAGTTCTAAGTTTTTAACAAAATTATCTGTTTTTTCTTTAAACTCTTGTTGTCTTTTTTCAGAGTCTTCTTGATCAGTCATAATATTAATTTCGTAATTAAGTAATTTTGTTGCAAGTCTAACATTTTGACCTCTTCGACCGATAGCTTTACTCAAATTTTCCTCATTGAGAATTACATCCAGTTTTTTTCTTTCTAAGTCCACATTTACTCTTTGAACTTCTGCAGGCGAAAGTGCATTTGAAACCAATACTGCTGGATCCTCAGAGAAATTAACTATATCAATTTTCTCTCCTTGCAATTCATTTACCACTGCTTGAACTCTTGATCCTCTCATACCAACACAAGCACCCACAGGATCTAACGATGTGTCAACCGCTCTAACACAAATTTTTGCTCTACTTCCTGGGTCCCTTGAAGAAGATTTAATTTCGATCAATCCATCATATATTTCTGGAACTTCTTGAACAAAAAGTTTTTCCATAAATTTAGGATGTGCCCGTGATAAAAAAATTTGTTGACCTCTTGGTTCTCGTCTTACATCATAACAATATGCTTTTACTCTATCACCTGCTTTAACATTTTCTCTTGGTATCATCTCATTTTTTTGAATTATTGCCTCAGTTCTTCCAAGATCAACAATTACATTTCCAAATTCTAAACGTTTTACAATTCCACTAAGAATAGAATCTTTTTTATCGATAAAATCATTGTACTGTCTTTCTCTCTCTGCCTCTCTAACATTGAAACTTATAACTTGTTTTGCAGTTTGAGCAGCTATTCTTCCAAAATCAAAAGACGGTAATGGTTGTAATATTTCATCTCCAATTGTCTTTGATTTATTTTCTTCATTGATACTTATTGCATCTGCTAATTTTATTTCTGTATTCGTATTTTCTGGATTTTCTACAACTGTTAATTTCCTAAAAAGTTCTATATCTCCACTGTCTCGGTTGATTACAACTTTAATCTCATTGTCCTGACCAAATTTAGATTTTGCTGCTTTCGCAATACCTGTTTCCATTGAACTTATAATAAGTTCTTTATCTATAGATTTTTCTAACGCTACTGCTTCGGCTATTCTTAGTAATTCTAATTTATCTGCTCTTTTATTTAACATATTTTAGTTTGCTCCAAAAAAAAATGGGCTAACGCCCATTTTGATAATTCAATAATGTGGCTGAAATATATTAGAGAATTTTAATTAATCAATAAAAACTATTTAGAAAAAATGTCTGTTTTATCTGTATTTTCCCATGAAAAAGCTCCATTTGATTCGGGTGTTCTTCCAAAATGGCCATAGGCAGCAGTTTTTTCGTAAATTGGCTTATTTAATCCCAGCATTTCTCTAATGCCTCTAGGACTTAGATCAAAATTTTCATTAATTTTATTTACAACAAATTTATTTTTTTCAATATCATTATCAAATAGGTCAACATAAATTGATAAGGGTTTAGAAACTCCTATTGCATAAGCTAATTGAATTAAGCATTTGTCTGCAATTTTAGAGCCAACAACATTTTTGGCAATATATCTTGCTGCATACGCAGCTGATCTATCGACTTTTGTAGGATCTTTTCCAGAAAAAGCTCCGCCTCCATGTGGTGCGGCACCACCATAAGTATCTACAATGATCTTTCTACCAGTTAAACCACAATCACCATCAGGCCCACCAATTACAAAATTTCCTGTCGGATTTACATAAAATTCTTCCTCATTAAAACCTTCTAAAAATTCTTTTGGTATTGATTTCAACATATAAGGTCTCAGAAGTTCTCTTACATCGTTTTGATTTACATCAGGAGAATGTTGAGAAGATATTACAACTGATTTTACTTTAACTGGCTTACCGTCAACATATTCAAAAGTTACCTGGCTTTTAGAATCTGGTTCAATATTTTTTAATGTTCCTGATTTTCGGTCTTCTGCCATCAATCTTAAAATTTTATGTGAATAATGAATAGGTGCTGGCATTAACACATCTGTTTCATTACATGCGTAACCAAACATTATTCCTTGATCACCAGCTCCCTCATCTTTATTACCAGATGAATCTACACCCATTGCAATATCGGTAGATTGTGAATGTAAATGACTTTCTATTTTAGTAGCGTCTTTCCAAGTAAAGCCATCTTGATCATACCCTATATCTTTTATGCAATCTCTTACCTTTGAAATTAACTCATCCTTATTAATTTCTGGTCCACGCACTTCACCAGCTAGAACAACTTTATTAGTAGTCGTCAGAGTTTCACAAGCTACTCTTGAATAAGGGTCACCTGACAGAAATGTATCAACTACCATATCTGAAATTCGATCAGATACTTTGTCGGGATGCCCTTCAGATACTGACTCGCTAGTGAAAAGATAATTTTTTAAGTTACTCATTTTTCATTCTATTAAATGAAAACGTTAAAAAAATATACAATAAAATCATAACGAAAAAAATTTTATTACCATATGTGGAAAACATGGTTGTTTTAAAATCTCTTTTCTTATTAAGGTCAATATAACCAGAAACACCATAATCTAGCTTTTTTTCAACTTCTCCTAATGGATTTATTATTGCTGCCATTCCATTGTTGCTAGATCTTAAAATATATTTTCCACTTTCAATTGCTCTAAAGATACTGTGGCTAAAATGTTGTTTTGGTCCAATAGAATTGCCAAACCATCCATCTTCAGAAATATTGAGAATAATATCAAAATTTTTTTTTTTTGAAAGATTGCCAGTATAAATCATCTCATAACATATAAGTGGTAAGAAATTTATATTAAAATTTGAGTTTTGTTTTAAATCAATTATCTCTCTATTTTGCCCTTTTGAAAACGACCCAAAATTATTTGTTATTGTTTCTAAACCCAGCTTGTTTAAAGTTTTCTCAAAAGGTAAAAATTCTCCAAAAGGAACTAGATTGACCTTGTTGTAATTACTTAACAAGTTTAAGTTATTATCGAATATAGATAATGAATTAAAAAACTCATAATTATCATTATTTAACTCTCTATTTGTAATTCCAAGAGCTATAATATGATTTTCATTAAACTTATTTGTAAATATATCTTTATATAATGACATTGTGTTAGTGTATGAGTTTGGAATAATACCTTCTGGCCATAAAAAAATTATTTTTTTACTGAAGTCTGGTGCGCTAAGATTTATTAGCTCTATAATTACTTTTTCAGGGTCTACATTATAATAAAATCTATCTAAACTTATATTTGATCCTAATACCCTAATAGTATGAGGCATCTCCCTTAGATCTTTATTAACAAATATTTTTTTTTGATTATTTCCATAAATCAAAAAAAAAATGGGTAAAAGAAATAAGAATAGACAAATACCAATCTCTTTCTTTGAATTTCTCAATACAAACAAGGCAGGAGCTGTAAAAAAACTTAAAACAATTAAGTTTAATGAATAAGTTCCAATTAAAGATAAAACGCTTAAAAAAGTTATTTTATCAGAGAAACTATAAACAATTAAATTCCACGGAAAACCTGTAAAAATAGTTCCTCTTATAAATTCAACCAATCCAAAAAGTAATGTGAAGAGAAAAAAGGCACTGATTAAATTTTTAGGTCTTAAAAATTTAAAAGTAATAGTGATTAACCCATAAAATATTGCCAAAAAAGATGGAATTATAATTAATGCAAACGGTATCAAGAATATAAATTGATCTTCAAATGTTAACGATATCGTAATCCAATATAGATTTGTTGAAAAAAATCCAAAGCCAAAAATCCAACCATAAAGAAAGAATTTTTTATAATTAGTCTCATTCTCTAATTCTTTAAATAAAAAACTAAAAAAAATACTAAAAGTAAAAAAATTTATTATAAAAAAATTATATGGTGGCAAACTAAAAGAAGAAATGACACCCAAAATAAATAAAAAAAATAATTTTGCTAAAGATTTTTTTTTCAATTTAATTCAAAAATTTTTTTACTTTATTAAAGATATTTTTTTCTGCTGTTTGCATTTTTTTATAATCATTATCATTAATATGATCATAACCTAACAAATGTAAGAAGCCATGTATAAAAATTTTTACTGTTTTTTCAGTGAATTCTTTATTTGCTAGATTTTTTGGATCATTCATATAATTGAAACTAATTATGATATCTCCTAAATAAAATTCTTTCTTGCTCATAATCTTTTGCTCAAAAGGAAAAGACAATACATCTGTGTGTTTATTCTTTTTTCTAAATTTATGATTTAAAACTTTAATGTTTTTATTGTTTGAAAGTAGAAGTGTTAAGTAAACTTTTTTATTTAAAAATTTAAATTTATTAGGAAAATATTTGATAATTTTATTAAATAATAACTCTTTCTTCTTTATCTTTTTTGACCAAGATTTTTCTTCTGAAATGACATTAACTTTGATCATTATTGTTATATGCTTTAACAATTTTTGAGACCAAGGGGTGTCTTACAACATCTGAATGATCAAAATCAATAACTGAAATTTCACTTAAATGAGATAGTATCTTTTTAGATCTATCCAAGCCTGACATATTTTTATTAGGCAGATCAATTTGAGATGGGTCTCCATTAACTACAATTTTTGAATTTTCACCAATTCTTGTAAGGAACATCTTTATTTGAGTTTCTGTAGCATTTTGTGCTTCATCTAAAATAGCAAATGAATTTTTTAAAGTTCTTCCTCTCATAAATGCTAGAGGAGCAATTTCAATATCTCCAATTTCTATCATTCTTTGAATTTTTTCAAAATGAAAAAGATCGTAAAGTGAATCATATAAAGGTCTTAGATATGGATCGACCTTTTCTTTCATATCTCCAGGCAAAAAACCCAATCTCTCTCCAGCTTCAACAGCTGGTCTAGACAATATTATTCTCTCAATTTTCTTTTCTAATAGCATTGTTAATCCTACTGCCACAGCTAAGAAAGTTTTTCCTGTACCTGCTGGGCCTGCAGAAATAATTATTTCACTCTGTCTTAAAGCCCTAACGTATTCTTTCTGTTTCTCAGATCTTGGAATAATTGATTTTTTTGGTGTTTTTATAATATCAGTTACATTGGTATTTTTTACTTTTTCATTAATCATAAATTTATCTATAGATGATATGATATCTTTTTGTTCAATACTTTCATTGTTAATAAATTGATTTGCTAAAAATTGAATTGCATTTTTAATTATTTCATTTTTATCAGGTGTTGATTTTATTAATATTGAATTTCCTCTAGAATAAATGCTTGCTCCAGTAAGCTTTTCTAACTCTTTTAAATTTTTATTAAATTCACCAACTACACCCATTAACAAATCATTTTCATGAAAAATTACACTCAAAGAATTATTTTCTGAATAAACAAATTTCAAAGAAGATTGGATATCTTTTTTAATTGTATTACTCAATTTAAGCTACTTTTTGTTCTGATTTTCTTACTTTTTCACCAAACAATGTGTTTTGATTACTATTGTTAATTTTTACTTTTATCACTTTTCCTACATCTTCATCATTACCATCAAATATAACTGAAGTCATGTACTCAGATCTACCAAAAAACTTGTTATTTTCTTCAGTTTTATTTTCAACCAAAACATCAATTTCCTGATTTTCTAAAGATTTATTCATTAAAATTTGATGTTCAAATAATTGTTTTTGGACTTTTTCTAATCTTTCTTTTGAAATTCCTTTATCTATTAATTTTAAATTTGATGCTGCAGTTCCTGGTCTTGGACTGAAAATAAAAGAAAATGAATTAATAAATTTAATATTTTTAATCAGTTCAAACGTCTCATTAAAATCTTTTTCTTCTTCACCAGGATATGCAATAATGAAGTCACTAGAAAATTCTATTTTAGAATTTAATTTTTTTAATCTTTCATAAGTTTTGATGTAATCGCTTATAGAATGCTTCCTATTCATTAATTTTAGAACTTTATCAGATCCGCTCTGAACAGGTAAGTGAACTAAAGGCATCAATTTTTTAGAAATCCCGTAAACTTCAATTAAGTCATCAGTCATATCTCTTGGATGAGATGTTGTGTACCTAATTCTTTTTATTTCTGGAATTTTTTCAATTTCAAGAATTAAATCAGATAATCTGTAATTATCATTGTTATAAGCATTAACATTTTGTCCAAGCAGAGTTATTTCCTTAACTCCATTAAAAGATAAATTTTTAGCTTCAGCTATAATTTCATTATAAGATCTAGAATATTCTGGGCCACGTGTATAAGGAACTACGCAAAAATGACAGAATTTATCACATCCCTCTTGAATTGTTAAAAAAGAAGATACTTTGCTTGAGCTATTTTTAATTTGATTAAGATAATTAAATTTTGCTTCAGCATCAAAATCTGTTTCCTCTAATTTTTTTTGTTTTTCAAAGTATTCCTCAATTCTTGAATTAATTTTATGATACGCCTGTGGCCCGATAACCAAATCAATATAGGGTTCTCTTTTTAACATTTCTTCATTCTCAGCTTGTGCAACACATCCTGCTATAATTACGAAAGGTTTTTTTTTTGATCTGAAACTTTTCTTTATTCTTCCAATATCATGATAAACTTTTTCTTTGGCCTTGTCCCTGATGTGACATGTATTTAAAAGATAACAATCAGTTTCTTCAAGCACATCTGTTTTTTCAAAACCAATTTTTTTAACGGTGTCAAATATACGATTTGAATCGTATTCATTCATTTGACAACCAAATGTTTTAATAAAAATTTTCTTCATGATTTTTTTGAGTTAATTTTTACTCCATATAACTCTAATTTATGATCTACTAATTTGTAACCATACTTCTTGGCAACTTTTTGTTGCAACTTTTCTATTTCATCATCAACAAATTCAATAATCTCTCCAGTTTTTACATCTATTAAATGATCATGATGACCTTCGTTTAATTCCTCATATCTAGCTTTGTCCCCTTTAAATTCATGTTTTGTCAAAATTCCACTTTCCTCAAAAAGTTTTACAGTCCTATAAACTGTGGCAATACTAATTTTTGAATCTATTTTTGAAACTCTTTTATATAGTTCGTCAACATCTGGGTGATCTGTTGATTTTGACATAACTTGAGCTATTACACGTCTCTGATCTGTAAGTTTTACCCCTTTTAATAAACATTTTTCTTCAATGGTTTCTGACATAGTTAGTTTTAACCTGAATAATCAGGATTAATCAAATTTTTTTTAATCTTATATTTTTTACAAAAATCTGGAATATTTTCATATTTAACATCATCTTCTTTTTTAAAATCATTAAAACTAAAACAAAAATAATCTGTATTATTAATTAAATTTATTGCTTTCACAGTTGATAAAGAATTTCTAATGCCTGCAAAACTACCTGGACCTCTATTTACATATATTTCAGAGATATTTTTTAAATTTTTCTTATGTTTCTCTAAAAATTCATTAATTAGGATTGATAACTTTTCATAATTAATTTTACTATTTTCATGTTCAACTTTATGAATATTATCATCATTGATGAACATTAAAAAAATTTTCTCATTTGCAACATCGATTATTAGTTTTGTCATTTGCTATTTTCATTTATCATTAAACTCTATTGCATCTGAAAATGATAGTAAATTTTTTTCAAATGATAAGGGTGTTCTGTCTTTGATGTATCATCGATTTAATGAAAATAAATATCCTTCAACAAATATCGGAATGAATGTTTTTGATGAACAAATGCAAATGATTAAAAATCTAGGATATAAATTTTATGATCCCAAGCTGTTTGAGGAAGAATTTAATATAAGTAAAAAAGAAAAAAAAATATTAATCTCAATAGATGACGGTTTTAGTTCGTTCTACAATGAGGCATGGCCATATTTAAAGAAAAATAATATTCCATTTATTTTATTTATTTCAACTGAACCAGTTGGAAAAAATGGTTATATGACATGGGAACAAATTATAGAAATTGAAAAGTCACCCTTAGGCACAATTGGACATCATTCTCATACCCATGAATATTTAATAGATTTTAGTAATGACGATTTTATAAATGATATTGAAACCGCTAGTAAAATTTTTAAAGAAAAGCTTGGTTATACTCCCTCCATATTTTCTTATCCCTTTGGAGAATATTCAAAATTTATGAAAAATTATATTGCTGAAAATTTTTCTGTTGCGTTTGGACAACATTCTGGTGTCATTGATTTAAATAAAGATAAATTCGAACTACCAAGATTTCCTATAAATGAAAAATATGGAGACTTAAAAAGATTCAAATCTGTTATCAATTATAACCCCCTTGAATATAAATCTATCAAACCAGAAGAAAAAAAAATAAATAATAACTCAAACCCTCCTGAGTTAATAGTTGAGTTTTTTGATGAACAAACAAATATCAATAATATTACTTGTTATTCTAATGATGGTGGTAATTGGAAAAAAACGAATTCTACTTTTGAAAACAATATAATGAAAATAAAATTTGAAAAAAAGTTTTTACCAAGAAGAGGTAGAATTAATTGTTCGTTAAATGATAAAGGTAAATGGCGTTGGTTTGGGACTCAATTTACTGTAAGAAATTAAATTAAACTTTCTAATTTTTTGCTAGATGGTAATAATTTAGCATCATCAAAATCTTCTAAATTATTTTGTTCAATAATTTTTTGTAAAATTTCTACATATTTTGTTCCAGTTTCTGCATACTTATCTAAATAAGCTGATAATATCATACTATCTAGTTTTTTTCCCTGAGCTCTTAATTCCGCTCTTGCTTTTCTAAATTTTTTATAAGACTTATGTGTATTTAAGTTTCTTTGATAAGCTCTCACAGAAGCTTGTAAAATATTAAATTTCATAACTTTGTGACCTTCTGATATGTCTGCTTCTTTTGGTTTTAAACCTTCTCCAGACCATGTCCATTGACCAAATAATGCATTACCCTCTAATGCAAATCTTGAAGTTCCCCACCCTGTTTCTTTAGCTGCTTGAGCCAAAGCTAAAGATGTGGGTATTTCGTCCATTCTTATTTTTAACGTTGAAAGATCTTTAGAACTAACTCCGTACTGTTTGTATTTCTTATTTAGCCATTTTTTTTCAACTTCAGAATTATTTGATTTATTAATAATACTAAACAGTTTTATTCTATCTATTTTAATCTTATTGTTCTCTTCCAAAACCAAAGGTAGTACAATTTGCAAAAAAAGTTCTTTCCTTTTTTTTGTATTTTCAATTTCTTTAATTTCATATGGTAACCATGTGAGTGCAACTGGTTTTACCAATTTATTTTTTCTTACATCGGCAAGACTATATTTTGTATCTTCAAATAATTGTTTTATTGTTGATGCACTTAAACGAACTGAATCATTATCAAGATCATTTAATGTTAAAATATCTGACAGCAAATCCTTTTCATTAAAAACTTCTAATTCTTCATTGTTTTTTTTATTTTCATCAATATTTTTTCCATCAAGTTTGTAAACCATTATTTTTCTTGATTCGTTCTTAAACTCACCTGTGAAAACATCTTCATCTAAAAAATTAATTACTATAGGGGCAGTATAAAAAAATAATAATATAAAAAGACAAGATATTAAAGTTCTACCAAAAGTACTTGTAACTCTACTACCCAACAAATAGACAGTTTCGGTTGTTTTTTTTTTATAGTTAAAATTAATAAACTTCAAATTTTTCATTCCACAGCTTCTACTTCTTTCACTTCTTTAATATAATGTTTAAGTAAATTTTGAACACCTTGCTTTAAAGTCATAGTTGAACTAGGGCATCCAGAACAGCTTCCTTGTAATTGAACTTTTACTATTCCATCTTTAAATTCTTTAAATTTTATATCTCCTCCATCTTTAGCAACTGCAGGTCTAATTTTTTGATCTAAGATTTTAATAATGTTTTGTTCAGTTTCAGAAAAATTTGAATTTTCTTCATTTAAATCTCTATCTATTACAAACTCTTTCCCATCTGAATAAAAATCATTGATTAGAGAAATCACTATATGTTTAATTTCTTCCCAATTAATATTTTCGACTTTGTTAATTGATATAAAATCTTTTCCTAAAAATATTCCTTCAACTCCATTTATTGATAATAAATTTCTTACCAATTCATTACTAACATCATCTTTTTTAGTTATTTCAAAAGAACCATTATTTGAAACTTTTTTCCCAGGTAAAAATTTTAATGAATTTGGATTTGGTGTTATTTCTGTTTGTACAAACATATCTTTTATATAGCCATTAAACTTTAAATTATAACTTGTTAATAAAAAAATTAATAAAAACCAACTATTTCCTTTAATCTATTAACTTTTTTTGAGGCTAAATCATTAGCTTTTTCATAACCTAAATCTAAAATTTTATCTAAATATTCCTGATTGGACATCAGCTTGTTTATTTCTAATGATATAGGTTCAATTTTATCAACTAAAACTTGAATTAATACTTCTTTAAATTCAGAAAAATTTTTGCCCGCAAATTCTTTAACTGAATTTTCTAAACTAGTCTCATTTAGGCTTGAATAAATACTAAGCAGATTTTTTGCTTCTGCTCTGTTTTCTAATTCTGTTACATTATTAGGTAGAGGTAAAGGATCAGTTTTAGCTTTTTTTATTTTTAATATTATAGAATCTTTATTATCTGTTAAATTAATCCTGCTCAAATCAGATACTTCAGATTTACTCATTTTTTTTGTTCCATCTCTTAAACTCATTATTCTAGAAAATTCTTTTTGAATTAATGGTTCAGGAATTTTTAAAAAATTGTCTTGATCAAAATCATTGTTAAATTTTTGAGCAATATCTCTACTTAACTCCAAATGTTGTTTTTGATCTTCGCCAACTGGTACATGTGTTGCATCATACAATAAAATATCTGCAGCCATTAAAACTGGATAAGAATATAAACCAACGCTTGCCTTTTCTTTATCTTTTCCTGCTTTTTCTTTAAATTGGGTCATCCTACTCAACCAACCCATTCTAGCTACACAACTAAAAATCCATGCTGCTTCTGCATGGGCAGAAACTCTTGATTGATTAAATATTATATTTTTTTCAGGATCGATCCCACTTGCTACAAAAGTTGCAACAGTTTCTCGAATATTTTCAGTCAATAATCTTGGATCTTGTTTAACAGTAATTGCGTGAAGGTCTACAACGCAGTAAATACAATCATTGTTTGAATCGTTTCCTAATTTTACAAAATTTTTTATTGCACCCAAATAATTGCCTAAATGCAAATTACCAGTAGGTTGAACACCTGAAAAAATTTTTTTAGTCATAATAAATTAATATTTAGCTCTAATATCACTTAATTTAAATGCTTTAATTAAAAAAGAAACCAAAAGATAAAAAAGAATACTTAAAAATACAAAAATCAAAATAAAAATTGCTTTTAATGAATAATCATTATGTAAATAATAACTAAATTCTGTAATCATAAAATAAAAAAATATTCCCATTACAAGAGAAGCAAATATTATTTTAATAAATTGAATTAAAAAGTTTTGGTTAAATTTAAACATGTCTTTATTTAGTAAATACAAAAATAAAACAATAGTGTTAAACCATGATGAAACTGAGGTTGCAATTGGTATAATTATAAAACCTATTTCTTTGAAATAATACACACTTATGAAAACGTTTAATACTACTGAAACTAAAGAAATATAAAAAGGAGTTTTAGTATCATTGTTTGCAAAGAAGAAACTTGAAAATATCTTTATTAGAGCAAATGCTGGTAAACCATACGCAAAATAAAAAAGAGCTTTAGAAGAATTTATTATTGATTGCTCATTAAAAGATCCATATCCAAACAAAGCTGATACTATTTCTTCAGAACCTAGGAACAAAGCTATAGAGGCTGGTAATGATAAAAATAGACAAAGTTCGATTGATTTATTTTGGATATGATTAATTTTTTCTTTGTTTTTTGATTGAATATATTTTGATAGTTGTGGAAGTATAACTACGCCCACAGCAATTCCAGCTATCGCTAAATTTATCTGATAGATTCTATCAGCATAATATAAATATGAAACAGCTCCTGCTTGGAAGGATGCAATTATAGTACCAATTAAAACATTTATTTGGGTTACACCTGCAGCAAAAATACTTGGAAATAATTTTCTGAAAAAAAACTTAATTTTTTGATTAAAATTAATTTTAAAAGATAAATTCAGTGAGAAATATTTTTTAACAAAAATATATAAAAATAATAATTGTATAATTCCACTAATTGTTACTGCATAAGACAATTGGTAAACAAGTTGATCTCCAATGTTTGCTGAAATTAATAATGTAATTATCAATATCAAATTTAAGATAATTGGAGATGCAGCTGCGGCTGCAAATCTATTATTTGAATTTAATATTGCAGCAAAAAAAGATGCTAAAGATACAAACAATAAGAAAGGAAAGGTAATTCTCGTTAATTTAATTGCTAAATCTATTTTTTGATCATCTTCAATAAAGCCTGGAGCTAACAATGAAACAAAAAATGGTGCAAATAATTCAACTATAATAACCAAAAGAAACAGTGCTATTAATAAAATATTAAATACTTGATTTGCAAACTTATCAGATCTTGTTTTTCCTAATCTTTGTTCAGATGTATAACTTGGTATAAATGCAGCGTTAAATGTTCCTTCTGAAAATAATCTTCTAAATGTATTTGGAATTCTAAATGCCACAAAAAAAGCATCTGCTATAAAACCTGTTCCTAAAAAGAATGCTATTAAGATATCTCTTATATATCCAGATATCCTGCTTAATACAGTAAAGAAACTAAATGTGCCTGTTGACTTAATCAAGTTCATAAATCATATTAGTCTTAATTTAGTCCTATTTGTACATATAAATACCAAAAATGAAAAAAACAAAAGCTGATCATTACACTGATAAAGAAGCATTAGAGTTTCATACTAAAAAGAAACCTGGCAAGATTGAGATTGTTTCATCAAAAAATATGACAACAAAAAGAGATCTTGCTCTTGCATATTCTCCTGGAGTAGCAGTTCCTGTAAAAAAAATAAGTGAAGATCCTGAGTCTGCTTATGATTACACAAGTAAGGGTAATTTAGTGGCCGTAATTAGTAATGGATCTGCAATTTTAGGATTGGGTAATTTAGGAGCACTTGCTTCTAAACCAGTAATGGAAGGGAAAGCTGTATTATTTAAAAGATTTGCAGATATAGACTCAATAGATTTAGAGATTGATTGCTCAGACGCTAATGAAATAATTCAAAGTATAAAAAATTTTGCACCCAGTTTTGGAGGTATAAATTTAGAAGATATAGCGGCACCAGATTGTTTTATAATTGAACAAAAATTAAAAGAAATTTTAGATATTCCTGTCTTTCATGATGATCAGCATGGAACTGCAATTATAACAACGGCTGCCTTAATAAATGCTTTAGATATAAACGGTAAATCAATTAAAGATATTAAGGTAGTAGTGAATGGAGCTGGTGCATCTGCAATAGCTTGCACAGAATTATTTAAAAGAACAGGTGTACCTCATGAAAACATAATTATGCTTGATAGGAAAGGTGTGATTTATAAAGGTAGACCAGAAAAAGTTGATCAATGGAAATCAAGACATGCAATTGAAACCAAGAAAAGATCTTTAGAAGATGCGATAGATGGGGCGGATGTTTTTTTAGGTTTATCTGCTAAAGGTGCTTTACCAAAAGCTCTCGTAAAAAAAATGGCAAAAAATCCAATTATATTTGCCTGTGCAAATCCAGATCCAGAAATTACTCCTGAAGAAATTGAAGAAGTAAGAGATGACGCAATTATAGCAACAGGAAGATCTGATTATCCAAATCAAGTAAATAATTTGATTGGTTTTCCATATATTTTTAGAGGTGCTTTAGATGTGCGATCTAAAACAATCAATGAAGAAATGAAAATTGCTGCAGCTCATGCTATTGCTAACTTAGCAAGAGAGGATGTACCGGACGAGGTGGTGGCTGCAATGGGTGGTAACAGGCCTCATTATGGTAAAGAATATATTATTCCCTCAACTTTTGACCCAAGATTAATAAGTGTTATCCCTGCTGCTGTTGCAAAAGCTGCAATGGAAACAGGTGTGGCAAGAAAAGAAATAAAAAATTTTGATACTTACAAAGAACAATTAAAACAACGATTAGATCCTACTGTTACAATAATGAATGGAATAAATAATTTAATCAAAAATAAAAAAAAGAAAATAGTATTTGCTGATGGAGAAGATGAAAATACTTTGAAAGCTGCAATTGCTTTTAAAAATTCTAAATTAGGTATTCCTATATTGGTAGGAAAGGAAGCAAAGATTAAAGAACAAATCGAAAAAATTGGCTATGATGATCACTTTGATTTTGAGATAACAAATTCAACAGACAATTCAAAAAGGGAAAAATATACAAAATACTTATTTAAAAAACTACAAAGAGAGCAAGGTCTTTTGGAATGGGATTGTGACAGACTAGTAAGAAATGATCGTGTAATTTGGGCATCATGCATGGTTGCTTGTGGCGATGCTGACGGTGCTGTAACCGGAAATACAAGGCGTTTTGGTGCCTCTTTAGAGAAAGTACAACAAGTGATAGGCGCAAGAGCTGGGGAAATAATGTTTGGATTAAACCTTGTAGTTCATAAAGGAAAAACAATTTTTGTTGCTGACACGAGTGTTCATGAATGGCCAACCTCCCAACAGCTATCTGAAATCGCAGTTTCAGCAGCAAGAGTAGTTAGATTATTTGGATTTGATCCAAAAGTTGCTTTTGTTTCTCATTCAACTTTTGGACAACCAGTAACAAGCAGGACAGAACAAATCAGAGAAGCTGTGGAAATTTTAAAAAATAAAAAAGTAGATTTTGAATTTGATGGAGATATGCAGCCAGATGTTGCCTTGAATGAAGAATATAAAAAATTATATCCTTTTTCTAAAATTGTAGGTAATTCAAATATACTAATTATGCCTGGTCAGCACGCAGCATCTATATCTTATAAAATGATAAAAGCATTTGGTGATAGCAAAGTAATAGGGCCTTTGTTAATTGGTTTAGGTTTGCCGATAGAAATAGCACCACTAAGATGTTCAACTTCAGAAATTTTAAACTTAGCCTCTATCGCAGCTTACTCATCGGATATTATTGATTATAAATTGGAAAATTAATTTTTTTGAATTCTAAGATCCTCAAGTAACATAATACTAGCAATTACATCTTCTACATCTAATATTTCTTTTGCTTCTTTAATTACAAGATCTTTTTCATCTAATGTTTGAGCTATACCATAAATAAATATTTTCTTTTTATAGGTATCAATTTGATAATTGGTGGCTTTTATTTCTTTATTCAAAATAATAGCAGTTCTTAATTGAGAAGTTATTAATAAATCTTTTGCTGATTGCGAAAAATTAAATTCTTCCTTAATCTTAATATCATTTCTAACTGATCTAACTCCTTTAGTTTCCCAAGCTAATTTGGTTAATTGCAATTTCTCTTCAGGGTCATCAACAGTTCCTGTTAAAAAAATTCTCCCATCAAGTACTTTGGTTTTTACTTTAAGTAAATGGTTTTTGTCTCTTAAGAGGATTTTAGTTTTCAAACTTTTCTCCATAATAGAGTCATCTATTTGAGTTCCTACAGATCTTGGATCGAATGCAACACTTACACCAGTACCAAAGATACCTTTTGAAGCTACTCCTGCGCAGCTCGTAAGAAATAATCCAATGATTAATAATAATATTATCTTAATTTTCATTCTTAATTTTTAAGCAATAATTATAAACATCTTTTTTTGAAATTTTTTTATCCAAACAAATTAATGAAGTAATTTCTTTAATACTCAATTTTTTTATCATTTTGTTAATTTTATTCTTATCTGATTCACTTAAAGTTTGCGAAGATTTTTTTTCATTAATTTTTTCAGAGATTACTACTGTAACCTCTCCTTTTAGTGTCAGTTTGGATATATCAATTTCTCTAACGGTGCTTCTGATAAATTCTTCATAAATCTTTGTCATCTCTCTGCAAATCAAGATATTTCTTTCTAAAAAATATTTTTTAAATTCTGTCAAAGCTTTAGCTAACTTTTTTGCTGAAACAAAAAACACTATCGAACAATCAAAACTTGAAAGTTTTAATAAATCATTATTTAAAATATTTTTTTTTTCAGGCAAAAAACCATAAAAATAAAACTTTTCAGAAAATCCACTTACAGAAGTTGCACTTGTAACTGCTGAAGGGCCTGGAATTGGAACAATAGTAATATCATTTTTTATACATTCATTTACTAAAAGTTTTCCTGGATCAGAAACAACTGGTGTTCCAGCATCAGAGATCAAAGAAATTAAACTGCCTGCCTGTAACAGTTTGATGATTTTTTCTAAACTTTTTGCTTCATTAAATTTATGATAAGAAATTAGGTTTGAATTTATATTGTACCTTTTTAATAAGTTTTTAGAAACCCTAGTATCTTCACATAAAATGTGATCTGAATTTTTTAATATCTCAATTGCTCTAAGAGTTATATCCTCTAAATTTCCAATAGGAGTTGATATTAGATAAAGACCTTTTTTAAACTTATTATTGTCAGATTTAAAATTTAAGCTCATTTAGAAAATAAATTGTTATAATACTAATCAAATGAATAAAATTTCAAAGTTAATTATTTCAATAATAATTATAATTTTCTATTTAATTAACTCACATGCAGAAGAAAATACTAAACTTAAAATAGGTTTACTTATACCAATCTCAGGGGAAAATTATGAGCTCGGACAATCAATAATCAAGGCTGTGAGGATGGCTATGAAAGATATAAATACCGACAAATTGGAGATAATAATTAAAGATACTAAATCTGATCCAGAAACTACTTTAAAATCTGCCAAAGAACTAAAGCTTGAAGAAATTAATTTAACAATTGGTCCTGTGTTTTTTGATAGCTTAAAATATCTTGATGAAATAGAAGATATGATATTTTTATCATTCACAAATCAAACAATTGATTTACCAAAAAATGTCATAAGTTCTGGTGTCAATTCAACATCTCAACTTAATGCAATAAAAAAATTTTTAAAAGATAATGAAATCGATGATAATATTTTTCTTATACCCAAATTGAGTTATGAGGAAGAATTAAAAAAAAGTATAAAAAAATCTAAAATTAAAATTTCTAAAACTCATTTCTATGAAAAAGAACCGACCAAACTTACAAATCAAATTGAAAAAATAACTAATTATAAAATTAGAAAACAAAATCTTGAGGATGAACTTTATAGATTAGAAAATTCCAATGAATTTAATAAAGAGAAAAAAATAGAACAATTAAAAATGAAATATACCTTAGGAGATGTTAAATTTAATTCTGTAATAATTGCTGACTTTGAAGAAAGTTTGAAAAGTGTAACTACTTCTTTACTTTACACAGATGTTTCTCCAAAAGATAAGTATTTCATAACTCTCAATCAATGGTTTGATAAAAGTTTAATTAATGAAAAAGATATTCAACCAATTTATTATCCATCAATAAATAGAGATAATTTTGAAAAATATAAGTTAAGATATCAATTAGATTTTGAAGAGGAACCTAATCATTTATCATTATTAAGTTATGATTTGGTGGGATTGGTTTATTATTTATCTTTTAAAAATAATTTTGATTTGTCTGATATCAATAAAATATTTAAAAGAAAAAATTCATTTAAAGGGAAAATAGGAATTTTTGATATCAAAAATAACGAAATAAATCATCGTTTAAATTTTTACAAAATAGAAAATAAACAACTCATAAAAATTTTTTAATTTTCTTAAAAGCATTAAACCTGTGATCCATTTTATATTTTTGAGATGGTTTCATTTCCCCAAATGTTATGTTCTTTCCGACTGGTATAAAAATAGGATCATAACCAAATCCATTTTTTCCCTTTGGTACAGATGATATAAAGCCTTCTACTTTGCCTTGAACACAAGCAATTTTTTTATTCAAATTACTTATTGAAAGTGCACAAATAAATCTTGCTTTTACTTTTTTATTTTTCCAATTTTTATCCACTTTACTTAATTCTCTATAAACCTTTTTAATTGCTTTATTAAAATCACCCATTTTTCCTCCCCATCTAGCAGAAAAAATACCAGGTCTTTTATTTAAAAGATCAACCTCTAGGCCTGAGTCGTCTGCCAAGCAAATGAGACCACTTTTTAATGAAAAATGTCTAGATTTGATCAATGAGTTTTCTTTAAATGTATTTCCGTCCTCTTTTGGACTATTTAGTTTAAAGTTTGAAGATGAATAGATATTTATATATTTTGGTAATAAACTCCTAATTTCCTTTAATTTTCCTTTATTATTAGTACCAATTAGAAGGTTTTTAATTTTTTTTTGAGACATCTAGAAATTTATAGATTTCTTACCATATATGTCTTCATGGAAAAAGGGCAAACCGATAGTCAAGAACAAAATCAAGAAGTTTCAAATACTGAAGAGAATACAGAACAAAAAGTAGGTTCACCTTCAGAAACATCTGAGGAAGTAAAAGAACTTTCTCCAGAAGATAAAATTACTGAACTTGAAGATAAATTGGCTAGAACTTTTGCTGAAATGGAAAATCAAAGAAGAAGGTTTGAAAAGGAAAAAGAAGATGCTTTTGAGTATGGGGGATCTTCATTTGCAAAAGAAGCTTTAAGTTTAATTGATAATCTTGAAAGATCTAAAGTAGTCCTGGAAAGTGACGATACTTTAAAAAACACAGAAGCATTAAAAAAAACCTTAGAGCACTTTGATATTATTAGTAAAGATTTAATTTCTATATTTAGCAAAAACAACATCAAACCAATAGAAAGTTTAAATAAAAAACTTGATCCAAACTTTCATCAAGCAATGATGGAAATAGAAGATGCAACTAAGGAACCTGGAACTATAATTCAAGAAATTCAAAAAGGTTTTACAATCAAAGATCGTCTATTAAGGCCTTCACTAGTTGGTGTAGCAAAAAAACCTTCAGAACCAGACAAAAAAGTTGAAGAAAATAAAGAGAATTCAGAGAAGAAATAATGCATGTGACAACTTGTAGATTAAAAATAAACACTTATATGACGAAGGAGAGATATTAATTATGAGTAAAATTATTGGAATAGATTTAGGAACTACCAATTCATGTGTTGCGATCATGGAAGGTAGTCAGGCAAAAGTTTTAGAAAATGCCGAAGGTGCAAGAACAACACCATCTGTTGTTGCATTTACTGATGAAAATGAAAAACTAATTGGTCAGCCAGCTAAAAGACAAGCAGTAACCAACCCCGAAAATACAATTTTTGCAGTAAAAAGATTGATTGGTAGAAATTTTGATGATCCAACTGTTAAAAAAGATGTAGAAGCTGCTCCTTTTAAAATTGTAAATTCTGAAAAAGGTGATGCATGGATTGAAGCAAAAGGAGAAAAATATTCTCCATCACAAATTTCAGCTTTCATTTTACAGAAAATGAAAGAAACTGCAGAAAAATATTTAGGTCAAGCTGTAACGAAGGCGGTAATTACTGTTCCAGCTTATTTTAATGATGCACAAAGACAAGCTACAAAAGATGCTGGTAAAATTGCTGGCCTTGAAGTTTTAAGAATTATAAACGAACCAACAGCTGCTTCGTTAGCATACGGTTTAGATAAAAAACAAAATAAAAAAATTGCCGTTTATGATTTAGGAGGTGGTACATTTGATGTATCTATTTTAGAATTAGGTGATGGTGTATTTGAAGTTAAGTCAACAAATGGAGATACTTTTTTAGGTGGAGAAGACTTTGATAATGCTGTTGTTGAATATTTGATTTCTGAATTTAAAAAAGATAACGGTATTGATTTAAAATCTGACAAACTAGCACTTCAAAGATTAAAAGAAGCTGCAGAAAAAGCCAAAATTGAATTATCATCAGCTGAACAAACTGATATTAATCTTCCATTTATCACAGCTGATAAAACTGGGCCGAAGCATATAAATTTAAAAATGACTAGAGCCAAGTTAGAAGCTTTAGTTGAAGATCTAATTGCTAAAACAATACCACCTTGTCAAACAGCGCTTAAAGATGCTGGAATTTCTGCAAGTGAAATTGATGAAGTTGTAATGGTAGGTGGAATGACAAGAATGCCTAAAGTAATTGATGAAGTGAATAACTTCTTTGGAAAGGACCCAAATAAAAGTGTTAACCCAGATGAGGTGGTTGCTATGGGAGCTGCTATACAAGCAGGAGTCTTACAAGGTGATGTAAAAGATGTACTATTATTAGATGTTACCCCTTTATCACTTGGTATTGAAACACTTGGTGGGGTATCAACAAAACTAATAGACAAAAACACAACTATTCCAACAAAAAAAAGTCAGGTTTTTTCAACTGCTGAAGACAATCAACCAGCAGTGTCGATAAGAGTTCTTCAAGGTGAAAGAGAAATGGCAACTGACAATAAATTATTAGGTAATTTTGAATTAGTTGGAATAGCTCCAGCTCCAAGAGGAGTTCCTCAAATTGAAGTTACTTTTGATATTGATGCAAATGGAATAGTTAATGTTTCTGCTAAAGACAAAGGAACTGGTAAAGAACAAAAAATTCAAATTCAAGCATCAGGAGGGTTAAGTGATGAAGAAATTGAAAAAATGGTTAAAGATGCAGAGGCCAATAAAGAAGCTGATAAAAAGAAAAGAGAGTCTGTTGATGTAAGAAACCAAGCAGATACACTTATTCACTCTACAGAGAAAAATCTTAAAGAACATGGATCTAAAATTTCTGATGCAGAGAAAAAAGCAATTGAGGAATCATCTGCAGCTGTAAAAGAGGCTCTTAAAGGTGATAATATTGAGGATATCAAGAAAAAAACAGAAGCTTTAGTTCAAGCATCTATGAAACTTGGTGAAGCAATCTATAAATCACAACAAAATACAAAACCAGAGTCTGGAAAAGATGATGGAAAAGACAACAAGGATAAAAAAGACGATAATGTTGTTGATGCTGACTTCGAAGAAGTAAAAGACGAGAATAAAGAAAAAAGCGCTTAGCAGACAACTAATTGTCTAGGTTAAATTGATGGCTAAAAGAGACTATTATGATGTCTTAGGCGTAAACAAAAGCGCGAGTCCCGAAGATATAAAATCAGCTTACCGTAAACTAGCGGTAAAATATCATCCAGATAAAAATCCTGGTGACAAAACTGCTGAAGATAAATTCAAGGAAGCAAGTGAAGCGTACGGAATTCTTTCAGACAAAAGTAAAAAAGAAAATTATGATAATTTTGGCCATGCTGCATTTGAAAATGGTGGTGGTGGTCAAGGTGGTTTTGGAGGTTTTGGTGGCTTTAATGGATCGGATTTCTCAGATATTTTTGAAGATTTTTTTGGTGACTTTGGAGGCGGTGGTAGGAGAAGTAACAGAAGAAGTTCAAGTAATAGAGGTTCAGACTTAAGATATGATTTGTCTATATCACTTGAGGAAGCATACACGGGCAAGAAGCAAAATATTCAATTTTCTACATCTGAAAAATGTAATACTTGTAAGGGCAATGGCTCCAAACCAGGTCATTCACCTGATAGATGTACCTATTGTGGTGGAAATGGGAGAGTAAGAACCAACCAAGGCTTTTTTACAGTTCAACAGACTTGTCCTCAGTGTGCAGGAAGCGGTGAAGAAATTACAAATCCATGTAATGATTGTAATGGTCAAGGAAATAAACAAACGTCTAAAAAATTAGCAGTTACAATTCCTCAAGGTGTTGATGATGGAACGCGAATTAGATTATCAGGTAAAGGTGAGGCGGGTACAAGAGGCGGTGCTAATGGTGATTTGTATTTATTCATTAATGTTAAATCTCACGAATTATTTAAAAGATCTGATGAAAACTTATTTTTTGAATGTCCTATTTCAATAGCTGATGCGGCTTTAGGAACTACGATTGAAATTCCAACAATTGATGGCGGAAAAGCAAAAATTAAAATTCCTGAAGGAACACAATCAGGTAAACAATTTAGATTAAGAGGCAAAGGTATGCCATATATGAGAGGTAGTGGAAATGGAGATTTATATGTACAAATTGAAACTGAAGTTCCTGTTTCTTTAAACAAGAAACAAAAAGAACTTTTAGAACAATTCAGAGAAATTGAAAACGAAAGATCTAATCCAGGTATTAAACAATTTTTTCAAATAGCAAAAGATTTTTGGAAAAACTAATCTTTGTAATAACTCAAAAGATATATATAAAATTCACTAATTATGAAAAATATAAACCTCACTATAACTGGTTGTATGGGCCGTATGGGCCAGCAATTAATTAAAACTGCAAAAAAAGAGAAAGGTTTTAAAATTCATAGTTTAACAGAATACAAAATTATTAATAAAAAGATTAGCAGTATTAAACCTCAGCTAAACACTGAAGAAGCTTTTAAAAAAACAGATGTAATAGTTGATTTTACAATTCCTAAATGTACTTTTGAAGTATTAAAAATAGCCACAAAATTAAAAAAAAGAATTGTTATAGGAACCACAGGTTTTACAGAAAAAGAGGAAAAAGTTATTAAATCTTATTCAAAAAAAATACCAATTCTAAAGGCTGGAAATATGAGCCTTGGTATAAATTTATTAATGTATTTAACTGAAATTGCATCAAAATCTCTTGGAGAAAAATACCTAAGTAAAGTTTTTGAAGTGCATCACAGGCACAAAAAAGATTACCCTTCAGGGACTGCATTAATGTTAGGTGATGGTATAGCTGTGGGTAAAAATAAAAACCTTTACAATTTAATTGGAAAAAAATTTTTAAATAAGAAAAATTTTCCATATGGAAACAAGATAAATTTCAATTCGATAAGAAAAGGAGAAATAATTGGAGAACATGAGGTTTCATTTTCTAGTGGAAAAGAAGTAATAAAACTAAATCACGAAGCTTTTGATAGAGCATTATATTCTGAAGGAGCATTATCAGCTGCAAGTTGGTTAATGAGAAAAAAACCCGGTTTATATTCAATGAGAGATCTAATGAATTTCAAATAATGAATGAAACTCAAAGAGCAAAAATAGTATTAAAAATACTTAATAAAAAATACCCTAAAATTGAAGTGCCCTTAAAAAGTAGAAATGTTTTTACTTTGCTTGTATCAGTTCTTTTATCTGCACAATGTACAGATGTGAATGTCAACAATGTAACTAAAAATATTTATCCAAAATATTATAAACCAGAACATTTCGTTAGACTTGGTAGAAAAAAAATAGAAACTTTAATAAAAAAAATTGGTATTTTTAGAATTAAAGCAAAGAGTATTTATAACTTATCTAAGATTTTAATTGAAAATCATAAAGGAAAAGTTCCCGAAACGTTTGAGGAATTAGAAAAACTTCCGGGTGTTGGTCATAAAACTGCTAGTGTTGTAATGTCTCAAGGATATGGTCATCCCGCATTTCCAGTGGACACACACATACATAGACTTGCTCAAAGATGGGGTCTAACTAATGGTAAAAATGTTGTTCAAACAGAAGAGGATTTAAAACGATTATTTCCAAAAAAAAATTGGAATAAACTTCATCTTCAAATCATTTATTATGGAAGAGAATATTGCAAAGCTAGAGATTGTTATGGAATAAGTTGTAAAATTTGTACTTCTTGTTATCCTAATAGAAAAAAACCATTTATAGCAAAAAAACCATAATGAAAATACTTGGAATCGGAAACGCAATTGTCGATGTTTTATGCAAAGTATCAGACGAATTTTTAATTCAAAATTCTTTAACCAAAAGTACTATGAAACTAGTTGATGAAGACGAATTCAAAAAACTATTATCATCATTAAAAATAGAGGAAACTATTTCTGGCGGATCTGTTGCTAATTCTGTAGTAGGTTTATCGCAATTAGGAAATAAAGTTGGTTTTATAGGTAAAATTAACAATGATGATTTGGGAGAAAAATACGAAGAAGGCCTTAAAAAAGAAAATGTTGAATACCTATATAAGAAAAAAGCAGAACCAATTCCTACTGGATCTTGTTTAATTTTAATAACTCCAGACTCTGAAAGAACCATGTGTACATATTTAGGAACTGCAGGAAAAATAAATGATAATGATGTAGATGATAAGAGAATTAAAAATGCAGAAATTATTTTTCTTGAAGGATATTTGTGGGATGAAGGTGATCCAAAAAAAGCTTTTGATAAGGCAATAAAATATTCAAATAAAGTTGCAATGTCCTTATCTGATCTGTTTTGTGTTGAAAGACACAAGCCCCATTTTTTAGATTTGGTTAAAAATAAATTAGATATTGTTTTCGCAAATGAGCAAGAAATATTATCTTTGACAGGCGTAAGCTCATTTAAAGAAATAATTTCTTTTAGCAAACAAATAAAAAAAAATATTATCATTACTAGAGGTGAAAAAGGAGCTGTCTCAATCAATGGGAATGAAGTTGTAGAATGTGAAGCTCACAAAAATTTAGAAATCAAAGACCTGACAGGTGCAGGAGATTTATTTGCAGCAGGTTATCTGCATGGAATAATAAATAAATTATCTACAAAAGAAAGTTTAGAAAAAGGAACTGAATTGTCATCTAAAATTATTCAGAAAATTGGTGCAAGGATTTAATTCTTTTTTCTTTTAAAACTTCCCTTACCTTTTTTTGGTTTCACTATTTTTGGTTTATATCTTTTATTTGATAAGTTTTTAGCAGCTAAATTTTTTTTCAATTTAAAAAATATCCTCTTTTATCATATTTGATAAATTCATTATCATTAAAAGTTTCTGAAAATTTTTTTCTCAATCTATAAATATGAGTCTCTACTGTGTGTGTTTCAAGCTCTGATATATGTTTCCAGACTTTTTTTTGTAAATCTTTTAAGCTTACAAATTTATTATTCATGATAAATAATATTATTTCAGTTTCTTTTTCGGTTAAATTTAATTCATTGTTGATATTTGTGATCTTTCTTGAATTTAAATTTAAATGATAATTTTTAATTTTTATATTTGACTGACTTGAGAATTTACTACTTAAAAATAAAATATTAATTTGTTCTAAGATCTTATCTATCTTTTCAGGAATGTTTAATAATTTACAATTATTTTGATTATTTTTTTTGTCAGAAACAATTATAAAATTATCAAAATTTGAAAGATAGGATTCATCTAATTTATCAATATTGCATTCGATAATTTTAAAATTTAAATTTTCCTTAATTTCATCTAAAATCTCAAATAAAATTGTGGATTTATAAATAATTAATTTTTTAACACTCATATAATGAATTTAATTTTAAAAAATAATAATACCCTCTTATTAGATGATTTTAAATTTAAATGTGTAATTGGAAAGAACGGTAAAAGTTTCAATAAAAAAGAAGGTGATCTCAAAACCCCTAAGGGAACTTTTTCATTGGGTCCATTATTTTATAGAAAAGACAAGATTACTAATCCTCGAACAAAACTATCTAAAATTCCAATTAAAAAAAATATGGGCTGGTGCGATGATGCTGATAATAAATTTTATAACAAACCAATATTAATTGATAAAAAAATAAGACATGAAAAAATGTTCCGAAATGATGATATTTACAATTTAGTAATTGTAATAAATTATAATACTAAAAATATCATTAAAAATAAAGGTAGTGCTATTTTTATACATTTAACAAATAATTATAAAAAAACTCGTGGATGCATTGCACTAAAAGAAAATGACATGTTGGTACTTTTAAAAATGATAAATAAAAACACTAAGATTAAAATTGTTTAGTTCTTTCTCCAAAAATTTTAGATCCAATTCTTACAAATGTTGATCCTTCTTCTATTGCCTCTATGTAATCAGAAGACATTCCCATGCTTAGTTCGTTTAAACTAAACTTTAAACTTAATTCTCTCATTTTTTTAAAATAAGTTTTGGAATTATTATCATTTGGTGGAATACACATTAATCCAATTACACTTAAGTTTAATCTTGAACATTCCTCAATCAATTCTTTAAGATTATTTTCAGCTACCCCAGATTTTTGCTCTTCTAAACCTATATTAACTTGAATGAATAATTTAATTTTTTTTTTTAATTTATTTTCTTCACTTGAAATTTTTCTTGCTAATTTAATACTATCAACAGTATGAATGTAATCAAAAATCTTTACTGCAAATTTAACTTTATTTGTCTGTAATTTACCAATTAAATGTAATTTGATAGAATCATTATTCTCTTTGATTTTAATCCATTTATCTAATGCTTCTTGAACTCTATTTTCACCAAAATGAATATGTCCAAATTCAACCAAAGGATTTATATCTTCAATATTAAATGTTTTGCTAACTGCAATTAGTGTTGGTTTTTTTGTTAGATTAAGATTTTTTTCTTTTGTATTTTTTATTTTTTTATTGATATCATTTAAGTTTATAATCGACTGATGCATATTAATTATGAAATTTATTATTTTGTTAATAAATTTAGCAAAAAAGAAATAGAAAAGTTACAAAAAAATATAATTGTAATTTATAGAAATTATAACAATTCGTACACAGAAAAAGATATTATAGAATACAGTAAATACTGCAAATCACTAAATATAAAATTTTTTTTGGCAAATAACGTAAAACTAGTAAACAAATTAAATTTAGATGGCATTTACATACCCTCATTTAACAAAAATCTGAACTGTAATATTTTAAGGCATAAAAAAATTTCTATAGTAGGATCTGCTCATAATTTGAGAGAAATAAACATAAAAAAGAAACAAAACGTGGACAAGATAGTTATCTCTCCGGTATTTAAAAATACAGAAAAAAATAAAAAACTTTCAATCAGTCAATTTAATATTTTAACAATGAACAATACTAAAAAGAAATACATAGCACTCGGTGGCATTAATCATTTCAATATAAAAAAATTAAAAATGTTAAATTGTATTGGTTTTGCCTCAATTTCATATATTAGAGATAATTTATAGATGATAGATAAAAATCAGTTTGAAGTATTTAAAACTAAAGTAGATGTATTATTAAAACATTATAATGCAGGCAATTATATTCATGTTTTACAAGAAACCGAACGATTAAACAAAAAATACCCTCAAAACTCTTTCTTATTTAATCTTTCAGGTTCTTGTCTTCAAAAAATAGGAAAATTGGAAGATTCAAAAAAATTTTTCAACTTTGCAATAAAAATAGAAAAGAATAATTTGGCCGCTTTAAATAATTTGGGAAATTCTCATAAGCTATTATACGAATTTGATGAAGCTGAAGATTGTTTTAAAAAGGTATTAAATAAAAATCCAAATCACATACAAAGTACAATAAACTTGGGTAGTCTTTATTATGAGTTAAATAAACTTAACGAAGCAATAAAGTTATTCGATAAAGCTTTAGAATTAGATAATAACTTAATTTTAGCACATTATAATGCTGGTCTCACTCATCAAAGCCTGGGTAATACCGAAAAGGCTATGTTCCACTATAATAAAATCTTAAATTTAAATCCTAAAATGACCATAGCAGACAGACAAATGAATAGGATGATAAAATATACCGATGAAAATGATCACTTTAAAAATATGAGAGAAAGATTAGATAATTTAGATCTTAATCAAAATCAGAAAATTGATATTAATTTTGCTTTAGGTAAAGCTTATGAAGATTTGAAAGATTATAAAAATTCCTATTTACATTTAAAAAATGGAAACGACTTGAGATATAAATTAGTAAAAGAATACTCAATGAAAGATATTAATTTATCACATGATCTAATAAAAAAATTAGAAAACACAAAGTTACCTTTAAATAAAATATCTAACAATGATAACAAAATGATATTTATTATTGGTTTACCAAGATCTGGGACAAGCTTAGTTGAACAAATTCTTGCATCACATTCAAAAGTTTATGGTGGTGGAGAATTAACTATTTTAGAACTTTTAATAAAAAAAAATTTAACAAGAGAAAATAAATTTGAAAAAGATAAATTAGAGAATATTGATAATTTAAAAACTATTAACAGTGTGTTCCATAAACATATTAAAAGATTTTATAATGGAGATAAGTCAATATTTACAGATAAAACTCCTCAAAACTTTATGTGGATTGGAATAATTAAATCAGTATTTCCAAATGCTAAATTTATTCATTGTGAAAGAAATCCAAGAGATAACTGCTTGTCAATTTATAAAAACCTTTTCGATGGCGATATAAATTGGAGCTATAACACTGATACAATAGTTCAATATTACAAACATTATAAAAAGGTTATGTCATATTGGAATAAAGATTATGCTTCATCAATTTATACAGTTAAGTATGAAAATTTAATCAGTAATTCAGAAACAAAAATAAAAGAATTATTAGATTTTTGTGATGTTGATTTTGAACAAAATTGCATTGAATTTTATAACAATAAACGACCAATCAAAACTGTTAGTATAAATCAAGCAAGACAACCTATATATAAAAGCTCTATAAATAATAATCAAAATTTTGAAAAATATTTAAATAATTTTTTCAATCAGCTCAAATAAAAAAAAACGGCCCCATTTAGGGGCCGTTTCTATAAATATTAAATTCTAATTAAATTAGAATGATAATACTAAACTGATTTCAGTGTGCTCTTGCTCAGCAGCTGATGTGAAATTATCATTATCAGATACAGAGTTTAAGATTCTAACTGATGCTGCACCCATTGTGTAAGTAGCATTTAAACCAGTTACTTCTTCATCTACAGTTGTTGTAGTTGAACCGATAGCATCTCTTTCAGCTGTTTGCTCACCGTAAGAAACAGCAAAGTTTTCATTTACGTTGAAAGCAATAGAGTATGCACTTACTTTAGTCGACGCTGTCGCTGCAGTACCATCATTTTTCTGACCTTGTCTGTAACCTATAGATACGTTACCTAATGAGTAGTTAACGTTACCAGAAACATATTTAGTGTCAGCATCTAAAGTTGATGTTGTGTTCTGAGTAGACTCAGATGCACCAGCACCAATTGTTAAACCGTCAACACCTAATAAAGCTCCCATATCTACTGAAGCGTAGTATGAAGTAGATGAACCAGTTACACCAGCGCCTGAAGCTGAGCTTTCAGATTGGTTAGCTGTAGCACCATCTTTTTGGTAACCAGCTGAGAAAGATACTGGACCAATAGTGTTAGCATAACCTAATGTGTTGTTACTGTTTGCACCAGAGATGTATGAAGATGAAGTACCTGTCCAAATTTCTTCGTATGCAGTTGGAAGGATATCATCGTTAGCACCTAGACCAACTAATCCACCACCATTTGAATCGAAAGATACTGTACCCATATCACCCATATCTAATGTAGAGTATGAAGTAGCGTTTGATGAACCATCATCATTTAACGTTCTTACTACTGTTAATTCACCAAATCCTACGTCTCCAGAACCTGTGAATGAGATAGCTTGTTGTGCACCATACGGGTTACCAGTAAGATTGTTACCAGAACCTGTAGATCCATCTTTGTTTGTGTATGTGAATTCAGCAGAACCACTTACAGCAAGTTCACCAGCATTTGCAGATACAGCTACTAAAGAGCCAGCTAATGCAGATAAACCGATTTTTTTTAAATTGTTCATAATTTATCCTTTTTGTTAAATTGTTTAAACAACGCAGACGTTGTAGCAAAAAAGCCTTTAATTTTGTCATATTATCAATTTTATCATCAAAAAAATTCAATTATGTTGTATTTTTGTCACTATTATTGTCAATATAATCAACATTTTTCTTTGATTTTATATTTTACAATGTATTTACATTTATTTTATATAAATTCATATATTCTTAAAATGTCTATAATTTTCAAACAATATCTTCATCTTTTATCAATTTTTATCTTAGTTATTTTTCTTTCTTCTTGTGGGATGTATAGAAGCGCTCCTGTTTCGGAAGTTCCTATCAACGAAAAAGAAAAAAGAAAAAAAAATATTGAAGAAGGAAGAGGTATAACTGTTTTTGGTGGAGAAAACAAAAATGGTGGTGGTAATTTTGTTTTTGCCTCATCTAATCCTATGTGGAGAGCAACTTTAGATATCTTAGATTTCACCCCTCTATCTAATGTTGATTATGGTGGGGGGATAATTATTACAGATTGGTATTCTGCTGAATCTAATTTGAATGAGTCTTTAAAAGTATCTGTACAATTTTTAGCAAATGAAATCAGAGCAGATGGAATAGAAATTAAAATATTTAAAAAAAAATGTAATCAGTCCCAGGCATGTAATGTAATTCCAGTTAACACTGATTTAAATCAAGAAATAAAACTTGCAATTTTAAAAAGAGCAGCAAAAATCCAAAAGGGTGATAGAAAAAAACAATTAGAAGAAAGTGGTAAAGATATTATTTTAATTGACCCAAACGATAAGAACGCGCTTTAATAATTTAAAAAGGCATTATTTGACTCGTTATAATTTTAAAATCATCGAAAATAAGTGGCAAAAAAAATGGGAGGATAGTGGTGTATTTAAAGTAAAAGTAGATCAATCCAAAAAGAAATTTTATTGCCTTGAAATGTTTCCTTATCCTTCTGGCAAAATACACATGGGCCATGTACGAAATTATACAATTGGAGATGTCCTTGCTAGATACAAAAGTATGCAAGGATTTAATGTACTTCACCCAATGGGTTGGGACTCATTTGGTATGCCAGCAGAAAACGCTGCTAGACAAAATAATTTAGACCCAAAAAAATGGACTGAAAAAAATATTGAAACTATGAAATCTCAATTAAAAAAATTAGGATTATCTATTGATTGGGATAGAGAAATTTCTACATGTAATTCTAACTACTACAAACACCAACAAAAAATTTTCTTAGATTTTTATGATAAAGGACTTGTTTATAGAAAAGAAAATTACGTTAATTGGGACCCTGTTGATAAAACTGTCTTAGCTAATGAACAAGTTGTTGATGGTAAGGGATGGAGATCAGGTGCTGCTGTTGAGAGAAAAAAACTAAATCAGTGGTTTTTTAATATTTCTAAATTTTCAAATGATCTTCTTGATGCTCTAGATACTCTCGATGGTTGGCCCGACAAAGTCAAAACAATGCAGAAAAATTGGATTGGTAAATCTTTTGGTTGTGAAATTGATTTTAAAATTAAAGGTAATCCAGAAATTAATAATATAAAATGTTACACTACTAGACCAGATACATTATTTGGATTTTCTTTTTTAGCAGTTTCAGCAGATCACCCAATTTCCAAATTTTATGAAGATGATAAGAAATTTATTGAATTCAAAGAACAATGTGCGCAAGTAGGAACCACAGAAGAATCTATAGCTCAAGCAGAAAAAATTGGTTTTAAAACTAATTTATTGGCAGTAAATCCTTTAGATAAAGCTGTAAAAGTACCAGTTTATTTTGCAAATTTTGTTTTAATGGATTATGGGTTTGGAGCAGTATTTGGTTGTCCAGCACACGATCAAAGAGACCTTGATTTTGCAAATAAATATAAAATAAATTTTAAAACGGTAGTAAAACCAGAGGATGAAGATGATACATTTTCTGTTGTATCTGAAGCTTATACTGGATCAGGAGTATTATTTAATTCAAATTTCTTAAATGGTTTAAAAGTACCAAACGAGTCCATTATAAAAACAATTGAAATAATTGAAGAAAAAAAATTAGGTAAAAGAAAAACCAACTTCAGACTAAAAGATTGGGGTATATCTAGACAACGTTATTGGGGATGTCCAATCCCAATAGCCTATGATCAAAAAGGCAATCCAACAAAAGTTCCTGAAGAAATGCTACCAGTAAAGTTGCCTGAAAATATTGAATTAAAAACTCAAGGCAATCCATTAGATTATCAAAATGATTGGAAAAAAATAAAAATTAACGGAGAAGAGTGTACTTTGGAAACTGACACATTAGATACATTTGTAGATTCCTCGTGGTACTACTTAAGATTCTGTTCACCAAAAAATACTAATCAAGAATTTACTGAAGAAGAAATTAAGTACTGGATGCCAGTTGATCAATACATAGGTGGTGTAGAGCACGCAATATTACACTTATTATACTCAAGATTTTTTCTAAGAGCTATTGACTATCAAAAAAATAATTTAAATTTTAATGAACCTTTTAAAGGACTTTTTACTCAAGGTATGGTTTGTCATGAAACTTATAAAGACAAAAATAACAACTGGCTAAGTCCTGAAGAAATTTTTACGGAAGATGGGAAAAACTTTTTCAAAAAAAATAACAAAAAAGAAAAAGTCATTGTAGGTCCATCAGAATCTATGTCAAAATCAAAAAAAAATACCATAGACCCAGAAAAAATAATTGAATTGTATGGAGCTGATGCCGTTAGATTTTTTATTTTATCTGACAGCCCACCAGAAAAAGATGTTCAATGGTCAGATGGTGGTATTTCAGCTGCATTTAAATTTATTCAAAAATTTTGGCTATTACATGATAAGGCAATTAATTTTTTAAAAAATGATAAAGTTTCAGATAAAGAAAATATGAACCTTAATGTTTTTACTAATAATTTAATTTTTAATGTTAATAATAATCTAGAAAAATTCTCATATAATAAGATTATAGCTAACTTTCATGAAACTTATAATTTTCTATCTAAATGTTGTGTAAATGATTTAAGTAAAAATTTTAAAGAAAATTATGCGAAAATTTTAAAACTTTTTTTTCCTGTCTTACCTCATTTAGCCTCAGAGTGTTTATCTCAATTAGATGAAAATAAAAAATTAATTTGGCCTTCTATAGACAATCAGTACTTAAAATCCGAAAAAATTAAAATAGTAATACAAATTAATGGTAAAAAAAGATCTATAATCGAGACTGAAGAAACTTTAACTGAAAAAGAAATTGTTGAAAAAGCAAAAACTCAGGATGATTTAGCAAATCACTTAAATAATAAAGATATTTTTAAAGTAATTTATGTTAAAAATAAAATTTTAAACTTAATAGTTAAATAATAAATGAAAAAACTAACCTTAATTTTAATTTTTATTTTTGTAACAAATTGTGGTTTTAGTCCAATATATCTTTCAAATGAAAATTCTATTTTTCAATCTATAAAAAAAATTGAATTAAAAGGTAGTCAAAAAATAGGTGAAAGAATAAAAAATAGTTTGAATATTAAAACTAATAATAAAAATAATTACTTAATCATTTTAGATAGTTTAATAGAAAAAACTTCTATATCAAAAAATAGCTCAAATATTACTACTGGTTTTATGATGGTTTTAAGCGTTAAAATTTCTATCTTAGATGATGATGAAATTATTTTAGATAGGAATTTTAAGAAAAATTTTACTTATAATAATAGAGATAATAAATTTGAGTTACTTAAATACGAAAGATCAATAGAAGAAAACTTAATAAGTGAAATATCAGATGAAATAATCCTATATCTGAGCCTAAATAATGATAATTAAAGAATTTCAAATCAATAAAAATATTATTGATAATTATAACTTTTATTTGTTTTATGGAATAAACGAAGGTCTAAAAGATGAAATCATTCAATCAAAGTTTAAAAATCAGAAAGATGCTAGCTTTAAAAGTATAAGTGAAGTTGATGTATTAAAAAATATTTCAGCTTTTTTTGATGAAATTACATCAAAATCATTTTTTGAAAATAAAAAAATAATCTTAATCAATAATGTAACAAATAAATTATTTAATATAATTGAGCAAATTATAGAAAAAAAAATTATTGATATTACTTTTATTTTAAATGCAGGTTTGCTTGATAAAAAAACAAAAATTAGAAATTTGTTTGAAACGAATAAAAACTTAGTTTGTACAGCATTTTACGAAGACAAAATAATAACTTTAGAAAATTTAGTTAAACAATTTTTCGCAACGAATAAAATAAAAACTTCTCAAGAAATAATAAACTTAATCATAAACAAGTCATCTGGAAATAGAAAAATGTTACAGAATGAATTAAAAAAAATTGAACCTTATTTAATCAATAAATCTGACATTAAATTAGATGAACTTAAAATACTTTTAAATTCTAATGAAGAATTAAATATATCAGATCTTGTAAATTATTGTTTACTAAAAAATGAGAGAAAAACGATTTTTTTATTGAATGAAAATAATTTTTACACAGAAGACATGATTATCATTGTTCGAACATTTCTTAGTAAAGTTAAAAAACTTTTGACAATTAGAAATAACGAAGATGATAATATTGAAAATTTAATTACTCACTTTAAACCACCAATTTTTTGGAAAGAGAAACCGGTCATAAAAGAGCAGCTCTCTAAATGGTCTAATAAATCATTATTTTATTTGCTAGAAAAAATTAATAAAACTGAATATCTAATTAAAGCTAATCAAAAAAATTCGAAAAATATACTTTTAAATTTTATTTTTGAAACTTTGAAAACTAATAATAGTTCTTCAAAATCTCGATAATTTTATTCAATTGATCGAGATCTTTATATTCAAACAATATCGTACCTTTGTTATTTTTTTTATTTTGAATTTTTACACTAAGACCAATCTTACTAATTAAGCCCTCTTCTAAATCTTTAATATTTGGATCTTTAATGTTTTTAATTTTTTTTGTTTTTTTAAAAATTTTTACAAAATTTTCTGCCTGCCTTACTGAAAGCTTTTTATTATAAATTTTATTAGCTATAAAACTTGCATTTTCTAAACCTACTAAAATTTTAGCATGACCTGCTGTAATTTTTCTCTCCTCTACTAAAGTAAGAATGTCATTTGGAAGACTTAATAATCTTAAACTATTAGTAATATAACTCCTACTCTTTCCAATAATTTTTGAAACTTTTTCATGATCATAAGAAAATTCATCTATCAATCTTTGATAACCTTTTGCCTCTTCTAATGGATTAAGATCATCTCTTTGAACATTTTCTACGATCGCAAATTCTAATGACTTAAGATCATCAACATCTGTTATAACAACAGGTACTTCATTTATTTCAGCTTTTTTAGCAGCTTGCCATCTTCTTTCCCCTGCTATTATTTCATATTTATCTGTAAAATTTTCAGATTTTCTTACAATTATTGGCTGCAATATTCCTCTCTCTTTTATAGAGTTTGATAAATCGTTCAACTTTTCTTCATCAAAGTATTTTCTAGGTTGAAACTTGCTTGGTACTAACGAATTAACAGAAATTTTATTTGTGCTGGAAGTATCCTTCTTACTTTCTCCTATCAGAGAGGACAATCCTCTACCCAACCCTTTTTTTATTTTATTCATTAAGCAACATTTTCCATATTGTTTTCTTGATCAAGAAATTCATCTGTAAAGTTATAATATGATTTACTTCCAGGACATGTTTTGTCATACATCAAAACTGGCACGCCATGTGATGGTGCTTCTGAAAGTCTTACATTTCTTGGTATCACAGTTTTATAAACTTTGTCTTGAAAATACTTTCTTGCTTCACTCTCGACCTCTGATGATAATTTATTACGCTTATCATACATGGTTAACAGGATACCTCTTATTTCTAAAGATTGATTTAAATTCGATTTAATTCTCTCGATAGTTTTAATTAACTGAGTAATTCCCTCTAATGCAAAAAACTCTGTTTGCAATGGTACCAAGAGAGAATGAGAGGCAACGAGCGCCATTACAGTCAAAAGACTTAAAGAAGGTGGGCAATCAATTAATATGTAGTCATAATTTTTGTCATTATTGCTAATAAAATAAGCTAATTTTTCCTTTAAAATAAAGGCTCTTCTTTGATCGTCTGCGGTCTCTATTTCAATACCCGAAAGGTCAACTGTGGAAGTAACTAAATCTAAATTAGTAAAATTTGTTTTTTTAATAACATTAACAAATTCTTTAGTACTGTTAAGAACGCCATATATTGAATTTTCAGTATCTTCTAAATTAGATAAACCAAGCCCAGTAGTAGCATTTCCTTGGGGATCCAAATCTACAACTAGCACTTTTTTATTTAGTTGTGAAAGTCCTGCAGCTAAATTAACTGCTGTAGTTGTTTTGCCCACACCACCCTTTTGATTAATGATTGAAATTATTTTCATATTCTTTGTGCTTTTTTTATATTTAAAATAAATGAGTCATTACTAGTAATGCTATCTTTTTTTACATAATCAATTTTCCATTTTTTTAATGTATCTTTTAAAATTTCTTTTCCTGATTTGCCCATAAAGAGAATTATATTTTTATAATTTTTATAATTTTTTTCGACTACATCTAAAATTATTGGCAACGGTTTAAATGCTCTCGAAGTAATAACAATTTCATTCAAATCTTTTTCCTCAAAAATATTTTTTTGTATAACTTCTGTATTTAAATTTAATTCTTTAGAGACCTTTTCTAAAAATTTACATTTTTTATAACTCTTCTCGTACATTTCTATTTTGGTTTTTTTTGAATGAATTTTTATAATAATTGCTAATACTATTGATGGGAAACCTGATCCTGAACCAAAATCAATTATTTTTTTTGTATTTAAATCAATAAAATCAGTTATTTGCATTGAATCAATTATATGTCTTTTTCTTATATATTCCTTATTTTCATTTTCTCTGCTAATCAAATTGATAACTTTATTCTCCTTTACCACAAGATCAATAAATTTTTCTAAATAAACACAAGTTTCACGTGAAACATTGTTAGGATACAAATCTATATAGGATTTTTGAATATTATTGTCCATTTAAGCAATATGCTTAATAGACTTTCTCTTAACATGAGACAACAAAATATAAGCTGCAGCAGGTGTAACGCCGTCGATCCTTAGCGCTTGGCCAAGAGTTTTTGGTTTAATATTCTTGAATTTCGATTTTACCTCGTTTGATAAGCCAGATAACAAATCGTAATCAATATTATCAGGAATTAAGAGATTTTCATCTCTTTTAAAAGCTAATATATCCGCATTTTGTTTCTTTAAATAACCTTTATAATGAGAGTTTATTTCTAATTGTTCATCAATTTCATTGCTAAAAAATGGTATTTCAGGCCATATTTTCCTTAGTTTAATAATATTAACAGTTTTTCTTGATAAAATTTCCTCAGCAGATCTTAATATTCCATCTTTTGCAATTTTTATTCCATGTTTTTCAGCTTTTGAAGGAGTTATTTTTAAAGATCTCATTAATTCGTAAGATTTTTGTAAATTTTTTATTTTCTCATTAAATTGATTTTTTCTATCTTCTTGGATAAGACCAATATCGACTCCTAACTGAGTGAGACGTATATCCGCATTATCTGCTCTTAATGTTAATCTATACTCCGCCCTTGATGTGAACATTCTATAAGGTTCAGCAACCCCTTTAGTAACCAAGTCATCAATCATAACTCCAATGTAAGCTTGAGATCGATCAAGTATGAAAGGTTCTTTTCCTTTTACAGATAGGGCAGAATTTATTCCTGCAACTAATCCTTGAGCAGCCGCTTCCTCATACCCTGTAGTACCATTAATTTGACCAGCTAGGTATAAATTTTTAATTTTCTTGGTCTCTAGAGTTAAAAACAGCTCCCGTGGGTCTACATAATCATATTCTATAGCATAACCAGGCCTTATTATTTTTACATTTTCTAAACCATTGATATTATTACAAATTTCTTGTTGAATATCTAAAGGAAGAGAGGTTGATATACCGTTTGGGTAAATTGTAAAATCATTTAATCCCTCAGGCTCTAAATATATTTGGTGTCTTGTTTTATCCGAAAATTTTACAATCTTGTCTTCCACAGAAGGACAGTATCTTGGACCAACACCTTGTATTGAACCAGAGTACATAGCACTTTTATCCAAATTCTTTTTTATAATTGAATGAACCTTCTCGTTTGTATAAGTAATGTGACAGCTAACTTGAGTGTTAATATTTTTTTTTGTTAAGAACGAAAAAAAATAAGGTTCATTATCTGCAAATTGTTCTTCTAAATTCTTAAAGTTAATTGTACGAGAATCGAGTCGGGGAGGAGTTCCAGTCTTCAATCTACCTAATTTAAATTTATATTTTTTTAATTGGTCGCTCAAACCAGCTGTAGGTTTTTCATCAAATCTTCCAGCAGGGATTTTGTTATCACCAATATGAATTAAACCGTTAAGAAAAGTTCCAGTTGTAAGAATTATTTTTGAACTTTTAACAATCGAACCAGATTTGGTATAAAAACCATTTATATTGTTTTTATGAAAAATAAATTCAATTACAGGATCAGAAAAAATCGTTAAATTACAGTAATTTACAAGTTTTTCTTGCATATATTTTTTATATAAAGACCTATCTGATTGTGTACGAGGGCCTCTAACAGCAGGACCTCTACTGCTATTTAACAATCTAAATTGGATACCTGATTTATCCGCGACATCACCCATTACTCCATCTAGAGCATCAATTTCTCTAACTAAATGTCCTTTGCCAAGACCTCCAATTGCCGGGTTACAAGACATTTCTCCTATGGTTTTAAAATCATGTGTAAATAACGCTGTACTAACCCCTAATCGCGCGGCTGCAGCTGCCGCTTCACAACCTGCATGTCCTCCACCTATTACAACAACATCAAATGATAAATTTTTATTCATTAGACTAAATTTATAGGTCAATTAAATATTTACAATAGCTGAAAAAACTAAGTCCTGTATGAATAATTATTATTTTCCGATACAGAAGTCGCTAAATATTTTACCAAGAACTTCTTCAACATCAACATCTCCAACAACCTTACCAAGATATCTTGTTGCAATTCTGAGATCTTCTGCAGCTTTATCAAATTCACTAATAGAATTGTTTTCTAAAAAAACATTTAAATGGTAAATGCATTTTTCTAAATTTAATCTATGTCTTTCTCTCGAAATTAAAACATTGTCGTTAATTAAAAATTTATCTTTTAATCTTTTTTTAATTTCATTGATAAGATTATCAAGGTTAAGCTTTTCCTTGAGAGATACTAAGATATATTTTTTTAATTTTAAATTTTCGAGATTAATTACTCCATCAATTAAATCAGATTTATTTAGAACTAGAATAGAATTTTCATCATTAATGTCGTCTAAAAAGGTTGAAAAATAAGGGTTTTTTACATCTAATAATATTATCTTTAAATCTGCATTTTTACCTGATTGAAGTGCTAATTCTACACCCTTACTTTCTATTTCATCTGATGTATTTCTTAAACCAGCCGTATCTGTAATTATTACTGGATATCCATCTAAATTTAAATTTACTTCAATTAAGTCTCTTGTAGTGCCTTCAACATCTGAAACAATAGCAACTTCTCTCTTAGATAAATAATTGATCAAAGAGGATTTGCCAGCATTTGTAGGTCCCAAAATTGAAATCTTAAAACCATCACGAATTTTCTCTCCGATACGACCATCGTTTAAGATATCTTGTATAAGTTTAATAATTTCTTGTGTCTCTAGTTTAATATTTTTTAAAATATCCTCAGGTAAATCTTCATCTGGAAAATCTATTTTGGCCTCAATATTAGATAAAATTTTTAATAATTTATTTCTTATATTTGTGTATTTTGTTGCCGCATCTCCATTTAATATTTTAAGTGCTTGTTGTCTTTGAATTTCAGTCTCTGCGGAAATTAAATCTGATAATGCTTCAACATCTAGGAGATTAATTTTATCATTTTCATAAGCTAATTTGGTAAATTCTCCTGGTTCTGCGAGTCTACAATTTTCAAACTTTGAAAGTGTAAAAAGTAATGCGTTAACAACTGCTTTACTTCCATGTACGTGGAACTCAGCTAAATCTTCTCCTGTAAAACTATTAGGACCAGGAAACCAAATCATTAAACCTTTATCTATTATTTTATTATCATCTGGATCTCTTAATTCACATAATGTTGAAATTCTTGGCTTTGGATTTTTAACTGAAGCAATCTTTGCTACTACGTTTTTGGTATTATGACCTGAAATTCTAATTATAGCTATTCCAGATTTGTTAGCTCCTGTTGATAAAGCATAAATTGTCATAATTAATCTTTTTATTTTATTAGAATATAATTGGTTTAAAAGAGAAATAAGAGTGATTGTTTAAACCGCTATTTACCTAAAATCTGAAAATTTGTTTATTTAAACATTATTATGTTTTTATTTATCATCATTAAATATAAAGTTTGATTTTAATAACTTTTAGAAAATAGATAATTTTAGGTACAATTATTGTGTGTTTTTTTCTACTAAATTGACGAGTAAATCCTCAAAATTTTTTGTAAAATCATCTGTATCAAATAATGAGGAATTTAAAATGATTGATCTTAAATTCTCTCCACTGATTTTTTTTAATTTCTTTTTATTTTTTGAAAAATCAATAGCCTTTGCTATATAATCATCGATATTGTTTGCTATCATGTTATCAAGACCTAAATTTAAATTGATTGTAACACCAAATCTAGATATTGAATTTGTTCCTCTCAGTGTAAGCACTGGTACACCCATATAATTTGACTCAAAAGAAGTTGTGGCTCCGGGAAATGGAAATGGATCAAGTGTTAAATTAATATTATTATAAGAATTTAGATGTTCATACTTATCAAGAATTGTATTTGAAATTTCAATTTGCTCTATGTTTACATTTCTATCTCTAAATTTTTTTAAAACATTTTCTCTTAATTCAGATGTATCTTGGGTTGATGTTCTTAACAATAATTTAGAATTTGTTTTATTTAAGATTTCAGACCAGGTATCAAACGTTTTTTTTGAAATTTTTCTTAAATTATTAAATGATCCAAAAATAAATTCATCATTAGAGAATTTATTTTTGATTTCAACATGATCATTTGGTTTAGTAAGTGCTGCAAATGTTTTAGGCATATATAATATTTTTTCACTATAAAAAGATTCTTCTTCAGGGCTTACTAAATTTCGATCAAAAATAATATAATCAATATTACTTAGTCCTAAAGTGTTACAATATCCCAACCATGATATTTGAATGGGAGCAACTCTATGCTCGGTAACTGAAATCCTATTTCTTGTTGTAAAACCAGATAAATCAATCAAAATATCTAATTTTAAATCTAAAGCTAGTTTAACCAAATCTTCGTCTTTCGTTTCATATACATCTTTCCAAATTGAAAAATTTGATTTTATTTCGTCAGTGGTCTTATCGTGGTTTATTATTTTTTTATTGCTTAGTGCAATCAACTCAAATTTATTTTTATCGATCTTTTTGAATAAATCTTTGCAAAAGAAAGCAACTGGATGATCAGAAAAATCGGGAGAAATAAAACAAAGTCTAATTTTATTTGATTTTTTTATTCTAAATTTTTGATCATTTTTCTTTATTAAGTTTGATAAATTTTTACATTCATTAAGGTAATCTAATTGTGATAAATCATCATGGTACAAAAGTCCTCCAAGATATTCGGTCCATGCTTTTATATTTTTTGGATTAAAGTTAAGAAATTCTTTATAATATCTAGATGCAAGCTCCATATCACCCAAATAGTAATGCATTATATACAAGGCTTCTAAAATTAATTTATTTTTTGGATCTTTTTCATACTGTTTAAAAATATGTTTTTTTAAAAACTCAAAATGCTGTGAAGTTAAACTAGATTTAATTAGATTGTAAAAAGCTTCAATATTTTCCGGCTGAGAACAAAAAATTTTATCGAAATAATAAGAAATTTTTATATATTCTTTTTTTGTTGTGTGTTTTTTCATGGCTTTACAACAAGCGTAAATCATTAAGATATTGTTAGGTAATTTTTCAATTTCACCCAAGCTTTCAATTTCAAATTCTAAAATAGAAAACTGTTTGGAGTTAATAAGTTTTTGGAGTTTTAAAATTAACTCGTCTGTAATTTGCATTTTTATGCAGGTTTATTCATCGAATTGAAAAATTCAGAATTATTTTTTGTGTCTTTCAGTTTAGAGCTAATAAATTCAATGGCATCCATTGTGCCCATTGGGGCAATTATTCTTCTAAGAACATTCATTTTTTGCAAATCGTCTTTTTCAAACAAAAGTTCTTCTCTTCTTGTTCCTGATTTTGTAATATCAATTGCAGGGTAAATTCTTTTATCTGCAATTTTTCTATCTAGAACTGTTTCACTATTACCTGTTCCTTTAAATTCTTCAAATATAACTTCATCCATTCTGCTTCCGGTGTCAATAAGAGCTGTTGAAATAATAGTTAGAGAACCGCCTTCTTCTATATTTCTTGCAGCACCAAAAAATCTTTTTGGTCTTTGAAGGGCGTTAGCATCAACACCACCAGTTAAAACTTTACCAGAACTTGGAATAACAGCATTATATGCTCTGCCTAATCTCGTGATCGAATCTAATAAGATAACAACGTCTTTTTTATGCTCAGTTAATCTTTTTGCTTTTTCTATTACCATTTCTGCAACAGCAACGTGTCTTTGGGCTGGTTCATCAAAAGTAGAACTAATAACCTCACCTTTAACAGTTCTTTGCATATCAGTTACTTCTTCTGGTCTTTCATCTATAAGCAAGACTATCAAATAACATTCGGGATAATTTTTTGCTATTGAGTTTGCTATACTTTGTAAAATCATCGTTTTACCAGCTTTAGGAGGTGATATGATTATGGATCTTTGACCTTTTCCTATTGGACTCACTAAATCAATTAGTCTTGGAGTAAGATCTTGTTTTTTATCTGGTTTAACAGCCTCTATTTCCATTACCAATTGTTGATCTGGATAGAGGGGTGTTAGGTTATCAAATGCAATTTTGTGTCTAGATTTTTCAGGTTCTTCAAAATTAATTTTGCTTACTTGCAAAAGTGCGAAATATCTCTCTCCCTCTTTAGGGGCTCTTACAGGCCCTTCAACAGTATCTCCAGTTCTAAGACCAAATTTTCTTATTTGACTTGGACTCACATATATATCATCCGGACCAGGCAAATAATTAGACTCCATTGCTCTTAAAAACCCAAATCCATCTTGTAATAATTGCAAAACTCCAGCACCTGTTATTTCCTCTTTTTCAGCAACTTTTTTAAGAATGGCAAAAAGTATTTCTTGTTTTCTTAATGTGCTTGCGTTTTCAATCCCAAGCTCTTCTGCTTGTGTAATTAATTGTTCAGATGATTTTAGTTTTAGTTCTTGGATATTCATATTGTAAAGGGGGGTTTTATTAATGAGATGATGTTAATATAAATGATTGTTTCTAAATATCAACCCTAGATTGGTTTAAATATAACTATAAAAATAATGAATATTAAGAGTATTGTTGGAATTTCATTGATATATCTGTAATATTTTGAAGATTTTTGATTTTGGTCCATGCTAAACTTTTTAAGTAATCCTCCAAGGTAGAAATGATAAATTGTAAGTAAAATCACAAATACTAATTTTAGCTGTAGCCACAAATTACCTAAGTTCTCAAAGCCTATTAAAGAAATTAATACTAATCCAAATAGCCAACTTAAAGACATTGCTGGCATCATTATGTAATAAAACAATTTTCTTTCCATTGTCTTAAAAACTGAAACAACAATTTCGTTACTATTTTCTGAATGATAAACAAAAATCCTGGGCAAATATAATAGTCCTGCCATCCAAGATATAACTGCAATTAAATGCAAACTTTTAAATAATAAATAACTATTCATGATTCAAACAAGGACATTTTTTGAAGTTTCTTGGGCATTGAATTTTAGGAGGAAATAAATCATCTGTAAGTTTATTGTCCTCTTTATTGATTATTAAACGAGATAAAGATGAAATAAAGTTATTATTAATCCCAAGAGCAGGAATTCTAACGTATTCAACACAGCCATTTTTATCTGCTAGTTCTTTGTATTCTATATCAAGCTCTACTAGTGTCTCTGAATGTTCAGATACAAAAGCTATTGGCACTAATGCAATCTTTTTTCCTTTTTTTGAATTTTCAATAATAATATCCTCTGTAGATGGTCCGATCCATTTTAATGGTCCAACTCTGCTTTGATAACTTAAAATCCAATCTAAATTTTTGATATTTATTTTATTTACAATTTCATTAACAGATTGTTCAACTTGCCATTGATATGGGTCTCCTTTTTTAATATTTTTTTCTGGTAAACCATGGGCAGAAAAAATTAATTTATAATTAGTCAAATTTTTAATTTTTTTGTTAATTTCATCTATGTGCGCGTTAACAAAATTTGCTTCCGTTGGATAACAACAAATCGTAGATGTTTTAACTTTATAATCATTTTTCTTACATACAACTTTCCATTCCTTTATTGATGACCCAGATGTTGCAGCTGAATATTGTGGATATAAAGGTAATAATATTATTTCTTTAGGGTCAAAATTTTTAACTTCTTTGATGACGCTGTCAGCTCTTGGATGCCAACACCTCATAACAATAAAACATTTATATTGATTACTTTCATCTTCTTTATTTAATTTATTTTCTAATGAGTTTGATTGATCTAAAGTTAATTTTAAAATTGGAGATCCGCCACCAAGCTCTTCATATATCTTTTTAGCTATTGGAGCTCTTTTATTTGATATTAATTTTGCAAGAGGATATCTTAAAAATTTAGGTAAATTTAATATTGCAGGATCATAAAAGAGATTAAATAAAAATGGTTCAACATTTTCTAATTTATCAGGTCCACCAAGATTAAATAATATTACAGCTTTTTTCATTTAATAATCTTTTACAAATTTAACTAAATAATCCATCATATTGGGATCTGTTTCGGGTAAAACTCCGTGTCCTAAATTAAAGATATATGGATGATCTTTAAAAATATCTAAATATTTTTTTGCTTCTTTTTTTATATTATCTTTATCTGTTAATAAAATTTTAGGATTCATACCTCCTTGAATTGGAATTTTTATATCATTTAAAATTTTTAATGGATCTACTTCATAGTCAATGCAAATAGCATCTGGTTTTACAATTTCACAATAATTTCTGTAATTTTTTATACCTCTAGGAAAACAAATTACGGGCACTTTTAAACTTTTAACATAATCTACTAAACTTAAAGTAGGAATATATACATAATTAGGTAAATCTTTTTCTTCTAATAGGCCTGCCCAGCTATCAAAAATTTGTATTACTTCAGCACCATTATCTATTTGATTCTTAATATGTAATTTTAAAAATCTCTCAATTAAAAATAAAATTCTATTTATTAAAAAATCATCATTAAAAAAATTATCTTTTAACTTTAACTTTGGTGATTGTTTATTTAATATGTAAACTAATAAAGTCCAGGGAGCACCAACAAATCCTATAGTGCTTTTATTAACTGTTAAACTATTTTTACTTACTTGATTTATTGCTTTATAAACTGGATAGACTCTTTTTACAAAATCAACTTCATCTAATTTTGAAGCTTCATCTAAATTTAATTCTCCCAATAACGGGCCAAAGTCTTTTTTAAATTCTACTTTTTGATTTAATCCATAAGGTAGCATTAATATATCAGAAAAAATTATAGCTGCATCAAGGTCAAATCTTTTTAAAGGTTGTAAGGTTATTTCTGAAGATAAATCAGCATTAAGACATAGTTTGATAAAATCTGTATTTAGTTTTCTAATTTTTCTAAATTCTGGTAAATACCTACCAGCTTGTCTCATAATCCATATAGGATTAATACTAGTTTTATTATCTTTGATTACTTTGTGAATAGGTGTCATTTAATAATTATATATATTTAAATAGTTTTATTAGTAAGTATTGTGAATAATGGTAATTAAAACTTCTTAACACTTTATTCAGCTTTTATTTAATAATTTTTCCTTATTTTTTGAGTTATTTTAAATTTAATTAAGTATTTGTATAATTTTTTTACAGTATTTTCAAAATGTGAATAAAAACCTTATTTTTCAATAAATATTAGTAAAAAATAAATTTGTTAAATTTAATTTAAATATTACAAAGATATTAACAAGATATACATGAGTAATACTTACCAAATTTTTCTAATCTCTGATTCAACAGGTGAAACATTAGATAGAATTTTTTTATCTCTAAAAGCACAGTTTCAAAACATAGAATATAAAGTTAATTCATATTCATTTACAAGAACAGAAAATCAAGTCTTAAAAATTCTTGATATTGCTAAAAAAGAGAAAAATCCAATTATTCTGTATACAATAGTTGATAATAGTTTGGCTAAATTTTTAACAAATAAAAGTGATGAAAAAAAAATTCCATGTTTTGGAGTATTAGGTAGTTTAATATTAAATTTTTCAAAATTATTTAATCAAAAAGCTTCTCACGAACCGAGTGGTCAACATGCTTTAAATGAGGAGTATTATGATCGAATTGAAGCCATACAATATACAATGAACCATGACGATGGAAATCTTCTTAATGATATCGGAAAATCTGATATTATTTTATTAGGTGTGAGTAGAACGAGTAAAACTCCAACATCAATTTATCTAGCAAACAAAGGTTTTAAAACAGCAAATATTCCTTTAGTTAATCAAAAATCCATTCCAGATATTTTAAAAAAAGAGCCACAAAATTTTTGTGTAATTGGGCTTACCACAGAAGCAGAAAGATTAGTAGATATAAGAAAAAATAGAATGAATTCTCTTAAAGAAACTAAAACTCAAGATTATACAAATTTAGAAAAAATTAAAAAAGAAGTGCAAGATGCAAAAGAATTATTTAAAAAATATAGTTGGCCGTCGATTGATGTTACGAGAAAATCAGTGGAAGAGACAGCAGCATCGATTATTAAAATTCATGATATATATATAAGTAAAAAAAATGGATAGAAAAATAATTTTAGCCTCTAAAAGTAAAGTTAGAAAAGAAATCCTTAATAAAAATGGTTTAATTTGTGAAGTCCAACCATCAAACGTCGATGAAGATATTGTTAAAGAAAGTTTAGAAAAACAGAAAGCATCACCCGAAGAGGTTTCAAAAAGTTTAGCAGAATTAAAAGCAAACAAAGTAAGTCAAAAATTTACCGATGAGTTTGTGATAGGAGCAGATAGTGTAATTGATCTTAAGGGTAAAGTTATTTCAAAGCCTACAGACAGAAATCAAGCATATGAAATTTTAAAAAGTTTAAATGGAGAAACACATTATTTGATTAGCTCAGTTTGCATATCTAAAGGCGGAAGTATGATTTGGAATTTCACCGATAAAGCCTCATTAACAATGAAAAATATGAAAGAAAAGGAAATGAAGGAATATTTATCTAAGATAAGCGATGAAGCCTTATATGCTTATAATGTATATCAAATCGAAGGATTGGGTAGATCCTTGTTTTCGAAGATAGAGGGAAATGAAAATACAATTATGGGTTTACCAGTTGAAAAAATAAAAGATTACTTAAAAAATTATGATGAATAGAAATTATCTTATTATTGGTAATCCCGTTGAACATTCTCTTTCACCAAAAATTCATAATTTCTGGTTTAATAAAAATAATATTAACGCTACTTATAAAAAAGAAACATTATCAGAAAGTAAGCTAGAAAATTTAGTTAAGAGAATAAAAGAAGGAGATATAAGTGGAGCCAATGTTACTGTTCCGTTTAAACAAAAAATAATACCTTTTATTGATAAATTATCGAACCTTGCAAAAAAAACTCAATCAGTAAATACGTTATATAAGGAAAATGATCTTGTGATTGGTGATAACACTGATGTGTATGGTTTTTCACAATCAATTCTAAATAAAAACATTAACCTTAAAAATAAAGATGCTCTTATTGTGGGTGCTGGTGGGGTAGTCCCATCTGTAATAACTGCGCTAGAGGATTTATCAATAAGAAAAATTTATATAAAAAACAGAACAAAAGAAAAGTTATTAAAATTAAAAGAAACATTTGCTAACATAAGTCCTTTGGAATGGGATCATGAGATTGATTGTGATATTGTAATAAATGCTACTAGTCTTGGATTAAAGCCAGATGATCAAATAAATTTAAACTTTGATAATTTAAAAAATAAAATAATTTTTTATGATACAATTTATAATCCTCCAGTAACTAATTTTTTAAAGAATGCCAAAGAAAAAGGGCACGTTATTATAAACGGAAAGCTAATGTTGCTTTTACAAGCTCAAAAAGCATTTGAAATTTGGACCGGAATTAATCCCAAAATAGATGAAAAATTTTTGAATTACTTAAATGATTAGAATAGCATTAGTGGGTGATATTGGATCGGGTAAAAGTTATTTTTCAAAATTATTTAAATTTCCTATTTTTAATGCAGATTTAGAAGTAAACAAAATTTATGAAAAAGATAGAAATTTTAACAAATTAATTAGAAAAATATTTCCTCAACAGATCTTCTCCTTCCCCCTAAAAAAAGAAGAACTCATAAAATGCATTTTATCTAATCCAGGAAATTTAAAAAAATTAACAAAGATAGTTCATCCAATAATTAGAAAAAAATTGCAAATTTTTTTAAACAAAAATAAAAATAGAAGGTTTGTGATACTGGACATACCTCTTTACTTAGAAAATAAACTAAATGAAAAAGACGATATAATAATATTTATAGAATCTAATAAAAAAGATATTAGAAAAAGACTGTTTAAAAGACTGAATTATAATAGCGGGTTGTTAAAACTTTTTAAAAGCATTCAATTGCCTTTATCAATAAAAAAGAAAAAATCTAACTTTGTTGTAAAGAATGATTTTTCTTCAAAAAAAGCAAAAAATTCTGTAAAAAAAATATTATCAAAATTAATTTAATGAAAGAAATAATACTTGATACAGAAACAACGGGCTTAAATGTTAAGGATGGTCATAGGATTGTAGAAATAGGATGTATAGAATTAGATAATTTAATTCCAACAAAACAAACATTCCATTGCTACTTAAATCCTGAAAGAAAAGTTTCAGAAAAAGCTTTTGAAGTACATGGTTATTCTGATGAATTTTTATCAAAGCAAAAAAAGTTTTCTGAAATAGTTGATGATTTTTTAAAGTTTATTGAGGGGAAAAAGCTGGTAATCCACAATGCGGATTTTGATATAGGTCATTTAAATAACGAAATGCTTATATTAGGCAAAGATAAAATTAAAAATGAAGTAATAGATACACTTATATTAGCAAGAGATAAGTTTCCTGGCTCACCTATAAATTTAGATTCATTATGTAAACGATATAGAATTGATAATTCGAGAAGAACAAAACATACAGCGCTTATTGATTGTGATTTGTTGGCGAAAGTTTACATTAACCTTCTTGATCAAAAGGAGCCTACTTTAGATTTTCAAAATGAAAATAAAACTAAAATTGAAGATATCAACAGTACTCAATTGTATTACAAAAAAATTATAAAACCAACATCTGATGAAATTGAGTTTCATAATAAATTTTTAAAAACAAATTTAAAAAAAAATTTTTTTTAGTTCATTTGCTTTTTATAAAGTTCCTCAAAATCAATTTGTTTTTCTATTTTAAGAGTTGGATATCCAGAATTATGAACTAAATTTAATAATGCGCCTTTAATATTTGGATAAACTTTATTTTGAACATCACATAATATAATTTTTTCTAACACTTTTTTATCATCTATATCTTCAGTAATTTTTACAATAGTAGAGTATATCACCTCAAAATAAGATTTTTTTTCATTCGAAGTTTTATCTTCTAATTTTAGCGTCGTATTGACTTCAATCAATTTATCTTTGATTGCCTTAGAGTTTATACTTATATTCATGTGATATTTGTCTAAGTTATCTTTAACAAATAAATAAGTTTCAATATCTGGAGTTTCTCCAGATATGTCTTTTACAAACTCTGCTAAAATTTTATATTTTTCTGTCATGGTCATCCTCTATATCCTCAAACTCTCCTTCAATAAAATTTTTTTTTATATTCTTATCATTTTTATAATTTTTACTTATATGACTAAGTAAAAATTTCCTAGTAATTGGAAAAATCAACAGAAAACCAAGGGCATCTGTAGCAAAGCCAGGCACAATCAACAATATTGCTGCAAATGCAATTGCAGCACCAGAAATTAATTCATATGCGGGTATTCGATTTCTAACCATGTTGGTCAATCCAGATTTGATTGTATTTAACCCCTCATGTTTTGCGTAATAAACACCAACCACAGCAGTAAAAAATATTAAAAAAATAGTTTTGAAAGCACCAATTTGTGACCCTATCTTAATAAATAGATAAATTTCGATAATTGGAATGAGTATAATTGATAATAGCAGTGAGTTCATTTGACTTTAATGTAATTTGTTGGTTGAAATAATCAACATAGTAATTACTATTAATGGATGAATTATAGCTTTGAATACATAGACATTATTTTACTCGCGATGATCGCAGGTTTTATTTTTTTAAGATTAAGAGGAATTCTTGGAAGAAGAAGTGGCTTTGAGGGAAAACCAACTACACAATTTGAAAAAATTTTGAAAGATGTTCAAAAAGAAAATCAACCTAAGCCTAAAGAAAATTTTGATGATGTAGCACAAAAAGAATTTATTACTGGTGCTAAAATTGCATACGAAACTATTATCACTGATTTTAGTGACAGTGATAATAAGTTAACCACAAGTAAACCGTTACTAAGTAAAGAAATTTACACTCAATTTAATGAAGCTTTAAAAGAACGAGATAAGAGAGGCCATACTGCAGAGATTACCTTCATCGGTGTAGATTCAGCAACTATAAAAGAGCATAAAAAAGAGGATAATTTTTTAAAAGTAACTGTAGATTTTGTAAGCGAAGTCATTACTTGTATCAGAGATAACGAGAAAAAAATTATATCAGGTGATCCTGAAAAAATTAAAAAAATTTATGATACTTGGATATTTTCAAGAGACACAAGATCAAACAATCCAAATTGGCAATTAATAGAAACCCTAACATAATTGAGTAAAATTTCAGATCAAGATAAGAAAGATTGGCAAAATTTTTTATCTAAAAAAGAAAAATTACCCAATAAAGATTTAGTTCAATCAAATAAAAAGAACTATAAAAGCTCTGAAATTGACTTACATGGTTTTACATTAGATGAAGCCAATAATGAAATTGAAAAATTCATTTTTGATAGTTATGAAAATGGTTTTAATAAAATAAGAATAGTAACGGGTAAGGGTTTACATTCAAATAATGAAAAGGATCCTTACGTCTCAAAAGACTTAAGTATTTTAAGATACTCAGTTCCCGAATATATAAAAAATAATACTGAGTTAATGAATTTAATTACAGAATTTAAAGAAGCCAATATTCAAGATGGTGGGGAAGGAGCTTTTTATATATATTTAAGGAAAAAAATTTAGAGAACAAATAGCTGCTATAAAAAAAATTATGATTATGTGGTTAGCATCATATCCTAAAAGTGGTAATACCATGTTGAGAGCAATTTTTTCATCATATTTTCACTCACCAGATGGGAATTTTGATTTTAATTATTTAAACACCATCCCTCAATTTCCCAACAATGAAGCTTATGAGAAAATTGGTATAGACCCTACAGATGAAAATAGCGTTGTTAAAAATTATATAAATGTACAAAAAATATACGTAAAAGAAAAAAATTTACAATTTTTAAAAACCCATAGTTTATTTGAAAATAAAAATATTAATTTTACAAACAAAACAAATACACTAGGAGCAATTTATGTTGTTAGAGACCCTAGAAACGTAGCCTTATCTTATTCTCATCATTTTGACAGAAGCATTGATCGTTCAGTCGATCTCATTTTAGATGAAAATAATTTTCTTACAGGTAGAATTCCTATTCATTATATTGGTTCATGGAGAACAAATTACTTATCTTGGAAAAAATTACGCGATAGATGTTATTTTGTGAAATATGAAGATTTGGTAAAAAAAAAAAAAGAAACAATAATCAAACTTTTCAAATTTATTGAAAAATTATCCAGGCAATATATCAGTAAAGATATTAATATTAATGTAGATTTAAAAAGATTAGATAATGTAATCGAAACAACTTCATTTGAAAATATGAAAAATTTAGAGGAAAAAAATGGATTTAAAGAAAATCCAAATAGAAATGAAAATAAAAAATTTTTTAACTTAGGAATAAATAATAGATGGGAAAAAAGACTAGATTTTATAAAGAAAGCTAAAATAGAAAATAATTTTGAGAAAGAAATGAAAGAGTTGGGATACTTATAAAATAAATTTAGAAAGATCAGAGTCTTTGACTAAAGTGTCTAGATTTTTATCAATATAAGCTTTGTTAATTACGATTTTTTCTCCAGATCTATCTGTTGCAGTAAAACTAATATCATCTAATATTTTTTCAATTATCGTGTGTAATCTACGAGCACCAATATTTTCAACCGTTGCATTTACTTCTGAAGCAATATTTGCAATTCTATCTATTCCATCCTCGGAAAACTCAAGTTCAACATTTTCAGTTTTAAGAAGTGCCACGTATTGTTTTATTAAACTATAGTCTGGTTCTTTAAGAATTCTTTTAAAATCATCACTAGTTAATGCTTCTAGCTCTACTCTGATTGGTAATCTTCCTTGTAATTCTGGTAAAAGATCAGAGGGTTTTGCAAGCTGAAATGCTCCTGAAGCGATGAATAAAATATGATCTGTTTTAATTGGTCCATATTTTGTATTAACCGTTGTTCCTTCAATTAATGGCAATAAATCTCTTTGAACACCTTCTCTTGAAACATCGCCACCAACTCTATCAGTTCTTGCTGAAATTTTATCTATTTCGTCTAAAAAAACTATTCCATTATTTTCTGTAGAAATTTTGGCTGCTTTTATAATTTTATCTTGTTCGATTAATTTATCAGATTCGTCATTTATTAAAATTTCATGAGATTCTTTTACTGTCATTTTCTTTTTCTTTTCTTTAGGTCCCATTGATTTTCCGAGCATATCGCTGATATTGATCATGCCTATGTTTGCACCTGGCATACCAGGAATTTCAAAAGAGGTACCGTTTCCTCCACTTACATCACTTACAGCAATTTCAATTTCGTTATCGTCTAAATCACCATTTCTTAATCTTTGTCTAAAACTTTCTCTTGTAGCAGGACTAGCTTTTTTACCGACTAAAGCATCTAATACTTTTTCTTCAGCCATTTTTTGAGCTTTGGCTTTAACTTCTTTTCTTTTTTTAACTTTCTCCATTGAAATGGCAATTTCAATTAAATCCCTTACGATTTGCTCTACGTCCCTACCTACATATCCAACTTCAGTAAATCTTGTGGCCTCAACCTTGACAAAAGGTGCTTCTGCAAGTTTAGATAATCTTCTAGAAATTTCAGTTTTTCCAACTCCAGTTGGTCCAATCATTAAAATATTTTTTGGTAAAACTTCATTTTTCATTTCACCATCGAGGGCTTGTCTTCTCCACCTATTCCTCAAAGCTACTGCCACTGCTCTTTTAGCTTTGTTTTGCCCAACTACAAATCTGTCTAATTCAGAAACAATTTCTCTTGGTGATAAAGAACTCCCAAGCGAAGCTTCACTTTTTTTATTATCTTTTGGATGAAGTTGAGTTACGTTTGATTTATCCATTATATTCTTTCAATTTTTACATTATCATTTGTAAATACGCATATATCTGCTGCTACTTTAATTGCTTTTTTTGCAACTTCTTCTGCCGTCATATCAGTTTCCATTAATACTTTACCAGCTGCTAAAGCATAGTTGCCACCAGAGCCAATTCCAATTACATCTCCCTCAGGCTCTAAAACATCACCAGTGCCTGATATAATATAACTATTATTTTTATCACCCACAGCCATTAATGCTTCTAATCTTCTTAAATATTTATCTGTACGCCAGTCTTTAGCTAGTTCTACAGCTGCTCTAGATAAATTTCCTGCATGTTTTTCAAGCTTACCTTCAAGCCTCTCAAATAGAGTTAGAGCATCTGCGGTTGATCCAGCAAAACCTGCAACGACATCTCTTTTTTCAATTTTTCTTACCTTTGATGCCGTGCTTTTTACTACAGTATTGCCCATACTTACTTGACCATCACCAGCAACCACCACATCGTTATTTTTTCTAACTAATACTATTGTAGTCATAATTATAAGATGGATATTAATTTTTATTCTTCAAGTAGTGATTACTGATATTGATATATTTCTTAATCCATATATACCTTCATGTACATATGGCTAGAAAAGGTAAAATTGCTAGAAAAACAAAAGAAACAAGTATTAGTGTTGAACTAAATATTGATGGTAAAGGTAAATACGAAATTGATACAGGCATAGGATTTTTAGATCACATGTTAGAACAATTATCAAAGCACTCATTAATAGATTTAAAAGTTAAAGCTAAAGGTGATACTCATATTGATCTTCACCACACAACAGAGGACACTGGTATTGCAATAGGTGAAGCTCTCAAAAAAGCTGCAAAAAAATTTGTTGGCATAAAAAGATATGCTCATGCGATGATACCAATGGATGAGACTTTAACCAGAGTAGCAGTTGACGTATCAAATAGACCTTATTTAATCTGGAAAGTAAAAGTTAAAGTAGAAAAATTAGGTGAGATGGATACCGAGTTATTTAAGGAATGGTTTCAAGCATTTTCTCAGGCAGCCGGAGTTACTTTGCATGTAGAAAATATTTATGGAGAAAATAGTCATCATATAATTGAGTCTTGTTATAAAGGTTTGGCAAGATCCTTAAGAACAGCATTAGAAATGGATCCAAGAAATAAAAAATCAATTCCATCAACTAAAGGCTCTTTATAAATTTAATGAATGTCACAATTGTTGACTACAATTCAGGTAATATAAGTTCAGTTGTAAATTCTTTTAAAGAAGTTGCAAAAAATAAAATAGCTCTCGAAGTTACTTCAGATTTACAAAAGATCAGATCCAGCGATAAGCTTGTCTTGCCTGGACAAGGCTCATTTAAAAGCTGCGTAGAGGCCTTAAATGCTATAAGTGGACTTTCAGAAACACTTAATGAATCTGTAATAATTGATAAGAAGCCACTTCTTGGAATATGTGTTGGTTTGCAAATGTTTGCAGACGTTGGATATGAAGAAACAGAAACTAAAGGACTTGGATGGATATCAGGCAAAGTTTCAAGAATAGATAATCAAAATGGAAAGTTTAAACTACCTCATATTGGCTGGAATCAAATTAATATAGTTAAAGATAGTAAGATTTACAAAGATATAGAGAATAATTCTCATATGTATTTTGTGCATAGTTATGAATTTTTACCAAATGATAAAAATGTAATTTCAGCAACAACTGATTATTCGTCAAATATTGTTTGTTCTGTTGAAAAAGAAAATATTTTTGGAACGCAATTTCACCCAGAAAAAAGTGAAAAAATTGGTTTAAGAATAATAAAAAATTTTATTGATATTTAAATGAAGAAAATTTTTATAATTATTTTCGGCTTATTACTGATAAGTTGTGAGCCAATTAATTATGATCATTCAAAAATCAAAAAAAAAAATAATGGTATCAAGTTTAAAGTTAAAACAAACCAAATATCAGGAACGATAGATTAATGAAAATTTTTCCCGCAATAGATATAAAAGATAAAAAATGTGTAAGATTAGTTAAAGGTGACTTTGATAAGAAAACTGAATATGAAATGTCTCCGGTTGAACAAGCAGGTAAATATAAAGACCATGGACTTAAAAATTTACATATAGTTGATTTAGATGGAGCATTAACAGGCGAAACAATTAACTTAAATATTATTGAACAGATAGTAAATAAATTTGATCTTGAAGTTGAAATCGGTGGAGGGATAAGAAATTATGAAAGTATTAAGAGATATACCGAAGCAGGTGTTGAAAAAGTTATCTTAGGAAGTGCTGCTATAAAAGATAAAAATTTTTTAAAAGAGGCGTGTGAAAAATTTTCAAATAAAATTGCTTTAGGTTTAGATGCTAAAGATGGTTATTTATCTGTTTCAGGATGGAAAGAAAATTCAAATCAATTAATTTTAGATTATTTAAAGGAAGTAAATGATTATGGTGCAAGTAGGCTGATATATACTGATATTAATAGAGATGGCATGAAACAAAGCCCTAATTTTGAGGAAACAGTTAAGGTTGCCAGCACTTCAAAGTGCCCAGTAGTTATATCTGGTGGAGTTTCTTCAATTGATGATGTTAAAAAAGCTAAAGAATTAAGTAATAAAAATATTGAAGGTATTATAGTTGGAAAAGCTATTTACGATGGAGATATTAAACTTGAAGAGTTGGTTAAGGAATTAAATGCTTAAAAATAGGATTATACCATGTTTGGATGTCAAAAATGGCAGAGTTGTAAAAGGAATTAATTTCGTTGGTTTAAAAGATGCTGGTGACCCAGTTGAACAAGCTAGGATCTATAGTGATAATGGTGCAGATGAGATTTGTTTTTTAGATATTACAGCTTCTAATGAAAATAGAGACACAATTTATGAAGTAGTTAAAGAAACCTCAAAAAAATGTTTTGTTCCGTTAACAGTTGGTGGTGGAGTAAGAAGTGTTGATGATATTAATAAGTTGTTAAATTGTGGTGCTGATAAAGTTTCTATAAATACTGCTGCTGTGCAAAATCCAAGTGTAGTTATAGATAGTTCAAAGAAATTTGGCTCTCAATGTATTGTAGTTGCAATAGATGCTAAAAAAAATGATGAAAGCTGGGAGATCTTCACTCATGGTGGAAGAAATAGTACAGGAATTGATGCTATTGATTTCGCTATTTTAATGGAAAAAAATGGAGCAGGGGAGCTTTTGGTGACTTCAATGGACAGAGACGGTACACAAAAAGGATACGACATTGATCTGATGTCATCAATATCTTCATCAGTTAATATACCCGTTATAGCTTCTGGAGGCGTTGGTAATTTAGATCACTTAGCTGAAGGTATAAAGAATGGAAAAGCTAGTGCTGTTTTAGCTGCCTCAATTTTTCATTATGGAAAATATTCTATTAAAGAAGCAAAGGAATATTTGGACTCAAAGGGAATACCTGTTAGAATTTGATATGCTTGGTACACTTGAACACTTATTTAAATTAGCAAGAGAGAGAAAAGCAAATCCGGTTGAAGGATCTTACACAAATAAATTGTTATCAGATACCTCATTGAGCAAAGCAAAGGTCATTGAAGAAATTGATGAGTTAGTAGAGGCTGTAGAAAAAAATACTAATAAAATACATGAAGCAGCGGATGTTTTTTATCACTTAACAATGTATTTAGAAGCTAATGGTATAAAAATCGAAGAAGTTATGGCTGAATTGGAAAAAAGAAAAAAATGAGGTACGATGAAAATAACATTTTTGCAAAAATACTAAGAGGTGAGATTCCTTGTAACAAAATACATGAAGATGATTATGTTTTATCATTTCATGATATTAATCCTCAAAAAAAAATTCATGCTTTAGTAATTCCAAAAGGCAAATACATAGATTTAGATGATTTTAGCGAGAATGCTTCTCCTGAAGAGATGGTAGGTTTATTAAAAGGAATAAACACAGTTGCAAAGAAACTTGGTATATCAGTTGATACAGGAAAAGGTTATAGAGCTTTGGCAAATATCAACGAACATGGAGGACAGGAAGTACCACATCTTCATTTTCATTTATTTGGGGGTGAAAGAGTTGGTAAGATGGTAGAGTGACATTAGAAATTAAAAGAAGCTATCTAGAAATAAAGTCTTTAGATGAATTAAAAGACTCATCTAAACCTTCAAAAAATTATTATATTGAATTAATTGAAGAACCAGATTTTCAATTGAATAAGTTTTTTTACAAAAATGTTGGAAAAAAATATAGATGGACGGATAGATTAATTTGGACTGATATCCAATGGATTGAATATATTAATAATAAAAATTTGAAAACTTTTGTATTAAAAAATGAAGAAGATCTAGCAGGATATTTTGAAATTATTTATCATCCATTAAAAAATGAAAAAGAAATAGCTTACTTTGGATTATTAGAAGAATATCATAATAAAAAACTGGGATCATATTTTCTCTCATATGGAATTAAAGAAGCATTTAAAGAAAAAATATCTAGGTTGTGGCTACATACATGTACTTCAGATCATAAAAATGCATTAAATAATTATTTAGCAAGAGGCATGAAAATTTTTAAGGAAGAAACTTTAAGAGTTTAGTCTGTTCTCTTTGGTAATAAAAATATTTTTTTATTTAAAATCTGATTTTCTAAAATATTTGAGATAATTATTAAATTTTTGTTTTGATAAATGTCAGTAATTTCCCAACCATTTAGATTTTTAGTTTTTTTATTAAAAAAAATATTTATTTTTTGATTATTCTCAATTATTTGAAAATAAATAGCATCTTTGTCTTCTTGGCTAAAATCAAGTTGTTCTATTTTCCTAATTAAAAATTCTTTATCTAACACTAAATTAAGGGGAGTTCTTTCTAATGGATAAAAATAATATGCGCCTGTGTTTTTGATTTTAATAACTAACGATTTGCCATTTGAAACAAGTATTTTTCCTTTTTTATCAAAATATTCACAAAAAATTTTCTTAGGATAGAAAATTGTGCAATTACCTTTTTCAGTTTTCTCATTGATTTTTTGGATAAAATTAAAATTTATATTTTCAGTTTTTTTAAGTTTATTTATAATACTAACTTTAATTGACCCTTCTGTAGGTAAAATTTGAAAAAAAAAAATGATTAAAGAAAAATATTTTTTCATTAGAGAACATCTCTTTTTCCAACATGGTTTGCCTTGCTAACAATTCCATCAGATTCCATCATATCCATTATTCTAGCGGCACGATTATATCCAATTTGAAGTTTTCTCTGAAGAAATGAAGTTGATGCTTTACCTTCACTTTTCACTATATCTATTGCAGATTTATACAATTCATCTTTATCGCCAGTATTCTGAACATTTCCTGAGTCTTTTTCATCAGCAAAATTAAGTATCTCATCAACATAATCAGGTTCTGCTTGAGATCTTATAAAGTTGTTTATTTTTTCAATTTCATTTTCAGATACAAAAGGAGCATGAATTCTAATTATTCTATTAGCTGACGACATATAGAGCATATCACCCTTACCTAGTAGTTGCTCAGCTCCCTGTTCACCTAAAATTGTTCTGCTGTCAATTTTTGAAGTTACTTGAAAAGAAATCCTAGTGGGAAAATTAGCTTTAATAGTTCCAGTAATTACATCAACACTAGGTCTTTGAGTTGCCATTATTATATGAATACCGGCTGCCCTTGCCATCTGTGATAATTTTTGAATATAATTTTCTATTTCTTTTCCAGCAACCAACATTAGATCTGACATTTCATCAACTACTACAACTATATACGGCATAGGCAGTTTGTGCTTTGAATTATAACCGTCAATGTTTCTGACATTTTCTTTAGTCATTAATCTGTATCTGCTTTCCATTTCTTTTACGACCCAACCTAATACAGATGCTGCTTTTTTAGCCTCAGTGATCACAGGACATAATAAATGGGGCAAACCTTCGTATGTAGAAAGTTCCAACATTTTTGGATCAATTAAAATAAATTTACATTTGTCTGGAGAGTGACGATAGAGAAGGGAAAGAATAATTGTATTTATACAAACAGATTTTCCTGAACCAGTAGTACCAGCAATTAATAAGTGAGGCATGGTTGATAAATCACCTATTAAAGGAGTTCCTGATATACTTTTTCCTAAAGCAATAGGTAATTTAATTTCTTTTTTTTTAAAATCAGAATTATCTAAAATTTCACTCAGATAAACATTTTCTCTACCAGGATTGGGAAGCTCAATACCTATTGTGCTACTTCCTGGAATGGTTGAAATTCTAGCTGACTCTGAACTAGTATTTCTTGCAATATCATCTGATAAGTTAATAATTTTTGAAACTTTAACTCCTGCCGCAGGTTCAAATTCATTTAGCGTTACTACAGGGCCTTGACTAGTCTTCTTAATTTTACCACTCACTCCAAAATCCAAAAGGATTTTTTCTAAGAATTCAGAATCATAGTTTTGATTTTTATTTGTTTCGTTTCTTTCAGATTTTGAGGGAATTTTAAGTAATTTTAAATCTGGTATTTTATATTTGTTTTCTTTTCTTTCTATGTCTTTATTTTCTTTTATAAATGGAAGATTTTCTTGAATTAAATTTTTGATTTGATCTTCAGGTATATATTCTTCAATAAGTTCACTCTTATCAGTATAATTTTTATCATTTTTGGAAAATAGATTTAAATAAATTTTTTTAAATATTTTAAAAAACAATTTTAAATTAAAACTGATACTTAATAAAAAAAAACAAATTATTAATAAGATTAAAAAATAAAATGAAATATCTTTATTAGATAAAAAAAGTTTACCTAAAATTGTTCCTATTAGAAATTCTCCTATAAATCCACCATTTCCATTTACAAATAAATTAAATGATTCATTAAAAAACAAATTAAGAAAAATAGTGCCAAAAATAATATACAATATTCCAAAGAAAATATTTTCAATTGAGAAAAAAATTTGTTTTAATTTAAATATATTAATCCCAGTAAAAATTAAGGTAAATGGTATTAAGTATGAGACTATCCCAAAAGATTGGAATAATATATCTGAAGTAAAGCTACCCTGAAATCCCAAAAAATTTTTTATTTCTGTATCTTTAGGAAAGATAAAATTTGGATCTTCTGGCGAATATGAGATTAGAGCAATAAGCAATAATACACCTGATAAAGTGAAAATAATTCCAAAAATTTCCAATAATCTTTTGGAAATAAAATTGATAGTTACAGCTGTCAGATTTTTTATATCCATAAAAATGAATCAAATATATCACTTTGTATCATCTAATTTTTGTTGTTAAAATTAAATTATATGAACATTTGTATTCTTGGACAAAATCTTACTAGTTTAGCATTAGCCAAAGCTTTACTCAAAATTGGACTAAATGTTGACTTAGTATCAAAGGGAAAAATAGAAAATTACTCAAAATCTAGAACGCTTGGTATTTCAAAATCTAATATTGAAAAATTTAATAAAAATATATGTAACATAAATAAATTATCATGGAAGATAACTAATATTAGAATTTTATCAGATAACAATTTAGATAAGGAATTATTTTCTTTTAAAGACAAAGAATATTTATTCTCAATTGTTAGAAATTATGAACTACAAGAAATATTAAGAAAAAGCTTACAAAAAGAAAAAAAATTTAAGGTAGTTAAACTTTCAAAAGAAAAGAAATATGATTTAATTATAAACTCCGATTATAAAAGTAGTATTACAAAAAAATATTTTTATAAAAAATTTGAAAAACAATATAATTCATACGCTTATACAACTGTTTTAAGGCATAAAAATATTAAAAATAATCAAGCAATTCAAATTTTTACCAAGAATGGCCCAATTGCTTTTCTGCCAATATCAAATTCAGAAACTTCAATAGTTTATTCTTTAAACAACAAAAAAAAAATTGATAGGAAGGAATTTATTAAATTAATTAAAAATTATAATAAAAAATTAAATATTATTAGGGTAAATGAAATTAATCGTTTTCCATTAAAAGCTTCTAATCTCCGTAATTATTATCATAAAAATATTTTAGCATTTGGAGACTTGCTTCATAGAATTCATCCCTTGGCTGGGCAAGGATTCAATATGACAATTAGAGATATACATAAGTTGGTTGTTTTAATTAGAAATAGAATTAATTTGGGCTTACCTATAGATAAATCAATTAACTATGAATTTGAAAAATATACTAAATCAAAAAATTATTTATTTTCTAATGGTATAGATTTCATATATGAATTTTTTAATTTTGAGAGAAAGTTAAATAACAAATTTCTTAATCAAAGTATTTCTCATTTCATAAAAAATAAAAAACTAAATAATGTCTTTAAATCCTTTGCTGATATGGGAGATTTAAATTAGTTATTGAAGTGTGGTATTATTGAAATTGTCGTAAGAATAAGTTGTTAAAATCTCAGAAATTTTTGTTTTTCTCTGTTGTAAACTTTTTGCTTCTAATAAAATTTGTTTTTCCTCTAGTGTAAATGGCGAAGCCATTGCAAGTGCATTTATTGTTTCATCTAAGCTTTGTTTTTCAAGAGCTTTCCAGTTAATAATAAAACCTCTTTTTTCAAATAAACTTTTTAAATCTTTGAATATCAATTCTAAATCAGAAAATTTTATATCCTCTTTTTTTTCTAAAAGATCTTCTTCGAAATTATTATATTTTACCTCACATTCTCTATAAATTTTTCCGTTATGAATTTCGGTTAAGATTTCAAATCTAATTAGACCTTTAAGTTCAATTAGAAATCTTTTGTCATCAGTTTCTTTAAATCCAACTATTTTTCCAAGGCAACCAACGTCATGTAACTCTGGGACTAAATTATCAATATCGTTTGATTTTTTTGGTTGAATCATGCCAATAAGTTTATTTGATTTCATGCTATCATTTATCATCTCAATATATCGAGGTTCAAAGATATTTAGTGGTACAGCTGTTTTTGGAAAGATGATAAAATTACTTAGAGGAAATACCGGAATTATTTTTGGTAGAGCTGTAGATTTCATGGACATAATATATGTATCAATAATATTATTACAAACAATTTAATATTGCTTGATAGAAATTAAAGAGATAGATATATTCCATCTTAAATGCGGGCATAGCTCAGTGGTAGAGCGTCTCGTTGCCAACGAGAAGGTCGAGGGTTCGACCCCCTTTGCCCGCTCCAACTAACTGTAAAATATTGAATTATATAACGTTTATTTTCCAAAAATTTGTTAAGAAAAAAGATATTAGATTTTTTAAAAACAATTTAATTTACTATTTATTTTTTAGGATCTGTAGAAAATTCTTAAACCACGACATAATAGTTAATATTTTTAACTTTAAAGTTTACGCAAGTTATAAAAAAAATAAAACCTCACACGCTTTATTAAGAAAATGTGGTTTTGACGATGTAACAGAGTTAAATATCATAAATAAAATTTCCCAATCGAAAGAAATTCTTTTTTTAGATTGTGGCTCAAACTATGGTTTTTATTCTCTTTATGCTGCCAGTCTTAATAATAAAAACTTTGTTATTGGATTTGAGGCATCTTTGAATACATGTGAAGCATATAAAAAAAATATTGAATTAAATAATTTTAAAAATGTGGATCTAATTCAATGTGCGTTATCAAATGAAAATAATGAAAGCTTAGAATTCTTTGAAAGCGAAAATGATTGGGAAAGTTCTATTTCACATGAAAACTTTAACCTGAAAGCAAAGAAAAAAGTATTAACTAAGACTTTAGATCATGTTTTGAAAAATAAAGAATTTGAAGGTAAAAATTTGATAATAAAATTAGATATTGAAGGAAATGAGTTTAAAGCTTTGGAAGGCGCTTCAAAAATAATAGAAGACTATTCACCTGTTATAATTATTGAGTTATCAAAATTTATCTTTGAGAATTATAATAATAGAAACTACTTAAGTAACTTTTTAATGAAATATAATTATTCAATTTATAATAACAAAAAAAAACAATTAACAGAGTCTGATATTTTGGATTTAATTAAACAATTAGATAAAAGTCATAATACTATAGGTAATTTTTATTTAATAAAAAAAGATTCTGATAATGAAAAAATTTTTTTAAAAAATGAGTGATGATCTTGATCTAAAGAAAAAAAAATGTGTTCCATGTGAAGGTGGTGTAATTCCTTTTGATGTGTCTCAAATTCATAAATATCAAAAAAAAGTTGATGGATGGGATGTGCTTAACAATGAGAAAAAAAATTTTTATTTAGAAAAAAAATTTAAATTTAAGAATTTTTTAGAAAGTCAAAAATTTATTAATGATGTAGGGAAAATATCTGAGGAAGAAGGACATCATCCAGATATTATTTTTGGTTGGGGTTATGCAATTATACGTATTACTACACATGCTATAGAAGGACTTTCAGAAAATGACTTTATTTTGGCCGCTAAAATCGATGAAATCACTAATGTCTAAAATGTCTAGTTTTTGAAAAAACTAAAACTGTTTCTGTATCGTTGGCAAATTTAATTATCTCTTTATCTCTTATAGATCCTAATGGTTGTATAATTGCAGATACTCCTGACTGAACTAATTTTTCGATACCATCAACAAATGGGAAAAAAGCATCTGAGGCTGCAACGATGTCGTCTTTTGGATTAACAAATTTTCTCATTTTATTTATTGCTATTTGGCAACTATCTAATCTACTAGGTTGTCCAGAGCCTATACCAACTGTTGAGTTATTGTGAGCTAAGACAATAGCATTAGACTTTACATATCTGCATACATTAAAGGCGAAAATCAAATCTTTCATTTGAGAGTTTGAAGGTTTTAATTTTGAAACTATTTTGAAATCACTAGGTTTAAATTGAATCATATCTTCATTTTGAATCAAAAATGCATCATTGTGAGAATTAATTTTATAATTCTCAGTTAACTTAAATTGGTCAGCATTGATTAATCTTAAATTTTTCTTTTTTTTTAATATTTTTAATGCACCAGGATCAAATCCATTAGCAATTATAACTTCGAGAAAGATTTTATTTAATTCAATAGCTAATTTACTATTTACTTTGAAGTTGCATGATACAATACCTCCAAATGCACTAACAGGGTCAGAAGCAAGTGCTAATTTATAACATTCTACTTGATCTTTTTTAATAGACACACCACAAGGGTTTGCATGTTTTACAATAACGACACCACTATTATTTGGTAATGATTTTGAAATTGTTAAGGCAGCAAAAATATCATTTAGATTATTATAACTTAATTGTTTTCCACTTAATTGATTTAAATTTAAATGATTGGAAGAATAAATGGCACTCATTTGATGAGGATTTTCTCCATATCTTAATTTATTAATTATATTTGTGCTAAAGACCTTTCTTTTTGGGAAACTATCATTAGTTAATTTGTTAAAATAATTAGAGATCAAAGAATCATAGTGAGCAGTTTCGGTAAATGCATACTTTGACATTTTTTTTCTAAATTCAATTGTGGTTGAGCCATTGTTTAAATTCAGTTCATTAATAAGCTCTTCATATTGGTCTGTCGATGTTATCACTGTAACATCATTGTAATTCTTAGCGGCAGCTCTTACCATTGTTGGTCCGCCAACATCTATATTTTCAATTATTTTATTATGATTATTTGTATTTTTTAATGTTTCTTCAAATGGGTAAAAATTAACTATAACTAGATCAATATTTTCAAAGCTATTTTTTTTTAATTCTTGACTGTGTCTTTTGTTTTTTCTCTTATTTAAAATACCAGCGTGAATTTTAGGGTGTAAAGTTTTGACACGACCGTCTAATATTTCGGGTGAATTAGTAAAATCTGAAACTTCAATGCATTTAAATTTAAGATTTTTGATCGCTTTAAATGTTCCCCCAGAACTGATTATTTGAATATTATATTTTCTTAAACAATTTAATAGTGGCTTTAAATTTTGTTTATCAGATAATGAAATTAAGGCTCTTTTAATTTTTGGCATTATATTTTTATTAATTCCCACTTAATATCATTATTTTTTGAATTTATTATCCCTGATATAAAAATATTTTGATTTTCAACATACGTACTTTTACTGTTAAAAAATAGCCCATTTTCGATATTTACTTCATAATTTTTACAACTAAATTTCCAACCTTCATCAGCAATTTCAATTAGTATATTTTTATTATCTTGGGTTTTCATAACTTTTGAAGATGGGTCTAAATGAAAACGAATATCAAATTTAAGATTTGGCAAATCCTTTTTACCTTTAATTTTATCAGTACCAATTAATTTGTAGTTTTCAGGAAAATATTCAATTTCTCTTTCATAAATTAAATTATATTTTTTCAAATAGCCATCATGAGAAGCATTTATTTTCCAATAATTTTTTTCAAAAACAATATTTTTTTGAATTATTTTTAGATTCGTATTAATTTTATATTTACCTTTAGAATTCCTGCTAAATTTACATGATGAATTATCATCTAATACTAAAGTATTTTGTAGAGCCGAAGATCGACATAGTTCATTTAATTGATGATTTGAACCTTCATAATAACCTGCATTTGTAAAAATTTTTTTTCCATTAGATAAAAATTCAAAAGAAAGAGAACCAGCTTGATATTCATCTGAAAAATTTTTCTCAGGTGATGGTCCAATATCCATAAATAAATTAATTTTTTTATTGTTTAAGGATACATAATTTGAATTTTCATAATTTTTATTTTTAAATGAATAACCACATCTTTTTAAATATTGATCAAATTCAAAATTTTCAGATAAATTGTTACCATTAAAGTGTGGATCAAAATTGATATTTTTCCAAAAGAATGAGTAAGATTGACCTAAATAAAAAATATATTCATCAATAAACTCAGGTATAACATTTTGTGATTCTTTAAACCATTCTCTAATCAATATTAAATATTTTAAAAAAAATATAGAATGTTTAATACTACGAGATTTTGGGAACCCATATTTATCAAAAGTCTCTTTAATAAATTTTTTTAATAAATCTAATCCAGCATCTAAATTTTTTGTTTGTTCACTGTAACAAAGAGAAAAAAGAATTATTGCAGAAATACTTATTATTTTATTTTTATAATTTTTTGAATGATTTATTTGATTTAATAAATGTAAAATTTGTTTTTGTAGTATTAAATCAAATTCTTTTTGGTACTCTTTAGTCCCATTATCATAAGTTAATTTAGAATTTGATAACCATGAAATGATTCTTTTTGATACAACGCTTATTTCCCAACTTTTTGAGTTATATTTGTTATTTACATTAATCCATTTTGTAATTACTTTTTGTACATCATTACTAGAAGATTTTAGATCTAAACTAAAAATCCAAAAAAAATTATTTAATCTTTTAAATTGTTTCTCGTTAAGTTTTTTATTTGTCCATATTTCTTCTAATGAAAAATCAGTAATGTTATTTTTTTTTGTTTTGAATTTAATTAGAGAAGATAGAAGGTAAGTGCTTGGTTTATATTTAAATTGAAGATCTGTGTATTTAGAAATTTTTTTGTCATATAAAAAAGAATTAAGATATAAATTTCTTAAATTATTCAGCATATAAAACAGATTATATTAAGAATAGCTAACTAAACCGATTTCAATAAATCTATATTTTTTTTGATATCGCCGTCATTACTCTTAAAAATAGTTGTTCCTGAGACCAGGATATTTGCTCCTGCTTCTATTGCACTCTTTGAATTCTCAAAATTAATTCCACCATCAATTTCTATGTCATAATTAAATTCATTATCTTCACGAATTATCTTTAATTTTTTAACTTTTTCTAAGACTTCAGGTATGAATTTTTGTCCCCCAAAACCTGGATTTACACTCATTATAAGAACTAAATCAATTTGATTTAAAAATTTCTCTATTATTTCAATTTTTGTTTCTGGATTTAATGAAATTCCAACTTTTTTTTTTAAATCCTTAATTTTTGTTATTGAGTCTTGCAAGTTATCAGTTGCTTCAGGATGAATTGTAATTATATCAGCTCCTGCTTCTGCATAATCTACTATGTATTTGTGGACAGGAGCAATCATCAGATGAACATCAAACTTAAGTTTAGTATGTTTTCTAAGTGATTTAATGACAGGAGGTCCAATAGTAAGATTTGGAACATAATGTCCATCCATTACATCAACATGAACCATGTCAGCCCCAGCATTTTCTAATTTTTTTATCTCATTACCAAGTTGACTAAAGTCAGCTGAAAGTATTGAGGGTGAAATTTGTATTTTTTTCATTGATAGCAATTACTAGTAGTATCAATTTTTAAAATTTAATTGAATTAAAAAATTGATAAATTTGTCTAGAAATTTCACTTTCAAGAGGAAATGATAGCATACCCATTACAGAATAACCAAGCACCCATGGCATTAAGTAAAATCTAATCATAAAAAAGAACCATGCAATATATAATGGTACTAATGGACCAATTATAAATTTTGGTGTTATTGGTTTAAAAAGTCTAATAAATGGATTTGTTATTTTTACAAACACTTTCATAAAAAAAAATTCAGAATCTTCTTTTTGAAAAATATTCATTGCAACCTTACCAATCAAAGTCCACATGATCATACCTAAAGCATAATCAATTATATAGACTAAGGGATGAAAGTTTGCTGATAATCCTGATGACATATAAGTTTTATATTAGATAAAAGAACAAAAAAAAAGGGGCGAATAAATCGCCCCTTAAATTAATTAAATTTAATAAGTATTATTTACCAATTACAGTTTTACCTGCAGGTACACGACACTCATCAACCATTCTTTGAGTAGCTGCATTAGGTGCTGCTGTCATTAAACTTACAACAACCATTGCAACTAAACTAACAGTAGATCCAAAGATACCAAATGTTAACTGAGTGATACCTAGGAAACCAGCTCCGCCGTTACGTACCCAAACTAGATACGCAAAACCAGATATTAGTCCTAATAGCATACCAGCTATTGCACCTTCTTTGTTAGCTCTGCTCCACCATACACCAAGTACAAGTGGCCAGAATAAACCAGACATCGCAAAGTCAAAAGCCCAGATTACCGAACCTAAGATACCTTGGATTTCCATTGCTGCAATTGTAGCTCCAGCAAAACCAATCACCACAAGTAATACCCTTGCAACAACTAGTCTTTTTGCAGTTTCCGCTTTTGGATCAATGATTTTATAGTAAACATCATGTGATATAGCGTTTGCAATTGCTAGAATTAAACCATCTGCTGTTGACATGGCAGCTGCCATACCACCGGCTGCAACTAGACCTGAGATTACATATGGTAATCCAGCTATTTCTGGTGTTGCTAACACAACGGCTTTACCACCCATGAAGAACTCATTTAATTCAACAGTTCCATTTCCGTTAAAGTCGCTGATAAACATCAGATTAGCTTGGTTCCAGTTTTGGTACCAATCGATTGCTTGTACTTCAGCAATAGATTTACCAATGATACCAGTCGGTAACGACGGATCAATCAATGATAGTTTTGAAAGTGTCGCTAACATTGGTGCAGACGAATATAGTAGGAAGATAAAGAATACTGACCAACCTACTGATTTTCTAGCTGCTTTTACACTTGGAGTTGTGAAATATCTCATCATCACGTGCGGTAATGAAGCTGTTCCCATCATCATCGCTAGTGCTAATGAAATAAACTGCCAAGGCGAAGCATTTACTGCAGAGTGAGCTTTAGTTATTCCAGCTAAGCCTTTTGGCACCATTGCAAGATCCTCTTTAGAATTTGCAACAAAACCAAACTGAGCCTCTAATTCACCAATTCTGGCAACTTCATCAGCTAACATGAAGTGCGGGAAGAAACCTGCACCAATTTTGTTACTGATCCAGAATACTGGAAGTAAATAAGCTATGATTAGTACAATGTACTGTGCAACTTGTGTCCAAGTTACTCCTCTCATACCACCTAACATTGAACATAATAAAATACTTATTAATCCAACATATACAGCGTATTGAAATGGAATATCAAGAGCAACAGATGCAATAGTACCTGTAGCGTTAATTTGTGCAGTTACATACGTAAATGAAGCAACAGTTAAAACTATTACCGCACATAGTCTTGCTAAATTACCACCGTATCTTGTACCTACGAAATCTGGAACTGTGTAACAGCCAAATTTTCTTAAGTATGGTGCTAATAATGATGCAACTAACACATAACCACCAGTCCAACCTACAAGTAACGCCATGTAACCATAACCTTTGAAGTATATACCACCTGCCATTGCAACGAATGATGCACCTGACATCCAGTCAGCTGCAGTTGCCATTCCGTTGAATACAGTCGGTACTTGTCTTCCAGCTACGTAGTAAGCGTCGGCTTGAGCTGTTCGTGATAGCCAACCAATTATCGCATAGATAGCTACTGTAAAAGCAACGAAACAAATTCCAATTGCTTTTGCAGACATACCTGCTTGTTCAGCAATTGCCATAATGATTATGAAAGCTAAAAAACCTCCTGTATAGATTCCATAAACCTTAGGCAAATTGTCTATAAAATTACCTTTTAACATTAATCGCCTCCTTTTTCAGAAAAGCCGAATTCCTCATCAATTTTTTCTTGTCTATTCGAAAACCAAAAAATTAGGATTACGAAAATTCCAAGAGAACCTTGACACGTGAACCAATATGTTAGTGGATAACCAAATGGTCCAGTCGTTTCGTTAAGTTCGGCTCCAAAAAGGAAGATACCCATTGAGAACACAGCCCAGATTGCTAAAGTAATAAATAGCAAACCTCTGGTCTTTTCCCAGTGTTGTGCTTGTTTAGACATTATATCTCTCTCCTTGTTAGTTATAACTGGCGAAAACTCTAACCATTATGAAATAGATTAAAAGAGTAAAAATTGCCCAAAATAGGGACATTTTATACTATAAGTGATATGAAAACTCTTAATTTATGTCAAAAAGTAAATTTACGTGGCGTGATTTGAAACTTTCAGATTTTAAAGTTTACTTATTTGCATTGTTTAAAGCTTTTATTCCTAAAAAGAAATTACAGAACTTAAATGATCTTGAGGAATTTATTCAAACTAAATCTGCATGGGTGGCGCAAGTAACACTTTATAGTTACCTTAAAACTAGAATGGGCACTAGATACGTTTTACATTTTGAAAACGATGAGTTTATGCAATCAGTAAATTTAGCTAAATGGAATATCTACGCAGTTTCTTTACAAGATCTAACTTTTTATGTTTTTTCATATTTAAAAATTAATTTTCATTTTGATAGTTTACATAATGCCGAAGAAATTTTTCTCAATATTCTTGATGATGAATTATCAAACAAAATGCCACAAGATATTATTAATGAAGCAAAAAAAAATTTTAAAGAAAGATTAAATAAAATTAATTGGGAAAATCAAATTAACGATTATCCATTTAATCCGAGTGCACTTTCTTTATTTAAATGGGCACCAATAGCCGATGAATTAAAAGATCTTGATCGAAAGATTGTACTTAATTCAATGATACTTAAATGGGATATAATTAAAAAAGAATTTAGTGAAAGAATAGAATTTTAAATATTCTTCCTATTCTCAATTAAACTATCAACTACTGAAGGATCAGCTAGAGTTGTTGTATCACCTAATTGATCATGTTCATTCGCTGCAATTTTTCTTAAAATTCTTCTCATAATTTTTCCAGATCTTGTTTTTGGCAAACCAGGTGAAAAGTGAATTAAATCAGGAGTAGCTAAAGGACCGATTTGTTTTCTAACCCACAGTTTTAAATCTCTTTCTAGCTCTCCATTTTCTTGCTCTCCTGCATTGAGAGTTACATAACAATATAACCCATTACCTTTAATGTCATGTGGATACCCAACCACTGCGGCTTCAGCTACTTTTGGATGAGCCACAAAAGCGCTCTCAATTTCTGCCGTCCCTAAATTGTGTCCTGATACTATGATAACATCATCTACTCTTCCAGTAATCCAATAATAGCCATCTTTATCTCTTTTACATCCATCTCCAGTAAAATATTTTCCATCAAATTGAGAAAAGTAAGTGTCTATAAATCTTTGATGATCGCCATATACAGTTCTCATTTGACCAGGCCATGATTGAGAAATACACAATCGACCTTCACCTGGACCTTTAATCTCGTTTCCATCTTTATCAACAAGTGATGGCTTTATTCCATAAAATGGCTTTGTAGCAGAACCAGGTTTTAAATTAATTGCACCTGTTTGTGGAGCAATCATAATACCGCCCGTTTCAGTTTGCCACCAAGTATCTACAATTGGTGACTTTGAATTACCAACCGTTTTATAATACCACATCCAAGCTTCTGGATTTATTGGTTCTCCAACTGTTCCTAGAAGTTTTAAAGATTTTCTTGAAGTTTTTTTTACGGGTCCATCACCCTCTCTCATTAAGGCTCTTATTGCAGTTGGTGCTGTATAAAAAATATTAACTTTATATTTATCAATAATCTGCCACCATCTAGAACTATCAGGATATGTAGGAATTCCCTCAAACATGACAGTAGTTGCACCATTAGCTAGCGGACCATAAATGATATAACTATGTCCTGTAACCCAACCAATATCAGCGGTACACCAGTAAATATCTTTTGGTTTATAGTTAAAAATATATTGATGTGTCATTGAAGCATACACCATATAGCCACCTGTTGTATGCAGAACACCTTTAGGTTTTCCAGTTGAGCCAGAAGTATACAAAATAAACATTGGATCTTCTGCCTTCATTTCTTCAGGCTCACAATGGTTTGAAACATCTTTGATTAAGTCATCATACCAAACGTCTCTATCGTAATCCCAACTAACAGAGTTTCCAGTTCTTTTTATTACAATACATTTTTTAACATTTGGACAACTTCTTAAAGCTTCATCTGTAATTTCTTTTAATGGAATTGTCTTTCCACCTCTTACACCTTCATCAGCAGTAATAATATATTCAGACTCACAGTCGTTTACTCTCCCTGAGATAGAGTCAGCTGAAAATCCTCCAAAAATTATTGAATGCACTGCACCAATTCTAGTGCAGGCTAACATAAGAACCGCAAGTTCAGGCACCATGGTTAAATAAATTGTTACTCTATCACCTTTTTTAATCCCTAATTTTTTTAATCCGTTTGCAGCTTTAGAAACTTTTTGATGTAATTGTTTATAAGTAATTTTTTGACTATCTTTTGGATCATCACCAACCCAAATGATTGCAGTTTCATCTTTTTTATCTTCAAGATGTCTATCTATACAATTTGCAGATGCGTTAAGAGTCCCATCCTCAAACCATTTTATCTTAACATCTGTCTTACTATATTTTACATCTTTAATTTTTGTATAAGGCTTGATCCAAGAAATTCTTTTTCCTTCTTTAGCCCAAAATTCATTATTATTTTTTATAGATTCGTTATATTTTTTTGTGTACTGAGCTTTGTTAGCTAAACTGTTTTTTACCCATTCAGGCCTAGTTTTAATTACTAACTCTTGTTCTTTTTTTTCAGTTGTTTTAGCTATTTTCTTTTTAAATTTTTTTTTCTTTTTTATATTTTTCTTTTTTCTAATTTTTTTTGAAGACTTCCTTACTACCTTCTTTCTTTTTGGAGTTTTTTTGTTAACTTTTTTAGATTTCTTTTTTTTCTTTTTCGGCATTGTTATGTTTTACTCATTCTTAATAAGATTTTCCAGCTTTTAGAATCAATATTCATCACTGATAATCTGCTTTGTTTAATAAGTGATAATTGGCTTAATTCCTTATTTTTTTTAATTTCTGCTAATGAAATAGGTCTTTTAAGTTTTTCTTTAAACCTAACAGTCACGGCAACAAACCTTTCTGATTTGTCAGTTTTATCTAAATAAAATTCTTTAATAACTTCAACTATTCCAACTATTTCTTTACCAATATTTGAATGATAAAAAAAACAAAGATCACCTTTTTTCATACTTTTTAAATTATTTGCTGCTTGATAATTTCTTACACCATCCCAAGGCGCACCTTTGAACCCGGCTTTAATTTGCTGATCTAAAGACCACACATCGGGCTCTGATTTTAACAACCAATAATTCATTATAATTTTATACCTGCTCCTTTTAAAAAGATGGCTTTCTCATCTAATTGCCATCTTGGATTCGCTGGAAAGTTTAAATTATCAAATAATTTTGATTTGTATTTTTCTAATCCAACTAATCCAATCATTGCAGCATTATCTCCACATAAATTTATTGGAGGAAAAATTGCATCAAAGTTATGTTCATCACAAATTTCTTCGAACATTTTTCTAAGTTTTTTATTAGCTGCCACTCCTCCAGCAATTACAAATGTATTTTTTTTGGATTCATTTTTCATTTTAAATTCTTTAAATGCAACAATTGTTTTTTTTCTCATTATTTCCTCAATTGTCTTTTGAAAAGAAGCTGCAATATTATATTTATCTTGATCACTTTTTATATTTTTTGAAATTTTTAGTATTGCTGTTTTTAAACCCGCAAATGATAGATTGCATCCACCTCTATTTAATATTGGTTTTGGTAATATGAATTTTTCTGGATCTCCTTTTTCTGCTAATATTTCTATTTGAGGACCTCCAGGAAACTCTATTCCAAGAAGTTTTGCTGTTTTATCAAATGCTTCACCCAAAGCATCATCTATTGTTGTTCCTATTCTTTTGTAGTTGCCTAATCCATTGACAATTAAATATTGACTGTGTCCTCCTGATATTAACAACAAAAGATAAGGATAATTTATAATTGAATTAAGTTTTGGACTTAAAGCATGACCTTCTAAATGATTTATAGCCATAAATGGTTTATTTAATGTATTAGCAAAAGATTTACCAAAACTTAGACCAACTGATAGACAAACAACTAAACCTGGTCCAGCAGTTGCTGCAACGCCATCTATATCTTTAATATTAATACCACTATCTTTGATAGCCTTTTTAGCAATCCAGTCGATTTTTTCTAAATGGGATCTTGCAGCTAATTCAGGAACAACACCACCAAATTCTTTGTGGATTTCTTCTTGACTTGAAACAACATTAGATAAAATCACTGGTTGATTTAGATCATTTTCAGTGATTATTGCTGCAGCAGTTTCATCACAACTAGATTCTATACCAAGAATAATTGGTTTTTTACTCATATAAATTAATATTATAAATAGTAGAACTGGTTACAAAAGTAAAACTATGAAAAAAATCATAATTGGATCTAGAGGGAGTAAATTAGCATTATTGTATGCAGAAAAAGCAAAACAATATTTAATTAACTCAGGTAATTTAACTAAAGAGGAGATTCTAATTAAAAAAATTGTTACAAAAGGTGATCAGGTTCAAGACAAAAGATTATCAGAGATAGGAGGAAAAGGTTTATTTTCAAAAAATATTGAGAAGGAACTTTTAGATAAAAATATTGATATTGCGGTTCATGCATTGAAAGATATGCCAGCTATAGAGACAGGAGGTTTATATAGCAATTGTTACCTTAAGCGTAATGATTCTAGAGAGGTTTTAATAAGTAGAGATGGAAAGAATATAAAAGATATTAAACAAAATGCAGTAATTGGTACATCTTCGTATAGGAGAGATTTTCAAATTAATAGATTAAGAAATGATCTCAAATCTAAATTAATAAGAGGCAATGTAGATACAAGAATTCAAAAACTTCAAGATGGAAATTATGATGCAATTATTTTATCTTTGGCTGGATTAAAATTTTTAAATTTAGAAAAAAAGATATCACAAATTTTCTCAATAGATGAAATTATTCCTAGTGCTGGCCAAGGTATTATAACACTACAATGTAGAAATGATGATCAAGAGACAAAATCTTTATTGAAGAAAACTAATGACTCGGAAACAGAAATTAGAGCTACAGCAGAAAGAAATGTTCTAAAAATTCTAGAGGGAGATTGTGAGACAGCTGTGGGCGCTCATTCTTTTATTAAAGATAAAAAAATTACATTAAAGGCAGAACTTTTTTCTCTTGATGGTACACAAAAGTACTATGAAGAAGGTACAGATGATATTGAAAACTATAAAGAACTGGGTTTAGAAATTGGAAAAAAATTAAAATTTAAATCAGGTGATAACTATAAAAAATAAATTTTATGCATATTTTATTAACAAGACCTTTAGAAGATAGCCTAATAACGATTAAAAAATTTAAGGATTTAGGTCATGATGTTTCTCATTTACCACTTCTTAAAATTGAAAAAATCGAAAATAATGATTTTGCTTATGATCCATATGAAGCATTAATTTTTTCAAGTTCAAATTCAATTAAATTTTTAGATAAGAGAAAGATAGATAAAAATATAAAATGTTTTACTGTTGGTTCAGCTACTGAAAAAAAAATTCTTTCATTAGGATTTCAAAATACCATTCCAGCAGAAGGAAGCGTTAATAGTTTATTAGAAATTATTCAAAATAATCATAATATTACAGATGGCAAATTATTATATGTCAGTGGAGAAACTATTTCATATGAATTAGATCAAGACTTAAAAAAAAAGGGTTATGATATTGATCGGTTAATCAATTATAAAACAATCCATAATACTTTTGATGATAAAGATTTTATTAAAAATTTGAAAAAAAAAATACCTGATATTGTTTATATATATTCCGAAAATAGTGCCAAAAGCTTTTTTAATTTTATTAAAAATTCAGGTCTTAAAGATGATTGGATGAATACTAATTTAATGTGTATGGGGGAAAAAGCCTCATCAATACTAAATGATATTAAATGGAAAAAAATTTTCCTTTTTAATCCTGGTGAAGAAGAGTTTTTGTTATATAAAATTTAATTATGGAAATAATAAATAATTTTTCTAATATTTTTTTATCAGTATGGAATAAAGGAATTCTTGGAGTAGATATATTTCAAATATTAATTGGTGTAGGGATTTTTTTATTATTTCTTATATTTAGAGGAATAATTTCAAAGTTAATAATTAGAAAATTAGAACTAATTTCAAAAAGAACTACAAATAAGCTTGATGATACCTTTGTTAAGTCAATGGTTGGTCCTGCAAGATTTTTACCAATAGTTTTGGGTTTTTTTATTGCAAGTTATTATATGACTTTTTCTGCGGAAGGTAGAGAAGTTGTAGATACAATAAATAGAACTTTAATCACCATATTGATCTTTTGGGTCATTCATCAAATCATAGAACCAATTTCTTACATACTAAGTGGCTTAGATCAGATTTTAACACGAGAACTAATTGGATGGATAATTAAATCATTAAAAATATTAATTTTCATTTTAGGTTTGGCTGCAGTTTTGGAATTATGGGGAATAAAAATAGGACCAATTATTGCTGGTTTAGGATTGTTTGGTGTTGCAGTTGCTCTAGGAGCACAAGATTTATTCAAGAATTTAATTTCAGGGATTTTAGTGTTGGTAGAAAAAAGATTTAAAATAGGAGATTGGATTTCAGTTGATGGAGTTATTGAAGGCATTGTTGAAAAAATTGGTTTTAGGTCTACAACAATAAGAAAATTTGATAAGTCTTTGGCAATTATTCCGAATTTTCAATTTGCAGAAAATGCTGTAGTAAATGTGAGTGAAACATCTAATTGGTTAATTAGTTGGAACATTACATTGCAGTATGACACTACGGTAGACCAACTTAAAACTATTAGAGATGAAATAGAAAAATATATAACAGAAAGTACTGACTTTGATACTAAAATTGGAGTTGCGGTCAGAGTTGATAAATTTTCAGATAGTTCAATTGATATGTATGTTCGTTGTTTTACAAATAGCAGAAGTTGGAATGATTGGCTTTCAGTTAAAGAGAGACTAGCTATTAAAATTAAAGAAATAGTTGAAGGCAACAAGGCATCATTTGCATTTCCTAGCCAATCAATTTATGTCGAGAAAAAATGATAGCTATTTTTTATTTAGTTTTACAAATTTTAAAACTTTATTCATACGTAGTAGTAGCCAATGTTGTTATAAGCTGGCTTATAGCATTTAATATTCTTAATACAGGAAATCGATTTGTTTACGCTATTTTGGAACTTACTTATCGATTGACCGACCCAATTTTAGTAAAGATAAGAAGATTTCTTCCTAACTTGGGATCATTAGATATATCTCCAATCATATTACTTTTGTTGATTTGGTTTATAGAAATGTGTATGAAACTCTACATTGCACCATTAATATTTTAATTTATGATTTTAATAGACGGAAAAAAAGCAGCGGCTGAATTAAGAGAGGAACTTAAACAAGAAGTTACGGAGTTAAAAAGCAAACATAATAAGGTTCCAGGTTTAACAGTAATTTTAATTGGTGAATTAGCGCCTAGTAAAATTTATGTGAAAAATAAAGAGAAATCAGCAACAGAAGTTGGGCTAAAATCTGAAGTAATCAGATACCCAGAAAATGTTGAGGAAAAAACTGTATTAGACAAAATAGATGAACTTAATAAAGATGAAAGTGTCTCCGGAATATTAGTTCAGTTACCTTTACCAAAACATATTGATAAACAAAAAGTAATTGAATCAATCATACCGTCTAAAGATGTAGATGGTTTTCATCCAATGAATGTTGGAAATCTATCATCTGGATATGAAAGTTCTGTACCGTGCACACCACTTGGATGTTATTTATTAATTAAAAAAATTGAGCCAAACCTAAGTGGAAAAAAAGCAGTAGTTGTTGGAAGATCAAATTTAAATGGAAAACCAATGACTCAATTACTTTTAAAAGAAAATTGTACAGTAACTATTACTCATTCAAGAACTAAAGATCTTAAAGCAGAGTGTTTAGAAGCAGATATAATTGTAGCTGCAGTTGGAATTCCAGAATTGGTTAGAGGAGATTGGGTTAAAAAAGATGCAATCGTAATTGATGTAGGAATAAACAAGACAGACAAAGGTATTGTTGGCGATGTTGCTTTCGATGAAGTTTCAAAAAATGCAAAAGCTCTAACTCCTGTTCCGGGTGGAGTGGGGCCAATGACAATTGCTTGTTTATTAAAAAATACAATTGAATGTTTTAAAAGATCAATTTAATTTCCTTAAATTTAGGAATGTCTGAAATTGAAGCAAAAAAAATTTTTGAAGAAGGAATATTAAAATTCCAATCGAAAGAGTATGATTCAGCAAAAACTTTATTTGAAAAAGCTTTAGAAATATTTCCTGATAGACCATCAATTCTAGAAAATTTAGCAATAACTAATTTTTTTTTAAAAGACTACATTAATTGTGAAAAAATTTTAGATCACCTAGAAATTTTAAATGTTAAAAAAAATAACTTATATGAATTAAGATTTCAAACTTATTTAGCATTATTTAAATACGATAAAATTAAAATTTTTTGTAAAAAATATAAATCATTTATTGAATCAAACAAAAGAATAGAATTACAGATTAAGTTACTTTATCCAATGATTTTTATGGATCAAAATGAAATTGATTTAGAGAAAAAAAAATTTTTAGAAAACTTAGGCTCAATAAAAAGCGAAACCACATTAGATATTAACAAAATTAAAATTAATCCACCAATTTTTAATCTGTCTTACGATCAATATAATAATTATGAGATAAATAAAAAAGTAGTTGAAACTTTTAGAAAGATATATCCAGATTTAAATAAAGATTTTACTAATAATATAAAAAATAAAAAAACTAAAATTGGATTTATTTCAGAGTTTCTAACAAATCATACAGTTGGAAAATTATTCAAAGGATTAATTTTTAACTTAGATAATAACTATTTTGATATATCCATTTTTCATTTGAACAAAACTAAAAAAGGCCCAGTATTTGATGAATTTGTTCATAAAGAATCTATAGGATATTTAGAAAATATTATTTTACCTAATAATTTTAACGAACAGGTAAATGTTATCAAAAACAAAAATCTAGACATAGCTTTTTTTCCTGAAATTGGTTTATCTACTGAAGTTTATTATCTTTCATTTATAAGATTTGCTAAAACTCAAATAACATCATGGGGACATGGAATTACAACTGCAAATGATTCTATTGATTATTTCATTTCATCAAAACTATTAGAAACAGATGGAACAAAAGATGATTTTTCAGAAAAATTTTTATCTCTAAATTACTTACCAATGTTTTTTTATAAACCAGTAATAGAAAACAAAATAAGCCTAGAGCAATCTTCTGAACAGAATAATTATTTTTGTTCTCAAAACCTAATAAAATTTCATCCTGATTTTGACAACATAATGAATGAAATAATTAAAAAAGATAAGAAAGCTAATATCAGTATAATTTTTGATGAAAGAATTGGTAATAAAATTTTAGAGAGATTAAAGAAAAATTTAAAAAGTAATTTTGAAAAAATAAATGTTCTAAAAAAAATGAATACTGATGAATATATAAATACTTGTGGAAAGTCTTCTGTATTATTAGACACACTATACTTCGGTGCTGGCAATAGTTTTCATGAGTCAATGTTTTATGGCACACCAACAGTATCAATGCCTACAAATGCTTTTAAAAGTAGGATTGTTTATGGAGCTTATAAACAGATGAAGATAGATAAACCACCTATAGTAAAGTCAAAGGATGAATATGTTGAAAAAGCAATTGAAATAGCAAATTTTGATAAGAAAAAACTCATAGAAATTAAAGATTATTATAGAACACAAGCAGAAAAACATTTATTCGAAAACACAAATGTTCTCTCAGAATTTAATAACTGCTTAAAAAATTTAAAAAGTTTGGATAAATAATAATAAGCCTTATTGTCTCAATTAATAATCTCTGGATTGTGGTAAAGTGGGAATATGAAAAAACCGCCTTATCCATATCGGATAGCAATTATTATGATACTTCTGACTGCTGTTCCAATTGGAGCCACACAACTTGGTTGGTATCTTTATGGAAAACAGGTTGGTTTTGATTATGGTATGATTGCAGGAACTTTTGCAGTAATATTAGCAGGGTATTTAATGTATGAAAAAGGTTGGAGAGATGAAGATGAGGATTAATTAATGGAAAAAATAATTTTTTTTGGATTAGCAGTACCAATTTTGGGTTTTGTTTTTTATTTAGGTGGTTCGGCAATAATGAAAGGTTTCAAAGCCAAAGTTGAGTTTGCACCAAAAAAAAATCAAGATGAGGAGATAGATCAATCTCAATCAGAGTCAGAAACTAGCAATACTAACACAAATAATAATCTTAGTTCAGAGTTAGCAAATTTAAATAATCTTCTTAAAGATGGGGTTTTAACTCAAGAAGAATTTGATAAAGCAAAAAAGAAAATTTTAGATAATTAATTATAATTTAATAATTTTTTAAGGGGACTTATTTCACCAATTTTAAAAATAACTGCATCCTCTTTATTAAAACCAAATTTTTCAGCACTACCTTTAAATCTCACTCGAGGTTCCATTATAGGTTCTAATGATAAAACAAAAGTACCCCAGTGGGTTCCCAAAACTTTTTTACTTTTTAAATCTTGAGCAATATTAAGAGCCTCTTCAGGAGTTGTATGATAAATCGATTTGTCAAACATTGGTCTAAAATCATATGCTCCAATGTTAATCATTGATAAATCGATAGGACCATATTTTTCGCCAAGATCTTTGTAAATATTTCCATATCCAGTATCACAAGCAAAAAATATTTTTTTATCTTTATATTCAATTAAAAAATTACCCCATAGTGTTTTGTTAGTATCCGTTAGACTTCTTTTTGACCAGTGGACTGCAGGCAATAATGTAATCTTTAAATCATTATTAATTTGTATTTTGTCATACCAGTCCATTTCGTTAACATCTTTATAATTTTTGAAATATTTACCAAGTTTGAGAGGAAGCAAAACCTTAGCATCTTTATAAGGAAATTTTCTAATGGTTGACATATCTTGGTGGTCATAATGATTATGAGTAAGTAGAAATACATCCGTTTTTGGTATGTCTTTCAATTTAATAGCAGGCTCCACATATCTTTTTGGACCAAATATTAAAGGACCTGCATTCTTTGAAAAAACTGGATCAGTAATGATTGTTGTTTTACCTAATTTGATTAAGAATGTAGCATGTCCTATCCAAGCAATATAATCTTCATCTTTAAATTTATCTAAATTTTCTTTAACTATTTTTTTATCGATGACATGATCTTTAGGAACTGTAATATCAATTTTCTTTTTTTCTTTAATAAATGTTCTATAGGAAAATTTTATATCGTTAGCTCTAACTGGTGACCCTTCAGGATTTCTAAAAGTTCCATTTGGTAAATGATGATAAGGTTTTTCTGCCATTGTTAAATTAATACAATTATAAAAAATAATTCCAATTAGAAAAAAAAATTTAATCAATTTTTTTCCATAAGCCATAAATTATTTTCAGATAAAAAATAAATTTTACCATTGTTTGGGTGAACTTGGATATCTCTAATTCTTCCAATCTTATCCTTAAAAATTATTTCTTCTTGAACATTTTCTAAATCATTGAAGATTAATTTTCTTAAAGATTTGTCTTTTAACGACGTGATTAAAGCGTGGCCATTCCATTCTTTAAACTCATTTCCTTTGTAAATTGTGATAGCACTTGCAGCAATTGATGGAACCCAATATTGAATTGCTTTTGTAAAACCTGGTTTCCATTTTGGTCCAATTGGAATTCCAGAATAATTTTTTCCACCCCAGCCTAAAATTTTCCAACCATAGTTTTCACCTTTTTTAATTTCTCCAAACCAATCACCACCTCTAGCACCATGGTTGCTTGCATAAATTTTTCCATCAAAAGAAGAATAGGTTAGACCCTGTGGATTACGAACACCAATTTGATAAATTTCTGGTAACCAATTTGATTTACCCTCAAATTTTGGATTATCTTTTGGAATACTACCATCTAAATGAATTCTAATAATACTTCCAGGATGGTTTGTTGGATCTTGAGCAATCATACCACCACCTCTTTCACCAGCAGATGCAAATAAATAATTACCCTTTATAGCCAGTCTTGATCCAAAATGATAACCAGAGTCTATTGGTGGGTTTGCTTGAAATATATTTTTAAAATTTAAATTTTTTTTATCTAATGTTGCTTTAGCTATTGAAGTACTTGTCTTCCAATTGCCTCTATCTTCTGTATAGGAGATCCATAATTGATTATTTTGAAAGAGAATATCTAAAAGTCCACCTTGACCAGATACTGTATAATTTAAATTATGATTAACAATTTCTGTATTTCCATTTGAAACATTAACAATTTTAATTTGTCCATTTTTTTCAGTTATAATTAATTCGTTTTCATTAATAAAAGATGATCCCCAAGGCTCATCAAGATTTATAATTTTAGTAAATGATAAGTTTTCCGAAAAACTTTTTTCAGAACAAAATAATAACAACAAGAATAATAGGAAATATTTTTTCACTTTAAGAAAGTTTTGATCTACCACCATCAACAGCAATGATTTGACCAGTCATCCAAGAACTTTCATCTGTAAGTAAAAATTTCGCAAGAGCAGCTGAGTCTTGTCCTTCACCCAATCTTTTTAACGGATGTGCTTTTGCTATGCCTTCTGCTAAAACTTTATTCTTTAGCATTGGTTCAGCTATTTTTGAATTTGTTAAACTTGGAGCTATACAATTTACTCTAATATTAGGCGCAAATTCTGCAGCAAGAGAAACTGTTAAACCTTCAACAGCTGCTTTGGCAGATGCAATAATTGCGTGATTAGTAAAACCACGTTGGGCTGCAACAGTTGAAAATAAAACAATTGAACCTTTATTTTTTTTTAAACTTTCCTGATAACCTTTTATAACCTCTACTGCTGAATAAAGATTTAATTTCATACAATTGTTCAAATCTTGCTCTTTGACCATTCTAACAGGTTTAAGATCTATTGAACCCACACAATAAGCAACACCCTTTGCCTCAGGAATGTCAGATTTTACTTTTTCGATAAAGTTATTTTCTAGAACATCCGCAACTGTATATGCACAATCAAGTTGACTTGCTAATTGTTGAACACTTTCTTCATTTCTTGCAACTAGATGTATGTTATGACCAGAATCTTTTAATTTTTTTGCTAAACTAGAACCAATCGAACCAGTAGCACCAAAGATAATATATTTATCTGACATATAAATTTATTTTAGTTATATTTAATTATGAAATTGTTTTTTATACTTGGCAACCAATTATTTCCATTAAATTATTTAGATAAATTTAAAAAAGATCACCTATTTTTTTTAGCAGAGGATTACGAACTTTGTACATATGAAAAACATCATAAGCAAAAAATATTATTATTTTTGTCATCAATGCGATCATATTTGGATAGACTTAGAAAAGATAAATTTAAAACAGAATATTTAGATATTAACAATAAAATTTTCAAATTAAGTTACACTGATAAATTAAAATCAATAATTAAATCAAAAAAAATTACTGAAGTTACAAGTTTTGAAATAGAGGATAAATTTTTTGAAAATAAAGTTTCAAATTTTTTTAAAAAAGAAAAAATAAAATGGAATATTGTTCAAACTCCAATGTTTCTTAATTCGAGAGACAATTTTAAAAAATATCTAAGTAAATCTAAAAAGCCATTTATGGCAACATTTTACAAAGATACTAGGAGAGAGCTTAATATATTGATGGATAAACAGGGCAATCCACAAGGTGGTAAATGGAGTTTTGACGAAGACAATAGAAATAAATTACCAAAAAACATATCAATTCCTAAATTTCCAAATATTAATGAAACTACACATACAAAAAAGTTAAAACCAATAATTGAAAAAAATTTTAAAGATCACCCAGGCAACATAAATCAGTTCTGGTTTGCAACTGAATATGATGATGTTTTAAAGTTATTGAATTTTTTTATTAAAGAGAAATCAAACTTATTTGGTGACTATGAAGATGCAGTTGATCAGAAAGATAATATTTTATTTCATAGTGCTTTAAGTCCTTATATTAATTTAGGAATAATCACTCCTGAATTCATAATAAAAAAAATTTTAGACTTTCATAAAAAAAATAAAATTAGAATGAACTCACTTGAGGGTTACGTGAGACAAGTCATTGGATGGAGAGAATTTATGAGAGGAATTTATCAGGGCTATTCAAAAGAAATGGAAACTAAAAATTTTTTTAATCAAAATAGGAAAATGAAAAAGAGTTGGTATGAAGGAACTACTGGACTTCCACCATTAGATTATGCCATTAAAAATGCAAAAGATTATGGATGGTCACACCATATTGAAAGACTAATGATCCTCTCAAACATTATGAATCTTTGTGAAATCAAACCAACAATTGTCTACAAATGGTTTATGGAAATGTTTGTGGATTCATCTGATTGGGTGATGGTTCCAAATGTTTATGGAATGGGTTTATTCAGTGATGGTGGAATTTTTGCGACCAAACCTTATATTTGTGGATCAAGCTATTTCATGAAAATGATGGATTTTAAAAAAGGCGATTGGTGCAACACAATGGATGGTCTTTATTGGAGATTTATTGATAGAAATAGAAAATTTTTCCTAACAAATCCAAGACTATCAATGATGGTAAGAATTTTTGATAAAATGAAAACAGAAAGAAAAAAAATGATTTTATCTGAGGCTGATAAATTCATTAAGTTAAATACTAATTAATATGTATATATCAATCACAGGTCTTAAACCAAAAAATTTTCTTTCCAAAATCAAATTTTGGATATTAGCAATTCCATCTTTTAGAGCAGCTCAAAAAGCTGATGGTAATTTATTTTGTGAAGTTAAAGAAGTAAATGGTTATAAACACACCTTAACGGCTTGGAAAGACAGACATTATATGATGGAATTTATTTACGGTATAACTCATTCAAAAGCCATGAAAGAGTTTAATTTAATTGCTACAGGATCGACTTATGGTTTTGAGAGTAACGAAATACCATCATGGGAAGAAGCTTTAGATCTTTGGAAAACAAATTATAAAGAATATTAGCTTGAAGAAACAAAACTTACCCTCAAAAATTTGCCCCGTCTGTAAAAGACCATTTGTATGGAGAAAAAAATGGAAACTGAATTGGGATAAAGTAAAATATTGTTCAAAGAAATGCTCTGGTTTAAAATAAAAAAATGAACATTATTGTTTTGCAACACATTAAAATTGAAGACCCAGGCTACATTAAAGATCTAATGTTAGCTGATGGTTTTAAGTTAACAACCATAGAATTAGATGAGGGAGAAAAAATCCCTGATGATCTAAGTAAATTTGATGGAATGTTTTGTATGGGTGGACCAATGGATACATACATGGAGGATCAATATCCTTGGTTAATTGATGAAAAGAAAAGAATTAAAGAATTTGTTGTTGATTTAAAAAAACCATATTTAGGATTCTGTTTAGGTTGTCAGCTTTTAGGCGAAGTAGTTGGTGGCAAAGTCGTTAAGTCTAATCCAGCAGAGATTGGAATTATGGATATTAATTTTAGTAAAGAAAAAGTTAATGATAAGCTTTTTAATGAATTTCCTGATCAAATTAAAAGTCTTCAGTGGCACTCTTATGAAGTTCAAGGAATTGAAAATATTAAAGATGTAACATTAATTGCCTCATCCCCAGTTACAAAATTTCAAATTTTTAAATATCAAAATCATGCATATGGAATTCAATTTCATATCGAAATTAAAGACACAACAGTAAATGAATGGGGGTGCGTTCCTGAATATAAAAAAGCTTTAGAGGAACAATTAGGTGAAGGAGCTTTAGAAAAATTTGACCAAGCAGCTAAAGATAATATGAAAGATATGAACAAATATTCTCGATCACTCTATGAGAATTTTAAAAAAATATTATGAAAAAATATAAAATAGGGTTTCATGTAAAATTTAAAAAAGCAAAATATCCAACTAAAAAAAAATTAGTTGGTAAGTATTGTGTTTTGGAGCCTGTAAATGTTAAGAAACATGCAAAAGATCTCTATGAAAATTTTTCAATTGATAAAGAGGGAATTGATTGGATCTATATGCCAACAGGTCCTTATAAATCTTTTTCTTCGTTTAAAAAATATCTAACAACAGAAAAGTTATCTGGAAATCCTTTCTTTTATTCTATCTATTCAAAAAAACTTAAAACTTATTGTGGATTAGCAAGTTATTTAAGAATTACACCTGAAGTAGGAACGATCGAAGTGGGTTGGATTACTTATGCTAAAAATTTACAAAAAACAGTTGAAGCAACAGAGGCTATGTTCCTTATGATGAAAAACGCTTTTGAAATTTTGGGGTATAGAAGATACGAATGGAAATGTGATAGTCTTAATAAAAGATCTAATAAAGCTGCATTAAGATTAGGTTTTAAATTTGAAGGAGTTTTTAGACAGGCTACAATTTATAAAAAGAGAAATAGGGATACCTCTTGGTATGCTATCATTGATAAAGATTGGAATAAAATTAAAAAAGGTTATCAGGCTTTTTTAAAGCCATCAAATTTTAAAAATTCCAAACAAATTAAAAAGTTAAAATTTTAGTTTAAATTTTCTTTAATAAAATTTTTTAAATACTCAGAGCTTTGTGCACCTGATACGTATTGATCATTAATTTCAAAAAAAGGAACTCCCGAAATATTTTTTTCCTTTGCAATGTTTTGATAAGAGTAAATTTTATTTTTATTAATCTCTGAAAAATAATTAATAACTTTTTCTTTTGAAATATTGTTATGTTCAGCTATTTTAAATAATACGTTTTGGTCACCAATATCTTCACCCATTATAAAGTAGCTTGTATAAATCTCTTTTTTGATTTCATTTTCTTTTCCACTATCCTTTGCTAATAAAATCAGTAAATGTGAAAGAACAGTATTTGGTGTTTTAATAATTTTTTCTAGATCTAAACTTAATCCAACTTCTTTTGCTTTTTGAGTCATTGATGCATACATCGGGGCCGCAAATTCCTTACCCCCAAATTTAATATTTAGATAATCACTTCTTGATATTCCATTTTCAGGCATATCAGGATTTAGTTGAAAAGGTATGTGTTCAACTTCTATTTTTTTATCTTTGTAATCTTCTAATGCTTTTTCTAGGTTTGTTTGACCTATAAAACACCAGCCACATATTGTATCTGCGTAAACTTTAATTTTCATATTTTATGTAAATTTGCTTACGATTTTAGGAATATGATTTTTAAAATTAAAGAAACCTTTATTACAGAATTGCCAAGAAAAAGAATTTAAGCTTCTGTATAAAAACTTATAATTTTTAATATTTAGCTTTATTAAAAAATCCAAACTTTCTCCAATTGATGGATATAAAATATAGAAATCCTCATCAATATTTTTTAAATCATTAATGTCAAATATTTCACATTCAATACTCTCTTGTTCTAACCGTTTTTTTTGATCTTCAATTAAATGCTCCTTAAATCTCACTACGTTTTCACTTAACTTTATTTCTCTATTTTTATTATTATGTTTAATTAGAATAATTTTTTTAAATTGAATATCAGTGAAATTTGAACTTTCAAAGGAAAGATTATTATCAAAAATTACTAAAGTTTTTTGTTCATCAATTGATGGATTGATAAAATCTTTTTTAATTATTGTATACGTTTTTTCACTAATTTTAGGAGTAGCATTTTCATTAAGTTTTATTTGATTAAATCTATTATTAGTAAATTTTTTAATATTCCATTCAGAAGCTAAATAATTTTTTCCTTGAGTCTGTATACCCGCAACCCATCGCCATCCAAGCGTATTTGAAGCTGGATCTCCGTCTAATAAATGCTTTAAAAAAAATTCTGCTCCCAGTTGCCAAGGTAAGTTTAATGTAAAAATCCAAATACTAGCAAACCACATCCTAGTATGATTGTGTAGATAATTTGTATCTTTTAGTTCTTTTATCCAATAATTAAAGCATTCAATATTTGTATTACCTTCAATAGCATTAAGATAATTTTCATTATTCTTGTATTTGTTTTTTATTGAATTCAATTCTACTAAAAAATCTGTCCATACATTAGGACGTAATTCTAACCATCCTTTCCAATATGTTCTCCATAAAACTTCTTGAATAAATTTTTCATTTTTTGAAAAAGAAAATTTGTTTAGTGATTTTTGAATAACTTCAATTTCATTTATAGCACCATGTGAAATATAGGGCGAAAGACAAGATGTATTGTCTCTTTTATCAGGCCCATAATCAAAGTTCCTGGCTTTTGAATAATCTTTTAATCCATTTTCAATGAAATAATCTAATTTTTCTAGAGCTGAAGCTCTCGTAGGAATAAAATTCATAATATTTTTTATTATAGTTTTGTTTTGTGAAAATTTATAAATCTTTCAACATTTTTTTTATTAAAAAATTTATTTTCTTCAAAGGATACTTTTTTCATTGAATAGGCATTACTTTTTGTAATTCTTGAATGAATTATCACATTACCTTTATAAAGTTTTAACTTCACAGAGCCATTTACTTTGCCTCTTTTTAAATCAACAATTTTTTGAAGCTTGATTCTCTCTTTTGAAAACCAATATCCATTGTAAATCAGCTCTGCATATCTAGACATAATTGCATCTTTTTTATGCATAGTATCTTTATCTAATGTAACAGACTCAATTGCTCTATGTGCAATAATTAAGAGTGTTCCACCAGGCGTTTCATATACTCCACGAGACTTAATTCCTAAAAATCTATTCTCAACTAAATCAACTCTTCCAACGCCATTTTTACCAGCAATTAAATTAAGTTTCTGTAATAATTTAGAAGGGTTTAATTTTTTTCCATTAACACCAGTTGGATCCCCATTTTTGAAATTTATCGTCACAAAAGAGGGCTTGTTTGGAGCTTTTTCAGGAGACACTGTTCTTTGAAATATAAATTCTGGAGCAAAATTTTTTGGATCTTCCAAAGCTTTACCTTCAGTTGAAGTATGTAATAAATTATCATCCACTGAAAAGGGTGGTGCTCCTTTTTTATCTTTTGGTATCTCAATATTATTTTTCTTTGCATAATTTATTAAGTCAGTTCTTGATTTTAAATTCCATATTCTCCAAGGAGCAATTACTTTAATTTTAGGACCAAAATAATGATAACCTAATTCAAATCTAACTTGATCATTCCCTTTTCCAGTGGCACCGTGTGATACTGCATAAGCTTTAAATTTTTTGGCTACTCTAATCTGGTCTTTTGCAATTAGTGGTCTTGCAATCGAAGTACCCAATAAATAAACACCCTCATAAATAGCATGCCCTCTGATCATTGGATAAACATAATCTTTTACAAAAGTATCTTTAAGATCTTGAATAATGATATTTTTAACACCTAACTTTTTTGCATTTCTAAAGATCTTTTTTCTATCTATTTCTTGTCCTACATCTGCAGTGTAGCAAATAACTTCAGCATTATAATTTTCTTGAAGCCATTTTAAAATAATAGATGTATCTAAACCGCCAGAGTAGGCTAATACAATTTTTTTTTTAGAATTCATTTAACTAACTACAGGCGCTCTTTGCAGCTTTATATGCTTTCGTAAATCCTAGTAGTGAATAATGATCAATTGTTTGTGATCCTTTAGCATTAAATCCAGTTACCATAATTCTTGAACCTTTCATCATCACTTTGATCATTTTTTTTTCATTTTTATTACTTGTCATCCAGGCAAAACCTTGCTGTTTAATATCAAAATTAAATTTATTTTTTCCAGATGTTGCAATTACTTTATTGTTTTTATTAAATTCATACCCTGGTGTAGTGCTAATCTCATCTGCAATTTTATCTCCAGGTCTAAAACTTACAAATAATCTTGCATCTCTTTTATTAGATTTTGGTGCTTGTAAAACAGGAGACGATTGTGCAAAACACGTATTTCCTGTTTTTTCAACTAAGACCATTGTCTCCCAATCTTTGTATTTTCCAACCTTTTTTACTTCTTCAGCAAAACTTTGAAATGTACTTAAAATAAAAATAAAAAATAATTGGGCTAAAACTTTTTTAATCATGGGCATGGGTTAGGGTAAATTTTTTGAACTTCATTAATTTCTTCAATAACTTCATCAGTTAATTTTACATTTACACTTTCTATATTAGTTTTCAACTGTTCCATTGTAGTTGCTCCTATAATAACACTAGTCATAAATGGTTGGATTTCACAAAATTTTAAAGACATTTGTGTAAAATCAATATTATGTTTTTTTGAAATTTCGTAATAAGCTTCAACAGCTTTAGTTGTATTGGGTTTATTGTATCTAGTCCAAAAATCTCCATCCCTCTCTAATCTAGAATTTTTAGGCATTTGGTTGTTTCTATATTTTCCAGTTAAATATCCACTTGCTAATGGAGAATAAGCTAACAAACCAATCTCATCTCTTATGGAGATTTCTGCTAATCCAACTTCATAAGATCTATTTAATAGGCTATAAGGATTTTGAATAGACATCATTCTTGGTAAATTATTTTCTCTTGAAAGCTGAAGACATTTATTTACTCCCCATGGTGTTTCATTAGAAAGTCCCACCTCTCTTATTTTTCCTTCTTTCACAAATTTTTGTAAATTTCCAAGAACATCTTCAAAATTATTCCAATTATCATCTTCTTTATGTTCATAACCTAAACGACCAAACATATTTGTTTTTCTTTCAGGCCAATGTAGTTGGTAGAGGTCTATGTAGTCGGTCTTTAATCTTTTAAGACTGTCATTTAATGCAATTGTTATATTTTTAATTCCATAATTATTTTCACCATTTCTAATGTAATCTCTTGCTGGGCCAGCTACTTTTGTTGCCAATATTACTTTGTCTCTTTTTTTTGTTTTCTCAAACCAATTTCCAATCACTATCTCTGTATGACCAAAAGTTTCTTCTTTTGGTGGTACAGCATATAATTCTGCTGTATCCCAAAAATTTACCCCTTGATCCAATGCAAAATCCATTTGTTCAAAACCTTCTTCTTGAGTATTTTGTTCACCCCAAGTCATTGTACCGAGACAAATTGTGCTAACCTCAATGTCAGTATTTCCTAGTTTTTTATAATTCATCTTTATTTGTTTATGTTTTGTTAATATTTTATGGTGTCTTGAATAATTGTTATTCTAACATTATATATACTATATGAATTTAGATAGAGAAAATATGATTAAATCGCAACAGGCTCAACAAGCTACTGCGGTAATGGATGAAGGCTTAAGAGCCTACATGCTTAAAGTTTACAATTACATGGCAACTGGAATTTTATTGACTGGAATTGTTTCGTTAATAACTTTTAAAATGGCAGTTGTGTCAGTCTCAAGCACAGGAATTGTTTTAACTGGATTTGGGAATGCAATTTATAATTCTGCTTTGATGTGGGTAGTAATGTTAGCCCCTCTAGCAATCGTATTTTATATGAGTTTTGGAATTAACAAAATGGGTTTTGCAAAAGCTCAAACTTTATTTTGGGTTTATGCTGGACTAATGGGTTTATCTTTATCTTCAATATTGCTTGTTTACACAGGTGCTAGTATTGCAAGAGTATTTTTTATTACAGCCGCTACTTTTGGCGCAATGAGTATCTATGGTTACACAACAAAAAGAGATTTAACAAAGTTTGGTTCTTTTTTGATGATGGGTCTAATTGGTATAATCATAGCTTCATTAGTAAATATTTTTATGAAGTCATCTATGATGTACTTTGTAATATCTGTATTAGGTGTTCTAATTTTTGTAGGCTTAACTGCTTACGATACGCAAAAAATTAAGAACATGTATGTTGCAACTGACTCAGGTGAGTTGATGGGTAAAAAAGCTGTAATGGGTGCTTTAACATTATACTTAGACTTCATCAACTTAATGATAATGCTTCTAAGACTCTTTGGTCAAAGAAGATAATCATTATTTCTGAAGTTTTTTCCAATTGGTGTTTTTTAAGAGAGATTTTAAGTCGTAAGAATTTTTTAAAATTTTTCCACTTACATCTGTTATTGAATATCTAAGATTAGGATTTTTTGGCTTAAAATTTTTACAAATTTTATATAGAGCATTATCTGCAGCATTTTTAAAAACACTAAAACCTACTTGTTTACTGGAAATACTTAAACCATAATCACGCCATGAACCTTCCGAAACCATTTTAGCATATAAGTCTAAAATGATTTTAAGTTCCTCTTTTTCAAAAAAATATTTTTCCTCAATTTGTTTTTGATTAGTGTTATTTACTACAAGTCTTAAATTTCTATTCATTAATTTTATATTTATTTATCAAACCAATTTGAAAAGCTGTAAATATAAAAGTAATAGGCAGCAAACCCCATACTTTAAAATTTACCCAAAATTCTTCTGATTGAGTTCTCCAGACAATTTCATTTAATAATGCAAGTCCAAAGAAAAAATAAACCCACCTCTTATTTAAAACTTCCCAACCTTCCTCTGTTAAAGCAATAGATTTTCCCATCAATTTTTTTAGGACTGGTTCTTTTGTAAAATATTTCCCAAATATCAAAGCCAACCCAAATAGAATGTTTATAATTGTAGGTTTAATATAAATAAAAACTGGATTATCGAAGTAGATTGTTAAACCACCAAAAAAAGTAATTAAAATTCCACTTAACAATGGAACTTTAGGAATAGTTTTTTCTAATACCCACATAATTGCTAAAGCCAATAGAGTCGCGACAATAAATGGTGGAATAGCAATCTTTAAATTTTTATCACTCTCATAATAAAAGTAAAAAAATATTACTAAAGGCCCAAAATCAGTTAAAAATTTTATAAAAGATTTATTCACAAGAAGATACTAACATATCCACAATTTCACAAAACCTTAAAATTTTTGATATTGATTTTTAAATTTAAATACCCATACTAAACCCAATGGCAATACAAAAAGCTAAATTCTCAATCGGCGAAATAGTAAAACACAAACACTTCGATTTCAGAGGTGTCATATATGATGTTGATTTTGAATTTAATAATTCTGAAGAATGGTATCAATCTATTCCTAAAAATGTACGTCCGCGAAAAGATCAGCCTTTTTATCATTTGTTAGCTGAGAATGATGAGATTACATATGAAGCATATGTCTCAGAGCAAAATCTTTTGATTGATGATTCTGATGAGCCAATCAAACACCCTCTAATTGAAGAAATTTTTTCAGGAAAAAAGGGTACAGGCTATTTTAAGCAGTCAAATTAATTAACTAATCACTTTTAAGACATAATTGGTTCAAACCTTTGTCATACATCATTGTTAATATTTAACATATCTGATCAAGAGTGCTAAACGTTAACCCCTTATTATCTCCCTCTGCATTCTTGATCAGAGAGATTTAGATATTAAATATCCCTCAAAATAAAAATAATATAATACATCTAAAATGTTTAAAATTTTTGAGCCAAACAAAATTTTTTTAGTCACGTCAAGACTGCCAAAATATGTGGTTGGTTTATTTTGTATCGTCTTAATTATTGGATTAGCTGAAGCTTTAATATTTTCTCCAGAGGATTATAAACAAAGTGATGCAGTAAGAATTATGTATGTACACGTTCCAGCAGCTTGGATTTCGTTAGGTATCTTTACATCAATAACTATTTTATCTATTTTAGGTTTTATTTTTAAAAGTAAAAATTTATTTTTAATTGCAAAAAGTTTGGCTCCTTCAGGGTTTGTTTTCAATTTAATTGCTCTTGTGACAGGATCTATATGGGGAAAACCAACTTGGGGAACATGGTGGGCGTGGGATGCAAGAATTACATCTATGTTAATTTTACTACTTTTTTATGGAATGTATTTAATTGTTTGGAGAATTTATGAAGATAAAGAAAAAGTTTATAAAATTTCGATGATTATTACCTTGATTGGAATAATTAACGTTCCAATAATCAAGTATTCTGTTGATTGGTGGAACACACTTCATCAACCAGCATCAATAAATATTTTAGCTAAATCTTCAATACACAGTTCAATGTTATTTCCTTTAGGAATAATGACTGCGGCATTTGCTCTATTTTCTCTACTGATTTTTTTAATGAAATATAATACAGAACTGATAAAAATTAAAAATAAAGGCTTAGATAGATTATGATAAATGAATTACTAAACATGAATGGTTACGGACTTTACGTATGGTCTGCGTTTGGTTTTACTTTTTTTAGTTTTGGAAGTTTGTACATTGTTACAAAAATTCAGTACGTTAAAGAACAATCGAAATTCGTGAAAAAATTTGGAAGCTTAGACACAAACAAAGCTGCTCAAGCTAGAACACAAAGAATTAATCAAGAAATATTATCTGGCGCATCAAATATTTAATTCAATAAATGTTTGGTCGTAAGGTTAAGTTAAGGATTTTGTTTATATCTTTAGCTTTTATTACTTTAATCCTTACTATTTTTCTAATTCTTAAATCTTTAGAGGAAAACGTAGTTTATTTTCAATCACCGTCAGAAATAAGAGAAACTACAGAGTTAACAAAGAAGAAAATTAGAATTGGAGGAATGGTAAAAAAGAATTCTATAAGTATGAACACCAATCAAGTAAATTTTATCATCACTGATTTTAAAAATGAAATAAATGTATCTTACACAGGTGTTCTGCCTAATTTATTTGAAGAAGAAAAGGGAGTAGTTGCAGAAGGATATTTAAAAGATAGAAATTTTTTTTCAGCAACAAAAATACTAGCAAAGCATGATGAGAATTACATGCCCCCTGAAGTCAAAGAGGCATTGAAGGAGAAATAAATTGTTACCAAGTCTTATAGGCAAGTATTCGTTAATTTTTGGATTTTTGATTTCATTTCCAATTTTTTACTACTCATTCATTGATTATAAAAAATCAAGCAATCTAAGCACAAAAATTATATCTTTTAGTTTTTTACAATTATTATTTATTTTAATTAGTTTTATCTGTTTAATTATTTCGTTTGTTATTTCAGATTTTAGTAATGAAACTGTTTTTAACAACTCTCATACTACTAAACCTATATTTTATAAAATTGCAGGAACCTGGGGAAACCATGAAGGAAGTTTATTGTTGTGGTTATTAGTTTTGACATTATTTATTTTTATTTTTTTATTAACCTCAAAAAGACAGATAAAAAGTTATAGAATTTTAACAACCATATTCCAACAGATTATCATTTTTGGATTTTTTGTATTTGTTATAAAAACTTCAAACCCATTCTCGCATATATTTCCTGTTCCTAATGAAGGACTTGGTTTAAACCCAATTTTACAGGATCCTGCTTTAGCTATTCATCCACCTATTTTATATTTAGGGTATGTGGGTGCATCAATTATTTTTTCATCAGCTTTATCAGCTACATATTTAAATTATATTTCTAGTTCTTGGGCTTCTCACATAAAAACATGGACATATATTTCCTGGATTTTTTTAACTCTTGGTATCTTGTTAGGATCTATTTGGGCATATTATGAATTAGGTTGGGGAGGTTTTTGGTTTTGGGATCCTGTGGAAAATGTATCTCTTATGCCTTGGTTAGCTTTAACTACATTAATACATTGTTTGATAGTTTTAGAAAAAAGAACCTTACTTAAATCTTGGGTAATAATTCTCTCAATTACAACATTCACTTTAAGTATGAGTGGAACTTTTTTGGTGAGATCGGGAATATTAAATTCAGTTCATACTTTTGCTAATGATCCTGAAAGAGGAATTTTTATTTTATTATTTTTATTTTCATTAATTGTACTGTCGTTAGTAATATTTTTTTTCTTTAATAAAAATCAAGATAGAGTCTCAAGTAATTTTTTTTGGTTAAGCAAAGATACTTCGCTATTAATTAATAATTGGTTTATGATGTATTTCTTATCTGTAGTTTTGATAGGAACACTTTATCCAATTTTTTTAGATGTGATTTCATCTGAAAAAATTTCTGTTGGACCACCTTTTTATCATAAACTCATAGCTCCGTTTTTACTTTTTTTCTTAATTGCCATGGCTATTGGACCAAAATTAAGTTGGATAAAATCAAAATTTGTAGAAAAATTTTCATTAATCTCTTTTTTTGGTATTTCATTACTTTTGAGTTCTTATTTAGTTTTTAGACTAAACTTAGATTTTTTAATAAATACTTTGTTATTGAGTACTGCCTTTTTTCTTTTTTTGATTACTCTTAAAGATTTTTTTGTCAATAAAACTAAAAATATTTCTCAGAAAATCTCTCACTTTGGTTTTGGATTATTTATACTAAGTGTACTTTTAAATAATTTTCTTTCATCTGAAATAATAACCAATCTTAGGGTAGGTGAGAGTTATGATGATGGCAAAGTAAAAATTTATTTAGAGAAAGTAGAGAAATTTAAAAAACAAAATTATGAATCTGTAATCGGATATTTTGATATTACAGATCAAAAAAATAATACTGAAAAATTTAAACCTGAACTAAGAATTTATAATCAACCTGTAATTATCACTAGTGAAGCTGATATTAAAACAAACCTATTTTATGATAAGTTTTTAGTAATTAATGTTGTTCAAAATCAAAATTATTTTAATCTTAGATATCAATTTAAACCTTTAATGAGTTGGATTTGGATTTCTGTACTTATAATTTCAATGGGCGGATTAATTAATTTATTATATTCTAGAAATGAAAAATAAGATTGTTCCATTTTTAGTTTTCTTCTTTTTTATATTTGTTTTTTTTGTTTTTTACAAAAGTCTTAATCAAACAAACATTTATACGCCGAACGTAGATTTGAATAAAAACATTCCAGAATTTGAGGCAAAAATTTTTAAATCAAATGAAAGTTTTTCAAGTAAAGATTTTATGATCAACGAATATTATTTGATTAATATATGGGCATCATGGTGTGTACCTTGTCAATTAGAGCATAAATATTTGTTAGAATTAAATGATATCAGTTCACTCAAAATGATTGGAATAAATTATAAAGATCTAAAATTAAATGCTGAAAATTTTCTTGATGATTTAGGCAATCCTTATGATCTAATTCTTAATGATGACAATGGAAAATTATCAATAAATTGGGGTGCTTACGGAGTACCAGAAACTTTTATAGTTTTTAATAATAAGATTGTTAAAAAATATACAGGCCCACTAAACCAAATTAATGTTCAAGAAATTAGGAGAATTTTAAGCCAATGAAAAAAATTTTAATATTTTTATTATTGATAAATATTTCAACCGCACATGGAGAAATACAAAATGATAAGCTCAAAATTCAGATTACAAAAAATCTTAGATGTTTAATTTGTCAGGGTCAGTCTGTTTATGACTCAGACTCTGAATTTGCAAATAGCCTGAAGTTAGTTGTTGATGACAAATTAAATGAAGGAATGGAAGAAGAAGAAATTTACATTTTTCTTAAAGAAAAATACGGAGACTGGATATTATATGATCCCGAATTATCAAAAAATACATACTTATTGTGGATTTTGCCATTATTGTTATTTTTGATTGGAGGTGTCATAATAGTTAAAAAATTAAATTTAAAAAATAATTAACCATTTAAAATTGATGAACTTATTGCAAATTGGATTATTCTTATTTTTATTATTTAAGCTTTCAGCTGTTAATGGTGAAGAATTAAGCAACGAAGAATTAATTAAATCAGATGAAGTAGATTTCTATGTAGGTGTGTTTGACGTGATTGATAAAGAAGGAGATGATCAAGCTAAGCTTTATGGAGCAGAACATATTGATGAAACTTTATACAGAGATACTTTTCTTGGAAAATTTAAACCTTTATCAGGTGCATTTATAACAGATGATAATGCAGTTTATATGTATACAGGTGTGGAAGTAGAGTATGGACTTGGTCCAATAACACTTTCACCAAGTTTTGCTCCAGGATTTTATGAGGAAGGACAAGGGAAAGATTTAGGAAGTCCATTGGAATTTAAAAGTGAAATTAAGTTAGGATTAAATATTTTTAAAAACTCAAAAATTAGTTATAGTTATAATCACATCTCCAATAATGATTGGGGAGATATAAATCCTGGCTCAAATAATGAGCACATAACTTTCTCAAAACAATTTTAAAAAAATTTATGAATTTAAAAGATTGTCACAATTTTAGTGATTTCAGAAAATTAGCAAAAAAAAATCTACCATCTCCTATATTTCATTACATCGATGGCGGTTCTGATGATGAAGTTACTTTAAGACGAAATACAGATGCGTTCAATGACTGTGATTTAGTTCCAAATGTTTTAGCAAGCGTTGGTAAACCTGATTTGTCGACAACTGTTTTTGGAAAAAAAATTGATATGCCAATTTTTTTATCTCCTACTGCTATGCAAAGACTTTACCATCATGAAGGAGATAAAGCATCAGCCAGAGCAGCAGAAAAATTTGGAACATTTTATAGCATGTCTACAATGGCCAATACAACTATTGAAGAAATTGCAAATGTGTCTAGTGGCCCAAAACTTTTTCAACTTTATGTTCATAAAGACACAGGTATCACTGATGACTTAATAGAAAGATGCAAGAGAGCAAATTTCGATGGTATGTGTTTAACAGTTGATACTTTAGTTGCAGGTAATAGAGAAAAAGATCATAGGACAGGTTTTACAACACCTCCTAAACTTACATTACAGAGTTTAATGAGTTTTGCGATGCATCCTAAATGGGTTTTTAATTATTTAACACATGAAAAATTTTCATTAGCAAATGTTGCAACTAAAACAGATAAGGGAACTAACATCGCCAAGTCTGTAATTGAATATATCAATGAACAGTATGATCCAGCAATGAGTTGGAAAGATGCTGAGTATTGTGTGAAAAAATGGGGTAAGCCTTTTGCGCTTAAAGGAGTTATGTCAGTTGAAGATGCTAAAAGAGCAATAGATATTGGATGCACAGCAATCATGATTTCTAATCATGGTGGAAGACAACTTGATGGCTCAAGATCTCCTTTTGATCAAGTAAAAGAAATATCAGATGCAGTGGGAGATAAGCTTGAAATCATACTAGATGGTGGAATTAGACGTGGCACTCATGTGTTAAAAGCACTTGCGGCTGGAGCAAAAGCGTGTAGTTTTGGCAGAATGTTTTTATTTGCTTTAGGAGCTGCTGGTCAGCCAGGAGTTGAAAAACTACTTCACAATATGCGTGAAGAAATAAACAGAAATATGGTTTTAATGGGTTGTAAAAATTTGAGTGAATTAAATAGAACAAAGATAATTTATAGGAGATAATTATGAAATTAGCCGAAAGTTTAAATAGATTAGGGACTGAAACAGCATTTAGCGTTCTAGCAAGAGCAAAAAAACTAGAAGCACAAGGAAAACCTATGATCCATTTAGGGTTAGGGCAACCTGATTTTAAAACTCCTAAACATATTGTAGAAGCTGCAAAAAAAGCTTTAGATGATGGTCATCACGGATACGTACTATCAAACGGTATTTTAGAGTGCCGTCAATCTGTAACTAGAAAAATTAAAAGTCTTTATAATCAAGAGATAGATCCTGAAAGAATAATTATTATGCCTGGTGGAAAACCTACTATGCATTATGCAATTCAATGTTTTGGCGAACCAGGGGTTGAGATTATTCATCCAACTCCAGCATTTCCTATTTATGAGTCGATGATTAATTATACTGGTTCTACAGCAGTTCCATATGATTTAACCGAGGACAAAGATTTAAAATTTAGCGCAGATAAAATTCTGTCTTTAATCACCGATAAAACAAGATTATTAATTTTAATTAATCCAAATAATCCTACAGGAAGTTTTGTAGAAAAATCAGAAATTGATAAGTTAGCAGAGGGATTAAAGAAACATCCACATGTAACAATTCTAAGTGATGAAATTTACAGTAGACAAATTTTTGATGGTAAAGAAATGCCAACTTTTTTCAATTATCCAGAACTAAGAGACAGATTGATTGTATTAGAAGGATGGAGTAAAGCTTATTCAATGACAGGCTGGAGATTAGGATGGAGTTTTTGGCCTGAGCACTTAGTTGAACACGTTAATAAACTTCTAATAAACAGTGTTTCTTGTGTAAATGCCGCTGCTCAGTTTGCTGGTATTGCTGCATTAGATGGTCCAGATGATTCAATTCATGAAATGATGGAAAAATTTACTCAAAGAAGAAAACTTATTCATGAAGGTCTTAACAGTTTACCTGGTGTTGAGTGTAGTTTACCCGGAGGTGCTTTTTATGCTTTTCCAAAAGTAATTGGCACTGGCATGAATGGTGAAGAATTTTGTGATAGAGCAATGAATGAGGCTGGTGTAGCAATTGTCCCAGGTACAGCTTTTGGTAAAACTTCAGGTGATTATGTAAGATTTAGTTTTGCTGCGTCTCAAGACAATATATCTCAAGCGATTGATAATATTCAAAAAATGCTTAAGTAAAAAGCATGGATATAACTTTACCTGAAATTGACCAAAAAACGATAGATAATAAAAGTTCTATCGTTAAGAACTTAAGTAAGCTAACTAATCCAGAAAATGTTTTAAGTCATGCAGACGAGATAAAGCCTTACGAGACTGATGCTTTAGCAGCATATACACAGACTCCTCTTGCAGTTGTTTTGCCAGAAAATACAAATGAAGTAAGTGAAATACTTAAATACTGCCATAAAGAAAATATTAAAGTTATTCCAAGAGGTGCTGGCACAGGTTTATCAGGTGGAGCACTACCTTTACAAGATGCAGTTATTTTAGGTTTAGGAAAATTTAATAAAATTTTAAATATAGATTTTTCAAATAAATGTGTTGTGACTCAGCCCGGTGTAACAAATTTAGGTATTACACATGCTGTTCAACATAAGGGTTTTTATTATGCACCAGATCCTTCTAGTCAATTAGCTTGTTCCATAGGAGGAAATGTTGCTGAAAACTCAGGTGGAGTGCATTCACTTAAGTATGGAACAACTACAAACAATATTCTTGGTGTTGAAATGGTTATGATGGATGGAACTATCTGCAGATTTGGAGGAAAAGCTTTAGATCAAGAGGGTTATGATCTAATGGGATTAATTTGTGGATCAGAAGGATTATTAGGTGTTGTTACAGAAGTTACAGTTAAGATATTAAAAAAACCACAAGTAGTAAAAGCTGCACTAATTGGTTTTCCATCAATCAAAGAAGGTGGTGATGCAGCTTCTGAAATAATTTCAAGTGGGATAGTTCCAGCAGGTATGGAAATAATGGATAAAGCTTTAATTGAAGCAACTGACAATTTTAGTAAGGCAGGATATCCAAGGGATGCGGAATTATTATTAATTGTAGAACTTGACGGCACAGAGTCTGAAGTTAATGAATTATTAAAAAAAGTAAGTGAAATTTCCAAAAAAAATAATTGTTCAAGTTTAAAATTAAGTAAAAATGAACAAGAAAGATTAAAATTTTGGGCTGGCAGAAAAGCTGCATTTCCAGCATGTGGAGCAATGGCTCCAGACTATTATTGTATGGATGGAGTCATACCAAGAGGAAAACTTGCAGAAGCACTTTTAGAGATAAAAAAACTATCAGAAAAATATGATCTACCAGTTGCCAATTGTTTTCATGCAGGTGATGGAAACTTACATCCATTAATTATGTTTGATGGAAGTGATAAAGAACAATTAAGAAAAACAGAAGAATTTGGTGCTGAAATTTTAAAGACCTGTGTAAAATTAGGTGGTGTAATAACTGGAGAGCATGGAGTTGGGATCGAAAAAAGAGAACTTATGTGTGAAATGTTTAACAATACAGACATTCAACAACAACTGGATATTAAAAAATCTTTAGATGAAAAAAATTTATTAAACCCAGGAAAAGTTTATCCTATTTTAAGAAAATGTGCAGAGGAAGGAAGGGTTCATGTCCACACAAGTAAGAACAAATTCCCAGATCTTCCAAGATTCTAATAACACTTATTTTCCAAATAATGAGAATGAAGTTTCTATTCTTGTAAAAGATTTTTTTGATAAAAATTCTTCTGCAGAGGTAATTGGATCAAATTCTAAAAAATTTATTGGAAATAAAACACAAGCCGCAAATAAAATTTCATTATCAAAATTATCTGGAATTATCGAATATTTTCCTGAAGAACTTTATATCAAAGTTAAAGCAAATACCTTGATAGAAGATATTGAAAAAGAATTAGAAAAAAATGAGCAAGAATTGGCATTTGAATTAATTGATTTTGGATATATCGAAGATGGCAATTCCAATAAGGGAACAATTGGAGGCTATCTTGCTTGTAATTATGCCGGCTCAAGAAGATTTAAAGTAGGAAGTGTCAGAGATCATGTACTAGGCTTTAGAGGAGTTAATGGAAAAGGAGAAATAATTAAATCAGGTGGGACAGTAGTGAAAAATGTTACAGGTTACGATTTATCAAAATTAGTAGCAGGATCTTTTGGTACTTTGGTTGCTCTTACAGAAATCACTTTAAAGGTTTTACCAAAAAAGAAGATATCCAACACAATTGTTATAGATGTAGAAGACCCAAAAAAAGTTTATAATATTTTCGATAAAGTAGCCGAGTCAAGCAGTGAGATTTCTGGTGCTGTTTTCATTCCAAATGAGCCAGATGATGCTGGTATTGAAAAAAACAAAAATGAAGTTTTTAAATTTAATGATTTAGAGGTTAAAAATTCTTTCTTAGCGTTAAGAGTTGAAGGAGATAAAATTTCAGTTGGAGAAAAAATTAAAAGTATAAGCAAAGAGTTAGAATTAGATAAACTTAAAAGTGTGATTTTAGAAAATTATCAATCGGTCCCATTTTGGAAAAAAGTGAATAATTTAGAATTATTTTCTAAAACAAAAAATAATCTTATACGCTTGGTGATAGAGCCTGCATCAGGTGTTGAAATGATGAAACATTTGGGAAACAAGTTTAAATATTACATAGATTGGTGTGGTGCTTTATTCTGGATTGATGTTCCTTCAAAAAAAAATAATAAAATTAAAGAAATGAAAGAATTAGCTATTAAATTAGGTGGATATCTTACTATTATTAAGCCAGCTCAAGATTATGATTATGAAGAAACTATTTTTACAATAGATAAAACAAGATTGATCATTTCAGAAAAAATTAAACAAAGTTTTGATCCTAAGAGGGTATTAAATCCTGGGAAGATGTATAGAGGAATATAATGCAAACAAATTTTACAGAACCACAGTTAAAAGATTCTGACAATAAATCTACAGAAAAAATTTTTAAAAAGTGTGTTCATTGTGGAATGTGTAATGCAACATGTCCTACACATCAACTATTGGGTGATGAATTAGATGGGCCGAGAGGAAGAATTTATTTAATTAAAGATATGCTTGAAAATAACAAACAGCCTAATGAGAAGGTGGTCAAACATATTGATAGATGCCTATCTTGTTACAGTTGTATGACTACATGTCCAGCTGGTGTTAATTATATGCATGTCATTGACCATGGAAAAAAATACATTGAAAAAAATTACAAAAGACCTTTGTTTGATAAAATTATAAGATATTTTTTATCTATCACTCTTCCAAATGTTAAAGTTTTTAAATTATCAAGTTATGGTGTGAAACTTATCAAGCCATTTAAATTTTTATTTCCCTCAAAAATTAAAGATATGATTGAGCTGATGCCAACTTCTTTTCCTAAAAAAACTTTACCGGTTCAAGAAGTATATAGAGCGAAGGGAAAAAATAAAATTGCCAGAGTTGCTTTACTAACTGGTTGTGTGCAAAAAGAAATCTCTCCACAAATTAATGAAGCAACAATTAGATTATTAAATAGACATGGAGTTGAAGTGGTTGTCCCAAAACAAATTAGATGCTGCGGCTCACTAAATCATCATTTGGGGAAAGAAGAGGACGCACATCATGATTTTAGGAATAATATAAATACTTGGTATGAAGAGCATAAGAAGGGTAACTTAGATGCAATATTATCTAATACCTCAGGATGTGGGACCACAATGAAGGACTATGGATTTATTTTTAGAGATGACAAAGAATTAAGAAAAAAAGCAAAATTAATTTCATCACTTACTAAAGACGTATCTGAGTATCTTTTTGAAAGTTTAAAACTAGATATCAAAACAAAAGATAAAAAATATAAAGTTGCATATCATTCAGCTTGCTCAATGCAACATGGTCAAAAGGTTCATGCTCAACCAATCTCTTTATTAGAAAAGACTAATAATGAGATCTTGGAAATTCCAGAGGGTCATATATGTTGTGGGTCAGCAGGAACGTATAATATTTTACAATCAAAAATTGCTAAACAGCTTTTAGAGAAAAAGGTGAATAATATAGAGAGTTTAAATCCAGATTTTATTTCGACTGGAAATATAGGTTGTATTACACAAATATCTCATGGTACTAAAGTTCCAATTTTGCATACAATTGAAGTATTAGATTGGTATACAGGTGGCCCAAAACCAGAGATTTTAAAATAGGAGAGCTATGAAAAAAATTTTAGTTACAAGAAAATTAATTAGAGAAAGCGAAGATAAAGCTGCAAAATTATTTGATGCAAAATTTAATACTAATGACGAACTATATTCTCAATCAAAAATAATTGAAATGAGCGAAGGTTGTGATGGAATTTTATCCTCACTTACTGAAAAGATGGATGCTGATACAATAAATAAACTTCCAGACTCAATAAAAATAATTTCAAATTTTGCTGTTGGTTTTGGAAATATAGATTTAGAAGCTGCAAACAAAAGAGGAATAGCTGTAACAAATACTCCAGAGGTTTTATCTGATGCTACAGCCGAGATAGGAATATTACTGATCTTAGGAGCATGCAGAAGGGCATCTGAGGGAATAGAATCTGCTAGAGAAGGTGGATGGAAATGGTCAGCTGATTATTTAATTGGAAAGCAACTTACAGGAACACGTCTGGGAATTTTAGGTATGGGTCGAATAGGTCAAAAAATTGCAAATATAGCAAGATCTTTAGGTATGGTAATTCATTATCATAATAGATCAAAGTTGAGTGAGGATAAAGAGCAAGGTGCTGTTTATCATGATAATATTAAAAGTTTGTTTTCAGTTTCAGATGTTCTTTCTATTTGTTGTCCAGCTACAAAAGAAACTGAAAATATGATTAATAAAGAAACAGTAGAATATTTTCCAAAAGGTGCAGTTATCACCAACGTTGCAAGAGGTGATATAGTTGATGATGAAGCACTGATAGATGCTTTAAACAGACGTAAGATTTATGCAGCTGGTTTAGATGTTTATAAAAACGAACCCAATTTAAATCCTGGATATAATAAAATTAAGTCTGTTTTTATTTTACCTCACTTAGGTAGTGCTACCAAAGATACTAGAATAGCAATGGGTGATCTAGCAATCGATAACATCGATGAATTTTTTAAAACAGGAAATTGCAAAAATAAAGTAAATTAAACTGGGATGTTAAAACCAGTTTTATCAAAATCAAAAGCTATTATAATTTTCTTAGTTTTTGCTCTTGGTTATTTCATATCCACGTTGCTTAGAGCAATTAATGCAACAATTTCTCCAGAACTAGTCTCAGAATTTAGTCTGTCTTCAGGAGATCTTGGGTTGTTGAGTGGAGCATATTTTTTAGGATTTGCCAGTGTTCAAATTCCGTTAGGATATTTATTAGATTCTAAAGGTCCTAAAAAAATTGTTTCTTATTTTTTATCATTAACAATTGTAGGAATAATATTATTTGCTAATGCAAAGAATTTTCAAATATTGTTATTATCAAGATTATTAATTGGGATTGGTGTAGGGGCATGTTTGATGGGCCCATTAACTGCTTACCGAGTTTGGTTTCAAGATGGAACACAACAAAGATCAAATTCATGGATGTTGATGGTAGGAGCGATTGGTATGTTGTCTTCTAGTTTGCCAGTTCAATATCTATTACCAAGTGTTGGATGGAGAGGTGTTTTTATTAATTTAGCAATATTAACTTCAATTTGTATTATTTTGATCGTTTTATTTATTCCAAATTGGGAAAATTCAAATTCCAATCAAACCTCTAAACAAGGAAGATTGAGTGATATTTGGAGTAACAATTTTTTTAAGAGTTTAGTTCCTATGGGTTTTTTTAATTACGGCGCCCTTTTTGCGATACAAACTCTGTGGGCTGGACCATGGTTAACAAGAGTTTCAGGATATACACCCGAAGAAAGTGCTAAAGGTTTATTTTTACTTTATTCTAGTTTGTTATTTTCTTTTTTACTTTGGGGTTATTATATACCAAGGTTTTCTAAAAATATTTCTGATGCAGTAAAACTTTTAAGATGGGGAGCTCCATTAAATTTAATTGTTTTAGTTGTAATAATTTTATTAGGTTCTAAAGCAGGTGCAATTCATTGGGCAATTTTCGGTATTAGTTCAATATTTTTATCATTAACTCAACCAGCTGTTGGAATGGCATTTCCATTAAACAATGCTGGTAAGGCATTAACTTCTTTTAATTTACTTTTATTTGTTGGAGCTTTTTTTTTACAATGGATAATAGGTTTGATTATTGATTTAGGTATGAAAATAAATATTTCTGAGGAAAATTCATTTAAAATTGCAATGTCGTTTGTATTATTGACATCGTTTTTTTCTTACCTGTTCTTTTTGTTTAAAAGTAAAAATTAATTTAAGTGTTTATAAACAGTTGTTCTTGATATACCCAATCTTCTAGCTGTTTTAGATATACTTTGAGTTTGTGCAAAAGTAGATTTTATTAATATACATTTTTCTCTTTTCATCTTTGCATCTTTACAATTTTCACATGCATATGTTTTTATATTTTGAATAATTTGTTTTTTATTCTCACCATTATAATTTTGATTCTTCACAATAAATACTGATGAGCCTAAATAGTCAGTTACTTTAATAACTTTGTTATTTAGTATATTGCTTGCTATTGATGAAAAAGTATCTGTAAAAATATTATTAAAATCTTGATTTTTAATATCCATCAAACCATGTAACATAATTTTTGCATTAGAGTTTGACCCTACAATAATTCCATCACCATTGATTGCTAACAAACCTACACTTGTAGTAGATAAATATTCTTGTCTCGGGTGGAAGTTTAAGATTAATTCATTTTTAAATTGCTCAATGAATAATTTTGTTTCAATACTCCTTGTTGCAAGATTTACTAATGCCAGAGTATGTTGTTCTCTTGATCTTGCATCAGTTGATGCATCAATTATTCCAACTGTTTTTCCTTCATGATTAATTATGGGACTTGCAAAGCATGAAATTTTTTCATGATTGGTAAAAAAATGTTCTTTACCAGAAACAATAGTAGGTTTTTGTAATGCAACAGCTAGACCAAGACCATTTGTTCCACAAACTTTTTCTGACCAAATAGATCCAGGTATTACTGCTTTACCCACATCTCCCTCTAAACAAGATTTGTCATAAATAGTATCTAAAACTAAACCTTCATTATCTGAGAAGGCCACCATAAAATTCGTGCCGGCAACTTGTGAATATAAAAGTTCTAATTCTGGAATAATAATTTTTCTTATGCTTTCTTTTTTTTGTCTGATTTCCTCTAATTCTTGAAATGATATTACGCTTCTTTTTGGTCTTTTAAACGGATCTAATCCATTAGAAATACATCTAGCCCAACTGTCAGAAATTTCAGAGTTCATGTTAGCGGTTAACATTTCTCTTTTTTTTAAGATTGTCTTAAATTCTTTTTCTACGATCGATAAATTTGACATGAGCAACAATAAATTTTTTTAATAATTTAAACAACCAACTATAGGTTGTATATGTTAATTTTCTGAACATCTTTAAATTCACAAGACTCCTTTAAATGCTCTAAATTTAATAAGCTTCTTTGTTAAAGGGAGATAAAATATATGAAAGCTCAAGTTTTACACAAGTATGACCCAGAGATGAAAGAACAAACCTGGGTGACTAATAAAGAAATGCCTGATCCAAAAATTGAAAAGGCCTCTGATGTAATTGTAAAAATTGGTGCTGCAGGTGTTTGCAGAACTGATCTACATATTATTGAAGGAGTTTGGAAACATATTCAAGATCCAGATGGTGAATTATTACCATGTGTAATGGGTCACGAAAATGCAGGTTGGGTTGAAGATGTTGGTAAAGACGTTACTGAATTTAAAAAAGGTGATCCAGTAATTCTTCACCCATTAATTTCAGGAACAGATGGCACGTGCTTAGATTGCAGAAGAGGAAATGATATGCACGCAGCTGGAGGTGCATTTCCAGGTTTAAGCATTAAAGAAGGTGGATACTCTGAATTATTAAAAACAAGTGTTAGAAATTTAATCAAACTTCCAAAAGTTTTAGCACCAAAAGATGTTGCGCCTTTTTCTGATGCTGGCTTGACTGCTTACAGAGTAGTTAAGAAAGCTACAAGACATTTGCTTCCAGGTCAAAGCTGTACGATAATTGGAGCTGGTGGTTTAGGTCACATTGCAATTCAATGTTTAAAAGCAATGTGTGCTGCAGACATTATTATTGTAGAAAAATCTGAAAAAGCATTAAAACATGCAATGGAGCTTGGTGGTGATCACGGAGTTTTAATTGATGGTAATGAAATCGAGAAAGTAAAAGAACTTACAAAAGGAAAAGGTTCTGAAGCTGTAATCGATTTTGTTGGTGAAAAAGGATCTACTGCCATGGGAATTGAAATGACTTCTAATGGTGGTTTTTATTACATTGTTGGATACGGAGAGGAAATTAAATCTCTAGCAGTTGATTTAATTATTTCTGAGAAAACAATTGTAGGTAATTTAGTAGGAACGTGGTCTGAGTTATATGAATTGATGGAATTAGCTGACAGAGGAAAAGTTAAGCTATCTATGCAAGAATATAAATTAGATGATGCTAACAAAGCACTTCATGACTTAAACGAAGGTAAAGTTAAAGGTCGTGCGGTCTTAGTTCCATAATAATAAAAAGGAGAAGAGATGAAGACAATAAAAACATTCGCAACAGTTCTTTTATCAGGATTAATGGTATTCAGTCCTGTTGCGTACGCTGATAAGTGGAGCGATCAATTTCCACATATCAAAGCTACAGGAGACATCCCAGGAATGTGTTCTTATGAAGAAATTTCTAAGAAAGATTACAGTGGACAAACTCTTAAAATTAATACTCACGCAATTCCAGTAATGGGAGAGCCAACAGCTCTACATGCTGAACAGTTTGAAAAATTAACTGGAGCTAAAGTTGAGGTTACACATACACCTGCAGGTGATTTGTATTCTAAAGCAATGGTTCCATTTCAAGCTGGACAAGCACCTTACGACATTGTGTTTGGATTTTCCAATTTCATTAATGATTGGAAAAGATACTTAGCACCAGTACCTAAGAAGTACATGAATTCACCTGAGATGAAAGATGTAACTAAATCTCATATGGGTGTGTCTTCATGGGATGGTACAATGTATCAATATCCGGTTGATGGTGACAGACACTATTTAAAATATAGAAAAGATGTCATCGATAATCCTGAAATGCAGAAAAAATATAAAGCCGACACTGGTAAAGAATTAAGAGTTCCTAGAACTTGGAAAGAATACGGTGAAATGGCTAAATATTTCAATGATTGGGATTGGGATGGAGACGGTGAAAAAGAATATGGTTCAGCTGAAGTTATGAAAAAAGATGACTTAATGTTTGCAGCTTTTTTCAGCAGATCAGTTGCATATGCTAAAAATCCAAGAACTCCAGGTGGTTTCTTTTTTGATTTAGAAACTATGAAACCAAATATCAATAACCCAGGATTTGTTGAGGCATTAACTGATTGGGTTGAAGCTACTAAATATGTTCCTCCAGGAGGAACTAACTTTGGTTTAGGTGATGAAATTGGATCATTTGGTGGTGGACAAACTTTATTTAGTTTTTCATGGGATGATGCTTTCATCGCTGCGATGCAAGATGACAGTCCTATTAAAAATAAAGTAGGTGCGGCTCCACTTCCAGGTTCTGACAGAGTTTGGAACAGAGCATCTAATAGCTGGGAAAACCAATTTAACCAAGCTCCATACATCGTTTGGGGTTGGGCAGTAGGTGTTGCTAAGAAAAGTAAAGTAAAAGATATGGCTTTTGATTATCTATGTTTCTTTTCTAATGGTGCAAACCACCAAGCTGATTTAGCAATTGGTAGATTTGGTGTTAACCCATTTAAGAACTCAGACTTTGACCCTAACATTTATATTAATAGCATGGGTTGGGATCCAGAGATCGCTAACAGTTACACTAAAACACTTTTAGATATGGAAAAAAGTAACAACAGAGTTTTCCCTCTAAGAGTTCCAGGTGTATTTGAATTTACAAGTGCTGTAGCTACAGGAACTTCAAAAGCTCTTGCAGGACAATTATCTCCTCAAGCTGCTTTAGATGAAGTTGCTAAAGAGTGGGAAGCAATTGTAAGCAGAGTAGGTAAAAAAGCAGTACAAAAAGCCTACGCTGTTGGTGTCAAAATGGAAGACAACAAACTGTAGTTAATTAACTTTATGTGGCCATAAAAATTAATGGCCACATTAAACAAAATTTATATAATCCAATTTTACAAATGAACTTTAAGCATAAATACTTTTTTTTGTTTCCAGGTTTATTTGTGCTCATAGGAATTTTAATTTTTCCAATAATATTTGTAGTAAGATTAAGTTTATCAGGATGGAATAGTTATAATCCTGGGTTAGATTTTATTGGTTTAGAAAATTATATTAGATTATTTACAGATGATCCTAGATTCTGGGAATCATTTTTTAGATTAAGTTTTTTATCAGTAACAACTGTAATTCTCCAATATGTGATTGGTTTTGCTTTAGCACATATGGTTTGGAAAGATATAAAATTTAAAAGATTTTTTAGAGTTTTGTTTTTAATTCCGATGATGACCACACCAGTCATCATGACTGTAATATGGAGAACTTTCTTTCACGAGTCGCTTGGACCAGTAAATGATATTTTGTCTAATTTTGGTGTTTCACCTAAATGGCTTACTGATCCAGTTATCGCAAAGTTTACGGTAATCATCGTTGAAGTTTGGCAGTGGACTCCATTTATGTTTTTATTATTGTTAGCAGGATTATTATCACTACCAAAAGAACCTTTTTTAGCTGCCGCTATTGACGGTGCTAGTCCAGTGAGAAAATTTATTTATGTAACATTTCCTTTAATGGCTCCAATATCAATAGGCGCAATTATTATTAGATTAATTGAAGCATCTAAAATTATGGATACAGTTTATGTTTTAACTTCAGGTGGCCCTGGAACTTCAACAGAGACTTCAAGCTTTTATATTTTCATTAAAGGATTAAGGGAATTTCAAATGGGTTATGCAGCTTCAATGTCATTTACATATTTGATTATAATGATCATAAGCTTAACAATCATTGCTAAGGTTTTAACAAAACTTCTATTAAAGGAATAAACGATGAATAAACTTTATATATTTTTAAAATATTTCTTTATAGTTTTTTGGACAATATTTGTAGTAGCACCATTTCTTTGGGCTTTGACAACATCTTTTAAGGATTTTCAATCTGTAAATGCAGGAGTAACTTATATTCCTTGGGTTGATTTTGAACCAAATTTAGAAGGTTGGAAAGTTTTAATTAAGTCTCCTGCAAAAGGAGGTGTGGACATTGTAGAGCCTTATTTTAATAGTTTGTTCGTTACATGTACTGCCAGTTTAATTAGTATTATTCTTGGAACTCTATCGGCATATGCATTATCAAGATACACATTTAAGGCTGGGTTTGTAAAAAATAATGACATTACATTTTTCTTTATTTCTCAAAGAATTATGCCTCCAATCGTCTTATCAATTCCATTCTTTTTATTTTTAAGTTCTATAGATTTACTTGATAGTCTTTCTGGATTAATTGTTGTTTACATAGTCTTATTAATGCCAATAGCTGTTTGGATCATGGTTGATTTTTTTAATAAGGTTCCAAAAGAAATAGATGAAACTGCATTAATAGACGGATGTAATCCTTATCAAGCATTTTTAAAAGTAGTTCTGCCAAATTCAATACCAGGCTTAATAGTTGCTGGTATGTTTTGTATTATTTTTGGTTGGATTGATTTTTTCTTTGCATTTATTTTAACATTTACAGAAGTTCAGTTGTTACCAGTCAAAATTGTAGCTTTGAATTCATCCGTAACTCCTTGGTGGAGTTTATCTGCATCAGCATTAGTATCTGTAGCGCCTTTAATTATTGTAGCATTTATTGTCGAAAGGTATTTATCAAAAGGAAATTTATCTGGAGCAATCAAATAATGGACCTGGTTGCTAAAAATTTATCTTATAAACCAACAGATCAATTTCATTTAAACGATGTATCTTTCAATTTTAAAAATGGAAATCTATATACAATTTTAGGCAGAACTTTATCTGGAAAAACAACGTTACTTAAAACAATAGCTGGTTTACTTACCCCAGATAGTGGGGAAATAGATTTTGATGGAAAAGATTTTCTCAAAACACCCGTATGGGAAAGAAATGTAGCTATGGTTTACCAGCAGTTTATAAATTATCCTCATCTAAATGTTTTTGAAAATGTTGCATTTCCTTTGAAACAAAGAAAAATGAAGACAAATGTAATAAATGAAAAGGTTATAAATGCTCTTAAATCTGTAGGACTATCTGGTTTTGAGAGTAGAAAAATTCAAGAACTTTCGGGAGGACAACAACAGAGAGTTTCGCTAGCTAGATCATTAGTCAAAAATGCAAAAATTTTATTATTAGACGAACCGTTAGTAAATTTAGATTATAAACTGAGAGAACAATTGAGAGAAGAATTCAAAAATTTATTTTTAAAAGGATTAGCGGATGAAACTATTCTAATTTACTCCACTACAGACCCGAGAGAAACAATGGAGTTAAATGGAGAGGTTATAGTATTAGATGAGGGAAAAGTTTTACAAGTGGGTCCAGCAAAAGAAATTTTTGAAAATCCTAACTCTTTAAAGGTGGCTGAAATTTCAAATGATCCGCCTATGAATATTATTGATGCTGAACTTTTAAACAGTGAAGTAAATTTTGAAGGGATATCAATAGGTACACCAAAACATTTTAATAATATAAATAATAAAAATTTTAAAATTGGTCTTAGATCTTCAGATATTATACTAAATGAAAAAGGTTATGAGTTTGAGGTTGAATTAGCTGAAATAAGTGGGTCGGAAACCCTCCTTCATTTAAAAAAAGGTAATACCAAACTAATCATGTCAATCGAAGAGGTAATGAATTTTAAAATTCATGACAAGGTAAAAATCAATTTTAAAATTGAAAAAGCTTATGCTTTTAATTCTAACGGAGATTTAGCTTCTTCACCATTTAGGAGTAAAAATGGCTAAAATAGACTTAAGTAATATTTCTCACTCTTATAATCCAAATGATCCTAATCCGGTTTATGCATTAAATCCTTTTTCAATGACTTGGGAAGATGGAAATAGATATGCAATCTTAGGACCATCAGGATGTGGTAAAACAACTATGCTTAATATTGTGTCTGGTCTTGTACGTCCATCAGCAGGGAAAATATTATTTGATGACAAAGATGTTACAGATTTAAAAACAGAAGACAGAAATATAGCTCAAGTATTTCAGTTTCCAGTTATTTATAGCACGATGACAGTTTTTGAAAATTTAGCATTTCCTCTAAAATGTAGAGATTTTACAAAATCTAAAATAGATGAAAGAGTTAATTCAGTTGCAGAAACTTTAAACTTAAATTCTTATTTAAACTTACCAGCGAGAAAATTAACTGCTGATCAAAAACAATTAATATCTTTGGGTAGAGGCTTAGTGCGAGAGGATGTTGCGGCAGTTTTGATGGATGAACCTTTAACAGTAATTGACCCCGACTTGAAATTTAGATTAAGAAGAAATTTAAAAGAAATTAATGAACAATATAAAACAACTCTAGTTTATGTGACTCATGATCAAAATGAGGCTATGACCTTTGCAGATAATATTATTGTAATGAGCGAAGGTGAGGTTGTTCAAACAGGTTCCCCAAAAGATTTATTTGAGAGACCAAATACTACATTCGTGGGATATTTTATTGGTTCGCCTGCAATGAATTTATTCGAGTCAGAGATTGTTTCAGAAACTGAAGTAAAGGTGGGTGATATAAAAATAAAAACAAATACAAATTTATCTAAAGTAAAAAACAAAAATATAAAGTTAGGAATAAGATCGGAGTTTATCGATTTAGCAGACAAAGAGGGAAATAATACCGTTAAGGCTAAAGTACAAAAAGTTGAAGATTTTGGTAATTTTAAATTACTCACTGCCAAAATGAAAAATTTTACAATAAAATCTAAAATTGAAAGAGAAAAACCTATTTCAAATGATGAGGTAAATCTTTATATTCCAGCAGAAAAATGTTGTGTATATGAAGATGAAAAACTTATTTAGAATAATTATTATCGTTAAAAGTTTTTTATTTTTATCATTTTCTTTAAATGCTAATGCTCATGAATTTTGGTTAGAACCAGAAAATTTCAATACAAGCTCTGATAACTCAATCATCCATATTAAGATTGGTACAGAATTCATAGGAACAGAATTTGGTTTTAAAAGAAAATTTAAAGATCAATTATATAAAGAAAATAATAAAGAAGGCAGGATAAATCTTGAACAGAAAGATGGTAGTTTTCCAGCTTTTAGTTTTAATATTTCTGAAGAATTTAATATTTTTACTTATGTTAATAATTTTACACTTCTTAAATACCGAAGTTTAAAGGGTTTTGAGAATTTTTTAGAAGAGCAAAATCTAACCTCGATTATCAAAAACTATGATCAAAATAAAATTCCAACCGAACATTATAAAAGATTTGCAAAGACAATTTTTAATTTTGATAAATCAAACTTTTTTGTTGAAAAGCCTACTTTAGATTTTGAAATAATACTTCTAGATAAAGTTGATAAAAACTCATTGAAGTTTGGTGTTTTTCATAATGGCAAGTTAGTAAAAAATTGGCCTGTTAAAATATTCAGCAAAAATATCAACGGCGAAATTTTAACTGAACAACTAAAAACAGATAGCAAAGGAAATTTTGATTTAGCTATATATAAAGAGAGAGTTTATTTAATTAATTCAGTTTTAGTTTTGAAATCAAAAGATAAGCCCAAGTTAAATTTATCTTCTGATTGGATAAGTTACTGGGCGAGTTTAACCTTCCAAAATAATTAAAATGCACTTTTTAGTTGTATATTGATCTAATTTAGATGTGTTCACCAATAAATTAAATTGATTCTAAAGTCGTATTTTGATTAGATGCCCGCTGGTTAATTAACTAAAAATAACAAGGAGAAATATGATTAAAGAAAAAAAATCATTGAAGAATTCAACTTCTTCAAGACGTAAGTTCTTTAAGACTGCTGCTAAAGCCGGTGCTGTAGCTGCAGCAACAGTTGCTATGCCAAACATCGCAACTGCTGGTTCTCACGCTAAAGTATTAAAGATGCAAGCTGCATGGCCATCAGGAGCAAACATCTTTTTTGAAATGGCAGGAGACTATTGTAAAATGGTAGAGGAGATGTCTGGTGGTTCACTTAAGATTGATCTTCAACCAGTTGGTGCAGTTGTAAAAACTTCTGAAATCGGACAAGCTGTAAGTTCAGGTGTAGTAGATATGGGTCACTGGGTGACTGCATACTGGTACGGAAAAAATGCAGCAGCTTCTTTATTCGGAACTGGTCCATCATACGGAATGTCATCTCAAGAAGTAATGGGATGGATGGAGTACGGTGGAGGTAGAAAACTGTACGATGAAACTTTAGCAAAAGTAGGTTTCGATTACATCGGTTTCTTCCATATGCCAATGCCTGCTCAGCCTTTTGGTTGGTTCAAAAAGAACGTAACTAAAGTATCTGATGTAAAAGGTATGAAGTACAGAACAGTTGGTCTTGCAACTAACGTTCTTACAGCAATGGGAATGGTAGTTAGACAATTACCAGGTGGTGAAATCCAACCAGCAATGAAAACTGGTTTGATTGAAGCTGCTGAGTTTAACAACCCAACTTCAGACTCTCAGTTTGGTATGCAAGACGTTTCTAAGCATTATCACTTAGGAAGTTTCCACCAATCACAAGAGATGTTTGAAATACCGGTTAACAAAAAAACATACAACAGTTTATCACCTGCACACCAAGCAATATTGAAAAATGCTGCTTATGCTGCAAACAGTGATAACTACTTTAAAGCTCTTGTAAGATACTCAGCTGACTTAGCTAAGTTAATGAACGAGCATAAGGTAAATGTTTACCAAACATCGGACGAGATCCTAGCTGAGCAATTAAAAGGTTGGGATAAAGTAATTGGTGATTTCAATGCGAAAGATCCATTCTTTAAGAAGATCGTTGATTCTCAAAAAGCTTACGCTAAGAGAGTAATGAAATACTTACTAATGAATCAGCCGAACTACAAACTTGCGTACGAAAATGAGTTTGGTCCAATTGGAAAAGTTAAACTGTAATTAGTTTAATTTAAATTGATTTAAAGGGGGGCTTTGTGCCCCCCTTTTTTATTTGATTATTAGTTACAATACATTATTAATTGTTCATTATGATGAGATCCTACATTAAATTTGCTGATCGATTGAGTGTTTCAATGGGAAAAGCATTTTCATGGTGTATTGTTATTTTAATGGGTGGAACTTGTTACGAAGTATTCATGGCTTATGCTTTGAATGCACCCACATTATGGAATTTTGATTTCAGTCTTCAAATGTACGGAGCAATATTTATGATGGCTGGAGCTTACACACTTTGTACAGAAGCGCATGTAAGAGGAGATGTAATTTACAGATTGTTTTCTCAAAGAACGCAAGCATGGATCGACTTAGTGTTATATTTTATTTTCTTTTTTCCAGGTGTTCTAGCTCTAGCATTTTATGGTTATGAATACGCTGCTTTAGCTTGGAAAATTAAAGAGACAAGCTGGAATAGTCCAGCACAAATACAAATTTATATGGCAAAATCATTAATACCTTTATCTGGTGCTCTTTTATCTATTCAAGGATTAAGTGAGGTATTTAGGTGCATAATTTGCATACAAACAGGTTCTTGGCCAGAAAGAAATGCTCAAGGCGATGCAGAGGAAACAGAAAAAATTTTAATGAGAACTTCTCAAGAAGGAAACAAAGAAGATGTTATTTAGTTTAACAAATCCAGAGATTGCAATCATGATGATGGGACTGTTTTTGTTTGCAGTTCTATTGGGCTTTCCTATTGCTTTTACATTAATGGCTATGGGTTTAGGTTTTGGATATTACGCATATTTTGATCCAACTAAAATGGAACATTTATTTGATAATAGAATATTTCAACTTTTTGTTCAAAACACATACACTGTGATGGATAATAACGTTTTAACAGCGGTCCCCTTATTTTTATTTATGGGTTATCTTGTTGAACGTGCAGGTATTGTAGCTAAATTATTTTTTGCAATAAGATTAGCATCACATAGATTACCAGCTTCAATGGCGGTAGCAGCATTAATTACATGTGCTCTGTTTTCAACAGCCACTGGTATCATAGGTGCTGTCGTAACTTTAATGGGATTATTAGCTTGGCCAGCAATGGTTAAAGCTGGTTATGACAAAAAATTTGCATCAGGAATTATTTGTTCAGGTGGATGTCTTGGTATTTTAATTCCACCAAGCATTATGTTAATTGTTTATTCGGTAATTGCTCAATTGTCTCCACTAAGATTATTTGCAGCAGCCATCTTTCCAGGCTTAATGTTAGCTGGACTTTATATAGTTTATGCTGTCACTAGAGCTTATTTAAATCCTTCAATAGCTCCAAAACCAAAAGCTGAGGAAATACCACCAACAGCAGTAATTATGAAAGAAGTTTTGGTTTCTTTCTTACCATTATTTTCATTAATTATATTAGTTTTAGGAACTATCTTGGCAGGTATTGCAACTCCGGCAGAAGCAGCAGCGGTAGGTGCATTCGGTTCATTAGTTCTTTCTTATTTTTATAAAACTTTAAAATGGAAAAACTTTAAAGAGTCTGTATTTTTAACTGCAAAAACAACAGCTATGATTATGTGGCTGTTTATTGGATCTTGGACTTTTGCATCAGTATTTTCATATTTAGGAGGCCATGAAGTTTTTGAACATTTCTTTAAATCTCTTAACTTACAACCTTGGCAATTCTTAATTATTACTCAATTGATTATATTTTTATTAGGATGGCCTCTAGAGTGGACAGAAATTTTAATTATCTTTGTGCCTATATTTTTACCATTAGTAGAATTTTTTGGAGTAAATCCATATTTCTTTGCAATGTTAATTGCACTGAATCTTCAAACTTCATTTTTAACACCACCCATGGCCATGTCTGCGTATTATCTGAAAGGTGTACAATCAAAAAATGTAGAATTGATGGAAATATTTAGTGGAATTATGCCATTCTTAGCAATTGTTATTTTTGCTATGGTGTTGATGTATATTTTCCCAGGTATTGCTTTATGGTTACCAGAAACTTTATTTGCAAATTAATTTTTAATTAGATGTCAGAGATTATTTCTTTAAGCTTAGAGCAGCTAGCAACCAAAATAAAGGATGCACAATTATCATCAGTCGATGTTTGTAAGGCTTTTATAGAAAGAATTGAAAAATTTGAAAAAGATATAAAAGCTTGGGCTCATTTTGATAAAAAAGTTTTATTAGAAAAGGCTGAAGAAGCCGACGAACATAGAAGATCAGGAAAACCTTTGGGATCTCTTCATGGTGTACCTGTTGCAGTAAAAGATATTATTGGAACAATTGACATGCCCACAGAGTGTGGCACTGTTATTAGAAAAGGTAAGTCTTATTCTCAAAATGCAGAAATAATTGATATGTTGCATTCAGCTGGTGCTTTAGTGATGGGAAAAACTGCAACATCAGAACTTGCTTTTCTAGGACCACCAGCGACAACCAATCCTCATGATAATTCAAGGACACCAGGAGGCTCTTCAAGTGGTTCAGCTGCAGCCGTTGCTTCTTTTATGGCACCAGTTTCAATTGGATCTCAAACAGGAGGTTCAATAATTAGACCTGCATCTTATTGTGGCGTCGTCGGTTATAAACCAACTTACGGTTTAATTTCACGTAATGGCGTTCTAAGAACTTCGTATAATCTTGATCATATGGGAGTGTTTGGAAGATCCGTAGAAGATGTTGCTATGCTTGCAAAGGTACTAATTAAAAAAGATAAATATGATCCTGCAACAATTCATTATTCTGCTGATAATTTTGTAGAAGAGACAAAAAAAGGACCATTGTTTGAACCAAAATTTATTTTTTATAAAACTGAATATTGGAAATTGATTGATAAAAAATCTAAAGGTGCATTTGAATATTTTATTAAATCATTCTCAAAAAATATTGAGGTGTTTGATACTCCTTCTTATTTTAAAGATATCCATAAATATCATCAAATAATACATGAAACAGACTTAGCAAATAATTTTTTTGTTTATTATAAAAAATTTAAAAAGAAACTTTCAAAATACATGCAAGATGCAATAGCAAATGGAAATAAACATTCCGCTAAAGAATATGCAGAAGCTATAGATTTTATGAAAAGAAGTTATGAGTCTTACCAAGAAGTTTTTGAAGATTATCATGGAGTACTTTCACCATCTAGTCCAGGTGTTGCGCCCAAAGGACTTAAGAGTACTGGAACTGCTGAGTTTAATAAAGTTTGGTCTTACATGGGCACACCATGTATATCTCTTCCTTTACTTGAGGGAGAAAATAACTTACCATTAGGAGTACAAATAATTGGTGATAAGTATGATGATCACCGGTTTTTAGGAGTAGCAAACTGGTTAGAAAAGGAGTGTAAAGAATAATTATGAATAAAATAACAACTATAATTGGGCTATCTTTTGCAATTTTTTTTCTAATTGGATTAGCGACCACACTTACTAGATCAATGATGATTGGTTTTTTAGATGTTTTGCCAGTTTATATTCTGATGGGTGTTGCTATCATTATGATGGTTTACGAAGCTTTTTTTGACAAGAAATAAATCTCTCCAAATTGACAGAAAGAAATAAAAATTTATTTGGTTATTTCTTACTTTTGATTCAACCCATTTTTATGGCAAGTAATCTTGTTGTTGCAAGAGGTGGCGTGGAATATGTTCCTCCCCTGTCACTTGCTTTTTGGAGGTGGGTAACTGTTTTTGTTATATTGCTCCCTTTTACTTTTTCAGCATTAACTAAAAACTTAGAAATAATTAAAAAAGAATATAAACAATTATTTTTTCTAGGTGCAATGGGATGTGGTGTATGTGGAGCTTTCCCTTTTTTAGCAGGCAAAACTACTACGATAACAAATATGGGAATTATTTATACTTCATCACCAGTATTTATAATTATAATTTCTTTTTTCTTTTTTAATGAAAAAATAAATTTGACAAAATTTATTGGTTTAGTCTCATGTTTAACTGGTGTGTTTGCAATCATTATAAAAGGGGATGTGAATCTTTTATTAAGTTTAAAATTTACAATAGGAGATCTTTGGATGTTAGGTGCCGCAATAGGATGGGCTCTTTATTCTATATACTTATTTTATTGGAGAACAGATTTAAAAATTTTTCAAAGATTTACCCTTGTAGCTTTTTTTGGAGCATTAAGCTTAATGCCATTTTATTTAATTGAACAATTTATTTTTGAGCCCACATTATTTAATTACAAATTTTTTACTTGGGTAATTTTTGCTGCTATATCACCAGGAATTATAGCGTTTACCTTATATACAATGGCTCAAAAAAGATTAGGAGCATCTATAACTGGATTTACATTGTATATTTTTACAGTTTATGGTGCTGTATATGGATATTTTTTATTTAATGAAGAATTTGAATTTTATCATTTGATTGGAACTGTGCTGGTATTTTTTGGGGTATTTTTAGCAAAAAGAAAAAATGAAAAAAAAAATTAAGGATATTTTCTTGTATTTTTTAATTGCGATACCAACAGTATATATTTTGCTCTTACTTTTTCTTTATTTTTATCAAAGAAATTTATTATATCACCCTAATGAGAATAATTACTTTGGCGATAATCTAAAAATAGAAGTAGATAAAATTAAGATAAAAACTTCAGATAATTTGGATCTTAATGCTTGGTATTATGAAAAAGACAAAAATAAATTTAAAACTTTATTATTTTTTCATGGAAATGCTGGGTTATTAGAAAATAGAATTTACAAATTGAATGCATTGGATAAGTTAGATTTGAATATTCTATTAATAGCATGGAGGGGATTTAGTGGAAATGAAGGAAACCCAAACGAAAAGGGTTTATATGAAGATGGCAAAAGTGCAATTAATTGGCTATTAAAGAATGGAGTTGAGGAAAGAAATATAGTTCTTTATGGAGAGTCATTAGGAACTGGCATTGCAACTCATCTTGCACAAAAAAGAGATTTTGCAGGTGTTATTCTTGAAACACCATTTACTTCTATGATAGATGCAGCAAGAACATTTTATCCATATGTTCCAGTAAATATTTTACTTAAAGATAGATATGAAAATAAAAATAAAATAACAAACATAAGTTCACCAATACTCATTATGCATGGAGAAATAGATAATATAGTTCCATTTCATATGGGAAAAAAATTATTTGAAATAGCTAACGAGCCAAAAACATTTTATTCAACCAAAACAGACAATCATATGATGGAATATGATGATAAATTAATAAATGAGTTAGATATTTTTATAAAAAGCTTAAATTAATTTATTTGTTGTTTGTAAATGCTTCAGCAAATTTTTCAGAATCAAATATTTGTAGGTCATCTTCTTTTTCACCTAAGCCCAAGGCAATTATTGGAAGTTTAAACTTTTTAGATACTGCTAGTAGTATTCCACCTTTTGCAGTTCCATCTAACTTTGTCATCACTAAACCTGTAACTGGAATAATTTTATTAAATTCTTCCACTTGATTAATTACATTTTGTCCAGAAGTTGCATCTAGAACAAGGATAACTTCATGCGGAGCATCGCCTTCAACTTTTTTTACTACATTTGCAATTTTTTTGTATTCTTCCATTAAATTTTTTTTATTTTGCAGTCTTCCTGCAGTATCAATGATTGTTTGATTAAAATTATTATTTTTTGATTGTTCAACCGCTTTGTAAGCAACTGAAGCAGGATCAGAACCTTGAGAAGATTTTAATATCTCAACATTAATTTTTTTTGCCCAATTATCTAATTGTTCTATTGCTGCAGCTCTAAAAGTATCTGAGGCTGCTAACATTACCTTGTTATCTTTTTCTTTAAAAATTTTGCTTAATTTTCCAATTGTAGTTGTTTTGCCTACACCATTAACACCTGAAATTAAAATTACATTTAAGTGATCTTTTTTTTCAAAGAAGTTTCGTTTTTCTAAAGGTTGCATCAAGTCAATAATGTATCCTTTTAAAATTAAATTAATTTCTGAGGCAATTTCTTTATTAGGATCTATTTTTTTTTTAGAAATAATTTCTTTAATTTCAGATGCCGCAACAGTTCCAACATCTGATGAAATCAAATAATCTTCAACTTGATTAAGAATTTCATCATTGATTTCCTTTTTAATAACTATTTCTTTGAGACCAGATGAAAAAGCTTCTGCACTTTTTTTAAAACCGTTTTTAAATTTTTCAAATATACCCATTAAATTTTAATATTTATCTCTTTAATATCTGAGACAGAACCTTTCATGTGAATACTTTCTTTTTCGTCAATTAGAATAGATAGTTTTCCACTTGCAAACTCAATATCTGTATTGTTTCCAGTTAATTGATTTATTTTACCAGCATAAGCGGTTGCACAAGCTGCCGTACCACAGGCTTTTGTAAGACCAGCGCCTCTTTCCCAAACATTAACTTTTATATGATCATTATTAATTTTTTGAGCAATAGTAACATTACATTTTTCTGGAAATAGTTCAGAGTTTTCAATTGCTGGACCAATCTTTTTAATTTCAAAATTTAAAATATCTTCAACAAAAAAAATAACATGCGGGTTACCAACATTAACTGCAGTGCCACCAATAAAATCATTTCCTTTTTTATCAGATATTTTTATCTGTAAGTCTTTGGTATTTAAATTTTTCGATAAGGGAATCTCATTCCATTTAAGTTTAGGTGTACCAATTTCAGTACTTACAAGTCGATCTCCTAAAATTTTTGAAATTAAATCACCTGAAGATGTTGTTAGGATTATTGTTTCCTTTTTATTTTCTTTATTCAAAAACTCAGCAATACATCTTGTTCCGTTACCACAAGCTCCAGATACACTTCCATCTGAATTATAGAAAATTAGTGATGCATCAGTGTTTTGATTTTTTTTTAAAACAATAAGTTGATCACAGCCGATATATTCACGATCACAAATTTTAATTATTTGATCATTAGAAAGTTTAATTTCTTCTGTTCTAGCGTCTATAATTACAAAATCATTACCTAAACCATCCATTTTGTAAGCTTTAATGTTCATATATCTTATTTAACTTATTTATTGACTTTTTGAACCTCTATTATAATTTGCAGCAGTTTCCGCAAAAACGTTTAATTTGCGGTGTCTTTGGAAACAAAGAGATCGACACTAGTCAGCGAGGGTTCGCACACTAGTGCGATTACTGCTGTGCGTTGTAAATATGTTTGAAAACTTAACAAATAAATTTGAAGAAATATTTTCTTCACTGAAAAAAGCTCCTTCACTTGATGAGAAACAAGTAGATGAAGGATTAAGAAGCATTAGGCAAGCTTTATTAGAAGCCGATGTTTCTTTAGAGGTAGCAAAACAATTTGTAGAAACTGTTAAACCTAAAGCTTTAGGTCAAGAAATTATAAGATCCACATCTCCGGGAGATATGGTTGTTAAGATTGTATATGATGAATTGGTAAACTTTCTTGGAGACAGCAATCAAGATCTTAATTTAAATGCGGTTCCACCCGTGCCTATGATGCTAGTAGGTTTACAGGGATCAGGTAAAACAACTACTACAGCAAAATTAGCGAAATTTATTGAGTTAAATAAGAAGAAAAAAGTAATGATGGTCAGTTTAGATATTTACAGACCAGCTGCGCAAGAACAATTAAAAACTCTTGGTGAACAAAACAATATATTAACCTTACCAATAATTGAGGGTCAGCAACCTGCAGATATTTGTAGAAGAGCTATAAGCGCAGCAAACCTTAATGGGGCAGAAGTTATCTTATTTGATACAGCAGGACGAACTCAAATAGACCTTCAAATGATGAGCGAGATTAAACAAATTGAAAGTATCATTAACCCGACAGAAACAATTTTAGTTGCAGATTCACTTACGGGTCAAGTTGCAGCTTCTGTTGCAAAAGAATTTAAAAACACAGTTAATCTTTCTGGAATAATTTTAACAAGAGCTGATGGTGATGCGAGAGGTGGTGCTGCTGTTAGTATGAAATTCATATCTCAAGTTCCGATTAAGTTTTTAGGTATTGGGGAAAAAATAGATAATTTTGAAGCATTTCATCCTGATCGTATTGCAAACAGAATTCTTGGTATGGGAGATATTGTTTCTCTTGTGGAAAAAGCTGCTCAAGATCTAGGTGAAGAAAATTTAAAAAAAGCTGAAGAAAATTTAAAAAAAGGCCAATTCTCAATGGAAGATTATTTATCACAATTGAGACAAATGAAAAAAATGGGTGGTATTGAAGGAATAATGTCTTTTATGCCTGGAGTATCTAAAATGAAATCACAAATGGATGCTGCTGGTGTAGATGAAAGTATTATAACAAAGAATGAAGCTATAATTTTATCCATGACAAAAAAAGAAAGAGAGAATCCTAAAATAATTAATGGTTCTCGAAAAAAAAGAATTGCTAATGGTTCTGGAACTGATCCAGCCACTATCAATAAGTTGCTCAAGCAATTTAAAATGATGTCTGAAATGATGAAAAAGATGTCAAAAGGAAATCTGAAAGGAATGTCTGATAAAGGAATTCCACCAGAATTATTTAATCAATTAAAACAATAAAGGAGAATAAATGTTAAAACTTAGATTATCTAGAGGGGGTACAAAAAAAAGACCTGTTTATAAAGTTGTTGTAGCAGACAGTCGATTCCCAAGAGATGGAAGATTTATTGAAAAAGTGGGATTTTTTAATCCTCTTCTTCCAAAAGAAAAAAAGGAGAGAGTAGGTTTAGAGGCTGAAAGAATTAAGTATTGGCTTGGTCAAGGTGCAAAACCAACTACGAGAGTTGCAAGAATTTTAGGTGAAAACGAATTAATGCCTATGCCTGCAAATGGAAATAATCCTCAAAAGGCAGTTCCAAAAAAAGAGAGAAAAAAAGAAGGTGAGTCAGCAGAAGCTCCTAAAGCAGATGCAGCACCAGCAGCAGCAGAAGCTCCAAAAGAAGAAGCTCCTAAAGCAGATGCAGCACCAGCAGCAGCAGAAGCTCCAAAAGAAGAAGCTCCTAAAGCAGATGCAGCACCAGCAGCTGAGGAAAAAAAATAAACAGTTAAAATTATATGTGGCAAGCTCAAATATTTACGCTTTACCCAGAATATTTTCCAGGACCCTTATCAAAGGGACTTTATGGAAAAGCTATGTCGAAAAAAATATGGGACCTTAAAGTTGTAAACATTAGAGATTATGCAACTGATAAACATAAAACTGTTGATGATACCCCGTATGGTGGAGGTTCAGGCATGTTGATGAAACCAGATATTCTTGCAAAATCGATAGATGAAAACAAAGTTAAAGATGAAAGAATATTTTATCTTTCACCTAAAGGTAAATTGTTTGATCAAAAATTTGCCAAAGATCTTTCTAAAGAAAAATCTATTTCAATAATTTGTGGACATTTTGAAGGTGTAGATGAAAGAATTCTTTCAACCAGAAAAATTGAAGAAATTAGTTTGGGAGATTTTGTTTTATCTGGTGGAGAAACAGCAGCGTATGTAGTTCTAGATAGTGTTTTAAGATTATTACCTGGTGTTCTAGGCAACGACCAATCCATTAATGATGAAAGCTTTGAAAATGGGCTTTTGGAGTATCCTCAATATACAAAACCACCAATTTGGGAGGAAAAATCAGTGCCAAATGTCTTATTATCTGGAGATCACGCTAAAATTAAAGACTGGCGTTTATCTCAATCTGAGGCTATAACACGCGTCCGAAGACCAGATTTGTGGGAAAAATATAACAAAAAAAATTAAACCGAGTATTAAAAAATGAAAACGATTGAAGAGATAAACCAAAGTAAAGTTAAACAAATTCTTTCTGAAAAGAAAATCCCAGCTTTTTATCCAGGTGATGTAGTTAAGGTTGGAGTAAGAATAACAGAAGGTAAGAAAGAAAGAATTCAATACTTTGAAGGTGTTTGTATTGCTAAAAAAAGTAGAGACATTAACTCTTCATTTACTGTTAGGAAGATATCTTTTGGTGAGGGTGTTGAAAGAACATTCCCATTATATGGTCCAGTAATTGACTCAATTACAGTTATTAGATCAGGTAAAGTAAGAAGAGCAAAGTTATATTATTTAAGAGAGAGAACTGGTAAATCAGCAAGGATTGCAGAGAAGATTAGAAAGAACATTGGTATAGATGTTGAAACAAAACCGGAGACTGTTACTGAAGAAAACGTTTCTCCTCCTGTAGTAGAGTCAGAGACTCCTACAAAAGAGGCAACGGAAGCTGTTAAAGCAGAAGCTCCAGCTAAACCAGAAGCAAAAGAAGCTAGCTCTGAACCTGAAGCAAAAACGGAAAGCACAGAAGAAAAAAAATAATTTTTTCTAAATGGCCCAAACACTATACGATAAAATTTGGAATGATCATCTCGTTGATATTCAAGATGATGGAACTGCTTTACTATTTGTTGATAGACATTTGGTTCATGAAGTTACAAGTCCACAAGCTTTTGAAGGCTTAAGAAACTCAAAAAGACAAGTAAGACATTCAGCTTTAACATTAGCTGTTGCAGATCACAATGTCCCTACAACTGATAGGACTAAAGGAATTGCAGATGAAGATTCAAAAATTCAAGTCGAAACGTTAGAGAAAAATTGTAAAGAATTTGGAGTACAGTTGTTTGGTATGGATGATAAAAGACAAGGTATTGTTCATATAATTGGTCCTGAACAAGGTTTTACTCAACCTGGTACTGTAATTGTTTGTGGTGACAGTCATACAGCAACACATGGCGCATTTGGTGCATTAGCTTTTGGTATAGGGACTTCAGAAGTAGAGCATGTTTTAGCCACACAAACTTTAGTTCAAAAAAAAGCAAAAAATTTTAGAATTAATGTAAATGGAAAATTACCTTTAGGAGTAACTTCTAAAGATGTAATTTTGCAAATAATTGGAAAGATAGGTACAGCAGGTGGGACTGGTTGCGTAGTAGAATATTCAGGAGATTTAATAAGTTCTTTGAGTGTTGAACAAAGAATGACAATTTGCAATATGACAATTGAAGGCGGTGCAAGAGCTGGTTTAATTGCGCCAGACCAAAAAATATTTGATTATTTAAAGGGAAAACCAATGTCTCCAACTGGAGATGATTGGAATAAAGCAGTCGAGTATTGGGAAAAATTAAAGTCTGATGAAGGAGCATCTTTTGATAAAGAAATCAATCTTGATGCGAATGAAATTAAACCAATGATTACTTGGGGAACATCACCACAAGATGTAATTACAATAGATGGAAAAGTTCCAAACCCAAATAATGAAAAAGACGAAGATAAAAAAAGCTCAATAGAAAGAGCTTTAAAATACATGGGATTAAAACCAGACATGTCAGCAACAGATATAAAAATAGATAAGGTTTTTATCGGGAGTTGTACTAATGGTCGAATTGAAGATTTGAGAGAAGCGGCCAAGATTTTAAAAGATAAGAAAAAAGCTAGTCACGTTCACGCAATGGTAGTTCCAGGATCTGGATTAGTAAAAGAGCAAGCAGAACAAGAGGGATTAGACAAAATATTCATAAATTCTGGATTTGAATGGAGAGAGCCGGGTTGCTCAATGTGTTTAGCGATGAATGCAGATAAATTGAAACCAGAAGAAAGATGCGCATCTACTTCAAACAGAAATTTTGAAGGTAGACAAGGCAGAGGTGGAAGAACACATTTAGTTAGTCCAGGTATGGCTGCCGCTGCAGCAATCTCAGGAAATCTTGATGATGTTAGAAAGTTTAAGAATTAATGCAAAAATTTAATAAATTAAAAAGCATACCTGCATATTTGCCAATTGTGAATATCGATACAGATATGATTATTCCAAAACAATTTTTAAAGACAATAAAAAGAACAGGTCTTGGAAAAAATTTATTTTTTGAAATGAGATATGATGAAAATGGAACAAAGATAGATGATTTTATTTTAAATAAAAATCCTCACGATAATTCAAAAATATTGATAGCTGGTAAAAACTTTGGATGTGGTTCTTCAAGAGAACATGCTCCTTGGGCATTATTAGATTTTGGAATTACTTGTGTGATTAGTTCAAGCTTCGCTGATATATTTTATAATAACTGTTTTAAAAATGGGATTCTCCCAATAATTGTTGAGGAAGAAAAAATTAAAGAATTATCAGAATATTCAAATAGACAAGAGGAGATTTCGATAAACCTTGAAGGAGAAAAAATAATTTATGGAAACAATGAGATTAAATTCGAAATTGATCCATTTAAAAAAAAATGTTTATTAGAAGGTCTTGATGATATTGCTCTATCTTTAAAGAAATCAGAAAAAATAGAAACTTTTGAAAAAAATTTGAAAAAGCAAAAACCTTGGATTTTTAATGATTAAAGTAAAAAAAAGAAAAATTCTTCTGCTAGCTGGAGATGGTATCGGTCCAGAAGTTACTGGGGAAGTAAAAAAAATTATAAATTGGTTTAACTCAAAGAAGTCACTTGATTTTGAAATAGATGAGGATCTTGCTGGAGGTTGTTCTTATGACAAACATGGAACTCCTTTAACAGACGAAGTTTTCTATAAAGCTCAAGAAAGTGCTGTAGTGATGTTAGGAGCTGTGGGTGGACCTAAATGGGATAATATAGAATTCTCAAAAAAACCAGAAAGAGCATTATTAAAATTACGAAAAGAATTAAAGCTATTTGCTAACTTAAGACCTGCAATATGTTTTAAACAACTGGTTGATGCATCAACGTTAAAACCAGAAATAGTTTCAGGGCTAGACATTATGATTGTGAGAGAGCTTACTGGTGGGATTTACTTTGGAGAACCAAGAGGAATTAAACCAATAGAAAATGGAGAGAGAAAAGGAATTAATACTCATACTTATACAAGTAGTGAAATAACAAGAGTTGCAAGAATTGCCTTTGATCTAGCAAGGAAGAGATCAAATAAAGTTACATCTTGTGAAAAATCAAATGTGATGGAAGCAGGACAGCTTTGGAAAGAAGAAGTTCAAACACTACATGATAATGAATATAAAGATGTTGAACTCAGTCATATGCTTGCGGATAATTGCGCAATGCAATTACTAAGATATCCAAAACAATTTGATGTAATTGTAACTGATAATTTATTTGGTGATATGCTTTCAGATCAAGCATCAATGTTAACAGGTTCCTTAGGATTATTACCGTCAGCATCATTAGGTGCAAAAAATAAAGATGGAGAAATGAGAGCTATGTACGAACCAATTCATGGTTCTGCGCCTGATATTGCTGGAAAAGGAATAGCAAACCCAATTGCAACAATATTAAGTTTTGCTATGGCATTAAGATATTCATTAGACCTAGATAAAGAGGCAGACTCACTAGAAAATGCAGTTCAAGAAGTGTTAAATGACGGATTAAGGACTAAAGATATTTTATCTGAAGGAACCAAGGAAGTTTCTACTTCTCAAATGGGTGACGCGATAATTTCGAAATTGAATTAATTAATTATTTCACTTAAACTTTCCATATGCCAAGTTATACAGCACCAGTTGAAGATATGATGTTTCTTTATGAAAAATTAAGAAACAATAAAAATTATAATGAACTCGAAAAATATAAAGAAGTAAGTTCTGATTTAGTTAGAGATATTTTGGAAGAGGCAGCAAAAATTAACCAAAATATAATTTTACCACTTGCAAAAGCAGGTGATGAAAATCCAACTGTGCTAGAAAATGGAGTGGTTAGAACACCTCCTGGATATAAAGAAGCTTATCAAAAATATATAGAAGATGGTTGGACTTCACTTTCTTGTGATCCAAAATATGGAGGTCAAGGAATGCCAAAAACGGTAAGTGCCTTTTTTGATGAAATGTTATCTTCATCAAGTTTATCATTTAAACTTTACAGCGAACTAAGTATTGGAGCTTACAATTGTATAAATCATCATGCATCTGATGAGATGAAAAATAAATATTTACCAAAAATTGTTGAGGGTAAATGGAGTGGGACTATGTGCTTGACAGAACCAGTATGTGGAACTGATCTTGGTCTTTTAAAAACAAAAGCTGTAGAACAAGGCAATGGTACTTATAAAATAAGTGGACAAAAAATTTTTATTACATCAGGGGATCATGATTTAACTGAAAATATAATTCATTTAGTTTTAGCAAGAGTTAGTGATTCACCAGCAGGAACAAAAGGAATAAGTTTATTTTTAGTACCAAAATTTATTGTTAAGGAAGATGGTTCGGTTGGTCAAAGAAATGGAATTTCAACAGGATCTATTGAGAGTAAAATGGGGATTAAAGGTTCTGCCACATGTGTATTAAATTTTGATGAAGCTGAAGGTTACATGATTGGACAGAAGGACAAAGGTTTAAATGCAATGTTTACTATGATGAATTTAGAAAGAATTGTAGTTGGTATCCAGGGATTAGGAATTTCTGAAATTGCATATCAAAATTCGTTAGCATATGCGAAAGAAAGAAAACAAGGAAAAACAAATAATACTAAATCAACAAATGGTGCAGACTTCATTATTGAACATGCTGATATCAGGAGATCTTTATTGAATATGAAATCGATAATCGAGGGAGAGAGAGCTTTATGTTTTTGGTTATCCCAACAAACAGAAGTAAGTTTGTATCACGAAGATAAGAGTATTAAACAAAAAGCCTTAAATTATGTTTCACTTATGACACCAGTTGTAAAATCTTTATTTACCGATTTAGGGATGGAAATAACAAATGATGCAATGCAGATATTTGGTGGATATGGCTATACAAAAGACCAGGGTATCGAGCAACTTTACAGAGATAATAGGATTACTCCAATTTACGAAGGTACTAATTCTGTTCAGGCAGCTGATTTAGTTTTTAGAAAATTAGTTAATAAAAATGGAGATATTATTGATGACTACCTTAAAATGATTGAGGAAGAATGTTCATCATCAGATACAAAAATTAAACCTTTTGTTGAAGATTTAAAAAATTCTCTGACTGATCTTAAAGAATTTACTTCTTGGATAAAAGATAAAATAAAAAATCAAAAAGATGATGCTAGTGCAGCTTGTAATGATTATTTAAAAGCTTTAGGTTATGTTTCAGTTGCATTCGCATGGATTAAAGTTCTTGAGGTTTCTTTTAGAGACTACGATGAAAATAAGAAATTTCATGAAGAAAAAATTCAAACTGCTCAGTTTTATTTTAATAGAGTTTTACCAAGAGCCGAAAGTCACTTTAAAAGCGTCAAGACTGGAAGTGATTATATAATGAAATTCAACTTTAATTAATATGAGCAATTACGACCAAAATTTAGATAAAAATGATGCAAATTTTGTTCCTTTAACTCCTCTGACTTTTTTAGAAAGAGCAAAAGATATTTACCCAAATTATGAAGCCTTGGTTTATGAAAACAGAAGTTATACTTGGAGTGATGTTTATAGAAGGTGTACTAAGTTTGCGAGTGCTCTAGAAAAAATAGGTATTGGATTAGGAGATACCGTTTCCGTAATGGCTATGAATACCCCTGAAATTTTTGAAGCTCATTACTCTGTTCCAATGACGGGTGCAATATTAAATACAATAAACGTTAGATTAGATGCTAAGACTGTACAATATATACTTGAGCACAGTGAAGCCAAAGTATTTATTGTAGATAGACAATTTCATTCTGTGATTTCAAAAGTAATGGAACACTTAAAAAAAAAGCCAATAATAATTGATATCCAAGATAATTTTGCGGATCAAAGTTTATTAAAGAAAATTGGGGAACATGAATATGAAGATTTTTTAAATACTGGGGATGACAATTACATTTGGAAAAGACCAAAAGATGAATGGCAAGCCATTTCTTTAAATTATACCTCAGGTACAACCGGAAATCCAAAAGGTGTAGTATATCATCATAGAGGATCATATTTAATGTCAACAGGAAGTGCTGTTGCTTGGAATATGCCAAACAGATTAAGTTTTTTAACAATAGTTCCAATGTTTCATTGTAATGGTTGGGGATATCCGTGGACAATTCCAATGCTGAATGGAAAAACAGTTTGCTTAAGAAACATAGATGTAAAAAAAATTTTTGAATTAATTATTAAGCATAAAGTTACTCATTTTGGAGGAGCGCCAATAGTTTTAAATATGATAACAGGTGCATCAGAAAAAGATCAAAAAAAACTAGAACATAAAGTTTATGTGCTTACAGCTGGAGCTCCACCTCCAAGTATAATATTTAAAAAAATGGAGGCATTAGGTTTTGAGGTGATGCATGTTTATGGTCTTACAGAAACATACGGTCATGTTTCACAATGTGCATGGAATGATGAATGGAATTCATTTGATGAGGATAAAAAAAATGAAATTAAAGCAAGACAAGGTGTTAGATATCCGAATACAGAAGATATTAAAGTTATGAACCCAGAAAATATGGAACCCGTACCACAAGATGGAAAAACTATGGGTGAAATTATGATTAGAGGAAATGTTGTTATGAAGGGATATTTTAAAGATAAAGGAGCCACTGATAAAGCGATGGCTGGAGGTTGGTTTCACTCTGGAGATTTAGCAGTAGTTCATCCTGATGGTTATATAAAAATTCAAGATAGATCTAAAGATATAATAATTTCAGGAGGTGAAAACATTTCTTCTATTGAAATTGAAAATACTTTATCCAAACATCCAGCAGTATCAATCGCAGCAGTTGTTGCAAAACCTGATGAAAAATGGGGCGAAGTTCCAGCTGCCTTTATAGAAAAAGTTAAAGATAAAGATGTAACTGATAAAGAATTAATGGATTTTTGTAGAGAAACGTTAGCTGGATTTAAAATTCCAAAATACATCGAATTTTGTGAATTACCAAAAACATCAACTGGAAAAATTCAGAAATTTGAACTGAGAAAAAAATTTTAGGTTTATTCTTGATTTTTGAAATAGAAAATAAAAAAATACATGCATCAGATGCAGGGCAAGGAATAAATCCTAGTAAAGAAACTATAGTTTTTTTACATGGTAGTGGCTTGTCACATATAGTTTGGTCTTTATCTGAACAATTTTTTTCAAATAAAAATTTTAATGTATTATCAATTGATTTACCTGGTCATGGAAATTCTGAGGGACCATGTTTAAAAACAATAGAAGAGATTGCTGAATGGTTAGAAATTTTTTTTTCAAAATTGAAATTAGAAAAAATTAATCTTATTGGGCATTCTCAAGGATGCCTAGAAATTTTAGAATATGCTTCTAAATATTCTGAGAGAATAAATAAGATTATTTTTGTTGGAGGCTCATACAAAATGCCAGTTCATGCTGATTTGATAAATCTTGCTGAAAGTGGGGACTCTGATGCCGTCAAGTTAATGATGAAATGGGGATACGAAGGTTCAAAAAAATTTATTGGTGGGAACCCAGTAGAAAGAATAATTAAATCTCCAAGAGATATAAGTGAAATATTAGCTGTAGATTTAAAAGCATGTAATACTTATTCGAATGGCTTAAATGCAGCAAATACAATTAAAAACCCAACCTTATTAATTTTTGGAAAATTAGATAAAATGGTAAATCTAGATAATGGGCATAAATTTGCTGAACTTATTAAAGATAGTTCAACACATATTATAGAAAATTGTGGTCATATGATTATGATTGAAAAAGCTTTTGAAATGAGAGACAAGATCCTAGAATTTCTAAATAAATGAAAAACTACTTAATAGCAAAATCAAGAAGACTTAGAAGCACTCCTTATACTTCTAGAATAGAAAAACAAGGAGTTACAGCTTATACAGTTTATAATCACATGCTATTACCAGCAGCTTTTGGTTCATTGGAAGAATCATGTGATCACTTAAAAAAAGATGTTCAAGTTTGGGATGTTGCAGCTGAGAGACAAGTAGAAATAGTTGGAAAGGATGCGGCAAAATTAGTTCAGCTAATGACTTGTAGAGATTTGTCTAAATCTAAAATTGGTCGTTGTTATTATTGTCCTATAATTGATGAAAATGGGAAAATGGTTAATGATCCTGTTGTACTAAAACTTGATGAAAATAGATTTTGGATATCAATAGCAGACTCCGATGTAATATTTTTTGCAAAAGGTCTTGCTCATGGACACAAATTTGATGTTAACATCTTTGAACCTAATGTAGATATTATTGCAGTACAAGGTCCAAAATCTTTTGCTTTAATGGAAAAAATTTTTGGGAAGAAAATTTTAGATTTAAAATTTTTTGGATTTGATTTTTATGATTTTCAAGGAACGAAACATTTAATAGCAAGATCAGGTTGGTCAAAGCAAGGTGGTTTTGAAATTTATGTAGAAAATACCTCTTCTGGAGTAGAGTTATATGACCAATTATTTGAGAAAGGAAAAGATTTAAATGTAAAAGCTGGTTGTCCAAATTTGATTGAGAGAATTGAAAGTGGATTATTATCGTATGGAAATGATTTTGATAATAATGACAATCCTTATGAGTGTGGTTTTGAAAAATACGTAAATATAGATAGTGATATTGAGTTTTTAGGAAAAGAAAAATTAAAGGAAATTAAATCAAAAGGAATAGAAAGAAAATTAATGGGCGTAATTTTAGATTTGGAAAAACTTTCAATAACCAAATCACTTGATATTTATGAAAATGAAAAAAAAATTGGTGATTTAAGATCTGCATGTTTTTCACCTCATTTTGAAAAAGTAATAGGCATAGCTATGATTAGCGAACCCTTTTGCAAGGCATCACAAACTGTTTACCTTAATATTGATGATAAAAAAGTTTCTGGAAAAGTTTGTGATTTGCCATTCATCTAGTATAAACCTCAATTATTATGAATATTGCAATTGTAGGAGCAACGGGTAATGTTGGAAGAAAAGTACTTGAGGTACTTGAGAGAAAAGACTTACCTTTTTCACAAACCTATTTAGTTGCCTCTCCTAGAAGTGCTGGTTCAAAAATTAACTTCAAAGGTAAAGATATTGTTGTTGAAAATTTAGAAACTTTTGATTTTTCAAAAGCTAAAATAACTTTTTTTGCAGCTGGTGGAAAAATCTCAGAAACTTATGCACCAAAAGCTGCTGAACATAGTTTTGTAATTGATAACTCAAGTTTTTTTAGAATGGATCCAGACGTTCCTTTGATAGTACCCCAGGTTAATGCAGATGATCTAAAAAATATAAAAAAAAATATTATAGCAAATCCAAACTGCTCTACTGCGCAATTAGTTTTACCTTTAAAACCAATTCATGACTTATTTAAGATAAAAAGAATAATTGTTGCAACTTACCAATCTGTATCTGGTGGTGGTAAAGGGCCAATGGATGAATTAATTGAACAAACAAAATTATCTTTAGAAAATAAAGAAATTAATTCTAAAAATTTTACAAAACAAATTTCATTTAATTTAATTCCTCATATTGATGTATTTTCTGATGATGGTTACACAAAAGAAGAACTTAAGATGACTAACGAAACTAAAAAAATACTAGATCCAAATATTGAATTATCCGCGACATGTGTGAGAGTACCAGTATTAGTCTCACATTCTGAAGCCGTAAATTTAGAATTAGAAAAAAATTTTACGATTGATCAAATTAGAGAATGTCTAGAAAAAATGGAAGGTTGCAAAGTTATAGATGATAGAAATGATGGAGGATATTCAACACCTCTTGAAGCAGCAGGAAAAGATGAAACTTTTATTTCTAGAATACGTGAAGATAAAACAAAAAAGAATTGCTTAAATATGTGGGTTGTATCAGATAATTTATTAAGAGGGGCGGCCTTAAATGCAGTAGAAATTGCTGAAACATTAATTAAAAATAATTTCTATGGAAAATAAAAGACCTTTATCTCCCCATATCCAAATTTATAGATGGCACATATCTTCGTTGGTTTCTATTTCACACAGAATAACTGGCATTATAAATATAATAGCAATATCATTAATTTGTATTTTAGCATGTACATTGATGTTAGGTGAAGACAGCTATAAAATTATAGACACATTTTTCAATTCTGTTTTTGGAAAATTTATTATTTTAGGTATGACTTGGTCTTTCAGTTTTCAAATATTAAGTGAGATAAGACACCTTGCTATGGACTTAGGTTATGGTTTTGAACTTAAAACTACAAAAATTACAGGCCTTATTGTGATTATTGGTTCAGTAATTTTAACAATATCATTTTATTTAATTGGGAAGAATTTACTTTAATGATTAGTGCTACAAAAAAATGGTTATTTTTAAAAATAAGTGGGGCACTTTTAGTTCCATTAATGATTTGGTTTATCTTAAGTTTTATATCAATTTATGACCAAGGTTATTTTGAATTGATTAATTTTTTTTCAAAAGGAATTTCAGGTTTTATCTTTAGTATTTTCATAATTATAGCTTTTTTCTTCTCAGCTATAAGTATTAGTGAGGTTTTTGAGGACTATATTGGAGATGAGAAAATAAAAAATGTCGCAAACAAGCTTTTATATTTGTCAGCAGTAGTAATTCCTTTAATTACAATTATATTAATAAATAACATATGAGTTCATACGAAATTATAGATCATCAATATGATGTAGTTGTTTTAGGTGCTGGTGGTTCAGGTTTAAGAGCTGCAGTAGGTTTAAGTGAGGCAGGTCTTAAAACTGCATGTATTTCAAAAGTGTTTCCAACAAGAAGTCATACTTCAGCCGCACAAGGTGGTATTTCTGCTGCGTTAGGAAATATGGGTGAAGATGACTGGAGATGGCACATGTATGATACGGTTAAAGGGGCTGATTGGTTGGGTGATCAAGATAGTATTGAATACTTATGTAAAGAAGCACCAAAAGCAGTGATTGAGTTAGAAAAGTATGGAGTGCCGTTTAGTAGAACAGAGGACGGAAAGATCTATCAAAGACCTTTCGGTGGAATGACAAAAAATTATGGTAATGGAATTGTTCAAAGAACATGCGCAGCTGCTGATAGAACAGGACATGCAATTTTACATACACTATATGGACAAGCACTTAAGCATAAGACAGAATTTTTTATTGAATATTTTGCATTAGATCTATTGATGAAAGATGGACAATGCAAAGGACTTATTGCATGGAACTTAAATGACGGAACTATTCATAGATTTAGAGCTCATACAGTAATTATTGCAACAGGTGGATATGGAAAAGTTTATTATTCTGCAACATCAGCTCACACATGTACTGGTGATGGAAATGCAATGGTATTAAGAGCAGGTCTACCACTTCAAGATATGGAGTTTGTACAATTTCATCCAACAGGAATTTATGGGCATGGAACACTAATTACCGAAGGTGCAAGAGGTGAAGGTGGTTATCTTACAAATTCTAAAGGTGAAAGATTTATGGAGCGATATGCTCCAAAAGCAAAAGATCTTGCCTCAAGAGATGTTGTAAGTAGATCAATGTCTATCGAAATTAACGAGGGAAGAGGTGTTGGTAAAGATCAAGATCATGTTCACTTAAATTTAAGTCATTTAGATAAAGATATTATAGAAAGTAGACTGCCAGGAATTACTGATGCTGCAAGACTATTTGCAGATGTTGATGTAACTAAGGAACCAATCCCAGTAGTACCAACAGTTCATTATAACATGGGTGGAATACCAACAAACTACAAGGGTGAAGTATTAACTGTTAATGGTTCAGAAAAAACAGTTCCAGGTTTGATGGCAATTGGTGAAGCCGCATGTGTTTCAGTTCATGGTGCTAACAGATTAGGGTCAAACTCTTTAATTGATTTGGTTGTTTTTGGAAGAGCAGCAGCAAAGAGAGCAGCTGAAGTAGTTAAGCCAGGCGCACCTCATGAAGAAATTCCAGAGTCAGAAACACAAAAGTGTTTAGATAGATTTGATAAATTAAGAAATGCAGATGGAGATACAGGTACTGCAGAACTAAGATTGGCAATGCAAAAAACAATGCAATCAAAATGTGCGGTATTCAGAACTGATAAATCTTTAAAAGAAGGTGTTGATGAAATTAGAAAAACTTATGATGGGTTAGATTCTATTTCAGTTAAAGATAAATCATTAATATTTAATACAGATTTAGTTGAAACCCTTGAATTTGATAATTTAATTAGACAAGCAGTAACAACAGTTGACTCAGCTTATAATAGAAAAGAAAGTCGAGGCGCCCACGCTAGAGAAGATTATCCCAAAAGAGATGATGAAAACTTTATGCAACATACATTGATTTGGTGCGATGGTAAGGATACAAAAATTTCATATAGACCAGTTCATAAAACAACATTAACAAATGAAGTACAATATTTCCCACCACAGGAAAGAGTGTATTAATGGTTCAGATCAATTTACCAGAAAATTCAAAAGTTAAAAAAGGTAAATATTTTAAAGATAAAACTGGCTCTAAAAATCTAAGAAAAGTAAATGTTTATAGATGGGATCCCTCAACTGGAGAAAATCCTAGAGTAGATACTTATGAAGTTGATATGGATAACTGCCCTTCAAAAGTTCTTGATGTTTTAAATAAAATTAAAAATGAAATTGATCCAACACTAGCTTACAGAAGATCTTGTGCTCACGGCGTTTGTGGTTCTTGCGCAATGAATATGGGTGGAAAAAATGGATTGGCATGCACAACACCTCATGCAGAAATTGATGGTGATATTGATATTTATCCCTTACCACATCTCAAAGTTAAAAGAGATTTAATTGGTGATTTAGATGATCTTTATAATCAATATCAATCTATAGAACCCTGGTTGCAATCTAATTCAAAATCAGAGTCAAAGGAAATTTTTCAATCTCAAAAAGACAGAGAAAAACTTGATGGTGCCTATGAATGCATAATGTGCGCATGTTGTTCAACATCGTGTCCTAGTTATTGGTGGAATGGTGATAAATATTTAGGACCTGCAGTATTACTTCAGGCGTATAGATGGATAGTTGATAGTAGAGACGAGGAAAGAGAGAAAAGATTAAAAAAAGTTGCAGACGAACTAAAATTATATAGATGCCATACAATTTTAAACTGCACTAATGCTTGTCCAAAAGGTTTAAATCCAGCAAAGGCTATTGCGGAAATTAAAAAAATGCTAGCTACCGCTAACATATAATTAATAGACTATTAAAGTTTTTTGCTCTAAAAGATCGTATTCATGAAAATTATTGAACATTTCGTTGGCGGTAAGCTAACTTCTGGTAAATCAGATAGAAAAGGCAAAGTCTTTAATCCTGCAACAGGTGAACAAGAAAAAGAAGTTGTCTTAGCATCTAAGGCAGACCTCGATGATGCTGTAAAAGTTGCACAAACAGCTTTTGAAACTTGGTCCTTAAAGCCAGCTCTTCAAAGAGCAAGAATAATTTTCAAATTTAAAGAATTAATAGAAAAAAATTCAGATGAGCTTGCTCAATTAATAGTTGCCGAACATGGAAAAGTTTATGAGGATGCAAAAGGATCTTTAACGAGAGGTCTAGAGGTTGTTGAATTTGCATGTGGAATACCTCATTTATTGAAAGGTGAGTTTTCAGAAAATGTTGGAACTAATGTAGATAGTTATTCAATGCGTCAACCTCTTGGTGTAGTTGCTGGTATCACTCCCTTTAATTTTCCAGCAATGGTTCCTATGTGGATGTTTCCAATAGCTATAGCATGTGGAAATACTTTTATATTAAAACCATCAGAAAAAGATCCATCTTGTTCAATAAGATTAGCAGAATTATTTAAAGAAGCTGGGTTGCCTGATGGAGTTTTAAATGTTGTACATGGAGATAAAGAGTCAGTAGATGGAATTTTAACTAACCCAGATATTAAAGCTGTAAGTTTTGTAGGATCTACACCAATTGCAAAATATATTTATGAAAATTCCGCTAAAAATGAAAAAAGAGTTCAAGCACTTGGAGGTGCAAAAAATCATTTAGTTGTGATGCCAGATTGTGATCTTGATGGTGCTGTAAATGGATTAATGGGAGCTGCATATGGTTCAGCTGGTGAAAGATGTATGGCCCAATCAGTTGCAGTAGCGGTTGGAGATATTGGTGATGAATTAGTTTCAAGACTTTCAAAAAAAGCTGAAGCTTTAAAAGTTGGGCCAGGTATGGACAAAACATCTGAGATGGGACCACTAGTTACAAAAGAACATTTAGCAAAAGTAAAAAGTTATGTTGATCTTGGAGTTGAGGAAGGCGCAAAACTTGTAGTTGATGGTAGGAATTTAAAACTTCAAGGTTATGAAAATGGATTCTTTATAGGAGGCTGTCTGTTTGATCATGTAGATAAAAATATGAGAATTTATAAAGAAGAAATATTTGGTCCGGTATTGTCAGTGGTGAGAGTTAAAACCTTTGAAGAAGCAACTCAATTAATAAACGATCATGAATATGGAAATGGTGTTAGTATTTATACAAGAGACGGAGACGCAGGAAGAACATTTGCAAGTAAGATTCAGGTAGGAATGGTTGGCATAAATGTTCCAATTCCAGTACCAATGGCATTCCACAGCTTTGGTGGTTGGAAAAGATCTTTATTTGGAGATAGTGCGATGCATGGGATGGAAGGTGTAAAATTTTATACAAAATTAAAGACAGTTACATCAAGATGGCCATCAGGAATTAGGTCGAACGCAGAATTTATAATGCCAACAATGAAATAGAAGGAAATAGAAATAATGAAAAAAATATCTTTAATAGGAGCTGGTCAAATTGGTGGAACTTTAGCACACTTAATTGGAATAAAAGAATTAGTTGATGAGGTTGTTTTGTTTGATGTTGCAAGTGGTATAGCCAAAGGTAAGGCATTAGATATTGCGCAATCATCATCTGTAGATGGTTTTAATGTGAGATTATCAGGAACAGATGACTACAAAGATATTAAAGACTCTGATGTTATAATAATAACTGCTGGTGTTCCAAGAAAGCCAGGCATGAGCAGAGATGATTTATTAGGTATTAACTTAAAAATAATGAAGCAAGTGGCCGAGGGAGTTAAGAATAATGCTCCAAATGCATTTGTAATTTGTATTACAAATCCATTAGATGTGATGGTAATGGCGTTTCAAAAATTTTCAGGTCTTCCAGCAAATAAAGTAGTTGGTATGGCTGGAATTTTAGACAGTTCAAGATTTAAACTATTTCTTTCATTAGAATTTAATGTTCCAGTAAGAGAAATAGAGGCAATGGTGATGGGTGGTCATGGAGATACTATGGTGCCCCTTCCTAGATTTACAAAAATTTCAGGAAAACCATTATTAGATTTAGTCAAAGAAGGAAAAATTTCTGAAGAAAAAGTTGAAAGCATCAATCAAAGAACTAGAGATGGCGGTGCTGAAATAGTGAAATTCTTAGAAAAAGGATCTGCATTTTATGCTCCTGCTGCATCTGGAGTTCAGATGGCAGAAGCTTATTTAAAGGATCAAAAGAAACTTTTACCGTGTGCTGTTCAGCTAAATGGTGAATATGGTGTAAGCAATGTCTATGCAGGGGTGCCAGTAATTATTGGTAAAAATGGTGTAGAAAAAATAGAGGAAATTGACTTAGACGAGAAAGAGAAAAAAGAATTCATTCATTCTGTTGATGCTGTAAAAAAACTTTGGAAAGCTGCCTCAACAATAGATGGTGATTTAGCAAAATAATGAATATTCACGAACATCAAGCCAAACAAATTTTAGAAAAATACGGAGCACCAGTTCCAAAAGGTGTATTTGGTTTAAGTGTAAGTGAAGCCCTAGAAAAAGCAAAAAATCTTGAAACTAAAAAATATGTATTGAAAGCACAAATTCATGCTGGCGGTAGAGGAAAAGCAGGTGGGGTTAAAATATTGGATAATTTGGAAGAACTAGAAAAAGCTGCAAATGAATTATTTGGGAAAACCCTGGTCACACATCAAACAGGTCCAGAGGGAAGAGAAGTAAAAAGATTATATATCGAAGAGTCTTCTGAAATAGATAAAGAATTTTATCTTTCATGCCTAGTGGACAGAGCTAGCTCAAAAATTGCTTTTATATCAAGTGATCAAGGCGGAATGGATATTGAAGAGGTAGCAAGCAAAACTCCTGAAAAAATAATTACTACAAAAGTCGATTTTAACAATGATATTTCAGATAAAGATTGTGAAGAAATAATTAAAATTTTTGATTTAAAAGATAGCGCTCAAAATCAAGGAATAAGTTTAATTAAAGCTATTTATAAAATGTTTGTTAATACAGATGCAAATATGGTTGAAATTAATCCTCTCATTTTAACTAAAGACAATAAAATTCTTTGTTTAGATGCAAAAGTAAATTTTGATGATAATGCTTTATTTAGACATCCTGAAATTTTGGATCTAAGAGATTTGAATGAAGAAGATCCCACTGAAATAGAGGCAAGTAAACACGAATTAGCTTATATTAAATTAGACGGAAGTATTGGGTGCATGGTTAATGGTGCAGGTTTAGCGATGGCTACAATGGATATAATTAAATTGTATGGCAAGGAACCTGCAAATTTTTTAGATGTAGGTGGTGGAGCGTCAAAAGAAAAAGTGGCAGCAGCTTTTAAAATAATATTATCCGATAAAAATGTTAAAGGTATTTTGATAAATATTTTTGGTGGAATAATGAGATGTGATGTTCTTGCCCAAGGAGTTGTAGATGCAGCGAAAGAGATAAATATCTCTGTTCCATTAGTTGTAAGATTAGCCGGAACAAATTTTAAAGAAGGTAAAGAAATACTTGATAGTTCAGGTTTAAAAATTATTTCTGCAAACGATCTTGATGATGCTGCAAAAAAAATTGTAGAGGCAATTAAGTAATGTCAGTTTTAGTAAACAAAAATACAAAAGTAATTTGTCAAGGTTTTACAGGCTCACATGGAACTTTCCACTCTGAACAAGCAATTAAATATGGAACTAATTTAGTTGGTGGAGTTACTCCCAAAAAAGGAGGGCAAAAACATTTAGATAGACCAGTATTTAATACTGTTGCAGAAGCAAAGAGCTCAGTAGGTGCTGATGCTACCATGATATATGTTCCAGCAAAATTTGCTGCTGCAGCAATTATTGAAGCGATTGAAGCTGAAGTTGAATTAATAGTTTGTATTACGGAAGGGATACCAATCCAAGACATGCTAAAGGTAAGACAAATTTTAGATAAATCAAAAAGTAGACTGATAGGCCCTAACTGCCCAGGAATTATTACTCCAGATGAGTGTAAAATTGGAATAATGCCAGGAAATATTCATAAAAAAGGATCTGTTGGTATTGTATCAAGATCAGGTACTTTAACTTATGAAGCAGTTGCTCAAACAACAGTTAATGGCTTAGGTCAATCAACATGTATAGGTATTGGTGGCGATCCAATTAATGGAACAAATTTTATAGATTGTTTAGATTTATTTTTAAATGATCCAGAAACACAATCTATTTTGATGATTGGTGAAATTGGTGGAACAGCAGAAGAGGAAGCTGCAGAATTTATTAAAAATCATAAAATTAAAAAACCTATAGTTGGATTTATAGCTGGAATAACAGCACCTCCTGGAAGAAGAATGGGACATGCGGGTGCAATTATTTCTGGCGGCAAAGGTGGCGCTCAGGATAAAATTAAAAAGATGGAAGAATGTGGAATTACAATGTCTAATTCTCCATCTAAAATTGGAGAAACATTGTTTAATAAATTGTCTAATTGAAAATTAGTATAACAGGATTATACTAATTTTAAAAATGTCACTTACAAAAAATCTTGAATTTGAAAAAACATCGTTTTTAACCAAAACTAATAGTGCTTTCATTGAGCAGATGTATTTAAGATACATTAATAATGACCCTGAGCTTCCTGAAAGTTGGAAAAGCTATTTTAAGGATTTAGGCGAGGAACTAAATATTGTTGCAAATGAACTAAGAGGACCCACTTGGTCTCCTATTCGAAAAGAAATTCAAATTGATTTTCAAGATACTCAAATAAAAGAAAATGAAAAAACTGAAGAAAAAACTTTAACATCAGAAAATCAAACTCAAAGTAATATTGATTCAATAAAAGCTGTAGAACTTATAAGGGCTTATAGATTAAGAGGTCATTTATTAGCAAAACTTGATCCTTTAGGATTAAAGCAGACAGAATATTTGGAGGAATTACATCCAGAATTTTATGGATTTAAAAAGAGTGATTATAAAAGAAATATTTTCTTAAATGGTGTTACTAATAAAAAAAATTCAAATATTTCTGAAATACTTCAATTTGTTAATAAAACTTATTGTGGACCGATAGGATATGAGTACATGCATATCTCAAATCCAGAGGAACGTATCTGGTTAAGAAAAAGAATTGAGGGTGAAAAAAACCCTATAAGCTTTACAAAAAATGGTAAAGAAGCAATTCTTAATAAATTAATCCAAGCTGAAGGGTTTGAAAAATTTTTAGCAAAAAAATATGTTGGGACAAAAAGATTTGGATTAGATGGTGCTGAGAGCTTAATTCCTGCTTTAGAGCAAATAATAAAAATTGGTGGTCAATCAGAAGTAAAGGAAGTTAAAATTGGAATGCCTCACAGGGGAAGATTAAATGTTTTAGCAAATGTACTCCAAAAATCTTATAAAAGAATTTTTAATGAATTTGCTGGAGATATTTTGTCATCAAAAGAATCAGCAGGTGACGTTAAATATCATTTAGGTGCATCATCAGATAGAGAGTTTGATGGTAATTCAGTTCACGTAAGTTTAACAGATAATCCTTCACATCTAGAGGCAGTAAATCCAGTTGTTTTAGGACAAACCAGAGCAAAACAATTTTTTCATGGTGATAAACAAAGAAATAAAGTTATTCCAATATTACTTCATGGTGATGCAGCTTTTGCTGGTCAAGGAGTTGTAGCTGAATGTTTTGCCATGTCAGGCCTTCCAGGTCATAACACTGGAGGTACAATTCATATTATTGTAAATAATCAAATTGGATTTACTACCAGTCCAAGGTTTGCACGTTCATCTCCATATTCATCTGACGTAGCTAAAATGGTTGAAGCACCAATATTACATGTTAACGGTGACGATCCAGAAGCTGTTGTTTATGCAACAAGAATTGCAACAGAGTTTAGATTAAAATTTAATAGAGATGTTGTTGTAGATCTTTGGTGCTATAGAAGATATGGACATAACGAGGGGGACGAACCATCTTTTACACAACCTTTAATGTATAAAAAAATTAGATCTCATCCATCGAGTGTTAAAATTTATGGAGATCAACTAATCAATGAAGGAATGTTTTCAGAGCAAGAATTAAAAGATAAAATTAATACATTTAAAAATTTGTTAGATGAGCAGTTCAAAAGTGCAAAAGATTACAATCCAAAAATAACTTGGTTTGAAGGAACGTGGTCTAGATATAAACCTGAACCAGGAAAAGATAAACGTGGTGTAAGTGGTGTACATATCGAGCAATTAAAAGCCATTTCAGATAGAATTAATGTTATACCAAGTGAAATAAACCCTCATAAAACTATTTCAAAAATTTTTGAATTAAGAAAAAAATCAATTGATGAAGGGACAGGAATTGATTGGGCAACAGCAGAGTCTCTTGCATTTGGTTCTTTACTGCAAGAAGGTTTTCCTGTTAGATTAGTTGGTCAAGATTCTGGAAGAGGAACTTTTAGTCAAAGACATTCTGTACTTAGAAATCAAGTTGATAATTCTAGATATATACCTCTAAATAATATTTCTAAAGATCAAAAACAATATGAAGTTGTGGATAGTTTTTTATCAGAATTAGCAGTTTTGGGATTCGAATATGGATATTCATTAGTAGAACCAAATACATTAACTTTATGGGAAGCTCAATTTGGAGATTTTGCAAATGGAGCTCAAGTAATTGTTGATCAATTTATTGCATCAGGGGAAAGAAAATGGTCCCGAGCATCTGGTATTGTAATGTTATTACCTCATGGTTATGAGGGTCAAGGACCTGAACATTCTTCTGCAAGATTAGAAAGATATTTACAACTTTGCTCAAATGATAATATGCAGGTTTTAAATTGCACAACTCCAGCAAATTATTTTCATGCTTTAAGAAGACAAATAAATAGGGATTTTAGAAAACCACTTATAATAATGACACCAAAATCTTTATTAAGAAATAAATATTGTGTTTCAAATTTAGTAGACTTTACTAGAAAAAATTCTTTCCACAGAGTTTTATGGGACCATGCAATAGATCCTGAAACTACAGGATTTATAAAATTAAAAGAGGCCTCAAAAATGCGCAAGGTTATAATGTGTTCAGGAAAAGTTTATTTTGATCTTTTGGAGGCAAGAGAAAAACTAAAAGTGGATGATGTTGTAATTTATAGAATTGAACAATTGTATCCTTTCCCGGCAAAAACATTAGTAAATGAACTAAAGCCATATGCAAATTCTGCAAAATTTTATTGGTGCCAAGAAGAACCAAAAAATATGGGTGCATGGTTCTCAGTTAGAGATTATATTCAATGGACATTAGACAACATTAAGGCTAATAATAACCAAATTTCTTATATTGGAAGAAGCCCAGATGCATCTCCTGCAACTGGATATGCAAAAAGACATATTGCACAACAACAAGAAATTATTAAAAAAGTATTTGAATAAAATTAAATGAGTGAAAAAATTGTTGTTCCTGTTTTAGGTGAAAGCATTACCGAAGCCACAGTTGCTAAGTGGCTAAAAAAAGAGGGCGATCATGTGGAAGCAGATGAGCCTATCGTAGAATTAGAAACTGATAAAGTTAATTTAGAGGTGCCTTCTCCAATAGATGGTGTATTAAGTGAAATTGTTTCAAAAGATGGATCAACTGTAGAAGTTGGAGCTTTATTAGGATCTATCAGTCAAAATGGATCTGCTCCATCTCCAAAAAAACCTCAACTAAAAAAAGAGCCAGAAATTAAAAAAGAAAATAATGTTGTAAATTTAGAAACACCAAAGAAAAAAGAAATTAAAGTAGAGAAACAAGAAGCGGAAGAAACTCCTTTAAGATTAACAAAAGAAGTAAGAGAACAAAAATCTCCAACAAATTCAAATAATACTAATAAAGTTTTGTCTCCAGCAGTGAGAAAAATAGTAGAAGAAAAAAATATTGATCTAAGTAGAGTTAGGGGATCTGGGAAAGATGGAAGAGTTTTAAAAGGAGATCTTATTAGCTTGATGGGTACAAACCCACCTCCTTCTGAAAGAAAAGCTCAATTTGGTGAAGAGGAAAGAATCAAGATGAGCAGACTAAGATTAACTATCGCTAAGAGATTAAAGCAGGCTCAAGAAAATGCAGCATTGTTAACTACATTTAATGAAGTTGATATGACTGGCATCATGGAAATGAGAAAAGAAAATCAAGAAGATTTTCAAAGCAGATATGGAATTAAATTAGGATTTATGTCATTTTTTGTAAAAGCTTGTGTTGCAGCTTTAAAAACATTCCCGGCGGTAAATGCAGAAATTGATGGAGAAGAAATCATTTATAAAAATTATTACAACATCAGTTTTGCTGTTGGAACAGACAAAGGACTTGTAGTACCTGTTTTAAGAAATGCAGATGAATTATCTTTCGCAGATATTGAAAAAAATATTAAAGTAATTTCTGAAAAAGCTAGAGATGGAAAATTAACGATTGAGGATTTACAAGGCGGAACATTTACAATTAGTAATGGAGGTGTATATGGATCAATGTTATCAACACCAATATTAAATTTGCCTCAATCTGGAGTTCTAGGAATGCACAATATTGTAGAAAGACCTGTTGTTGTGGATGGAGAAATTAAGATAAGACCTATTATGTATTTGGCATTATCTTATGATCACAGAATTATTGATGGAAAAGAATCTGTTTCTTTTTTAAAAATGGTAAAAGAGAATTTAGAAGATCCAAGAAGGTTATTTTTAGATATTTAAATGACAGAAAAATTTCAAGCAGTCGTTATTGGTGGTGGACCCGGTGGATATGTTTGTGCGATTAGATTGGCTCAATTAGGTTTAAAAACTGCATGTATAGAATCTAGAGGCTCTCTAGGCGGAACATGTCTTAACGTTGGATGTATTCCTTCAAAAAGTTTATTAAATTTATCTGAGGAATTTCATAAAGTTAAATCTTTATCAAACAAAGGTATAGAAGTTGGTGAAGTTAAATTAAATTTAGAGAAAATGATGAAGAGTAAGGATAAAGCAGTAACTGTTCTTACAAAGGGTGTTGAGTTCTTATTAAAGAAAAATAAAGTTTCTTACTTTAAAGGTCGTGGTAGTTTTAAGTCACAAAGTGAAATTTTAATTAAAGATGATAAAGGAAATGAAACTTTAATTGAGGCTGAAAAATCTGTAATTGCTACAGGTTCTGTACCTGTATCGCTTCCAGGAATAGAATTTGACGAAGGTATAATTGTTTCATCTACAGGTGCATTAAAATTAAATAAAGTACCAAAAAAAATGGTTGTAGTTGGAGGTGGTTATATTGGTTTAGAGATGGGATCAGTTTGGTCTAGACTTGGATCAGAAGTTCATGTTGTAGAATTTTTAGATCACATTACTCCTGGAATGGATAACGAGATTTCAAAAGAATTTATGAAAATATTAAAGAAACAAGGAATTACTTTTCATATGCAACATAAAGTAGAAAATATTAATAAAAATAATAGTGGCGCTGTTGTCTCTACTACAGATAAAGATGGAAACAAAAAAGACTTTGATTGCGATGTTGTTCTAATTTCTGTGGGCAGAAAAGCAAATACTGATGGATTAAACTTGGATGTTACAGGTGTAGAATTAGATGAAAGAAATAGAGTAAAAACTGATAAAAACTTTAAAACCAACGTAAATAATATTTACGCAATAGGTGACGTGATACAAGGTCCTATGTTAGCTCACAAAGCAGAGGATGAAGGTGTAGCTGTTGCAGAGATTATTGCAGGTCAATCAGGTCATGTTAACTATGATACAATTCCAGGTGTGGTTTATACAACACCAGAAGTTGCTTCTATTGGAAAAACTGAGGAACAATTAAAAGAAAATAATATTGGCTATAAAATTGGAAAGTTTTCATTTATGGCAAATTCCAGAGCAAAAGCTATTGATGATGCTGAAGGTTTTGTAAAAATTTTAGCTGATGAAAAATCGGATAGAGTTTTAGGTGCTCATATAATTGGTCCACATGCAGGTGAACTTATTGCAGAAATAGGTGTAGCAATGGAATTTGGTGCAAGCTCCGAAGATATAGCTAGAACTTGTCATGCACATCCGACTTTTTCTGAAGCAGTAAAAGAGGCTGCTCTATCAGTTGATAAAAGAGCAATACACTCTTAATTCAACATAAATTAATCATTAACTTTTATTTTGGTTATTATTAGGATATTTTTTAATAGCTATGAATAGCGATTCATTCAATAAAATATACAGCGAATTAGATTTGATTTGGAAAAAAAATTCTGTTTTATCAAATTTTGTTAAATTACCTCAGAACTTAAAATTCAATAATATTGAAAGCAATTACATTAGATCTGCAAAAAAATTTTTTGATTGGGAAATAAACACTAAAAAAAATAGCAATATACATAATTTGATCAGAGAACTTTCACCAAAAATTAATTGGAAACAAAACTATAGAGAAAAGGAAGTAGGAAAAGAATTTTTGGAAAATTTTTGTTATTTTGAGTTTATTGGTCCTAATGGTAATTTTATATCAAAAGAATTAAGCGTTTATTTCATATTTTTTGATAAAAAAACATTTTATACGTGGCATCATCACGAAGCAGAGGAAATATACTTTGTATTAAGTGGTAAGGCAAAATTTGAGAGTATAGGGGATGAATCTGAAATTTTAGGACCAAATCAAGCTCGATTTCACAAAAGTTTTCAACCCCATTCATTAACAACACTAGATGACAGGTGTTTATCTATTGTTGTATGGAAGGACAAACTTGATTCTGAGGTTTCAGTAGTAGAAATATAAATTTATTATCAAAAAAATGAAATATCCAATACTTCTACCTAATATCTTTAATCATCCATTTACCTACGAAAGTGATGTTAAACTAGATATTGGAAATTATGTAGAAGTTCCATTTGGTAAGTTAAAAATGACAGGTATTGTTTGGAATGAGTTTGAAAAAAAAAGTAAAAAAAATTTTAAAGTAAAAAAGATTATTAAAAAATTGAATTTACCTAAAATAAATAAAAATTTTATTCAATTTTTGAATTGTTTTTCTGATTATAATTTAATTCCAAAAGGAATGTCGTTAAAATTACTTTTATTAAGTAGTAAAGCTATAGAGAAAGCAGAATTAAAAAAACTTGAAGAATTTGAAAATTTGCAAACTCCATTAAAGTTTGAATTAAATGATGAGCAACTTAAATCACTTAAAGAAATAAATAAATCGAATGATAAATTTAGAGTACATGTATTGCAGGGAACCACAGGATCTGGAAAAACCATAGTTTATTTTAATGCATTAAAAGAGATTTTATCAAATAATAATCAAGGCTTAATATTGTTACCAGAGATAGGGTTAACCAATCAGTTTGAAAAAAAATTTCTGGAATTTTTTGGATTTAAACCAGCAATATGGCACTCAGGAATTTCAAAGAAAAAGAAGGAAACAATTTGGAATGGTATTGCAACAGGAAAAATAAAAGTAGTGATTGGTGCAAGATCGTCAATGTTTTTACCATTCAAAAATTTAAAAATGATTATTATCGATGAAGAGCATGATCAATCATTTAAACAAGATGAAGGAGTTATTTATCATGCAAGAGATATGGCAATTTTAAGAGCTTCTTTTGAAAATATTCCTGTTAATTTAGTAACAGCAGTACCTTCAGTTGAAACATTTGAGAATATAAAAAAACAAAAATATTCAGTTTCAAAATTAAAAAAAAGATACAAAAATGCTTCCTTGCCAAAGTATGAAATAATAAATTTAAATAATACAAAATTAGAAAAACAATCATGGTTATCAAATGAAATTATAAATAAAGTAAATGAACATTTAGATAAAAATGACCAAATTTTATTTTTTCTAAATCGTAGGGGATTTTCACCTAATGTAATATGTAAAAAATGTTTTAAGAAATTCGAATGTCCTTATTGCTCAATTAATTTAGTTTATCACAAATCATCAAATAATCTTTTATGCCATTATTGTGGTCACAAAACATCACTTAATAGAGATTGTATTGAAGATGGAAAATGTGATTATTTCTTTAGCGGACCTGGTGTTGAAAGAATTTATGAAGAAGTGAGTAAAAAGTTTCCAAAAAGAACTATCGAAATTTTTTCAAGTGATACTATGAATAAAAAAAGTTCTAAAGAAAAATTAGAAAAAATTATAGATAATAAAATTGAAATATTAATTGGAACACAACTTATTTCAAAAGGTTTTCATTTTCCAAGTCTTAATTGTATAGTTGTAGTTGATATTGATTTTTCAACTCAAGGACATGATTTAAGAGGTGCCGAAAAAAATTTACAATTATATCATCAACTTTCAGGCAGAGCAGGGCGAACTGGTAAATCTGCAACAGTATATTTTCAAACCTATAATAAAAATATTAAAATGGTATCAGATTTAACAAATGAAAATCCAGAAATCTTTTTAGAAAAAGAAATTCAAATTAGAAAATCAAATAATTTGCCTCCATTTCAAAGATTTATTTCTTTAATTTTATCTGGAAGTGATCAAACAAAATTAGAAAAAGAATCATTTAAATTTAAAGAGTCTCTCCAAAATAAAATTTCAGGAAAAGTTTTAGGTCCTGTGAATGCTCCTATTTATAAAATTCAGGGAAAATTTAGAATAAGATATTTAATTAGAGGGTCTAAAACTATGAAATTACAAAACTCATTGTCAGCAATAATATTAAAATATAAGTTTCCAACAGGAATAAAACTTTCAGTTGATGTTGACCCGATTACCTTCAATTAATGGCTTAAAAAAAGACTTTTTGATATAATGTGCGACTTGAAGATAGGTCGACCATGTGTTAATTAAACCGTGTTTTAAATAAAATTACTTCATTAATAGGTAAATAAATTGAGTTCAAATAACGACTTTTCTAATACTTCTTCAAAAAGATATGCTCTTGCTTTGTTTGAGTTATCTGAAGAATCAAAAAAATTGGACGTAATTGAGGATCAAGTTAATTCAATTTTGAAACTGATTGAAGAAAGTAAAGATTTTAGTGGGTTTATTAAAGACCCAACTACCAATAAAGACGACTTGGAAAAAGTAATAACAAAAATTTCAGATAGTTTTAAACTAGATGGTTTGATTAAAAACTTTCTTATTTTTTTAATAAACAAAAGAAGATTTTTTTATGTAGAGCAAATTATGAAAGGTTTCGTTGAAATTTGTTCAGAAAAAAGAGGTGAACTTAAAGCAGAATTAAAGTCCGCAAAAGAACTTTCAGGGGATGAATTGAGTAAAATTACTGATGAGTTAACAAAAAATTTTAGCTCTAAAATAAAATTAAACTATAAACATGATAAAAGTTTAATTGGAGGTTTAATTGTACAAGTAGGCAGTACAATGATTGATACTTCCATTAAAAATAAACTACAACAAATCGAAAATAGAATGATAGAGGCATAAATGGAAATAAATCCTTCAGAAGTAACAAAAATATTAAAAGAACAAATAAAAGATTTCGGAGATAAAGCTGAAGTATCAGAAGTAGGTCAGGTTTTATCAGTTGGAGATGGTATCGCTAGAATATATGGCTTAGATAATGTTCAGGCTGGTGAGATGGTTGAATTTTCTGACGGTTCAAAAGGAATGGCTCTAAACTTAGAAAGTGAAAATGTTGGTGTTGTAATTTTTGGTGATGACAGAAACGTTAAAGAGGGAGACGTTGTTAAAAGAACTGGAAATATTGTTGATACACCAGTAGGTAAGGAATTGTTAGGAAGAGTTGTTGATGGTTTAGGAAACCCTATAGATGGTAAAGGTGCATTTGATAAAAATGTTAAGAAGAGCAGAGTTGAGGTTAAAGCGCCAGGTATTATTCCAAGAAAATCTGTCAGTGAACCAATGCAAACAGGTTTAAAGTCAATTGATAGTTTAGTACCAATTGGAAGAGGACAAAGGGAATTGATTATTGGTGATAGACAAACAGGAAAAACTGCAGTCGCAATTGATGCAATCATTAACCAAAAGAAAATTAATGAGTCTGGTGATGAGAAACAAAAATTATATTGTATTTATGTGGCAGTAGGACAAAAACGATCAACTGTTAGACAGATACAAAAAACTTTAGAGGAAGCTGGAGCAATGGAATATACAACAATCGTTGCTGCAACAGCATCTGACTCAGCTCCATTACAATTTTTAGCTCCTTATACTGGATGTGCAATGGGAGAGTTCTTCAGAGATAATGGTATGCACGCTTTAATAATATATGATGATCTATCAAAACAAGCAGTTGCTTATAGACAGATGTCACTTTTATTAAGAAGACCTCCAGGAAGGGAAGCTTATCCTGGTGATGTATTTTATTTACATAGCAGATTATTAGAACGAGCTGCAAAATTAAGTGATGAGCATGGAGGTGGATCTTTAACAGCATTGCCTATAATTGAAACTCAAGGTGGTGACGTTTCAGCATTTATTCCAACTAATGTAATCTCAATTACAGATGGTCAAATATTTTTGGAAACAGAATTATTTAACCAAGGAATAAGACCTGCAATTAACGTTGGTTTATCTGTATCAAGGGTTGGTTCATCTGCTCAAACAAAAGCTATGAAAAAAGTTTCTGGATCTATGAAACTTGAACTAGCTCAGTACAGAGAGATGGCAGCGTTTGCACAATTTGGATCAGATTTGGATGCTTCTACTCAACAATTGTTGAATAGAGGATCAAAATTAACTGAATTACTTAAACAAAAGCAATATTCACCAATGACAGTTGCTGAACAAGTTATTTCTGTGTTTTGTGGTGTAAAAGGTTACCTGGATGATATTGATCTTAAAGATATTGCAAGCTTTGAGTCTAAAGTAATTGAGAAGTGTAAATCAGAAAAACCAGAAATTATAAATTCTATTCAAAGTACTGGAAAGCTTGAGGAAGACACAGAGAAATTACTTGTAGATTTAATTAAACAATTAAAAGAAAGTTTAAAATAATTAGAGATGGCAAGTTTAGACGATCTGAAGAAAAGAATAGCTAGTGTAAAATCTACACAAAAAATTACTAAAGCTATGAAAATGGTTGCAGCTGCAAAATTGAGGAGAGCTCAAGAAAGTGCTGAAAAAGGGAGACCTTATTCAGATAAAATGAACAATGTTATCTTAAATTTATCTAGTGGTATTTCTGATAAAGAAAATGCTCCGAAATTATTATCTGGAACAGGGAGTGATAAAATACATTTATGTGTTGTAATGACTTCTGACAGAGGTTTGTGTGGTGGTTTTAATACAAATATAATTAAAAAGGCTAAAGCATATTTTTCAAAAATTAGCAAAGAGGGCAAGGAGTTAAAGATTATTACTGTGGGTTCAAAAGGCAATGATCAATTAAAGAGAGTTTTTGGTGACAAGATAATTGAGAGCATTTCTTTTAAAAATTCAAAAAATGTAAATTATTTTGATGCGGATAAAGTTGGTAAAATAATAATTGAGAAATTTGAAAAAAAAGAATTCGATGTTTGCACAATTTTTTATAATCAATTTAAGAACGTTATTACTCAAATTCCTCAAGCTCAAAAAATAATTCCATTAGAAGCTGAAAAAAATAATCAAGAATCAGAAAATGTAAGTTATGAGTTTGAGCCAGATGAAGATGAAATTTTAAATAATTTATTACCTAAGAATATTTCAACACAGATATTTAAGGCGATGTTAGAGAATTCAGCTAGCGAACAAGGGTCAAGAATGAGTGCAATGGATAATGCAACCCGAAACGCAGGTGAAATGGTTGATAAGCTAACTATTGAGTACAATAGAAGCCGTCAAGCAGCAATTACAAAAGAACTAATAGAAATCATATCAGGAGCAGAGAGTTTATAATTATGAGCAAAGGAATAATTACACAGGTTATTGGAGCCGTAGTAGACGTTAAATTTGAAGGAGAATTACCAGAAATTTTAACTGCATTAGAATGTAAAAATGGAGATAACAGACTTGTTTTAGAAGTAGCACAGCACTTAGGTGAAACTACTGTAAGAACAATTGCAATGGATGCAACTGAAGGCCTAAAAAGAGGTGATGAAGTAGTAAACACAAATGCTCCAATTCAAGTTCCTGTAGGTCCTGAAACTTTAGGAAGAATTATAAATGTAGTTGGTGAACCTATTGACGAAAGAGGGGAAGTTAAAACTAAAGAAACTTGGCCAATTCACAGAGCTGCTCCAGAATTTAATGACCAATCGACTGAAACTGAAATTCTAGTTACTGGAATTAAAGTAATTGATCTTTTAGCGCCTTATGCAAAAGGTGGTAAAATTGGATTATTTGGCGGTGCAGGTGTAGGTAAAACAGTTCTTATTATGGAATTAATTAACAACGTTGCAAAAGCGCATGGTGGTTTTTCAGTTTTTGCTGGTGTTGGAGAAAGAACTAGAGAAGGGAATGACCTTTATCATGAAATGATAGAGTCTGGAGTAATTAAAAAAGATGGAGCTGGCTCAAAAGCAGCATTAGTTTATGGACAAATGAACGAGCCTCCAGGAGCAAGAGCAAGGGTTGCTTTAACAGGATTAACTGTTGCTGAATATTTTAGAGATCAAGAAGGTCAAGATGTACTGTTTTTCGTTGATAATATTTTTAGATTCACTCAAGCAGGATCAGAGGTATCAGCTCTTTTAGGAAGAATTCCTTCAGCAGTAGGATACCAACCTACATTAGCTACTGATATGGGTAACTTACAAGAAAGAATTACAACAACTAACAAAGGTTCAATTACTTCCGTACAAGCTATTTATGTACCTGCGGATGATTTAACTGACCCAGCTCCTGCAACATCATTTGCTCACCTTGACGCTACTACAGTACTATCAAGGCAAATAGCGGAGATCGGTATTTATCCGGCAGTAGATCCGTTAGACTCTACTTCAAGAATATTGGATCCAAGAATTGTTGGAGATGAACATTATAGAGTTGCTAGAGAGGTTCAAAAAATACTTCAAACATACAAGTCTTTACAAGATATTATTGCTATTCTTGGAATGGATGAATTATCCGAAGAAGATAAATTAATTGTTGCAAGAGCAAGAAAAATACAGAGATTTTTATCTCAGCCATTCTTTGTAGCAGAAGTATTCACAGGATCACCTGGTAAATTGGTAGATCTAGAATCTACAATTAAAGGTTTTGCAGCTATATGCAGAGGTGAATATGATCATTTACCTGAAGCTGCTTTTTACATGGTAGGTACAATTGAAGAAGCTATAGAAAAAGCAGACAAAATGGCAAAAGAAGCTGCAGCTTAATGAGTGAAGAGTTTAAAATAGAAATAGTAAATCCGGAGCAATCTATTCTTTCAAAAGAAGATGTTACTGAGGTAATCGTTCCAGCCTATGAAGGTGAGATGGGTATTTTGAAAGATCATATTTCAATTATTTCATATCTAAAACCAGGGATAATAAAAGTAAACTCTAAATCTGGTGAAGAAAATTTTTATGTTGAGGATGGAATTGTTGAATTTAAAGATAACAATCTTTCAATTCTAACAAGTTCCATCTTTAATGTGAACGATATAAGCGATGGTAAAAAAGCAGAGATGTTAAAATCTGCAGAAGATGCTTCAAATAATACAGAAATATCTGATCAAGCAAAATTTATTATTGATCAAAAAATTGAAGTTTTAAAATCTATTAACTAATTATTTTTTGAACTTTACTTTGAACTTCTTTGTATAGTTCTAGTTTAAAACTAACCACAAGTTCTGTTATTTCTTTAAGATCTACCCATTTCCATTCTAGAAATTCTGGATGTTTAGTTTTAATATTAATTTCATTATCACTACCAACAAACCTCATTAAAAACCATTTTTGAGTTTGTCCCTTATATCTACCTTTCCATATAATACCCAATAAATGATCAGGTAGATCGTAGGTAATTAGTCCATCTAATTCCTTTATTAATTCAACAGATTTAATACTAGTTTCTTCTTCTAACTCTCTAAGAGCTGCATTTAAATAGTTTTCATTTTTATCAACACCACCTTGGGGCATTTGCCAAAAATTTTTAGGATTATCTATTCTTCTTGCTACAAATACTTTATTTTCTTTATTTAGGACTACAATACCTACACCACTTCTATAAGGTAAGTTTTCATATTCTTTTTTCATTTAACCGTTAAGGAGTTTAATTGCGTAATTTAATTGATTATCTGTTTCAGTTTTAATTTTAAACTCGTCGCCATCTTCTGAAATTTCTATATCAGGTGTTACACCAACTTCTGAAATTGAAGTTCCAGATGGAAGATAATATTTTGCAATTGTTAGTCTGATTGCACCATCATTACGTAAAGGTATAATTGATTGAACAGATCCTTTTCCATAACTATTTTCACCTAAGATAATTGCTCTTTTGTGATCTTTAAGAGCACCAGCAACAATTTCTGATGCAGAGGCAGAACCATAATTAATTAGAACTACAAGTGGCTTACCATCTGTTAAATCTCCATCTCGAGCAAACCATTTTCTATTTTCAGATGCTTTTCTACTTTTTGTTGAGACGATCTCTCCATTATCGAGAAAGTAATCAGTAATCTTAATCGCTTGAGAAAGAAGACCTCCTGGATTGTTTCTAAGATCTAATATGAAGGCTTTTGTTTTTTTATCTTTATCAAGCTCATTAATTCTTTTTTTTATTTGCTGAGCGCTATTTTCATTAAATGATGTTAATCTTAAATACCCAATATTATTATCTAATAAATCAGATTTTACAGATTGAATCTCAATAATTTCTCTTGTTAATGTAAATTGTAGAGCTTTTTTTACACCTCTTCTCCTAACTGTTATTTCTATATCTGATCCCACAGGTCCACGCATAATTTCTACAGCTTCACTCAAAGTTTTCCCTTGTACCTGAACATCATTAATTTTAACAATGTAGTCACCAGCTTTTAACCCTGCTCTAGATGCTGGAGTGTCATCAAGAGGAGTTATTACTTTGACTACACCTGCTTCCATACTTACTTCAATTCCAAGACCACCGAATTCTCCACTTGTTTCAGTTTGCATTTCTTCAAAATTATCTGGAGATAAATATGCTGAGTATGGATCTAAAGATTGTAGTAGGCCGTTTATTGCAGAGTCCATACTTTCAGATTGATTAATATCTTCTACGTATTCTTCATTTATCTTCTCCAAAACTTCACCAAAAAGATCTATTTTTTTGTAAATATCTGTTTCATCAGATATTGCAGAATTTAAATTCAAGACAGAAAATATGAACAGAAGAGAGATATAAAATTTTTTCATATCATAACCTTTTCTTTAGGAATGAGTTCTGACCACATTTTTTCCAACTCATAAAATTTTCTTTTTTCTGGATGAAAAATATGAACTATCAGATCAATACCGTCTACTAGTTTCCACTCCAAACTTTCTTTTCCTTCTATTCGAGAGTCACTCAAACCATTTGACTTGAATTTTTCTAACACTTGTTCAGATAAAGCTTGTATATGCCTTGAAGAGGTACCGCTAGCAATAATCATATAGTCTGCCATTGAACTTTTATCTTTCAGATCAATACTAATAATGTCCAGAGCTTTGTTTTGATCAAGTGTGTCAATGACAACTTGTTTTAGAGAATCAATTTTATCCATTAATTAAATTTAGATTATCAAATTTTTCTTAATTGAGAAGACGAAATGTTGACTTTCTTAAATTCAATAAACTCCAAATTTTGAGTATGTTTATTTGTATAAGTCTTTGATTTTAATGATTTTCTTTTATAGCCCTGTCTATCAAAAACTAAAATATTACATTTTTTTGAAATTTCTTTTGACTTATGCCAATTATGAAAATTTATCAAATTATCAGCTCCCATAATAAAATAAATTTCTATTTTATTATTTTTTCTCATATAGTTTATTAGATCAATAGTTTTATTTGACTTAATTAGTTTTTCAAAAAATTTAACTTTAATAAAAGGTTTTGCTTTCGTTATCTGTCTACAGTCTTTTATTCTTTTAGATAAAATATTTTTACTTTTATTTTTAAAAGGATTTTTTTCTGTTATGGCCCAAATGATTTTTTTTAAATTATATCTTTTTTTAGCTTCAACAGAGATAGCCAAATGGCCTTTATGTGGAGGGTCGAATGATCCACCAAGAATTCCAACTTTATCTTTATTCTCTGATTGCACCATTACTTTTAATTTCATATTTATAAGACACTAACTGATTGAGTCCCACAGGTCCTCTAGGGGGTAGCTTATTAGTTGAAATACCAACTTCACCACCAAAACCAAACTCACCACCGTCAGCAAATTGTGTTGATGTATTATGCATAGCAATTGAACTTTTTACTTTTTTTAAAAATTTTTTGGCTTTTTTATTATTTTTTGTAATGATGGAATCTGTATGCATAGTGCCAAATTTATTTATATGAATGATTGCTTCATCTACGCTTTTAACAGTTTTGATAGAAACTGTTGGAGATAGATACTCGGTAATCCAATCTTTGCTCTTAGCTAATTTTACATTACCTTTAAATTTCCTCTTAAATTTTGCATCTCCTATCAAATTACATTTTTTATCGTATAACTCTTTGAAGATAAAATTTATATTTTTTTCAGAAATTTTTTCATGAATTAAAAAAGTTTCTGTAGCACCACAAATTGCAGTATTTCTCATTTTTGAATTAAAAATAATATTAGAAGCTATTTTCATATTTACTTCATTGTCAATGTAAGTATGACAAATTCCTTCTAAATGACCTATCACTGGTATCTTTGATAATTTTTGGACTTTTTGAACTAATGTTTTTCCACCTCTAGGAATTATTACATCAATAAAATTTTGCATTTTTGACAACATTAAATCAACAAACATTCTATTTTTTGAATTTATAAATTGAACATAGTTTTTATTAATATTATTTTTTTCGAGAGATTTTCTAAAAAGATCAGAAAGTATCTTGTTTGTATTTATAGCCTCAGAACCTCCTCTTAAAATAACAGCATTACCAGACTTGAAACATAATGAAGAGACATCACAAGTTACGTTAGGTCTGCTTTCATAGATCACACCCATAACACCTAAAGGAATTGTAACTCTTGATATTTTGAGTCCATTGGGTCTTTTCCAACTTTCTAATACTCTATTGCATGGATCTTTTAATTTAATTATGTTTTTTATGGAGATTAATATTTGATCTATTTTTTTTTCATTGAGCTTTAATCTTTCAATTAAATTATTTTTAATCCCTTTTTTAACTGCAAAATCAATATCTTTTTTATTAGAAATTAAAATTTTCGTTTTGTTTTTTTTTATGAATAAAAAATAGTCATTTAAAACTTTATTTTTTACCTTTTCACTTAAATTTTCCTGCAATGCAATTTTAGAATTATAACCAATTTTCAAAAGTTCTTTTTTCATATTATTTCAACCATATCATCTTTGTGGATTACCTCAGATTTAGACACATAACCTAAAATTTTTTCAATCTCATTTGAATGTTTTCCTAGAATTTTTTTTATTTCCTCCGATGAAAAAGATGCTAAACCTCTTGCAATTTCTTTGTCTCTTTTATTAAGAACCTTGATATGGTCACCTTTATTAAATTTTCCAACTACTTTTTTTATTCCTGCAGCTAATAAGCTTTTGCCGTTAGCAAGAGCTTTATTCGCTCCATCATCAATTATGACAGAACCTTTAGGTGAAATTGAGCTTAAGATCCATTTCTTTCTAGCATCTAGTTTGGATAATTTTGAGAGAAATAAAGAGTAATTATCTCCATCCAAGATATTCTGTATTGGATTATTTTTAAGACCATTAGCAATAATCATATTACTTCCTGAAAGTTGACAAATTTTTGCAGCTTCAATCTTGGTCTTCATGCCTCCACTACCATATTCATTCATTCCTTTAATATTCACTCCTCTAAGATCTTTTTCTATATCTTTAATTCTTTTAATTAGTTTTGCTTTTTTATTTTTTTTAGGGTTGTCTGTGTAAAGACCATTGACATCTGAAAAAAGAATTAAATTATCTGCATTTATTATTTGAGTAACCCTTGATGCTAAACGATCATTATCTCCATATTTTATTTCACTGGTAGCAATAGTATCATTTTCATTTACAACAGGAATGTAATATAGATTAAATAGATTTTCAAAAGTACGTCTCGCATTAATAGACCTTCGCCTTTGCTCAGTGTCCTCTAAAGTTAATAAGATTTGTGAAATATTTAACTTAAACTTAGAAAAAATCTCAGAAAATAAATTCATTAATTCAATTTGACCTATCGATGCCATTGCTTGGCTTTTATCTAGTTTTAGATTTTTTTTTAGAATATTCATTTTTTTACAACCCATCGCTATCGCCCCAGAACTAACAATTACAATTTTTTGATTTAATTTTGTTAAATTTTTTACATCTTCAGCAAAACTAGTAAGCCATTTTTTTCTTATCCTTTTTTTTTCATCAATTAATAATGATGAACCTATTTTTATTACTGTAATCTTGGAATTTTTAAGCAACATAATTAATTAATTTAGATTTAAGTTGTGAGATTGAATTTTTATCAAGTGTAGATAAAGTTATAATTTCACAATTTATATCTTTTGAAAATTCTAAGATAATTTCATCTATTATATCCTTATCAACTAAGTCTATTTTATTAAGTACTACAATTTCTTTTTTCTTCAACATCTCAGAGCTATAATTAGTTAGTTCTTTTTTGACCTGATTGTATGATTCTTTAATATCAAGATTTGTTATATCAATTAAATGTAGTAATGACTTACATCTTTCAATGTGTTTTAAAAATTGAATTCCTAAACCCACCCCTTCGTGAGCTCCTTCAACTAAACCTGGGATATCAGCTAAGATAACTTCCTTGTCATCATATTGAGCTACACCCAAATTTGGATTTAATGTTGTAAATTTATAATTTGCAATTTTAGGATTTGCATTTGTAATAGCTGCTAACAAACTTGATTTTCCAGCGTTAGGTAATCCAATAATTCCTACGTCTGCTATTGTTTTTAATTGCAACCAAATAGTAAATTCTTCACCTTTGGTTCCTTTTGTAAATTTTTTAGGTGCACGATTTGTAGAACTTTTGAATCTAGTATTACCTAATCCTCCTTTACCGCCAGCAGCAGCCACAAATTTTTCACCCTCATTTTTAAAATCGTAAATTAGTGTTTTATTATCTTCTTCAAAAACTTGAGTACCTATAGGAACTTTTAAAATTAAATCACCACCACCTTTACCAGTTCTATTTTGACCCGCACCATTGTCACCTCTCTGAGCCTTGTGGTGTTGCTGATATCTGTAATCAATTAAAGTATTCAGATTTCTCTCAGATATTAAAACTACAGAGCCTCCGTTACCACCATCTCCACCGTCTGGTCCTCCGAACTCAATAAACTTTTCTCTTCGAAAACTTGGTGAACCATCTCCACCGTTACCAGCTTTTACATATATCTTAACTTGATCTAAGAATTTCATAATACAACCTGACTAAATAGTTGTACTATTAATTGGGCTTTACTGAAACAAACGTTCTGTCTGATTTTGTTTTTTTAAAAACAACTTTACCTTTTACTACAGAAAAAATTGAGTGATCCTTACCCATCCCTACATTTTCTCCTGGAAAAATTTTAGTTCCTCTTTGTCTAACTATAATATTTCCTGGGATTACAGACTCGCCACCATATTTTTTTACACCAAGTCTTCGACCAGCACTATCTCGGCCGTTTCTAGATGATCCACCTGCTTTTTTCGTTGCCATAATTTACCTTACTTTGAAGCCTCTTTATTATCAGTTTTCTTTTCAGTCTTCACCACTTTTTCAGCTTCAGATAAAACTTTTCCATCTTTTGAAAAGATTTTATTAATTCTTATTTTTGAAAATTCTTGTCTATGACCGTTTTTTCTTCTTGAGTTGTGTCTTCTTCTTTTTTTGAAGATTAAGATTGTTCTATTTTTACTATTCTCAATTAATTCAGCTTCCACTTTAGCACCAGATACTATTGGAGCTCCCAATTCAATACTTTTGTCATCGCCATATGCAAGAATTTCATTAAATTCTACTTTAGAATTAGGTTTAGAATCTTGTAATTTTTCAATTTTTAAGATTTCACCAGCTTTTACTTTGTACTGTTTTCCACCTGTTTTAATTACTGCGTAAGACATATTCTGAATTTTTTTTAAGGGCAATATAGTCTGAGAAGCTTTTTAGTCAAGCTGAATAACTTAAAAATTATCCTTTAAATCTCGAAGTTTTGAGAAATTTTCAATATCTTTAGCTCTTAGAAATATGTTGGTTGCAATTTCATCTTCTAAAGTAGTTGGAATCGTAGGCTTACCTTCAGAGCGCAACTTTTTGATTTTGATAATTTTTTCTTTTAAATCTTTGTTGGTTGGATCATGCTTCAAACAAAATTCTGAATTTTTTAATGTATATTCATGACCACAATAAATTAGGGTTTCCAAAGGTAGTTTTTTTATAATGTTTAATGAATTAAACATCTGTTCGTAAGTTCCTTCAAAAATTCTTCCACATCCTAGAGAGAATAGTGTATCACCAGTGAATAGACAATTCTCTTTTTCAAAGTAATAACAAATATGACCAGATGTATGACCTGGAATATGAAAAATTTTAGCTTTAAAATTTTCAGCGCTCCAAATTTCATGATCATTGAGCTTGATGTCTATTTCAGGAATTCTATTTTTATCACCTTCAAATCCAATTATTTGTGAATTAAATTTCTTTTTCAATTCTTCATTGCCACCAACATGGTCATAATGGTGATGAGTGTTTAAAATATATTTAAGATTAAACGAATTTTTTTCTATAAAATCTATAATTGGATTGGCTTCACTTGGATCAACAACGCATGCTGTATTATTTGTTTCATCATACAAAATGTAGCTATAGTTATCGTTCAAACAAGGAATTATAAAAATTTCCATTTTATTTTTCTAGTATGAATATTCCAAGATTTGCCATTAAATTTTTAAAATTTAAATTAGCTTTACTAATTGAAGAAAAGCTATTTTCATTTAAGGCCAAAGACTCATTTAACTTAAAATTATTTTTTTCACAAAAATGCACAAAATCTTTAATTGAACACATATGCAAATTTGGAGTATTATACCATTCATCTGGTAAAGTTTTTGTAATTGGCATTGTTCCTTTGAATAATAAATGTAATCTAATTTTCCAATAGCCAAAATTTGGGATTGTTACAACAGCTTTTTTTCCTACTCTTAAAAGTTCATTGATTACTTTTTCAGGATTTAAAAATGCTTGTAAAGTTTGACTTAGTATTACGTAGTCAAATGATTTGTCTGGAAATTGAATTAAATCTTTTTCTGCATCACCTTCTATTGTAGTAAGACCTTTTGATATACAAATTCTTACATTCTGTTTTGAAATTTCTAATCCCCTTATATCAATATGTTTTTCTTTCTTTAAATACTGCATCAACTCACCATCGCCACACCCAACATCTAATACACGACTTTGATCTTTGATAAGCTTAGTTATAATTTGAAATTCAAATTTCATTTAGTTAATTCCTCATAAGATTTATCCACAAAGTTTTTTAATACATTTAAAAAATCAGGTACATCTAAGAGAAATGAATCGTGCCCTTTGTCAGACTCAATTTCAGCAAAACCTACATCTGCACCTATAGAATTCAACGCTATAACTATTTCTTTATTTTCTTGTGTTGGATAAAGCCAATCAGAAGTAAATGAAATTATAAAAAATTTTGTTTTTGTATTATTAAATGCCTTTGATAAACTGCCCTCAAATTTCCTTGGCAAATCAAAGTAATCCATAGCTCTCGTAATATAAAGATAACTGTTTGCATCAAATCTATCTACAAAAACACTTCCTTGATACCGCAAATAACTTTCAATTTGAAAATCCGCATCAAATCCAAACTTTAAGTCATCTCTTTCTTGAAGTTTTCTACCAAATTTATTTTCCAAACCTTTTTTTGATAGATACGTTATATGCGCTGCCATTCTTGCAACTGACAAACCATTAGAAGGGTTTTTATTTTCTTTTTGATAGTCTCCATTTATCCAATTAGGATCAGCCATTATTGATTGTCTACCTAATTCATTAAAGGCTATATTTTGAGCTGAGTGACTTGACGTACAAGCAATTGGGACAGCTGTTTTTGCTTTATCTGGAAAATTACTTACAAATTGTAAAACTTGCATACCACCCATAGAACCACCTATTACAGAAAAAAGTTTATCAATACCAAAATGATCTAGTAGATTAACTTGAGCATTAACCATGTCATTGATAGTTATCACTGGAAAATTTGTGCCATAAGGATTATTAGTTTCTGGATCGATATGACTAGGACCAAACGAGCCCATACAACCACTTATTACATTAGCACAAATTAAAAAATATTTATCTGTATCAATTGATTTGCCCGAACCAACTGCATAAGACCACCAACCGTCTTTATTTGTGACAGGATTTTTGCCTGTAACAAATTGATCGCCTGTTAAAGCGTGAAATATAAGAATTGCATTATCTTTTTTTTCATTAAGTTTGCCATAAGTTTCATATGCTATTGGGAAATCATTAATTACTCTTCCACAGTCTAAAGTGAGCGGTTTTTTTACAATCAACTTTTTAAAATCTTTAATCTTATTCATAAAATAAGGCTGATTTGAATTGTGAGAAAAAAACTTTTTTAGCGGTTTTTTTATAGCGCTCGCAATTCAGTTAAATCAGCGCAAAAGTTTTGTACTAGAAGAGTATTATTATGTCAATTTTTAAAAAATAGCTTAAGTAGCTGTATATTCTATAAAATATACATATAAATATTAAAATAATGAGTTTACCAAAATTTAAAAGTTTTAATTTAGATGTTTATAGACCTGGTAAATCTAAATTAGCAAACATTAAAAATATAATAAAGTTATCTGCTAATGAATCTGCGCTTGGCACAAGTCCAAAAGTAAAAAAAATATTAAATTCTAAAAATTTAAAAATTTTTAAATATCCAGATCCATTGAGTAATTCTTTAAAAAAAGAAATTTCCAAAAGATTTAAATGTGATGAGACGAAATTAATATGTGGTTCAGGTTCTGATGAAGTTATTCAAATGATTTGTCAACTTTTTCTTAATTCAAAAGATGAAGTAATTATTCCTACATATAGTTTTTTAATGTATAGAATATATTCTGCCATTGTAGGAGCAAAAGTAGTCTTAGCTGAAGAAAAAAATTTTAAAGTAGATGTTAATAATATTCTAAAAAAAGTTAGTAAAAATACCAAAATTGTTTTTATTGCTAATCCAAACAATCCTACCGGTACTTATTTAAATTATAAAGAGCTAATACAATTAAGAAAAAAATTAAGGCAAAACATTCTATTAGTTATAGATGACGCTTATTATGAATATATGAAAAACAAAGATTATAAATCTGGTTTAGAAATATTTAGATCTAAAGAAAATGTTTTTGTTTTAAGAACTTTTTCTAAGATTTATGGTTTGGCCTCTTTAAGAATAGGATGGGGTTATGGGTCAAAAAAAATTATTTCTGCACTAAATAGAATTAGACCTCCATTTAATGTTAACGCAATAGCTCAAGCTGCGGCAGTAGAGGCTTTAAAGGATACAAAATTTATTGTTAAATCAGTTAAACATAATCTAAGAGAAGCAAATAAGTTAAAAAAATTTTTAAGCACATTAAATATTTCAACAAATCCTATTTCAGCAAATTTTTTACTGCTTAATTTTGATAAGTGCAAACTGGCAGCGAAGAGTGTTTATAAAAAATTACAATCTAAAGGAGTTATTTTAAGAAATGTTGAAGTAGGTTATAAAATTAAAAATAAGTTAAGATTAACTATCGGATCAACAAAAGAAAATGCTGCTTTCGTGAAAGCAATGAAAGGTTTGTTTAATTAATGAAAAATATTTTAATTATTGGCTGTGGTTTACTAGGATCTTCTTTGGTTAGAAAAATAAAACAAAAAAAAATTTCTAAGCAAATTTTCGTATATGAAAAATCAAAAAAATATCTGAGTCAGATTAAGAAATTAAAACTTCCATGTAAAATTGTTAAGAATCCTAATGAAGTTATAGATTTATGTGATTTAATAATTTTTTGCACACCAATGAGCGAATATCAAAACATTATTAAAAAGATTAATCCTAAACTAAATTCAAAGAATATTGTTACAGATATAGGATCATCTAAAATTGAGTCTCAAAAAATTATAAATAAGTACTTAACAAAAAAAACAAATTGGTTATCCAGTCATCCTATTGCAGGATCAGAGGTAAGCGGACCAAGAAATGGTTATGCATCTATATTTGATAATAAGTGGTGTGTATTAATTAAGGACAAAAATACAAAACTTAATACTCTTAAAGTTTTGAAAAATTTTTGGAAAAAAATTGGATCAAAAGTAGTTGTTATGAATGCTGATCAACATGATAAAATTTTTTCAATTACAAGTCACTTACCCCACTTGATTGCATACAATTTAGTTAAATCGGCACAAGATTTTGAAAAACAACAAAGTTATGATTTAATTCAATACAGCGCTGGTGGTTTGAGAGATTTTTCTCGTATAGCAGCTTCCAACGAAATAATGTGGAGAGATATTTTTTTTAATAACAAAGGAAATGTGTCTAAAGCAATAGATTTGTTTATCAAAAATTTATTAGACTTTAAAAAAGATATTTTGAAACAAAATAATAAAAATATTCTGTTAAAATTAAAAAATACAAAAAAAGTACGAGCTAAGATAATTAAGCTTAAACATGATATAAATAAACCTGATTTTGGCAGAGATTAATATTTTGATATATTAGTAATTTTTTTAACTTTAAGATTTGCAGTTTTCTCAATTAATTCAACAGTTTTCAAAGTATCCATTATAAGCACTTTTTTTCTTGGCCCATAAGCATGTAAGAAATCTTTTTTGTTTGCACATATACCAACATGACCTTTCCAAAAAATTATATCTCCTTTATTGAATTTTTTATTTTTCATAGTTTTGCAGAATTTTATCTGATCTTTTGTATCTCTTGGAAAAAATTTATTATTATAAAAAAAGAAAATTTGTATTAAAGCTGAACAATCTATACCGTCTGCGCTTCGTCCACCCCATAAATATTTAGTGTTTAAGAAAAGTTTTAAAATTTTGATGTAATTTTTTTCTATATGATCTTTTATGATTAAATCTTTTTTATTGATCCATTTATTTTTTTCAAATTCAAAATAATTTCCATATTTTTTTAAAACCATTATTTTTGAACCAAAAAATATTTTCTGTTTTAATCTTGTAAATCTTCCTTTTTTTAATTGAAAAGTTTTTGCGCTTAGTTTTTTTACCTTTAATATTGGATAAAATTTTTCTTTAAAATTTGAGCTTTTAATGTAACCCACATAGTTATCAAAATTAAGTTTTATTTTTAACCAATCTTTTTGTTTTTTTATTATTGTAAATTTTTCTCCATAAAGAATTTGAGAAACTATTTCTGATTTTAAGGAAGGTTTTAAATAAATATTTCCTAATGATTTATTGTAATAAAGTTTATTTTTCACTGATCTTTAATTTATCTTTTATATAATAAAGAATTATTAATGAAGGTATAACCATAATAGCTGTTATAATAAAAAATATTCCCCAGTCGCCATGTAGCCAATCAACTAACGCACCAGATGATGAAGCAAGTGTAGTTCGTCCTGCAGTACCTATGGAAGCTAATAATGCGTATTGTGTGGCCGTGTATGTTCTATCAACAAGAAGAGAAATAAATGCAACAAAAGCAACTGTTGCAAATGCAGCGGCAATATCATCAAAAATAACAGCGACTGCAAATAATACTTCTGATTTTCCACTCCAAGCTAAAACACTAAATAATAAATTTGTTCCAGCCATTAAAATTCCTGCTAAAAACATTGCCTTTAGTACTCCAGATCTAATAACAAACAATCCTCCCAGCAGTGTAAATATTACAGTTGTAATCCAACCTAATGTTTTTGAGTAAATTGCAATATCAGATTTGCTAAAACCTATTTCTTTGTAAAAAATAATGGACATCCGGCCAAGAAAAGCCTCACCAATTTTAAATAAAAAAACAAAACCCAAAATACCTATAGCAATTGAGAAGCCATTTTTTTTAAAAAAACTAATTATAGGGCCACTTATTGTTCCACTAATCCATGCAAGAGATTTAGAAAAAATATTACCTTTTCCAAGTTTGTTAGAAATTAGGTTATCATTATTTTTTTGAATAGCACCCCTATCATTGTTAATAGGTTCATTTACAAACATCAAGCCAATATTCATTAGAATTATCAAAGTACCTAGAATGAGAAAAGTAAGTTGCCAATAGTTTTGAAATCCAGAATTTTCCAGAATATCAGCAGTGAATAATGAAATTACACCTCCGAGTTTGTATCCAGTCCACCACCCAACAACAACCATTGCTGCACCAGCAGCCATTGATTTTCCCTCTTGTTCTCCTATTTGTTCAATCCTTAAAGCGTCAACAGTTATATCTTGAGTGGCTGATGCAATTGCTATCAATAAACCTACCGAGATAACTAATGCCAGGCTTTCACTTGGTTTAAGCATACTCCATAAAACTAATGACGATAAAATTATAATTTGCATTGAAACGATCCATGCTCTTCTGTGCCCTATTTTTTTAGTTAAAAAAGGAATGTGAATTCGATCAATTAATGGAGCCCATAGATAATTAAAAGCGTATACTCCAAAAATAAGTCCTGCCCAACCTATGGTAGATCTATCAAGACCATCTTCTTTCAACCATAGACTTAAGCTACTACCAATTAAAACCCAGGGAAAACCTTGGATAGCACCTAATAACAAAATCTTTAACATTCTTATGTCAAAATAAACAGAAAACGTCTCTGAAAGGTTTTGTTTTCTAAATTCAATCATTTAATTCCTCCAAAATGCTGGCACAAATAGAATTAGAATTGCAAATAATTCTAATCTACCAAGTATCATGCCAATAGTAAGTATCCATTTAGAAATGTCAGGTAAAGAGGAAAAGTTTCCATTTGGACCAATAGTTGATCCTAAACCTGGACCAACATTTGAAATTGATGTGGCCGCACCTGATATAGATGTAATAAAATCTAATCCTGTTAGTGATAATAATGCAGATAAACAAAAAAAGATTAAAAAGTAAAAAAATATAAATGAGATTATTGATGCAATAAATTTTTCATTTATTGAGTTTTCTGCATATTTAATTACAAAAACACCTTTAGGGTATATTATCTTTTTTATTTGGTTCATAATAAAAAGATATAAAATCTGAAATCTAAAAACTTTAACTCCACAAGTAGTTGATCCAGCACATCCACCTATGAACATCAACATTAAAAATAATACTATTGTAAAACTACCCCAACTATCGAATTGATCATTAACATAACCAGTGCCAGTAATGATAGAAATTACATTGAACAATATTGATCTCAGATCAAAAGATTGAATATTATTAAAGCTTAAATAAATTCCTAATATAATAATTGTAAAAAATATAATCTTAAAAAAAGTTCTGATTTGGCTATCATTTTTAAAAACTTGTTTATCTCCATTTAAAAATTTTATGTATGCAATAAAAGGTAAGCTTCCTAGAATAATAAAGACCATTGATACTGACTCTATATAGGCACTATCAAAATAACCAATCGAGTCATTATAATTAGAAAAACCACCTGTTGCTATTGTGGTCATCGAGTGAGTTAAGCTATCAAAATAATTCATTCCAAAAATCTTATAAAAAAATGTGCATAATAATGTCAAAGTTGAATAAATATAAATTAATCGGAGAGCTATTTCTTTTGATTTAGGTAAAATCTTCTCTGATGAGTCGTTATTTGAAATTTTAAATAGTTGCATTCCACCCACATTCATAATTGGCATTAAAGTTATTGCCATAACAATTATTCCTATACCACCCAGCCATTGCAAAATAGCTCTCCACAATAATATTGCTTTTGGCATTTCTTCTAAATTATTTATGATTGTTGAGCCAGTTGTTGTAATCCCTGACATGCTTTCAAAAAACGAGTCAGTAACTGAGAAATTAATTGTTGAAAAAATAAATGGAAATGATCCAAATATCGCAATACTTAGCCATGATAATGCAGTTAAAAGAAAAGCTTGTTGTAAATTTAGTTTTTTATCATGATCTAAATTAGATAAAAAAAATAAAGTACCAAATATTATTGTAACTATTGCAGCCCCAATAAACGAAGAGTCCATTTCAGAATAAATTATTTGAACAAATACAGGTATGATCATCGATATACCAAGTATTATTTGAAGTATTCCTAATGTGAAAAAAACAGTTTTATAATTACTCATTTTGAAAGAATCATATTTTATGGTAAATAAATTTCAACACTTTAAGAATTAGTAATTACTTCTATAAATAGATTAGTTTAATTTGTTAATGATAAAAAAAGAAAATTTAGACAAAACAAATGCGTGGCCAATAGTAGAAGCAAAAAAAATGCTTCGTGAAAGAAAATCACTGATTGAGAAAAAAGGCAAGATAACACTTCAAACAGGATATGGCCCAAGTGGATTACCTCATATTGGAACGTTTGGAGAAGTTGCCAGAACTTCAATGATGGTCAACGCATTAAAGTGTTTAACAGATTTACCAACTGAAATAATTACTTTTTCTGATGATATGGATGGTCTGAGAAAAGTTCCTGACAATGTTCCTAATCAAGAGCTTTTAAAAAATAATTTAAATAAACCATTAACACAAGTCCCAGACCCATTTGAAAAATTTAACAGTTTTGGAGAACATAATAATGAAAAACTAAAATCTTTTTTAGATAGTTTTAATTTTGAATATAATTTTAAAAGTTCCACAGCTCTTTATAAGGCTGGAGTTTTTGACGATACATTGAAATTAATTCTTGAAAACTATGAAGGTATTATGAATATCATTTTACCAACTCTTGGCCAAGAGAGACAAAAAACTTACAGTCCATTTTTGCCCATTTGTCCAGACACAGGCAAAGTTTTAGAAATACCAGTTTTAGAGTTTAACAAATCAAATTCTACAATTATTTTTGATAACAATGGGAATAAACTAGAGACAAGTATCCTAGGTGGTGCGTGTAAATTACAATGGAAAGTTGATTGGGCAATGAGATGGTATGCATTAGATGTAGACTTTGAAATGTATGGAAAAGACTTAATTGAAAGTGCAATTTTATCTACAAAAATTATAAAGCTACTTGGTAAGAGAAACCCATCAGGTTTTGCATATGAATTATTTTTGGATGAAAAAGGTGAGAAAATTTCAAAATCTAAAGGAAATGGAATAACAATTGAACAATGGTTGGAATATGCTTCACCTGAAAGCTTATCTTTATATATGTATCAAAATCCAAAAAGAGCAAAAAAATTATACAATGAAATAGTCCCAAAAGCAGTGGATGAATATTTGGACTTTATAGAGAAAGCAAAAAATCAAAATGAGCTGCAGATATTAATGAATCCAGTTTGGCACGTACATAATGGAATAATTCCAAAAGAAAAAATGATTATGTCATTTTCGATGTTACTTAATTTAGTTGAAACAAGTAATGCTGACACAAAAGATTTACTTTGGAAATTTGTGAAAAAATATAAAAAAAATATTAATGAAATTGATTATCCTATATTTGATAAACTTGTTGGCTATGCAATAAAATATTTTAATGACGTGATAAAATCACAAAAGAAATATAAAAAACCAAATGAAAATGAAACTCAAGCATTAAAGGCTCTTATATTGAAATTAGATAATTGTAATGATGAAATGAAACCAGAGGATATACAAACCGAAATATATTCCACTGGCAAAGAAAATGGTTATGCAGAAAATTTAAGAGATTGGTTTAAATTAATTTATGAAGTTGTATTTGGTGTTGAAAATGGGCCAAGGATGGGATTTTTTATTAGCTTTTTTGGTGTTAATGAAACTAAAGAACTTATAAGAAGTAAATTAGAATAATGTTTTCAAATTTTCGATCTTTATTATTTAAAATTGATCCAGAAACAGCTCATACTTTAGCTATTAAAAGTCTAAAATTTAATTTTATTCCAGAAATATTTGATGAAAATTCTAACGATCCTCTTTTTTCAACAAATCTTTTAAATAAAGATATTGCAAATCCAATTGGTATGGCTGCTGGGTTTGATAAAAATGCAGAGGTATACAATTCATTATTTAAGTTGGGTTTTGGATTTGTTGAAGTTGGAACAGTCACACCTATGCCTCAATACGGAAATCCTAAACCAAGAGTTTTTAGGCTGGTTGAAGATGAAGCTCTAATTAATAGGCTAGGGTTTAATAACAAAGGATCCGAAAGCGCGTATAATAGAATTAATAATAATCCAAAGAGAGGTGTTTTAGGAATTAACATTGGTCCCAACAAAGATACTAATGATAGACTTAATGATTATTTGATTGGTTTAGAAAAGTTTCATAATTTAGCTGATTATATTACTATTAATATTTCTTCACCAAATACTGAGAACTTAAGGAATTTTCATGATGAATCAAAATTAGATGATTTATTAAGTAGAATTAATGCTAAAAAAAAAGAACTTAATTCAAAAGTTCCTTTAGTAGTTAAGATTTCTCCAGATCTTAAAGATACACAAATTGAAGATATCGCTAATATTCTGCTATCAAATAAAATAGAAGCAGCAATAATTTCTAATACATCAGACTCCACAAGAGAAGATTTAAAAGATATTCAAAAACATCAAAAAGGAGGACTCTCAGGAAAGCCAATTGAAAAAAAATCTAACACTATGATTAAGAAATTTTATAAATATTTTAATAAAAAAATTAAAATCATCGGAGTAGGAGGGGTGGACTCAGGTGAAAGCGCATGTGAAAAATTTTTAGCTGGTGCAGATTATATCCAACTTTATACTGGAATGGTGTATCAAGGGCCAAATATAGTGAGTAAAATAAAAAAAGAGTTAAAAGAAATACTTAATAAAAAAGGAGTTAAAAATTATTCAGAAATTGTTGGAAATCACTCATAATTAGTGTTGTATTAAACTTGACGCATTAAAGATCTCCCCTTATATATCCCGTAATTATTATGTCTAAAAAATGTGAATTAACTGGTAAAATTCCTATGAAAGGTCACAATGTTAGTCATGCTAACAATAAGACAAAAAGAAGATTTTTACCTAATTTAAAAAAAGTTAAATTTACGAGTGAGCTATTAAAAAGAAGTTTAAAAATAACAGTAAGCAATGCTGGAGTTAGAACAGTTGATAAAAAAGGCAGTTTTGATGAATTCTTAAAAACTGTTAAAAACAAAAACCTATCACCAAGATTAAAGAAATTAAAAAAAAGTTTACTAATTAAATCACCATACGTAAAAAAAGCTACTTCATCATCTAAATCGGCTTAATGAATAAACCATTTATATTACTTTCACTTCTAATGGGAGTGATTGTTCTTCTTTCAAATTATCTTGTTCAATTCCCAATAAATAAATTTGGTTTAGAAAATATACTAACTTATGGTGCTTTCAGTTATCCTGTAGCTTTTTTAATTACTGATCTTGCAAATAGGTCTTATGGAAAAAATGGTGCAAAAAAAGTAGTTTATTTTGGATTTACAATTGGAATTTTGTTTACTTTATTTTTTTCCACAAACTTTGAAGATATGATTTCAATTCGAATAGCAATTGGATCGGGAGTAGCTTTTATAGTTGCACAATTATTTGATGTTCAAATTTTTGATAAGCTTAGAGAAAAAAAATGGTTTATTGCACCATTAGCATCATCAACATCTGGTTCAATAATTGATACTTTCTTATTTTTCTCTATTTCTTTTTATGGAACAGGAATACCGTGGTTCTCTTTAGCCTTAGGTGATTTGGCGGTAAAATTATTTGTAGCATTAATAATGCTAATTCCATTTAGATTATTACTTGGAACTTTAAAGCCAGTCAAAGTTTAGTAAAGAAATTTATACGATAGAATTTTATAAGCTAGTTTAGCTACTAAAAAGTTATAAGAATTAAATCCTTTTATTGGTGCTAATTCATTAATATCTGCTCCAATTATATTTGAATTTTTAGCGGCTATCCTTATGATATTTAAAGTTTCATCCCACAGTAAACCACCAGGCTCAGGTGTTCCAGTGGCAGGCATAATACTAGAGTCTAATCCATCAACATCAAATGTCAGATAAACAGTTTTATTCTTTATTAATTTTTTAAACTTCTTTAAATCCCATTTTGGTTTATCTTTTGCCCAAAAAATATTTATTCTAGATTTATTTTTTTTCAAAAAAGGTATTTCACTTTCTGAAATATTTCGAATTCCAAATGAAATAATAGATACATTTTTGTGATCTAAACAACGTCTAATAGCTGATGCATGAGAAAATTTTTCTCCATTATAGCTATCACGAAGATCAGCATGGGCATCAAAATGTAATAAACAGATATTTTTATATTTTTTCACAAATGGATCAATACATCCAGGTGTGATAGAATGTTCACCTCCAAAGGTCATAGGAAAAAGTTTTTTATCCAAAATTTCCTTATTAACACTTGCCATTTTCTTGAGGGCTTTATTAATATTTTTATCAATTTTGAATGGCTCTAAGGTTTTAATGCCTATTTTTTTGTATGGCTCACAATTTAGTTCTTCATCATAAAGTTCTACTTGGTGAGATGCTTTAATTATTTCTTTAGGACCATTTTTCGTTCCACCACCGTAGCTGACAGTTTTTTCAAGTCCAAATGGGACTATAACTACTTTTTCTTTAAAATTGAATTTATTATCAATTCCTAAAAAACCTTTTTTATTAGAGAGATATTTCAATTTAACTAAATATTTTTGAGAAATTTTTTCTTTCTCTGTTTTTCCATTCACCCTTGTGATAAGCATCACTTGCTATTAAAGGCAGGACGCTTGTTGCTTCAGCAAAAACCATCTGTTCTTGAGTGACATCAACCTTACCCCAAGAACTAGCCTCTTTTAAAGTAGAACTACTACACGCACCATCTCTTGAGTCTGCAACTGTTATTTGAACTGCATACTTGTGCATTTCAACTTCTTTTCCAAGAAGTTCAGCACAAATTACAGTATCTTGAATAAAGTTTTTTGGAACCCCTCCACCAATCATAAATAATCCTGACCCTTTAGATTTTATTTTTATTTCAGTTAGTTCTCTAAATTCACGAATAGAGTCTATAGTGATGTGTTTTTTTGGATTATTTTCTTGATGCATAACTAAACCAAAGCCAGCACTGGAATCTGTAAATGCAGGACAAAATATTGGAACATTATTTTCATACGCAGTTTCAATTAGCGAATCTTTTTTAACAGAATTTTCTTTTAAATATTTTCCCATTTCCCAAATAAATTCTCTAGAAGTGTAACTTTTCGGTTCTAATAAGTCAGCAATTTCACATATTTTTTTATCACACATTTGAAGCTCATCTTCATCAATGTATGTATCATAAATTCTATCTATATAGTTTTTTCTAAGTTCTGTATCGTCCTGAAATTGAGAACCCTGATAATGTTTAAAACCTAAAGCTTCAAAAAAATCCATATCTATGATTGAAGCTCCCGTTGCAACAATTGCATCAACCATATTATATTTTACTAAATCTTTATAAATATTCATGCACCCAGCTGCAGAGGTTGATCCAGCAAGTGTTAAAAAAATTGTACAATCTTTATCCTTTAACATTTCATTATAAATATTTGCTGCATTCGCTGTTTCTCTAGAAACAAATGACATCTTCTCCATAGAGGATATTATTTTTCTAGAGTCAAAAGATGTAATATCTATATGTTCAACCGGATTTTTTAAGAAATCTTTTTTACTATTGTGCCCTAATGGTTTATTATCTGACATTAGGCAACCAGTATACCTTGATTACCATTTTTCTCATACATGCTCATTATTGGTTTGTCTTCTACTTCATAAATTAAATCTGAGTAGAAACCATTGAATTGAGTTCTAAATGTTAAACCGTAAGCACCTAATTGTCCTAACTCAATGTAATCATTCTCTTTAATATTATTTGGCAATAGGAAAGGTCCCTTCATATAATCCATACTATCACATGTAGGACCATAAAAATCAAAAGCAGTTAATTTTTTAGAAATAATCTTATTTGACTGATCTTTAATCATCTTAGAAGGGTAAACAATATTTGGTGTACCAGCATCAAACAATGTTCCATAAGTTCCATCATTAATGTAGAGTTTTTGTTTTTTTCTCAAGTTTACTCTTACTATTGTTGAACCACTCTCAGCAACAAGTGCTCTTCCAGGTTCACAGATAATTTCAGGTAGTTTTTCAAGTTTTAAATTTGTTAATCCTTTTTTTATTTCTTCAAAATAACTATCTAAACTTTGAGGAATTAAATCTGGATAAATTGTTGGGAACCCACCACCTACATTAATATAGTCTGGTAGAATTTTAGTTTTTTTAATTATATTACCTATTTCTGAGATACCTTTTGAATATGAAATTGGATGCATACATTGCGATCCAACGTGGAAACTTATTCCCAGTTTAGAAGCATATTGTTTAGCCAATCTTACAAGACCAATTGCTTCAGAGCTAATGGCACCAAATTTTTTTGATAAATCTATTTCAGCATGTTCATTTGATACTGCCACCCTTACAAACAACTCTAAATCATTTGCATTTTTAGTACTTTCAATAATTTTAATTAATTCATCTTTTGTATCTAAAGAAAAGGTTTTTACTCCATATTGGAAATATGCTTTTTCAATACTTTCCCTAGATTTAACGGTATGCATAAACGAGCATTTGATGTTTTGATCAATACTCTTAATACTTTTTATTTCATCAATTGAAGCCACATCAAATTGATCAATTCCACTTTCAATGATCGTTCTCAAAACTTCAGGGTGAGGATTAGTTTTTACTGCAAATAGAATTTTACCTGGAAAATTATCTTTAAAATTTTTTGAAGCAGTTTTTATTGATTCTCTCCTAATACAGTAAACTGGCTGTTCAGGCTGCAGTTGATTTATAAGCTCTTCAACTGATTTAAATTTTTGCATTTCATATGCCTCCAAAAAAAATTTAATAAAAAAAAGCCTTAAATTAATAAAACTTTCACATTAAACGTGCAAATAGAGCAATATAGACATGATGTAAAGCAAATAATTAAGTGTTGTAATCTGAAAATAAATCACCATATTACCCTTGTTATGAAAGAACAAGCTGTACTAAAAAACATCAATGATTTTGAGAATAAATCGTTACTTTTAGTTGATGATGATAATCCTTTTAGAGAAAGACTTGCAAGAGCAATGGAAAAAAAAGGTTTTTCAGTTGTACAAGCTGAAGGTGTACAAAAAGGCATTGATACAGTCAAAACATCAAAACCAGGATTCGCTGTAGTAGACTTAAGACTAGGTGATGGCAATGGTTTAGATGTTGTAAAAGAAATTCAAAACTCTAACTCTGAAAGCAGAGTTATAATGCTAACAGGATATGGAAATATACCAACTGCAGTTGCGGCTGTAAAAGAAGGTGCAATTGATTATTTAGCTAAACCTGCTGATGCTGAAGACGTAGAAAAAGCATTGTTAGCCGATCCAACAAAAAAAGCAGTTCCACCTGAAAACCCAATGTCTGCAGATAGAGTTAAGTGGGAACATATTCACAGAGTTTTTGAATTATGCAACAGAAATGTTTCTGAAACTGCTAGAAGACTAAAAATGCATAGAAGAACTCTTCAAAGAATTCTTTCTAAAAGATCTCCTAAATAAATTTTCTTAAATTAATTATTTTTTTCGAAATTATCACCAACAAAGCTAGTTTAAATATTTCTGCCAGTAAAAATGGATAAACACCAAATTCTAGTATTGGCTTATCCCATCCTATAAGTGTGCCAAGCCACAAAACACCTAAAATATAAATTGTTGATACAGACAATAACAGTTTAGAAATTATTTTTAATATGTTGTCATTAGAACTTATTGTTCCAGCAATTAGTGTTGCTGATAAGAAACCAATCAAATATCCCATTGTTGGACCTGTAAAGTAAACCAAACCCACACCTTTTTCAGGTGAGTTTGAAAAAACTGGTAGTCCAGCAATACCTTCAAACAAATATAAACTGACTGTTGCCAATCCTATTTTGTAGCCGAATGCTATACCCAATAACATTACAACAAAAGTCTGCATAGTCATTGGTACTGGATAAAAAGGAATTTTTATTTTTGCTGATATAGTTAAAGCTAACGAACCAAGAATTATTATTAAAAAAGTTTTTACAATTGATGATTGATTTAAATTTTTAACAATTTCCATTAGCTATTCATACAGTTATTTTATTTAATAATCTACTTTTTTTAATATCCAAAAATTTAGAATTATATAGAATAATTCTAAAAAGAATCTTTAATATCATTATTTAATGAAAAAAAAATCTGAAGAACATTATTATCTAGTTGATGGTTCTGGATATATTTTTAGAGCCTATTATGCTTTGCCTCCATTAACCAGAAAAAGTGATGGTCTTCCCACAGGGGCTGTTAGTGGTTTTTGCAGCATGTTATTTAAGTTATTAGAAGATTCTAAATCAGACCAAAACTTACAAAAGCCTTCTCATTTTGCTGTCATTTTTGACTCTGCTAGAAAAACATTTAGGAATGAAATTTATAGTGATTATAAAGCTAATAGATCAGAAGCACCTGATGATTTAGCCCCGCAATTTGAATACATTAGAAAATCTGTTTTAGCTTTTAATCTTCCGTCTGTAGATTTAATCAACTATGAAGCAGATGATTTAATAGCCACTTATGTAGAACAAATATTAAAAAAAGGCTCAAAAGTTACAATTATCTCTTCTGATAAAGATTTAATGCAGCTCTATAAAAAAGGGGTACGAATTTATGATCCTATGAAAAATAAATTTGTATCAGAAGAAGATGTAAAAAATAAGTTTGGCGTTGATGCTAGTAAGGTAATTGATGTTCAGTCACTTGCTGGAGATAGTAGTGATAATGTTCCAGGTGTACCTGGAATAGGGGTTAAAACAGCAGCAGAATTAATTAATAAATATGGAAATTTAGAAGAGTTATTAAAAAATGCTCACGAAATAAAACAGAATAAAAGACGCGAAACATTAATAGAGAATAAGGATAAAGCGATAATCAGTAAAAAATTAGTAACACTAGACAATAAAGCGCCAGTAAACCAAAAATTAGAAGAATTTAAATTAAAAGATATTGATAAGGAAAAATTATACTCTTTTTTGAGAGAAATGGAGTTTAATAGGCTCTTGAGTTCTGCAATATCTGCTTATGGAGAAGCTGGTTTTAAAAATGATAAAGTTGAGTTAGACAAAAAAAAAGATGAAAAACCAATATCAAATAAAAATTATAAACTCGTTACAAAATTAGATGAAATAGATAAACTTGTTAGTGAAGCTGAAGAAGCAGGTGAATTTGCAGTAGATACTGAAACAAATTCATTAAATCCTCATCAAGCTGAACTGGTAGGGATTTCAATAAGCACAAAAATTGGCAAAGCTAACTACATTCCAATTGGTCATAAATCAAAAAAATATTTTGAAAAAAAAGATGTTTTAAAAAAGTTAAAACCAATTTTGGAAGATAGTAGTATTAAAAAAATTGGTCAAAATATTAAGTTTGATTTTATTATTTTTTATCATCAGGGAATTATTCTTAATTCCATGGAGGACACCATGTTAATGTCTTATGTGCTTGATGCTGGAAAAAATAGACACAACATGGATATTTTATCAGAATTACATTTGGGTCATAAAACAATTTCATTTAAAGAAATAGTAGGAACTGGAAAAAAAGAAATTAATTTTAGCGAAGTTGAAATAGAAAAGGCTAAGGATTATGCCGCTGAAGATGCTGACATTACTTACAGACTTTATAAGAAATTTAACAAAAGTTTAAAGGTTGAAAAATTAGTCAATATTTATGAAAATTTTGAGAAACCTCTAATAAAAATTTTAGCTTTTATGGAAATTGAAGGAATTAAAATAGACAGTAAGTTTTTAAAGACCTTATCTACTAAATTTGAAAAGAAAATTATTAAACTTGAAAAAGATGTATTTAAAATTTCAAAAAAAGAATTCAATATTGCATCTCCCAAACAACTAGGTGAAATTATTTACAATGATTTGAAAATAGCAAATTTAAAAAAAACAAAAAAAGGAAGTTTTGCTACAAGTGCAGCAGTCCTTGAAGATTTAGCTTTTAAAGGACATAAATTTCCACAATTAGTTCTTGATTGGAGACAAGTATCAAAATTAAAAAATACTTATTCAGATACTTTACCCGAACATATAAATAACAAAACAAATCGTGTTCACACTTCTTTTTTATTGGCAGCTACTACTACTGGTCGTTTAGCGTCAAGCGATCCTAATTTACAAAATATTCCAATAAAAACTGAAGATGGCAGAGATATTAGAAAAGCTTTTATTGCTGATCAGAATAAAATTTTAATTTCTGCTGATTACAATCAAGTTGAAATGCGAATTTTAGCAGATTTAGCAGATGTAAAAGAATTAAAAAAAGCTTTTAAAAAAGATATCGATATTCATTCATTAACAGCAAGTCAAATATTTAATGTAGATATTAAAAAAGTAAATTCAGATCAAAGAAGAAAAGCTAAAGCTATAAATTTTGGAATTATTTATGGGATTTCTCAATATGGATTGGCAAAACAAATTAATGTTTCAAACCATGAGGCTGAAGAATTTTTGAACGCTTATTTCTTAAAATTTCCTGAAATAAAACTTTATATGGATAGTACGATAAAGTTTTGTAGGAAGAGTGGTTATGTAAATAATATTTTTGGTAGAAGGTCTCATTTCAATGCAATTAATGATAAAAATTATAATATAAGAAATTTTCAAGAAAGAGCTGCAATTAATGCACCAATTCAAGGATCAGCCTCTGAAATTATGAGGTTAGCCATGATCAGACTCAATCAAAAATTATCTGACTCAAAATTTAAAGAATGTAAAATTTTGTTACAAATTCATGATGAATTAATTTTTGAGGTGCCAAAAAAAGATGCTGATAAGCTTTGTGAGATAATTAAGAAAGAAATGTCTAGTGTCACGGAAAGTGAATTTCATTCTTTTAGCACACCTTTAACGGTTGATGTAAATGTTGGTGATAATTGGGGTGTATTGCATTAAATTTTGACGTTTGCCCAAATTAGAACAATTTAGTATTTTTAAAAGTGTCTATGCAAAAACAAACAATAGCTCTTATAGATGATGATAGAAATATTCTAACAAGTCTAAGCATAGCTTTAGAAAAAGAAGGTTTTAAAGTTCAGACTTATATTGATGGCGAAAGTGCACTGATTGGATTAACTAGAACACCACCTGATCTTGCTGTGGTAGATATTAAAATGCCAAAAATGGATGGTGAAGAACTTTTAAAAAAATTAAGAAAAAAAACTTCCCTTCCTGTAATCTTTCTTACTTCTAAGGATGATGAAATTGATGAATTATTAGGTTTGAAATTAGGAGCTGACGATTTTATCAAAAAATCAGGAGGTTTTTCTATTAAGGTTTTAATTGAAAGAATTAGAGTTCAATTAAGAAAAAAAGACACAAATAATATTATTGAAGAAAATAAAAGTATAATCACTCATGGAAAACTAAGATTAGACCCTTCACAATTAGAATGTGAATGGGATGGTAAGCAACTACCTGATAAATTAACTACAACAGAATTTTTAATTGTTAAAGAATTAGCAAAAAGACCAGGCATTATTAAGGAGAGAGCACAATTAATGGATATAGCTTATAGAGAAGATACTGACATTGAGGACCGTACAATTGATAGTCACGTTAAAAGAATTAGAAAAAAATTTAAAAAAGTAGACCCAGAATTTTCAGCTATAGAAACCAGATATGGTAGTGGATATAGGTGGAACGTTGGTTAATGTTAAATAATGTAATTAAAAATTTATCAATCTTAAAAAAGTTTCTATTTATCAATTTTTTATTTTTTTTAGTAATAGGAATACTAACAATATTTTATCTAAAAAATGTTCAACCAAATTTGATAAAAAAAAAGTCTGCTAATCACATTAACGTAATAAATAATACTATAGACAACATCCTAAGATTAGATGTAAACCTTAATAAAAGAGATATTCAAAAATTTTTAACATCAACACGATTTTTATTTCAAAATTTAGATAGAGTTATTTTTTTTGATAATGAGCTTAATCTTATTGGAGATACAGATACTTTAGATTTAGATCCAAGAGCATTTTCTCAAAGACTAAACATAATTGAATTTGAAGTATTAAATGAGGAAAAAACAAAAGAAATTATTGAAAAAAAAAATATTAATATAAATAAAAAAAATTCAATTTCATTAAAAGATGTTCTCTTTAACTACATTGATTCAAGAAATTTTGGAAAACCATATACTTTTTCAGAAGAAACTTATGAACAATTCAAGCTAACAACAATAAAAAATATTATTAAAGATGACAAAAATGTTGGGTATGTTGCGATAACGGAAAATGCAAATGATGTTAGAGCAGCTATTCAAGAAAGAGAAACTTTTATTATACGAACAGCAATAGTTGTAGCAGTTGTAATTTTTATTTTCTCATTCGTCTTGAATAGATATTTTTTAAAGCCGATTCAAAATCTTGTTAGTTATACAAAAAATATTAAAGCTAAAAAGAAAGAAAAAACAAATATTGAAAATTTGAAAGTAAGAAATGATGAATTGGGACTTTTGTCTAAGTCATTAGATGATATGACTTTTGAGCTTCAAAAAAGAATCTCTAATGCAGAAAATTTTTCAACAGATTTAGTACATGAAATAAGAAATCCCTTAGCTTCATTAAAAAGTGCTTCTGAGATTTTAAATGATACAAGCGATATTAAACAAAGAGAAAAATTAATCAGTATATTAAGCCACGATGTTGAAAGAATAGAAAGATTGATAACTGACTATTCTCAAATTTTAAAAGATGAAGTTGCATTAAGTAAAGAAAAAATGAAAAAAATAAATCTTGATCCAATAATTAAATCGGTAGTAGATGATTTTAACAACATTTATTTTGCTAAGAGAAAAATAAATGTTTTATATAAAAATGATGGAGATAAAGATTATTTTATTCAAGGAATTGAAAATAGAATAGAACAGATAATTGCAAACCTTTTAGACAATTCGATTTCATTTAGCGAGAATAATACTAGAGTTTTGGTGGAATTATTGAAAGTTGAAGGAAATCTGATTTCATTAAAAGTTATTGACGAAGGGCAGGGATTTAAAGAAAAAGATACTAATAAAATATTTAAAAGATTTTATAGTAATAGGCCAGATAAATTTGGAAAACATTCTGGGTTAGGACTTAATATCGTAAAAAATCTTGTTGATTTGCATGAAGCTTCAATAATAGCTTCAAACAATAAAAATAACAAAGGCGCATCAATAGAGATTAATTTTAAAAAAGCTTAATCTTTGTTGATTAATATATAATTAATTGCTAGAAGCCACGCCATGGATGATTTTAAAGTAAAAAATATATCAGATGCTGATTTTGGTAGAAAAGAAATATTAATAGCTGAAAGTGAAATGCCTGGATTAATGGCATTAAGAGAAGAGTATAAAGACAAACAACCTCTAAAAGGTGCAAAAATAATTGGTTGTTTGCACATGACAATTCAAACAGCGGTGCTAATTGAAACGTTAGTTCACCTTGGAGCTGAAGTAAGATGGTCTTCTTGTAATATTTTTTCAACTCAAGATCATGCAGCAGCTGCAATTGCAAAAGCAGGAATTCCTGTTTATGCATGGAAAGGCGAAACAGAAGAAGAATATATTTGGTGCATAAAGCAGACTATAGAAGGAAAAAAGGATTGGAAACCTAATATGCTATTAGATGATGGTGGTGATTTAACAGCCATGATGCATAATGAGTATAAGGATTTACTAAAAGATATTAAAGGTGTCTCTGAAGAGACTACAACTGGAATTAAAGCTTTAAATAAAATGGAGAAAGATAAAACTCTATTGGTTCCAGCAATAAATGTTAATGACTCTGTAACAAAATCAAAATTTGACAATCTTTATGGATGTAGAGAAAGTTTAGTAGACGGAATAAGAAGAGCAACAGACGTAATGATGTCAGGAAAAGTTGCTATTGTTGCTGGTTTTGGTGACGTAGGTAAAGGAAGTGCCGCTTCATTAAGACAAAGTGGGGCGAGAGTACTTGTAACAGAAGCCGATCCGATATGTGCACTTCAAGCAGCAATGGAAGGTTATGAAGTTGTTTTGATGGAAGAGGCAATAAGCAAAGCAGATATTGTTGTAACAGCAACTGGAAATAAAGATATTGTCACTGCAGACCATATGAGAGACATGAAGGATAGAGCTATACTTTGTAATATAGGTCATTTTGACAATGAGATACAAGTAGAAGCATTAAAAAATTACAAATGGACAGAAGTTAAACCTCAAGTACATGAAATTGAATTACCAAGTGGAAAGAGAATTATATTGTTAGCTGAAGGTAGATTGGTAAATTTAGGTTGTGCCACAGGACATCCAAGTTTTGTTATGAGTGCATCATTTACTAATCAAGTAATTGCTCAAATAGAACTTTGGAATAATCATAAAAATTATGAAAATAAAGTTTATGTGTTACCAAAACATTTAGATGAAAAAGTTGCAATGCTTCATCTAAAAAAAGTCGGAGCAAAATTAACAAAACTTTCCAAAGATCAAGCTGATTATATTAGTGTTGGTACAGAAGGTCCGTTCAAACCAGATGCATATCGCTACTAGCAGTGGTAAAATAGAAATTCCCTCAGAAAAAATTACAGCAGAAATAGCCTCAGAATTATCCAATATTCTTAAGCCAGGAGATATTGTTTTTTTGATTGGTGAAATGGGCGTAGGTAAAACGACTTTAGTAAGATTTTTGATAAATGAACTTCAAAAAAAAAATAATATAGACATATCTGAAGTTCCTAGCCCAACTTTTAATATCATGAATGAATATCAAATTAAAAGTTTACTTATTCAACACTATGACCTCTATAGATTAAAAAATTTTGATGAAACAAAAAATTTAGGAATCTTTGAAGATGAAATTGAAGCAATTAAATTGATAGAATGGCCTAATATTTTGTTAAATGATGATAAAGATTTTATTAAATTAAAACTATCTTACTCAAAAGACTATATAAATAGAGAGTTTAGTTATGAAAACTTAATTAAAAATGAAAAATAAAAAATATAAAATTGAAAATATTAAAGGTGATGCATCTTTTAGAAAATTTTACAGAAAATATTTCAATTTAAAATCATCAATTATTGTTTTTGCAAATAAAGAAAAAGAAAAAAATTTATTAATATATGATGCGGTTAATAAGATTTTAATCAGGAATAAAATAAAAGCACCAAAGCTCATTAAGCAAAGATACTCATTAAATTATATAGAAATTGAAGATTTAGGAAAAAAAACTATGTTTAATTTTTTAAACAAAAGTCATAATGATTTAAAATATCTAAAAAAAGCAATAGATTTGCTGAATAAATTACAAAAAATTAAAAATAAAAAAACAAAAAATTTTATAAAACAGACTTATGTCATACCCAATTATAGTAAAGAAATATTATATAAAGAGGCTATATTATTTTGTGATTGGTATGTGATTTCAGCTTTAACAAAATCAAAACACAAAAAATTTAATTCATTACTAAAAAGAGAATTAAGAAAAATACTAGCAAAACTTAATTATAAAAATGATTGTTTTGTGCATAGAGATTTTCATGTTTCAAACATCATGTTAAATAAAAATACAACTAGTTTGATTGATAGTCAGGATGCTTTAATTGGAAATAAAGCTTATGATTTGGCATCTCTTATTGACGATGTAAGGTTTAAAACTTCAAACGAAATTAAAGATAAAATGTTTTCTTATTTTTTAAAAACAAGAAGAGAATTATTTCCTGAAAAATTTAAGAATGATTTTGAAATTTTATCCGTTTTACGTAATTTAAAAATAATTGGAATTTTTAAAAGATTAGCAATAAGAGATAATAAAAAAAAATATTTAAGATTAATTCCATATGCTTGGAAATTAATAAATCTAAGAATAAATCAAAATAGGAATTTAAATAAATTAAAGTTGATATTACAAAGAGAGTTTCCTAAAGAAATTAAATGAAATTAGATACTGCTTTTATTCTATGTGCTGGTTTTGGAAAACGTGTTAGACCGTTGACAAATCAAATACCAAAACCTCTTTTAGAGATAAATAATCTAACATTGTTGGAAAGATGTATTAATTTGATTGAGAAACTAGGAATTCATAAAATTTATCTAAATGTTTTCCATTTAAAAAAGGAAATCAAAAGATTTATAGAAGATCATAATTATAATTCAGAAATTTTTATAATTGATGAAGGAGAAGAAATTTTAGATACAGGAGGAGGCATATTGAATCTTCTTGAAAAATCTAATTCAAATGATTTTTTTGTTTTTAATCCTGATACAGTGTGGAGCATAGATTATCTTGATGAGTTAAAAAAAATGGAAAATTTATATTTTGAAAATAAACTAAATAATATTTTATTACTTGTGAATAAAAATTTAAGTTTTGATGAAACACTAGATGGAGATTTTAATCTTCAAAATAATTTAATTTATAATGAAGATAAGAATGATTATATTTTTACGGGTTGTCAGATATTAAATAAAAGTTTGTTTCAAAAATTTAAATTAGAACCTTTTAGAATAAATAAAATTTGGAACGAATTGCTAAGTAGCAGAAAACTAAGTGGTTTTGAAAGTAAAAATAAATTTTTTCATGTAACTAATTTAGAAGTATTTAAAAAACTACAAGATCTTTAGCACGATCTTTATCTAGGTACCTGCATTCAATTATATTTTCTTCTTGATCAAATTTAATTAAAAGTGGGTTTCCAGTAGGTATTTCTAGTTTTGATATTTGTATTTCATCTAGTTTAAATAAAAACTTACAAAGAGCTCTGATAGAGTTACCATGTGCGGAAATTAGAATATTTCCATGTTTTAATTTATCTTCAATTTCTTGTTTATATATTCTTATGACTCTTTTGTATGTATCTTCTAAAGACTCTGTATCTGGTAATTGATCTGAAGGAACATTTTTATATATAGTAATATTTTTTGGGTGATATGGGTTATTTTGATCTAGTTTATCTGGCCTTACATCCCACGATCTTCTGAATTCATGAACTTTTTTTTCACCAAGTTTAATTTTCATTTCATCTTTATTTAAACCGGTAAGAGCACCATAATGCCTCTCGTTTAATTCCCAAAATTCATTAATGGATTTATCATCATTTAGTGTTTTTTTGATTATGTTTAAAGTTCGTCGAGCTCTTAATTGATAGGAAGTTATATAAAATTCAATTTTTATTTTATTATCTAATAATAATTGTCCGGCTTTCTTGGCTTCTTCTTCGCCTTTTTCTGTTATATCTACATCTACCCATCCTGTGAATCTTTTTTCAAGGTTCCAGACACTCTGTCCGTGTCTTACTAAAATAATAGAACTCATTAGTATTAATTATATATAATTTTGTTAAATATTAATTTCTACAGATGATTCGTTTTTTTTCAAATCATAAAATTATTTTTGTGGTTACAAATATTATTTTTATTGTATTTTATTTATTCCCAGGAAGTTTAGCAGGGTTCTTAGTGTTTAATGATTTTTCAAAACAACCACAAATAACTCCAGATTTTTTTGAAATTTCATCTAATCATTTTTATGCATTTTTTTTAATTTCAATTATAGGTATTCTAACATTTTATAATTCCCCTAAATTAATTTACTTTGTAATTCTCTTAATATTTTATTCCATTATTCTTGAACTACTTCATATGATAATTCCTAAAAGAACTTTTCAATATGAAGATTTATTTGGGAATTTATATGGAGTAATAGCTTCAATATTTTTACTGTGTATAAAAAAAGTTTATGAAAAATTTAAATAAAATAAAATTTTTTATCTTATTTCTTTTGTTAGTTAGCTGCTCTTCAATACCTAGTAATACATCGGATGGCTGTTCAATATTCAGTGAAAAATATTTATGGTATAAGTTTGCAAAAAAAACAGAAAAAAAGTGGGGAACTCCAATACATATACAACTTGCAATAATCAGAATGGAGTCTGATTTTGATTGGTTAGCAAGACCAGAAAGACAAAAAATATTTAAGATTATTCCGTATAAAAGACCTTCTAGTTCATTAGGTTATTCGCAAGCTGTTAAGGGTACGTGGAAACAATACAAAGAAGAAACAGATAACAAATTAGCCTCAAGAGTTTTATTCAAAGACAGTGTTGATTTTATTGGATGGTATACAAACAAAACATATCAAATACTTAAAATTTCTAAGAAAGATGCATTTAAACAGTACATTGCTTATCACGAAGGTTGGGGCAACTACAAACATTATAAACAAAATAAAAAAGTAATTGGTTTAGCAAGAAAAGTTCAAAAACAGTCAAAAATTTATAAAAAACAACTTTCGCAATGTTCAAGAAAATTAAATAAAAATAAATATATTATTTTTTAGAAAGTTGAGTTTTTAACTCTAAATCTACGGCGTCAATTCTTTTTGTATTTTTAGCTAAAGCCAAATACATAGATGGTGTCACATATAGAGTAAAGAAGGTAGAAATTATCATGCCTCCAAGAATAGTCGAACCTACTGCTAATCTTGATCCTTCACCAGCTCCAGGACCTATATTTCCTATTACTAATGGTACCATTGCTATCATTGTACTTAATGAGGTCATTATTATTGGTCTAAATCTTATATTGCATGCATCTTTAACTGCAGCTTCGATATTTTTTCCTGTTGTTCTTATTTGATTAGCATAATCAACAATTAAAATACTGTTCTTTGTCGAAATCCCTATGAGAATAATTAATGCTATTTGTGAAAATATATTTATTGAGCTGTTCAAAAATAATATGAATGTTAGCCCTCCAAAAATTGCTAATGGAACAGTCAAAACTATAATAAATGGATGTATAAAAGAATTAAAGGTTGCTGCCATCACCAAATATGCTGTGAGTAATGCTAAAGCAAAAATTAAGAATAATTCATTACTTGTCTCTTTTACTTCTTCAGATTTCCCCTTCCAAGTAATTTGATTTTGTGGAGCTACTTCAGACATTGTGTTTTCTAAAAAGTTTATTGCTTCGGTTAGAGTATAACCCTCATTAATGTTTGCTGATATAGTTACTGCTCTTTGTCTATTATATCTAGCCAGTTCTTTAGCTGCACCCTCTTGGCTAAAACTTACTAAATTTGCTAAAGAAATTAATTTGCCACTAGTTTCTGATCTAACATAAATTTTTGATATACCGTCTTTATCTCTTCTATCTGCTAAATATTGTTGAATTATTATTGGGTATTCTTTTCCAAGTCTATTAAACGTCGTAACCCTCTTACCTCCATAAAGAGTTTCAAGTGTTTTTCCAATTGATTGAGTAGATACACCCAAGTCTTTTGCTTTATTTTTATTAATTAAGAGTTTTACTTCAGGTTTATTTCTATTGTAGTCTGACTCTATTCTTGAAAGATTTTTATTTGTTCTCAACTTTCTAATAACTTGATTTTGAATATTTTCTAATTCATCATAAGTAGAACCATAAATTACCATCTGAACAGGTTTATTATAATTTGAAACTCTTATTGATTGAGGAGATATTGGAAATGCAACAGCTTGTGGAACAGTTACTATTTTTCCAATTGCTTGTCTCATTACTGTTAGAGAGTCGTTCTTTCTATTTTTCCAATCATCTAATAGTGCAATAATAATAAAGCTATTATACGAGTTTGCAGAACTACCAAAACCAGGTACTCTCATTATAAATCTTGAATAAGGGCTATCTTCAGCTTGAAGAAGCGGTATTAATCTCTTTTCAACTTCTTGAGCTTTTTCTTGCGTATACTCAAAAGAACTACCTTCATCAGTGAAGCCAATAACTAAATAAGCACCTCTATCTTCAGAAGGGAGTAATTCTTTTTTTGTAAATGAAAATAAACCAACAGATACAATTAATATAAAGATAATGAAGATTGAAATTAATTTTGTTTTATTTAATAAAATGTTGAGGGTGTCTTTGTAAAAATTTGCAAAAGATTTGAAAAAATTTTCAAATTTTTTTAAAAATATATTTTTATCAGATTTTCTATCTAAAAATTTACTTGCCAACATTGGAGATAATGTCAAAGCTACAAATGACGAAATGACAATAGAGAATGACAATGCTATAGCGGTTTCTCTAAAAAGAGATCCAGATATTCCATCAATGAATATTAAAGGTAAAAAAACAGCTATTAAAATTAAAGTTGTGGCTATTATTGCAAAAGAAATTTGTTTTGAACCTTTGTAAGCTGCAACTAGCGGTGTTTCACCATTTTCAATTCTTCTGTATATAGCATCAGTCATAATGACTGAGTCATCCGTTATAATTCCAATTGCTAGTATGAAGCTCAATAGAACAAAAATATTTATTGATAACCCAAAAATATATAAACCCAAAAAAGATGCTATCAAACTGACAGGAAGAGCTATTGCAGGAACAATTACAGCTTTTAAGTTTCCTAAGAATAAATAAATAATTATTACAACTAATATAAATGCAATAATTAAGGTTTTATAAACTTCTTCAATAGCGGCTTCCACATAATTTGCACGATTAAATGCAATTTCAAGATTCAAATCATTTGGTAAAGATTTTTTAACTTCTTTAATTTTTTCTTTAATCTGATCGGATAACTCTACTGTTGATGCGCCACTTCTTGCATAAATTCCAATTCCAACTGTCTTCAAGTTTAGTTGGTCTTTAGTTTGAGCTTTAAATAATGTTTTTTCTGATACAGGTCCAAATTCAACATTGGCAATATCTGACAATAAAACTGTGTTATTTCTTGTTTTTTTAATTGGTAATTGTCTAATCGTTTCAATATCATTATATGATTTATCTAGATTTAAAGTTAAATCAATGTTTGCAGCTTCAAGAGTACCTGCTGGTAATCTGATATTTTCTTGTCTTAGAGCGTTTTCAAATTCTTGAACAGTCAAATTATTTGCCGCTAATTTTATTGGATCAATCCAAATTCTTATACTTAACTCTCTTAACCCACCAACTCTAATTCTCCCAACATTTTTCACGCTTGAAAATGTATCAACTAAAAAACGTTCAGCATAATCTCCAAGCTCTAAATCACTCCAAGTTTTAGATGAAAGCGCTAGCCACATAGTTGTTGTGAAACCTGCTGCTCTTTTTAAAATTTGAGGCGGGTCAGACTCAGATGGAAGATTATCTACAACACGTGCCACTCTTTCTCTTATGTCATTTGCAGCGTTATCTAAATCTATACTGGTATCAAATTCAACATTGATTGTACTTCTTCCATTTTCAGATTTTGAATCTATATTCTTAATTCCCTCTGCACCCCCAATTACGTCTTCTATAACTTGAGTTACTTCTTGATCAACAATATCTGAAGCAGCAGATTTATAATCTACTTGTATTTGAACTACCGGAGGCTGTATCCCGTCTGGGAGCTCTCTTACAGGTAATTTCCAAAATACAAATAAACCAAAAATTATTAGTATCAAAGACATAACCCAGGATACTGTAGGTCTTTTTATACTTAACTCTGTGATATACATTAATTTTTAATTGGTTTTATTTTTCCATTTGGTCTTACTTTTTTAAGACCTTCAGCAGCAACAACATCACCTATATTTAATCCAGATTTGATTTCTATATTTCCTTTTTTTCTAATTCCGATTTCTACCTCAGTTTTTTGTGCTATATTTTCATTTGAAATTTTATACACATAGGTTTTTTCTCCTTCCATAATAACGCTAGTATCTGGAACGCTTAGACTTTCTCTTGAATTAATTTTTATATTTACTTCTAGTAATGAGCCAGACATTAATTCAAGATTATTGTTTTCAATTTTGACTCTACTTAATAAGCTTCTAGTATCAGCATTAATTCTACTAGATACAAAATCAATTTTACCTTCAAATACTTTATCTTTGTAGCTCGACACCTTAGCTTCAACTGGTAAGCCTTTTTTAATCATCGCAGAATAATTTTCAGGAATTTTGATATCAGAATAAATTACAGAATTATCATCTAGAGTAATTATAATTGTGCTGTCAGATACCAATATATCTTCCGTCAAACCTGTATAGCCTAGTACACCATCAAAAGGAGCTACTATATTTTTTTCTTTTAGTTCTACAATCACTTCCCCTTTTTTAATAAAATTGTTCAGCTGTAACTCATTTTGAAGATCATCTTTTTTTATTCGAAATGATTTTGTCTTATTTGATACAGCTGTACCAAAGGTATCTATACTTTCATGGAATTTTTTATTGATTACTTCGGTAACAATAATTCCTGGAGGTGGTCTTTTACTAAATTTTTTTTTGAAATAATTGCCAACCATTGTTCGACCAACAACTACAATTGTGATTATTAAAAAAAATGTAATGATTATTGTAAAAATTTTTGTATTTCTTTTCATTTAAATTTTCCCATACTCGGCCCACGAACCGTCGTATATTTTTGGCTTATACTTATCATTAATCAGAAAATATGCAAAAGCCAAAACACATGCAGTAACACCAGATCCACAAGAAAATACCACTTCGTCTATTTTTATTGATCCTAAATTAGTTTCAAACAAATTAATTAGCTGGTTTTTATCTTTAAAAGTTTTGTCAATATTCACTAATTCGTTAAACGGCAAACATTTAGAATTTGGTATTGAGCCACTTCTTAGACCAGGTCTTGGCTCTTTTACTTTTCCATCAAACCTGTCTCTATTTCTTGCATCCACAACAAGAAATTCTTTTTTTAAAATATTTTCGTCAATTTGTTTCTTACTTTTGACAAGTTCTTTTTTTTCTTTTGAGATATAATTTGATGAAGTTATTTGCTTTTTATTAGAATTTGTAATTTTTTTTTCTGATGTCCATTTATTTAACCCACCATCCAAAATATTCACAAGATTTATATCATGACCATAATAAATAAAATTATACCAACATCTACATGAACTAATTACATCTGAATTATCGTATATTATTATCTCATCTTCATTGTTAATTCCTAAATCAGATACAATTTTTTCCCAATCTTCTTTATTCACTAACATATGTGGTAAATCTGTATCTTTTTTTGAATTTTTATCTAAATCAAAAAAAACAGCTCCTGGAATATGTTTTAGATCATACTCTTTTTTTCCATCACGATTTACATTTGGCATATGCCACGAACAGTCAATAATTTTTACCTTATCTAAATTTTCATAAAGGTAAGTTGTGGTAACAAGTGCCATTAATTTTTATCTAAATATTTTTGATGATATTCTTCCGCTCTACAATAATTATTTATTTTAGAAATTTTTGTTACAACTTTTCCATTTAATTTTTTATTAACTTCATTCAAAACCTCACTAGCTATTTTTTTTTGTTCCTCGTTATTATAAAATATTTCACTTCTATATTGTGTACCAAAATCAGGCCCTTGAGAATTTAGAGTAGTTGGATCGTGTATATCAAAAAAAATCTCTATGATCTTTTTATATGTAATTTTAGATGGATCATAATTAAGTTTAACTACTTCTGCATGACCTGTTTCGCCTGAGCAAACTTCTTTGTAAGTTGTATCAGAGTTATGTCCTCCGCAATATCCAACTTCCGTTTTTAAAATACCTTCGATTTGACCAAATCTTTTTTCAGGTCCCCAAAAACACCCTAGTGCTAAAACTGCTATTTCCATTGATTAAACCTTAAATTAAAATACAAGTTATTATTATGCTTACTAAAAATCAATTAGGTTTTTTATATATGTTCATGTCCATATGTGCATTTTCTATAATGGACATTATAGTCAAATGGTCTGAGCATTATCCATTAGGACAAGTTTTATTTTTTAGAGGTTTTTTTGGTATAGTTTTTTATTTTTTTATAATACCACGAGAAAGATTACATAATTTCTACTTTACAAAAAGGCCAGGGTTACATTTTTTAAGATGTTTTTCTGGCTTAATAGCTTTAGTGGCAATATTCATCGCCTTGAGAAGTTTGCCCTTAGCAACTGTTGTAAGTATTTCTTTCGCAGCACCTATTTTTACAACAATTTTTTCGATTTTTTTATTGAGTGAAAAAGTTGGTGTTTACAGATGGTTAGCAGTCATTGTTGGATTTATTGGAATATTAGTTATCACTGAACCAGGAATAACTTCACTTAATATATATTACATATTCCCAATAATTTTTTGTATTGGGTTATCTTATGTAGCTATCACAATAAGAAAATTATCTTCCACAGAGCCCGTATGGTTAATATCTTTATATTTTTCAATTTCAATAACTCTATTAAGTATATTTTCAATACCTTTAGGATGGATAATGCCATCAACAAAAGATTTTTTAATTCTGGCAATGATAGGTATTTTTGGAGGAGTAGCTAATTTGTGGCTAAGTCAGTCTTATAAATACTCAGAAGTATCTTTAGTCACACCATTAAAATATTTAGCTTTAGTTTTTGCAATAATATTCGGATATTTAATTTGGGATGAAATTCCAACTATTAAAAGTTTATTTGGTGCTGGTTTAGTAATTTTTTCTACTTTGATTATATTTAGGAGAGAAATTTATAAAAAAAAAACCATTTCAACAAAAACTTTGAATGACTAAAAAACCAAAATACTGGATATCAGCTAAAAAATACTTATCAGACAAAGATAGAGTCATGAAAAAATTAATTAGATCTTACAAATCCCCTTCTGAAGTAATATTAACATCAAGAAAAGATGTTTTTTTTTCATTATGTAAAAGTATTATAGGCCAACAAATAAGTGTAGCTGCAGCAAACTCTGTTTTTTTAAAATTTAAAAAAGAATGTAAAGGCAAAATTAAACCTTTAATTGTTTCTAAATTAACAACTGCAAAATTGAGAAAATGTGGATTAAGTAGGCAAAAGATTTTAGGTATTAAGAGTCTATCAAAACAAATAATAGAAAAAACGTTTAATCCAAAATTAATAGAAAAAATGTCAGATGAAGAAGCTATAGAATATTTATCTACATTAAGACAAATCGGAAGATGGTCAGCAGAAATGATATTATTATTCACTTATAATAGACCAAATATATGGCCTATCCAGGATATAGGTCTACTTAGAGCAATATCTAAAAATTATAAAAAAAATTATTTACCGCCAGAAAAATTTGTTAATCTTCTAAAAAAAAGGTTTTCTCCTTATTGCTCAGTTGCAACATGGTATTTGTGGAGAAGTATTGATCCTGAACCAATCCAATATTAGCTTTAAGCACCCTCTATAATTTGATGATTCCTAATAACAGTATTACCTAAGATAGAATGTGCATCTTGATATTCTGTTGAATAAAAAAAATTTTTAGCAATTTCAAATGAGTTAAATTCTATAACAACTGTTCTGACAAATTCTTTACCTTCTGTAGTAATTTTTTTTCCTCCTCTTACTAAAAAAGTTCCCTCATATTTTTCTACAGCATTTTTTGCTTTAACTGCGTAATTTTTTAAAATTTCTTGATCCTGAATATTTTCATACACACATACAACATAACCTTTCATTAAATCTCCTTTAGCTTAATCTAACCATTCTTTCAGTAGTGTTTGATTATCATTTATATATTTTGGTAAAAGATTCATATCTATTTTTTTTAAATCATTTTGGCTGTCAAATTTACTAAATCTTTGATCTACTTTTAAATTGTATACTGTCCTTTTTTCTTGAATTAAATTTGCAATTTTACTTTCTCCCAATGGATTTTGATCATAATCGATATGATGTAAATAAGATTTCAATTTTGTTTCTATATCTTTTGGATTTTTTAAATAAGAAAAATGCCATCCACCATATTCAATAAATTTTATACCAATAAATTTATTTTTAGCAAAAAAAGTATCAAACCGCCACCAACCAAACTTTTTACTTTTTATATCTCTTAACCATTGAGGTGATTTTAAATCTTTATACCTACAAGATTTGCTCCCAATCCAATCATAATTTTCTAATTTAAGATTAAATTTATAATAAATTTGGTGTTGTTTAAAAAAAACAAATTTATCTTTAGTTTCGTTAAAGTCTAAATTTTCTAAATTGGGTATTTCATCCAAATCTGAAATGATTATCCAATCATTATCATCAGCATCTTTAAGACCACTTTGAATTTTGTTTCTTTGAAAATTTTCTCTCTTCCAAGCATTAAAAATAGATTTTCTATAAATTTCATTTTTGTCATCATTTTTATGTATTTCTTCTAAATTATCTGGTTGTGTTTTAAGCAAAATATAATTTATTTTGTGTTTAAAACTTTGAAATTTATTAATGTCGAATAATGGTTTTCTTTTTTCACCTTTATGGTTAAAAATTGATTCTATAATTACAAATCTATCAACATATTTATCTAAGACATTAAGCCTGACGTCTAGCACGACATCTTCATCAAAATACATAAAACAATCATAAATTTTCATAAGAATATTTTTTTATTACAATTTATATGATAAATAAATTTATGGCAGATAAATTGATTATAAGTTTCGAAGAATATAACAGAACTGTTGAAAAACTAGCTATAGAAATTCACAAAAAATATAACCCAACTGTCTTAATTGGAATAATGAGAGGAGCTGCACCAATTATAGATATATTGTCAAGAATACTAAAATTACCAATAGCTTATATTGTAATACAGAGTTATTCAGGAGAGGGTATGGAAGATAAGCAAGGTGAACTTATGTTCGCAAGAGAAATAAGCTCTTTGGCAAATAATGAAGATTTCAACAGAGTTTTGTTAATTGATGATCTTTCAGATACTGGATTGACTTTAAATAAAAGTATTGAATGGTTAAAAAATTATGGTCCTACAAAAAGTTTTATCAAAGAAGTTAAAACAGCTTGTTTATGGAAAAAGAAATCTTCTAGTTTTGAACCAGATTTTTGTCCTGTTAAGTTAGAAAATGATCCATGGATAGTTCAACCAACTGAACATTATGAGGAATTAACAATTGAGGATATTATTAAGAAAAATAATCAGGGCTAGTAAATTATACTAGCCCTGAAAAAACTTTTTAGCCAATAATAAAACTTATTAAACTAAGTATTGCTATAACCCAAATAGCTGGAGAAGTTGAAGAAAATTTTCCAGTAAATAATTTGATTAAAGCATAAGAGACAAAAGCTAATGCTATACCATTACTAATACTATAAGTTAATGGCATCGCAATCATGGCAAGAATTGCTGGAGCCGACTCTGCAATATCATTCCATTCAATGTCTGTAATATTTCTTACAAATAAAACTGAAACAAATAATAAAGCTGCACCATCAATTTGTTTAGGCAAACTTGTAGCTAAAGGAGCAAAAAATATACATGCTAAGAACAACAATCCAATTACAAGGGATGTCATTCCAGTTTTTCCACCAGCTTTTACACCTGCGCCAGATTCAACGTAACTAGTAACTGTTGAAGTACCCATCATTGCTCCAGCAACAGTACCAACGCTATCAGATAACATCGCTTTATTAATGTCTTGTACCTTTCCTTGTTTATCTACTTTACCTGCAACATTTGCTACAGAAGTTAAAGTTCCAGCAGTATCAAAGAAGTCAATAAATAATAAAGTAAAGATTACAGTGGACATTCCAGCAGTCATTGCAGCAGATAAATCAAACTCAAATAAATATGTCATTGGTGGTGGAGAACTTACAATTCCATTGAATTTTGCAAGACCAGAAGCCCATGCAATAATACTAAATGCTAAGATTCCAATAATGATATTCCCTTTTACGTTCATTTTTTCTAAAACAATGATTGCAATAAATGTTGCACATCCAAGTAAAACAATTGGATCTCCTAAGTTTCCAAGTTTTACGAGAGTTACTGGATCATCAACTACAACTTCCATGATTTGTAATCCTATAATTGCAAGAAATAATCCAATTCCTGCACCAATACCAAGTTTTAAACTTCTTGGTATAGAATTGATCAACCATGCTCTAATTGGTGTAAGTGAAATAATTAAGAACAAGACACCAGCTACCAATACTGCACCCAGTGCTTCTTGAGGAGTGTAACCCATTCCCGCACATACTCCAAAAGCAACAAAGGCATTAATTCCCATACCTGGCGCTAAACCAATTGGCCAAGTTTTTCCGTAAAAAGCCATGATGAAGCAAGCAAGAGCAGTAGCTAAAATAGTTGCTGTATAAACTGCACCAAAATCAAAAAATCCTTTTTCTGGTCCTGCAAATTCACCTGACAATATAAACGGATTTAAAAACATAATATATGCCATTGTTAAAAAAGTAGTAGTTCCGGCAATTACTTCTGTTTTAAAATCAGTTTTGTGTTTTTTATAATTAAAATAATTATCAAGCATTTTTCCTCCTAAAATTAATAATTAGGCGATTCTTATTGAAATTGCTTATTAAAACTAAAATTTATTCACATAATTCAACTTACAAGTTTATATTAAGCATAAATTTTAGTGATATTTATATATTATGAACAAATTTATTCTATTTTTCTTATTCTTTAACTTTTTTATTGGTTGTCAAACAGTCAAAGAAAAAACTGATGAAATTGTAAAAAAAGAAAATGAAAAGCTTAGTGCATTTATTGGTAAGCCCGTTTCAAATTTGAAATCAGAATTAGGTGTTTCAAATGAAGATTTCTTAAATGAAAATGGAAATAAAGTTATGATTTATAAAACTAGAAAATATGGGATACCTTGTGAACGAAAGTTCGAAATCGATGGAAACGAAATAGTAATTGGATTTATTTCTAAAGGTTGTATTTAATTTTAACTTGCGGAGATTAGATCTCCGCAAGCAAGGTTATTTACTTAATTTCTATAAGTTTTTTCTTCTTATGTTCAGGTACAATTCTTTCACAAGAAATAGTTAAAAGACCATCTTTAAGCTCTGCACCATTCACTTTTACATCATCAGCAATTGTAAATGATCTTGCAAATTGTCTTTGAGATATTCCTTTATGAATAATTTCCCCATCCACAGTTTTATCTTCAGATTTATTAACTTGTTTTGTTCTTACAGTTAATAAATTATCCTCAAACTCAACTTCTACATCATTTTTGTTAAAACCAGCTAAAGCAACCTCAATAGCATAGTTGTCTTTTCCAGTTTTTCTGATGTTATATGGCGGATAGTTTGATTGCATTGTCAAACTTCCATTACCTAACATATTTTCAAATTGATCAAACATATCGTCAAATCCAATTGAAAACGGTCTTAATGAGTTAAATATAGATAGATCCTTACTTGTCATAGTTTCCTCCTTTTATTAAGCAAGTTATTTTGTAAGTCCCATTAGGCAACTTACTGTTTTCATATAGGTACGAAACTTTCTATTTCAATAGTGTATTAAATTTTATTTGAAATTTTTAAGGCAAATGCATAATCAACCGCAATTTCTTCAATTGCTCCATCTCTACCAGATTTGCCGCCATGACCAGCGTTCATTTCTGTTTTTAAAAGTAATAAATTATTATCAGTTTTATAGTCTCTTAATTTTGCAGTAAATTTTGCAGGCTCATCGAATAATACTCTATTGTCACTTAAACTTGTTGTAATTAAAATATGAGGGTAATCCATTTTTTTTATATTGTTATAAGGTGCGTAAGAATAAATATAATCAAAATGTTCTTTAATATCTTTAGCATTACCAAATTCATCAAATTCACCAATTGTAAGTGGTAATGAATGGTCTAAATTTGTAGTTAACGAATCCACAAAAGGCACAGCCATTATTATTCCTAAAAATAATTCAGGGGCACTATTAACCACTGCTCCCATCAGCAAACCTCCAGCAGAACCACCCATACCAATTATTTTTTTTTGAGAGGTATATTTATTTTCAATTAAATATTTTGCTGCATAAATATAATCTTCAAAGGTATTTTTTTTATTTAAAAGTTTACCTTCTTTCCACCACTTCATACCTTTTTCCATACCCCCTCTGATATGTGCAGTAGCCCAAATAATATCTCTATTAATTAAACTTAATCTTGTGGATGAAAATATTGGATTCATAGAACTTCCATAAGATCCATATCCATATAATAATAAATTAGCTGAACCATCTAATTTTGTATTTTTGTGCCTTGTGATTGTTAATGGGACTAACCTTCCATCATGAGACTTATATTCAATTCTTTCCACCATATAATCATCAGGATTATGACCTGATGGAATTTCTTGTTCTTTAACAAGAATTTTTTCTTTTGTTTGAAGATTATATTTATAAACCCTCGAAGGTGTTTTTGGTGAAGAATAACTCAGATACACCGTGTCTGTATTTTTATCTCTTTGCATTAAAGATACCCCAGGAACAGTTACAGTCTCATCTGAAAAAATAAGCTCTTCTTCTATCCCTGTTTCAATATTTTTAACGAAAATTTTATCCAATGCATTTGAGGTTTCTGATCTTAAAATCCAATTATTTAAAAAAGTACACCCGCCAACTAAAACCTCTTCCTTAGGTGGAATAAAATCCGACCATTTTTGGTTTTCTAGGCTATTTGAAATTTCAACTTTAAAATCTTCTGCATTCTCGTTAGTATGATTATAAAATTTATTATCCCAAGAGTTTACAGAATATAAAACACCTTTTTTTCTTTTTTTGATGAGTTTAGGTTTTGGTTTTTCTTCATCTGATTTAAAATAATATTGTTCAGATGTGTTATGGTCTGAAGTAGAAATAAAAAAATATTTCTCATCTGAGCTTAAGCTTATACTTACGGTAAAAGCATCACTTTTTTCGTTGAAAATTAATTCATCTTCTTCAGTTTTAGTTCCAAGTTTATGTCGATATATAGTTCTTGCTCGATGATTATCATCTAGTTTTGAGTAAAAAATATAATTGTCATCTAAGCTGAAAGTTATACTTCCAGAAGTATCTTTTATTTCTGGTGATATCACTTCTTTACTTTTTATATCTCTTATAAATATTGAGTAATATTCTGATCCTTTTGTATCTAATGAATAACCTAGATATTGATCATTAAAGCTTACTTCTAAATCGCCAACACCGAAGTATTCAACGCCTAATTTTTCTTTCTCTTGATCACCATTCCAAATTTCCTCAACGGTTGAAGATTTAATTTTTTTTCTTGATTTTATGGAGTAATTTCCTTTTGTGGTAGTTTTTGTCCAATACTCATAAGTATGATCTTTGTATGGAAGAGACTCGTCATCTAATTTAATTCGCCCTTTAATTTCATCAAATAAAGTTTTTTGTAAATCTTTTGTATCTTTAAGATGATGGTCTGCATAAATGTTTTCATTTTCTAGGTATTCTTTAACTTCTGGATTAAGTTTATTTTTATCTTTTAAAACTTCTAAAATATTTTCTTGATGTATCCAGCTATAATTATCTTCCCATGTAACATTATGACATGATTTAAGTTCTGGTTTTTTTTTAAGATGTGGTATTTTCATTTTGAGACGAAATACATGAATATAATAATTTATACAGTAGTAATTTTGACGTTGTTCTACTTTATTCTTAAATTTCTAACCAATATTTCACCAAAAAAAATATCAAAAAGTCTTAGGATCCTAATAATTTTTGGATCAATAATTTTAGCTATTTTATTTGCTATTGGTGGAAAGTTTTTACTGTCTTTACCTTTAACATTAATCAGCTTGGGTCTTATGAAGTTAAAGGGTTTATCTTTATTCCAATTATTTTCATTATTCAGACTTCTACAAACTTTGAGAAGTTCTGGAAGATTTAATTTTAGTCAATCAAGCACAACAAATAATACAACAATGACAGTTTCTGAAGCTTACAAAATTCTTAACTTAGATATGAAGAAAAAAATTACTAAAGAAGATGTGAATAAAGCTTATGTAAATATACAAAAGAAAATACATCCTGATGTTTCTCCAGAAACTGCAAGACTATCAGCTATTGTAAATGAAGCAAAAGAGGTTGTGTTAAGAAATATTTCTTAACAAACTAATGATAAAAATTTTTTAAAAATTTTATCTGAATTAATCTTATCTTTTCCTAGAGTATCGTGCGATACAGTTTCTTCTCCATCAGGAATAATAGGGTGCATTTTTGAGCTATAGTCACCATACATTAATGGAGTATCAGCCATCAGAGTAATAGTATCCACCTCTAAAGCAGCCGAGAAATGTCCAAATCCTGTATCGTTACAAATAGAAACTTTACAATTTTTAATAATAGGCAATATTTCTTTAATTGAATATTTGTCTAGAGGTGTGAAATAATTTTTAAAATCTGAATTTAAGAATTCTTGTAGAATTCTTTGTTCTTCATCACTAGAACCAGTTGCTAAATAAAAGTGATATCTTTTTATTTCTGCAATTTTTTCAATAAATTTTAAAAATGTTGAAGCAGGTATTCTTTTAGTTGGCCCAGAACCACCAATTGCTAAGAGAACATTAATTTTATTTTTATCTATATTTATTTTTTTTAATATTTCATTTTCAAAATTTTTAGAAATTTCAATACGAGCATCATTTTTTACTTCAATTTCTAATTCTTTTTTAAGAAATTGTTTTGCGGTATCTATCATGTGTTGATTTTTTTTATCAAAAAGTTTGTATTGATGTATTTGTTTAATTCCTGCAAGAATTGAAACTATCCTGTATCTTAATGAAGAATTGAAAATAAATATTTTTTCAAAATTATGCTTTTTTAAATCTTTAATTAAATTTAAGGATCCAATAATTCCACTGTGTTCATCATTTTTAATTTTATTATTTTTTTTTAATATAATTATTTCATCTATATATTTTGTATCTTGCAAGAAATCAGTGGCTCTTGAACTTTCTTGAACTAAAATACTTACTGGAGAATTAAATTTTTTTGAAATAGCTTCAATATATGGGAGGAAAATAACTAGATCACCCATGCCCATTCTGTTCTGAACTGCTAATATTTTCATGTTTTTAATTACTCTTTACTAATTTATTTGATTTATATAAATTTTTTATATGAATAAATTAATTAGTGGTATTTATGCGGCAACAATATCTGTTTTTAATGATGATTTAAGCTTAAATATTGAAAAAACTATAAAACACTCAGAAAAAATAATTGATGAAGGTTGTCATGGAGTTGTAATGTTTGGCAGCACTGGTCAAGCACAGTATATTTCAGTCTCAGAGAAAATAAGTCTAATTAATCAATTATCAAAAAGTAAATATAGTGACAAATTCATAATTGGAACAGGATTAAACTCATTAATTGAAATAATCAACTTCATGAAAACTTCTTGCTCTTTAAATTTTAATAAATTTTTAATAATGCCACCCGCATTTTATTCTTATGATGAATTAGGAGTAAAAAAGTTTTATGAAAAAATAATCAAGTCAATTCCTACTTCGAAAATAATTCTTTATAATTTTGAGGCACTTTGTGGATTTAAATTCAATGAAAATTTAGTTATGGAACTTAAAAAAGAATTTCCAGATCAAATAGTTGGTATCAAAGATAGTACAGGCAATTTATTTAAAAAAATTAAAATTGATAATTTTTCTTATTTTTCAGGGACAGAGCTTAATTTATTAGAAGGTCTTAAATTTGGTTATGCAGGAATGATTACAGCAAATGCTAACATTTCTGCTTCTCTATCTAGAAAAGTTTATGATGATTACTTTTCAAAAAAAGAACAAACAGTTGATGAAAAATTACATGATATAAGAAAATTATTTGATAAATATAATACAATTACAGGCCTTCATGCTTATCTCAGTCAGTCCGATAAATTATTAGAAAATATTCTACCTCCATTATCTTTACTCAAGGAAGAAGAAAAAAGAGATTTAATTCAAAATTTGAAAAAACTAGATTTTCAACTAACTTTAAAATCAGTCGCATAAAATGTTGCTTGCAAGGTTTCTAAATCAAATTTTTAAAAAAGATGGATTTATATTAATCAATGCTGATAAAAATAAGTATATTATTGGTGAACCTAAAAAAAAAGAACCAATTACAATTAAGTTATTAGATAAAAAATTACATTACAAATTCTTAATTAACCCAGACTTATATTTTGGTGAAGCTTACACAGATGGAACTCTTCAAATTGAAAATTCAGATATAACTGAATTTTTAGATATTGCTTTGATGAATATTGGTAGAAATGAATTTAATTATCTTAGTTATTTAATGAATAGATTGAGAGGATCATATCGTTATTTAACAAATTTCAATTTTATAAAAAAATCAAAAATGAATGTCTCACATCATTATGATATTTCTGATGATTTATATGATTTATTTTTAGACCCTAAAAGACAATATTCTTGTGGGTATTTTAAAAATGAGAATGATGATTTAGAAACTGCTCAAAATAATAAAATTCAACATATAATAAAAAAATTAAATATTAAAAAAGATCAAAAAGTTTTAGATATTGGTTGTGGCTGGGGAGGTTTAGCTCTCGAAATTGCAAAAAAAACTGATTGTGAAGTTACTGGCATAACATTATCTGAAAACCAACTCAAATACGCTAGTCAAAAAGCAAAAGAATTAAATCTCGATAATCAAGTAAAATTTAAATTGATCGATTATAGAGAATTAAATGAGAAGTTTGATAGAATTGTAAGTGTAGGAATGTTTGAACATGTCGGAAGAAAATTTTATAAAAAGTTTTTTAAACAAGTTGAAAGATTATTGAAAGATGATGGAGTTTCGTTAATTCATACAATTGGATCTGTAATGCCACCTAGAGATCCTCATCCTTGGATTACAAAATATATATTTCCAGGAGGATATACGCCTAGTTTAAGTGAGGTTACAAAGCCCGTTGAAAAGGCAGGTTTAGTAATTTCTGATATCGAGGTGTTGAAACTTCACTATTCGTACACTTTAAGAAATTGGAAATTGAATTGTTTAAAAAATAAAGAGAAAATTATTAAAATGTTTGATGAAAAGTTTTTTAGAATGTGGGAGTTTTATCTTGCAGGTTGTGAAATGGCATTTAAATGGGGTGACCAGGTTGTTTATCAATTTCAATTAACAAAAAATTATACTTCAACTCCAGCCACAAGAGACTATATTTACCAATAAATACTAGATAAATATCAAATTTCTTTATGAAAAAATTTAAAAAGAAAAATAAAAAATCAGGTAAAAAGGGGAAAATCACTAAAAGAGGAAGAAATTTTAAAAAAAAACCTATAATAAAAAAAGTAAAGAAAATTAAAAGAAGTAAGAAAATTTTAAAAAAGATACCCAAAAGTTTAAGAAAAAATAAATCTAAAAATTTCAAGAAAAGTTTAAGAAAAATTAAAATAAAATCAAAAGAAACTTTTGTATCAAAACTTGTTAGACTTCAATTTGCATTAAAACCAAATTTTAATTTCAATTTTTCAATCAATATTGAAAAATATATTCAATCTTTTTTTGATAAAATTGAGTCAACAATTACAAACTATAAAACTTTAAGAGCTGATGAGAAAAGACGAATACAATTAGAACAGATAAAGAGAGAAGAAGATTTAAAAAAAGAAGATCAAAAAAGAAAAAAAGAACAAGCAACATTAGAATTAAAACTTAAAAAACAAGCAATTAAAGATGAAATAAAATTAGAAAAAGAAAGAGCAAGAGACATCAAGGCATTTTTAAGGAAAGAACAAGCTCTAATCAGAATTGAGCAGGCAGAAAAACAAAAACAATTTTTACAAAAATTAAAATTAGATAAGCAAATTGAAAAATTTAGAATTAGAGAGATTAAGGAGCTTGAAAATCTTGAGAGAATTTCACTTAAAGAAGAGAGAGAAGATTATGCAGAACTCCAACAAAGAATAGATAAATTAAAAGAAAAATACCGAATAATTAGAGATCAGAAAATTAGAGAAAGAGTAGAGGCTTTAGGAGTAAAATTAATTGGAGATGAAGATAGAGAAACTTTATTACAAAAAGAGAAAGAATTTACATTAGCAAGACAAAAGGTTGAGTTTGCACTTGAAAGTTTTTATAGGAGTGCAAGTAGTTTGGTTTTTCAATTGAATAAGCGACACATTACCAGACATATGTCAATTTTACGTTGTATAGATAGAAGGTTTGAAACTGGTGAGATATTTATCAGATGGGACGAGTCTTCAGATGATGAATGGTTATTACTTATTTATATAAAAAACAATTCTCCAGATGAGGGGATAGTAATTGAAGACAAAACTAATCCAGAAAAAAATCTTTCTCACGAATACAAAAATAATGAAATTTTTAAAGCCTCTGACATGATGGTAGACTCTTTAACACAATTAATTGGTAGAATGAGATCAAAATCTGAAAATTAAAATTAATGTTTGCAAGTTTTATTACATTATTAATTTTATTTTTTATCATTAAATATATTTTAGCCTGGATTGATTATTTTAATAAATTAGATGATAGATTAGGCGACTCTCTTTGGAGATGGAGTTACGATTATCACGTGATTGGAGAAAGTGATATCTCTGATCTAGATGATAAAGATTTTGTAAGACTAAGAAGAAAAAGAAATAAAGTAGTTACTTATATGTACATTGTTTTCTTCATAATGTTTTTTATTTCTATGTGGTTTTTAAGTGAGGTATTGATATTTTTTTTTCAGTAATTTTTTAATTGTTTTTTATTTTTTAAATACAAAAAGAAAGCAACAAATTCATAAAGTAGATTAAAAATTGGAAAAATTATTGGAAGTTTAAAAAATTTATATAAAAATCTATACTTTGGCATTTTACTCCACAGTATTAAAAAAGCTTCTGCACCGCCAATTATCTTATCACCCTCTTTTACATGCAATCTTCTTAAAAGATCTTTGTCAGATTTATTAGTTTCTTCTGATGCAACTTTGTTATTTGTAATGTCTACCCAATCAATTTCACTACACTTTTCTTTTTTATAGAGATCAATTTCAGCTTTACAGATTTTACAGGAATTATTGAAATAAACCTTCATGGTTTTAAGATAATATTCTTATTAAAACTTACAAGTGAGTTAAATCTATTAGTTGAATTATTAAAGTAATTAACTACATACTAGATATGTCTAACTTCTTCAAAAATACAGATATTTCAAAAAATATTGCTGATGAAATCGTATCAGAGACTTTGAACTCATGTGATGATGGTGAACTTTATTTAGAAGACTCAAAAGCAGAGTCGATTTTGCTAGATGATAATAAGATAAAAAGTTCTAGTTATGCCACAGATCTAGGGTTTGGCTTTAGGGCAATTTCAGGTGAGGTAGTTGCTTATTCTCATTCAAATGAAATATCTAAAGATTCTCTAAAAAAATCTTCTGATAATTTAAAAGCTACCCTTAAATCAATTAAGGGTACCTATAATCATTCAATACCAAAAACTAACAAGAAATTTTATGAGGATATTAATCCTATAGAGCAGAAAGACTTAAACTCTAAAATAGAAATTTTAAATAATGTAAATAATTATATAAGATCAAAAAATCCAAACACAAAACAAGTGACAGCAAGTTTTAGTGGTGAACAAAAATCAGTAGAAATAATAAGAGCAGGAGGTGAAACTCTAAACGATGTTAGACCTTTAATAAGGTTCAATGTTTCTGTGATGTTGGAGAAAAATGGAAGAAAAGAGTCTGGCGTATATGGTATTGGTGGCAGACAGTCATATGATACTTATTTAAAAGACAATAATTGGAAAAATGTTTGTGATGAAGCTTTGAGAATTGCTTCGGTAAATTTAGAAAGTAAGCCTGCACCTGCTGGAGAAATGCCTGTTGTTTTGGGACCAGGATGGCCTGCAATTCTTATTCACGAAGCAATTGGTCATGGATTAGAAGGAGATTTTAATAGAAAAAAAACATCTGCCTTTCATAATTTAATGGGAGAAAAAGTTGCAAGCAAGGGAGTTACAATTGTAGATGATGGAACAATTGATAATAGGAGGGGTAGTTTGACAATAGATGATGAAGGGACTCCAACAGAAAAAACGGTTTTAATTGAAAATGGAATATTGAAGAATTATATGCAAGACCGTATGAATGCCAGATTGATGAACACAAAGTCTACGGGAAGTGGTAGAAGAGAAAGTTACAAGCATGTTGTTCTTCCAAGAATGAGAAATACCATGATGTTAAGTGGTAAGAATACTCAGGATGAAATGATATCTTCTGTAAAGAAGGGAATATTTGCGGTCAGTTTTGGTGGCGGTCAAGTTGATATCACCTCTGGAAAATTTGTATTTAACTGTACTGAAGCATATGAAATTATTGATGGGAAAATTGGTTCACCAATTAAAGGTGCAACTTTGATTGGAGATGGACCATCAATTTTAAGAAAAGTTTCAATGGTTGGTAATGATATGATGTTAGATCCAGGTATAGGAACTTGTGGAAAAGCAGGACAAGGAGTTCCCGTAGGTGTTGCCCAACCTTCAATATTAATTGACCAAATGACTGTTGGCGGAACACAACTTTAATTATGGTCAAAGATCAAAATTTCTTAGAGGATAAAGCTTCTCAATGTTTGGATTTAGCAAAAAAATTTGGTGCAACAGATTGTGAAGTTTTGGTTTCAAATTCTATCGATGAAACAGTAAGCTTTAGAAATAAAATTTTAGATGAGTCTAATCGATCAGATAGTTTAGTCGCAAGTATTACAACTTATATAAATAAAAAAAAATCTTCCATAGCATCTTCAAATTTATTAAATGACAATCTAAAAACACTTATTGAAAGGTGTGTAGAAACTACAAAATTAACACCTGAGGATGAGTTTAATTCTTTACCGGATAAAGATCTTTATTCTAAAGATAATTTAGATTTAGAACTTTACGATGATACAAGTTTTGAGAATGATAAAAAAATTCTATATCTTAAAGAATTAGAAGAGAAGGTTTTTGAAGAAAAAAAAGTAGTAAATACAGAGTCTGGATTTTCACAGAACAAATCTAATTTTATCTTAATTAATAGTGACGGATTTAGTGGTGGACATAAATCTTCATCATTCTCTTCATCATGTGTCGTTGTTGCTAAAGATAATGGGGGAATGGAAAGGGATTATGAATATACAAGTAAGTGCCACTTAGATGAAATTAAGAAACCAGAAGAATTAGCAAAATTAGCAACAGATAGAACAATAAAAAAACTTAGTCCTAAAAAAATTGGCAGTGAAAAGTTAAATCTAATTTTTGATAAAAGAATAGCAAAAGGAATATTAAGTGCATTTTCAGGAGCAATCTCCTCATCCTCAATTGCAAGAGGTACATCGTTTTTGAAAGATAAAATTGGTTCAGAGATTTTTTCAAAAAATATTACCATAATTGATAAGCCTGATATCAAAAAAGGTTTAGGATCTCAGCTTTTTGATGGAGAAGGTGTTCATTCAAATGAACTATGTTTAGTAGATAAAGGAATTCTAAAAAACTATTTAGTTGATACATACAATGGAAAAAAATTAAATATCAAATCTAATGGTAGAGCTGGAGGTTCTACAAATTTATATTTTGACAGAGGAAATACAAGTTATGATGATCTTTTAAATTCTTCATCTAAGGCTATTTATATTACTGAAACTATTGGTCATGGCACAAATTTAATTACTGGCGATTACTCTGTTGGTGCTGCAGGTTATTTAGTTGAAAATGGAATTTTAAAAGAACCAGTAAACGAAATTACAATTGCTGGTAATTTAAAAGATATGTTTAAAAATCTAACACTTGCCAATGATTTAGAGTTTGAATATGCAACAAATTCTCCAACAATGATGATAGAGGGAATGGTTGTTGCTGGTAAATGATTGATTATTGTATAATTGGTTCAGGCATATCTGGCTCCACAATTGCAAATTTATTAAAAAAAAAATATCAAGTTGCTATTTATGATAAGGCAAGAGGCCCAGGTGGAAGATCTTCATTTAAAAGATTTGATAAAAAAATTGGTTATGATCATGGAGTGCAATACATTTCTCCGAAAACACTTAAATTTAAAAAATTCATTAATAAATTAATTAAATTAAGAATTTTAAAAAAGTGGAGTGGGAACCATCTTTTTTTAAATAATAAAATAAAAGAAAATAAGAAACATCAAAAGATAATAGGAACAAATGGAAATAACGATATCAGCAAGTATTTAATTAAAGATATTAATTGTAATTTTGAGAGTGAACTAAAAAAAATAAAAAGAAAAAACTTGTATTGGGAGTTAAAATTTACAAATAACACAAAAATAAATTGTAAAAACTTAATTTTAACTTGTCCTCACCCTCAGACCAAAAAATTAACCATTAATTATTTAAAAGACAAAAGTATTCTTAAAAATAAAATAAAAATGAATGCAAATATAACCGTAATGTTTACATTAAAAAAAAATATTGAAAAAATTAGCAGTTATTTTTTTGATGATCCTATATTGGGTTGGGCTGCATTAGAGAACAGTAAAAATAGATTTAAAAGCAGATTTAATCATTGGACCTTACAAAGTACAAGTAATTGGGCAAATAAAAAAATAAATAAAAATAAAAAAATGAAATCAATAAACTCGAATATTCTAATAAATAAATTTTTTGAATTAACAAATACTAAGAAAGAAAAGTTAAATAATATTTTAAATCACGGATGGAAATATTCATACAATCCTAAATCACTTAAAATAAAAAGCTATTGGGATAAAAAAATAAAACTTGGGATATGTGGAGATTGGTTTGTTGGATCCAGATTAGAGTCAGGTTGGATTAGTGCTAATGATCTTTATGATAAAATAAAAAAATCTAATTAAATTCTTTTACTCTATATTCCCATTCACCCATTCTTGAATAAGTTACTTTTCTAATGATCGAGTTTTCTTTATCGTACCAGATGTCAAAATCTAATCTTTTATCTTCGGATAAACTCATGTCTTTTGATTGAAGTTTAAAATGCTCAACTTCATAAGATTTACCATAAAGTGTTATTGTCTCCTTACCAAGGAATGTTACAACTTGTTCTTTTATACTTCCTGATATTGGACTGATCTGAGAGTTTGCCTGAAGTATTTTATGACTCCACCAATTCCCAATTACATTATCATTACCAGCTAAACCAGTATAAGAGGAACCATTCACTTTATATTGATTATTTTGGTTATCATATTTTAGATCGACAAATTTATTTTTTTTGTTTTGTCTAGTTTTAGATTCATAAGAGATGAGTTGCTCTTTATTATATTTTTCCTCACCATAACCTTCTACTTCAAAAACTATTGCACCAAATAGTTTTACAGTAAATTTAATTTGATTTGTTACAGTGGTATTATTTCCATCTCTTTTAAAAAAATAAAAATTATATCCAATCACCTCACCATTTCTTAAAATTTCCATTTCAATGTTATTAAAGTTTTTATAGTGACCCATATGAGAAAATGAATTACTTGAGATTAAAAAAAACAGTAAAATAAAGGTTATTTTTTTCATGATAAGATTAAGCTTTAATAAAAAAAAAATTTAAAGTATCAAGCAAAAATGTTTTTATCTATTAAAAAAATTCCAGTAGTTGATTGGAGTTCGAAAGAAACATTTAATTTTAAACCTAAAGCCTCAACATTTTCATACCTATGTTTTGGTTTGATGTTATTTGGTTTTGGGGAAGCTTTGTTGGTAGTCTCAACAACAGGAAATTCTCCTTGGACAGTTTTAGCAGAAGGTGCATCAATTATTACAGGCCTTTCTATTGGTGTAGCTACATTTTTCATAAGTGTAGCGGTTCTATCATTATGGTTTTTTTTAAAACAAAAACCAGGTTTGGGCACAATAATGAATATAATAATAATTTCCGTTATGCTGGATGTTACAATTAGTTCTCTAGTTTCTCCAAGCAGTCTTATTTCACAATACTTTTTAGCAATCTTAGGAGTATTCTTAGTTGGCCTTGGAAGTGGTTTTTATCTAACTGCAAATTTAGGTCCAGGTCCAAGAGATGGTTTAATGACAGGATTAACCAAAAAAACAAATCTACCAATTGCATTAGTCAGAGGTTGCATCGAAATTACAGCAGTTGGAGTAGGTTGGTATTTAGGTGGAACAGTAGGAGTTGGAACTCTGATTTATGCTTTTGGAATTGGACCTTGTGTTGCTTTAGGATTATTTATTGTAGATAAAATTTTTAATTAAGCAGCTGAAGCTTTTTCACTTCTTTTTCTTTCATGAGGGTCTAGGATAGCTTTTCTTAGCCTACAAGACTCAGGTGTAATCTCTAATGCTTCATCACTGTTCAACATACTTAGTTGTTCAGCAATTGACATTTTTCTAACAGGAGTAAGAACTACATTTTCATCTGTGCCTTGAGTTCTCATGTTAGTTAACTTTTTGCCTTTCATGACATTGATAATCATATCACCAGGTTTAGGTTGCAAACCAACAATCATCCCTGTGTAAACTGGATCATTGTGAGTTACAAACATCTCACCTCTAGCCTGTAAATTGAAAATTGCAAAAGCAACTGCTTTACCTTGCTCCATGGAAATTAACGCTCCATTTTTTCTTCCTTCCATGTCTCCTTCATATGGACCATATTCATGAAAAATTCTGTTAATTACACCATTACCTTTTGTAAGAGTTAAAAATCTACTTGTGTATCCCATCAACCCTCTTGTTGGTGCATGAAAAATTAACCTTTTCTTATCTTTACCTGTGTCCTTAAGTTCGATTAACTTACCTTTTCTTCTATTCATAGAGTCTATTACTTTTGAAGAATGCTCTTCATCTAAATCCATAGTAATTTCTTCTATTGGTTCTAATCTATTTCCATTTTCATCTTTTTTATAAAGCACCTTTGGTGGACTTACAGTCATCTCAAAACCTTCTCTTCTCATTTGAGTAAGTAAAATCTCTAACATCAACTCTCCTCTACCACTTACAATAAAAGAGTCATTCCCATCATTTTCTTCAAAGGTGATCCCTACATTATTTTGTGCTTCTTGAATTAATCTGTCTCTGATTTGTGTACTTGTTAATTTTGAGCCCTCAGTTCCTGCTAATGGAGATGTATTAACAGTTATAGTTATAGACATTGTTGGCGGATCTATAGGTGTTGCAGCAATTGGTTCATTAACCTCTAAATCACAAATCGTATCAGCTACATTTGTTTTTTCTAAACCTGCAACTACAACAATATCTCCTGCTTCACCAACCTCTATTGGTACTTTTTTAGTTCCTTCGTATCTAAAAATTTTAGTTAATCTACCTTCATCAACTTTTTCACCTTTTAGATTTAAAGCTTTAATAGCTTGATTAGCTTTTGCCGTTCCTTGGGTAATTCTACCAACTAAACTTCTACCTAAAAAACTATCTGCATAAAGAAGTGTAGATAACATTGCAAATGGTTTTGTTTTATCCAATTTTGCAGGTTCAACATGTTCCACTATCATATCTAAAAGTGGTTTTAAATTTTCTCTTGGTCCATCAACTTCTTTTGATGCCCAACCAGATCTACCACTCGCATATAGAACTGGAAAATCTAATTGTTCTTCATTAGCATCTAAGCTGACAAATAAATCAAATGTTTCATCTAAAACTTCATTTGCCCTTTGATCAGGCTTATCAAGCTTATTAATTACCACTATTGGCTTTAAACCTTGTTTTAAGGCTTTCGATAATACAAATTTTGTTTGAGGCATTACACCTTCAGCTGAGTCTATTAAAAGCAATGCTCCATCAGCCATACTTAATACTCTTTCAACTTCAGCAGCAAAGTCTCTGTGACCTGGCGTATCGATTATGTTAATTCTAGATTCTTTCCAATTAATAGAAGCTGGTTTTGCAAGAATAGTAATTCCTCTTTCTTTCTCTAATTCACCAGAGTCCATTAATCTTTCATCAACAACCTCATTCTCTCTGAATGAACCACTTTGTTTCATTAAATTATCAATTAAAGTTGTCTTTCCATGGTCAACATGGGCGATAATGGTGATGTTTCTAATATTATTACTCATAAAGTGTCGCCCTTATACTGATTTAAATTGATTTGAAAACATTAAAAAGTGCATAACTGGCTTGAATAATTGATATTTATTTAGATTAGTTAGACTTTTTTGATTTTTCTCTCTTAAATTTCCTCTTTTCTTTAAGTGAAAATTTTGGCTTTTTCTTCACACTTGAGTCTTTGAATGATTTACCACTGTATCTCTTAGACATAATTTTTTACCTAAAAAAAAGGCCATCATAAATGATGGCCTTTTAAATTTTTTATTGAGTTTAGGGTGCTTACATTCCCATTCCACCCATTCCACCCATGCCGCCCATGCCGCCCATTCCTCCAGGCATACCACCAGGTGCACCAGCATCTTTTTCTTCAGGTTTGTCTGCAATCATCGCTTCAGTAGTTACTAATAACCCTGAAATAGAAGCTGCATCTTGTAAAGCAGTTCTTACAACTTTTACAGGATCAATAATACCTTTTGCAAACATATCACAATACTCTTCACTTTGAGCATCATAACCGTGAGTTTTTTTGTTTTGTTCTAACAATTTACCAACTACAACTGAACCGTCTACCCCAGCGTTTTTAGTAATTTGTCTTATAGGCGCTTCAAGTGCTTTTTTAACAAGATCCACCCCAGCTTTTTGATCATCACCTTTAACCTTAACTTTGCTTAGATCTCTAGATGCATATAATAAAGCACATCCACCGCCAGTTACGATACCTTCCTCAACAGCAGCTCTAGTTGCATTTAATGCATCTTCAACTCTGTCTTTTCTCTCTTTAACTTCAACTTCTGTTGCACCACCAACTTTAATAACTGCAACACCACCAGCTAATTTAGCAAGTCTCTCTTGAAGTTTTTCTTTATCATAATCTGATGTTGTTTCATCAATTTGCTGTTTGATCGAACCACATCTTGCTTCAATGTCTGATTTTTTACCAGCACCATTTACAATTGTACTGTTGTCTTTATCGACTTTAATCTTCTTACATGAACCAAGATCATCTAATTTAACGTTTTCAAGTTTTATTCCTAAATCTTCAGAAATAACAGATCCACCAGTTAGGATAGCAATATCTTCTAACATTGCTTTTCTTCTATCACCAAATCCTGGAGCTTTAACTGCTACAACTTTCAAACCACCTCTTAATTTATTGACAACTAAAGTTGCTAAAGCTTCACCTTCAACATCTTCAGAAATAATCATCAACGGTCTTCCAGCTTGCACAACAGCTTCTAAAAGTGGAACCATTGGTTGTAGATTTGTTAATTTCTTTTCATGTAAAAGAATAAATGGATTATCCAGCTCTGTAGTCATTTTATCACTATTTGTAATAAAGTATGGAGATAGATAACCTCTATCAAATTGCATACCTTCAACTACATCAAGCTCTGTCTCTATACCTTTGTTTTCTTCAACAGTAATAACACCCTCGTTGCCAACTTTTTGCATTGCTTTAGCAATCATTGTTCCAATTTCTTTATCACCATTTGCTGATATTGTTCCAACTTGAGCTATCTCATCACTATCTTTAACTTTTTTTGCAGAAGCAACTAAGTTTTCTTTTACTGTTTCCACAGCAGCATCTATCCCTCTTTTTACATCCATAGGGTTCATTCCTGCTGTAACGTATTTTACACCTTCTTTAACAATTGCTTGCGCTAAAATAGTTGCAGTAGTTGTACCATCACCAGCTTCATCGTTTGTTTTGCTGGCAACTTCTTTAACCATCTGTGCACCCATATTTTCAAATTTATCTTCTAGATCAATTTCTTTAGCAACCGAAACACCATCTTTAGTAATTCTTGGAGCACCATAAGATTTATCCATAACTACATTTCTTCCTTTTGGTCCTAAAGTTACTTTAACTGTATCAGCCAAGATATTTACACCTCTTATCATTGCTGCTCTAGCTTCAGCATCAAATTTAACAACTTTTGCCATTATATTTCTCCTTTATAATTAATTACTTGCTTGAAATACCCATAATGTCTGACTCTTTCATTATGCTGTACTCTTTACCGTCAATTTTAACCTCTGTGCCTGACCACTTTCCAAAAAGAACTTTGTCACCAACTTTAACGTCCATTGGTATAGTTTTTCCATCTTCAGTTTTTGCACCACCACCAACAGCAACAACTTTACCTTCTTGAGGTTTTTCTTGTGCTGAATCTGGGATAATAATTCCACCAGCAGTTTTCTCACTACTGTCTAAAACTTCTATTAAAACTCTGTCATGTAATGGTTTGAATTTCATAAACTCTCCTTTAAATAAATATGGAGCTCATATAGATATTTGGCCATGTATTTCAAGATCTATGCAGCTCCATTATTATCAAAAAACTTAGAAAAAATGGCTTTTTAAGGTTATATCTAATCAAGATGACTAAAAATTTAGACACAGATGGGCTAAGATCTATAGTTAATAACTATGATATTCTCTACATAGATTTATGGGGCGTTGTACATAATGGTATCAAGCTTCACGAGGGAGCTATTAGAGTTTTATCTAAATTAGGTGAAATTAAAAAAAATTATATTTTGTTAACTAATGCTCCAAGACCTAACGAAACAGTAAAAAAATTCTTAGAAAAGTTAGGAATGAAATCTGAACAAATCAATCATGTTTATACATCAGGTCAAGCAGCTCTAAATTATTTAAAGAAAAGTCTTAATGATAAAGATTTTTTTCACATAGGACCCCCAAGAGATTTTGATTTATTTTTGAGCTTTAAAAATAATAAGAAAGAAAATTTAGATGAAAGTGAATATATATTATGTACAGGTTTATATGATGATAAATCCGATGATTTAAGTTTTTATAAAGATTTGTTAGAAAAATATATTCACAAAAAAATGATATGTACAAATCCAGATTTAATTGTAGACCGTGGAAGTACAAGAGAACTATGTGCAGGATCAGTAGCAATGGTTTTTGAAAAAATGGGAGGCAACGTTATATATTTTGGCAAACCTTACCCAGAAGTTTACAATCAAGCAATTGATAATAAAGATAAAAAAATATTATGTATTGGTGATAATCTTAATACAGATATTAAAGGTGCAAATTTACAAAATTTTGACTCTTTAATTATTTCAGATGGAATTCATAAAGCGGAAATAGAAAATAGTGGTATAGAAAAAGTTTCAAAAATGTATGAATCAATTCCAAACTATATTCAATCAAAACTGACATGGTAAGAATTAATGAAAATTTTTAATAATTTTGAGATTCCAAAAAATATTAAAGGTTCGATTCTTTTAATTGGTAATTTTGATGGTGTTCATTTAGGACACAAAAAACTTTTTAAAGAAGCTCAGAAGTACAAAAAAAAATATAAACTCAAAATTGGAGTATTAACTTTTGAGCCGATGCCAAAAATGTTTTTCAATAAAAAATTGAAAAATTTCAGAATTTCATCCTTAAAACAAAAAAATGAATTAATGAAAAATCTAAAAATTGATTTTTTAATAAATAAAAAATTTGATAAAAATTTTTCATCTACTAATTCAATCAATTTTATCAAAAAAATAATTTCAAAAAAATTGAAAACACAATTTATATTTGTAAGTGATAATTTTAGATTTGGTAAAAATAGGGAAGGAGATGTTAAGCAATTAAAAAGCTTTGAAAGTGAATTGAATTATCAATTAGTCAAACCTAAGCCAGTTAAAATAAATGATAGAATTGTTTCCTCTACTCTTATAAGAAAATCTTTAGAAAATGGAAAATTAGATTTTGCAAATAAACTTTTGGATAGAAAGTGGGTTGTTGATGGTAAAGTTGAAAAAGGAAGACAATTAGGTAGGAAGATTGGTTTTCCTACATGTAACATTGATATTAAAGATTTTTTAATTCCAAGACTAGGCGTTTATGCTGTGAATGTATTTTTGAAAGGAAAAATATACAAAGGTATAGCTAACATAGGTTACAGACCTACTTTTAATCAAAAAAAATTATTATTAGAGGTTCATCTATTTAATTTTTCTGGAAATCTTTATAATAAGTATTTAAGAGTAAATTTTTTAAAATTTATACGAAAAGAAAAAAAATTTACTAATGTTGAAAAATTAAAAAAACAAATAAAAATTGATTTAGCTAAAGCAAAAAAAAATTATGTCTAAAGCACAAATTAATCTTCCAAAAACGGCATTTTCAATGAAGGCCAATCTTCCAACGAGAGAGCCTCAAATGTTAGATTACTGGAAAGAAATCAATCTTTATGATGAGTTAAGAAAATCAAGAAAAGGAAAAGAAAAATTTGTACTCCATGATGGACCACCATATGCAAATGGTAATATTCACATGGGCACGGCATTAAATAAAATTTTAAAAGATATAATTGTAAAGTTTCATCAAATGGATGGAAAAGATTCAATATATGTCCCGGGTTGGGATTGTCATGGGTTACCGATAGAGTGGAAGATTGAGGAGCAATATAAAAAGAATAAAAAAAATAAAAACGATGTTCCTATTGTTGAGTTCAGAAAAGAATGCAGAGAATTTGCTGAAAAATGGATTGATATACACAAAAGTCAATTTAAAAGACTTGGAGTAGTTGGAGATTGGGAAAACTACTATTCCACAATGAGCTTTGATGCAGAAGCACAAATTGTGAGAGAACTTGGTAAATTTTTAAAAGAAGGCAGCTTATATAGGGGCTTCAAGCCTGTGCTGTGGTCAACTGTAGAAAAAACTGCTTTAGCTGATGCAGAAGTTGAATATCAAGATCATAAGTCAGATACAATTTATGCTGCTTTTGAAGTAAAAAGTTCTAAATTAGCTGAACTTAAAGATGCGCAAATAATAATTTGGACGACAACTCCTTGGACAATACCAGCCAACAAAGCTTTGGCTTATAATCAGTCGCTAGATTATATTTTATTAGAAATTCTCGATGAGAATGAGTTTAAAGGAAAAAAAATTGTCATAGCAAAAGATCTTAAAGATTCTGTTTTTAAAGAATGTAATTTAGAAAATACAAAAATAATAAAAACTTTTTCTGGAAAAGAATTTGAAGGTACAATCTGTTCTCACCCATTTGTTCAAATGGGCTATGATTACGATATCCCTATGTTGGAGGCTAGATTTGTTACTACTGAACAAGGAACTGGTATAGTTCATTGTGCTCCTAGTCATGGACCAGATGATTTTAATCTGTGTTTAAATAATGGAATAAAAGCTATTGAAACAGTTGATGGTGATGGAAAGTATACATCTAATGTCAAAGGATTTGAAGGACTACATATTTTTAAATCTAATCAAATTGTAATTGAAAAACTTAAAGATTATAAATGTCTTTTATCAAATGGTGAATTAGTTCACTCATATCCTCATTCATGGCGATCAAAAGCTCCACTGGTTCATAGAGCTACACCACAATGGTTTATCTCAATGGAGAGTCATAAATTAAGAGATAAAGCTCTTAAATCTCTAGATGAAACAAAATTTTATCCATCTAAAGGAAAGGAAAGATTAAAGTCAATGATTGAAACAAGGCCTGATTGGTGTGTTTCAAGACAAAGAGTTTGGGGTGTACCTCTTCCTATATTCGTTCATAAACAGACAAAAGAAATTTTAGTTGATGAAGAAGTAATAGAAAATATTGCATCAATTTATGAAAAAGAGGGTTCAGATTGTTGGTTTGCAGATGATCCTCAAAGATTTTTAGGTGATAAATACAAATCAAATGATTATGATAAACTTAGCGATATAGTAGAAGTTTGGTTTGATAGTGGTTCAACACATTCATTCGTGTTGGAAAAAAGGGAAGATCTAAAATGGCCTGCCTCAATGTACTTAGAAGGATCAGACCAACATAGAGGATGGTTTCATTCTTCATTATTAGAATCTTGTGGAACTAGAGGTAGAGCACCATTTGAATCTATTCTTTCACATGGATTTGTGGTTGATGGCAAAGGGTTAAAAATGTCTAAATCATTAGGAAATGTCATTGCACCTGAAGATATATTAAAAAAATATGGAGCAGATATTTTGAGAATATGGGTTGCATCCTCAAATTATGCAGAGGATTTAAGAATTGATTATGCAATATTAGATCAGCATGCAGATTCTTATAGAAAAATTAGAAACACATTTAGATATCTACTAGGTAATCTAAATGATGAATTTATTGAATTAGATTTAGATAATTTAGTAATTGAGGAATTTCCTGAACTTGAGAGATATATGTTAAATAAGATTTATCTTTTAGATGAAAAGTTTCATGATTATTTTGCAAAGTATGATTTTCACAATCTATACAAAGAGCTATTAAATTTTTGCACTGTAGATTTATCAGCATTTTATTTTGATATAAGAAAAGACACACTTTACTGTGATGCTAAAGAAACAAAAAAGAGACAGGCTTGTATAAAATTATTAAGCATTATTTTAGATAATTTAATTAGATGGTTTGCACCGATATTGTCTTTCACAACAGAGGAAATTTTTAAATTAATTTCAAAAAATAAAAAAAGTATTCATTTGGAGTCATTTGGAACAATTCCAGATCGCTTTCATAATAAAGAAGTAGATGAAAAATGGAATGAATTAAAAAAAATAAGAGATATTTGCAATATAAGTATTGAAGAGAAAAGAGCTTCAAAAGAAATTGGCTCAAGTTTAGAAGCACATTTGATAATTGAGTTAGATGAAAAAAATTATCAACAATTTATTGATATTGATTTTTCTGAAATTTGCATAACATCTTCAGCAAGTCTAAAAAAGAGCAAGGATAACGAAATTAAAGTTACAACTTTAAAGGCCAAAGGTAACAAGTGTTCAGTTTGTTGGAAACTAAAGGTAAACAAGTGTGAAAGGCAGCATTGTGGACTACCTGATGCATAGTAAAAAAAAAAGCATCATAATTTTATTAATTATTTCATTCATCTTTGTTATTGATCAAATTTCAAAAATATTGGTAGTAAAGCATTTTGAAATAAGTAATCAGGCAATCATATTAACTGAATTTCTATCGTTAGATTTAATAAGAAATGATGGAATTGCTTTTGGTCTTTTAGGTTTTGAAAATTCTTCGATATATAATCTTATTACACTTATAATAGCTTTAATAATAATTTATGTTTTATATTTAATTCAAACATCAAGTACTATTATGACTTATTTTTATGCAATGATTGCAGGTGGAGCATTAGGGAATTTAATTGATAGAATATTACATAAATCAGTGCCAGATTTTATAGACTTTCATTACAAAGATTTTCATTGGTTTATTTTTAATATTGCAGATATATTTATTTCAGTTGGAGTTTTTGGGTTAATTGTTTTAGAAATAGTTCAGAAAAAAAATGCAAAATAAATTTGTAAAATATTTGCTACTAATGATAATGACCTATTTTTTGTTAGGATGTAATAAGGATACATCAGAATTATTCAATACCAAGAAGAATAATGCTGATCAGTTTTTAATTGAAAAAAAACAACCTCTTGTATTACCTCCTGAATTTAATGAGATGCCAACTCCTGAAACACTGAATAAGAATATAGAAGAAAATGAGGAAGAATTAGAGGAAGAAGAAACAAGCAAATTTAATATAAAAAAATTAATTAAAGATAAATTAATTAAAAAAGACGCAGATGTAACTGAAAATACAAGCTCTAAATTTGAAGGTGTGGAAAAAAAAATATTAGATGAAATCAATAAAAATTGATGCTTACTAAAAATATACTCTTAAGGTCATTTAAATTTAAAAAAAATAAAAAGGTAGTTACTGATTGGAATAAAATTAAGAAGGAGTATGAAAATAACAACAATTCTGTTATTTCAAGTTTTTCTAAAAAATATAAATATCATTTTGATTTTAAAAGAATAAAAAAAAGATATAGAAATTTCAATAATGTGAAAATTTTTGGAATGGGAGGGTCTATACTAGGTTCTGAAGCAATTTATAGTTTTTTAAATCACAAAATAAAGAAAAATTTTTTATTCATAAATAATTTAAGATCAGAAAAAGAGAAATTTTTAAATAAGAATAAAACCCTAAATCTTATTATTTCAAAATCTGGCAACACTTTAGAAACTGTAGCTAATTTAAATTCTGAAAAAAAAAATAAAAATAATGTTTTCATAGTTGAAAATAACAAAAGCTACTTAAGAGATTTAGCTAAAAAAATCGGTGATGAGATAATTGATCACTCTAATTTGATTGGTGGACGCTATTCTGTATTGTCAGAAACAGGAATGTTACCAGCTTACTTGATGGGATTAAATCCAGATAAATTCAAACAATTTGATAAATTAATAAAGAATAAAAATTTTATCAATCAACTCATTCTTAATGCATCTGCCATTATTTCCCTTCAAAAAAAAAAGAAACATAATTCAATTATTCTAAATTATGATGAGAACTCAAATGATTTATTTTTTTGGTATCAGCAACTAGTCGCTGAAAGTTTAGGAAAAAAATCTAAAGGTGTACTTCCAATTATTTCAAGTGTTCCAAAAGATAATCATAGCTTGATGCAACTTTATTTAGATGGTTTTAAAAATAATTTTTTTACTTTTTTTTATGTTAAGGACACTCTTTCAAAAAAAATTAATAATAAATATTTATTTAACTCATTTAAATATCTAAAAAATAAAAAGTTAGAAGATGTTTTGAGTGCTCAATTTATTGCTACTCAAAACGTTTTTAATAAAAAAAATATTCCATTTAGGACATTTATTGTAAATAAAAAGAATGAAGAAACTTTGGGTGAATTATTTATTTTTTTTATGTTAGAAACAATTTTAGTTGGTAAAGCAATGGGAGTTAATCCATATGACCAACCAGCTGTGGAATTAATAAAGAAAGAGACAAAAAAGTTGTTAATTTAGTTTTTTACTTTCCAAAAATTATTTTCGAAATTCCATAATGTTTTAACTCAATTATTTCAAGATTTTCTGTTAATTCAATCTCGTCTTTTTTGTGTCTATGCAAAACTATTAATCCATTTTTTTTTATTAACTTTTTTTTAATTGTTTCTATCAAAATATTAATTTTTTTTTCTTTAAAAGGTGGATCTAAAAAAACTAAATCGAAATTTTTTTCTTCATTTGAAAATTTTTCAAGAATATCAAAACAATTTGTATTATAAATTTCCGAATTTTCCTCGCAGTTAAGATTAAAAATATTTTTTTTTAAAATATTAAAAACATTTGAATAACTCTCTACAAATGTAACTTTTTTTGCATTCCTAGACAAAGCCTCTAATCCAAAAGAACCAACACCAGAAAAAAGATCTAATACATCTTTGTTTTCTAAATTAAAATCAAACTTGTTTGAGTGTTGCAAAATATTAAAAATAGACTCTTTTACCATATCTCTTAAAGGCCTTGTATTTTTGTCTTCTGGAATGAGTAGTTTTTTTCCTTTTAATTCACCACTAATTATTCTCATTAATCAATAACTTTAAATCCGATATCTTTTCTGTGAAAACCATTTTTCCAATTTAATTTTTCTATTAAATCTAAAGATTTAGTTCTAGCAGTATTAAAGTTGTCAGAAATAGAAACAAAATTCAATACTCTTCCTCCATTAGAAAGAATCTTATCTTCTTTTAGTTTAGTTCCAGCATGAAATATAAATTCATCTTCATTTGGAGAAATTCTATCTAACTCAATTTCAAGATTATTTTTATATTTATCCGGATAACCATTTGAGCATAAAACTACGCATAAACTTTTATGATTATGCCATTCTATATTCATATTATCGAGTTTTTGATTTAAGCATGCATCAATGATTGAAAAAAAATCAGTTTTTAATTTTGGCAAAATAGTTTGGCATTCTGGATCTCCCATTCTCACGTTATATTCAATCAAATACGGCTCATTGTCGACAATCATTAATCCAGCATATAGAAACCCACAATAATTTGTATTTAAATCTCGTATCCCCTTTAATGTAGGGTCGATTATTTTTTCCAATATTTTTTTATTTAGTTCCTTATTTTCTAACCTTGATGGAGAGTATGCACCCATGCCTCCAGTATTTTTACCTTTGTCTCCCTCAAATACTCTTTTATGGTCTTGTGCTGTTCCAAAAACTTTGTAACTTTTTCCATCAGATATTATAAAAAAACTCATTTCCTCGCCCATAAGAAATTCTTCAAATAGTACTTGATTAGCTTTGCCAAATTTACCTTCAAAAATTTCTATAGATGCATTTAATGCTTCATCAATATTTTGACAAATATAAACCCCCTTACCAGCTGCTAATCCATCAGCTTTAATCACCAATGGATATTGACATTGGTTTATAAAATTTTCAGCTTCTACTTTTGACGATATAACACTGAATTTAGCTGTAGGAATATTGTATTTTTTACAAAGTTTTTTCGTGAATATTTTTGATCCCTCCAATTGAGCACAAATTTTATTTGGACCAAAAACTTTTATCTTATTCTTTTGCAATATATCAGCTAAACCGTCTACTAAAGGTTTTTCGGGCCCAATAACTAAAATTTCTATATTTTTTTCTTTAATAATCTTTTCTAATTTTTTATGATCATTTATATCTATTTCTAAGTTCTCTGCTATTGATTGAGTGCCAGCATTACCTGGAATACAATAAATTTTTTCTATTCTTTTAGATTTTTTTAATGAGTGACATAAAGCATGCTCTCTGCCACCACTTCCTAAAATAGCAATTTTCATATATTGTATATAAACTATAAATGTACAAAAAATTAGCAAAATTAAAATATTTACCCAATAATTTTGAAATAATTGAAAATGGAGACCATGTTATCTGTGCTATATCAGGCAAAAAAATTCCTTTAGACCAATTAAATTATTGGAATGTTGATGAGCAAGAAGCGTATTTTTCTTATGTTGAAGCTTCAAAAAAAAGAGATCAGGAAGATTAGATTTTCCATCTATTATGTGTCCATATCCATTGAGATGGATTTTTTAAAATCATTTTCTCTAAAAAATTGTTTAAAGTCTCAGTGATAGTTTGAATGGTGTCTGTTTTAGAAAAAGCTATTGGATCATAAATTTTTAAATTAAATTTATCATTTTCATGTCTTGAGATTTGAACAGGAATAATTTTACAATTAAATTTTTTAACAAATTGAGCTGGAATTGTTGTTGTTAAAGCTTTTTTTGAGAAGAAATTAGTTTTTATCCCTTCACTTACTCTTTGATCTATCATTAAAGCTATTGATGTACCTGTCTTAAAGTATTTAAGAATTTCTTTGGTGCCAGAGATTCCTTTTTTAATTTGTTTTTTACAAATGTAATTTTTTCTTATTTTTTCCATCAATGGATTTAAATATGGATTATTTAAAGGCCTATAAATTGCAGCTAAATCTATACCAGATTTCTCAATGTGCATTGCCATTAGTTCGAAATTATCAAAATGGCCAGAAATAAAAATCACAGGTTCTTTTTTATTATTTTTTATCTCATCTAATATATTTTGACCTTCAACATTTATATATTGATCTAATTTTTTATTTCTGAAGTTTTTAATAAAAATATATTCAGCAAATATATTTCCATAACTTGACCACATATTTTTTATAATCTGGTTCTGTTGATTTTGATCGATATCTCTAAAAGCAATTTTTAGATTTACATCTATTGTTTTACTTTTTCTTATGAATGGACCCAAAGTAGAGAAAATTATTTTAGAGATTTTTCTAGAAAAATTTAATCCAATTATTTTGAAAATTAAAATAAGTGAAAAAAAAAATACAAATTGTAATAAATATTTAATTTTATTCATTTAGCTTATTTTCAATATAGTTGATTATTTCAGTTTCATTAAATAAATCTATATCAATTTCAACATACTTAATTTTACTTTTAAAATTAGATGGTATTTTAACATAATCCTTTTCAGTCGTTAAAATCTTTAAATTATTTTTGATTGCTGTATTAACTATTTTTTCTAAATCTGATTTTGAATAATTATAATGATCAGGAAACTTAATTTCATTCACAACTTTAAAATTTGAATTTTCTAAAATTTTTCTAAAATTTTGAGGATTCCCAATACCTGAAAATATCAAATATTTTGAATTTTTATCTAACTGATCTATATTTTTTATAAAATATTTGCTTTTAAAGATTTTTAATTTTGGATTTATTAAAAGTACTTTATCATGAATATCTTTCATGCTTTCATCATAATTATTTAAAAAAATTGCATGATATTTTTTTAAACTATTTAAATTTTCTCTTAATGGTCCTGCTGGTATGATTTGACCATTCCCTATCCAAGTTATTGCATCAAAACATACAAATTTTAAGTTGTAATCTAATTTTTTATCTTGCAATCCATCATCAAAAATAATTATTTGATTGTTTTTTTTGATTGCGTCATCAATTAAATCAATTCTAGATTTTGAGTGAATTAAATTTGTTTTTTTTTCTAGCAATTTAATTTCATCTATTTGATTTGGGTAAAATTTTTTTGCAACCATAATATTTTCTATTCTTTTATTTAGAAGATTATAAAGTTTTGCAACTAATGGAGTTTTGCCAGTTCCACCAATATAAATATTACCTACACAAATAGATTTAATATTTTTACTTAATTTTTTGTTTTTTTTGTCTAAAAAAAAATTATTTAATAAAACTGGCAACGTAAAAGGCTGCATTAAATAAGAAAGAAAACTTTTTTTTTTATAGTCCCAAAATTTAGGTTTTTTTAATTTCATTTTCTAAAAGTAGACTTTTAATTCTTTAAAAGTATTATTTAATATTTCTTTACCTAAAAAATAAATTTTATTTATTAATTTCTTTGAGTTAGATTTTTTTGATAAATTCCGAATTAGTTCTTTGGCTAAAGAGTTAACAGTAATAATTTTTTTTGAGATTTCTTGATCATTTAAAAATTTATAGATTTCATTAAAATTTTGTATGTTTGGACCGTGATATATATTGCAGCCAAATCTTGCAGCTTCCAGTGGGTTTTGACCTCCATGATTTATTATTGAGCCACCAAGAAATACGTTGTTAATAATTGAAAAAAAATGTTTTGTTTTTCCATATTCATTGACAATCAAAATATCAGTTTCTTTGCTAATTACTTTTGAATTAGTTAAAGATTGAGTTTTAAGATTTTGAGCTTTAAGGTTGTCAATTATATCATTAGTTCTATCAACATGTCTGGGAATAATTACTGTTAAAAGGTTTCTATATTTTGCTTTTAACAAGCTATGAACTTTTCCGCAAAATTCTTCCTCTAAATTGTGAGTGCTTGACGCACACCAAATTTTTCGTCTCAAAATACTTTGAGTAAGTTTTTTATTTAATTTTAATACTTCATTTTCAGATTCAGCATATTTTAGATTTCCAATATATCTAATTTTTTTTGATCCAAGTTTTTTTAAATAATTAATAGTTTCTTTATTTGATGATAAACATAAATCGATATATCCAAATAAAGTTTTTGCAAATTCATTTAATTTCCTCCATTTCTTAAATGTTTTTTTTGTAATTCTAGCGTTAATAAGAATAATTGGAGTTTTGGCTTTATTTAAATTAAAAAACATATTTGGCCAAATTTCAGAATCAATAAAAAAGGCTACCGTTGGGTTCCAATATCTAATAAATCTATTGGTAAGATAGTTTGTATCGATTGGAAAAAATTGATGAATGATTTTTTTAGATTTTATCGATTTAATAATTTTTGATGAACTTAAAGTATTCGATGTTATTAAGATTTGCTTAATTTTTTTATCTTTTTCAATTTTTTCGACTAAAGGTATTACACTTTTAATTTCACCTACACTTGCACCATGAAACCAAATAATTTTTCCAACATTTCTTTTTTTTGAAAAAAAACAATACTTTTCTTTAAATCGCTGTAAGCTTTCTTTTTTTTTTATTAGTCTTAAAATTATAATAATTGGTGAAATAACAAAAATAATATTTATTAATATCCTGTAGATTATCAACATTAAGATTTATCTATTTGTTTCTCATAAAAGTTTTTATAAATTTTTGATGTTTTTAAGAGATTTTCGTGATTACCCTCATCTACAACTTTTCCTTTATCAATAACACAAATTTTATCTGAATTAAGAATAGTAGATAATCTATGTGCTATTACAATTGTTGTTCTTCCTTTAGTTAAATAAGTTATTGCCTCTTGGATTTTATGCTCAGTTTCAGCATCTAATGAAGAGGTTGCTTCATCAAGTAATATAATTGGACTTTTTTTTAATATTGCTCTTGCAATTGATAATCTTTGTTTTTCTCCACCTGAGAGTCTAACACCATTTTCACCAATTATAGTGTCATACTTATCTGGTAATTTGTCTATAAATTCATTTGCATATGAAAATTTTGCAGCTGATTCTATCTCACTCTGAGTTGCATTTAATTTTGCATATAGAATGTTATTTTTAATTGTATCATCAAATAATGTAGTATCTTGACTTACTAAAGATATGTTTTCCCTAACTGAAAAAATCTTAGATTTATAAATTGACTGATCATCTATAAGTATATCTCCACTTTTTGCATCATAAAATCTTGGGATTAGATTAAGAATAGTTGATTTTCCAGCACCACTGTGACCTACAAGCGAAGTCATTTTTTTTCCAGGTATATTTAAACTTAAATTATCTAAAATTGTTTTTTGATCTTGTTGATAATTGAAGTAAACATTTTTAAATTCAATGTTACCAACTTTGAGATTTAAATTTTGATCATCTTTATTTTCTATTATTTTATTTTTGTTATCAATTATAGGGAGAACTCTTCTTGAACCTGATAAACCTTGTTGAACTGCAATGTTAAGAGTAGCGAGTGATCTAACCGGTTGATATGCCAACATCATGGCAGCTAAGAAAGAAAAAAAATTGCTTACATCTAATTCATTATTACTTATTAGTTTTGCTGATACAAAAATTAAAATTGCGATCATTATTCCTGTCAAAATCTCCATTATTGGAGAAGCTCTCACATAAACAATTGCAATTTTTCTTGTAGTTTCCTTAAGATTTTCTAGATAATTATTTGCTCGTTCTTTTTCATATATTTCTTTTTGAAATATTTTCATAAGTTTATGGTTTTTGAAAATTTCCATAAGATAAGTATTTAAAATCCCAGCTTTTTGCATTTGTTGATCTATTACTTTTCTAATTCTTTTTCCAAGAGTTCTTGCTGATACACTTGCTAGAGGTATCATTATTAGAGCAACTAATGAAAGCTTCCAGTTTTGATAGAACATTACACCCAAAAGACCTATTAAAGTTAGAGAATCTTTAAATAAGTTTAAAATCGCTGTACTCAAAAGGTTTGTAATCATATTAACATCATTAACTAGATTAGTTACAAATTTACCAGAGTGTTTACTATCTACGTATTGAGTATCCGCACCAATAAGAGAATTGAACATGTCTATCTGCACATCTTTTCTAACTTTTTCTGACACATTAATCATTATCACTTTAGCTGTGTAAAGAGATATACCTTTTACAAAAAAAGCAATTATTATTAAAATTGGAATTATAAAAATCAGTTTTTGATCTTTTTTAATAAACAATTCCTTAATTGCTGGATCTAATAAATATGCTATTGCTGACGTGCTCCCAGCAAGTAAAATTGAAAAAAATACTGACTGTAATATATTTTTTAAATATCTTTTTGTATAATCTCTGTATAGTCTTTTTAAAATCTCAGAACTAGTCATGACTATAATTTTCCTATTGCTAAACTTACAAAAATAATAAGTCCTAAAAAATTATTTGACTTGAAAGTTTTAAGGCAATTTTTAGGACTATTAAATTTTAATTTTTTTATTTGAAAGTAAAATAAATGAGTAGCTATTAAAATTAAGAGCATAAAATAAAAAATATTTAAATCCATTAATATTCCAGTACTTATCATAGATATAAATAGTATTCCGTAAGAGAACATTAAAAAATTGATAGGATTTTTTTTAAATTTTATTGATGTTGATTTTAATCCTATAATTTCATCATCTTTTATATCTTGAAATCCGTATATTGTGTCGTAACCTAGTGTCCAAAATATGGCTCCCACATATAATATTATTGGGATGAAATTAATTTCACTATAAACAGATGTCCATCCTAAAATTAATCCATAATTAAAAGTTATTCCTAAGAATAATTGAGGCCAATATGTAAATCTTTTCATTAAAGGATATGTGAATGCTAAAGGCATTGACCCTAAAGCTAAAATTATCGTGAATATATTAAAGTTTATTAAAACCAAAAATGCTAAAACACAAAGTATAGCTGAATATATAAAACCAACTTTCACTGACACTTCTCCGGATGCTATTGGTCTATTTTTTGTTCTTGTAACTTTTTTATCAAAATCTTTATCAGCAATATCATTAATAATGCACCCAGCAGATCTCATCAGAACTGCACCAAGAAAAAATAGAATTAAATAAACAAAATAATTATTTAAATTTTGATCAAAATCATAAGCAATCGTTAAACCCCATGCACATGGCCAAAATAATAGCATATAACCTATTGGTCTTTTTAAACGAGTTAATTCCAAAAAAAGGTTTAATTGTTTCATGATATTTTAGTTGTAAATAGCAAAGGCTAGATTCATAATCAAACTGATTCGTATGAATATTGACTATACAGTTACAGCTCTGATGTTTCCGGCTATTCCTTTGTTAATGAGTGTTTATAGCAATAGATTTCACTCCTTAAGTATACTGATTAGACAACTTCATGATGAGCATGTTTATGAAAAACACATTCCTCATGAATGGAAAAAACAATTTATCAATTTAAGTAAAAGAATAACTTTACTTAGATGGACTATACTTTTTGCAGCGTTTGGATTTTTATTCAATATGTTGACTGTGTTTGGTCTCTACCTTGATAGATTATTTCTTGCTAGAATAATTTTTGGATCATGTTGTTTATCTATGATTATATCAATTCTATTTTTTATTAGAGAAATTCATATTTCGACTAATGCATTACGACTGCATATGGCTGATATGGATGTAGAAGTTGATTAAGGAATAATTACTGCTGGACCAGTTAAAATTCTAGATTCTAAATCTTTGTGAGCTTGTGAAATATCTTTTAAAGAATATTTTTTAGAAATTTTAGTTTTTACTTTTCCGCTAGTTACCATTTCAAAAACTTTATTAGCAGCTTCATCAAGTTCTTCCCTTGTAGTTGTGTATTGCATTATGCTTGGTCTAGTTAAATACAAACCTTTTGGCTGAATTGATTTTGCAACATTCACAGGATCTAAAGGACCAGATGCATTACCAAATGAAACCATCATTCCTCTAATTTTTAAACATTCAATAGAACCATCAAACGTTGATTTACCAACTCCATCATAAACAACTGATAAACCTTTGCCGTTTGTAATTTCTTTAACTTTTTCAGCAAAGTTATCTTTGTTGTAGTTAATGACATGATCATAGCCATTATTTTTTGCTATCTCAATTTTTTCATCTGAACCAACAGTTCCAATAACGTTACATCCTAAACTTTTTGCCCATTGACCAAAAATTTGACCTACACCACCTGCTGCTGCATGAAATAAAACTGTTTCTCCTGATTGTGCTGGATATGTTTTATGTAATAAATAAAATGTTGTAATTCCTTTTGTCATTAAAGTTGCAGCAGTTTCTAAATCAACACCATTTGGAACTTTAACTAGATTTTTTGTTGGGTAATTTCTATGGCTTGCATAAGCACCAAGAGGTGCCGCACAATAAGCTACTTTATCACCAACTTTAAAATTTTTTACATCAGAACCAACTTTTGTAATTTCTCCAGCAGCTTCTAATCCTATCCCTGAAGGTAGGGGCACTGGATACAAACCTGATCGATGATATGTATCAATATAATTTAAACCTATTGCATGATTTTGAATTGTTACTTCATCATTTTTAGGTTCATCTAAATTTAGATCTTTTACTTCTAAAACTTCTGGTCCACCTGGTTTTGATATTACTACTGATTTCATATTTATTTTACAAAAGTACCATTATGATAATCTTGAACAGCTTGCAAGATCTCTGCTTTAGTATTCATTACAAAAGGGCCACCTCTTGCTATTTCTTCATTTATTGGTTTTCCAGAAATAACTAGGAATTTAGCATCTGATTTTGCTTTAACTTTAAGCTCTTCACCTTTTGAAAGAAGAATTAAAGTGCTGTCTTTAACGTTATCGTGATTTGCTTCTCCAATTTCAATTTCTCCATTTACTAGGTAAATAAAAGTATTATGAGTTGAAGGAATATTAAATTTGAATTCTTTATCTTTTTTTATTTCAACATCAAAATAAACAGGCTCAACGTTATGACCTTTTACAGGGCCTTCAGCGTTTTCAAATTTTCCTGCTATTACCTTTACTTGTTTTTCGTCATCTTTGTGAACACTCATTTTATCTGCATCAATATAAATGTATTCGGGTTTGCTCATTTTTAATTTTGCCGGCATGTTGATCCATAACTGAAAACCATGAAGTTTACCTTCTTTCATAGCGGGCATTTCAGAATGAATTATTCCGCTTCCAGTTTTCATCCATTGAACATCACCTGCTGTCATTCTTCCTTCACCACCAGTACTATCTTTATGTTCAAAATCTCCAGCAAGCATATAAGTTACAGTTTCAATACCTCTATGAGGGTGGGGTGGAAAACCAGCAATATAGTCTTCACTATTTTCTGATCCAAATTCATCTAACATTAAAAAAGGATCAAAGTAGTTAGGTTCAACACCAATACTTCTTTTTAACTTTACCCCAGCACCATCTGAAGCTGGAATTGGATCGATAATTTTACTTACTTCAATTGTTTTCATATTTATTTTTTATTATGTGAACCATCACAAAATGGCTGGTTATCAGTTTGTTTGCAAGCACAAAAAAATAATTTTTTACTTTCCTCAGCTTTGTAAGCTATTGGAGTAAATTCAGACCCTTTATGTGAACCATCACAAAATGGTTGTTTTGAACTTTTACCACAACTACACCAAAAATAAGATTTTCCTTGTTCAACTTCTACGGCTATAGCACCGTCACCTGCTCTTTGTCCTTTATTCATAATATCTCCTATAGTTTGAAAGTGTATTTAATATTTTTAGAATAATTAGCAAGTACTCAATATAATCATACTAGTATGGAAAATCATACTTTAATTAAATATTTTACATTTTAAATTATTGTTATGTATAAAATTGCTGAATGTCCCGCAGAAAGAGCAACTTATTTTTTTGGTGGTAAATGGAAAATAAGAATATTGTTTATTTTGTTTAATGAAAAAAAAGTAAGATTTGGAATTTTAAAAAAAACTCTTTCGAGCATTACACAACAAATGCTATCAAAACAATTAAAGGAATTAGAATTAGATGGACTTGTAAACAGAGAGGTCAAACAAGTAATGCCTCCTAAAGTAGAATATTCATTAACTTCATTTGGAACCTCATTGATACCTATCTTAAAATCATTATCTAATTGGAATGATAAAAATTCAAAACAAATAAATTTAAAATTGAATAAAAATTTTGATGAAAGTAGAATTAGATAAGATCGACTAATTCTTTTAAATTTTTAATTTCACTTTCAGGCTTGTAATCAAGGTTATCAAAAACATTATTATTTCTATTTACCCAAATTGAATTAAAACCATAATTACCTCCACCTGAAACATCCCAAGTGTTTGCGCTTAAAAAAGCAACTTCGTTGTTTTTAATTTTATATTTTTTAATTGGTAAATCGTAAACTTTTGAATCTGGTTTATAAATTCCAACTTCTTCAATTGAAAAAACATCATCAAATAAATTTTCTAGATTATTACTTTTTACTAATTCATTAAGTAAAGAATGTGTTCCGTTTGAAAGTATAGAAAGTTTATATTTTTTTTCTTTTAAGGATTTTAAAATTTCCGGTACCTCAGGAAAAGGAGATAGAATTTTATAAAGGTCTAATAATTCATTTCTCATTGAATTGTCTATATTAAAAACTTTCATAGACTTATCCAAACTATCTTCAGTAACTTGCCAAAAGTCTTTGTGTCTTTTCATTAAGCTTCTAAGCCATGTATATTCTAATTGAGTTGTTCTCCAATAATTTGCAAAAGCTTCCCACTTATCACCAATTTTATCTTTGCATTTTTCAGCTGCGGAATTGACATCAAACAACGTTCCATAAGCATCAAAAATTATTGCTTTAATATTTTTCATAATTAAACTTAACTTTAATGAGTAATATTAGATTATTTTTCAAGGAAAGTTTATCACTTAATTTAGTATCAAAACTTGATAAATCACAATCTCATTACATTTCAAAAGTAATGAGGATAAAAGAGAATGAAACTTTTTCTTTATTTAATAGCAGTGGTGAATGGGAAGCTAAAATTTTAAACATAACAAAAAGCATTGTTGAGTTTGAAATTACAAATCAAATAAGACAAAAAGAAAATCAAAAAGAGTTATGGTTAGCTTTTTCACCTATTAAATCTAATTACTTTAATTTTATGATACAAAAAGCAACTGAACTTGGAATAACAAAATTTATTCCAATTATTTTTGAAAGAACTGTAGTTCGAAAACTTAATAAAGAAAGATTGGAAAAAGTCATTATTGAAGCTACCGAGCAATCAAACAGAATTGACATTCCAACATTAGAAGATGCAACTTTTTTAGAAGATTTTTTAAAATCAAGTGAGATGAATTTGATTTTCACAGATTTAAATAGTGACAATAAAAAAGTAGATCTAGAAAAATTAACTAACAAACCTGTATGTATAGTTGTTGGGCCAGAGGGAGATTTTTCAGAGAATGAAAGAAGCAAGATTCTTTCTTTTAAAGACGTTCAAGCAATTAAAATAAATGAGAATATTTTAAGGTCTGAGACTGCAGTAATATCAGCCATTTCGATCATAAATTACGCCATTAATTGATAAATTGTCGCGAAAACAAATGTGTAATTTTTACAAAGAGGCTTTATATACCTACTTATAAATGAAAAAAATTTTATTAACGTTAACTACATTATTTATCTCTTTTGAGGCGATGGCTAATCAACCAAAAGATTGGCAACTTGGCTTCCAAGAAGCAGCTTCAGAGTCGATGAGAGATATAATAAGTTTTCATGACAACTTACTACTTCCCATCATTGTAGCAATTAGTGCATTTGTTTTATTTTTGATGTTGTATGTATGTATAAAGTTTAGAGCATCTGCTAATCCAAATCCTTCAAAAAGAACTCACAATGTTGCTATTGAAGTTTTATGGACTTTAATTCCATGTCTAATATTGATCGTAATTGCGGTTCCATCGTTTAAAATTTTATACAAACAAGATGCTATTCCTAAAGCAGATTTAACAATCAAGGCCATAGGTTACCAATGGTATTGGGGATATGAATATCCAGATGAAAATATAATTTTCGACTCTTATATGGTTGAAGATAAAGATTTAAAAGCTAACCAACCAAGATTATTAGCAGTAGATAATGAAGTAGTTGTTCCAGTAAATAAAGTAGTTAAAGTTTTAATTACAGCAAATGATGTTTTACATGCATGGGCACTTCCATCTTTTGGAGTTAAGAGAGATGCAGTTCCAGGAAGAATAAATGAGACATGGTTTAAAGCTGAAAAAACTGGAACTTATTATGGTCAATGTTCAGAACTTTGTGGAATTAAACATGCATTTATGCCGATTACTGTAAAAGTCGTAAGTGAAGATGAGTATCAAGAGTGGTTAATGGATGCTCGAGTAAAATTTGCAAAAGAACCAATTGAAAATGAATTAAATAAAAAAATAGCGAGTAAATAATAATGTATACACAAACAGCATCACACGACGATCACCATACTCCAACAGGTTGGAAAAGATGGGCTTATTCAACAAACCATAAAGACATTGGAACAATGTATTTAATCTTTGCTATCATTGCAGGGGTTATTGGTACAGCTTTTTCAGTTTTAATGCGTATGGAATTGATGCATCCAGGGGATGGTATCTTAGGTGGAAATTATCATCTTTATAATGTTTTGGTTACTGGCCATGGACTGATCATGATTTTCTTCATGGTAATGCCAGCTATGATTGGTGGATTTGGAAACTGGTTTGTTCCAATTATGATTGGTGCTCCTGATATGGCTTTCCCAAGAATGAATAATATTTCATTCTGGTTATTACCTGTTTCATTTATTTTATTAATCCTTTCTATTTTTGCTGATGGCCCCCCAGGTGCGCAGGGTGTTGGAGGTGGTTGGACTATTTATCCGCCATTATCATCTAAAACTGGTCAACCGGGTCCAGCAATGGATTTAGCTATTTTAAGTTTACACATTGCAGGTGCTTCATCAATTTTAGGCGCAGTTAATTTCATCACAACTATTCTTAATATGAGAACACCAGGCATGACTTTGCATAAGATGCCATTATTTGCATGGTCTGTATTAGTAACAGCATTCTTACTTTTATTATCACTACCAGTTTTAGCAGGTGCAATTACAATGTTATTAACTGATAGAAATTTTGGAACAGCTTTCTTTGAAGCACAAACCGGAGGAGATCCTGTATTGTTCCAACATTTATTCTGGTTCTTTGGACACCCAGAAGTTTACATTTTGATTTTACCAGGTTTTGGAATGATCAGTCACATCGTTTCAACATTTTCTAGAAAACCTGTATTTGGTTATTTGGGTATGGCTTATGCAATGGTAGCAATTGGAGTTGTAGGTTTTGTTGTTTGGGCTCACCATATGTATACAGTAGGTTTAAGCACAGATACAAAAGCATATTTCTTAGCAGCAACAATGATTATTGCTGTACCAACAGGAATTAAAATTTTTTCATGGATAGCTACGATGTGGGGTGGTTCTATTTCTTTCCAAACTCCAATGATGTGGGCATTAGGATTTATCTTCATGTTTACAGTTGGTGGAGTTACTGGTGTAGTTCTAGCTAACGCAGGTGTAGATACAGCAATGCATGATACTTATTATGTTGTTGCTCACTTCCATTATGTACTTTCTTTAGGTGCTGTATTTGCGATATTTGCAGGTTTCTATTATTGGTTTGGAAAAATGTCTGGATATGAGTATTCAGAAGTAATAGGAAAAATTCATTTCTGGCTAACATTCATAGGTGTGAATTTGATATTCTTCCCACAGCATTTTTTAGGACTTGCGGGTATGCCAAGAAGATATGCTGATTATCCAGATGCATTTGCTGGGTGGAATTATATTTCATCTATTGGTTCATATGTGGCTGTTGCTGGTTTAGCAGTTTTCTTTATAAACTTGATTTATGCTTTTGTTAAAAAGAAAAAAGCTGCACAAAATCCATGGGGCGAAGGTGCAACTACTTTAGAATGGACTGTACCATCACCGCCAAACTTCCATACTTTTGAAGAGTTACCAAAGTTTGAGGATGATGCGAGTACTTCAAAATCTCATAGCTAGATTTTTGAAAATGAAATTTGATGTCTAACTTAGGTACAAAGAAAAGAAACTTATCACAAGAAGATTTATTTAACTTCTCTGAGTTATTTAAATTAATGAAACCAAGAGTAATGTCTCTTGTAATCTTTACTTGTGCAGTTGGCTTACTTACAGCACCCGTTGGAATATCCACCAAAGATGCAATTATTGGAATATTGCTTGTTTCAATAGGAGCTGGAGCAGCTGGTGCACTGAACATGTGGTATGAGTCCGATCTTGATGCGCTAATGACAAGAACTTGTCTTAGACCAATTCCCACAGGAAAAGTAAATAGAAATCAGGCTTTAATCTTTGGAATAACTCTATCTTTTATATCTGTAATTGCTTTGGATTTTTTTTCTAACAGATTATCAGCAAGTTTACTTTTATTTACTATTCTGTTTTATGTTTTTGTTTATACAATTTGGTTAAAGAGAAAAACACCTCAAAATATAGTAATTGGTGGTGCTGCAGGTGCACTTCCTCCAGTAATTGGGTGGACAATAGCAACAAATTCGCTTTCTTTAGAACCACTAACATTCTTTTTGATAATATTTTTTTGGACACCATCACATTTTTGGGCCTTAAGTCTTTATAAGTCAGATGATTATAAAAAAGCAAAAATTCCAATGTTGCCGTTAACCGATGGAATAGAGAGTACAAAAATAAATATATTTGTTTATTCATTACTAATGGTGCCAGTGATTATTTTTCCATTTGTGATTAATTTTGTAGGTTTTACTTTCTTAATACCCTCATTAATTTTGACAATTTATTATAACTATTTATGTTACGAGTTATTTAAAACTAAGAAAAATAAGTATGATGCAAAAAAAGCTAAATCTATATTTGGATACTCAATCTTATATTTATTTTTAGTATTTGTATTATTTTTAATAGATAAAATCGTATGATCGAACCAGATAAAAAAACAAAAAGAAAAAATGTGATTACAGCATTAGTTATAATTGCTTTTATGATATTTTTGTTCTTATTTACTCTGTACAATACTGGGGTTTTTAATAGAGCCATATAATGACAAGTAAAAAAAACCTAACACCAATTTTACTAGCAGGAATTTTTGTTTTGATGTTAGGATTATCTTATGCAGCTGTTCCATTGTATGATCTTTTCTGTAGGGTAACAGGTTTTGGCGGAACTACTCAAGTTTCTAAAGAGGCCCCAAAAATAGTATTAGATAAAGTTGTCAGTGTCAGATTTGATACAAATGTAAATAACTTACCATGGGATTTTAAAGCTAAGTCAAATGTAATGGATGTCAAAGTAGGGCAAGTAAATAAAATTGAATTTGAAGTAGAAAATTATGGAGATGAAACCACCTATGGTGTGGCAAGTTTTAATGTATCTCCATCAAGTTTTGGAAAATATTACAGTAAATTAGGATGTTTTTGTTTTGAAAAGCAGGAACTAAAACCTGGAGAAAAAGCAACATATGTAATGACATTTTATCTTGATCCAGAGCTTGTAAACGATCCTTCCACAAGCAAGCTTGAAGATGTAACTATGTCATATACTTTTTTCTCGACAGATTATTATAAACAGTCTTAAATACGAAATATGTCAGCAGAAAAAAAACATGATTATCATTTAGTTGACCCAAGTCCTTGGCCAATTTATGTTTCATTTTCTTGTTTAATACTAGCTTTAGGAACAGTTTATTATCTTCATAATGAAGTATCGTGGGGAATGTATTTAGGTTTCGCTCTACTAATTTATGGAGCTTATATGTGGTTTAGAGATGTAGTTATAGAGGCAGAACATCAAGGGCACCATACTCCTGTAGTTCAAATTCACCATAGATATGGGATGACTTTATTTATCGCGTCAGAGGTAATGTTTTTTGTTGCTTGGTTCTGGGCATATTTTGACATAAGTTTATTTCCAAATGAGTTTGTAGGAAATGTTTGGCCACCTAAGGATATTGAAACTTTTGATCCGTGGGATATTCCATTAATTAATACGTTGGTACTTCTTTTATCTGGTACGACTGTAACTTGGTCTCACCACGCTTTATTAGAAGATGATAGAAAAGGGTTTATTCAAGGATTATGGTTAACTGTAATTCTAGGTTTCTGTTTTACTTTATTACAAGCTTACGAATATCATCATGCGACTTTTACTTTTTCAGATCACATCTATGGATCAGTATTTTATATGGCCACTGGATTTCATGGCTTCCATGTAATTGTTGGAACAATATTTCTAGCAGTATGTTTGTGGAGAGGAAAATTAGGACATTTTAACAAAGATCATCATTTTGGTTTTGAGGCAGCTGCATGGTATTGGCATTTTGTTGATGTCGTTTGGTTATTCTTATTTGCTGCAATTTATATTTGGGGCAGTTAATAGTTTCTAAATTGAAGTCAAAGTTATTATTTTCTATTTTTGTTTATTTTTTTATCCTTGTTTTTATAGGTCTTGGTTCATGGCAACTAGTTAGATTAAATTGGAAATTAGATTTAATCTCAAAAATAGAACAATCACTTAAAAAAGATCCAATTAATATCAATCAAGTTGATAGAAAAAATTTTGTTAGAATAATTGCATCTGGAAAAATTGATTATGATAAACAAATTTATTTATACAATTTGAATGATGAAGGAAAACCAGGTTTTGAGGTAATTAATCCAATTATAGTAGAAAACGAAAACTATTTAATCAATAGAGGCTGGATACCATTTAAAATGAAAGATAATGATGAATTGTATTCTTTTGAGCAATCTAATTTCGTGGGTACTCTAAGGTTACAACCAAGAGCTAATATTTTTAAACCTGAAAATGATATTAATAATAACTATTGGTTCACCTTAAATAGGGAAGATATATTTAAATATACTGGTAAAGAATTTTCAAAATATTTAATTTATCTAGGAGGGAATTACGAAGTACCTAAACCAAAAAAAATTACTGCCAATATTTCAAATAATCATAAAAAATATGCATTAACTTGGTTTTCTTTAGCGATTTCAATATTTTTGATATATCTGTATTTTAGAAAAAAAAATTATTAGATGAAATACATTAGCACTAGAGATAAATCAAAAGAGTTTGAATTTAAGGATGTTTTCTTAAAAGGATTAGCCGATGATGGGGGGCTATTTATTCCAAAAAACCTTAAAAAATTTACTGAAAAAGAGTTAAATGAATTTTCAAATTTAAATTACATTGAATTAGCATATAAAATTATTTCACCATTTGTAGATGATTTTATTTCTGGAAAAGACCTAGAAGATTTGATCTCTAAATCATATTCAACTTTTAGAGAAAAAAATGTCATTAAATTGATTAATGTTGGTGATAGAAAAGTTTTGGAATTATTTCATGGTCCCACTTTAGCATTTAAAGATGTTGCAATGCAGCTTCTTGGAAATTTTTATGAATATTATTTATCAAAAGAAGAAGATAAAATAAATATTATAGTTGCTACTTCAGGTGATACAGGGGCTGCAGCTATAGAGGCGATAAGAGGTAAAAAAAATATTAATATATTCGTACTACATCCTCATAATCGTGTTTCTCCAGTTCAAAGAAAATTAATGACAACTGTTAAAGATAAAAATGTTTACAACATTGCAATTAATGGAAATTTTGATGACTGCCAAAATTTGGTAAAATCAATGTTTGCAGATCATAATTATGCAAAATCAATCAGGATGTCAGGCGTTAATTCCATTAATTGGGCAAGGATTATAGCTCAATCTGTGTATTATTTTTATTCGTACTACCTAATAAAAAAAGATAGAGGACCTATTAACTTTTCTGTACCAACAGGAAATTTTGGTGATGTCTATGCAGGCTATCTTGCAAAAAAAATGGGATTACAAATTGGTAAATTGATTGTAGCAACAAACCAAAATGATATTTTGCATAGAGCGATAAGTAGGGGACAATATTATTCAGAGAAAGTGCAAGAAACTAACTCACCTAGTATGGATATTCAGATTGCAAGTAATTTTGAAAGATTGATTTTTGATTTAAATGATGAAGACGATCATGAAACAAGTTCAGTTATGCAAAAAATTAAAAGTGAAAAGAAATATGATTTAGACCAATCTAAACTAGATAAAATAAGAAAAGACTTTTTATCTTCAAGTGCAGATGAAAAAAAAGTAATTTCATTAATAAAAAAAGTTTATGAAAATCATAAAGAGATTCTAGACCCTCATACTGCGATAGGGTATGGAGGTTTTGATGATGTAGAACTTGAAGGAACAAATATTGTTTTATCTACAGCTCACCCTTGTAAATTTCCTGATGCAATATTTAATGCAATAAATATAAAACCAGATTTACCAGATGAGCTTAAGTATATTTCAAATGAAAAAGAAAATTTTGATTTACTTGATAATGATATTAATATAATTAAGCAGCACATTAAGGAGAAAATTCAATGAAACTAAAAGAAAATGAAAATTTACCAAGTGAGGAAATATTTGTTTTAGAAGGTGGAGAACCAATAAAAAAAAATATTCAAGAATATACAAAAGGAAAAAAAGTAATCATTTTTGGCTTACCTGGCGCATATACTTCAGTTTGTTCTGCTAAACACCTTCCTGGATATGTAAAAAATATTGATGCTTTTAGAAACAAGGGTATTGATCATGTAATTTGTATGTCGGTAAATGATCCTTTTGTTATGAGTGCTTGGGGTAAAGAGCATAATGTAGAAGACAAGATTGTTATGGCAGGCGATCCTTTTTTAACTTTTACTAAATCAATCGGTGCTGACGTTGATAAAAGTGCTAGAGGATTAGGAATACGATCAAATAGATATACTATGCTTGTTGAAAACGGAAAAGTAACGAAACTTCAAGAAGAAGAAGATACTGGTGCTTGTGAAATTTCTGCAGCAGAAAATTTTTTAAATTTAGTCTAGTTTCTCTGCAGCGTTTTTAGCTAATAAATCAACTTTTTCATTAAATTCATTACCAGCATGGGCTTTTACCCATTTCCATTGGATATTGAGAGAATTATTTAGAATATCTAATTGTGTCCATAAGTCTTTATTTTTGACATCTTCTTTTTTTGATGTTTTCCAACCATTAGATTTCCAATTATAAATCCATTCAGTAATACCTTGTTTCACATATTTAGAGTCAGTGTAAATCTCAATATCTAACTCATCTCTAATTTTATTTAATGCAGAAATTGGAGCAAGTAATTCCATTCTATTATTTGTGGTATTTTTTTCATTACCACTAATTTCAATTATTTCATCGTTTTTAATTATTATTGCTGCCCAACCACCATTACCTGGGTTATTTAAACAAGAACCATCTGTATATATTTTAATCATTAATGAATATATTCTTTAAATGTATTTATTTTGTTGTGTATCATTAATTTTTGATAGTATTCTTTTGGATCTTTAATTTTGATTAATGCTGTCTCAGGTGTGTTGATATAATCATAGGCTCTAGTTAGCAGATATCTGATCGCAGCCCCTTTACAAAGAATATTTAATTTATTCTTCTCATTAATTGATATTTTTCTTATTTTTTCATAACCTTTTACAAGATTATTCACTTTTTGTTTATTAAGAATGAACTTTGATTTTTTTTTATCAAAACATAATGCGTTTATACAAATTGCAATTTCATATGCGAAATAATCGTTTGCAGAGAAATAAAAATCAATAAAACCTGAAAATTTATTATTTTTAAAAAATATATTATCTACAAATAAATCTGCGTGAATTATTCCACTAGGTAATTTTTTAGGCCAATTTTTCTTAATTTCCTCTAAATTCTTATAGAGAAATTTTTTGTAACTTAGAATTAACTTAGATTTCTTAAAATGTATGCTATTGAGCAGAGGGTGTAATTTATTTATTCCCATTGAATTAGATCTCTTAATTTTAAAGTTTTTAGTTGCCTTATGCATTTTTGCTATATTTTTTCCTACCTCAAAGCAATTTTTATAAGTTAGATCATTCTTATCTTTCCCAGATAAAAAAGAGACAATGCATGCTTTTTTATTTTTGATTTTAAACAAGTACTTTCCAAAATTATCCTTTAGAGGTTTTGGACAGATTATTTTTTTAAAGCTTAGCAAATCCATTAACTTCATGAAAAAGGGCAGATCTGAGCTTCTTACTCTTTTTTCAAAAATTGTAAGAATAAACTTTCCTTTTTCAGTTTTGAGAAGATAATTTGTATTCTCAATACCTTTTTTAATTCCCTGAAACTTTATTTTTTTTCCTAATTTGAATTTTTTGTTTATTAGGGTGATATCTTTATCACTGATTTTTGTATAAACTGCCATTTAGTTAAGTTTGTTTGGAACTTTGAATATTACATTTTCTTTAATTATTTCAACTTCTTCTGTGATAACTGAAAATTTTTGTTTTAATTGATTAATAAAATCATCAACCAATATGTCAGGCGCAGATGCTCCTGAAGATATTCCAATAGTAGAACATTTGTTTATATCATCATAAGGCACTTTACTCTCAGAGTGAACAAGATAAGCTTTTTCACAACCTGAATTTTTAGCAACTTCAACAAGTCTTACAGAGTTAGATGAATTTCTACTTCCTATAACAAAAAACATATCACATTTTTTTGCAATATTTTTAACTGCCATTTGTCTATTAGTCGTTGCATAACATATATCGTCTTTTGAAGGTTCTTTAATATCAGGATATCTTTTTTTTATTATTTCTATAATACCTTTAGTATCATCGACTGAAAGAGTCGTTTGAGTGACATAAGCTAACTTTCTTCCATTTTTTAAATCATAATTTTGAGCCTCATCTTTGTTCTGTATTAAGTCAATTGATCCTACAGGTAGCTGACCCATAGTACCAATCACCTCTGGATGATTTTTATGACCTATAAGTATTATATGAAATCCAGCTTTATTCAGATTTTCAGCTTCTCTATGTACTTTAGAAACAAGTGGGCAAGTAGCATCAATGTAATTTATATTGTAATTATCTGCCTGAGTTGGAACACTTTTTGGAACTCCATGTGCAGAGAATATTACTGGTCTAGATTTATCCTCAATTTCATCTAGTTCTTCTACAAATATAGCTCCTTTTCTTCTTAAATCATCAACTACATATTTATTGTGAACTATCTCATGTCTTACGTAAACAGGACTACCAAATTTTTTTAAGGATTTTTCGACAATTTCAATAGCTCTTTCAACGCCAGCACAAAATCCTCTTGGCGCAGATAATAAAATTTTAATTTGTTTTTCTTTCATTTTTTTCTAAAAAATATTCGAGCAATATATGCGGAAAGGTTAAAGACGCCAAACCAATAAATATTAGTTTAAAAATGATATTATCTAATGAATATTGATTAATTAACCAAAAGAAAGCTAAACCAAAAAGAACAATAGTTACAATTGTTAATGGCAAACATTTAATCCAAAATAAATTTAATCCATTTTTAATATTCTGACTATCAAATTCATTTCCAAGTGCAATGATGTGTCTGATTGAATGTAGAAAACAAAAATAGATAGTAAATGCTGTTAAAGGCTCAAAATGAAAGTTAAGCAACAATATTGAAAAATAATCTAAAATAATTGTGGTCTTTTTGAAATTATAATTTTTTACAAAAAAATAAACAGTTGATAAGCTACTTATTAAAATACCAATTGTGATTAATTTGAATTGTTCGAGAATGCTCAAAAATGAAAAAAAAATTTCATTTTCAATCAGAAGAAATTTAAAAATATTTACAGTTTCATTAAAATGAAAATATAGGGGAGCAAAAATAATCAATAAACCTTTCAACAGATAAGAAAATTGAATAAATGAATTTTCATCACTTATAAGAAACTGTGTATCTTCTTTACCGAAATGATAAGAGGCAACAACCAAAAAAGCCAATAACATAATTAAAGGAAAATTAACCCATAAGATTATTATGGAAATTCCAATTAATATATATATTGGATAAAAAAAAATAAACTTTTTAATATTTAATAATCTAAATAATTTTTTTCCTTTTAAATTATCTAATGATCCATGAGAAATTCCTAACGTTAAGATAAAAAATAAACAGAGAATAGGCGGTACACTCTCGATTTTTAAATAGTAGAATATAAAAGTTAATAAATTAATAGTTAAAAAAAATATAAATGAGTGATTTAAGTTAATTTTACTAATCATTTATCTTTTTTATTTAAATAAAGCTTTAATGAATATCAATTTAGGCATTTTCATAATTACAGATAAATCTTCTAGCCAATTACTTTTATTTGAAAGAAAGTTTATTATCTTTTTTGTCTGCACCTCAAACATTTTATAAAATATATTCGGCATCAAATTAGGATTATTTTCTAATACTCTAATAAAAATTTCGTCTAAAAAATGGTATTTTTTTCCAATATCAAATTTTTTTTTATTTTTAATCACATCTAAATTTTCTCTAATATATTTAGAGTGTTCTTGGATATTTAAAAAAGTATAACCAGTACTCAATCTTGTCATTCCACCAGCAGTTCCAATGTTAATTTCGTTATTATTCATTTCTGGTTGTTTAAATAATGGAATAGCACCTTTTTCTTTGAAAGTGATTTTGTAATTTTTAATTTTTAGTTTGTGTTCTAGATATTCTAGAACTTGACTTTCATAATCTTGTAAGCCTTTATTATTCAAATTTGATAGCCAAGTTGTTTCTATTAATGCTTTGTTCTCAGCATAAGGCAAAGTATAAAAGAAGTGAACATTATCACGTTGATCACAATCAAAATCCATTAAATTAAAAATCTTATCATCAAAAATTTTTTTTGATGTTTCAATTTCTATTCCAAAAAAATGTTGCCATAATTTATTGTTGAACTCTCCTTGTCTAGGAACACTATTAAAAATCAGACTTTTTTCTGAATTAATTTCATTTATGTTTTTAAAGAATTGAATATTGGGATTTGATTTTAAATTTGAAATTATTTTTTTGTAAAAAATTCCACTATTAATAGTTTGGTATGGAGTTTCGTTGCAATTTAGATAATGCGTTTTCCCTTTGACATTTATTGTAAAATTAGACCAATTTTTTATAACACAGTCATCAAAATTGTGATCAATAGTTTTCCAAAATGACCAAGTTTTATCTCTATTGTAACTTTCTCTTGGCTCAATTATTGCTAACGTTTTATCTTTAAGTTTTTTAAATTCATTTAACTCATAAGCTAAAGATAAACCTGCACACCCTGCACCTTTTATTATGTAATCAAACTCTTTCATTTATTTTTATTTCTTCTTCGATTAATTCATGATTATGATTAACTCTAATATTGTTATTTGGAACTGTTAATTTAATGAGATCAAAAATTGAAAGAATTGTTTCCAGTATTTTTTCAAATTTATTTACATAAATTTTTCCTGAATTTTTATAATCTTCAAACGATTTAATCTTTATTATTTTGAGCCCTATTTTACGATAAATCCTTCTTGCAACTATTATTGAAAATCTTAGTGATAAAGGGATTTTTTTCATGGCATAAAATGAATTTTCATAAAATTTTTCTGCAAATAGAATTGTTGATTTAATTGTTTCTAAGTCAGCACTTATATAGACTCTGTTATTCTTTTCATCTTCAATTACATCTCTTGATATGTTAGTCAGTTGCATAGCAATTCCAAGATCAATAGCTGATCTTAAAGATTCTTTATCATTCACTTTAAGAATTTTTGCCATCATAAGTCCAACTGTTCCTGCAACTCTATAAGAATAGATTAACAACTCTTTTTTTGAATTTAATTTTACTTTCTCTCTAATGTCTGAATCAATTCCATCAAAAAGATCATCAATTATCTTTGTAGAAATATTAAATTTTTCAATTAATTCCCAAATATTTTTAATTATAGAATTATTTCTATCTTTTTTATTAAAAGCTTCTTTAAATTCTTCGAAGTTTTTTTTTTTAAAATCTAAAGAATTTTGTTCATCAGCAATGTTGTCAGCTGTTCTACAAAAATCATATAATTTAGAGCAATTAGCATAAGTTTCTTTGGGTAAAAAAAAACCAGCCCAGTTGAATGATTTAGCATAAATAGATAAATAATTCTTGCTCATTATAAAATTTTATCGAGAACTTTAGCTGAAGATAAAACTCCAGGAACACCAGCACCAGGATGCGTACCAGCACCCACAAAATATAGTCCATCAAAAATTTCAGACTTGTTATGAAATCTAAAATAAGCTGATTGTGTGAATTTAGGTTGAATTGAAAACCCTGATCCATATTTTGTGTTTAATTCTTTTTCAAAATAATCTGGAGTTAGGTAAAAGTCTTCAACAATATTTTCTCTTAAATTTGGCATTAATTGATTTTCCATTTTTTCGATGACTAAATTTTTCATTTTTTCACCTTCAATTTTCCAATCTATATTAGATTGATTGTTTGGAACTGGGACTAAGACATAAAAACAATCGTGTCCCTCAGGAGCCATTGATTTATCCGTTGCAGTAGGTCTGTGCAGGTAATAGCTAATATCATTGTTTAGTTTTTTTTTATTAAATATATCATCAAGGTGTTCTTTATATTTATTTCCAAATTTAATTGTATGATGTTCAACATTCTCATATTTTTTTTTGGTTCCAAAATAATAGACAAATAATCCCATGGAGTATTCCATTCGATTTTTTTTCCAATTAAAAAGTCCTGTAAAATTTTTTTTATTTAAGAGTTTTTCGTAAACAGCAGGAGGATCAGCATTACAAATTACATTTTGACAATCTATTGTTGTTCCATTGTCTAATATTACTCCTTGTATGTTTTTTTTATCTGATTTTATTTCTCGTACTTCATGACCTTTGATTACTTTAATTCCAACTTCATTCATTAATTTCTCAAGGCCTTTAATTATATTTCCAGTCCCTCCCATAGAATAATGAATTCCCCATTTTTTTTCTAAATAGAGAATTAATCCATAAATTGAAGTCGTTGTGAAAGGATTCCCCCCAACCAATAGAGGATGCATGCTTAGCATTCTTCTTAATTTTTCATTTTTTATGTAAGTAGATACTAGTGAGTATACAGATTTATAACTTTTTAAACTCAATAAAGCTGGAAGTTGTTTCATCATAAAAATTGGTTTTTCAAATGAAACATCAGCTAATTCAACAAATCCTTTATCAAAAATCTTTTTTGTAAATTCCACTAAATTTTCATAGCCTTTAACATCCGCGGGACTTAACGAATTAATTTGATTTTTCATATCGTTTTCATCTCCAGAATAGTTAAACTTTGTATTGTCTTCAAAAATGAATTGGTACCAAGTTTTTAAAGGAGTGATTTTTATATAATTTTCAGCTTTCTTATTAAAAATTTCAAATAATTCAGAAATCAAATATGGAGCAGTAATAACTGTTGGCCCTCCATCGTAAGTAAAACCATTTTTTTTGAAAACACGAGCTCTGCCACCCAAATCATTATGCTTTTCAATTAAAATTACATTATGGTTTTTTGCCTTAAGTCTTAAGGCTGCTGCGATACCACCGAAACCAGATCCAATGACAATAGAATTCATAATAGAGCAATCTATAGTTTTTTTTTAGAAATGTAAGTGATTAAGAATTAATTTTCTTTAATTCTTCTTTAGTTTCATCAAGATTTTTTTGAAACAAGTTATCTAGCTTTGAGCTATCAACAGAAGTAGTAATAATCTTTTTAACTGAATCTACCGCTATCTTTACTGAAGCATCTTTTATTTCTTTAAGTGCAGCATTTTTGATTTGGTCAATTTTATTTTTAGCTAAATTTTTTTTAATTTCTGAGGATTTATGAAATTTATCATTTAAATCTATAATTAGTTTATCACTTTCCTTTTTAGCTTGATCTATTATTTCATTGCTAGCATCTTGAGCAGTATCTAGTTTTTTTTGTGCATTATCTAAAAGAATTTTGGCTTCTTTTCTAAGCTTCTCACTCTCATCAATTTCATTTTTAATTTCTTTAATAAGATTATTTAAAATTTCATTAACTTTTTGAGGTACTTTTAAATAGAATAAAATACCTATAAAAATTAGAAATGATATCGCTACCCAAAATGTTGCATCAATTGCCATAATATTTCTCTCTATCTTTCTTTGATAAATCGTCAACTATTGCAGATATACTGCTAGCGTTTACTTCAGCACCAATTAATTTTTTTATTAACTGTGATGACATTTCTATTGCGATTTTATTTACTTTTTCAGGTGCACCTTTTTTTAATTCTTCAATTTCATCTTCGGCTTTTTTTATTTCTTCATCAAGTTGTTTATCCAAAGCATCTTTTTTTAAATTTATATCTTTTTGAATTTTATCTTTAGTTTGAGTAATTATATTTTTCGCTTCAATTTTACTTTTCGTAATGAGCTCATCATACTGTTCAATTTTTAGCTCACTTTCATTTCTTTGTTTTTCTGCGATTTCAACATTTTCTAAAATTTGAGCTTTTCTCGATTCTAGGTTAGCACTTACTTTAGGTAGAATTAGTTTTGATAGAACTACCAAAAGAATACCAAAAGTAAGTATTAACCAAAAAATCTGAGAAATCCAAAATTCTGGATTTAGTTGAGGCATTCCTCCACTTTCAGCTGCATAAGCTTCCAGAGAAAGGAAGCTTAACAAAATTGTGTGAAGAAATAACTTTTTTAACATTTAATTAAAATGCAAATAAAATTATTAACGCAACTACCAATCCAAATAATCCCGTTGCTTCTGCTAAAGCAAAACCTAATAATAAGTTAGGAAATTGTTTCTGTGCCGCAGATGGGTTTCTCATTGCCGCTGATAAGTAATTTCCAAAAATCATACCTATACTTATACCAGCACCAGCTAATGCTATACACGCAATACCCGCTCCGATCATTTTTGCTGCTTCTAATTCCATTATAACCTCCTATATTTTAATGGTGTAAATTTAATGCATCATTTAAATAGATGCAGGTTAAGATTGCAAAAACGTAAGCTTGAAGAAAAGCAACTAAGATCTCCAAGCCGGTAAGTGCAACCGAAAAACTAAGTGGAAGCCATCCACCAACTACTCCGAGACTTATTACAAAGCCTCCGAATACTTTCATCATTGTATGTCCAGCCATCATGTTAGCAAACAATCTTACAGATAAACTCATTGGTCTACTAAGATAAGAAATTACTTCAATTACAACTATCAAAGGAAGAAGTATAATTGGAACACCGCTAGGTACAAAAAGTTTTAGATAACCGAAACCATGTTTTATAAAACCAATAATAGTAACACCCAAAAATACAAATAAAGCTAAAGCAAATGTCACGATAATATGACTAGTTACAGTGAAGGCATAAGGCATCATTCCAAACATGTTGCAAAATAGCACAAACATGAAAAGTGAAAATATAATTGGAAAATAAGGCTTCCCTTTTGAGCCGACAGTATCGCTGATCATTTTTGCTATGAACGAATAACTTAATTCTGCAAGAAGTTGTATTTTGTTGGGTATAAGTGAATTCTTTTTAGATCCAAGATTAAATATAAATAAAATTGTTAAGGAACTAACTATCATGAACAAACTTGAATTTGTAAATGATATATCAAAACTACCTATTTTAATTTCAGGCCCAATTCTATAAACATCGAATTGAGACATTGGATTAGCTGCCATAATAAAAAAAACTATTTTTGCATATTTTTTGCGGATCTTATTACATTAGTTATGCCTGCAATGACACCCACAAAAAAAAATATTATAATTAACCAGGGCTTAGTACCAAAGGTCTTGTCTAAAATAAACCCAATAATTGTCCCAACAACAACTGCAGATACTAGTTCAGTGCTTAGTTTAAATGCAGTGCCAATAGGGGACGATTTCGCTTCATTTTCTAACTTATTTTTCTCTAAAATCTTTGATTTTGCAATTTTAAGGCGAGTTTTAAGAGGTTCCTCTGCCATTAAATTAAGCAACCATACTTTCAGCTTTTTGAAGATCTACTGCAACCAGTTGGCTAATCCCTTTTTCTGGCATTGTAACACCATACAGCCTGTTCATTTTAGACATTGTCAAAGCATGGTGAGTTACAATTATAAACTTAGTATTTGTAATATTAATTAATTCTTCTAGCAGATTACAAAATCTAGTTACATTAGCATCGTCTAAAGGTGCATCAACTTCATCTAACACACATATAGGAGATGGATTTGTAAGAAAAACTGCAAATATTAATGAAAGAGCTGTTAAGGCTTGTTCTCCACCAGACAAAAGTGTAATCGACTGTAGTCTTTTACCTGGAGGACTAACTAACATTTCTAAACCTGCTTCAAGTGGATCATCGCTATCAACCAATTCAAGTTTTGCATTACCTCCATTGAAAAGTTTTGTATAAACTTCATTAAATTTTCTATTTACTTTTTCAAAAGCCTCCAACAATCTTTCTCTTCCTTTTTGATTAAGTTCATTAATACTTTCTTTTAGTTTGATTATTGCTGTTACAAGATCAGCTCTGTCTTGCTCCATTTTTTTAATTTCTGTTTCATATTTACTTGTTTCCTCGTCAGCTTTTAAATTAACAGATCCAAATTTTTCTCTTTCTTGCTTCTTTTTATCAAGCAAATCTTCTTGCACTACAGGATCAGGCAATTCCTCAACACCAAATAAGTTTGAATTTTCTAGAATATTATCTTCACTCAAGCTTAACTCAGAATTAACTCTATCTAAAAGATCATTTTTTCTTTTTTTTAATCCTTCAATTGTTGCACCTGAACTTGCCTTTCTTTCTCTAATTTGAATTGAGTCCTCTTGTATTTTATTAAGTTCAGATCTTAAATTTTCAATTTTTTCGTCAGTATCAGTGATAATTTTTTCGTTATCTTGTTTTTCTTTTTCTGAAATTCTTAAACTTTCATTTATTTGACCTTTCTTTTCTGCTTGAATTTCAGGTTGATTATCTAGTTCATTTAATTGATTTGATAACTTATTTTTTCTTTCAGTCAGTTCGTTAATCATTTTATTTGAATTAGTTAACAAATTAATCCAACTTTCGATTTCAGTCTCAATTGTTTTAATTCTCTCATTTCTTTTTAAAGACTCTTTTTTGATAGATTGATTTTTACTAAAACTATCAGTGTATTTTGTTTGAAGAATTTTTATTTGGTCATTTTTGTCATTTAGTACAGATAGTCTTTTTTTGCTTTCCTCATCACCTAGGTTTTTTAAAAAATCATTAAGTTCAATTTTACATCTATCTAATAAGGTTAATGCTTGATTAAGTTCGTTTTCATTTATTAAAGATTTAATTTTATCAATATTTTCTTCTACACTTTTAACCTGGTTTACATTTATATTTATATTTCCATCTGCAAATGTTTTAATTATTTCATTCGCTTGCTTTTGTTCCTCATCTAATTCAATTTTTGCTTTTTCTAATTCTTCATTAGACAGTTTTTCTGTTTCAAAATATTTTGAGTCTATTTCTATTAATTCATTTTTTTCTTCTTTAAGTCTTTTTTCATTGGAATTTGCATCTACAACAATTCCTTTTTCTCTTATTATATCTTCGTCAATTATTTGAAGAGATTTTTTAATTGAACCTATTTCTTCTTGAATTCTTAAATTTTCTTCATCTAAACTTTGAAGTTCTAAATTAAGTCTTTGTATCTTAGACAAATTTTCAATATTTTTTTCTCTAAGTGGATTTACTTTATCAGTTTCATTTTTTATCTGGATTTCTAATTCATGAATCTTTTTATTAAATCCATCAACCTCAGTTTCAGCTTCAGAGTTGATTTCATTTTCAACTCTTATTTCTTGTTCAATATCTAGAAGTTTTAAATAATATAAACCTGCTTCTATTTTTTTTATTTCCTCAGAAATTAATTTGTATTTTGTTGCTTCCTCTGCTTGCTTTTGTAAATTTGCTAATTGCTTTTCCTGTTGTCTTCTCAATTCATCGGCTCTTTTCAAGTTATTTTCAGCTGCACCAAGTCTTAATTCAGCTTCGTGTCGTCTTACATGCAATCCTGAGATACCTGCGGCCTCTTCAAGTATTGCTCTTCTGTCTGTTGGTTTTGCTGTTACTAGAGCTCCAATTCGTCCTTGGCTAATCATAGAAGGTGAGTGTGCACCAGTAGAAAGGTCCGCAAAAAACATTTGAGCATCTCTTGCTCTCACTTCTTTATCATTAATATAAAATTTCGACCCCTTATCTTTTTCAATTTTTCTTCTTATGTGAATCTCGCTCAGCTCTCTATATTGAATAGGACCTTCATTTTTTTCATTGTCAACTGTGATTGAAACTTCAGCAATATTTTTCGATGGCTTATTAGATGTTCCGGAAAAAATTACATCTTCCATTCCTGAGCCACGCATACTTTTTGCAGAAGTTTCTCCCATGACCCATCTTAACGACTCTACAATATTTGATTTTCCACAACCATTTGGTCCAACTATTCCAGTCAAACCTTCCTCAATTAAAAAGTTTGTTTTATCAGCGAATGATTTAAATCCATTTAATTGGATTTTTTTAAACTCCATGAGTTAGTTTATATCATTTTTTCTAATGATTTTTTTAAATTTTTATAATTTAGAGATTTTTCAAACTTTTCGTTGTTGATAATAATCGTGGGAGTAGCATTTACTTTGAATTCTTTCGATCCTTCGATTCGATCATTTAGAACAAAGTCTTCAATTCTTTTATCTGTAATACATCTTTTAAAGTCTATATTTATTCCTTGTTCTTCAATAAATTTCTTTAAGTTATCGTTTGCCTCACTAGCATTATTTCCCTTTACCCATTTTTGTTGATTGGCATATAAAGTTTCTAAGATTTCAGAGTTTCCATCATTTTTGCATTGTGCAATTTTAGAAGCATTGAAGGCTATAATATCTAAAGGAAAATGTCTGAACTCAATTTTTACTAAACCAGTATCAATAAATTCTTTTTTTAATTGTGGATAAACATTCTTATGAAAGTTTGCACAATGACTACAAGTTAGTGACTCATAAGCTATTATTGTTATCTTTGCATCTTCATTACCAACTTTAATTCTGTTTATTTCACTTGCTAAAACATTATTGATTATAAATGTTATTGCGATGAAGAATATTGATTGGATAGTTTTTTTCATTTTTCTCTAAATACTCTGGTTAGTTCTGCTAAAGATTTTTTTAGTTTGTCATTCTTAACATCTTTGATTTTTTCTTTAAATTTATTATTTGTCACATTTATTGTTTGAGTTTTTAAGTTTGAGATTTCAGTTTCATCGTTAAAACTTGTGAATTTTAGTTTTTCAACTACAGAATAGCCAAAAAAATTATTCATTTTATCCATTATTTCCTGTTTTGAGTATTCAAGATCTACCTCATGACCTCTTTTTACCATGATTAACAATGTGCTAACTCCAAACCTATTTGAATTTTTAAATGATTTTGGATAGCAATATTTAAACAATTCATCACCAACTATGTATTTCCAATTATTTAATGTTTCAGAATAAATATGACCTTTTTTATCAATTATTTTTTTAATTTTTTTTGGCAAAGTGTCTCTAAAAGATCTTAAACCTTGAATGGAAGAATTTCTCTGCTTAAAGTTTTTATTGTATTGCATATGATAGAGAGAATGATATCAAAAAAAATTCTTAAATGGTACGATTTAAATAAAAGAGATTTGCCATGGCGAAAAAAGTGTTCCAAAACAAAAAAAGAATATTACACACTTATAAGTGAATTTATGTTGCAACAAACACAAGTTGCAACAGTGATCCCATATTTTAATAGATTTATTAAAATATTACCAACGATTGAAAAATTATCAAAAGTTAATAATTCTAAATTATTTAAATTGTGGGAAGGGCTAGGTTACTATTCAAGAGCCAGGAATCTTAAAAAAACAGCACAAGTTATTGTAAAAAAATATTATAAAAAAATTCCAAACAATTTCGAAGATCTTATCTCTCTACCAGGTATTGGTAATTATACTGCAAGTGCAATTTTATCTATTGGTTTTAATAAACCTTATATTCCATTAGATGGAAATATAGAGAGAGTACTTAAAAGATATCTTTTATTAAAAAAAGAAAAGCAAATTACAAAAGAGAACTTAAATAAGACCAAAACAATATTTGGAACAACAAGACGTTCAAGTGATTACGCACAAGCGCTGATGGAATTAGGAGCAACAATTTGCAAACCTTTAAATCCTATCTGTGATATGTGTCCTATAAACTATAATTGTAAAGCATTTATAAAAAAAGATTTTGCTTTGAAAAAAATCTTAAAAAAAAATAAAAAAAAATTTTTCGTAGTAATTGTTCATAAAAAAAATAATAAATATTTTTTAATAAAAAATAACACATTTAATTTTTTGAGAAATTTAAAGATATTTCCAATGAAGGAAGTGCGATATGATAAAAAATTTAAAAAACATTTAAACATTAAATTATCAAATATGGACATGGCCATTCAAATCAAAAAAACAGAGACAGATCAGAATTCTCTGGTTCATTATTGGATTGATCCAAAAAAAATGAAAGGAATTGTTCTTCCATCATTCACAAAAAGAATATTGAAAGAATTAGATACAAAATGAAGAAAATTGCAATTATTGGAGCTGGAATATCTGGATTATATTTATCAAATATTTTTAAACAAAACTCTGATTTTAAGGTTTCACTATTTGAAAAAAATGAGGAAATAAATTTGGATGATGGTTATGGGGTACAGCTATCAAATAATAGTGTTAAATTATTAAATAATATTGGATTTGATAAATTTGATGATAGTCAAAAATTTTTTCCAGACAATCTAGATTTTTACTCAATAGATAATCCTGATAAGATTTGTGATCTAATAATTTCAAAATTTAATTTTGCTAATAATAAATATACAACAATAAAAAGATCATCTTTAATTAAGTTTTTAATTAGCAAAATTTCAAAAGATGATATTTTTTATAGCCACAATATTTCAAAAATTGATTTGCAAAAAGATCAAATAGAGCTTTCATTTTCAAATGATTATTCAGGAAAATTTGATTATTTAATTATTGCTGATGGTGTATTTTCAAAAAGTTCTTCATTAATTTCAAATTCAAAAAACTCTTTAAAATTTAATAATTCAATAGCTATAAGAGGAACTATAAATAGAGATAAAATTGAAAATATAAATTTTCAAAATATCTCCTTATTCCTTGGTGCTAATTTTCACTACGTAATTTATCCAACATCAGAAAATGAAGATTTAAATTTTATTGGTATTTTAAGAAAAAAACTAAATAAAGATCGATTAAAAGACTATCATCAATTTAATTCTTCAGATTTTATTGATGAGGTAATTTCTGAAATTCCTCCAACATATAATCAGATAGTTCATAAATTAGATAATTTAAAATGTTTTCCAGTATTTATTACTGATGAAATTCTACATCCAAATAACAAGAATATTTTTACTGTGGGAGATGCCTTTTTTGCTTTTCCCCCATCTTTTGCTCAAGGCGCCTCTCAATCTATTGAAGGGTCTCATGAACTTTTTCAAAACTTTTCAATAAATGAAACAGACAAATATTTTCCTAGAAGGCTACAAAAAACAAAAATGGTAAATAAGCGTTCAAAATTTAACCAATTTGCTTTCCATCTATCAAATCCGCTATTTGTTTTCACAAGAAACTTTATTATGAAAAGACTAGTAAAAAATGAAAAATTTTTAGAAAGTTACTTAGGTAAAATTTATAATAATTAATTTTTAGGAATTAATCTTTGTCTTAAATGATCTATGGGCACAATATTACCATTCATATTATAATGCCAATAAGTCCACCCATTACAGCTTTCAGCTCCTAAAATAGTTGCTGCTACTTTATGGATTGATCCTTCGGCTTGTTGATGCTTGATACTTCCATCAGCCATAATTTTTGCGTTAATTTTCTTTTTATTATCAAATATTGTCGTACCCGGTTTAATTATTCCAAGTTCAACTAATGAACCAAATGGAATTCTTGGTTTTGATCTGTTGTTTTTTAATGTATCTAAGAAATCATCTTCTATTGGTTTTATATCTTTAAGTCTTTGCTCTACAGCTTTGAAATATGTTTTTTCTTTTTCTATACCATAATATTTTCTACCTAATTTTTTGGCCACTGCAGCTGTTGTACCTGATCCTAAAAAGGGATCTAAAACTAAATCATTTTTGTTTGTAGTAGCCAATAATATTCTATGAAGTAAAGCTTCAGGCTTTTGAGTTGAATGTATTTTCTTGCCATTCTTTTTTAATCTTTCTGTACCACTACAAATTGGAAGGTTCCAATTTGATCTCATTTGAAGATCATCATTTAAACATTTAAGAGACTGATAATTAAATGTGTATTTTGATTTTTCTGATTTTGATGCCCAGATTAAAGTTTCATGAGCATTTGTAAATCTTGTGCCTCTAAAGTTTGGCATTGGATTATTTTTGTTCCAAATTACATCGTTAAGTATCCAAAATCCAAGGTTTTGAATTGCATATCCAACTCTAAAAATATTGTGATAACTTCCGATCACCCAAATAGCTCCATTTTTTTTTAGAACTCTTTTGCATTCACTTAACCAATTATATGTGAACTCATCATATTTTTTGAAATTTTCAAATTGATCCCATTTGTCATTAACTGCGCTAACTTTTGATTGATCAGGTCTGCTTAGTTCATTCTTAAGTTGCAAATTGTAAGGAGGGTCTGCAAAAATTAAATCAAAAGTTTCGTCAGGAATTTTTTTTAATTCCTTTAAACTATCACCATTTACAATTTTACTTTCTGCTTCAAAATTCATTTTGTATAAGTGAAAGTAGACTCTAAAAAGATTCTGTGGTCAACCTGGGATTGAATTAATTTATACTTAATTGTGTCTAAATTTTTATGATAACAAGATATTGTGTTTCTACGTGAAACTTATTTCAATTTAGATATTGGTGCAAAAGTTTTTCGATGATGAATAGTTATTCCGTGTTTTTTTATAGCAAATAAATGTTTTTTAGTGCCATAGCCACAGTTTGTTTCCCAATAATATTTATTAAACTTCTTTGATAAATTTTTAACTAATTTATCTCTAGATACTTTAGCAATAATTGAAGCCGCAGAGATACTAGGTATTTTTTTATCACCCTTAACTACTGATTTTAAATTATAATTTTTAATTTCGGGAGTTTTATTACCGTCCACAAGAATTAATTTAGGTTTTTTCTTAAGTTTCAATATAGCTCTTTTCATTGCGAGGAGAGTTGCATTTAAAATGTTTAATTTTTCGATCTCTTTTACTGACGCTTTTCCAAGGCTCCACGTAGAGTTTTGTTTAATATATTTTGCAATTTTCTCACGCTCATTTTTACTTAGAGTTTTTGAATCTTTTAGTAATTTTTTATTTATTTTTTTATCCAGTATTACTGCAGCAGCAAAAACTGGTCCCATTAAACTTCCTCTGCCAACTTCGTCAACACCAGCAATAATTTGCATCACAATTTAATTTTTAATTCTTTAATTTTGTCTCTTATTTTTTTTAAATCTTCCCAAGAGTATTTTTTATTCTCAGGAAATCTTATTAGGTAAGATGGGTTAAAGCTTATCATCATTGGATAAGTTTTATTATCGAGTATAATTTCTTTCCAATTTCCACGTTCTTTTGAAATCTTGTTACCTGAGCCAGTTAAAGCCTCCATCGCAGAACTACCCACTACAATTATTAATTTAGGGTCAATTATAGAGATGTGTTTTTTTAAGAAAATTGAATATCTTTTTATTTCTTGAGAAGTAGGCTTCCTGTCTTCTGGAGGTCTGAAATTTATTGCATAACTCAAATATATTGAGTCTCTTTTAATTTCTATAGCCAGTAACATTTTATCAAGTAGAGCACCTACTTCTCCCTGAAAGGTTTTTCCAGATTCGTCCTCAGTGGCCGATGGTGCTTCGCCTATAAGCATAATTCGACTATCAGGTTCTCCATCTCCTAAAATGAGATGTTTGGAGTTCGATTTTAAATTACAATTTTCAATTGAGTTTATATTTTTTTTTAATTCTTCCAGAAGCGCCTTTTTATCAGCATTCTGGTTTTTTGAGGTTTCTAAATTTACCTTAAATCTATTTATTGGCTTATTACTAAATACAAAATCTTGCTCAATTGTATTTATGAATTCATCAGTATATACCAGGCTATGATCAGATTTGTTTTTAATCATTTAAAATTTAAGATTTTAAAATATATAAAATTAGTTGTTCTTATTGGTTTAGTTTATCAGACACCTACTAATACTAAAAGTGCTAGTTTTGAAAAATTTGACTCTAGATATTTATCCAATTATTTCTCAGGGATAGTTGCATACGAGAATAAAGATAATTCAAATTCTCTAGATTTTTTTAGGTCTTCAAAAATACTCATTGATAAGCATGACCCTTATCTTAAAAGATATATCTTTTCTTTAGTTCAAGAAAATAAAATCAATGGTGCAATCAATTTAATCAAGCAGAATTTAAGGAAAGAAAACACTGATTTTTTTGAGAGCTATGTTCTGCTGATTGTCGATAGTATTAAGAAGGATAATTTTGACCGAGCAGAAAAATATTTAGTTAAGTTATCTTTTTTAACAGAACAAAACAGATTTAACCTCATTATTTATGAAACTTTAAGACAATATATTTATGTATTTAAAGAAAAAAGAATTTCCTTTAATGATCAAAATTTTGGAAATTTAACTTTAATTACAAATACATTTAAAAGATGTTATTTGGGAGATATCAATACTGAAGACTTTTTCTTAAAGTTAATAGATGAAAATAATAAATTTGATTATTCAAGATATTTATTTTTTTATCTTACTTTCTTGATTGAAAATAATAGAATTGATGAGGCGATTAAACTTTCAAATAATATTGAATATATCAATAATCCTATTTTATTATCTCAAGGAAAAAATTGGATTGAAAATGAAAATTATGAAAATTTTAAAAAAGTTTTTTCATGCAAAAATCATAAAGATTTAATTAGTGAATTTTTGTTTTTGATATCAAATCTTTACTCATCTCAAGATCAATTTGAAAAATCTAACTTTTATTTAAATATAGCAAATTTTTTAAATCCTAAATTTGTATTCAATTTAGCTTTGGTAGCAGATAATTATTATTTGAATCAAAATTATGAAAAAGCAAAAGAAACTTTGAGAGTTTTTAATAAAGAAACTTTGTTTTATTATTGGTTTAGAATTAAAAAAGAAGCCCAGATTATTGGCAAGGAGTCTGACGATATAAAAGCATTAAATTATTTAGTTAAAGAATTTTCAAAGTTTGATAACCCTAATTTGAAAATGATTTTAGATGTAGGAAATTTTCATAAAAGTGCAAAGAAATATAAAAAAGCGATATCATTTTATTCAACAGTCTTATCTTCTATTGACCAAAATTCAGAACTAAGCTCAGATATTTTATATAGAAGGGGAGGAAGTTACGAGAGAATTAAAGATTTTGAAAATTCAGACAAAGATTTACTTGCTTCTTTAGAAATTGATCCTGATGATGCTTATGTTTTAAATTATTTAGCTTACTCATGGTTAGAGAGAGATTATAAAATTGATGAAGCTATCTCTATGTTAGAGAAAGCTTATGCTATTAAAAGTAATGATCCATATATAATAGATTCAATTGGTTGGGCATATTATTTAATTGACGATTATGTCAAAGCTGAAAAATTTTTAAAAAGAGCAGTTGAACTTATGCCTGATGATCCAATTGTTAATGATCATTATGGTGATATTTTATGGAAATTAGATCGCAAAATCCAAGCAAGATATTTTTGGAAAAGTGTATTAAGTTTTGAGGACACTGAAGAAGAAATGAAAGAGAAAATTAATATTAAATTGATCTCTGGTCCTCAAAATACTTAAAATGAAAATAAGAACTTTTTATTCACCTGCCAAAATAAATATAGCTTTAAATGTAGTTGGAAAAAAAAATTCCCTTCATAAAATTGAAAGTATTGTATCTTTCTTAAATTTATATGATTTGATTAAAATAAGAGAAATAAAGCATAAAAAACATCAAGTAGCATTTAATGGAAAATTTTCAAAAAATATTAAAAAGAATAATACCATAACAAAGTTGCTAAGTATTCTTGATGATAGAAAATTACTAAGGAAAAAAAAATTTCAAATTAAAATTACAAAGAATATTCCTCAAAAAGCTGGACTTGGTGGAGGTTCGATAAATGCTGCAAGTTTACTATCTTTTTTTATAAAAAAAAAATTTTTAAAAGTAAGTTCAGAAAAAATTAGAGAAATATGCGATTTAATTGGATCTGATGTAGTTCTTGGGATTTATAAAAGTAATTTAATCTTAAATTCCAAAGGTAAAATCTCAGCTTTAAAGAATAAAAAAAATTTTAATATTGTTCTGGTAAAGCCGAAATTTGGATGTTCCACAAAGGCAATTTACTCAAAAGTTAAAAAATACTCTAAAGCCATTTTTGATAAATCAAAAGCTGGTGTGTTTAATTTAGATAAATTGAAAAATTTTAAAAATGATTTAGAGCCAATAGCATTAAGAAAATATTCAAAATTGAAACAAATTAAATCTCACTTAGAAAATTACACAAAATCAAAATTCGTCAGAATGACTGGATCTGGCTCAGTAATTGTTGGATATTATTTGACTAAAAAGGACAGTGAATTAGCAAAAAAGTATATAAATAAAAAATTTAGAAATTATTGGTGTATTGTTGCAAAAACTATATAAATTTTATTTTTTTGTGTTATATGAAAACGATATTGGGGCGTAGCCAAGCGGTAAGGCACGGGTTTTTGGTACCTGCATCCTAGGTTCGAATCCTAGCGCCCCAGCCAAATATGGAAAGCTTGATAGATAAATTTTTCTCAAGAACTAGTAATTTAGATTACGTTACAAAAAATATAAAAAAGATTTCAATAGATACTGAAGTCGATAAATTATTTGATGCTATCAACTCATTCTCTGATGAAAGTGAATTGAGATATGTTGGTGGTTGCATAAGAAAAATAATTAATAAAGAAAAAGTTGATGATATTGATTTAGCCACAAATTTAACGCCTGCTGATGTGTCTCAAGCATTAAAAAAAAACAATATTAATTTTTATGAAACAGGTATTGAGCATGGCACAATTACAGCCGTTATCAATAATCAAAAATTTGAAATTACCTCACTTAGAAAAGATGTTGTTACTGATGGAAGGCATGCAAAAATTGAATTTTCAAACGATTGGAGAGAAGATGCATCTAGAAGGGATTTTTCAATAAATTCAATATACTCAGATAAAGAAGGTAATTTGTTTGACCCTTATGAAGGTAGACAAGATGTATTAGCAGGTAAAATAAAATTTATTGGTGATGCTGAAAAAAGAATAAAAGAAGATTATTTAAGAATAGTAAGATATGTGAGATTTTTTCTTAAATATTCAAAAAATAAACATGATCCAAGAATTTTAAAAAAAATTAAAATTAACTTGGATGGTATTAAAAATTTATCTTCTGAAAGATTGTTAGATGAGCTTAGAAAGATTATTAGATCTAATGGCTTAGAAAATATTTCAAAAGATAAAGAAAGTGTAGAACTTTTGAGGCTCATTTTTCCTCAAATTTTAAAAATTAATTCATTTGAAAAATTAAACGAAATTTCTAAGAAAATTTATCTAGAGGCAGACTTCTCTTTTTTATTAGCGGTAATGATTATAGATAATACTGATAACGCTGATTATTTTATATATAAGTTTAACATTTCTAAAAAAGATCAAAAACGAATAAAATATTTAGATAATTTTTATAAATCTAAAGTTAATAAAAATACTTTTACAGAAAAAAATTTAGTCAAAAAAATTTATTTTGATGGCAAAGAGTCTGTCTTAGACATCTTGAATTATAAAATTCTTACAAGCAAAAAAATAGATCAAAAATTGATTGATTTAAAAAATACATTTGAAAATAAAGATTTACCAAAATTTCCAATTGAAACTAAAAATCTGATGCAAGAATATGATTTAGTTGAAGGCAAAACATTAGGAAAAAAATTGAAACTACTAGAAGAATTTTGGGTGAACAATGACTTCAATATTTCTAAAGACCAAATTGATAGAATTGTAAGAAATTAAATATATTTTACGTCTTTAATTTCAAAATTTTTAATCCCCGCTGGTGTTTTAACCTCAACAAGATCATCTTTATTTTTTCCAATTAAACCTCTTCCTATTGGTGACTGAAAGTAAATAAGTTTTTGTTTTAAATCTGCCTCATCCTTACCAACAATTTTATAATTAATTTTTTCACCAGTATCTAAATTTTCAAGAAAAACAGTTGAGCCAAAAATTACTTTTCCATCATTATTTATTTTTGTAACATCAATAACGTTTGCTCTAGCAATGATATCGTTTATTTCGTCAATTCTTCCCTCGTTATGTGACTGCTCTTCTTTTGCTGCGTGATATTCAGCGTTCTCTTTTAGATCACCATGAGATCTAGCTTCTGCTATTGCAGCAACAATTTCTGGTCTTTTTTTTTCTTTTAAATAAACAAGTTCTTCTTTTAGTTTATTAAGACCATTTAATGTTATTGGCTCTTTATCCATTTTATTTCCATTTTGCTAATGGAGGTAATGACATTAAGATACCTTCTACATTACCACCTGTTTGCAATCCAAATTTTGTTCCTCTATCATATAATAGATTAAACTCAGCATATCTACCTCTTTTTATATACTGAGCTTCTTTCTCTTTTAATGACCATTTTTTATTTATCTTTTTATTTATTATCGAATTAAATATTGATTGGAATGTAATTCCAACATCTCTAACAAATTTGAAATCATTATAAAAATTTTCTTTTTTATAATCGAAAAATATACCACCTATCCCTCTTGGCTCTTTTCTATGAGGAAGAAAAAAATATTCGTCACACCATTTTTTATATTTTTTGTAATAACTTTTATTATGCCTGTCACACATCTTTTTTAAACTATTATGAAAATTTTTTTTTTCATTTAAATCATTAATTGCAGGTGTTACATCCATTCCACCTCCAAACCATTCGAAAGTTGTGCTTATAAATCTAGTATTAAAGTGCATTGCAGGTATATGAGGATTGTTCATATGCATTACTACTGAAATTCCTGAAGCCCAAAATCTTGGATCTTTAGATGCACCTGGTATATTTTTTTGGAATTTCTTAGGAAATTTTCCGTAAACTTTTGAGAAGTTAACTCCAACTTTTTCGAATATCTTACCACCTTTAAGAATTCTAAATTCACCTCCTCCCTCATCTAATTTTTGACTTCTTTTCCAAGAAGTAGATTTAAATTTTAATTTATTTTTCTCAAATTTTTCTATGTCATTACAAAAGGAATTTTGTAATAATTTAAACCAATTACTTGCTAAATCTTTTTTTATTTCTAATTCCATTAAGATAAATTTATTTGTCTTATATTTTCAGCTAAAATTATAGCAACAGATGTAGCTAAATTTAAAGACCTTTTATTTTGGGCCATTGGTATTTTTAGTCTATTTGAAACTTTTTTATGCACAAAATCTGGAACACCTGAACTTTCTCTACCAAATAGTAGAGTGTCACTTTTATCAAATTTAAAATCAGTGTAATTTACTGACCCTTTTGTGGTCATTAACACAACTCTTTCATTTTTTTTTTCATCAAAAAAATGTTCAGAATTTTGATAAAATTTGATTTCATCTTCATTAAAATAATCCATAACTACCCTTTTAAATCGTTTATCGCTTAGTAGAAATCCACATGGTTCAATAATTTCTAGTTCTGCTCCAAGGCATGCACAAGTTCTAATAATTGCTGCAGTATTTTGAGGTATATCAGGTTCGTATAATGCAATTTTGGGCATCAGTCTTTCGTTTATGTGTCATTCTATCCATAGAAAAAAAAGTATTTTCTTATAGAAAATCATATATTAAATAATTTTTATTACATTTTATATATGTCTGATTCTAAGAAAAAACCAGAAAGAAGAGATTTTTTATTTACCGCCACATATGCTGTGGGAGCAGTAGGAGCTGCAGCTGTTGTCTGGCCAATGATTGATCAAATGAACCCTGATGCATCAGTCAAAGCATTAGCTAGTACTGAAGTTGATGTTAGCTCAGTTCAACCAGGAAATACAATTACAGTTTTATGGAGAGGTAAACCTGTTTTTATAAGAAGAAGAACTCAGGAAGAAATTGATGAAGCTAGAGCAGTCAAAATGGAAGAATTGATACACCCTGAAAAAGATGAAGATAGAGCCAAAAACCCAGAGTGGTTAGTGATGTTAGGGGTTTGTACACACTTAGGCTGTGTTCCATTAAATGATAAAGGTGATTACAATGGATGGTTCTGTCCTTGTCATGGTTCTCATTATGATACTTCTGGAAGAATAAGAAAGGGTCCTGCTCCTTGGAATATGGAAGTTCCCAAATATGAATTCGTTAATGCAAACACAATTAAGATTGGATAAATAAAAAATGAGTGATCACGATTACACACCAAATTCAAAAGTAGGTAAATGGTTTAACGATAGATTACCTTTGCTAACTTTAGCAAACCATTTAACAGATTATCCAACACCAAAAAATCTAAACTACTGGTGGACATTCGGTGGTATTTTAACTTTTTGTTTAATTACACAAATCGTTACTGGTTTGACTTTAGCTATGCATTATATTGCACATGCTGATATGGCATTTGAAAGTGTTGAACATATCATGCGTGATGTAAACTATGGATGGTTAATTAGATATATTCATGCAAACGGTGCATCGATGTTTTTCCTAGCTGTTTATATTCATATATTTAGATCTTTATTTTATGGCTCATACAAAGCACCAAGAGAAATTATATGGATCATTGGTATTATCATTTATCTTTTAATGATGGCTGCAGCTTTTATGGGTTATGTTTTACCTTGGGGTCAAATGAGTTTTTGGGGTGCAACTGTTATCACGAATTTATTTAGCGCTATCCCATTAGTAGGTGAAGGAATAGTTACATGGTTGTGGGGAGGGTATTCAGTTGATAATCCCACTCTTACAAGATTTTTTACATTACATTATCTGATTCCATTTTTAATTTTAGGATTAGTTGTGCTTCACATATGGGCTTTACATGTTCCAGGAAATAATAATCCAGTTGGAATTGATATCAAAAAACCTTCAAAGGACACTGTACCATTCCATCCATATATTGTCATAAAAGATGGCTTTGCTTTACTAATGTTTATGATCGTTTTTGCCTTTTTTGTTTTCTATACACCAAATATTTTAGGTCATGCTGACAACTACATTGAAGCTAACCCAATGGTTACACCAGCTCATATTGTACCAGAGTGGTATTTATTACCTTTCTATGCAATTTTAAGATCTGTACCTGATAAATTATTAGGTGTTGTAGCTATGTTATCAGCAATTTTAATTTTAGCAGCGCTACCATGGCTGGATACTTCAAAAATTAGATCAGCTGTTTTCAGACCACTTTATAAACAATTCTATTGGATATTAGTTGCTGATGTTTTGATACTTGGTTATGTTGGAGCAATGCCTGCAGAAGGTCTTTATTTATTAATAGCGAGAGTTGCTACAGCATATTATTTTTTACACTTCTTGGTGATTTTACCAGTTTTAGGAATGAAAGAGAAAACCTTACCGGTTCCATTGAGCATAACAGAACCTGTATTAGGTGGATCGCCTAACTTAGCAATGGCCAAGAAAAAAGATGAAAGGTCATTAAACTAAAAGTGAAAATTTTATTAAAATTCCTTGTTTTAGTTTTTATTTTTACTTTTCCAGCTAATTCTGCAGAGAAGGTTGAATATTTGAAAACTGATTGGTCTTTTAAAGGTTTGTTTGGAAAATTTGATCGAGGTTCTCTTCAAAGAGGCTATCAAGTATATACAGAAGTTTGTTCTTCTTGCCATTCGATGAAATATTTGAGTTATAGGAATTTATCTGAAAAAGGAGGACCAGAATTTTCAGAAGCAGAAGCTAAAGCAATTGCAGCATCTTTTGAGATTACAGATGGACCGAATGAAGATGGAGAAATGTTTACTAGACCTGCTAAATTATCAGATAAGTTTGTAAAACCTTACGAAAATGTAAAAGCAGCTCAAGCAGCTAATGGTGGTGCTTATCCACCAGATATGTCTGTTCTTGTTAAAGCAAGAGGGGGTGGAGTAGATTATATTTATTCACTGCTTTTAGGTTACGAAGATGCGCCAAGTGGAATGAAATTAGATGATGGAGTGCATTACAACAAATACATGTATGGTAATAAGATAAAGATGTCTAAACCATTATCAGATGGTTTAGTTGAATACTCAGATGGTACTGTTGCTTCTGAGGCACAAATGGCAAAAGACGTTACGACATTTTTGATGTGGTCCGCAGAGCCTCATTTGGAGTCTAGGCACCAAATGGGTTTCAAAGTTATTGTATATTTGATTATTTTAACAATTTTAGTTTATTTCAGCATGAAAAGAATTTGGTCACGTGTTGAATCTGAAGTTTAAAACATCACCATCTTTAACAATATAATCTTTACCTTCTAGTCTCATTTTACCATTTGTTTTAGAATTTACCCACCCATCGTTTGATACAAAATCCTCATATGAGATAGTTTCAGCTCTAATAAATCCTTTTTCAAAGTCTGTATGAATTACACCAGCCGCTTTAGGAGCTAAACAATTTTTTTGAATTGTCCAAGCTCGAGTTTCTTCTGGTCCAGAAGTAAAAAAAGTATCCAATTCTAATATTGCATAACCCTTCTGAATTAACATTGATAAACCTGTATCTTTCAAACCAATCATATCCATGTAATTTTTTCTCTCACTATCTTCAAGTTCGTTTATTTGATTTTCTATATCAGCAGAAACAATCAATGTATTTTCATTCCCATATTTATTTATAAAATTTTCAGTATGATTATTTCCTTTTTGAACGCTTTGTTCGTCAACATTGCAAACAAATATTTTGGGTTTTATTGAAAGCAACCCACTTTGTTTCAACTGTTTAGATGTGAATTCTTCCTTCAAAGTATCTAAACTTTTATCGTTATTTATACAATCTAAAGCAATTTCTAATAATTTTAGTTGCTCAGGTTCAACATTCTTTTTATTATTTTTTTCAAGTCTTTTTTGAATAGATTCTAAATCAGCTAGCATCATTTCTGTTTCAATAATTTCTAGATCTCTTACAGGATCGACATCTGGATTTACATTTTGGATATCATCCGATTCAAAACACCGTATCATATGAATTATTGCATCAACTTCTCTTATGTGAGATAGAAATTTATTACCAAGACCTTCTCCTTTTGATGCACCTTTAACTAATCCCGCTATATCGACAAAAGATATTGTTGTATTAATTATTTTTTTTGATTTTGATATTTTTGCTAAGTTATCTAGTCTTATATCGGGAACAGCAACTACACCTACGTTCGGATCAATTGTACAAAAAGGAAAATTTGCTGCCTGAGCTTTATTAGAATTTGTTAAAGCGTTGAATAAAGTAGATTTACCTACATTGGGCAAACCTACAATTCCACATTTAAAACTCATTATTTATTGTTTACTGTGCTTGAAAATAAGTCTAATTTTTTCTTTACAAGAATATCTAGAGACTCAGTTATATTTGTTGTGATTTTTTCTAACTCAGTCATTTCATCATCATCAAAGTTTTGTAAAACAAAATCACCAACTTCAATGTTGCCTTTTGGTTTTCCAATTCCAATTCTAATTCTAGAATATTCTTTACTAATAAATTTATCTATAGATGCAATACCGTTATGACCTGCACTTGACCCCCCAAATTTTGCTTTAATTTTTCCAAATTCAACGTCAAGATCATCATGAAAAACAATCACGTCTTCTGCATCAATTCTAAAATATTCTAATAATTCTCTTATACATATTCCAGAATTATTCATGAATGTTAGAGGTTTTATTGCATAAACCTTTTCGCCTTCAATTTCACCAGTGGTAAGTAAACCTTTAAATTTTGGTTTTTGTTTTGATAAACCAAATTTTTTATTTATGGCATCTATAATTTTAAAACCTATGTTATGTCTATTATTTTCACTATTTGGTGTTGGGTTGCCTAAACCTACAAATAAAAGCATAAATTTATTTTAATTTTTAAAGATCAATTATTAGATTACTTTTTTTCTGCTGGAGCAGCTTCTTTTTTATCACTCTCAGCTGGTTTATCACCTTCAGCTGGTTTATCCCCACCTTCTGCAGGAGCAGCATTTGCACCTTCTGCAGCAGCTTCAGCTTCAGCAGGTTTTTCAGGTTCTTTCATAACTGTTGGAGCAGCTAATGTAGCGATAACAAAGTCTCTTCCCTGAATAGTAGGAACTACATCTTGTTCAAGTTTAATTGATGAAATCTTAAAACTTTCACCAATATCAACTCCATCTAGATCAATAATTAAACTCTCTGGAATTTTTTCACTTGGACATCTTAATTCAACTTTTCTTCTTACAATGTTCAATACACCACCTTTCTTAAGGCCAGGTGATTTTTCTTGGTTAATAAACTGAACTGGAACATCTATTCTAATTTTTACTCCTGGTACAACTCTTTGAAAATCCACATGAATAGGTTCATCAGATAAAATATGATAAATTACCTCTCTCGGTAAAACGTTTTGAGATTTTCCATTAATATTTAAACTAATAATATTTGAATAGAAATTATCTTTCTCAACTAAAGATTTTAAAGTCTTTTTCGAAATTGAAATATTTTCGTTATTATCTTTACCACCATAAACTATGGCTGGTACATTACCTTCTTTTCTAATGATACTAAGCTCACCCTTAGTCTTGTTATTTCTTATAGTAGCGTCTAGAGAATTCATAAAACTGGGGTCTTTTAGCCCAACTTCTTCAATAAAACAAGGTAATTATTTAAATAAATCAGATACAGAAGTTGAATTAGAGATCCTTTTTATCGCTTCCCCCATAAGTCCAGAAATAGATAAAACTTCAATATTTTTAGCTTTTTTCAATTTATCGCTATTGTCTATCGTATCGGTAATAACTAAGTTTTTTATAACTGACTTTTGTATCTTTTTAACTGCCTCTCCACTCAAAACTCCATGTGTAATATATACATAAACATTTTTTGCTCCTCTATCTTTAAGAGCTTTAGCTGCGTTAACTATTGTTCCTCCAGAGTCAATTAAGTCATCTACTATTATACAAGTTTTATCTTTAACATTACCAATTACATTCATTACTTGAGATTGACCTGGTTTTGGTCTTCTTTTATCCACAATAGCAAGTCCAACGTTAAGAAGATTGCCAAGTGCTCTTGCTCTTTGAGTACCTCCCACATCTGGTGCAACACAAATAAGATTTTTTTCTTTTATTTTCTTTTTAACATGCCGAGCAAATATTGGAGTTGCAAATAAGTTGTCTACAGGAATATCAAAAAATCCTTGAATTTGTCCTGAATGCAAATCAACTGTCACAACTCTGTCAGCTCCTGCTTTTGTGATAAGATTAGATACCAATTTTGCTGATATAGATGTTCTTGGTACAACTTTTCTATCTTGTCTTGCATAACCAAAATACGGAATGACAGCGGTAATATTTTTTGCCGATGATCTTTTAAGGGCATCTATACATAACAATAACTCCATTAAATTATCGTTTGCGGGAGAGGAAACTGATTGAATGATAAAAATACTATTACCTCTTATATTCTCATTTATTTCTATATAAATTTCTCCATCAGCAAATTTCTTAATACTTGAATTGACAAGTTTTGTTTTTAGATATTGGGAAATCTTCTTACTTAAAGGTCTGTTACTATTTCCAGTTAATAATTTCATGAATTTTTAGAATTAATCATAATTAAAGTAATATTTCTACCATAATCATTCTCTTTGAGATGAGTTGCTCTTCTTGCACTAAAATAATTATTTTTTATGTTAAAAGTATCTTTATTTAGCACATCTATCTTATTAACACCACTATGCTTTATGGTGTTCTTAACAAAATTTCTTAAATTAAAATAAATCCTATTTTTAATATTCTTGAAATATATTTTATTTTTACGGTTTTTTTTTAAGAATTTTTTTTTGAAGTCATATTTAACTTCATAATTATTTTGAGAAATACATGGTCCAATTGCAGCAATTAAATCTCTGGATTTGTATCCTTTATTAACAATGAATTTTATAACTTTTTGTATAATATCTTTATAGGCGCCTTTCCATCCCGCGTGAATTGCAGCAACAATAGAGTTTTTTTTATCTGATATTAAAATTGGTACACAGTCTGCTGTCAGAACTCCAATTAGCAGATTATTTTTGTTTGTGATTATTGCATCTGCTTCAACTTTTCTAGTTTTTTTGTTTTGATTTTTATCAATAAACACAAATTTATTACTATGAATTTGTTTTACTAGATAAATTTCATTAGTATTTTTATTTATTTTTTTTCTAACAATGTCTAAATTTTTATTTACAAATCTTTTATTGTCATTAGATCCTGGACCACAATTTAGACTTTGATAAATACCTTTAGATACTCCTCCTCTTTTATTAAAAAATCCATGTTTGATATTATGTGAAGATAATTTTTTTGACTTAATCAATTTAAAAACCCACCTTAAATGAATTATTTTTTTTTGTTATAAACATTACTTTAAACAAAGAGCCCATCTTGTCTTCATCAATTAGTCTACCAACTCTATAAAATAAATCTGCTTTCTTTGAAAATTTAAGTTTTTTAGATATAATCTCAGCTCTTTGCATTATTCCCATATTTAAAAGAAAGTTTCGCTGATTGATGTAAATGCTTTTTAACTCTTTTAAACTTTGTATAAATTTTTTAAGAAAGTAAAAGTTCAAATTATAAGTAATATCTCTATTGCCAATATTATCTAAAATGTTGGCATATTTATGATTTTGAATTGCTTGAAGAGTATCTTTAAATTTATTCTCTGAATACCCATAATCAAACAACAATAAACCACCGTCATTTGTATTAATAATTTTTCCTATTTCTCTTAAATATTTTAGGGAGAGAGGAGAATACTCAACAAACTTTTGTTTTTTTATGATTTCAGAAAACAAGTCTTTTTTGTACTTTTTAATATCTATTTTTTTTTGTTTAAATTTTCCTTTATTTTGTAAAATTTCTACATATTTCTCGTACCAAACAGTTTTGATTTTAGTTAGATGTTTTATAGGCAAAGCATCAAAAAATTCATTAGCGATAAATATTATAGGATTTTTTTTTTTAAATTCTAATTTCTTTTTCCACGAGATTTTCTGTGAAGAAATATTATTTTTTTGAATATCAATTAAAGTTTTGCTTTTTTCATATATCAAAAAATTACAAGAATTATAAAAATTAGGAAAATTTTTTAATGTATTTATTATTCCTTTCATGAGTGCCCCATTACCAGCACCTAATTCGATGATATCAATTTCTTTTGGTTGATTTAGATGATTCCAATATGAAAGCAACCAAATAGAAATCATTTCAGAAAATAGAATAGAAATATTTGGAGCAGTAATAAAATCTCCAGTTTTTCCAAATGGATTTTTTTTTATGTAATATCCCTTCTTTTTGTCATACAGAGCATAATCAATAAAATTATCTAGAGATAATAGTTTACTTTTATTTTTTTTCATTTTTAAAAGAAAAAATTGTGATTCCAATTGCTAAGAAAATTATACTAATATATTGACCCAAGGTTAGATTTAATAAGAGATATCCAATTTGTTCATCTGGAACTCTATAAAATTCACAAATAAATCTAAATATGGAATAAAAAATTAAAAATATTCCAGAAATATATCCTGGATTTAAACTTTTTGATCTTTTTTTAACAAATATTAAAATTACAAATAATACTATTCCCTCTAGAAATGCCTCGTACAATTGAGATGGGTGTCTATAAATTTCATCTACTTTTACAAACTTTACGGACCAAATTACCTCTGTAGCTTTTCCATAAAGTTCAGAATTTATAAAATTAGCAATTCTTCCTAAAAATAATCCAATTGGTGTTACAATTGCAATTATATCAAGAAATTCAAAAACATCTAAATTTTTTGATTTTGAAAATAAAAGAGATGCAAGTATTACACCCAATAAACCTCCATGAAATGACATTCCCCCATTCCATATTTGAAAAATTTCTACTGGATTATTTAAAAAATAACTAAAGTCATAGAAAAAAACATAACCCAATCTTCCTCCAAGAATAATTCCAATGATTACATAAGTGATATAATCATCAAAAACCTCCTTTAATTTATCATTATCAATAAAGAATTTCTTACTTAGATACCAACCAATTAAAATTCCAAAAATATAAGCTAATGAGTACCACCTTATTTCAAAAGATAGGATTGTAAATGCAACTGGGTCAAAATTATTAATGAACATTTAGTTAAATGATTATAAGTTATTTTTAATATTAAATAAAATTATGAAAAATTCAAAATTTGTTTTTGATAAATTATCTCAAGTTTTTGAAAAAAGCTTAATTACTTCTAAAGATCTAGGTAATGAGATAATTAACATACTCAGATCTAAAAGAGATGAGATTGTCTTCAGAATGAGATTGACTAGTAAAGACGAATTTGACGTTTTAGCAAAAAGGGTTGAAAACTTAGAAAATAAGATAGCAAAATTAAAACAAACGAAGACAAAAACCGTTGTTAAAAAAAAAACTAAACGGGTAAAAAAATCTTAACTTCTAGCCCATTTAATCTAGATTTGTTCAATCTAATATAGCCTCCATGAGATCTTATTATATCAGAAGCAATTGATAAGCCTAAGCCAACGCTAGATTTTGCTTCAGCTCTTCCTTTATCAATTTTATAAAATGGTTTAAATACGTTATTGTATTCTGCCTCTGGAATACCTGGACCATCATCTCCAATAATTATAAATAGATTTTTACCTTTTTTAGATAATGATATATCTACCTTTGATCCATATTTGATAGCATTATCTATAATATTATTAAAACATCTTCTTAATAAATTTTTTCTTCCATTAATATAAATTTCATCAATTAATTTTTTTGATATATTTTTGTTTTCATATTTTTGAATAATTTCATCCATTAGTAAGGAAATATTGAATATCTCATTTTTTTCTGAAAAATTTGAGCTAGTAAATTGCAAATACTCATTAAGCATTTTTTCCATCTCATTTATATCTTCACTTAGTTTTGATGAGATTTCTTGATCCTTAATAAATGCAAGTTGTAATTTCATTCTCGTTAATGGTGTTCTTAAATCATGACTTATACCTGAAAGCATTTCTGATCTTTGATTGAGATGTCTTTGAATTCTTTTTCTCATTTTTTCAAATTCGTATCCAGCTTGACGAATTTCTAAAGAACCTGATGGTCTGTACTCATCCACATCTTCTCCACGACCAAATTTTTCAGCAGCTCTTGCTAAATTTGTAATAGGTCTAGTTTGATTTTTTAGAAATATCATAGCTATTGTGATCAAAACTATAGCAGGTACTGTTATCCATAAACCGAATAATCTTGCAGAAGAATTTGATACTCTATCTTTGGGAAATAAAAATTCAAAATATCCATTTTTATATTTTATTCGAACATTGATTAATTCTAAATAATCAGTTGTGCTAAACCAAAATTTTTGATTTCCTATGCTTGATTTTAATTCTCGTCTTAAAGATCTATCTAAAGGACTAAACCATCTTTCATTTATTTTGAAATCAAATTCATCATCCTCAATAAATTTAATATTTAAATCTAAATAAATTGAAAATAGGTCTATTAAATATTCCTTATCATTATCTTCGTTCTCATAAGCAACAATAAATGTATCAATTTCACTAACTAATGCTCTTGTAAGACCTTTATTAGTTTTAATCCAAAGGCTATCAAAAAATACGATTGTAACAACTAACTGCAATAAGATTACTGGAGTAGCTACAATTAAAAGTGCTCTATAAAATAATCTTTTAGGTAATAGATTTTTTACAAATTTATTCAATCCATAAAACATAACCACTACCTCTTAATGTTTGTAAAAATTTTGGATTTTTTGGATCTAACTCAATTTTTTTTCTTAGTCTTGTAATGATAACATCTATTGATCTTTCCTTATCTAAATTGATTAATTTGCCTATATCTTCTCTAGAAAAAGTTTTTCCTGGGTTATTAATCATTTTTTCTAAAATAATTTTTTCTGTATTGTTTATTTTGAATTCTTCATTTTCTTTAAGAATTAGTAATTTATTCAAATCAATTTTTATATTTGAAAATTCAACAATTCTTTTTTGTTCAATAGTTTTAGTTTTATTTAAAATATTTTTAATTCTTAGCACTAACTCTTTAGGTTCAAATGGTTTTGGTAAATAATCATCGGCTCCAATCTCGAGGCCCGCAACGCGTTCATCTGCATTGCCTTTAGCAGTCAAAAGAATTATGGGTGTTTTGAGAGTACTTTTGTGTTCCTCTATAAACTCTAGGCCATTTTTCCCAGGCATCATTATGTCTAAGACAATAATATCAAACTTAACAATTTTAATTTTTTCTGATGCATTTTCAGCACTATTTGATGTGGTGACTAAAAAATTATTTTCATTAAGATATTTCTTAACCAAATCTCTTATGCCATCATCATCGTCAACAACTAAAATATGAGCTAGAAAATTATCCATTAATTATTTTCTTCAAAACGTTATCAAAGTTAATTACTTCTTCTGATTTAGAACTCAATAAAGCGGTATAAATTCGTTTTTTTTGAATTTCAAAAATTTCTTTAAATAATTTCTTTCCCTTTTCATCTAAATATACGTGCTTAACCCTGGTATCTTTTTCATCTTTTTCAAATCTAATTACTTCAAGTTTTGTCAAATCTTTAAGAACTCTATTTAAGCTTTGTTTTGTTACTTTTAATTTATGTAATAATTCAGAAATGGAAATACCCTCATACATTGACAATAGATGTATAACCTTATGATGAGCTATTCCAATTGAATGCTTATCCAATATCTTTTTAGGATCTGCAAAAGTGTCTCTGTATGCAATGAAAAGTTTCTCTATAAGATCTTTTAATTGATCGTCTTTTAAATAAAGTAATTCTTTCATTATGGGTAAGTTATATTGACATATTGAAGATACAAAGATAATTTTCAGATAAATTAAAATAAATTTTCTTACATGATACCCTACGATAAAAGAGACGGAAAAATTTGGTATAATGGCGATCTTGTAGATTGGACTGATGTGAAAGTCCATGTTTTAAGTCATGGCTTGCATTATGGAAGTTGTGTTTTCGAAGGAGAAAGAGTTTACGAAGGTTCTATTTTTAAACTAGAGGAACATACGTCTCGATTTTTTTATTCAGCAAAAAGAATGGGCTTTGAAATACCTTATAGTGAAGAAGAAATTAATTTGGCATCCAAGAAAATCATTGCAACTCAAAAAGTAGAAAATGGATACGTTAGACCAGTAGCTTGGAGAGGAAGTGAAATGATGGCAATTTCAGCACAACAGACCAAAATTCATGTTGCAATTGCTACATGGGAATGGGGATCTTACTTTGACCCAAAACTTAAAGTTGAGGGTATAAAATTAAACATTTCAAAATGGAGAAGACCTGCTCCAAATACAATACCTTGGGACACAAAGGCTGCAGGATTATATATGATTTGTACTTTATCTAAACATGAAGCAGAAAAAGATGGTTACACTGATTCTTTGATGTTAGACCATGAGGGTAATGTTGCAGAAGCGACAGGCGCTAACATTTTTTTTAAAGATAAAAATGGAGAATTGCACACACCAGTTCCAGACTCTTTTTTAGATGGAATAACAAGAAGAACGGTGATTGATATTGCTAGATCAAAAAACATTAAAGTAAATGAGAGAAAAATTAGCCCTAATGAACTGAAAGACTTTGTGGGTTGTTTTTTGACAGGAACTGCAGCTGAGGTAACCCCAGTTTCTTGTATTGCTGACAACAAATTTAAAGTCTGTGAAACAATAATTGACTTAAATGAAAGTTATCAATCTTTAGTAAGAAAAAAGAAAGCAGCTTAATTTTTGTTATCTTCCGATATAGCATGGTCTATACCTTTTCTAAGATACTCATAACCAGTATATAAAGTTAAAAATGCTGACAACCATAAAAGAATTATCCCAATGGTTTGAGCATTATAATCTTGAAAATTTATAATTTTGTTTCCAGTTTCACCAGACAGTAAAAGACCAATTGAAACCATCTGAAGTACAGTTTTTAATTTGGATAAGTTTGAAACAGGAAGTTTTATTCTTCCTTTAGCAAGAAATTCTCTCAAACCAGATACAAGAATTTCTCTAGTTAGAATTATTATTGCTGCGATCACCTCGTAATTTTTTATAGTTCCATTCATAACTAATAAAATAAGCGCTGCAGCAACTATAATTTTATCAGCTATTGGATCTAATAATTCACCAAGTTTAGACTCTTGCTCCATCATTCTTGCAAGCATTCCATCTAAAAAATCTGTAAAAGAGGCAACAATAAATAGGATTAAAGCAATTATATCACCATAAAAACCTGGTAGAAAAAAAGCAATAACAAAAAAAGGAACAATTATTATTCTTCCAATTGTAAGTATGTTAGGAATTTTTTTTAACATTTTTTATTCGTGAAAAAAGTTATATATCTTTTTTGCAACTTTTTCTTCAACTCCATCAACTGATTTAATTTCATCTAAACTAGCAGATTCAACTGCTCTTGCTGAGCCAAAGTGATTTAATAAAGCCCTTTTTCTTATTGATCCAATACCTTCAATTTGATCCAAAAGAGACTTGCTTATCCCTTTTTTTCTTTTAGCTCTATGAGCACTTATAGCAAATCTATGAGACTCATCTCTGATTCTTTGTAAGAAAAAAAGAGTAGGGTCATTTCTAGTAAATTTATATTCTTTACCATTATGAAAAAATGTTTCATTACCACTATTTCTCATTTTACCCTTAGCAATAGCAATTAATGGAATATCATGAAGGCCCAATTCGTTTAAAGTTTCTCTAGCCACTGAATATTGGCCCTTACCTCCATCAACTATAACTAAATCTGGAAATGTTAAATAATTATCTTTTTCTTGTACTGCTTTTTTAAATCTTCTACTCAATACTTCTCTCATCATTCCATAATCATCCTGTTCATTACCTTTTGTTTTAATATTGAATTTTCTATATCTTTTTTTAATAAAACCTTCTTCTCCATAAGTAATTAGAGCTCCAACGCTGTTTGTGCCTTGGATATGACTGTTATCATACACTTCAATTAAACTGATATTTGTTTCTAGATTAAATTTTTTAGCAACTGAATCAAAAAGATCTTTATTATTTTGGCTTTCATAAAGTTTTCTATTTAAACTATCCTTAGCATTTTTAATTGCTTGATTAATAACTTTTAATTTAGAACCTTTTTTAGCCACAGAAATAGTAATTTGTTTATTTTCTTTTTGAGTTAAAGTTTTTTCAATTAAAGTTTTCTCTTTAATTTCTTCTGACAGTATAATTGACGATGGAACACTTTTATTTTCGTAAAATTGAGAAACAAATGAATTAATTATTTCATTCAAGCTTTCATCTGGATCATGCTTAGGAAAAAATGCTTGATTGCCCCAATTTTGTTTAGATCTATAAAAAAATACCTGAATGCAAGTTTTACCAGACTCTTTATAACCAGCAATTACATCTGCCTCCACTAAATTTGCTTCATTAACTCTTTGTGAGGATTGAATTATGTTTAGAGATTTTATTCTATCTCTTAAAATTGCTGCTTTTTCAAAATCTAGTTCTTCGCTTGCCTTTTCCATTTGATCAGAAAGATTTTTTTGAATTTTTCTAGATTTTCCTGAAACAAACTCAATAGCATCATTGACAGTTTGTTTGTATTCATCTTCTTTAATATATCCAACACAAGGACCAGAACATCTTTTAATTTGATACAAAATACATGGTCTCTCTCTATTTTTAAAAACCGTGTCATCACAAACTCTTAAATGAAAAATTTTTTGTATCATTTTGATAGTCCAATTTGCAGAACCAGCAGAAGCAAAAGGACCAAAATAAAAACCTTCTTTAGTTTTTTTTCCTCTATGTCTTTTAATTTGAGACCATTTTTCTTTGTTACCAATATAAATAAAAGGGAAAGATTTATCGTCTCTTAATAAAATATTAAATCTTGGTTTATGTTTTTTGATTAAGTTTGCTTCTAATAATAAAGCTTCACTCTCATTAGAAGTAGTTGTTATCTCCAACTTCCTAGTTTGAGATAACATTCTTTCAGTTCTAATTATGTGATTTTTTTCTGCAACATAACTTTTTAATCTATTTGGTAAATTTTTTGCCTTTCCAACATAAAGAATTTCTTCTTTATCATTTAACATTCTGTAAACACCAGGCAACTTTGGAATTAAAGGAAGTTCTTTTTTAATGACTTCCTTACCTATATCAGAACTTATCATGACTTCTTTTTTTGGTAATTTGAATACCAACTGAAGAGCATTCTTTAAGGATTTCTAATTTTTCAATTTTTAACATTATCTTTGCAATTCTTTTGTCTTTGAATAATTCATCAAAAACTGCTTCTGCTAATGTTTCTAGGAAATTGTAATGTTTCTTTTTAACTAGTTTTGTAATTAATTTTACAATCGTGCCGTAATTTACAATTGATTTAATATCTTTATCATTTGTTGGTTTTTTGTCCTCATAATCTATTTCAAGGCTAAATTTGACTTTTTGAGGTTTTTCTTTTTCGAAGTCATAATAACCTAATTTTAAATTTAAAATTAACTCATTAATTAAAATTTTCTTTTCATAATTAAAAAGATTTTTTGTCTTATTAATTTTAACTAATTTTAAATTATTCTTTTTCATTCTTTTGTCCCAATTATATCTGGAGTTTGCCAATTCATATTTTGTCCACTATCAATAGCTAATACTTGGCCTGTAATAGATCTATTTTTGATAAAAAAGTCAACTGCATTACAAATCTCATTAACATCTACTTGTCTTTTGAGAGGCGTTGCTAAATATTGCTTTTTGAAGTGCTTTTCTGATTGTCTGATATTTTTCATAGTTGGCCCTGGCGCAATTCCATTTACTCTTACATTTGGTGAAAGACTCATAGCGCTAGTTTTGGTTAAAGTATAAAGACCTGTTTTGCTTAAAGTATAAGAAAAAAAGAATGGAGTAAGTTTAAATATTCTTTGATCAATAATATTTATAATATTGTTATTCCCCTTTTTAATATTTTTGCTAAATCCTTTTGATAATAATGCGGGTGCTTTTAAGTTAGTGTTAATATGGTTTTCCCAACTATTTTTTGTGAAGTTATCTAATTTGTCATTTTCAAATAAAGATGCATTGTTTATGAGACAATCAAAATATTTTAATTTCGATTTTGCAAACTTTAATATTTTATTAATATCTTTTTCTTTACTTAGATCACCTTTTACTAAATAGACTTTTGTATTATTCTTCTCTAACTGTTTTTTTAATATTTCAGCTTTTATTTTTGATTTATTATAATGAATTAATATTTCTTTATTTGGACCAGATAATTTTTTTGCTATAGCGGCTCCAATCCTTGTAGCACCACCTGTGATGATTATTTTCCGTGCTTCCATTTTTTATCTCTTTTTTTTGTAACTTTAGTTCCTGGCATTCCTAATGTTGATCTACCTTTAGGATAAAGTTTATTTTTTACATCATATTGTCTAATTTTAGGATTTAGAGTTATCTCTAATTCTGTACTTTCAAGTTTTCTAATTTCATCTCTAATTTTTGCTGCTTCTTCAAACTCTAAATTAGATGCTGCTTCTTTCATTTTTTTATCAAGAGCTTTTAAATGTTTTTTAAGATTTCCACCAACATTCGAGCCCTCACTTATTTTGACATAATCTTTTTCGTAAACACTTTCTAATATGTCACTTATTTCTTTTTTTACAGATTTTGCATCAATTTTATGTTTCTTGTTATAATCAAGTTGAATTTTTCTTCTTCTCTCAGTTTCTTGTATAGCTTTTTTTATGCTTTTAGTTTCTTTATCAGCGTATAAAACAACTTTACCATCAACATTTCTTGCTGCTCTTCCAATAGTTTGAATTAAAGAAGTTTCAGATCTTAAAAATCCTTCTTTGTCAGCATCTAATATTCCAACTAGTGCACATTCAGGAATATCCAATCCTTCTCTTAATAAATTTATACCAACAAGCACATCAAAAACTCCCATTCTTAAGTCTCGCATGATTTCTATTCTTTCAAGAGTATCAATATCTGAGTGAAGATATCTAACTTTTATTCCGTTTTCGTGTAGGTATTCAGTTAAATCTTCTGCCATTTTTTTTGTTAGGGTAGTGACTAAAACTCTATGATTGTTTTCTATAACCTTTTTACATTCATGCATTAAGTCATCCACTTGATTTTTTGCTGGTCTTATTTCAACAGGTGGATCAATTAGTCCAGTGGGTCTTATTACCTGATCGATAAATTTGCCTTTTGTTTGTTCCAGTTCCCAAGGACCAGGTGTTGCAGACACAAAAACAGTTTGAGTTCTCATTAAATCCCATTCTTCAAATTTTAGTGGTCTGTTATCCATACATGAAGGAAGTCTAAAACCGTATTCTGCTAATGTACTTTTTCTTGATCTATCACCTTTGTACATACCATTAAGTTGAGGAACTGTTACGTGACACTCATCAACAAAAATTAATGTATTATCAGGAAAATATTCAAATAGAGTAGGAGGTGGTTCTCCTGGTTTTCTACCTGATAAAAATCTAGAGTAGTTTTCAATTCCCGCACAAGAACCTGTTGCTTCAATCATTTCTAAATCAAACTTAGTTCTTTCTTCTAATCTTTGTGCTTCTAAAAGTTTATTTTCTGATCTATGTTTTTTTAAAGTTACTTCTAGTTCTCTCTTAATATTTATAACTGCTTGTTCTATTGTTGGTTTAGGGGTTATGTAATGACTATTTGCATAAACTTTAACTAAATTTAGGTCTCTTACTTTATCGCCAGTTAATGGATCAAATTCTTCGATTTGCTCTAGTTTATCGCCAAATAAACTTAGTCTCCAAGCTCTATCTTCTAAGTGAGAAGGGAATATTTCAAGATACTCTCCTCTTGCTCTAAAGGTTCCTCTATAAAAATTTTGATCATTCCTTTTATATTGAAGAGCAACTAACGATTTTATTAATTGTTCTCTGTTGTAATCGTAATTCTTCTGAAGAGTTAAAGTCATTTTACTATATGCTTCAACCGAGCCTAATCCATAAATACAAGATACACTTGCAACAATTAATACATCATCTCTTTCTAAAAGAGATCTTGTTGCCGAGTGTCTCATTCTATCTATCTGTTCATTAATAGATGCTTCTTTTTCAATATAAGTATCCGATCTAGGAACATAAGCTTCTGGAGTATAATAATCATAGTAAGAAACAAAATACTCGACAGCGTTATCTGGAAAAAAAGTTTTCATCTCCCCATAAAGTTGGGCAGCTAAAGTTTTATTAGGAGCTAAAATCAATGCAGGTCTATTGGTAGCTTCAATTACTTTAGCCATTGTAAAAGTTTTTCCAGATCCAGTCACTCCTAATAGTACTTGATTAAATTCTTCTTTATTTGCTCCATTAACAAGTTTTTTTATTGCTTCTGGTTGGTCGCCTGCAGGTTTAAAATCAGATTTAATTTTGAATTTTTTGCCACCTTCAAGTTTTCCACTGATTTTCGGGTTTTTACTTTGAATATCTGTAATTAAATCTTGATATGTATTTTCCATATATTAAAGAAGGTAGTAAAATTAATTAATATTTCAATGAGTATAATATCAGACAGTTTAAAAAGAATTAAACCATCCCCAACTATAGCAGTTACTCAGAAAGCAAGAGAATTAAGAGCGGCTGGTAAAGATGTGATAGGCCTTGGTGCAGGTGAGCCTGATTTTGATACACCAGACAACATTAAGAATGCAGCGATAAAGGCAATTAAAAGTGGAGACACTAAATATACAGCAGTAGATGGAACTCCAGCATTAAAAAAAGCTATTGTAGATAAGTTTAAAAGAGAAAATAAAATCAACTATACCACTGATCAAATCACTGTTGGAACTGGTGGAAAACAGGTTTTATATAATGCCTTTATGGCAACCCTTAACAAGGGTGATGAAGTAATTATTCCTGCACCTTTTTGGGTTTCTTACCCTGATATGGTTTTATTAGCAGGGGGAAAACCAAAAATAGTTAAATGTACAGAGCAAGAAGGATTTAAACTTACTCCCAGCAAACTTAAAAAGGCAATTACAAAAAAAACAAAATGGTTAATTTTAAATTCACCTTCTAATCCAACAGGCGCTGGTTACACAAAAAAAGAAATTCAAAATTTAGCAAAAGTTTTAGTCAAAAATAAAAAAGTTCATATTTTGAGTGATGATATCTATGAACATATCAAATACGATAACTTCAACTTTTTTACAATTGCGCAAATTCCTCAATTAAAAGACAGAACCTTAACAATGAATGGCGTTAGTAAATCTTATGCAATGACTGGTTGGAGAATAGGTTATGCAGCAGGTCCAAAGGATATAATTAAAGCTATTGGAAAAATTCAATCTCAATCTACGTCAAATCCATCTTCGATAAGCCAAGCAGCCGCTGTTGAAGCTTTAAATGGCAATCAAAGTTTTATAAAAAAAAGATCCAAAGCGTTTAAGGAAAGAAGAAATTTTGTAGTGCAAAGCTTAAATAATATTGATGGAATAAACTGCTTAACACCTGAGGGAGCTTTTTATGTTTTCCCAAGTTGCAAAGGTCTATTAAATAAAAAGACTGGATTAAAAACAGATACTGAATTTGTTCAAAAATTATTAGAAAAATCTAATGTGGCAGTTGTTCAAGGTTCAGCATTTGGGCTAGATGGTTATTTCAGAATTTCTTACGCAACATCTATGAAGAATTTACAAAAAGCAATGAGCAGAATTAAAACTTTTTGTGAAAGCCTTAATAAATAGTTTAGTGAGATAAGAATTTCTCAGCTTCTAAAGCCGCCATACAACCCATTCCAGCAGCAGTTACAGCTTGTCTGAAAGTTTTGTCTTTAACATCTCCAGCAGCATAAACTCCTGGTATGTTTGTTTCAGTAGAATCTGGTTTAGTAATTAAATAACCTTCTTTATCCATTTCAAGTTGATCTTTGAATAGTTGTGTTGCTGGGTCATGACCAATTGCGATAAATAAGCCATCTAATTTCATTTCTTCAACATTATTCGTTTTTAGGTTTTTAACTTTAATTCCTTTTACATTTTTTGGTTCATTATCCCCAATTACATCTTCAACAACAGAATCCCAAATTACTTCTATTTTTTTATTTTCCATCAATTTTTGTTGGAGCATTTTTTCAGCTCTTAATGTATCTCTTCTGTGAATTAATTTTACTTTTGATGCAAATTTAGTTAGGAACATCGCTTCTTCGACAGCAGCATTACCACCACCAACAACTGCAACTTCTTTATCTTTAAAAAAGAAACCATCACATGTAGCGCAAGCTGAAACACCAAAACCTCTAAACTCTTGTTCTGAATCTAAATTTAGCCATCTTGCTTGTGCACCAGTTGATATAATTATACTGTCTGCAGTATATTTTTGACCACTATCACCAATCGCTTCAAATGGAGTAGATTTTAAGTTTACTGAAGAAATATGATCTTCAATCATTTCTGTACCAACAGCTTTTGCTTGATCTTTCATTTGATCCATTAACCAAGGACCTTGGATTACATCTGCAAAGCCTGGAAAGTTTTCAACATCAGTCGTTGTTGTTAATTGTCCACCTGGTTGAGCTCCATAAACTAAAATTGGTTTCAACATTGCTCTAGCAGCATATACAGCTGCAGTATAACCTGCAGGACCAGAACCTATAATTAATACTTTTGTGTGTTTAATTGGATTTTCATTCATATGAGAGCTATATAGTTATAAATGACAAAATTAAAAGGCTTATTATTAACTGAAGGCATGCATGGAATGATAAGTCAAGTTGAAGGCCTTGCTAAAGCTTTAGACTTAGATTTTACACACGAGAAAATTGAATTGAGTTCTTTTTGGAAGCTTATTCCACCAAGCATAACTCCTGTGAAGGACTTTGTTTTCAAAAATAAAATAGATCAAAATTTCAATATTGTTATTTCGTGTGGAAGAAAAAGTGTGATTCCATCAATATTTTTAAAAAAAAAATTTGGAAACAAAATAATGAATATTCACATTCAAGATCCAAAAGTTTCATTAAGTAATTTCGATTACATTATTGCACCACAACATGATGGTTTGATAGGTAGCAATGTAATAACAAGTAAAGGAGCAATTCATTACTTAAGACACAAAGAACTTGATGAAAATGAGCATTATTTAAAAGATAGAATTAAAAAAGATAAATTAGTTGCTTTAATAGTTGGTGGTCCAAATAAATATTATAATTATGATAAATTAGAAATTGAAAATATTTTTGCAAAAATAGAAAAAAACTTCATTCAAAATGGTTTCCAATTAATATTAATTCCATCTATGAGAACTCCAAAAAATATTGTTGAGATTGCAAAAAACTATTTTGATAAAAACCAAATAATTATAGATACAGTAGATAAGAAAGCTTACTTATCTTCTTTAAAAATAGCTGATCATATAGTTGTTACATGTGATTCAACTTCTATGATTTCAGAATCAGCAATGACTGGTAAACCAATTTATGTAGCCCAAATGAAACCAATAAAAAGTAATTACAGATTTAAAAAATTCTTCGAACTATTTAAATCTATGAAAATTATTAAAGATCTTGATAATACTGTAGAAGATTGGAGTTATGATAAACTTAATGAAACTGATAGAATATCAAGCTATATAAAAGAACAACTAACTAAATATGACTTTTCTTAACTCAATTAAAAATCATTCCAAAAAACATGAATTTCCTTTTGATCATTGGGAGTACGATAATGCTCTAAGCGATGGAGCTATTAAAGAAATAGTAGAGGCAGATATCCCAGATGTAACTAAGCATAATTTGAATTATGATGGGACAAGAGCTATCGATGGTGGTGCAGCAGAATTTAGAGAGGGGATAGCCTCAGGAGGAAAGGCCATAAAGTTCAGATGTTTTATAACTAGAGAGAATGCAGACGATTTCCCAAATTTAGTAGAATTTATCAATGAACTTCAGTCTAAAGAAACTCATGAAACAATTTCAAAAATGATAAATAAAGATTTATCAAATTCATATGTAAGAGTTGAAGTGATTTGTGATAGAGAAGGATTTTGGCTGAAACCACACTGTGATATCAAAGAAAAATTACTTTCAGGATTAATTTTTGTAAACAATGTTAATGAGTCTGAAGATCTTGGAACTGATTTTTATAATGAAAAATTAGAAAAAGTAAAAACAGTTCCCTATAAACATAATTATGGATACATGTTTACAAGCGGTCCAAATACTTGGCATGGTATGGAAAAGAAAAAAATTGTTAAAGAAAGAAGATGTGTCCAAGTAAATTATGTAACTTTCCCAACAGATTGGAAAGTAAATAATTAAATGTCTTGAAGAGAATTAACTTCTAATTTTTTAGTTTTTAAAGATTTTATTCCTTGTAGACAAGCCATTGCAGTTGACATATTTGTGCAATAAGGAACTTTATTTTTTAATGTAGCTCTTCTCAATGCAATCGCATCATTTAATCTATGTTCACTGTTTCCACCTCCAGTATTGATTACCAAAGCTATTTTCTTTGAGTCTAAAACGTCTACAATATGAGGTCTTCCACTACTAACTTTATTGATAATTTTACATTTCATCCCAAATTTTCTTATGTACTCCGCAGTTCCTCTTGTTGCACATAATGTAAAGTTTAATTTTATAAGTTCTTTAGCAAGATCAATACCTTCATCTTTATGAGAGTTTTTAAGTGATATAAACGCCAATCCTTTAGTAGGTAAAGAATTGTAGGCTGATATTTGGCTTTTTGCGTAGGCAATACCAAAGTCTTTATCAAATCCCATTACTTCACCTGTTGATTTCATTTCTGGGCCAAGAAGTACATCACTTTGAGGAAATTTATTAAATGGGAAAACTGCCTCTTTAACTGCGTACATATTTTTAGTTTTTTCTTTTAATGAGAATTTAGACAATTGTTCACCAGCCATAACTCTAGAGGCTATTTTTGCAAGTGGTAATCCTTTTGCTTTGGATACAAATGGAACAGTTCTGCTAGCTCTTGGATTAACTTCGATTACATAAATTTCATCTTTTTTAATTGCAAATTGAATATTCATAAAACCTTTAACTTTAAGTGCCAACGCTAATTTTTTAGTTTGGTTTTCAATTTCTTTTACCAAATAGGGTTTAATTGAAACAGGAGGTAAACAACAAGCAGAGTCTCCAGAGTGTATTCCTGCTTCTTCTATGTGTTGCATTATTCCAGCTACATAAACTTCTTTACCATCTGAAAGTGCATCAACATCAATTTCCATTGCATGGTCTAAGAACTTATCAATTAATATTGGATTATTTTCTGCAGCTTTAAATGCCTCTAATACAAAATTTTTTAACTGGCTCTTGTCATGAACAATCTCCATGGCTCTTCCACCTAAAACATATGAAGGTCTAACCATCAAAGGAAGACCAATTTTTTCTGCGATTTTAATTGCTTGATTATATGTTTTAGCTATTCCGCTTTCAGCTTGTTTTAAGTCCAGTTTGTTTAATAGATTTCTAAATCTATCTCTATCCTCAGCTAAGTCTATTGAGGAGTATTGTGTACCTAAAATTGGTAATTTGTTATCGTGTAAAAATTTTGCTAATTTAATCGGTGTCTGACCACCAAATTGAGCAATCACTCCAATTAAATTTCCATTTTCTTGTTCTTTTTTGATTATATTAAATACATACTCTTCTTTAAGAGGTTCAAAATATAATCTGTCACTAGTATCATAATCTGTTGAAACAGTTTCTGGATTACAATTTACCATTATAGTTTCAAAACCAGCGTCTTTTAACGAAAAGCTTGCCTGACAACAGCAATAATCAAACTCTATTCCTTGTCCTATTCTATTTGGACCACCTCCAAGAATAATGATTTTTTTCTTTGACGACGGGTCTGCTTCACATTCAGTGTTTAGTGAAAAATTCCTCTGATATGTGGAATACATATAAGGTGTAAAAGATTTAAATTCTGCTGCACAAGTATCGACTTTTTTGTACACAGGTAATACTTTTAATGCAGATCTTCTTTTTCTTATGGTATCTTCGGAAATATTTGTTAGTTCAGATAATTTCTTATCTGAAAACCCTATTGATTTTATTTTATTAAATTCTTCAAAATTCTTTGGCAAACCTTTTTGTTTTAGTTTTGTTTCATTATCGACTATTTCTTTTATTTGCTCCAAGAACCATGGATCAACTTTTGATAAACTATATATTCTTTTAAGATTTATTTTTTTTCTTATTGCTTCAGCAATTAAGAGTATTTTGTTTGGAATATTTTCTTTTAGTTCTCTCTCAATTTGGTTTTTGTTTAAATCAAAAATTCTATCTAAACCAGAAAAACCTGTTTCCAATGATACCAATGCTTTTTGAAGAGACTCTTTAAAGTTTCTTCCTATTGCCATAGCTTCACCTACAGATTTCATTGATGTACCAAGCTCAGCAGGTGACGTTTGAAATTTTTCAAAGGTAAATCTTGGAATTTTAGTTACAACATAATCAATACTTGGCTCAAATGAAGCGGGTGTTACTTTTGTTATTTCATTTTTAAGCTCATCTAATGTGTAACCAACTGCAAGTTTCGCTGCAACTTTAGCAATTGGAAAACCTGTTGCTTTAGAGGCTAATGCTGATGATCTAGAAACTCTAGGATTCATTTCTATTACAACCATACGTCCATTTTTAGGATTGATTGCAAACTGAACATTAGATCCACCTGTTTCAACTCCTATTTTTCTCAAGCATGCAATAGAAGCATTTCTCATCACTTGATACTCTTTATCAGTTAATGTCAGAGCAGGGGCAACAGTAACAGAGTCTCCTGTGTGAATTCCCATAGGATCAATATTTTCAATTGAACAAATAATAATGCAGTTGTCTTTTCTATCTCTAACAACCTCCATTTCGAATTCTTTCCATCCTTGCAAGCATTCCTCTACTAAAACTTGGCTTACAGGTGACTCATGTAGACCATTAGATACAATTTTAGTAAAATCTTTTTTTGTTCTAGCTATACCACCACCAAGACCACCAAGAGTAAAAGCGGGTCTTATTATTGCAGGTAAACCAATTTGTTTTAAAGCTTTTGAAGCCTGTTTAATGTTATTTACAATTTGTGACTTTGGTAAGTCCAAACCGATATCTAACATATTTTTTCTAAACTTTTTTCTATCTTCAGCATTTGAAATAGCTTTTGAATTTGCACCTATCAGTTCAATTTTATATTTCTTAAGAATTCCTTTTTTTTCAGCATCCATTGCAATATTTAGAGCTGTTTGACCTCCCATTGTAGGTAAAATTGCATCTGGTTTTTCTTTTTTGATTATTTTTTCTAGGACTTCTAAGGTAATTGGTTCTATATAAGTCTTATCAGCAACGTCTGGGTCAGTCATGATTGTTGCTGGATTTGAATTGATCAATATTACTTTATAACCTTCATCTCTTAACGCTTTACAAGCTTGAGTACCTGAATAATCAAATTCACATGCTTGACCAATAATTATTGGTCCAGCTCCCACAACTAATATTTTTTTAATATCTCTTCTTTTTGGCATTTTTTTTCATTGAGTTAATAAATTCTTGAAACAAATAAACGCTATCTTGTGGACCAGGATTAGACTCTGGATGGTATTGAACAGAAAAAATTGGTTTGTTCTTTAATCGTATTCCTTCAATTGAATTATCAAATAAAGATTTATGAGTTACTTCTACATTTTTAGGTAAACTTTCTTGTATAACTTCAAAACCATGATTTTGACTTGTTATTTCTACTTTATCATGAATTAGATTTTTAACAGGATGATTAGCACCTCTATGGCCTAATTTCATTTTTTTTGTTTTTCCACCAAGCGTTAAAGCTAAGATTTGGTGGCCTAAACAAATACCAAATATTGGCAAATTTTTTTTAATTAAATCTTTTATTATTTGAATTGCATATTTACCTGTAGCAGCAGGATCGCCAGGCCCATTAGATAAAAAAATACCAGTAGGTTTAAGAGCTAAGATTTTATCAGCTCTAGCATCACAAGGAACAACAGTAACTTTGCATTTAAAGTCTGAAAAATATCTTAAAATATTTTTTTTAATTCCATAATCTATGGCTACAACATGATATTTGTTTTTATTATTTTTCTTGAATCCATCTTCTTTTCTCCATGTTTTAAAACCTTTCCAGGTAAAATTTTTCTTTGTACTTACTTCTTTTGCAAGATCTAAATTTTTTAATCCACTCCAATTAATTGTGTTCTTAGTTAAATTGTTAAGATTAAACTTACCTCTTTTTGAATGAGAAATCGTTCCTTTTGGAGCACCTTTGTCTCTAATAAAATTAGTTAAACTTCTTGTATCTAAACCAGTTATTCCGACAATTTTATTCTTTTTTAGCCAATTATCTAGATGAGAAAGCGCTCTATAATTTGATGGGTCAGTTATTTCTGAATTAATAATTACTCCTCTAGTCCAAATTTTATCAGACTCTACATCTTCTATATTTGTCCCAACGTTCCCTATGTGAGGGAAGGTAAAATTGATTATTTGACCAGCATAAGATGGGTCAGAAATAATTTCTTGATATCCGGTAAGTGATGTATTGAAACAGACTTCGCCTGTAGCAGTTCCTTGGTAACCAAGACCAACACCTTTAAATATTTTTCTATTTTCAAGAACTAAAATGCCTGTGTGTAAATCTGGGATTATTTTTGAGTTAGTTTTTTTTCTTTTTTTTATCAATTACAACTCATGAGTTAAAGGTAATTACAATAATTGAATTATTATCGCAACCGATATGTATTATAAAACTGTGAAAAAACAATTTTTTCTTTTGACCATTTTTATCTTTTAAGTAGATTAAAAAAATTATGTCTTTAAAAGAAACAATCGAAACAGAGTATAAAAATGCCCTTAAAGCTAAAGATAAATCTAAAATCTCAACTTACAGGTTAATTTTATCATCTATTAAGGATTTAGATATCACAAATAGGTCAGGTCCGAATAAAAAAGAAACTGACGATGAGGATATTAAAAAACTTTTAAAAAAGATGGTTAAACAAAGAGCCGAATCGATTGAAATATATAAAAAGAATAATCGAACAGATCTTTTGGAAGTTGAACAAAATGAACATGATATTTTGACAAGTTTTTTACCCAAACAATTAAGTGAAGAAGAGACAAAAAAAATCTGTGAGCAAATAATCTCAAAAACTGGAGCTGCCTCTATCAAAGACATGGGCAAAGTAATGGGTACTCTTAAAAAAGAATATTCTGATGAAATAGATTTTGCAAAAGCAGGCTCTTTAATAAAAGAATTATTAAATAAGTAATGAAATATCCCAAAGAGTATCTTGATGAAATTAAATCAAGATTAAAAGTATCAACTGTTGTTTCAAAAACAGTTGATCTAAAAAAAAGAGGAAAAGAATTTGTCGGTTTATCTCCATTTAAAAATGAAAAAACACCTTCATTTACTGTAAATGATGAAAAAGAATTTTATCATTGTTTTGCTACTTCAGAACATGGAAATATTTTTGATTTTGTAATGAAAACTCAAAATTTAAAGTTTGGTGAAGCCGTTAGATATTTAGCTAATGTGGCAGGTATGCAACCTTATATGTTTTCAAAACAAGATGAAGAAAGAGAGAAGAAGTGGAAAGAATATTCAATGATCTATTCACGTTACGTTGATTATTATCATAATGAATTATTAAAAAATGAAACTTATTCTAATGCTAGAGATTATCTAAAAAATAGATCTTTAGGAAAAGAAATTGTAAAAAAATTTAAGATTGGTTTTGTTAATTATAATTCTACTTTTATTGAAAAATTTAAAGATGAATTTAAAGAGAACGCTTTATTAGAAACAGGATTATTTTATATTGATGATAAAAACAATAAGTTAGTAGAAAGATTTAGAAATAGAATAATTTTTCCAATAAATAATTTGTCTGGACAACCAATTGCATTGGGCGGAAGAATAATTGAAAAGAAAGATTACTTAGCAAAATACATTAACTCACCTGAGACAAATTTTTTTAAAAAAGGATCAAACTTATATAATCTAGACACAGCAAGAAAACTTTCTAATAAATCTGAGAATATATATTTGGTAGAAGGATACATGGATGTGGTTGGTTTAAATAAAAATGAAATTGAAAATGTTGTTGCTAACTTAGGCACATCTCTTACTGACAAACAAATCTCAACTTTGAATCAATTTTTTGATGATATTATAATATGTTTTGACGGTGATGAGAGTGGATACAAAGCTGCATTAAGGGCAGCAGAAAACTCAATTAAAGATTTACAACCAGATAAACAAATATCATTTTTATTTTTACCAGAAAATGAAGATCCTGATAGCTATGTTAGTAAAAATGGAAAAAATAATTTTTTAGATTTTTCAAAAAATAGTAAACTTTCAATTCATCAGTTTATTTTCAATCATTATAAGCAACAAACTAGTAATGATCCCTCATCTTTAGCAATATTTGAAAAAAAATTAAGAAATATCGCAAATAGTATTAAAGATACGTTGATTAAAAAATATGTTTTAGAATACTTCTTAGAGAAAATTTCAGAATTAACACCACATCAATCACAAATAAAAAAAAAAAGATATACAAAAAAAATTAAATCTTTAGAGGTGACAAAAAAACATTTTAAAGAAAGCAAGCAGTTCAGCGGAGTTGAATTAAAAGAGTTTTCTCTTATCTATTTAATGATTAATAGCTTAAATATTCTACAAGAAAATATTAATCTTTTAGACAATATAAAAATATTTACAGATGAAAATAAAACAATATTTAATTCTATAACTGAGAAATTAAAAATAGAGGAAAAACTTCATCTGGAGGATTTGGATCTAGATAATCAAATAATTGATAAAATAAATCGATTTGCACCAATTAAGCATATACTAAAAAATAAAATAAATAATGATTTTGAGGTTATTGAAATTCTTGAAGATATTAAGAGAGATTTAAATAATTATGATTTAGAGTTCAGAATCCAAGAATTAGAATCGAGATTTTCAAAAGACTTTAGCGAAGATACTTTTAATGAGCTAAAAGAGCTAAAAAAAAGACAAAATATCAATTAATTTAGCAAAAATTATTAATGGATTTTTGCTTATTTGACATTATATAAGTCTCTCAAACTATTTTACTGTGGAAAGAATAATTACTAAATCATTTGCAAGATTAATGGGGCGTGGAACCCATAGAGGCTTTATAACCTATGAAGAATTAAGCAAATCTCTTGGAAAGAGAAATCTTTCAGATGAAAACTTAGGACAAGCTTTTATTCATATACTTGATGAAAATATTTCATTAGTAGAAAAAAAATCAGATTTTAAAGCTTTAAGAAAAAAAGAGAACTCTCCAAAAGAAGAAGGCAAAACTATAGAGAAGAGCGACGACCCAATTAGAATGTATTTAAGAGAAATGGGTGGGGTAGAGCTTCTTTCTAGAGAAGGTGAAATTGCAATCGCAAAAAGAATAGAAGCTGGAAAGGATGTAATGTTAATTGCACTTTCACAAAGCCCTATTACAGCACAACAATTTTTTGAGTGGGATGAGAAACTTCAAAAAGATGAAATTTTAGTTAGAGAAATAATCGATATTGACACTAATTATATGGAGGACGAGTCTACAGGCCCAAGTGCAAAACAAAAAAATTCAGGTGAAGAGGAAACTACCACTGACGATGATGATTTTAATCCAACTCTTGCAGCTATGGAAACTGAGATTAAACCTAAAGTTTTAAAGACTGTAAATACACTTACAAAAGAATATAATAAATTAATAAAGTATCAGAAAGAAAAATTAGAATGCTTATTAAACTCTCAAATTTTTTCACCATCTAAAGAAAAAACATATCAAAAAATTGTAGATGATATTTTAGAGAATATAAAAACTCTTCAGCTGTCACCCTCTGTATTAGAGGAATTAGTTCAAAAACATTATGCTGAAAATAAAAAAATTATTTCATTAGAAGGTAATTTGTTGCGTTTAGCTATGGATCAAAAAATTAGTAGAAATGAATTTATTAAATTTTATGTTGGAAATGAAATTAATCCAAACTTAAAAAAGTTTTTAGATACAAATAAAGAATGGAAAGAATTCTTTTCTAGAAATAAAGAAGAGTTTAAAAATATAAGAGATAGATTAATTGAAATTAGCCATAAACTTGGCATGTCTGTTACAGATTATAAACAGTTAGTTAGTAGAATCCAAAAAGGTGAAAAAGAGTCTAGGATCGCAAAAAAAGAAATGGTGGAAGCTAATTTAAGATTAGTAATTTCTATAGCTAAAAAATATACAAATAGAGGTTTACAGTTTTTAGATTTAATTCAAGAAGGTAACATTGGATTAATGAAAGCTGTAGATAAGTTTGAATACAGACGAGGTTATAAATTTTCTACTTATGCTACTTGGTGGATTAGACAAGCAATAACAAGATCAATAGCTGATCAAGCTAGAACAATCAGAATTCCAGTTCACATGATAGAAACAATTAATAAAATTGTAAGAACACAAAGATTAATTCTTAGCGAATATGGTAGAGAAGCAACACCTGAAGAATTAGCTAAAAAATTAAGAATGCCTTTGGATAAAGTTAGAAAAGTATTAAAAATTTCAAAAGAACCAGTTTCATTAGAAAAACCAGTTGGTGATGAAGAAGATAGTAGTCTTGGTGATTTTATTGAGGATACAAAAGCTTTAGCGCCATTAGAACAAGCAATTAAATCTAATTTAGGAGAAGCGACTACAAAAATTTTATCTACTTTAACTCCAAGAGAAGAAAGAGTTTTAAGAATGAGATTTGGTGTAGGAATGAACACTGACCATACTTTAGAAGAAGTGGGTCTTCAATTTTCAGTTACAAGAGAAAGAATCAGACAGATTGAAGCTAAAGCTTTAAGAAAATTAAAACATCCAAGCAGATCAAAACAATTAAAAAGTTTCTTGGAAAGTTAATTTGGGCCGTTAGCTCAATAGTAGAGTACTGCATTGACATTGCAGGGGTAGTTGGAGCGTAACCAACACGGCCCACCATTAAATTCTTTGTTTGATAACTGATTTAAAATAGTATAATCAAATATTCTTTTGGGCCTGTAGCTCAGTTGGTTAGAGCAGTACACTCATAATGTATTGGTCCCAGGTTCGAGTCCTGGCGGGCCCACCATTACTTTCAAATTACTTCTTTTTAATACCTGCTAACAATTGAAGAAGATGGATTTCTTTGTCACTTAATCCCTTTTTATTTAATTGAAGAATAATTTCTTTTTTAACGTTTTTTAATCCATAATAATTGATAATTAATGGCATAAATACTAATAATGAAAGATAAAAAGTTTCTATAAATAGATATAAATTAAATATTGTAAAAAAAACCCAAAAAAAAGAAATTCCTTTTAAAATAACAACTAAACTTTTTAGATCTTTAATCTTTACAAAGTAAACAAAGAGCAAACCAACTAATGTCATTAAGACAAAAACTATAAACCATAAAGTTATTGAAACATCTGATGTATTTCCACCAACAAAAGTATCTTCCATTGCAGATTGAACAAAGTATAAAATTATTGCCTTATATAAATAATAACCTGAGAAGGTGAACGAATATAACGATGAAAAGAAAAGGCAAAATTTAGCGTTAATTCTTTTTAAAAACAATTTGTTACTATTGATTGAAAAATTATTTGTTATTACTGAAGTTTCTTAAATTCTCTAATAGAGCATTGATATCACCATTTGCTCCAGTAATTATTGAATTAAATTCTTCTTTTTGAGTTCTCGCTAAGCTTAAACCCTCAATAATCAGATCTCTTATCAATGGTTTATCTGGATTTTTTGTATATATTCTCCACTCAATTTTAATTTCTGGTCTTTTGTCAGTTCCAGCAAGTACACTTGAAACGATAGTGTAGTTGTCATTGATTTTTTCTTTAGAATTTACTTCAATTACAGGATTTGAGTATTCTGCTAATCTACTTGAAAAACTGTTTAAAAAATATTCTTTAAAAGCCTCAGAGTACTCTTTCTTTTGATCATCATTTAAATTTTTTCTATGTTTTCCAAGTGAATAAAAGCCTATTCCTGTAATATCAACTGTATCCAAAGCTATATTTTTTAATTCTGTAATTCTTTCCTCTTTAGTTTTGTTTCCCCCAAGGGTATCCGCAGCTCTATTTACTGTTGATTGAACAAAAACATCAGCTTCTATTGAAAATGAAATACTGTTACAATTGATTATTAAAGAGACCAAAAAAAGAAAAGAAAAAAATTTTTTCATAAACTTTTTATTCTTCTATTTCATCCCAATCAGAGTCGTCCATCGACTCTATTACTTCATTTGAATTAAGTATTTTTTGTAGTCTATCTTGTAAATATAAACTTTTTACGGATGCATAAAAATCTATTGCATTTTCTTCAAGATTATCAAAAGAGTCAATATTTTTAGCTCTAAAATCTAAACCTGCACCTAGCCTTGATGCTAAATAATCATTATCATTAAAATATTCTGTCTCATTTCTAACAGTTATATTGTACCAAGCGTTTCCACCTACAAAGTTAACTAAAGAGGCAGATGCATCTCTCACCGTAGATGGTCCGAGTACGGGTAAAACAATATAACAACCTGGCCCAACATCTTTTACAGCTAGTGTTTGTCCCCAATCCTCTTTTTGATATTCAGGCATTCCAAGTTTTTCTGCTACATCTATAAATCCTAATATTCCTACAGTTGTGTTAATTGCAAATCTACCTGTGTTTAGCCCTGCAATTTTAACGTCACCTTGAAGTAAATTATTGGGGATAGTAACCAAATTAGAGAGATTGCTTAATGAATTACTAATACCATTTCTTATTGGGTTTGGTAAAACTCTATAACCTCTTGCCACAGGTTCAAAAATAATATCATCAAGTTTTTTATTTACTGCAAAAGTGAATCTGTTTACTTTTTCAAAACATTCTTTTACTTCTGCTGGGTCGTTTGTCCTTAAAATTTGCTCCTCATGTGATTCAGCCGCATATATGTTCGAGCTAATAAAAGAACTAAAAATCAGTATAGTTAATAACTTTTTTACCATTGGAATTTCTTATAATATATAATTTTAGGATGTAAATTATCAAAAAACAAAAAAAACACTATTTATGCCCTATAAAATAACAAATTTGTACTCTCCTAACTTTGACACGAAAAAAAGACAAAAAAAAGACATAGATTTTATAATTTTACATTATACGGGGATGAAAAAAGAATTCTCATCAATCAAAAGATTAACAAGTCAAAGTTCAAAAGTTAGTTGTCATTATTTTATTAAGAATAATGGAGATTTAATCATTATGGTTCCAGAAAAATATATTGCTTGGCACGCAGGTGTTTCTAAATGGAAAAATTTTAAATCTTTAAATAAGAATTCAATTGGTATTGAAATAAGTAACCCTGGACACAACAATAATTATAGGTCATTTTCTAAAGCCCAAATGAGGACTTTAATTGATCTATTAAAAAAAATTAAACAAAGATACAAAATCAAAAAGCAAAATATCTTAGGTCATTCAGATATTGCGCCTGATAGAAAAAAAGATCCTGGAGAAAAATTTCCATGGTATTTGTTAGCCAGAACTAAGCTTTGCATATGGCCTAATTTAAAATTAAAAAATTTAAAGAAGTTTAGAAATCAAAAAATTAATCAAGAAGATAAAGCTAAATTTCTTAAAAATATCTATAAAATTGGTTATCGTAAAATAACTAAAATGAGTAAAAAAAATTCAACTAAATATTTAACCAGAGCATTTCAGAGAAGATTTAGAAATGAACTTGTTGATGGAAATATTGATTTTGAATGTTTTTTATTGTCAAAAAAATTATTAAATAATTGATATTCAAGTATTGAATTATTTGAAAATAAGATTAGTTTGGATTTGCCAGATAGATGATTTATCGCTTTAATTTTTGTTAAAGAGGAAAGTCCGGGCTCCGAAAGGATACAGTGCCAGGTAATACCTGGCGGGGGCAACCCTAGGGATAGTGCCACAGAAAATATACCGCCATATCATGGCAAGGGTGAAAAGGTGTGGTAAGAGCACACCGGTTCTCTTGGTAACAAGGAACGCTGGAAAACCCCACTGGGAGCAAGACTAAGTAGAGATGACATTGTTGAAAAACTAAAAGCTGTCCTTAGCTAGTCATCAGGGTTAGTTGCTTGAGCTTTAGAGTGATCTTAAGCCTAGACAAATGGTAAATTTAAACGACAGAACCCGGCTTATAGTTTATCTGGCAAAAAAAATTCTCCAATTTCAAATGTTCACGTTTTGATTCACTTTTTAAACGGCTGAGAATCAATTATTAAACCTATTAACAGGCTATTGACTCTATATTATATATCCCATATGATCCCATAAATTCCCAAATTTAGGAATTTATAAGAATTATGAGTTATGTTTTTATCGAGCTTCGAAAACAATATAGACAAAAAAGGAAGGATATCAGTGCCTGCAAGTTTTAGATCATATTTATCTAACCTTGGATATAACGGTATTATTTGTTTCCCTTCATTTAATAATCAATCTATTGAGGCTTGGCCACAAGAAAGAATTGAAAAAATTTCTAATAGTATAGATAGTTTGAATCCATTTGATGAAAAAAGAGATGTCTTTGCAACTTCAGTGTTATCTGAGAGTATTAACTTACAGTTTGATAGTGAAGGAAGAATTTCATTAACAGAAAAATTATTAAAACATGCGAAAATTAAAAAAAGCATGATGTTCGTTGGTCAAGGAAAGACTTTCCAAATTTGGGAACCAACACTTTTTGAAAAATTTAAGGCGACTGCTAGAAAAAAATCAAATTTAAATCGAGCAAGTCTTAAATGGGAGCAGCAATTTAATAAATGACAGGGGGAAATAACGATGACTATAAATTTTAAAACACCAGAAATTAAGGAGCTACAACCTAGACTTTTAGTTCTAGGAGTGGGTGGTGCAGGTGGTAATGCAATAAATGAAATGATTGATAACAATCTTCAAGGAGTTGAGTTTATTGCCGTTAATACTGATGCTCAAGATTTAAAAATGAGCAAAGCTAAAACTAAAATACAATTAGGTCTTAATCTTACAAAAGGTTTAGGAGCTGGTGCAAAATTAGATATTGGTCAAGCTGCTGCTGATGAGTCATTAAATGAAATCGTAAATACCTTGCAAGGTGCAAATATGGTTTTTATAGCTGCAGGCATGGGTGGAGGAACTGGTACCGGTGCTGCACATGTTATTGCAAGAGCTGCTAAGGAATTAAACATTTTAACTGTTGGTGTAGTTACTCTTCCATTTCTTTACGAAGGCCCCTCAAGAATGAGAAGAGCTCAACAAGGTTTAGAAGAACTTAGAAAACATGTTGATACAATCATAGTTATTCCAAATCAAAATTTATTTAAAATTGCTAACGAACAAACTACTTTTGAAGAATCTTTTAATCTTTCAAATAATGTTTTAATGCATGGAGTTCAAAGTATTACAGATTTAATGGTAAGACCTGGACTAATAAATTTAGACTTTGCTGATGTTGAGACAGTGATGGCATCAATGGGTAAAGCCATGATGGGTACTGGAGAAGCTGAAGGAGAAGGTAGAGCTCTGAAGGCTGCAGAGATGGCTATAAGCAATCCATTGATAGATGACTACACTTTAAAAGGTGCAAAAGGTTTGTTAGTTAATATAACTGGTGGAAAAGATTTAAAACTTTTTGAAGTAGATGAAGCAGTTAACAAAGTTAGAGCTGAAGTCGATCCAGAAGCAGAATTAATTATTGGAGCAATTACAGACTCTGATTTAGATGGAAAAATGAGAGTATCAATTGTTGCTACTTCATTAGATGGACAACAACCAGAAGCAAAATCAGTAATCAATATGGTGCACAGAATTCAAAATAGAAATCCTGGCTATTCTGATTTTTCAAACATGGGAACAGCGTCATTTACTTTCTCTAATCAATCCTCAAATCCCGCTACTCATGGTGCGAACGCACTTAAGATTGATAATGAAGTTATAGAAGAACAAAAAAGCATGATGGAAGGTGCAACAAACCAAGAGATGAATATTTCATCTAATACTGAAGTAGAGCAAATTATAGAAGAAAGTTCCTCATTAAATGCACAAGAAACTTCATTTACTCAAGAGGCTTTAAACAACGATCAACAATTAGAAGAAGCTCAAACTGAGGTGTCCTCTAGTGGATTAGAAGAATTTGGCGTAAATATGGATGAACCAGATTTATTTAATACATCAAGTGAAAATGAAAATTCAGAACCTTTGTTGTTAGAAGATGAACAAGAGGAAGATGATTTAGAAATACCTGCATTTTTAAGAAGACAAAAAAATTAATGGTCTTCAAAAAAATAAATGGAAGCCACCATAGTAAAGGATAAAATTAAACATTATCCTGTACTGCTCAATGAAATAATTAGCGTTATTACCCCTCAACATGGTGGCACATTTATTGACTGTACGTTTGGTCAAGGTGGCTATACAAAAAAAATATTAAGTTATCCTGAAACAAAAGTCATTTCTTTAGACAGAGATATAACAACACAAAAAATAGCTGAAAAAATTAAATTAAAATTTGAAGATAGATTTTTATATAAAAATTTAAAATTCAGTCAAATTTCAAACTTAAAATTAAAAAATGAAAATATAAAAGGTATTATTTTTGATCTCGGTTATTCATTTTTACAAATTAAAGATACAGAAAAAGGTCTATCATTTTCATCTAAAGGTGAATTAAATATGAAAATGGGTCTAAACTCTTTTTCAGCAAAAGATGCAATTAATAAATTAGACGAAGATAGTTTAACAAAAATATTTAAATTTTTTGGTGATGAAATTGAAGCAAAATTTATTTCAAGAAATATTGTGAAAGAAAGAAAAAATGCAATAATTGATACACCTAAACTTGTTAAAATTATTGAAACTACAAAAAGAAAAAAAAATTTTAAGATAAATAATTCAACAAAAGTTTTTCAAGCTTTAAGAATTTTTGTAAATAAAGAAATTAGTGAATTAATTTTTGGATTAATAAATGCAACGAAAGTTTTAAAAAAAGATGGAGTTTTAGCTGTAGTAACTTTTCATTCATTAGAAGATAAAATAGTAAAATTTTTTTTTAAAAATCTTTCAGAGAAAAAAAGTATTTCAAGATATTTACCAGAAAACGATGATCAAAATTTAATATTCAATTTAAATCAAAAGAAACCAATTATACCTTCAGAACAAGAAGTTGAAGAAAATCCACCATCAAGATCTGCAAAGTTAAGATATGCAAAAAAAATTGTAGATATTTATGATTTTGAAACAAATATTGTTAATGAATTTAGTAATCTTCTAGAAATTGAAAAATTAGGAGATAATTTGTGAAAAAATTTTGGGCAATCTCTTTAATTTTATTTCTAATTGTAACAACAACTTTGATAAAAAATACTACTAAGAATTTAGAAGATCAAATTTTTACAAAAAGAGAAAATATTAGAATTTTAAAAAAAGAGCTAAGTGATTTGTTGTTAGAATATAACTATTTAAGTTCAGCTGAAAAATTAATGCAATATCAAACAAAATTTTTTGAAGAAGAATTAATTCAAAAAAAATTAGAGGATTTTCAAGTAATTGAAAACAATATTGAAATTAAAAAAATTACAAAGATAGATGAGTAATAAAAATAATAGATTTGAGATAGAAGACATCCAGTACAATTTTTCCTACAATATTAAAAAAAAGGAGATAAAAATTGATTTTAATAGAGTTGCATTTATTTTTTTTATTCTAATTTTAATTTCAATTATATTTTCTATTCACTTACTTCACCTTGGCTCAAGACAATCAAAAGAAATAGAAAAATATAAAAATGATTTACTTTTAAGTGAATTATATCGTGCAGATATTGTGGATCGAAATAATAACTTTTTAGTTAAAACAGTAAGATCAATAGATATTGGCATCAATCCTCGTGAGATAATAGATGAGAAAAAATTGTTACTAAATTTAAGATATATTTTTCCCGAAAAAAATTTTGATGAGGTTAAAAAAAGAATAGATAAAGACAGATTTTTCAATTTTGAAAAAAAAATTTCTGAAGAAAATTATGAACAATTGATGAAATTAGGAGATAAATCAATCAAACCTAGAGAAAGTATAACCAGACTTTATCCACAAAAAAATTTATTTAGTCATATTTTGGGTCAAATAGATGATGATAATATCGGCATTTCTGGTTTAGAGAAATCTTTTGATGAGAATCTTAAAAATAGACTTGAACCTCTCAAATTAACTGTCGACACGGATATTCAATTTTTAATTAGAAAAGAATTAATAAAATATAATGAAATATTTAAAGCTAAAGGCAGTGCTGCAATATTAATGAATATTAATTCTGGTGATATATTAGCTTTCACTTCATTGCCTGACTTTGATTTGAATAAACGAAAACAAATTACAGATAAAAATTATATCAATCGAGTTAGTAAAGGAGTTTATGAATTTGGTTCTGTTTTCAAAACATTTACTATAGCAGCGGCAATCGATGAAAATTTAATTGAACCTGAAACTGAATTCAAAGAATTACCCAAAACACTTATGTGTGCTGGTTTTCCAATAAGAGAATATGATCAAAAAATTTCACCAAATTTAACTGCTGAACAGATTTTAATAAAATCTGGAAACATTGGATCTGTAAAAATAGGACAAAAAATTGGAGTAGATAATTTCAAATCTTTTTTAAGTAAAATTGGCATTTCAGAAAAAATTGATTTTGACATTGATGAAGTTGGGGAACCTTTAGAATTTAATTGGGGAAAGTGTCCTTTAGCAACAGCTTCATTTGGACATGGTATTACCACTACATTAATTCAATTGGCCAAAGCTTATTCAATAATTGCAAATGGAGGATATTATATTGAACCAACTTTAATTCATAATAATTATAAGAACAAAAGAAAAAGAATCTTAAACGATGAAACTTCAAAAAAAGTTCTAAAAATATTAAGAAAAATTACCGAAGAAGGTACTGCAAAACAAGCTAACGTTAGTGGTTACGAAATAGGTGGCAAAACAGGAACTGCAAATAAAATTTTAAATGGAAAATATGTTAACAAAAAAGTGAATACTTTTGTTTCTGTTTTTCCAACATCTAAACCACAATTTGTAATGGCAGTTATGTTTGATGAAACTGCTATTAACAAAGATTATATATATCATTATAGAGATGGATCAGGATTTAAACTTAAAGGCACACCTAGAAATACTGCTGGTTGGACAACAGTTGAAGCTACTGGTCAAATTATGGATAAGATTGGGCCTATTTTAGCCACAAAGTACTTAGAAGTTAATTAACAATGTATCTTAAGGATTTCATCCCTAACTTGAGAAAAGAATATCTAAATTATTCTTTTGCAAATATTGCGTTCAATAGTTCGCAAATAAAAAAAAATTATGTTTTTTTTGCAATTAAAGGAAATGAATTTGATGGTCATAATTTTATAGAGGATGCAATCAAAAGAGGATCAAAAATTATTATTTATGAGAAAAAATTCACTGGTTTAAAAAATGGTGTTTTGTTTATCTCCTCTAACAATGTAAGAAAACTATTAGCTGAATTTTCATTTAAGTTAAATAATAATATACCTAAAAATTTAATTGCAGTTACAGGTACTAATGGGAAGTCTTCAGTTGCAGATTTTTATTTTCAAATACTTAAATTAAATAATAAAAAAGTTGCCTCAATTGGGACATTAGGTATTAAAACAAATAATTCTTTTCATAAGTTGCCAAATACAACAATCGATGCATTAGATTTAAGTAAAAAATTATCTAATCTTAAGAAACAAAAAATTAATAATGTTATAATGGAAGCATCATCCCATGGTCTTGATCAAAATCGTTTAAATGGATTAAAATTTAATATTGGAATTTTTACCAACTTATCACACGATCATTTAGATTATCACAAAACCATGAAAGATTACTTAAATGCTAAATTGTATTTATTTAAGAATTTAATAAATAAAAAAAAATTTGTAATAACTGATAAATCAATTCCTCAATACAAATTAATAAAGAAAGTTTCTAAACAAAAGAAACTAAGTTTAATTGATTTTTCTGAAAAAAATAAAAAATCAAAAATATTTTTAAAAAATATTAATTATGATGGAGATAAGCAAATTCTTCAGTTTAAAATTGAGAACAAAATCTACGTAGTAGAAATAAATTTAATTGGAAAAGTACAAATTAAGAATTTAATTCTAGCAATTATTGCTGCATCTCAAAGTGGGTTATCTTATGACAAAATATTTAAGATTTTGCCTAAAATAAAATCAATAAGTGGAAGATTAGAAACAATTGGCGTTACGAAGAATAACTCAAAAGTAATTCTAGATTATGCTCACACACCAGATGCCTTAAGAACTGTTTTAACTAATATAAAAGATCAATTTCCACACAGAAATATTGCGCTACTATTTGGTTGTGGTGGAGATAGAGATAAGCTCAAGAGACCATTGATGGGCAAGATTGCATCTCAATTTGCTGATAAAATTTTTTTAACTGACGATAATCCTAGAAACGAAAATCCTAATTTAATCAGAAGCCAAATTAAAAAAGGAATTAAAAGTAAAAGTGTCTTTGAGCTAAGTGATAGAAGAAAGGCAATTGATAAAGCAATTAAAAATTTACAAAGTGGCGAAATTCTTTTAGTTGCGGGCAAAGGACATGAAGAAACTCAAACTTACAAGAATAAAATCAATTTTTTCTCAGATAAAAAAGAAATTTTAAAATCTATAAAACAAAAAAATAGACTTTTATCGAATGATTTAAAGTTAAATATCATTCAAGAAAAATCAAAAACAAAAATTTTAGATAAAAAAATAAAATTAAATAAAATTACAATTAACTCTAAAGAGGTAAAGAAAAATGATATTTTCTTTGCAATCAAAGGCAAAATAAATGATGGTCATAAATTTTTAGCTGATGCTTTAAATAAAAAAGCTTCGCTAGTTGTAGTTAATAAAACACAAGGAAATATTAAATCATCAAGACAAATTAAGGTTAAAGATACTTTAAATTTTCTCACAGATATATCTCAAGAATATAGAAAAAATCTAAAAACAAAGTTGATTACAATAACAGGAAGTAGCGGAAAAACTTCTTTAAAAGATTTGTTAGGCTCTACTTTAAAAAAATTTTATAAAACTAGTTTTTCTAAAAAATCATTTAACAACAAATTTGGAGTACCTTTAAGTTTAATCAATATTAATCAAGGTGATAAATTTGGAGTACTTGAAGCAGGTATGGATAAAAAAGGAGAAATTGATTTCTTAACTAAAATAATTCAACCAGATGTTGGAGTAATAACAAATATTAGTTATGCGCATATAAAAAATTTCAAAAATATTAATGGAATTGCCAGCGCTAAAGGAGAGATCATTAATAATATTAAAAAAAATGGATATATAGTTTTAAACAGAGATGATAAATTTTTTAATTTTCATGAAAAATTAGCAAAAAAAAGAAAACTAAATATTTACTCATTTTCCCTTAAAAATAAAAAAGCTAATGTTTTTCTAAAAAGAATATTAAAATCAAATAATAGATATAAACTTCTTATTGACATTAATAATCAAGAAAAAACTTTCTTTGTAAAAAATAATTTTACAAATCTAATAAGTAATATTCTCAATGCACTTACAATAATGAATATTCATATTGATGTTACAAAATTAAATCAAAATATTTTTCTTAATATAAAAAATACTGAGGGTAGAGGAGATGTGACAAAAATTAAATTAAATAACAAGAAAATAAACTTGATTGATGAAAGTTATAATTCAAATCCACTTTCTCTTAAATCTTCATTAATGAATTTTAATAGTATTAAGGTTAATCCAAGTAAAAAGAATATTATTTTAGGTGATATGCTTGAATTAGGAAAACATTCAAAAAGACTTCATAAAGATATGTCAAAAGTTATTGATAAAATTTCATTTAACAAATTACATGTAATGGGAAAACATATTTTGGAAACTTATAAAAGATTACCAGAGAGTAAAAGAGGCAAGATTATTAAAAATGATTCGGAGTTAACTAAACTTATGTTTTTTGATTTTAAAAATAATGATTTTTTGATGGTAAAAGGATCTAATTCTACGGGTTTATTTAATTATTTAAGTAAACTAAAAAAGAAAAACAATCATGCTTTATAGTTTTATTTTAAATTTTGTAGATACATTTACATTTTTAAATGTATTTAAGTATTTAACTTTTAGAACTGGTCTATCTGTCTTTACTTCATTAATAATTGTATTGTTTATAGGTAATCCTTTCATAAAACTTTTTTCTAGCAGAAAAATTACTAATCCCATCAGAGAAGATGGACCAGAAGAACATATAGTTAAAAAAATAGGAACACCAACTATGGGAGGATTAATAATTTTAATTGGCTTAATACTTTCAGTTTTAATGTGGTCTGATTTGACAAATATTTATGTTTTATTTTCTTTATACATAGTAATTTCATTTGGGGCACTTGGTGCATATGACGATTATCAAAAAATTAGACAAAAAAACTCCTCTGGCATTTCTTCAAAAACAAAAATAACTATTCAAATTGTATTGGCTATTATTGGAATAATGTTTTTAATAAAATACTCAAACAATAACAATTTGTCTGATTTATATTTTCCATTTTTTAAAAACTTAGTAATTAACTTGAGTTGGTTCTTCATACCATTTGCTGTTTTTGTTATAGTTGGATCATCCAATGCAGTTAATTTGACTGATGGATTAGATGGTTTGGCAACTGTTCCAGTTATTCTTGTTGCAGCTTGTTTTGCATTTATAAGTTACATAACTGGAAACATTGTGTTTTCCGAGTATTTGCAACTAACTTATATTGAGGGCACTGGTGAAATTTCAATTTTTTGTGGGGCTATAATTGGATCTTGTTTAGGTTTTTTATGGTTCAATGCTCCACCTGCAAAAATATTTATGGGTGATACAGGATCGTTATCTTTAGGTGGCTCGTTAGGTGCAGTAGGAATTATAACTAAGCACGAAATTGTTTTAGCAATTACTGGAGGGTTATTTGTTCTCGAAGCAGTATCCGTTATGGTACAGGTAATTTCATTTAAACTAACTGGTAAAAGAGTTTTTAGAATGGCTCCAATACACCATCACTTTGAAAAAAAAGGTTGGCCTGAATCTACTGTTGTGATCAGATTTTGGATAATTTCCATAATACTAGCTATGATTGGATTAGCTACGCTTAAATTAAGATGATCGTTAATAAGAATTTTTTTTTTGATAAAAAAATTTTGATTTATGGGCTTGGCAAAAGTGGAAGAGCGGCTCTAAATTTCTTAAAAAATAAAAAGAATTCAATTTATATCTTTGATGATAACTTAACTTTAAAAAAATATTTTAAAAAAAAATCTCTCAAATTTAATGAAATATTAAAAAGTAAATTTGATCTTATTATAATTAGCCCTGGGATTGATATAAAAAAATGCAAATTAAAACAATTTCTTAAAGTTAATCAAAAAAGAATAATTACTGATTTAGATATTTTTTATTTTTTTAATAAAAATAAATCAATTACAATTACTGGAACTAATGGTAAATCTACGACTGCAAAAATTCTTTATCAAGCTCTTAAAGATCAAAATAAAGACGTACGTTTAACTGGTAATATTGGCAATCCAATTCTTTTGGAGAAAAATATAAAAAAGAATACTTTATTTGTAATTGAAGCCTCATCTTATCAAATTGAATATAGCAAGTATTTTAAAACTACACATGGTGTTATTTTAAATATAACACCCGATCATTTAGACAGACATGGTACTTTAAGCAAATATATAGATACAAAATTTAAACTTATCAAAAATCAAAATTACGGCACTTACTCTTTTTTGAACTATGATGACAAAAACATTAAAAAAAAAATTAAGTCTATCAAATTAAAATCTCAAATTGTTAAAATTCAAACAAAAAGTTTAAAAGATTTATCTTTATTGGATAACTTGAAGAATGATTATTTTAAGTCTGATGGCAATCTTGAAAATCTACTTATAGTTTTTGAAATAATTAAAAAATTAAAACTTAAAAAGATTAATTTTTTTAAAACTTTAAATAAATTTAAAGGTTTAAAATACAGACAACAAATTATTTATGATGACAATAAAGTTAAGATAATTAATGATTCTAAATCAACAAGTTTTGCTTCCTCTGAATCAGTTTTAAAAAATTTAGAAAATATTTATTGGATTGTAGGTGGAATTCCAAAAAAAAATGATCAATTTTTATTGAAAAAAAAGTATTATAAAAATTTTAAAACTTATGTTTTTGGGAACAATGTAAAAATTTTTAAAAATAAGTTTAATAATAAATTTAAGATAAAATCTTCACCTGATTTGAAAAAATTATTAGATATTTTAGTTTTTGATCTTAAAAAGGATTTAAATAAAAAAAAGGTTATTTTCTTCAGTCCCGCCGCAGCATCATTTGACCAGTTTCAAAATTTTGAAAAAAGAGGTGAATATTTTAACAAATTAATAAAAATAAAATTTAATGGTAAGTTTAAGTTCAATTAAAAAACATTATTACATCTGGTGGAAAAATTTAGATAAACCTATTTTTTCAATAATTATAATATTGTTTGTAACTGGTTTATTTTTTTCTTTAGTCTCAACCTCTCTTGTTGCCTCAAATAAACTCAATACGAACGACTTTGCTTTCTTTTTTAAACACTCTGTATTTATTATTCTAGGTTTATCAATAATTTTATTTTTATCCTCAATTGATAAAAATAAATTATATCAATTCTCAATATTCATGTTTTGTATTTCAATAGTATTATTAATATTAGTGCCAGTTATTGGTGTTGAGGTGAAAGGGTCAAAAAGATGGCTCGATTTTATTTTGTTGCCAAGATTTCAACCTGTTGAATTATTAAAACCATTTTTTGTAGTTATTGTATCCTTAATATTGTGCAGTAAATACCAACTTAATTTAAGTATTAAATATTTAATATCTTTGTTAGTAGCATTAAGTGTTTCTTTGTTGCTTGTTATACAACCAGATATTGGTCAAACACTATTAATATCTTCTTGCTGGGCAATTTTAGTTTTTGTTTCTGGTATTAATATTTATTTTTTTTTAATCTTTGCTTTGTTATCTGTATTATCATTTTTATATCTAGTAGTTTTTGTTCCTAAATTTACTTATATCAAAATGAGAATTATATCTTTTTTTAATTCGGAAACAGGGACTCATAATTTTCAATCTGATAAAGCTATAGAGTCTATTAGTAGTGGAGGTTTCTTTGGCAAAGGTCTTGGAGAAGGGATATTAAAAAATAGAGTACCTGAAGCACACACTGATTATATTGTTTCAGTAATCTCCGAAGAATTTGGAGTGTTATCAATTATTTTTATATTATTTATATTTATAGTTTTTATTTATTTTGTATTCAAAAAAATTCGATTTGAAGAAGATGTAAAAATAAAATTAATTTTGACTGGTTGTATAAGTCTTATATTGTTTCAAGCATTAATTCACATTGGTGTAAATATAAGATTATTTCCTACAACAGGAATGACATTACCGTATTTAAGTTATGGTGGTTCTTCAATTATAAGTGTTTCTCTTTTATCTGGGATTATATTAAATCTTACTAAAAGAAGGATTAGTTAGTGAGAAAAAATATTTTGTTATCAACTGGAGGTACCGGAGGTCATGTTTTGCCTGCGTTAAGTATTCTTGAACATTTAAAAGAAAATTTTAATGTAGAAATAGTTACAGATAAAAGAGGAGTAAAATATTTCCCAAATGATCAAAAATTCATATTAATTAATACCCCAAGACTAAAGAATTTATTATTAATACCATTTAATTTTTTATTAGTTTTTTTTTTAATAATTAAATCAATATATGTTATTAAAAGAAAAAATATAGAAATTGTAATTTCTATAGGTGGATACATGTCTCTACCAGTTTGCTTAGCTGCCAAGATATTAAATAAAGATATTTATTTATTTGAACCTAATCTAGTATTAGGTCGAGCTAATAGATTTTATTTAAACTTTGCAAAAAAAATATTCTTGTACCAAAAAGATTTAAAAAATTTTCCAGAAAATTTTGCAGATAAAAGAATTATTACTAAGCCACTAATAAGAAAAGAATTTTATAGTATCAAAAAAAATTCAAGAAAAGACAATGCTTTTGAAATTACTATATTTGGTGGAAGTCAAGGCGCAATTATCTTTGATAATTTTATCAAGGAAACTTTAATTAAGATAAATAAAAAGATTAAAGTTAAAGTAAATCATCAGACAAGTTTAAAAAATATTGAGCATCTAAAGAATTATTATTCAGCTAATGACTTGAATTCTTATGTATTTAATTATGAAAATAATTTCTCTAATCTAATAAAGAATTCTGATTTATGTATAACAAGAGCAGGAGCATCTTCTTTAGCAGAGATAGCAACTTTAGGTATTCCTTTTTTAGCAATACCTCTAAAAAATTCAGTAGACGATCATCAAATGGAAAACGCAAAATACTATGAAAAAATTGGTTGTTGTTGGATACTCAATCAGAATGAGATGAATCAAATAGAAATTGATGATTTACTTTTTAAAATCATCGAAAATGAAGATGATTACAATAAAAAGAAAAATAACTTAAAAAAATTTAATGAGAATAATTCTTGGAAAGAATTAAATAATAAACTAATTAATATATTTGCATGAAAATAGAACTTGCTAAAACAGAAAAAATTCATTTCGTTGGCATTGGTGGAATTGGCATGAGTGGCCTTGCTTTAATAATGAAAAGAAAAGGTTTTAATGTCCAAGGAAGTGATATTTCTACTAATAAAAATATTGAAAGATTAAAACAAAATAAAATAAATGTTCATATTGGACAAAAAAAGCAGAATATTAAAAATTCAACAATAATAGTTATTTCATCCGCTATTAAGAATAATAATCCGGAATTCATAGAGGCTAAAAAGAAAAATTTACCAATTTATAAAAGAGGTGAGATGTTGGCTCATATAGTTTCTTTAAATAAAAATATTGTGGTAGTAGGCTCTCATGGGAAAACAACTACAACTTCTTTAGTTACTTCTATTTTTCAAAAATCTCAAATTGATCCAACTATCATCAATGGTGGTGTAATTAACTCAATTAAAAATTCTGCAAAACTTGGAAAAAGTGATTGGTCTATTTTAGAAGCAGATGAGTCTGATGGAAGTTTTGTGAGTATTTCTCCAACCTATTCAATAATTACCAATATTGATAGAGAACACATGGATTTTTACAAATCAATGAATGATTTAAAAAATTACTTTATTAATTTTATTAATAAAGTTCCCTCAATTGGAAAATCTTTTATTTGTTTAGATGATAAAATAAATAAAGAAATAATCAAAAAGTTAAAAAATAAAAATTTCTATACATATGGTTTTAATAGAAATTCAAATTTTCAAATATTAAATGTAAAAAGAAGCATAGATTTTACCAATTATGATTTAAGTATTAATTTGCCAAATAAAAAAAAGGTATCAATTAAAAATATCAAAATACCATTATTAGGAAATCACAATATTTTAAATTCAGTAGCAGCATTAGCGGTGGCGATGACAGTGGGGATACCTGTTACAAAAATTAAACTTGGACTTAAAAGTTTCAAAGGTGTTCAGAGAAGATTTAATAAAATATTTACTTATAAGGGAATAGATTTTTATGATGATTATGCTCATCATCCAACTGAAATAAAGGAAGTTTTGAGTGGAGTGAAGGAGGTTTATAAAGAATTCAAAAAAGTATGTATTTTTCAACCTCACAGGATTTCCCGATTGTCTGATTTGAGAAAAGAGTTTTCTTTTGCATTTAAAAACGCTGATGAAGTAATACTCTGTCCAATTTATGCAGCAGGAGAAAAAATCAAATTGAGTTTCAATTATCAAAATTTTGCAAAAGAGATAATTAAAAATTCAAATGTAAAAGTATTTATGGCTGAAAATCAATTTCAAATTGCAAAATTTATCAAGCAAACATTTTATGGTAAAAAAATTGTTATAGGTATGGGCGCTGGTTCTATTTCAAGTTGGATGAGAGAATTACCAAGACTGATTTAATGAATTTAGAAAATTACAAAAATCAATTAGATAAATTTCGTGCAAATATTAAATTTAATTATGATTTAAAAAAAAGAACCTGGTTCAATATTGGTGGAAAAACAAAAATTTTTTATAAAGCTGAAAATCTTAAAGAATTGATAGATTTTTTAAAAGTTATAAATGAAAATGAAAAAATTTTTGTGTTAGGATCTGGATCAAACACTCTTGTCTCAGATAATATTTATGATGGTGTGGTTATCAAGTTAGGAAAAACGTTCAACAATATCTCTCTACATTCAGACGAAACTATCATAGCAGGTGCTGCAGTATCAGATAAATCTTTATCTGAATTTGCAATGGAAAATTCGATTGGTGGATTAGAATTTTTATATTGTATACCTGGGAGCGTTGGTGGTGGAATTAAAATGAATGCAGGATGTTTTGGGAGAGAAATTAAGGATGTTCTTTTATCAATTCAAGCGATTACTAAAAATGGAGAAGTATTAACGATACCATCAAATAAAATAAATTTCGAATATAGAAATAATGATTTATCTGAAGATTTGATCTTTTTAAGTGCAACTTTTAAAGGAATAAAAAATGATCCAGATTTAATTAAAAAAAAAATGGAAGAAATGAAGATAAAAAAAGAAGAAGCCCAGCCATCTAAAATAAAAACAAGTGGCAGTACTTTTAAAAACCCAATAGCAAAAACAAATAAAAAAGTTTGGCAATTGATAAAAGAGTCCGTTGATTTAAAAAAATGTTTTGGAGATGCTTGTATTTCAGAGAAACATTGTAATTTTTTTTTAAATAAAGGTAATGCATCTTTTAATGATATGAATAATTTAATAAATTATGTGTCTGAAAAAGTTTTTGATAAAACAGGTATCAAGATTGAAAAAGAAATAAAAATATTGAAATAAATTGAAAAAACGAATTTTAATTATATCAGGTGGAATTTCAAAAGAACGAGCCATTAGCCTAGATACCGGCAGCCAAGTTGCAAAAGAGTTGAAAAAAAAATATTCTGTTAAAGTTTGTGAACCAGATCATAATTTAGAAAAAGAAATTAAAAAATTTAAACCTCATAAAATATTTAATGCTTTGCATGGACAGTTTGGGGAAGATGGATACATTCAGAGTATTATTGAGAGTTTTAAAATACCCTACACTCACTCTGGAGTTATTGCTTCTGCAATCGCGATGGATAAATATATTTCAAAGAAAATTTTTTTAAAAAACAAAATTCTAACTCCAAAATATTTATATTATACCTACAATACAGACAAGAAACAGTTAGTAAAAGATGTTGAAAAAAAACTAAAATTTCCGGTTGTTGTTAAACCCATAAATGAAGGATCAAGTGTTAATGTTTTTATCTGTTCAAAAAAAAATTTTTTAACCAAAGTAAATTTTTTACAATCATATAAAAAAATAATTATAGAAGAATTTATCAGTGGAAGAGAAATTCAAGTTGCAATAATGGGGAATAAAAAATTAGGAGCCATAGAATTAAAACCTAAAAGAAAATTTTATGATTACACTGCAAAATATAAAAAAAATGCAAAAACAGAACATATTATTCCAGTTAAATTATCAAAAAAAAACTTAAACAAAGTTTTAAATATTTCTCTTAGGGCACATAATTTAATTGGATGTAGGGGTATAACAAGATCTGACTTTAAATTTTTTCAAAATAAATTTTATCTCTTAGAGATAAATACACAACCAGGCATGACTAAATTATCCTTAGTCCCTGAGATAGCAGCTTACAAAGGAATTAGTTTTTTTGATTTACTTGATTGGATGTTGAATGATGCCTCAATCAAAAGATAAGAGTTTAAAATTTTATATTATATTGTTTATTTTTTTGGGAACACTAAATAATCAATATTTCAAAATAGATAATTTATTTGAAATTAATGATATTTCTTTAAATGGACTAGATACACTTAATAAAAATAAATTATTGCAGGATCTTGAAATATATAAATTTTCAAATATTTTTAATATTGAAAAAAAAAGTATAAAAAATTTAATTGAAAAAAATAAACTTGTAGAAACTTTTAAAGTATCAAAAATATATCCATCTGAACTAAAGATAAAAATAAATAAAACAAAATTTTTAGCCAATATTAATATAGATGGAAAATTTTATTTTATTGGTTCTAATAAAAAGTTAATTCAAACAGATGAAGTTGATAAGATTTTGCCGTTTATATTTGGAAAATCATCAGTTGAAGATTTTATAAAACTTCATAAAAAAATAGTTAATTCAAGTTTAAAATTTACTGATATAAATAATTTGTATTTTTTTCCATCCACAAGATGGGATATAGAATTTAAAAATGGAAATATACTAAAACTTCCAATAAATTATTCTGTCATTGTTTTAAACAATTATCATAAAATTTCACAGTCAGAATATTTTTTAGGAAAAAAAATATTCGATATGAGAATAAAGAATCAATTGATTATTAATGACTTCTGAAAATAAAATTGTAACTTTTATTTATTTTGGGGAAAAACAAGTTTCAATTTCTTTTTATAAAGGAAAAAATAATCTTCTATTAAAAAAAGATTTTTTACAAAAAAAAGATGATCTAATTAGTGATAAGGATTCAGTCTCATTTATTGAAGAAATAATTTTAGAGTTTGAGAAAGAAAGTCAATCTTTTATTAAAAATGTAAATATTATTGTGGATAAAGATCATTCTAAAGAAATTAGGGCATCAATTAAAAAAAAGTTAGTGAATGATAAAATTGAAAAAGAGGACATTGAAAATACGATTTTCGAGTTAAAAAAGATTGTTCAAGAAAATAATGAAAATTTTTTAATTAACTATATTAGAATAAATAATTTCAGTGTTGATGGCAAAAATTATCAAAATTTTAATGAAATACAGAATGGTGAAATTTTATGTTTAGAAGTCAAATTTGAGATAATTAAAAAAGAATTAGAAAAGAAAATTAGATCAAAACTATCATTGCTTCAGATTGATGTCGAAAAATTATTTTCCGTTAAATCTTTAAATTTAATTCCAAATAATAATGATGAAGAGGATTTAAACGCTGCAGCTTCAAATTTATATTACGATTTTGATGAAAATCAGGTCTTTATGGTTCAAAAAAATAGAGAAAAGTTGGGTTTTTTTGAAAAATTATTCCATTTATTTGATTAACTCTGAGTATTTATTTGTAATATTTGTTGAGTTTAAACGTTAACGCTTAGATTATAAAACGTTATCTATAATGTCTCTTCACAAGCAAAAAACAGTTAAAAAAAAAATACAATTAACAGGTGTAGGTTTACACTCAGGTAAAATTGCAAATTTAAATATTAAACCAGCAAAACCCAATACAGGCATCATATTTATAAGAACAGATTTAAAAAATAATAATGAAGTTATTCCTCATGTGAATAATGTTAGTAGTGCAGTTTTATGTACGACAATTTCAAATGAATATGGAGTTAAAATTTCAACTTTAGAACATTTAATGGGAGCTCTATTTGGACTAGGTGTTGATAATGCGATCATAGAACTAGACAGTGAAGAAGTTCCAATTCTTGATGGTTCTGCAAAAGTTTTTGTAGAAGAAATATTAAAAGTTGGATTAGAAATAAGCAATACACCAATTAAGGTTATTAGAATAAATAATAAAATTGATTTTAAAGATGGAAATAAAAGTATTTCTATTGAACCAAGCAAGGTTAATTTAGAGATAGATTTTGAATTAGTGTATGAAAATAAATTAATTGGAAATCAAAAAAATAAATTTCAAATTTATGAAGATGAATTGACCGATGTTTTTAATTCAAGAACTTTTTGTCTATTCGAGGATATTGAAAAACTTAGAAAGATTGGCCTAGCAAAAGGTGGTTCATTAGACAATGCTATTGTAGTAAAGGATGATAAAATATTAAATGAGAGTGGTTTAAGAAATAAAAAAGAATTTGTTAATCACAAAATTTTAGATTGTATGGGAGATATATATTTATCAGGGTATAGAATTATTGGGAAAATAAAATGTTCGCAAGGTGGTCATAAATTAACTAATGATTTAATGAGAAAGGTTTTTGAAAAAAATGACAATTTCTCATTAGTAGAGATAAATGAAAAAAATCTCCCAAATGCTATATTTGGCAAACAATACTTAAAGTCCATAGCATAACTATTTTTTTTAATAAATAATCTGCTAATAATCAATCATGGTGTTTATTAAAAAACTTCAATTAATTTTACTTTTTTTATTAATTCTTGTTTCTTGTGCAAAAGAAGAAAAAGAAATTTCAGTTTTGAAAGAAACAAATCAAGATGAAGAAATGATTACTGCTTACAAAGAAGCTATGGAAGCATATAAAAATGGTGATTTATTTTTCTCAAGTAAAAAATTTTTAGAAGCAGAACTTTTATTTCCACAATCAATATGGGCACCTAAGTCTGTAGTGATGGCATCATATATGTATTATCTTAATGGTTTCTATGCAGAGTCAATTTCAAATTTAGAGAGATATTTAAAAACTTATCCAAAGGATAAAAATCATTCATATGCTAACTACTTAATAGCAATGAATTATTATCAATTAATTGAAGATGAAAAAAGAGATATTGGACCTTTAATATCATCAAAAGAATGGTTTGAAAAAGTTTTAAATGAATATCCAAATTCATCTTTTGGAATAGATGCTAAATTTAAATTAGATTTAATTGCTAATATTTTAGCTCAAAAAGAGATGTATATTGGAAGACATTACATTAAGAAAAAAAAATGGATTGCTGCAATAAATAGATTTAAAAATGTTTTAGAAAATTATGATGATACTGTATTTATTGATGAAGCAATTCATAGACTGGTTGAAATAAATTTTTATTTAGGTCTTGAGGAAGAGTCTAAAAAATATGCTATTTTGTTGGGATATAATTATAAATCTAGTAAGTGGTACGAAAAATCTTACAAAGTCTTTAATCAAGACTATTCACTAGTTAACAAAGAATTTCAAAAAGAAAAAGATAAAGATAAAAGAACAATTATTGATAAATTTAAGTCTCTTTTTGAATAGAATGACAAAAAAAATAATTGAAGAAACTTATAAAAAAAAAATAAAATTATACAAAAAGTATAGCAAAAGTTATTATGACAAAAGTAATCCTGAAGTAACAGATCAGGAATTTGATAATTTAAAAAAAGAAATACTTGAATTAGAGAAAAAAAATATTTTTCTTAAAAGCAAGGATTCTCCAAATTTTACTGTTGGATATAAACCCTCAAAAAATTTTAAAAAAGTAAAACATAAAGTTCCAATGTTATCTTTATCTAATGCTTTTAGTGAAGAAGACTTAGTTAACTTTGAAAAAAAAATTAAAAATTATTTAGATCTAGCTAATGATTTTAAAATTGAGTATTCAACTGAACCAAAAATAGACGGTATTTCAGCATCTCTAACATATATTAATGGTAAGCTAATTAAAGGGTTGTCTAGAGGTGATGGTAATGAGGGAGAAGATATAACAGACAACTTAATAACAATTGATGATATTCCAAAACAAATAAATTCAAAAGATTTTCCTAAAGAAATTGATATTCGAGGAGAAGTATTCATAAAAAATAATGATTTTAAAAAATTAAGTTCAAAGTTTGCTAATCCAAGAAATGCTGCCTCAGGTTCTCTAAGACAAAAAGATTCAAAAGTAACTTCTAAAATACCTTTGAAATTTATTGCTTACACTTACGGTTATGAAGATGGTTTATCATCAGAAACACAAACTGATTTTATAAAACAATTAGATAAGTGGGGATTTAAAACAAACCCATATAATAAAAAAATTTCTGGCGTAAAAAATTTAATGTCTAATCATAAACTTTTAGAAAAAGAGAGATCAGAAATAGAATTTGATATAGATGGTCTAGTATATAAAGTTAATAACTTTAAATTACAGAGCAGATTAGGTTTTGTAGCAAATGCGCCGAGATGGGCTATTGCCCATAAGTTTGCGGCTAATAGCGCAACTTCCAAAATAATGAATATTGATATTCAAATAGGAAGAACAGGAGCTTTAACACCTGTTGCTAAAATTAAACCTGTAAATATTGGAGGGGTAGTTGTATCAAATGCAACACTACACAATGAGGATGAGATTAATCGTAAAGATATTAGGGTAAATGACACTGTATTGGTAGAGAGAGCAGGAGATGTTATACCACACGTTGTATCTGTAGATTTAAACAAAAGACCAGATAATTCTATAAAATTTGAATTTCCAGAAAAATGTCCTTCATGTGGTTCTGAAACAGTAAAAGAATTTAATGCAACAACAAAAAAAAAAGATGCAGTAAGAAGATGCACAAGTCAAGGATTTGAATGTGAAAAAATGTCGATAGAAAAACTCAAACATTTTGTTTCAAAAGAAGCATTCAATATCGATGGACTAGGAAAAAAAATTATAGAAGATTTTTGGTATAAAAAAATAATAAGATATCCTCAAGATATTTTTAACTTAAATTATGATATAATTAAAAATTTAGAAGGATGGGGGAATCTATCAGTAGCTAATTTGAAATATTCAATTGATTTAAAAAGAAATATTGATTTTGATAGGTTTGTATTTTCTCTTGGAATAAGACATATTGGCCTAGAAAATTCAAAATTAATTTCAACTTATTTAAAATTACCTAATAAATTTTTTGATTTATCAAAAGAAAATAAAATAGATGAACTTTTAAATCTTGATGGAATAGGTCAAACTCAGATTAATTCATTAGAATTATTTTTTAAGAATAATACAAATGTTAAAATTTTAGAACAGTTAAAAAAAGTACTCAAAATTAATAAAAATAAATCTAAAATAAATAGTGGAAAACTTAATAACAAAAGTTTCCTAATTACAGGTAAGTTATCTGGAATAAGCAGATCAGAAGCAAAATCATTAATTGAAAATAATTCAGGTAAAATTTTGAGTAATGTAAATAAAAAATTAGATTTTTTAATAATTGGTGAAAAACCAACACCAAAAAAAATTAATTTAGCACAAGATTTGAAGATTAAAGTTATTACTCAAGATGAGTTTAAAAAAATGCTAGATTAAACTTGCTAACCAATTTTTTTCTTTTTTATTAAGGTATTTCGAATATTTAGAGTAAATATCAAGGTGATATTTAAATAAATAATTTTTTTCACTTTTGTTTAATAAACTAAAATTTATTAAATCTGTATCAATCGGTGCAAAAGTCAAATTTTCAAATTTTAAATCTTTTCCTTTTTTTTTTATATAAATTAGATTTTCAATTCTTATTCCAAATTCTTTTTCTAGATAGTAACCAGGTTCATTACTAATAATCATTCCTTCTTTTAGTTTCACTTTGTTAAATTTAGATATTGATTGTGGACCTTCGTGAACATTTAAAAAGAAACCAACACCATGCCCAGTTCCATGAGCATAATCTAACCCTTTTTCTTTTAAATATTTTCTAGCTCTCACATCAATTTTTTTTCCAATATCATATTTTTTTAAATTGCTCTGATAAACAGCAATATGACCTTTTAATACTCTAGTGAAAGCATCTTTAATTTTTAAAGTTGGTTTTTCAAAACAAATTGTTCTTGTTACATCTGTAGTTCCATATTTGTATTGGCCACCTGAATCAAAAAGAAAAACTTCTTTTTTACTTAACCATCTACAATTTTTTGGATTCGCTCTATAATGAACTATAGCTCCATTTTTACCAGTCCCTGCAATGGTATTAAAACTAGGATAAAGATATTTGTTACTTTTTTTTCTAAAATTTTCTAATTTTTTTTCTGCATCAACTTCATTAATTTTTTTTTTATTATGTTTAATCCAGTAGATAAATCTAGTTAACGCTAAACCATCTTCATTATGACATTCAATCATATGATTTATTTCAGTTGAATTTTTAATTGCTTTTAAAGCATAAATGGGATCTTCTTTTCTCAAAATTTTAAATTTTTTTTGGATTAAATTTTCATAAAAAAGTGAGCAAGTATTTGAGTCTATTACAAAAGTTTTTTTATCAAGTTTATCTAAGTACGATTTAATTTCTTCAACTTGAGCAAATTGATTTTTATTAATTGTATTATTCTTTAAAATATTTTTAACCTTATTTTTATCAGCAAATAAAAAAATTTTTTTGTTTTTTGTTATTATTAAATGGCTGTTTGGTATTGGAGAATTTGGATTGTCTTCACCTCTTATATTTAAAAGCCATGCAATATTCTCTGGTGCTGTAACAAAAAGATAATCTGCTTTTGTTTTTTTTAAAAAATTTGTAACTTTATTAATTTTTGAATACTTCGTTTCTCCCGTAGCATTTGTAGGTAAACTAAAAAATTCTTTATTTTCCTTTAATTTAATTTTTATAATTTTATCAATTAAGTTATCTTCAATTTCTTTAATTTTAGTTGTTTTAGAAAACAATCTATTTATTTTTTTTTTTGTAAAAAGCTTAGAGTCTAAGCCTAATTTAAGTTCTTTTAAAACTTTTGAGGGTGGACTTGTTGTAATATCTAAAATCTTAAAAATTTTACCAGATTGATTTTTTGCTTGTATTGTGTATCTCCCATCTACAAATAAGTAATTATCTTTTTTTGTAATAATTGCTAATCCAGCCGAACCACTAAAATTTGAAATTTTATTTAATCTGTCAAATCGATCAAATTCTGAAAAAAATTCATCATTTTTTGGAATTACATAACCATCAATTTGATGCTGTAAAAATAAATTTTTTAATTTTGAAATTTTATTTAACATCATTTAATCCTTTTTTGATATCGTAACCAACCGGGACTTCGATAATCATCATCCTCTAAATCTTGATTAAATTCAAAATCATCTTCCTGAATAAAATCTTGTTCATTTAGATTATTTTTTTCAACATAATCGCTTGGTAATTCATCAATAAATCTTGAAGCTAGACTGTCCATCCAGTCTCCTTGATAGAATCTGTTCATTGAGAATGAAATATTTGCAATTTTTTTTGCTCTTGTAATACCAACGTATGCTAAACGTCTTTCTTCTTCTAATCCATTTTGTCCTTTTTCCTCAATTGATTTTTGGTGAGGAAATAATCCTTCTTCCCAACCAGGAAGAAAAACAACATCAAATTCCAATCCTTTAGCTGCATGCATAGTCATCATATTAATTTTTTCACCCTCCCAATCTTGATCAATTGAAGTTGCAAGAGAAACATGTTCTAAAAAACTTTCAAGGTTATCAAACTCTTTCATGGCACTTAAGAGTTCTTTAATGTTTTCTAATCTATTTTCATTTTCTAAATCTTTTTTGTTTTTAAGCATCGCTGAATAGCCAGACTCATCTAAAATATTCTGTAGAAGTTTTACGTGATTAATCTTTTTGATAAATAAATCATACCGCCATTTTTCTAATAAAGATAAAAATGAACTTAATCCAATTTTTGTCTTTGGTTTAATTAAATTCATTTCAATTAATTGTTTTGATGATTTTTCCAAACATATAATATTTTTTTTTGAGTTTTCATGAATTTGTTTGATCGTACTATCGCCAATTGCTCTTTTGGGGTTATTTACAATTCTTTCAAAAGCAAGATCATCTTTATCTTGGAAAACAATTCGTAAATAGGCGATGCAGTCTTTAATTTCTGCTCTTTCATAAAATTTTGTTCCACCTATAATTCTGTATGGTAGTCCAATTTTTAAAAATCGTTCTTCAAATTCTCTAGTTTGAAATATCGCTCTTACTAAAATTGAAATATTATTGTAAGAAAATTTTTTCTTCAAATTTTGTTCTATTTCATCTGAAATACCAATAGCTTCTTCCTTACCACTTTTAAAACAGTTTAGTTTTATTAATTCGCCTTCATCATTTGTGGATTTTAAATTTTTTCCAACTCTATTTTGGTTATTAGAAATGAGTGATGAGGCAACATTAAGTATATTTTGAGTGGATCTATAATTTTCCTCTAACCTTATCACTTTTGTATTTTCATAAACTTTGTCAAATTCTAAAAAATTTTTGATTTCAGCTCCTCTCCAACTGTAAATGGATTGATCATCATCACCGACACAACAAATATTTTTATCTTCATTTACTAGAAGATTAAGCCATCTATTTTGTATAAAATTTGTATCTTGGTATTCATCAACTAAAATATATTTGAAGTTTCTAGTATATATTTCTCTAATATCTTTATTCGTCTCAAGAATTTTTACTGTATGAAGAATTAAATCACCAAAATCACATGAATTTAGTTCAATCAATTTTTGTTGATAAATTTTATATAAAGGGAGTGATGTTTTTTCATAAATATCTTTGTTATTAATTTCAACCTCATTTGGATATAGACCTTTATTTTTCCATTTATCAATTATCCCTAATATGAATTTAGGTGAAAGTTGTTTAGTATCTATGTTTTCTGCTTTACAAATATTTTTGATTAATCTCATCTGATCGTCTGTATCAACGATAGTAAAATTATAATTTAAATTTGCTGCTTTCGCATGTTTTCTCAAAAGCTTTGCGCAAATTGAATGAAATGTTCCAAGCCATGGTAAACTTGTAGCTTCTGTTTTTAATAATTTGCTCACTCTATATTGCATTTCTCTAGCTGCCTTATTTGTAAAAGTCACAGCTAATATTTGATTTGGGAATGCTTTTTTTTGCTTTATTAAATTGGAAATTCTTGAGGTTAAAACTTTAGTTTTTCCAGAACCTGCACCAGCTACAATAAGCAAAGGTCCATCAGAGTGTAAAACAGCTTCTTTTTGAGCATCATTAAGGTTTTTTAAATGACTTGATTCTAACATTTACTATTTAAATATTATGTTTTTGATTTAATACAACATGCTAATTTTAACATGAAAAAAATTAGAAAATATATTGATAATTCGAATTTATTTTTTGAAAATCTATTAGAAAAGATAAATCCTAGAAGAATAAATTTTAACTCTGTAAAACAAAAAGCAATAGACAAGATTTATGTAATAATTTTTTTATTTGTTTTATTACCCATACTTTATATTTCTATTCCAGGAATAATTGATAAGGAAATTATTAAATATAAATTCAAAGAAAGTTTAAATCAAAATTTTAAAGTAGATTTTGAATTAGATACTGAAGTTAGTTATAAAATTTTTCCAAAACCTCACTTTCATTTTAAAGATGTAAATATTTTTAAAGATGAAAATAATTTTGGAAATATTCAAGATTTAAGATTATTAGTTTCCTTAAAAGACCTACTTGATATTAAAAGTATAAAAATTAAGAGGATAATTCTCGAAAATTCAGAACTTTATTTGGATCACAAAGATGTAATTTTTTTTGATTATTTTTTAAAAGGAAACTTATCAAATAAAGACTTAATCATTAGAAATACTGAAATTTTTTTTCAAAGTATTAAAAAAGAAACTTTATTTATAAAGAAATTAAATAAAGCCATTTTTTATTATGATAAAAAAAATCAAAGAAATAATTTTAAAAATGATATTGAATTATTTAATATATCAAATAATTCTGAATTTTTTTATAGTAATAATTTTGAAAAACTAAATTTTAAATCTAATTTTGATCAGTTAGATTTAACTATTGAGGGAGCATCATCTATAAAAGAAAATAACGGATTTATAGATATTGATTTAGCTAACATTAATTTACCAGTTAATTATCAATTAGAAAAAAACCAATTTGTATTTTCACACAAACATGACTCATTAAAGGTATTTACTAATAAAACAAATCAACAAGATTTTGATGAAGATTTTCATTTCAAAGGTGTAACAAATTTAAAACCATTTTATTTAAATTTACTGGTCTTTTTAAATCAGCTGAGTTTAAAAGATCTTTTTAATAATAATTCTTTAACAGTCGAAGTTTTAAAAACACAGATACTGAATGATGAAAGATTAAATTATGATTTATCTATTTCAGCAAACAAACTTAAAAAATATTCATCAATTAAAGATATAACAATTAAACTAAATTCACTACAAGGAGTAATTGATCTAAATAATACTAGTTTTCAATATGATGAAAATATAACTATAACTATGGATGATAGTGTATTGAGTTTTAGAAATAATGATGTGATCCTTGATTGCAAACTTATATTTCAAGTTAAAGATCTAAATTCTATATATAGAAATTATCAAACACCAAAAAAAAATAGAGCTCAATTTTCATCATTTGAAGTTTTATTGGACTATTCTTTTATTGAAAGAAAAATAAATTTTAAAAAAATTAAAGTCGATAATAAGTCTAATGAAAAATTAAATAAATCTTTAATTAGTTATAATGAAGAAAACGACTTTTTAAAAAATAAAATTGAATTTAAAAAATTTATAAATAATTTATTTCAAGTTTATTCAGACGGGTAAATCATCTTTTTTGGATTTACAATTTTGTCATATTCAGAATTCGAGATTAGCCTAGTTTTTAAAGTTTCATGTTTTAAAGTGGTATTATTTTTTAATGCAGTTTTTGCAATTTTTGCAGCATTATCATAACCAATCTTAGGAGCAAGCGCTGTGACCAACATTAAAGAATTGTCCAAGTGTTGTTTGATTTTATCTTTGTTTGCTTTAATTCCTCTAACACAAAATATTGAAAAGTTCTTAACACTATCAGCTAATATATCTATTGATTGAAGTATATTGTGTGCAATCATAGGTTTGAAGACATTAAGTTCAAAATGACCGTGTGTTCCAGCTACAGTTATACCTGTATGGTTACCAATTACTTTCACACAAACCATCGTTACAGCCTCACATTGAGTTGGGTTAACTTTTCCCGGCATTATAGATGAGCCCGGTTCATTCTCAGGTAACAATAATTCTCCATATCCTGCTCTTGGTCCAGAACCTAAAAATCTAATATCATTTGAGATCTTCATTAATGCAACTGCACAAGCATTCAAAGCACCAGAAAAATTCACAACTGCATCGTGAGCTGCAAGTTCAGAAAATTTATTTTGAGCAGGTTTAAAAGGCAACTTTGTAAATTTGGCTATTTCTTTTACGATTTTTTTGTCGAAGTTTTTTTTAGAGTTAATTCCAGTTCCCACTGCTGTACCGCCTTGAGCTAAAAAATAAATTTCTTTCAGTGCAATTTCAATTCTAACTATACTTTTTTTGATTTGTTCATAATAACCAGAAAACTCTTGTCCTAAAGATAATGGAGTTGCATCTTGTAAATGAGTTCTTCCAATTTTAACAATATCTTTAAATTCTTTTGTTTTTTTTCTTAGTTCCTTCTCTAAAATTTTTAAAGATGGTAAGAGTTTTTTTTTCGTTTCCTCAGCCACTGAAATATGAATTGCAGTTGGAAAAACATCATTTGTAGACTGAGATTTATTCACATGATCATTAGGATGAACAGGTTTTTTTGTTCCTTTTTTACCTCCTAAAATTTCAATTGCTCTGTTTGCTATAACTTCATTAACATTCATATTTGTTTGTGTGCCAGAACCTGTTTGCCACACTTTTAAAGGAAAATGTTTTTCGTGTTTCCCTTTGATCACCTCATCAGCTGCTTTGACAATAGTGTTAGATATTCTTTTATTAATTAAATTGTCTTTTCCATGAACAATTGCAGCAGATCTTTTTATAATAGCAATAGATTTAACTATAGATTGATTTACGAGAATTTTTCCAATATTGAAAAATTTATTTGATCTTTCAGTAGATGCACCCCAATATTTATCCGCAGGAACATTTATTGATCCAATGCTATCAAATTCTTTTCTAGTTTTCATTTTTAACTAATTTTTTTTAGATATATATTAAAATTATCGATTCTAATAGGAGTAAAATGACAAACTTTGAAAAAGTAAAAGTTTTTATGAAAACTTTTGGACAGGATGTAAAGCAACAAGCCGCACTAAGTACTGAAAAAATAAATAGTCTAAGAATTTCCCTTATAGAGGAAGAGTTAGATGAGCTTAAACAAGCAATGAATGAAAAAAATATTAAAGAAGTTGCTGATGCGTTAACTGATATCTTATATGTGACTTATGGAGCAGGGCATGCATTTGGTATTGATTTGGACAAATGTTTTGATGAAGTACAAAACTCTAACATGAGTAAATTAGGAGAAGATGGAAAACCAATTTATAATGAAATTGGAAAAGTAATGAAAGGACCAAATTACTTTAAACCTAATTTAAATAAATTTATTAAATAATTTTATTGAAATTTAATAGGGGCGTTCTGTTGCCAGGTGCCCCGAACCCCGTAACTTAATTAATAAATTAATTAAGCAGCAAGTGCGTAACTTTCGTTAGCAATTATAAAATAGCCCTTTACGGTGGAACAATGCCGAACGAAAGAACAACCTTTAGTCACCCGTCGATTCTAGTTCACCCCCATAAGTTGTAATTGGTGGAGGTGGTGGGTACTGCCCCCACGTCCGCAATGGTTATTACGAAATTCGTTTATCGTCATAGTTGGAAAACCAACATTATTAATATAAAAGGAATTACAACAGATTCAATAACATTCATGAAATTAACTAAAGAACAAATAGAAGAGATAAAAAACCAGCAAAATCAGAGTAATACAACAAAAAGAGTTACTGCACCTGAATTAGAAAAAATTTTATATGAAGCACTGCCAGCTTTAGACCATGGATTTGTTAGAGTAGTTGATTATATGGGTGATGATACATCTATTGTTCAGTCGGCAAGAGTTTCTTATGGAAAAGGAACGAAGCAAGTTTCGACAGATCAAGGTTTAATAAAATATTTAATGAGGCATTGGCACAGCACTCCATTTGAAATGTGTGAAATTAAATATCATATTAAACTTCCAATATTTATTGCTCGACAATGGATTAGGCATAGAACTGCAAATGTTAATGAATACTCTGCAAGATATTCAATTTTAGATAAGGAATTTTATCTTCCATCTCAAGAAAACCTTGCGGCTCAATCTACAAGTAATAGACAAGGAAGAGGTGAAGTTTTAGAGGGAGAGCAAGCTCAAAAAGTTTTAGATTTGTTGAAAAATGATGCTGAAAGAACTTACGATAATTATGAAACTATGTTGAACGAAAGATATGATGGTTCAACAATTGATGAAAATAAAAAAGGATTAGCTAGAGAATTAGCAAGAATGAATTTAACGTTGAATACCTATACGCAGTGGTACTGGAAAACTGATCTTTTAAATTTAATGAATTTTTTGAGACTAAGAGCAGATCATCATGCACAATACGAGATAAGAGTTTATGCTGATATTATGTTAGACACTTTAAAAAAATGGGTGCCCATTACCTATGATGCATTTATGGATTATAGAGTAGGAGGGACAGAAGTATCCGCAAAAGGAAAATTAGTTATTCAAAATTTAATCAAAGGTGAGAATATTAAATTGGAAGACTCTGGATTATCAAAAAGAGAGTGGAATGAACTAATGGAAGCTTTTGATCTTAAAGATAAGTTGATTTAATTTTTTCAGCTAAATTTAAAAATATCTTTGAAATTTCGTGCTCAGGATTTTCCTCAACTATTGGTTTACCTTTATCCCCAAATTTTCCAACATCTGGATTTATTGGAACTTCTCCTAAAAATTCTTTATTAAATTCCTCTGCTGTTCTCTCAACGCCACCTTCACCAAAGATAGAATATTTTTTTCCATCATCACCAGTAAAATAACTCATATTGTCTACAAGTCCTAAAATTTTTACCCCAAGTTTATCAAACATTTTAATCCCTCTTTTTACATCTAACAGAGCAACCTCTTGAGGAGTTGACACAATTATTGCACCATCCATTTGAATTTCCTGAGAGAAAGTTAATTGTGTATCTCCCGTTCCTGGAGGCATATCAACAATTATAAAATCTAAATCTTTCCAATTAACTTTTTGAGTAAAAGTTTTAATAGCACTTGTAACCATAGGTCCTCGCCAAATCATAGGAGTTTGTTGATCAGCAAGAAATCCAATAGACATACACTGAATGTTATATTTTGTAATTGGATCAAGTTTTTGTCCATCACTTTTTGGTTTTTCATTTATATCAAACATTTTAGGAATAGACGGTCCATAAATATCTGCATCTAAAATACCAACTTTACATCCTACTTTATTCAATGCTAAAGCAAGATTCGTTGCAAAAGTAGATTTTCCGACCCCACCTTTTGCACTAGATATTGCGATCGTAAATTTTGTTCCTAAAATAGGGTTTTTCTTAAACACTTTAGGCTCCACTTTACTTTTCATTGCGGCACTTAGTTCAGGTTTTTTATCTGGCATACTCTTCTTCTTACCTTGTTTTTGATATTTAAGACACTATATAGATAGTGTATGTCTGACAATTTTCAACAAAGAGGCGGAAGTCCGTGGGGATCACCTCCAGGTGGAAGTGGAAATGGATCTGGAAGAGGACCAACACCACCAGACGTTGATAAGATCATAAAAGAATTCCAAGATAAGATTAAAAACTTTCTACCTGGTGGATCTAACTCTGGTGGAAAACAAGCAATTTTAGTTTTGTTAATTTTAGGATTTGTGTGGTTAGCAAGTGGCCTTTACAGAGTTTTACCTGATGAACAAGGAGTAGTTCTTAGATTTGGAAAATTTGTAAAAACTACTCAACCAGGATTAAATTATCACATTCCTTTCCCTGTAGAATCTGTGCTTACACCGAAAGTTACAAAAGTTAACAGAATTGATATCGGATTTAGATCTGAAAGGGAAAGTGGATTTTCTTCAAGTGGTGGAGTGGCTGATGTTCCACAGGAAAGTTTGATGTTAACTGGTGATGAAAACATTGTTAATATCGATTTTTCAGTTTTCTGGGTGATTAAAGATGCAGGAAATTTTTTATTTAAGATACAGGACCCTGAAGGCACAGTTAAAGCTGCAGCAGAAACAGCAATGAGAGAGGTAATTGCAAGATCTGATATTCAACCGATTTTAACTGAAGGAAGATCAATAACTGAGACTGAAACACAAGAAATTATTCAAAATATTTTAGATGAATACAACAGTGGTATTCAAATCACTCAAGTGCAAACCCAGAAAGCTGATCCACCAGATCAGGTTATTGATGCTTTTAGAGATGTACAGGCTGCGAGAGCAGATATGGAAAGATCGAAAAATGAAGCAGAGGCTTACGCAAACGATGTTATTCCAAGAGCAAGAGGGGAAGCTGCAAAAATATTACAAGCAGCAGAGGCCTATAAAAAAGAGGTTGTTGCAAAAGCAGAGGGTGACGCTAGCAGATTTTTATCAATTTATAATGAATATAAAAATGCAAAAGCTGTAACGCAAGAAAGAATGTATTTAGAAACTATGGAAAAAGTTTTAGCTGACATTGATAAAGTAATTATTGAAAATAATGCCGGCTCAGGTGTAGTTCCATATTTGCCTTTACCTGAATTAAAAAAGAAAGCGACTAACTAAAATGAAGGCTATGAAAATTTTAGGTGGATTGATTTTAGCATTAGTTGCTTTGGCATTTTTTTCTATTTTCATTGTTAAGGAAGTCAATCAAGCTATTGTTCTACAGTTTGGTGATCCAAAGAGAATTATCTCAAAACCTGGGTTAAATTTCAAAATCCCATTTATTCAAAACGTTGTTTATTTAGATAAAAGAATTTTAAATCTTGATACACCACCAGAGGAAGTTATTGCATCAGATCAAAAAAGACTAATAGTTGATGCATTTGCCAGGTTTCAAATTGTAGATCCACTTAAATTTTACATTTCAGTTGGAAATGAAAGAGTAGCTAGATCAAGACTAGCAACTATTTTGAACTCAAGAATAAGAAACGTCTTAGGACAACAGGAATTACAAACTTTATTATCTGAAGATAGATCAAAGCAAATGGCTTTAATTCAAGAAGGAGTAAACAGAGAAGCTCAAAATTTCGGAATAAAAATAAATGATGTAAGAATTAAACGAGCAGATCTCCCTCAAGCTAACAGTGATGCAATTTTCAGAAGAATGCAGACTGAGAGGGAAAGAGAAGCAAAAGAATTTAGAGCAAAAGGTGCTGAGATGGCTGTAACAATTACTTCAACAGCTGATAAAGAAGTAACAGTAATTTTAGCAGATGCAGAGAAACAGTCTCAAATTATGAAAGGAGAAGGTGATGGTGAAAGAAATAAAATTTTTGCTGAAGCCTTCGGTCAAGACCCAGAATTTTTTGCTTTTTATAGAGCCATGCAAGCATATGAAAAAGCATTAATAGGTGGAGAAACTTCCTTAATATTATCACCTGATAGTGAGTTCTTTAAATTCTTTGGAAATATAAAGCCAAAAATTCAACAACAGTAATTAACTAAAATGAATGAGCTAATAATAGCTTTTGGTCTTTTATTATTCATTGAAGGACTATTATATGCCTTATTTCCATCAAAAATGAAAACTATGTTAATAAAACTGCAAACAATAGATGATAATAAGCTTAAAACAGGAGGATTAGTTTTTGCATTTATAGGAATTCTAATAATTTACATAACAAAATATTAATATGAAAAATCTAAAATCATTTTTAACAATCTTTATTCTAACAATATTCTTTTCAACAAATTCTAATTCAAATTCTGTCCCAGCATCATTTGCTGATTTAGCTGAAAGACTGATGCCATCAGTAGTAAACATTTCTACAACCACAACTGTTGTTTCAAATCAAAATCCTTTTCCATTTCAATTCCCTCCAGGATCACCATTTGAAGATATGTTTAAAGAATTTGGCACTCCTCAAGAGAGAAAATCGAGTGCGCTTGGATCTGGTTTTATCATTGATAAAAAAGGGATTGTTATAACAAATAATCACGTTATCCAAGATGCAGATGACATAATTGTAAGAGTTGACGGAGATAAAGAATTTAAAGCCGATGTAATTGGAACAGACCCTCTATCAGATATTGCTGTTTTACAATTAGATACAAAAGAAACTTTTACACCAGTAAAATTTGGGGACTCCGATAAAGCACGAATAGGTGATTGGGTTATTGCTATTGGTAATCCATTCGGATTAGGAGGAACTGTAACTTCAGGAATTATTTCAGCAAGAAATAGATCGATTGGTCTATCTAGATATGAGGACTACATACAGACAGATGCATCAATTAACTCAGGGAACTCTGGTGGTCCATTGTTCAATATGGATGGAGATGTAATTGGAATTAACACAGCTATATTGGGGAGAAGTGGTTCGATTGGAATTGGTTTTTCTATACCATCTAACAATGCAAAAGTTGTTATTGATCAATTAATAAAATTTGGAGAAACTAAAAGAGGCTGGTTAGGTGTAAGAATTCAAGATGTTACTAAGGAAATAGCGGAAATCGAAGAACTTGATAAACCAAGAGGTGCATTAGTTGCAAGCGTGGCTGAAGGAAGCCCATCAGATAAAGCTGGTATAGAAGCTGGTGACATTATTTTGGAATTTAATGGAAGAGAAATTAAAGAAATGAAACAACTTCCAATTATTGTAGCCCAAACTGAAGTTGGAAAAAATGTTGAGGTAAAAATTTGGAGAAATAAAAAACAAATAACTAAAAAAGTTAAACTAGGTAGACTAGAAACTTCAGAAGATTTTAAAGTAACAAAAAAATCTAATCCAAAAAATACAGAAATTGAAGATTTGAAAATTACAGTAAAAGTATTGACAGATGATGATATTAAATCAAGAAATCTTCCTGAGGGAACAACAGGATTAGTAATAACAAAAATAGAAAATGATAGTCCTTTAATTAATTCAATAAGAGTAAATAGTATAATTGTTGAAGCACAAAAAAGAAAAATAAAAACAATTGGTGATTTAAAACAAGTTGTGAAACAAGTATTAAGATCAAATCAAAAAACTATTTTACTTGCAATTTATAATACTGAAAATCAAAGAAGATATATTGGTGTTAAATTAGATTAATGAATCTTAGTTCTAAGATAGTTTTAATCTCAGGACCTACAGCATCTGGAAAATCTGAATTTGCGATAAAATTAGCCAAAAAAATTAATGGTGAAATTATAAATGCTGATAGTATGCAAGTTTACAAAGAACTCCAAATATTAACAGCAAGACCAAAAGTAAAAAATTATCAAAATATTCACCATCACCTTTATGGTTTTCAGTCTGTAAAAAAAAATTTTTCTGTTGGTGATTGGTTAAAATTATCTAAAAAAAAAATTGCGGAAATTAAAAAAAAGAAGAAAGTTCCCATTTTAGTTGGCGGCACCGGTTTATATTTTAAGTCTTTGACAGATGGATTAATAAAAATTCCTGATATTCCTATCAGAGTAAGAAATAAGATAAGGTTATTAAATAAAAAAATTGGACAAGAAAAATTTTACAAAAAGTTAATAAGACTTGATAAAAAAATTAAAAATAAAATTGATCCAAAAGATATACAAAGATCAATTAGAGCATATGAAGTAATATATCATACAAAAAAATCATTGGTTGATTGGTATAAAAATACCAAATCAATTTATGATAAAGATAATTTTTTTAAGATTTATATTGATTACCCCAGAGAAAAACTGATTGAGCGAATATATATTAGATCCAAAAAGATGATTAAGGATGGTGCAGTCAATGAAGTCCAAAAGTTTCTGAAACTAAATGTCAAAAAAGATAAAACAGCAACAAAAGCAATTGGAATTAATGAAATTACAGATTATTTGGAAAAAAAAGCTGATTTAGATGAGATAATCACAAAAATAGCTATTAAGACAAGACAATATGCTAAACGCCAATCAACATGGAGTAGAGGGAACATGTCTGATTGGACTAAAGTTCAACCAAGTAGTCTTAATAGATTTTTAAAAAAAGTTTAATTTTTTAATTCTTGTTCTTGACCAAAGAGCACAACTTCAGCTAGATTGCATGGATGTCAAAATTATTAACTGGAGCAGAAATAGTATTTAAATGTCTAGAAGATCAGAGAGTTGAATATATTTTTGGATATCCAGGTGGGGCAGTTCTTCCAATTTATGATGAATTAAAAAATCATAACTCAATCAAACATATTTTAGTAAGACATGAACAAGGGGCAGGTCATGCTGCAGAAGGTTATGCAAGATCATCAGGCAAACCTGGTGTAGTACTTGTAACCTCAGGACCAGGAGCAACAAATGTTGTTACTGCTTTAACAGATGCTTATATGGACTCTGTACCATTAGTTTGTATATCAGGACAAGTTCCAACTCATTTAATTGGGACTGATGCTTTTCAAGAATGTGATACAACAGGAATTACAAGGCCATGCACAAAACATAATTGGTTAGTTAAAGATATAAAAGATTTATCAAAAATTTTACACGAAGCATTTAAAGTTGCTACAACTGGAAGACCAGGACCAGTACTAGTAGACATTCCTAAAGATATTCAGTTTGCAAAATCAAAATATACAAAACCAAAAGCTGAAAAAAAATTAAATGGTTCTTCTTTAAATCGTTTTACACAAGATGAAGTAGATAAATTAATTGAAATGATGTCCAAAGCAAAGAAACCAATTATTTACTCTGGAGGAGGTGTTATTAATTCTGGACCTCAAGCAAGTGAGGCATTGAGAAACTTAGTTCAGCTTACAGGATTTCCTATCACTTCGACATTACAAGGTTTAGGCGCTTATCCAGGAGATGATAGTCAGTTTTTAGGAATGCTTGGAATGCATGGAACTTATGAGGCAAATAATGCAATGCATGACTGCGATTTATTAATCAATATTGGTGCAAGATTTGATGATAGAATAACAGGTAAGATAGATGAGTTTTCTCCAAAATCAAAAAAGGTTCATATAGATATTGATCCATCATCAATAAATAAAATTATCAAAGTTGACTTGGCATTAGTTGGTGATGTTAATGATGTAATCAATAAGATTACTAAAACAATAAATAAGAAAAAATTAAATTTAAACAGTTCAAATAAACAACAAATTTCAAAATGGTGGGAACAAATCCAAAAATGGAGACTGAAAAATTCATTAAACTTTATTAATAGTGATGAAACTATAAAACCTCAACATGCAGTGCAAAGATTGTATGAGTTAACAAAAAATCAAGACACATTTATTACTACTGAAGTTGGTCAACATCAAATGTGGGCTGCTCAACATTATAAATTTAATAAACCTAATAGATGGATGACATCTGGTGGCTTAGGAACTATGGGCTATGGATTGCCTGCAGCAGTTGGTGTTCAAATAGCTCATCCAGAAAAATTAGTAGTTGATATTGCTGGTGAAGCTTCAGTTCTTATGACAATGCAGGAGATGTCAACTGCAGTTCAATATAATCTACCCATAAAGATATTTATTTTAAATAACCAATACATGGGAATGGTAAGACAATGGCAAGAGCTTTTACATGAAAAAAATTATTCTGAGAGTTATTCAGAGGCATTGCCTGACTTTATGAAAATGGCAGATGCTTACGGATGCAAGGGAATAAAAGCTGAAACACCTGATGAATTAGATCAAAAAATCCAAGAAATGGTTGATCACAAAGGTCCAGTTATTTTTGATTGCCATGTTGACCCTAATGAAAATTGTTTTCCAATGATACCTTCAGGAAAACCACACAATCAAATGATATTAGGTCCAAATGAACAAGAAGAAAACAAAATTACTGGTAAAGGTAAGGCATTAGTTTAAAATGGCAAAGTCTAAATCAGCTTACAGCGTTGCAACAAAAAAAGAAAAACTTGATACTCATATAATTGTGGTATGGGTTGATAACGAAGCTGGGGTTTTAGCTCGTGTAGTTGGTTTATTTTCTGGTAGGGGATATAATATTGAGTCATTAGCAGTTGCAGAAATAGACTCCAAAAAAAACATATCAAGAATAACAATTGTTACAACAGGAACACCACAAGTTATTGATCAAATTAAACTACAATTAAAAAAATTGGTACCAGTTCATAAAGTTGCAGACTTTAAAAGAGAAGATAGCTCAGTGATATTTAAAGAAATGGCTTTATTCAAGATTGTTGCTAAAAAAAATAAGATAGATAAGTGTTTAAATGCTTGTAAAAAGTATAATCCAGTAATATTAGATAAAACAAAAAATTCTGCTGTAATTCAAATTACAGCCTTAAGAAGAGAAATTGATAAAATGAGTATTAAACTTAAACCATTAGGATTGATCAGCGCTTCTAGAACTGGAGCAGTAGCAATGACTAGAGGAGATAAAGTTTTTAACTAATTAAATAAAAGGAGAAAAGTAATGAAAATGTTCTATGAAAAAGATGCTGATGTAAATTTAATTAAAGAAAAAAAAGTTGCTATCTTTGGTTATGGGAGCCAGGGCCATGCTCACGCTTTAAATTTAAAAGATAGTGGAGTTAAAGAAGTTGTAGTCGCACTTAGAGATGGATCAGAAAGTAAAGTTAAAGCTGAGTCTAAAGGATTAAAAGTAATGAGTTTATCAGATGCTGCTGCATGGGCAGATGTATGTATGATTTTAACTCCAGATGAACTTCAAGCTACTATTTATCAAAATCATATTGAACAAAGAGTAAGGGAAGGTACAAGTTTAGCTTTTGCTCATGGCTTGAATATTCATTACAATTTAATAAACGCTAGAAAAGATTTAGATGTTTTTATGGTTGCACCTAAAGGACCAGGTCATTTAGTAAGAAGTGAATATGAAAGAGGTGGTGGTGTTCCTTGTTTGATGGCAGTTCATCAAGATGGAACAGGTAAAGCGAGAGATTTAGCCTTATCTTATGCTTCAGCAATTGGCGGTGGAAGATCAGGAATTATTGAAACAACATTTAAAGATGAATGTGAAACAGATTTATTTGGTGAACAAACAGTTCTATGTGGTGGTTTAGTTGAATTAATTAAAAATGGTTATGAAACTTTAGTTGAAGCTGGTTATGAACCTGAGATGGCTTACTTTGAATGTTTACATGAAGTTAAATTAATTGTTGATTTGATATACGAAGGTGGAATAGCAAATATGAATTATTCTATATCTAATACTGCTGAGTATGGTGAATATGTTTCAGGTCCAAGAATAGTCAATAAAGAAGAGACTAAAAAAAGAATGAAAGAAGTTTTAGCTGACATCCAGTCAGGTAAGTTTACTAAACAATGGATGGATGAGTGTAAAAATGGTCAGAAAAACTTCTTAAAAACAAGAAAAGATTTAGCTGATCATTCTATTGAACAAGTTGGAACTAAACTAAGAGCTATGATGCCTTGGATTGGTAAAAAGAAACTAGTTGATAGCGATAAAAGTTAAAAATATAAAGAAAATTTAACATAATAATTTACAATCTCTATTATAGATTGTATTGTCAATCTCATTCAAAATTTGTTATGAGCGATAAAGATAGAGTAATTATATTTGATACAACTATGCGAGATGGAGAACAATCTCCAGGCGCCTCAATGAGTCTTGAGGAGAAAATTCAAATTGCAAGAGTATTTGATGAATTAGGTATAGATATAATTGAGGCTGGTTTTCCAATTGCATCACCAGGTGACTTTGAAGCTGTATCTGCCATTAGTAAAGTTTTAAAAAAATCTATTCCATGTGGTCTATCAAGACATTCAAAAAAAGATATAGATCGATGTCATGAAGCTTTAAAACATGCACCAAGATTTAGGATTCATACATTTATTTCAACAAGCCCACTACATATGAAACATAAATTGAATAAAACTCCTGAACAAGTTTACGAGTCAATTAAAGAGCATGTGTCATATGCAAGAAACTTAACCGATGATGTTGAATGGTCTTGTGAAGATGGGACAAGAACAGATATGGATTATATGTGTAAAACTGTTGAACTTGCTATAGCAAGCGGTGCTAAAACAATTAATATTCCTGATACAGTCGGTTACACAGTTCCTTCTGAGTTTACTACAATAATAAATACATTATTAAATAAAGTTCCAAACATTGATAAAGCAATTTTATCAACTCATTGTCATAATGATTTAGGTTTAGCAGTAGCAAACTCTCTTGCAGGAGTTCAAGCAGGCGCAAGACAAATCGAATGTACAATTAATGGAATTGGTGAAAGAGCAGGGAATGCTGCTTTAGAAGAAGTTGTAATGGCAATAAGAACTAGAAATGATTTGATGCCATATGAAACTGGAATAAATACAACATTGTTAAGTAAAGCGTCAAAACTTGTTTCAAATGTAACTGGCTTTCCAGTTCAATACAATAAAGCGATTGTTGGTAAAAATGCATTTGCTCATGAATCAGGAATTCATCAAGATGGAATGTTAAAAAATAGAAATACTTATGAGATAATGACACCTGAAAGTGTTGGAGTTAAACAAACATCATTAGTAATGGGAAAACATTCTGGAAGACATGCATTTAAAGATAAACTAGTTAGTTTAGGATATGCTGATATTACAGATGACATCATTGAAAAAGCTTTTGGAAAATTTAAAGTTTTAGCAGATAAAAAGAAACATATTTACGATGAAGATATTATTGCTTTAGTTGATGATAGTTTAATTATTGATAATAAATCAAGTACAATTTCTTTAAAATCCTTGAAAGTATTTGCTGGAACAGGTGAGCCTCAAAAAGCAGATATGACATTAGATGTGAATGGAGATATTAAATCTGCTTCAGAAACGGGTGACGGTCCTGTTGATGCTATTTTTAAATGTATTAAAAATTTATATCCGCATGATGTAAAATTACAATTATACCAAGTTCATGCAGTAACTGAAGGAACTGATGCACAAGCTACTGTAAGTGTTCGTATTGAGGAAAATGGAAAGACTACAGTTGGACAAGCAGCAGATACTGATACTTTAGTCGCTTCAGCAAACGCTTATATCAGCGCGTTGAATAAAATGATTATAAAAAGAGAAAAAACTGCTCCGATGGATCAGGAAGAAAAAATAGTGAAAGGGATTTAATGAGTTTTTTTGAAAAATTAAAAGGAATGTGGAGCCAAGACATGGCAATTGATCTTGGAACAGCAAACACTCTAGTAGTTGTTAAAGGAGAGGGCGTAATTTTAAATGAACCATCTGTTGTTGCAATTGTAGATAATGGTGGTGGTAAGAAAAATGTTTTGGCTGTAGGGGATGAAGCAAAAACAATGCTAGGTAGAACACCTGGTAACATAAGTGCAATTAGACCATTAAGAGATGGAGTAATCGCTGACTTTATTGTTACTGAAGAAATGATTAAACATTTTATCAAAAAAGTTCATAAAGGAAGCACTCTTGCTAACCCTAGAATTTTAATTTGTGTACCAACAGGATCTACACCTGTAGAGCGTAAGGCAATTCAAGATAGTGCTCTAGCAGCAGGTGCTAGAAGAGTACAATTAATTGAAGAACCAATTGCTGCAGCTATTGGCGCTGGTTTACCAATTTCTGAAGCAACTGGCTCTATGGTTGTAGATATTGGAGGTGGTACTAGTGAAATAGCAGTAATGTCTCTTGGAGGATTAGTTTATTCTAAATCATTAAGAGTTGCAGGAGATGCAATGGACACAGCTATGGTCAATTATATGAGAAAAGAATACAACCTTATGATTGGTGATAGTACTGCTGAAAAAATTAAAAAAGAAATTGGAACAGCAATCCCTTCTAATAATAATACCTATGCCGTTAAAGGAAGAGATTTAAGATCTGGTACACCTAAGGAAGTGAATATAACAGAAGAAGATACAGCAGAAGCATTAAATGATATTTTAAGAGACATGGTTAATGGCATAAAAGATGCACTTGAAAATACACCACCAGAATTATCTGCAGATTTAGTTGACATGGGTTTAACATTAACTGGAGGTGGTTCTTTATTAAAAAATATTGATAAAAGATTTTCTAAAGAAACTGGTCTACCAGTTCATATTGCAGATGATCCATTGTCATGTGTTGCTATCGGTACAGGAAAAGCTCTCGAACAAGAAGAGACTTTTTCAACGATGCTTTCAGAGTATTAGGAATATGAAAAATGAGTGTAAGCAGAGATGATTTCGTAATAGCAATACGATCTGCTTTTTTAAAAAAACAAACCAAACAAAAATTTTCATTATTATCTCTTATTCTCCTATCAATATTTGTTTTATTCTTAAGCAATCAAAATTTTAAAATAATTTCATTTGTTAAATCGACAATAAATGAAGTTATCTATAGAGGATCATTTGTGATATCTGCTCCTGAAAAAGCATTAAGTAGTATTTCAGAAGAATTAGACCATCATCTTAAAGTTCATACTAAAGCAATGATCCTTGAAGATGAATTAGCAGATTTTAAATCTAAAGACGTATCTTTAAAGATATTAGAATTTGAAAATCAAAAACTTAGAGAACAATTAGATGATTATTTAGTTTCAAGTGAAATAATTTATTCAAAAATAATTATTGATAACAACAGCCCATATTTAAAATCTTTTGTAATTAATAAAGGATCAAGAGATGGAGTAAAAGTTGGAATGGTAGTTTTAGATCAAAATTATTTAGTAGGTAAAATAATTGAAGTAAATTTTAATACTTCTCGTGTATTACTTTTGTCTGATATTAATTCAAATATTCCAATTTCAATTTCACCAGGAAATTTACAAGCGATCGCAACAGGAACCAGTGATGATTTTGCAAAAGTTAATTATCTAAAAAAAATACATTTTAATAAAATTTCAAATGACTCAATTGTATACACTTCAGGGACAGGTGGTCTTATTAAAAGCGGTATACCAATTGGTAAAATTATTGATTTTGATCAAACAACTGACGAGGTAAAGATTCAATTTTTTAGCGATTTCTCCCAATTACAATATGTTTCAGTAGCTTCATTCGACAAAGTTGAAAAACAAAACCAAAATGAAATCTCAGAAACAGATAATTCTTGGAAAGAAGGAATTTTATTTAAAGGACCAAGTCCTGTTCAATTAAATGAAAGATTAGAAGCTTTAGTTCAAGAAAAAGAGATCAATGACCAAATAAGATCTCAAATTGAAGCTGAGAATTTAAAATTAAAAGACCAATTATCTCAAATTCAAAAAAAATTATTTCAATCAGAAAAAAAAATCAATGAACAAACAAAAGTTATCAATTCTCATAAAATTGACGAAGAAGAATATAATTTTTTGAAACTCAATTTAGAATTTGGACCCAAGTGTGCAAAAAAAACAATTATTTCAAAAGGATTTAAAGTTGGAAGTCCTGAATACCGAAAATGTGTTTTAAGAAGGGGTATAAAAATAAATGACTGATTTAAGACAAAATACATTTTTTCGAAGTTTCTTAAAAGTTTTTCCACTTCTTTTGTTATTTATTAGTGTTTTCAACGAATTCGATGCAAACTATTTTGGTGTTCCTTTTTTATCATTTAATTTTGCATATATATTGATTTTTTTTTGCACTTTGAAAGCAATTGATCATTTTGGATATGGATTAATTTTTATAGCAGGATTGATAAACGATACTGTTACAGGCTTGCCATTAGGTCTAAGTAGCTTTTGTTATATGATAATTTGTGTTTTTTCATCTTATTTTAGAAGTATCACATTAAGACCTACGATTATGAAAGACTGGTTATTCTTTCTAATAACTATTTCTGTTGCAAATTCTATTAACTATTTAGTTTTATATTTATACTTTGGGGTTTTAATTGATTATCGATTTCTTCTTGTAAACAATTTTACAACATTCTTATTATTCTTTTTCTTTCATTTTATTTTTGGCTTTTATTACAAAAAATTTATAGGGAAATCTGATGTTTAATATCAGTGATAATGTAACAAAAGTTAACTTAATTAATAGAAGATTATTTATTGTTACTGCCGCAAAGATCTTAGTTTTTTTAGGTCTTTCATCTAGACTTTATTCATTACAAGTTAAAGATAAAAATAAATATCTTACTTTATCTGATAAAAATAGAATTAGAGAGTCCAAACTCCCACCTGTAAGAGGCGAATTTTTAGATTATTTTGGAAAAACAATAGCTGGAAACAATGAAGTTTATCAACTTCATTTAATCCCAGAACAAGTTGAAAACTTTAGATATGTTTCTTTAAGATTGAAGAATATTTTAAATATGTCGGAGAGACAATTTCAAAGATTATTAAAGAAAAAAAATGAAGTTAAGCCATGGGATACTATAGTGGTATCTGATAATTTGACTTGGGAACAGTTTTCAAGGGTAAATAGCTACCTATATGAACTAAGTGGCGTAAAATCAGTTTTGTCGATAACGAGAATTTACCCTCATAAAGAGGATTTTACACATGTACTTGGATACGTTAGCCAAGCTAATGAAAAAGATGTTTTAGAAAATGAAAACATTAAAAAGAAATTTGTTCCTGGATTAAGAGTTGGAAAAACCGGACTAGAAAAAGCATTTGAAAAAGAATTACTTGGAGAAAATGATATCCAAAGATTTGAAGTAAATGCTTATGGTAAGAAAATAAATCAGATTGAATTACAAAAAGGATCAAAAGGTAAAAATATAAGATTAACCATAGATACTGAAATACAAAAATATTGTAGTGAATTGCTTAAAGATAGAGCTGGCTCTATTTGTGTGATGGATATTTATACGGGTGAGATTATAGCTATGCAGTCCGCACCGTCTTTTGATCCAAATTTATTTTTATTTGGTATCAATCAAGATGATTGGCAATTAATTAGAAACAATCCATTAAAACCTTTAGTAAATAAAACTATCAGTGGTAAATACTCTCCTGGTTCTACGATTAAACCAATTGTAGCTTTATCTGCTTTAGAAAATAAAATTGTCAGTCCTCAGTTTACAGTAAAGTGTGAGGGTAAAACTGAAATGTATGGCCAAACATACCACTGTTGGAAGAAAAAAGGACATGGATTTGTAAGTTTAAAAAATGCTATGAAACAATCTTGTGATACATATTTTTATGAGATAGCAAGAAGACTTGGAGTTGATAGATTAAGTGAAACAGCCAAAAAATTTGGCCTTGGTGAAAGAGTATTTGAAAACTTATTTTTCAATGAAAAAAAAGGTCTTGTTCCTAACACCCAATGGAAAAAAAACGCACTTGGAAGTGGATGGTTATTAGGAGAAACAATGATCACTGGAATTGGACAAGGATATATTCAAACAACACCAATACAACTCTGTTTGATGACAGCTCAAATTGCCAATGGTGGGTATAAAATTTATCCAAAGATCACCGTTGATACTGAAACAAATTTTTTAGACAAGTATGAACCATTATTTACAGAAAAGAAAAATATTAAAATTATTCAAGATTCTATCTTTAGTTCAACAAACGAGGTTATGGGAACTTCTTATTCTTCTAGAATAAATGATCCAAAATATCGTTTTGCAGGCAAAACTGGAACTGCTCAAGTTAAAAGGATTACAGAGGAAGAAAGGGAACTTGATTTAAAAACATCAGAAATTCCTTATGAACAAAGAGACCATGCATTATATGTTGCATATGGACCTACTGAAAATCCTCGTTACGCTTTGAGTATTATTATCGAACATGGTGGATCAGGTGGAACAACTGCTGCACCAATGGCTAAAAAGTTATTTAAATTAATAATTGATAGACACAAGTTAAGAGAGGAAGCAAAAGATAATAAATTTTTAGATATTTAAAAATGCGAAATAATTTTTCTCAAAATACATCAATTTTTCAAAAGTTAAGAGATTATGATTATGTCTTATTAATGAGTATTTTAATTCTTGGAGTAATTAGTATATTTGCAATGTACTCTACAGATGGTGGTGAAATTTTGTTCCATACTAAGAGTCACTTTGTTAAATTTTCAATTTTTTTTCCAATGATGTTGATATTATCGTTTGTTAATATCAAGTTTTGGCATGCTGGAAGCTATCTCTTTTATTTAATAATACTTGGTTTGTTGGTTTGGGTTGCTTTGTATGGTGTTCAAGCTTCAGGCTCAAAAAGATGGATAAATTTATACTTTTTAAATCTTCAACCATCGGAGTTAATGAAAATTGCAGTTATACTTTGTTTAGCTAAATATTTTCACAGAATTAGAACAGAAAGAATAAATCATTTTTCTACAATTTTGGTTTCATTAACAATTATAATTGTTCCAACAATTTTAGTTATTACACAACCTGATCTTGGTACTTCAATTTTAATTTCATTATCTGGTTTAATTATTTTATGGTTATCAGGTCTCAGAATTAAATATTTTGTTTATTCATTTATACTATTTCTAATTTCACTTCCTTTTGCTATTTCATTTTTAAAACCATATCAAAAATTAAGAATTTTAACATTTATTGATCCTGATAGAGATCCTTTGGGATCAGGGTACCAGATTATCCAATCTAAAATTGCGGTAGGATCTGGTGGTTTAACTGGAAAAGGTTTTTTAAAAGGAACTCAAAGTTATTTAGATTTTTTACCTGAAAAACATACTGACTTTATATTCACATTATTTTCTGAAGAATTTGGATTTGTGGGATCTATACTTTTATTGCTGCTTTATGGTTTGATAATATATCGAATTATTAGAACTGGTTTGATTTCAAGGAGTTTCTTTTCAAGACTATTTTGTTTTGGTTTTGCATTTGCAATTTTTTTATATGTTTCAATTAATATGTCTATGGTATTGGGATTGCTACCTATAGTTGGTTCCCCTTTGCCAATAATGTCCTATGGAGGCTCTTCTTTACTTGCAACCATGATTGGATTTTCAATCGTTCTAAGTGCGAAGATTAATCACAACCAAAATATATCATAATTTAGCTTAAGTATAATTTGTCGCTTAAGGAAAATTGTACATTAAATGTATATTTTTTTTATGAGTAAAAATTTTAAAGTAGGTATTATTGGATCAGGAATACAAGGAGTCTCTAATGCTCTTTTTCTTCAGAAAAAAGGCTTTGATGTAACAATTTTTGACAGAGATGAACCTGGAAGTCCAGCTGCTTCATATGGCAATGCCGGTCATTTTTCTCCATACGCATCTTTATCTTTAAACAGAACTGACATTCTTTTAGATGTACCTGCTATGCTTATGAGTTCTACTGGGCCGTTAGCACTTAAATGGAATTATGTTCCAAAAATGATCCCTTGGTTCATAAAGTTTTTATTAAATACATCTAAAAATAAAATGATGCATACAGCAAAAAATATGCATCAAATTTTAGATTTAGCTTTACCTGCATATGATGAAATTTTTGATGAGATTGATGATCTAGAAGGATTAGTTGAAAACAAGGGCATACTTTATATTTGGAATGATAAAGATTTAAAAAGTAGAGAACTTGAAATAAAAGTCAGAGAAGAATTAGGAGTTGAACAGCAACTAGTTAACAAACATGAGATACATGATTTGGAACCACATATAAGACCATTTTATCATGCTGGAGTTTTTTATCCTTATGCAAGACATGCAAGAAATCCAAAAAAAATTTTATTAAAGTTTTTTGATCTCTTTATGAAAAAAGGAGGAAAATTTAATAAGTTAAATATTAAGGATATAGAGTTTGATGGAGACAAACCTACATTTATATCCGAGGTACAACGTTTTGTTTTTGATAAAGCAGTTATCGCTTGTGGAGCATTTTCTAAAAAACTTACAGATAACTTGGGTGAAAAAATTCCACTAGATACAGAAAGAGGGTATCACGTTCATTTTAAAAATTGCGATCATTTATTAAGTCGTCCAGTAATTTTTCAGAATAGAGGCTTTGGCGTTACACCTATGGAACAAGGTTTAAGAGTTGTTGGAACAGTAGAATTTGGTGGTTTGGAAAATCCTCTTTCGAAATCTAGAATAAAAAATTTAATTAATAACGCAAAATATATGTTTGGAGATTTACCAGATCATGAAGATGAGTGGTTAGGATTTAGACCAACATTACCTGATTTTTTACCTGTAATGGGTCCTTCAAAAAAATATAAAAATATTTTTTACTGTTTTGGACATCATCATTTAGGATGGACATTAGGACCAATATCTGGAAAGATAGTTTCAGGTATGATTGCTGAAGAAAATACTAATTTAAATTTAAACCCATATAGTTCATCTAGATTCAGTTAAGTGAGCAATAAATTTAATATTGCTTATGTATTTTTATTTTTAACTGTTACTTTTTGGGCAGGCAATTTTATCGTTGGAAAATTTGCTAGTTTTTATGATGTTCCACCTTTTTCATTAAATTTTTATAGATGGTTTTTTGCTTGGTTAATATTAGCACCATTTACATTTTCAGAAATAATCAAAAAACGAAACTATATTATTAATAATTTAAAATTATTTATAATTTTAGGGATAACGAGTATTACGATTTTTAACTCTATTGTTTATTATTCATTAAACTTTACCCAGGTAATTAGTGGAGTTTTAATGATCTCAACTATACCTGTTATGATAATTTTTATTTCATCAATTTTAAAAATTGAAAAAACAAATATTTTTCAAATTTTAGGAGTAATTTTTTCTTTCACAGGTGTATTGTTAATTATTACAAAAGCAAACTTAGGAGTTCTCTTAAGTTTAGATTTTAATAAAGGTGATTTGACAATGGTTATTGCTATGTTTTCATGGGCTTTATACTCTGCTTTATTAAAAAAACAAAAATATCAACTTTCACAACTTGGTTTGTTAGAAGTCATAATAACTTTTGGTCTAATATTTTTAATTCCAATTTATTTTATTGAGTATCAATTAGGCTATATTATTAAAGTCGAAAAACCATTTATATTAATATTAAGTTATGTTGTTTTATTCCCTGGCCTTGCTTCATTTATTTTATGGATAAAAGGTATTTCAATGATTGGTGCTAACAGATCAGGAGTTTTTTTACATTTAATGCCAATTTTAAGTGCAATAATGGCTATGATTATTTTTAATGAAAAATTTATGTTTTATCATATTCTTGGCGCAATTTTTATTTTAACAGGAATAATTTTATCAAATAGAAAAATTAAAAATGCTTAAAGTTGCAATATTAGATGATTATCAAAACGTATCTCAACAATTTGTAGATTTAGAAAAATTATCTGGAAAATATGAGTTTAAGATATTCAGTGAACCTTTTGAAAATGAAGATGACGCTATTGAGCAATTAGCTGATTTTGAGGCTTTACTCATAATGAGAGAGAGAACTCCAATGACTGAGGGCTTAATAAATAATCTCTCAAATCTTAAATTTATAATTACAAGTGGTAGCAGAAATAAATCAATTAATTTAGAGGCAGCAAAAAAAAAGAATATTTTAGTTTGTGGTACTGAAATTAATATACACCCAACACCAGAGTTAACTTGGGCCTTAATTTTAGGTTTAGCAAGAAACCTTAAAGAAGAGATTGATAATATGTACCAAGGCTATTGGCAAACAACAATAGGGGTTGAGTTAAAAGGAAAAATTTTAGGATTATTAGGTCTTGGGAGAGTTGGATCTCAAGTTGCAAAAATTGGTAAAGCTTTCGGTATGCAAGTTATGGCATGGAGTGAAAATCTGAGCTTAGATAAATGTAAAGAATTAGATGTTTTACCATGTAGCAAAGAAGATCTAATAAAAAATTCTGATTTTCTATCTATCCATGTGCAAGGAGGAGAAAGATATAAAGATTGCATTACATTAAAAGAATTAGATCAGATGAAAAAAACCTCTTTTTTAATTAATACCTCAAGAGGACCAATTGTTAATGAAGATGATTTGATTATAGCACTATCAACAAATGTAATTGCTGGTGCAGGATTAGATGTTTATGAAAAAGAACCATTACCTGAAAATAATAAACTTAGATTTTTACCTAATGCGCTATTAACCCCACATATAGGATATGTAACGGCTGAAAATTATCATATTTTTTACACTCAAATGATAGAAGCTTTAGAGTCATGTGTTAACAATAAACCTATTAGAGAAATAAAATAAATTAGCAGATTTTTTGAATAAAAATTTGTGTATTATTTACACAGACTATCTTTAACCTTTTTTGATTTTTTTTAATAAATTTGTTTATCGCTGGTGCTGGGATATCTGATTCTGAATTATTATATATATCCCCATAAAAATAGTCATCACATATTAATATTCCATGCTTATTTAAAAAATTCCAAGAATTTAAAATGTCATTAGAAACTTGAGTAGTGCCATGCCATCCATCAACATAGATCACATCAAAGAATGTATTATTTATTTTAAAAAAATCATCTGATTTCATTTTATGATAGGAATATCTGTCTTTAAAATTTTTTAAATTTTCAATGAAATTACTAAAATTTTTTTTATTTAAATCTTTAAATTTTTCTGCTTTGTCCCAGAGATCAACACAAACTACATTTGATGTTGAATGATTTTTTAAAATGTATAAAGCGCTATTTCCTTCCCAAGAGCCAATTTCTAAATATGAGAATTTTTTAAAATTTTTTTTTAATATTTTATTCCAGTAAAATGCATTTATGGAAAAATAATCCGTAGTTGTTTTTTTAAGTTTTAAAAATTCTTGATGTTTTTTTTTGAAATTTTTTTTTTCTTTACTTAAAAAAGGGTGCATCAATCTGTCAATAATATACATTTTAAAAACAGGATAGATTGCGCCATTGTTAAATTGATATTTTAATCTGTAGTAAAAGTTTGATGATAACATAAAGGGAATGTTTAATATAATCTAATAAGTTGTAAATACAATGAAACTTCCAGTCGTTTTTCATGAAAATTATGTAGCAAAAATTGGAGATGATCACAAATTCCCAATTGATAAATTTTCAGAACTTGCAAAATACTTGAAAGAAAAAAAAATAGTTAAAGAGTTCATAAATCCCTCTCCTTGTTCAATTGAAACTCTAAGTAAGGCTCATTCTTTAGATTATATAAATGACATAAAAAATAAGACTTTAGATAAAGACGGTGTTAAAAAAATTGGATTTCCATTAGTTGATAGTGTTGTAAAAAGATCTTTTATTGCAACTGGTGGAACTGTCTTAGCAGCAAAACTTGCTATTAAATCTGGAATTTGTTGCAACACGGCTGGTGGAAGCCATCATGCAAATTTTAATGGCGGAGCAGGTTATTGTGTATTTAATGATGTAGCTGTTGCTGCAAAATATTTGATTGAAAGAGGTCTAGCTAATAAAATTTTAATAGTTGATTTAGATGTACATCAAGGAAATGGAAATGCAGACATTTTTAAGGATGATAATCATGTTTTTACTTTTAGTATGCATTCTAAGACCAATTATCCAGCTAAAAAATCTTTAAGTAATTATGATGTTGAACTGGAAGATAATACAGAAGACAAATTATATTTAGAAAAATTAAAGCAATGTTTAAAAGAATTAAATCAACATTTTTTTGATTTTGTATTTTATATAGCTGGTGTTGATATTCATTACAATGATCGCCTAGGAAAGTTAAAAATTTCAGATGAGGGTGTTAGAATGAGAGATCAGATAGTTATAGAAAATTTTTTCTCACAGCGAATACCTTTATGTGGTGTTTTAGGAGGTGGTTATAACAAAAATTTTGAAAAATTAGTTGAATTACATTCTTATTTACATGAAACATGTTCTAAGTATATTTAAATAATGTCAAAGAAAAATCCAAACTTAACTGCCGAACAAAAACTAGTAATGTTTGAGGATGGAACCGAACCACCTGGAACTAGTGAACTTAACCATGAAAAACGAGATGGAAGTTATCATTGCGCTAACTGTGGGATAAAATTATTTGATAGCGAAACTAAATATGAAAGTGGATCAGGTTGGCCATCATTTTTTAAATCTCTACCAGATGTTTTTGAAACAAAAACAGATCATCTTTTAGGTTACGCTCGAACAGAATATCATTGTAAAAATTGTGATGCCCATCAGGGTCACATATTTGATGATGGACCTGAACCTACAGGAAAAAGATATTGTAATAATGGTGTATGTTTAGTTTTTAAACCTAAAGAATAATTACTTTAGCATTTCTTCTAACTTATTTTCTTTTTCTAAAGCTCTTATATCGTCATAACCACCAATATGTTGATCATCAAAAAAGATTTGTGGAACAGTTCTTTTTCCATTTGCTCTTTTAATCATTTCATCCATTGCACCATCTACGGTAGCGATGTTTATTTCGTTATAAGTTGCATTATTTCTTTGAAGTAATCTTTTTGCAGCCTCACAATAATTACAAAGTGGACCAGTATAAATTGTTATATTTTTCATTAGCTATAGATAATCACCTTTTTTAATTTTACTAGTTATTTGTTTTCTAGAATATTCAAATTTTTTTCTATGTTTAATACTCTTTTGGTTTACTCTTTTTCTCCATAATCTAAAAGAGGAGGGCTTAAGTGTCCGTCTCATTATTTTGATTACTTCAGATTCTGACTTACCAGTTTTTTTTTCAATTTCTTCGAAAGTAATCCGGTCAGCCCAAGCTGCCCAAATGATCCAATCAGGATCATCAATTGGTGGCTCTGGATTTTTAACTCTGGTGACTGGTATGTTGCCTTTTTTTTTCATTTTTCCCAAAATTTTATAAAAAATAGATAATGCAATTTATATAGGATTTGTTAAAATGTTCCAGATAGTCCTTCTTAGCCATCTTTAGCTCCCGGTTTTTTAGGACTATCTTTTTTTTTAAAAATGCTCCCTTTAGATTTTGTACTTTATCTTCAAATAATAATTTTCTTATTCATAACTCCTGGGACTCCAAGAATTGTAATTATTTCTTACTCCATGAATTATGGGGTAGGTAAATGTGTTTGGTCAGCATTTGGTGATGTAACTGCAAATTTAATTCAAGCAACGTTAGTCATTTTTGTAATAGGATCTTTTTTTTCAGAAAGCTCAACTATATTAAATATTTTTAAGTGGATAGGTATTATTTATATTTTATATCTTGCATATGATATCTATAAATCGCATCCAAAAAATATAACAAACAAAGAAGAAATAAAAAAAACTAATTTATCTTTTTTTAGAGATGGTTTTTTAGTTGCAGGTACAAGCCCTAAAGCCTGGATGTTTTTTCCATTTATTTTCCCACAATTTATTGATTTTAATTCAAATTTATTAACTCAATTTATAATTCTTATTACAACTTATGTGGTATTAGATTTTTTATCTTTAATTGGTTATGCAATACTCGCACAAAAACTTATTAAATGGATCACAGCTAATCCAAAAACAATAAATACAATTTCAGCGAGTGTTTTAGTGACAATCGCTTTAGTAATTTTATATACTCAAGAGTACTAAATTAAATTTCACTAGAAATTTTTAAATATAGTAAATAAAAATTTACTTATGGAAAAAGTCAAAGATTTAGAAATATCACAACACGAAAAATCTAATAGAATTTATAATATTAAAATTGAAGATGAAATTTTAGATAAACTACAATTTTCATTTAATAAGTTTGATTTAACAGCTTTAGAATTAAAACCTTTTTCAAGATTTACAATTGCAAAAAGCTTAGATGATTTAACTCAATCTAAACTTAGCGAATTGATGAACTTTATTTTAAAAGATAGAAACACTGGATGTTTTATAATTTCACCTAAAAATATGAGCTTAAAACTAGATGATAAATTTTTTGTTAAATTATCAACTGCAATTGCTTATTTAATAGGAAACCCAAATTTTGATTCAATGGCTGGAAAATATTATGCAAGGTTTCATGTCAAACATGAGGACAACAGCGATTCTTATTTAAGAAAAGCATATAGAAATATGGATCTACACACTGATGGAACTTACGTAAAAGAAGTTACTGATTGGCTATTGATGACTAAAATTGAAGAAGAGAATGTTGAAGGTGGCGAAACAGCAATGCTGCATTTAGATGATTGGGAATTTTGTGATGAACTCTCAAAAGACCCGGTAGGTAAACAAGATTTTGTTTGGGGTTCTCCAAAAAGTAAAAATGTTGATTATAAAGTTGAACATCCAATTTTTTCAGAAGATAGCGAAGGTAGGCCTCAAATTTCTTATATAGATCAATTTCCTGAACCAAAAAATATGGAACAAGGAATTTTCTTACAAAAATTATCTGATTGTTTAGAAGGAAGCAGATATAAAATTGTTACAAAGTTGCCAGTGGGATCTATAATTGTTGCTAATAATTACTTTTGGCTCCATGGCAGAAAACCTTTCAAAGAAAACAAAGCATTAAGTAGAGAACTATTAAGAATTAGAGGTTCTTTTTTTATTAATTAATTAAATTAATTCACTATATTAAGTTCTTTATGAATTTAGGATTTATTGGGACAGGTAAAATAGCTTATTCAGTAATTCAAGGTATTTGCACGTCTAAAATAAAGTGTAAAAAAATTTATATTTCTCCAAGAAATAAAAGTTTAGCTCAGAAATTAAAAAGAAAATTTAAAAAAGTCATAATTGCAAAAAATAATCAGGAAATAGTTGATAAAGTGAATTGGGTTTTTTTATCAGTTACACCAACAGTTGGAGAGCAAATAATTAAAGATTTAAAATTTAAATCTTCTCAAAAAATTATCAGTTTTATTTCTACAATTACACTTTCACAATTAAAAAAAATAATAAAAGTAAAATGTTCAATTGTAAGAGCAATACCATTACCATTTATATCATTAAAAAAAGGTCCAGTTCCAATCTGTCCTCCAAACAAAAGTGTTAAATCTTTCTTTGATAAAATTGGAACAACTATCGAAATTAAAAATGAAAAATTATCAATAAATTTTTGGACTATATCAGGAATGATGGCATCATATTATGATATGCAAAGATCTATGAGTGAATGGCTAACAAAAAGAGGTATTAATAAATTAGATGCACAAAAATATATTACTTCATTGTTTTTAGCTTTATCTGAAGATGCAGTTGTTAATTCTAAAGTTGATTTAAGAAATCTTGTAAAGGAATCTCAAACTCCTAAAGGGCTCAATGAACAAGGTTTGAAAGAGCTTACAAAAAAAGGTATGTATAAATCTTTAGAAAGTACCTTAAATAGTATTCATAAAAGATTAAGCAAATAATTTATGGAAAACATTTTAGAAATAAATGGTTTAACCAAAACTTTTGGTGGTCTAACAGCAGTTTCAGATTGTAGTTTAAAAGTAAAAAAAGGTTCAATCACTGGCATCATTGGGCCCAATGGTTCTGGAAAAACTACTTTATTTAATTTAATAGCTGGTAATTTAAAAACATCTGGGGGAACTGTAATGTTTAATGATGAAAATATTACAGATGTTCCATCTTACGAACTTTTTTCAAAAGGTTTGTTAAGAACGTTTCAAATTGCTCATGAGTTTACAAACCTTTCTGTTTTAGAAAATTTGATGATGGTTCCTGGCAATCAATCTGGAGAAAAATTAGTTAATGTAATGTTAAGATCTCAATTAGTAAAAAGTGAAGAAGAACAAATTAAAAATAAAGCCAAAGAAGTTGTGGAATTTTTAAATCTAGGTCATCTTTCAAATGAATTGGCAGGCAATTTATCTGGAGGACAAAAGAAATTACTAGAACTTGGAAGAACAATGATGGTAGATGCAAAATTAGTTTTATTAGATGAAGTGGGTGCTGGTGTTAATAGAACTCTTTTAAAAGACCTAGGCACAGCTATTGAAAAACTTAATAAAGAAAAAGGATATACTTTTTGTATGATTGAACATGATATGGATTTTATAAGTAGATTATGTGACCCAGTAATTGTGATGGCAGAAGGCTCTGTCTTATTTGAAGGTTCAGTAGAAGATGCAAAAAAAGATGAAAAAGTAATTGAGAGCTATTTAGGTAGAGGATCAAAATTAAAAGATAATTAAAATGACAATAACATCACATTTAATATTAGCAATTTTAGCAGTGGGATTTGGTATTAAAAATCTTCTGTCAAAAAAAGGTGGATCAACTCACAAAATAATTGGTTGGATTTGGGTATCTTTGATGATGTATGTATCATTTTCATCTTTTTGGATTAAAGAATTAAATGATGGTTTATACAGCTGGATACACCTACTAAGTATTTGGGTAATAATTTCTTTAACTTTATCAATTTATTTTATTAGAAAAAAACAAGTGCTTCTCCATAAAATTTTTATGGTAGGAAATTTTATTGGGTTAACTGTAGCTGGTATTTTCACTATGTTACCAGGACGATATATACCTGAAATGTTAGGATTATATTAATGGCATACTTTGAAGGAAATAATATGACAGGCGGCTATGGCAATGGACCAGATATTATTAATTCTTGTTCAGTAAATGTGAATCGTGGAGAGATTGTTTCTATACTTGGACCAAATGGTGCAGGAAAATCTACTGCAATGAAAGCAATGCTAGGTTTATTAAATCTTAAGTCTGGTTCAATTACAATTGATGGTAAAGATATTACTAAATTATCTCCTCAAGATAGAGTTAAACAAGGAATTTCGTTTGTGCCTCAAACTAAGAATGTCTTTGCAGGAATGACAGTAGAGGAAAATTTAGAAATGGGTGCATTTTTAATGGATCAAAACTATCAACAAATCATTGATGAGATCTATGATTTATTTCCAATTTTAAAAGAAAAAAGAAATCAATTAGTTGGTGAATTATCTGGGGGTCAAAGACAACAAGTTGCTCTTGGAAGAGCATTAATGATTAGGCCAAGTGTTTTAATGTTAGATGAACCAACAGCTGGAGTTTCACCAATTGTGATGGATGAATTATTCGATCATATTGTAAAAGTAAAAAGAACTAATGTTGCAATATTAATGGTAGAACAAAATGCAAAACAAGCTCTTAATATTTCAGATAGGGGTTACGTTTTAGTGACAGGTGAAAACAAACATGACGGAACAGGCAAAGAGTTATTAAATGATCCTGAAGTTAGGAGATCTTTCTTAGGCGGTTAATATGGATTTTATAAACGCAATTGTTTTACTTTTAAATTATATTTTTGTGCCAGCTTTGACGTATGGATCGCAATTAGCTTTAGGTGCAATATTTGTTACGTTGATTTATGGAGTATTAAGATTTGCTAATTTTGCTACTGGAGACATGATGTCTTTTGGTACAATGTTCGCAGTTTTGTTTACTTGGTATTTTCAATCTCTTGGTGTTTCTTTAGGATTTTTACCAACAGCGTTATTGGCAATACCTTTCGCTATTCTTTGTATGATTACTTATATGTTGTTCATAGATAAATTTGTTTTCAAATATTACAGAACCAACAAAAGCCCTCCAGTTCAATTTGCAATGGTCAGTATTGGAGTAATGTTTTTAACCCAAGCACTTGTAAGAATAATCATAGGGCCAGACGACAGAAGATTTTTTGATGGACAAAAGTTTTTGATTAAAGCTGGAGAATTTAAAGAAATGACAGGATTAAACGAGGGACTTGCTATCAAATCAACTCAAGTAATTACAATTTTTGTTACAGTTATTTTAGTTTCTGCATTGTTTTGGTTTTTGAATAAAACAAAAACTGGAAAGAGTATGAGAGCATATTCAGACAATGAAGATCTTGCTTTATTGTCAGGAATTGATCCTAAAAAAATAGTAATGGTTACATGGATAATTGCTGGAATATTAGCTACAATTGGGGGAGTGTTATATGGTCTAGATAAAAGTTTTAAACCATTTACTTACTTTAATAACATGCTTCCAATCTTTGCCGCAGCTATAGTGGGGGGTATAGGAAATCCATTTGGTGCATTCTTAGGAGGATATGTAATTGCTTTTTCAGAAATATTTTTAACTTATGCTTATAAAAAGTTTCTTGTTTATATATTGCCTGAAAGTTTAGAACCAGAGGGTTTGGTACAACTATTATCTACAGATTATAAATTTGCAGTATCTTTTTCTATTTTGGTCATTGTTCTCCTATATAGACCTCAAGGAATATTTAAAGGAAGGTTGTTGTGATTAAAAAACACTTAAATATTATTGCAGCTTATTCAATAATGATGGGATTAATTATCTTGGTTGGGATATTTCAATCTTGGAACATAGCTCTATCTATTTTTAATTTATGTTTAATTTCTGCAGTTATGAGTATGGGAGCAAATATACAGTGGGGATACGCAGGTTTAATTAACTTTGGAATTATGGGTTATGCAGCTTTAGGTGGTTTAGCCGCTGTAATTGTTTCTGTTGATCCTGTACAAGAAGCATGGAGAGCAGGTGGATTTGATATCTTAATGTGCTTATGGTTAATCATTGTAATTATTATGGTGATTAGGTTTGCTTTAAAAAATTACGAATCTACAAAATTAAGAAATTATGGAATTGCCGCATTAATCATAACAGGTGTAATCATAATTAGAATTACTGCGGAGCCCGGAATTGAAAAAATTGAATCTGTTGACCCAGCCATAACAGGATTTCTAGGTGGTTTTGGATTACCAATAATGTTTTCGTGGGTAATTGGAGCTTTATTTGCTGGTGGATTAGCTTTCATAGTTGGAAAAATTGCTTTAGGTTTAAGAGCAGATTATTTAGCTATAGCAACATTACTTATTTCTGAAATTGTTATTGCGATAATAAAACATGAAGATTGGTTAACGCGAGGCGTAAAAAATGTAATAGGTCTTAAGAGACCAGTTCCATATGAGGTTAATTTACAGTCTACTGATTGGTTTATTAATTTTGTTGAGAAATTTAATTCTGGAAAATTAAATTTAATTTCAGATATAGCTGAAAGACAAGCCGCCCTAAATCAAATGGTTATTGAAGGCTCATCAGTGTTTGTAAAACTTTGTTACTCAGGATTATTTTTAACAGTTGTTATAATTTTATTAATACTAACTCAAAAAGCTCTCTACTCACCTTGGGGAAGAATGATGAGAGCTATCAGGGATAATGAGGAAGCAGCAAATGCGATGGGAAAAAATGTTGTTAAAGAACATTTGCTAATTTTTATTTTAGGCTCAGCTATTGTTGGTATCGCAGGTGCAATGTTAGTAACACAAGATGGTTTATTTACTCCAGGAAGTTATAGACCTATGAGATATACATTTTTAATATGGGTTATGGTTATTGTTGGCGGAAGTGGAAATAATTTTGGGGCGATCTTAGGTGGTTTTGTTGTTTGGTTTTTATGGATTGAGGCTGCACCTATGTCTTTATATCTAATTAATTTCTTTACAGCTGGTTTGTCAGAAACAAATGTTATTAAGGCACATTTAATTGAAAGCGTTCCTTACTTTAGATTTTTATTAATGGGAATAGGTTTGTTATTGATTATGAGGTACAGACCAAGAGGTATACTTCCTGAAAAGATTGAAATAAAATAATTGTATGAAATATATTCTAATGGGAGCAGCAGCAGCTTGGTTTTTGTATATAGCTGATAAATATATCTTTTAAAAAAAAACCCCCTAATTTAATTAGGGGGTTTTTAATAATTTAAATTTTAAAATTATCTTTGTTTCTTAGTTTTAAATTTTCCACCTTTTACTTCTTGCTCTAAGAAAGAACCTTCTGCTTCACCTACATCAGTGAATGAAACACCAGTTGCACCTTCATAATCAATTTTCTTTCCTTTAGCTAAAAGGTCTAAACCTTTTTTAAGTTGGCCTGGATAAATTTTAGTTCCTGGACCGTTAGCAACATCCATTACATTTTTTGCAATAGAAGCTCTATCAGCTGATCCACCTGCTTGCATTGCTAAAACAATTAAAGCTGCTGCATCATAAGACTCACCAGTGTAAGGTCCTGAAGAATCGATACCTGCTGCACTTGCAACTTTAGCAAATACACCTGCACCTTTTCCAGTTGATCCTGGAAGTGAACCAAAAGATTTTTTTAGTCCTTTTCCAAAAGCATCAACAAGTGATTGTCCAATCATACCATCTGATAAAATAAATGTATCAAACGCACCTGAGTCTAAAGATGCTTGGATAATTCCCTTACCACCTTGGTCAAGATAACCAATTACTGCTACAGCGTCTCCACCAGCAGAAGCTAATGTTGCTACTTCTGATGAGTAGTCTGCTTTACCATCTTCGTGAGCAGTAGTAGTAGTTACTTTAATGCCATGAGCCTCAACAGCTGCTTTGTAAACATCTGCTAAACCTTTACCATAGTCATTGTTTGTATATGTAATAGCTACACTCTTAATTTTTCTGTCTTTAGTTACATCAGCTAGAATTTGACCACCTCTTGCATCTGAAGGAGCTGTTCTAAAGAAATATCCTTTATCATCAAGAGTTGTTAATCCTGGAGAAGTTGCTGAAGGTGAAATCATTACAACACCATTTGGCACTGCAACATTTGATGCAATAGCGCCTGTTACACCTGAACAATCAGCTCCCATAATTGCAGCTACACCTTGTGAAATAACACCTTCAGCTGCCGCTGTTGCTGCTGCTGAATCAACACAAGTTGAGTCTGCTCTTACTACTGAAATAGTTTCACCACCTAGTAACGAACCCGAGTCTGAAGCTTCTTTAAATGCTAGTTCAGCTGAGTTTGCCATTGCTGGAGTTAGAGATTCAATTGGACCTGTAAATCCAAGAATAATTCCCATTTTGATTTCTGCAAATACATTTGTTGAGAAAGTAGACACAAATATAAAGGCAGCGATTAATAGTTTTTTCATTATCGTCCTCTTTTATTGTTAACAATTTATAAAAACAGGAAATTAAAGCTTAATATAAAAGATTCAACAAGCAAATTATCTGATTTTTTGAAGCAATATTACAGATGTGATTACGATAATTCCACCAATTGCAAACAAGAAAGATGGAATCTCTCCAAAAACAATATAACTCAGTAAAATCCCAAATATTGGAAACAGTGAATAAAAAGGAAATATTTTTCCAACTGTATAAAACTTATACAAATAAAACATCAGTAAATGCGCACACAAAGAAACAATAATTGCCTGATAGGATATTAATAACCAAGAGTTTAAATTTATTGATTTTAAATTATTTAAGGTATCTCCCTCTATTAAGAAAGAAACTAGCATTAATAAAAAAAATCCAAACAAACCTGTAAAAGCATTAATCATACTTGTGTCTAATTCTTTTAACTGTCGCGAATAAACTTGAGCTAATCCAAAAAAAAGGGCCATTAAACTCGCAAAAAATAATCCTAGGAGGTTATCTACTAATATAGGGTCAAAAAAAATAATCAGTATTCCTATAAATGAAAAAAAAATTAAAAGCCATTTTTTTCCACTAATATTTTCTTTTAGTATGATTGAACTTGTGATTATACCAAATGGTATAGCTAATTGAGATCCCAAAATAATTGGTGAGATAATAGATGAATTATACAGTGAAAGATTCATAAATACATAAACCAAGACACCCATTGAAATAGAAAATATTAATAGAGATTTTATATATTTTTGCTGGGGTATCTTAAATTTCCAAAAAGGAATTAAGATAACTAAAACTAAACCCATTCTAAGTGATGCCATTAATATTGGTGGTACAGAATTATTTAATGCTAATTTGGCAACTGGAAAAGCACTACCGTGTGCAATCATTATGAATAATAGAATGAGAAGATGTTTTACTGGCAAGTTTAAAAATATTTCTTAAAAGTTTCGTTAGCTGACAGTATATTTAGATCAATTAATCCACCAATAATTAATTGAAGTGCAACTATTAAAATTGCCAATAATCCCAAATAACCTAACCATTTGTATTTTTTTATTTTTTCTGCAAAAAACCTTGCTAAGGTTCCTACTAAGACAACTGAAAGAAATAGACCAAAAAGTAATAAATTAAGATTATTTTTTGCAGCACCAACAACTCCAATCACATTATCAAAACTTAAAGTTATATCTGCGAATAAAACTTTATAAACACTTTGTAAGTACGAAGGTTCTTTTGAAGCTAGTTTGGGCGATCTAATTTTCTTTGTATTAAATAAGTCGTTTCTCATATCATTTACAATCCAAATTAATAATAACCCACCTAAAATTTTTACATAAGCAAATGCAAATAAATAAGATGCAAAAAAAGCGAATATAATCCTAAAGAGAAGAGCTCCGAATAGACCCCACATTACAACTTGATTCCTATGTTTTGGTGCAAAGTTAGCTGCAATCATCCCAATGATAATTGCATTGTCAGCAGACATGATAACGTTAATAAATATTATATGTGTGATAATTAAAGTATCTTCTAACAATTTTTTATGTGTTTTTTTCTATATAATTTTTTAAACTTTGAAATTCTTCACAATTACAATTTTTCATAGTATTCAAAGTTTTATTTGCTTTTTCTAATTTACTTGTTTGTACATAGAAAATACCCAGAGAATGATTAATTAAATTATTATCAGGATTCACTTCTAAAGCTAAATTATAATATATCTCTGCTTCTTCATTTAATTCTATTCTTTCATGTGAGTGAGCCAAATAGTGTAATATATTTTCGTTTAACACGAGTTCTTTATTTGCTTTTAGTAAATATTCTATAGCTTTCTCATAGTGTTTTTTTGCTTTATCTTTTTTCCCTTTTTCATAAATTTTGTCAGCTTTTTTCATGTTCCGTACGGCCAAAGCAACAGTATCTAATTCTCTAGCAGTTGGGTCTACGTTGTTTTTATCATATTTTTTTAAAGATATATTATTTGTATTTGTGTCATTCCATTCAGCTGAAATTGACAACGAACTAAAAAAAAAGATGACAATTAAGGAATAAAAAAAATATCTTAACATTTTTATAAATTTATTATTTTTAAATGTGATTTTCAAATATAAAAACAAATTTTAATATTTAGATTTTTTTAGTCCTCCAATAATTTGTTTTAACTCATCATATTCTTCACAATTACATGACGTTAACACTTCCAGTCTTTCTTTAGCTAAGTCAATTCTATTTGTTACTACATATAGTTCACCAAGATATTCGTTAATACCTATATGGTTAGGTTCAATAGCTAGACCTTGTAGATAGTATTTCTCTCCATTTTCAAAGTCACCTAACTTTCTTGTTGTGAAACCAAGATAATTTAATGTATCTGCATTGTTAGGTTTTTTATCATTTGATTTTAAAAGTAATTTTTGCGCTTGTTTATATTTTTTTTCAGCTTTGTCATTTTTGCCATCACTCTCATATTTTTTGGCAGATTTAATTAATTTTACTGCTTTTTTATAATCAGAAACTTTAGGCTGTGAGTCACTTGATGAACCTGCCGCAAATACAGTAGATGATGTTAATATTAGAATAGTTAAGATTGAAAGTAACTTTTTCATTAAATAAATTTCTCCATTTTGTTTAAAGGTTTTAAATTGAGTTTATTTTCTAGCAAATTATCTCTTATTGATTTTGCAGTTGCTAATGAACTCTCATTATCTCCATGTATGCACACCGAGTCTATTTCACAAGGTATCTGCTTTCCGCTGTGACAATTAATTGCCTGATTTTGAACCATACTTAACACATGTTTTTTTGCTTGCTCTGGATCTGTTATTAAAGCATGAGGTTTTTTTCTAGAAACTAAGTTACCGTCATCTTCATAATTTCTATCAGCAAATATTTCACAGGCAATTTTCATATTAAAGTTATTGGCAGCCTTCTCCATTTTTGATCCTGTTGGAACCAAATAAATTAAATCTTTATCTATTTCATATATTACTTTAGCTAAAATTGTTGCAAGATCTATATCTTCACATGCCATGTTGTTTAAAGCACCATGAGGCTTCATATGGGTTACATTTTCATTATTTTCTTGAGCGATTCTTTGCAGAATTTCATATTGATCTATAATCAATTTTCTAATTTCATTTTCAGATAAGTTCATTCGTTCTCTACCAAAGTTATCTGGATCATTAAATGAAGGATGAGCACCAATACTAACACCTCTATTCTTAGATATTTTGATAACTTCTCTCATAGTTTCTTCATCACCAGCATGATATCCACAAGCAACGTTAGCCGAGTTTACTATTTCTAATAAAGCTGGATCATTTTCATTTGAATGAAGTTTAGACTTTTCTCCTAAATCACAATTTATATTAATTTCCATAACTGGTATAATTTATAACATTAAATGATTAAAAATATATCAAATCTTGGAGACTCTGCTGTCTATTGTGATTTTGGTCCAAAAGTAAATAAAGAGACCAACCGAAAAGTAATTAATTATTTTAAATTTTTAAAAGAAAAAAATATTGATGGGGTTTTGAACTTAACACCATCTTATAATAAATTGATAATTACTTTTGACTTAAATATAACTAGTTTTAAGAAACTAAAAGATTTTCTAATAACAATTAAAATTGATCAATCAAAAAATTCTGACGGCAAAAAATTAGAAGTTCCAATATGTTGTGATGAAGAATTTTCGTTAGATATCCAAAGATTGGAAAAGAAATTAAATTTAGATAGTCAAAAAATTCTACAACGAATATTTGAAAAAGAATATTTCTGTTACATGACCGGATTTATAGCTGGCATGCCTTTTTTTGGAGACTTAGATAGTGACATGAGATGCAATAGGTTGGAGACCCCAAGATTAAAAGTTCCAAAAGGATCAATTGGTATTACTGAACAGTTTGCAAATATTTATACAGAAGAAAGCCCAGGTGGGTGGAATATTATTGGTAAAACACCATTAGAAGTTTTCGATCGAAATAATCAAGAAAATCCAGCTTTAATTAATCCAGGTGATGTAATTCAATTTAAATTAATAACTAAAAAAGATTTTGATAATTATAAATGATTTTTAAAATTTTAAGACCAGGAACTCACACTACTATTCAAGATGAAGGTAGAAATGGATTTTATCACTTAGGTATCACTGTTAGTGGCGCTATAGATAAAAAAAACTTTAAATTAGCTAATATGATTTTGAATAATAGTATTAACGAGCCATCTTTGGAGTTTGCTTTGCAAGGTCCATTGTTAGAATTTGATGGATCAAAATTATCCATTTGTATTACGGGAGAAGTAAATTTTGATATCATAAGACATAATGAAGAAATTGAAGAAGGCTATTGTTATAAGATTTATAATCTTAATAAAGGAGACAAAATTGATATTAAGTCTACAATCAATTCACTTTATGGTTACCTTGCCATAAAAGACGGTTTTGATTTTACCAATATTTGGAAAAGTTGTTCAATTAACACAAAAGCTAAAATTGGACCTAATGGAGGAATGAAATTTGATACAAATCAAATAATTCCCACAAAAAATAATTCGGCTGAAATTAAGATTAGACAATTAAGATATAAGAATGAAAGATCTACAGAGATAAGAGTTATTAAAGGAACAAACTTTGATTATTTTTCAGAGAAAGCTCAAAGAAATTTTTTTGATAAAAGATTTAAAATAACAAATATGGTCGACCGCATGGGTATCAGACTTGAAGGAAATAAGTTAGAAAATATTGTAAGCTCAAATATTAAATCTGAAGGTCTCATTAAAGGTGTAATTCAAGTTCCTGGTGATGGTAACCCAATAATAATGTTAGCTGATCACGGCACAATTGGTGGATATCCTAAGCTTGCAACAGTTATATCTGCAGATTTAGATAATTTATCACAATTGATGCCGAACACTGAAATTACATTTAAAGAAGTAAGTCTTGAAGAAGCTGAAAATTTATTTATGAGTTACACAAAAGAAATCAATAAATACTCAAAGATACTAAATGAATATAATTAAAAAACTTCCTGGGCCATTATTAGTTTTTATGGGAGCCTGCAGTTTAAGTTTTGGAGGTTTAATTGTTAAATCATTTGAGGGAGCTACTTTGTGGCAAATATTGTTTTGGAGAACTGTATTTTTTTTACTTATTATAAGTGTTTATCTTTTTATTACTTACAGATCTAAATTTTTAAAATCTTTCTACGATTCTGGAATACCAGGTTTTTTTGGCGGGTTTATTCTATCTTTTGGTTTTTGTGGTTATGTATTTGCCATGTACAACACTACAGTTGCTAATGCTAATTTTATAATTCAAACACAAACAATTTTTCTTGCAATCTTTGGATATTTTTTTCTAAAGGAAAAAATTTCGGCAATAACATTAGCGTCGATTATTTTAGCAATTTCAGGAATTTTATTAATGGTTGGAGGATCATTATCACCTGGTCAAATGACTGGTAACATTGCAGCTTTTTTAATGCCAATTTCTTTTGCTGTTTTGATATTAGTTGTGAGAAAGTATCCTAATGTAGATATGGTTCCCTCACAGTTTATTGCTGGTGTGTTTGCTTTAATTATTGGATATCTAATGTCAGGAAAAATATTAATATCTGGCCATGATATATTTCTAGGTTTTTTAGCTGGATCTCTTCAATTAGGTTTAGGATTCATTTTTATAACGATTGGCGCACAAAGAACCCCTTCAGCAATGGTTGGAATCATTATGTTAACTGAAGCAGTTTTAGGACCATTATGGGCTTGGATATTTATTGATGAACAACCACCAATGATTGTTTTATTTGGTGGATCAATTGTAATTTTCGCAGTTCTATTACAATTTTATCATTTATTTTCAGTTGAAAAAAAACAACTTAATACCAATTGACTTTTAAATCATAATAAGTGATTATTAATTAACGGGAGAGACTACTTAATTTGTAGCGCCGAAGGAGCAACTGCCCAGGAATCTCTCAGGCAAAAGGACCGTTACGTATTAACTCTGGAAAGAGATTAAATTCTCGCCGAAGGAGCAAAACTCTCAGGCAAATATACAGATGGGTATAAGAGTTAATATGAAAAAAAATAAAACTGCATTATTCAATCTACACCAGGTAAACAAGGCAAAATTTGTTGAGTTTGCTGGATATGAAATGCCTATTCAATATGAAAAAGGTATAGTTGAAGAACATAAAATTACCAGATCTTCTGCAGGAATATTTGATGTTTCGCATATGGGCCAATTATTTATTTATGGTGATGATAAATTAACAGCAGATTTAGAAAAAATTTTTCCACTAAATTTAAAAGAATTAAAAATTTTCAAGTCAAAGTATAGTTTTCTAATGAATGATAAAGCAGGAATATATGACGATTTGATAATTACAAAATTAGAAGATGGTTATTTAATAATTTTGAATGCAGCATGTAAAAATAATGATTTCAAAATAATTCAAAAATTATTAGGTGAAAATTACAAATATGATTTAAAAGACAATAGGTCATTAATTGCTATTCAAGGACCTAATGCTGTTAAAATTCTAAATGATATAATTCCAGAAGTAAATAAATTAAGTTTTATGTCAGGTGGTTGGTTTGACTATTTAGAAAATAAAACTTTCGTTACTAGATCAGGATATACCGGTGAAGATGGTTTTGAGATTTCGGTTCCAAATAGTTTAGCAGAGATATTTACAAAAAGTTTAATGGATAAAGGTGCAGTGTTAATTGGTTTAGGAGCAAGAGACACTCTAAGACTAGAAGCAGGTCTATGTTTATACGGACATGAATTAAATACAAAACTTACACCAATTGAAGCTAATCTTAGCTGGGCTATCTCAAAATCAAGATTGGATGATATGAATTTTATTGGCTCAGCAACCATAAAAGAACAGTTATCCCAGGGAACAAAACAATTGAGAGTTGGAATACAGCCAGAAGGAAGAATTATAGCAAGGGAAAAAACTAAAATTTTCAATGATAATGATCAAATTATTGGAGAAATTACGAGTGGAACATTTGGACCCAGTGTTAATGGACCGATAGCTATGGGATATATAAATAATGAATATTCAAAAAAAAATTCTAAAATTTTTCTTGAGATTAGAGGAAAAAAACACCCAGCAAATATCTGTGGATTACCATTTTATAAAAAAAGCTATGTGAAAGGAGCAGCATAATGAGTGAAGTAAAATTTTCTAAAGAACATGAATGGATTAAAGTAGAAGGGGATACAGCAACAATTGGAATTACAAAACATGCAACAGAAATGTTGGGTGATATTGTATTTACTGAACTGCCAGAAAAAGGCTCAAATGTAGAAAAAGACGGAACTGCAGGAGTAGTAGAGTCAACAAAAGCTGCTAGTGATGTTTATACTCCAGTAAGTGGTGAGGTGATTGACACCAATCAAGCTATTGTAGATGATCCTGCAAAAATTAATGAAGATCCAGAAGGTGCAGCTTGGTTTTTTAAATTGAAATTAAAAGACCCTTCTGAAATGGACTCCTTAATGAACAAAGATGAGTATGATAAATTTGCAAAGGAGAACTCATAATTATGTTACACAACTCTCAAAAAGATTTTTTAAAAAGACATATTGGACCATCAAAACAAGAACAAGCTAAGATGCTTGAGGAACTTAATTATAAATCTCTAGATGATTTAATTAAAAATACAGTCCCAGAAAAAATACAGTTAAAAGATGGTTTAAATATTGGAGAGTCAAATTCAGAGTATGAAGCTTTAAGAAAATTAAAGGCAATTTCTAAAAAAAATCAAATATACTCAAATTTTATTGGTATGGGTTATTACGGAACTTATACGCCATATGTTATTTTAAGAAATATTCTTGAGAACCCAGGATGGTATACTTCTTATACGCCTTATCAGCCAGAGGTAGCACAAGGAAGATTAGAAATGCTTTTAAACTTTCAGCAAATGATAGTTGATTTTACAGGTATGGATATCGCAAATGCATCTTTATTAGATGAAGGAACTGCTGCAGCCGAAGCTATGGGATTAAGTCACAGATTAAATAAAAAAGATAGTAATTTAGTTTTTGTTTCAGAAAATTGTCACCCTCAAACAATTGATGTGATTCAAACAAGAGCAGAACCAATGGGGTTAAAGGTACTCGTTGGAGATGAGGATAAAGTTTTAGATCAATTAAAAGAAGATTTAGTTTGTGGTATTCTTCAATATCCTGGAACATTAGGAGATATCAAAGATCCAAGTGAGTCGATAAGCAAAATCCATAAGAAAAATGGAAAAGCAGTTCTGGTCTCTGATTTATTGGCTTTAGCACTACTTAAAACCCCAAGAGAATTAGGTGCTGATATTGCAGTTGGAAGTTCTCAAAGGTTTGGAATACCAATGGGTTATGGTGGCCCGCACGCAGCCTTTTTTGCAACTAAAGATGAGTTTAAAAGATCTATGCCTGGAAGAATTATTGGTGTGTCTGTAGATAGACATGGAAACAAAGCTTATAGATTATCACTTCAAACAAGAGAACAGCACATAAGAAGAGATAAAGCGACAAGTAATATTTGTACTGCTCAAGCATTATTAGCGATTGTTTCTGCAGCGTACGCCATTTACCATGGTCCTGATGGAATTAAAATTATTGCAGAAAGAGTCTCACAATTAGCTAAAAATTTTGCTGATAAAATAAAACAATCTGGATATAAAATTTATTCCGATCATTTCTTTGATACCGTCACAATTGTTACAAAAGATAAGACTGATCAAATCTATAAAAATGCTTTAGATCAAAAAGTAAATATAAGAAAAGTAAATTCTGAAATGTTAGCAGTTTCTTTTGATGAAAAGAAAAATGTTTATAGAGCAAATCAATTATTGAAAATTTTTAATGCAGCTGAGTCAATCAAAAAAGAGGATCCAACAGTGAGTTTACCCAACTTACCAAAAACTTTATTAAGAACTTCAAAATATTTAGAACATCCTGTTTTTAACTCATATCACTCAGAAACTGAGATGCTTAGATATTTAAAAAAATTAGAAGATAAAGATATAGCTCTTAACAGAACTATGATTGCGCTAGGGTCTTGCACTATGAAATTAAATGCTACTGCTGAAATGATACCTATTTCATGGAGAGAATTGGCAGAGCCTCATCCATTTGTTCCTATTGAACAAATGGAAGGATATCGAACTTTATTCACAGATCTTAAAAATTGGTTAAGATCAATTACTGGTTTTTCTGGAGTTTCGCTTCAACCGAACGCAGGTGCTCAAGGAGAATATGCAGGATTAATGGTTATTAGAAAATTTCATATAGATAGAGGTGAAGAAAACAGAAATATTTGTTTAATACCAAGCTCAGCACATGGAACAAATCCTGCTAGTGCACAAATGGTAGGGATGAAAGTTGTGGTTGTTGATTGTGATAAAGAAGGTAATGTTGATTTTGAAGATCTAAAGAAAAAAGCAGAAATGCATTCTGAAAATCTTGGAGCATTAATGGTTACTTACCCTTCTACCCACGGTGTATTCGAAGAAAAAATTACAGACATATGTGAGTTGATACATAAACATGGTGGTCAAGTTTATATGGATGGCGCAAATTTAAATGCACTTGTTGGGATAGCAAGACCAGGAAATTTTGGCCCAGATGTTTGTCATATAAACTTACATAAAACGTTTTGCATTCCGCATGGAGGGGGTGGACCAGGCATGGGACCAATTGCATGCAAAAAGCATTTGCAAGTTTATCTGCCTAATCATCCAGTTATAAAAGATTGTGGGCCTGCTACAGGAATAGGAGCAGTCTCAGCTGCGCCATGGGGAAGCTCGAGTATTTTATCAATTTCATGGATGTATATTAAAATGATGGGTTCAGAAGGTTTAAAACTTGCTACACAAGTTGCGATTCTAAATGCAAATTATATAGCTCACAGACTTAAAGATCATTACCCAATACTGTATAAAGGTACAAATGGAAATGTTGCTCATGAGTGCATCATTGATATTAGATCAATAAAGAGTGAAACAGGTATTACAGAAGAAGATATTGCTAAAAGATTAATTGATTATGGTTTTCATGCACCAACAATGTCTTGGCCAGTTGCAGGAACTATGATGATTGAACCTACTGAAAGTGAAAGTTTGTCTGAACTTGATAGATTTTGTGATACTTTAATCAATATCAAGTCTGAAATAGATATGATCAAGTCTGGTGATTTTGATAAAGTGGATAATCCTATTAAGAATGCTCCGCACACGGATATAGAACTTGCATCAGATGAATGGGATCATAAATATTCAAGAGAGCAAGCCGCTTATCCTGCTAAGTTTTTAAAAACAAATAAATTTTGGCCACCAGTTGCAAGAGTGGACAATGTTTATGGAGATAAAAATATATTTTGTACCTGTCCAAGTATGGATGAGTTTAAAGAAGACGCGGCATAATTATTAATGAAAATTGCTGTAGTTGGTTCTGGTATATCAGGCTTAAGTGCAGCATATTATTTATCAAAAAAATATCATGTAGATCTTTTTGAGAAAGAAGATCATTTTGGTGGCCACTCTCATACAATAGATTTAATTTTTGATGATAAGAAAATATCTGTAGATATTGGTTTTATTGTATTTAATTTTCAAACTTATCCAAATTTAATTAATTTTTTTAAAGAAAATGATATTCAAATTGAAAAAAGTGACATGTCCTTTTCTGTATCAGTAGAAAATACAAACTTTGAATATTGCGGAAAAGGTTTGAATGGAATTTTTTCTAATAGATCAAATTTATTTGATATTAATTTTTTAAAAATGTTTTTTGATATTATTAAATTTTATAAAAATAGTGATCAAATAAATGTTAGTGATCAAAAATTAACTTTAGGTGAATATTTAGAAAACAATAAACTGTCAAAAACATTTATTGATTATCATATTATTCCAATGGTATCCGCAATTTGGTCAATGCCACCTTATGAGGCAAGCAAGATGCCAATAACATTTTTTTTAAAATTTTTTCAAAATCATGGACTGTTTAAATTAAAGAATAGACCTCAGTGGTATACTGTAACTAATAGAAGCAGAACTTATGTTAATAAAGTAATTTCTAAGATAAGTGGTGAATATTTTAAAAATTATAGAGTTACGAAAATTATAAGAAAATCAAAAGGGTTAGATTTATATTATGGGGGTGAAAATGAATTTTTTGATTACGATAAGGTTGTAATAGCAACTCACGCTGATGAAGCTTTAAAGTTGATTGATAATCCCACAGATGATGAAACAAAAATTTTATCAAATTTTAGTTACAAGGAAAATATTGCATATATTCATACAGACAAAAGAGGGATGCCAAAAAATAAAATGGCATGGTCCTCATGGAATTCGTCAATAAATGACAAAGATTTAGAAAAAAATTCTATTACTTACTGGTTAAACCTTTTACAAAACCTTAAATGTGATCAGGACATTTTTTTAACTCTTAATCCTTATTTTAAAATTGATGAGAGTAAAATACTTAAAATAGTTAAATTTACTCATCCTTATTATGATCAACAAGCACTAGACGCTCAATCAGAACTATCTAGCTTGCAAAATAAAAAAGATTTACTTTTTTGTGGGAGTTATTTTGGTTACGGTTTTCATGAAGATGGAATAAAATCATCTATTGAAATGCTAAAATACCTTAATGACTAATTCTTGCATATATAACGGGAAAGTAATCCATAAACGTTTCAAACCTAAAGAGCATTATTTTAAGTATAGCGTTTTTTCACTTTTAATTGATTTATCTGAATTAAGAAAAATAGATCAAGAGATAAACTTCTTTTCATTGAATAAGTTTAATTTAATTAGTTTTTATGAAAAGGATCATGGTGACCGAGATGGATCTTCTCTAGAAAAGTGGGTAAAGAAAAATTTAGGACAAAATAAAATAGATACCACAGATATTAATATTAAACTTCTCTGTTATCCAAGGATTTTTGGTTATGTATTTAACCCTCTAAGTATTTTTTTTGTTTATAACCAACATGATAAATTAATATCTATATTATATGAGGTGAAAAATACATTTGGTGAGCAACATACTTATGTTTTTAGGGTAGATAGTGAAAATAAATTAATTCAGAATAATTGTTCTAAAAAATTTCATGTCTCACCTTTTATAGAAATGAATTGTAAGTATTTCTTTAGAATTCTTAATCCTGATGAAAAACTTTCTGTAATAATTGATCAATACGATCAAGAAGGAAAAATTTTATTTGCATCTCAAGATGGAAAAAGAACAAACTTGAATAGCAGTCAATTATTAAAATCATATTTAAAGCACCCACTGATGACTATAAAAATAATATCAGCAATCCATTTTGAAGCCTTTAAATTATGGATGAAAGGAATTAAGATTATTAAAAAAAAAATAAAAATAAGAAACAATTTAACGGTTGAAAATTAATGTTATTAAATAGAGCTTCAGATAAATTGGTTTTTAAATTTTTAAGTAAAATTAAAAATAGCTACCTTGAGATTACTACCTATGAAGGTGAGATATTAAAGTTTGGTAACCCTGATCAATCTTTAAAGGCAAACATTAAGATAAAGAATCCAAATTTTAATTATAATTTAATTAGAGATGGTAGCATTGGTTTTGCTGAAAGTTATATGAGAGGTGAATTTGAAACAGATAATCTTTCAGATTTAATTGAGTTAACAGCTAGAAATATTCAAGTGATATATAAATTCTCAGGTTTGCTTGATCTGCCTATAATCAATTTTATAAAAAATAAAATAATCAAAAATACAAAAAGTCGAAGTAAGGAAAATATTGCAAAACATTATGATCTTGGAAATGATTTCTTTTCATTGTGGCTAGATGATACTTTAACTTATTCAAGTGCAATCTTTGATGATAGTTCAAAAAATTTAAGTGTTGCGCAAAATAATAAATACCAAAAATTAATTGATCTAATCAAACCTAGTTCTGGTGACAAAGTATTAGAAATTGGATGTGGATGGGGTGGTTTTGCAGAATATTTAGGTAAAAAATATGATGTGAAACTAGATTGTATTACTATTTCTAAAAAACAATTCGAGTATGCAAAAGAGAGAATTCATAAATGTGGTCTAAATGAAAAAGTAAATATTGAAATAAAAGATTACCGAGATCTTCAAGGAAAATATAATTCGATCGCTTCAATTGAAATGATAGAAGCAGTTGGGCAAAATTATCTAGAAAGTTATTTTAAAACAATAAAACAAAACTTATCGAGTGGGGGAAAGGCTGCTATTCAAGCAATAACAATTGATGATAGATTATTTGAAAGATACAAAAATAAACAAGATTTTATTCAAAAATATATTTTTCCAGGTGGATTTCTTCCTAACAAAAACAGTATTAATAAATACGTTTCAGATAATGACTTAACAATTAATTCATATATTTCATATGCAGACCACTATGCAGAAACTTTGGCAATCTGGAGAAAAGAATTTTTAAGAAAGTGGGATCTTATTAAAAATCAAGGATTTGATCTGACATTTAAAAGAATGTGGGAATTTTATCTATCTTATTGTGAAGCTGGATTTAAATCTAAAAATATTGATTTAATTCAATTTTCAATGCAGAATAAATAGCAGTGAATAATATGAAATTAATTAAATCAATATCATTGATAATTTTGGCAATCTTAATTACAAGTTGCTCAAATAATAGCGCGATGAAACCAGAAGATTTTAAAAATAAAGAACCTAGATTGATTATAGAAGAATACCTAACAGGAAATGTTAAAGCCTGGGGTGTTTTGCAAAATAGGTCTGGAAAAGTTACAAGACAATTTTCTGCTGATTTGGACGGTACATGGGATGGCAAACAATTAATTTTAAAAGAAAAATTTAATTGGGACGATGGTGAAGTTCAAGATCGAGAATGGACAATTACCAAAATAGATGAGCACAATTATGAGGGTACAGCAGGAGATGTTGTTGGAAAAGCAATAGGTTATTCTTATGGACCTGCATTTAAATTTGAGTATGTTTTATTAGTTCCTGTTAAGGGTAAGGAATTAAAAATTACATTTGATGATTGGATCTTTAAACAAGATGAAAGAGTTGCAATCAACAGAGCCACAATGACAAAGTTTGGATTTAAGGTAGCTGAGCTTACAGTTGTATTTGTAAAAGATTAATTACTTTTTTGATGCTTAGTCATCTTTCCTACTAATTTAAAATAAAGTTTACTCGGCAGAAAACTAAAGAACTTTAAAGTTAATGTAAGTGCTTTTGGAAAATGTATTTCAAAAACATTTTTATTAATTAAACCATCATAAATTTGATCAGCAGCAAATTCTGGTGTTTTTAAAAATGGCATTTTAAAATTATTTTTATCTGTCATTGGTGTTTTGATAAAACCAGGAGAAACTAAACAAACTCGTACGTTATATCTCTTAAAATCAAAATATAAACTTTCTGCTAAATTATTTAGTGCTGATTTTGATGGCCCATAACCTGTTGAATTAGGTAGTCCTCTATAACCAGCAATAGATGAAACAATAGTAATTGTACCTTTTTTTCTTTCTCTATAATATTGCTCAACTGCTTTAATAGAGTTTACTGTCCCAAAAAAATTTACTTTGAAAACATCTTCCATTTGTTCAACATCAATTTCTTTTTCTTTTTTTGGGTTCCATGTACCTGTAGAAAAAAAACATATATCAATATTTTCAAAATTAGTTTTTATTTGATTAAAAACTTCTATACATTTTGTTTTATCTGTAACGTCTAAAGGAAATGATGAAATATTTTCATAATTTTTTGAAAGTTCGTCTAAAAGCTCAACTCTTCTCGCAGATACAGCAACATTCCAATTTTTTTCTGCAAATTTAATTGCTAAAGCTTTCCCAATTCCTGTACTACCACCAGTTATCCAAATAGTTTTTTTATTCATGATATAAAGTTGTATAATACTAATATGTTAAAAAATAAATTATTAACATTTATTTTATTTTTAATAGTTACGTTTTCAGCATCTTTTATTGGTGGGATTGTATCAATTTATTACAAAGATCCTTGGTATTTTCTTTTAATAAAACCATCATTTAATCCTCCAGATTGGATTTTTGCACCAGTTTGGACAACACTCTATTTAATGATGACATTTTCAATTTGGATTTTTTGGCACAGTAAAAGAAAAGAAATACAAACCGTTTATATTTATTTTATTCACATAGTTGTGAATACAACTTGGACTATAGTATTTTTTCTTTTGCACAATTTAGTTCTGGCCGCTGTTATATTAGCCTTATTAATTATGATGATCGTTGTGATGATTTATAGATTTAAAAGTGTCAATTTGATCAGTGTATATTTAATGATTCCATATTTACTTTGGTGCCTATATGCCTTAATTCTCAATGTAAGCTTAATTAATTTGAATTAATAATGGATGATGTAGTAATAGTTGGTGGTGGAATAATTGGAGCAGCTACTGCTTATTTTTTATCAGAAGAAGGAAGAAAAGTTAAAGTAATAGAGAGAGACCCAACTTATAAAACGGCATCATTCCCTTTGTCTCTTGGAGGATTTAGAAGACAATTTTTTCAAAAAGAAAATATTTTATTAGGTAAGTTTGCAAGAGAATTTGTTTTTCAAATACCTGAGTTATTAAAAACTGAAAAGAATCCTAATCCGACAGCAAGTATGGTTACAAATGGATATTTGCTGATGTTTGGAAAAGAGCACGCAGAAGAACAATACAAAGCTCTAGAAAATCATAAAGCATGCGATGCTGGTACTAAAAATATCAAAGGATCGGAATTATCAAATTATTTTCCTTATATGGTCAATGACGATATTGAAACTGCAACTTTTACGGATAATAAAAGTGAAGGTTGGATAGATCCTTTTTTATTTCACAGTGCTTTAAAGAGCAAAGCAATTGAATTGGGAGCTGAGTTTATTAAAGGAGATGTGAAGTCTCTTTCAGAAATAAAAGCCAAGACTATAGTTTCTGCAGCTGGCTGTTGGACCAAAGAATTACTTGAGGATATACCTGTTGAACCACAAAAACACACTGTGTTTAGAGTTAAATGCCCTAAGCATATTCCAGAAATGCCTTTGTGTGGGGATTTAACAACAGGTGTTTATTGGAGACCTGAAGGAAAAGAATATTTAGCGGGATCGCCAAAATCAGTTTTTGATGCAGATGATTTAGAACCAGCATGGGATGATTTTGAAGAATATGTTTGGCCAGCTCTAGCAAAAAGAATGCCAGCTTTTGAGGAATTGAAATTGACTGGTGGATGGGCAGGTTATTATGATTGCAATAGATTGGATAACAATGCTGTCGTCGGGAAACACCCAAAGTTTGATAATGTTTATCTTGCAACAGGATTTACTGGTAGAGGATTAATGCAAGCTCCTGGTATTGGAAGAGCATTAACAGAATTAATAACTACAGGCACATACCAATCCATTGATATAAGCAACATGGCTGTTGAAAGAGTTTTAGGTAAAGAAGCTAGACACGAACCTTACGTACTATAAATCTAAGTCCCACAAAACGTTCTATAATTTTTATTTTCAGGTCCAGGGTTAATGAATTCTAAACTTTGATCATTAATTTCGTATGGTTGTTCTATTACATTTAATAATTTATGAAAAAATTCTAATTTACCTTTATTTGCTTCCTTTAAAGCTTTCTCGACATGATAATTTCTTGGAATAAATATAGGATTATTTTTTCTCATTAGCTCAAGCTGATTATCATTTGGAGATACATTAACTTTTAATCTTTGTAACCATTTTTTTTCCCATTTATTAAATTCATTCTGCATATAACTTTCATTTTCACCAATTTGAATTTTCATTAAATGACAAAAGGTATTTGTAAAATCTAATTTTTGTGTCTCCATAATTTTATATAATTCATTAATGAGATCTGCGTCTGAACTCTCTTCACCAAACATACCTAGTTTATCTCTCATCATGTTTAACCACTTTCTTTGATATTTATTTTCAAATTTATCAATAACTTCAGTGGCCAACTCTATGGCTTTATTTTCATTTTCATCAATTAATGGAAGCAAACATTCTGCAAATCTTGTAATATTCCATTTCGTAATTTTTGGTTGGTTTGAAAAAGAATATCTTCCAAATTGATCTATTGAACTAAAGACTGTGTTAGAATTATATGTATCCATAAAAGCACAAGGCCCAAAATCAATACTTTCACCAGATACTGACATATTATCAGTATTCATTACCCCATGGATAAATCCTACTCTCATCCAATTGATTACTAAACTTATTTGTTTCTCCATTAGTACTTTTAAAAGTTCTAATGCTTTATTTTTTTCATTTTTAATATTTGGATAGTGTCTATCAATTACATAGTTTACAAGAATTTCTAACTCATCTTTTTTTTGTCTAGCAGCGATATATTGAAAAGTTCCAACTCTTATATGGCTTGATGCAATTCTAGTAAGAATGGCTCCTATTAATACCTCTTCTCGAAAAACTTCTTCTCCAGTTTTTACTACTGCAAGACTTCTTGTAGTAGGAATGTCTAAAAAGTGTAAAGCCTCACTTATAATATATTCTCTTAACATTGGCCCAAGAGCAGCTCTACCATCACCGCTTCTTGAGAAAGAAGTTTTGCCCGAACCTTTGAATTGAATATCAAATCTTTCATTAGATTTAGAAATATGCTCTCCAATTAATACAGCTCTTCCATCACCTAACATTGTAAAATGACCAAATTGATGACCAGCATAAGCTTGAGCTATTGAATTGCTACCTTTGGGTAAATTGTTACCTGAAAGAATATGAGAAATTTCATCTTTATTTAAATTTGAAAAATTTAAACTTAAGTTTTTAGCTAAATTTTCATTAAGTACTATTAACTCTGGTTTTTTTACAGGTACAGGATCTATTTCTTCTCTAAATGGTTTAGGTAGTTTGTAGTAAGAATTATCAAAATGCCATCCAATGGTCATTTTAATCTAAATAACTTCAGCTTGGTTATCTTTCGGTTTTACTTCTGTTTTAAATTGGTTTGAAATCTTTTGAACTTCTACTGAAGAAACCTTATATTCAGCACACATAGTCTCTTCATCTTTACCATGACCAGTAACCATATTAACCATGTGCTCTGGGAAATGGAAAGTCGTGAAAACAATACCTTCTTTAACTTTATCTGTTACTTCAACTTTTAGAGCAACTTCTCCTCTTCCAGAATACAATCTTCCAATATCACCAGTGTTTAAATCTCTTCTCTCAGCATCTTTTGGATGTATTAAAAGAACATCTTTATCAACGATATTAATATTACTTGTTCTTCTTGTCATTGTTGCAGCATTGTAGTGTTGTAAAACTCTACTTGTTGTCAGAATTAATGGATAATCTTTTTGATTAGCTTCAATTTCACTAGATTCTTTCCAATCAAAATTTTTCAATCTACCTTTACCTAATTTAAATGTTTCTTGGTGCAGTATTTGCGTATCAGTTCCATCTTCTTGTACAGGCCATTGTAAGCCTAATTTACCCAATCTTTCTCTTGTAACACCTTTGAAGAAAGGAACCACGTCTGCTATTTCAGAAAGAACTTGATCAGCATCATAAGTTGGTTGGTCATAACCAAGTTTTTGCATCATTTCAGTAACTATTAAACCATCTGGTTTTGTACCTGGTAGAGGAGGTACAGCTCTGTTTACTCTTTGTATTCTTCTCTCAGTGTTTGTAAATGTACCGTCTTTTTCTAAAAATGTTGTACCTGGTAACACTACTGTTGCAAGTTTAGCTGTTTCACTCATAAATATTTCTTGTACAACTAGTAGCTCTAAAGAATTCATCGCCTCTATTACATGTGCACTATTAGGATCAGTTTGAACTATATCTTCACCAATAATCCACAAACCTTTTAGTTCTTTGCTGATTGCAGCTTCAAACATTTGAGGGATTTTTAAACCTGGTTTAGTGGGGTGAGTTACGCCATATTTTTCAGTATAAAATTTTTGGTTGTTTTCATCTGCAACTTCAAAATAACCTGCACCTTGATGAGGTTGACAACCCATATCTGCAGCACCTTGAACATTGTTTTGACCTCTTAAAGGATTTACACCAACTCCTTTTCTTCCAATGTTACCTGTGATCATTGCAAGATCAGCAATTAACATTACAGTTTTAGAGCCTTGTTGGTGCTCGGTAACACCTAAGCCATGGAACTCCATAGAGTTTCTTGCAGTAGCATATGCTATTGCAGCTTCTTTAACTAATTGTTTATCAACTCCAGCTACTTTTGCTAGTTGATCAACATCTTGTCTTTCAATTTCTTTTAAGAAGTTGTCAAAGCCTTCTGTTCTATCTCTTACAAAATCTGCATTATAAAGTTTTGATTTAACAATAAAATGCAACATCATATTTAAAACAGCAACATTTGTTCCTGGTCTTAATTTAATATGGTAGTCGGCAAGTTTTGCTAAATCTGTAGTAATAGGATCTAAAACAATAAGTTTTTTACCTTTCATTACTTGTTGTTTAATTTTTGCTCCAGTAACTGGATGAGCATTAGTTGGGTTTGCTCCAATCACTAAAAATAAATCAGCATGATAAATATCTTCTGTAGAGTTAGTTGCTGCACCTGTTCCAAACGTTTGCTGCATACCCCAAGCAGTTGGTGAATGACAAATTCTTGCACAACAATCTACACTGTTAGTTCCAACAGCAGCTCTAATCATTTTTTGGAAAACATAGTTTTCCTCGTTTGTGCACCTTGCTGAAGAAATACCAGCAAAAGCATCTGGTCCATTTTCTTTTGTAATTCTATTCATTTCTTTTTTGATAAAATCATAAGCTTCATCCCAAGAAGCTTCTTCAAATTTTCCATTTCTTTTAATAAGTGGAGATTTCAATCTATCTGGATGATCATAAAACCCAAACGCATATCTACCCTTTATACATGTATGACCTGCATTTACTTCGGTTTGTTTAGGTGTATCTATTGCAACAACTTTATCATCTTTTATTGACGCCTCAAGGTTACAACCAACACCACAGTATGAGCAAGTAGTTCTAACTTTTTTATCTACAGCAGCAGATTTTGATTGAAATACATCTGAAATTGCATCAGTTGGACATGTATGAGCACAAGCCCCACACGATACGCATGAAGAGTCACCAAATAACATGTCGTTATCAGTAGTAATTCTTGACTCAAAACCTCTGCCACTCATAGTTAATACAAAAGATCCTTGGATTTCATCACATGCTCTCACACATCTTCCACAATTTATACAGTTGTCTAAATTCATTCTCATGTAATCATGAGAAGTGTCTCTAGGGATACCTTTATGTTGTTTAGGATTATTGTATCTGTGATCACTTATACCAAGATCACTAGCTACAGTTTGTAATTCACAATTATTATTTACTTCACAAGTATCACATTCCATTGGGTGATCTGTAAGAACTAATTCTACAATGTTTTTTCTTAAACTAGTTAATGTTTCATTACTTGTAAAAATATGTTGATTTTCAGCTACAGGAGTATGACATGAAGCAACTATTCTAGTTGGACCATCTTTTTCTAATGCTACTTCAACTGAACAAACTCTACATGCACCGTATGGAGCTAAATTAGGATCATCACATAATGTTGGAACTTTTTTTTCTCCAACATAACTTTTTACAAACTTTAATATAGATGTATGGTTTGGACCAATTTCATATGGCTTTCCATCTATGTATGCAATTTTTCTCTTTTCTGAACTCATTAATTGTCCTTAACTATATCATCTTTTAGCTCATCACCAAAATATTTTAAAATATTCATTATCGGAGTAGGGATTGCTCCACATAAAGCACACAAACATCCTTTCTGCATAGTAACCAATAATTCATTTAATAATTTCAAAGGAATTTTTGCAGTTTTTTTCTTTGCTTGGTCAAACATTTCTTTCCCTCTATAAGAACCAAGTCTACCCGGGAAACACTTTCCACATGACTCCTCAGCAGAAAATTCAAATAGATGGTGAATATACTCTGCCATAGAAAAATCTTTAGGAATGCTCACTACACTTGCGTGTCCCAGCATAAAACCTGCCGAAGTAAATTCTTGAAAATCTAAATTTAATTCATCAATTTTTGATAAAGGCACAACACCACCTAAAGGACCACCAATTTGAAAAGCTTTAATTTCTTCTTTGTAACCTCCACCAATCTCTTCAAACACTTTTTTCATTGGTGTACCCATGTCTATTTCGTAAACACCAGGGTTATTAAAAAAACTATCTAGACATACAAGTTTTGTTCCAGCAGATTTTTTATTTCCGATTTTTGAAAATTTTTCTGAACCATTTAATAAAATACCACTTGCAGCAGCTAGAGTTTCAACATTGTTAACCACAGTAGGTTTTTTGTATAATCCTTCAGTGACTGGAAACGGTGGTCTTACATCTACTTCAGCTCTTCTACCTTCTATTGAAGCAATCAATGCAGTTTCTTCACCACAAATATAAGCTCCTTGACCAATGCAAATATTCAAATCAAAGTTAAAATTAGTTCCAAGAATATTCTCTCCTAAGAGATTGTTACTTTTTAATTCATTAATACAGCCGTTTATAGCCTCAATAGATTTTGGATACTCTCCTCTAATATATAAAACTCCCTCATCACTGCCAATTACATATCCACAAATGATCATACCAAACAAAACTTTTAAAGGTTGATCCTCTAATAGATATCTATCTGAAAACGCACCAGAGTCTCCTTCATCAGCATTACAAACTACATATTTTTTTTCTGAACTTGCTTTGCTACAGAAATCCCATTTCATTCCAGTAGGAAAACCAGCACCACCTCTACCTGTAAGATTAGAATCTAGTAATGATTTGATGATATCTTTTTTATCAGTACTTAAAAATTTTGATAAATTTTCTTTTACTTGATCTATAGTTGATAATTTATCATCCATTAAAAAACTTGTAGTAGCACAACTTTTAGAATGAAATTTTTCTTGCTTGATATTTTCGCCTTTTAAAATTTGATCAATTTTTTCTATGTCTTTTCCTGCATAATTTTCACCATCATAATGAAATGCATTGTTTTCATAACAATGGCCAAGGCAAAACATTTCTCCAACCTTATCTTCACCTAATTTTTCTTGTAATTTCTTTTTTAATGGTTCTTGTGTACCTGAACACATACAAGCACTTCCATTACAAACAAATGCTTTTTTTTCTCTATGTGAAGGTCTTAAAAATTCATAAAAACTTTCTGCACCATGAATTGTTGATACACCCATGTTATATTGTTTTGCAATTTCCTGACTATTTTTTGAATTATTATTTAATGTGTTTTCTGAAATTTTTTTGAATAAATTGTCTTTAAGACCAATTCTTCCAGATAAATTACTTATATTTTTTGACATAATTTTTTTTAATTTATTTCAACTCTTTGTGGGTTACTATAAATATTAAACCTGTCCTGTTTTACAAAACCGACCAAGGTCATGTCAAATCTATTTGCTAAATCTATAGCAAGACTTGTTGGCGCACCAACACCGATCATTAAACCTATGTTGTTAATCAGTGCTTTTTGAACCAGCTCAAAATTAAGCCTACCTGAACATGTGATAAATTGGTCATTTTCGTTAAGTAACTTCTTTTGAAGAGCTTCACCAACTAATTTATCAAGAGCATTATGGCGACCAACGTCTTCCTTTAGAGTTATTAAATTTCCATCATTTGAAAATAATCCACTTGCATGTATTCCACCCGTGATTGAGAATTGAGTTTGATTCTCTCTTAAAATTTCAGGAGAATCTAAAATTATATTTTTATTTATTTTTTTGTTTGGGTAATTAAGTTTATTTTGTTTTAAAGTTTCAAGTGCATCAAGTGAAGTCTTTCCACATACCCCACAAGATGAGTTCATCAGAAAGTTTCTTTTGACTTGTGCGATATTAACATTGTCTGAATTATTTAATGTTATTAAAATTTTATTTTTAAAATCATATTGACCATTGTTTTCCCCGTAGCTTTCAATTTTATCTATCCAATTAATGTTTGTAATAATTTGTTCATTATATAAAAATCCAATGGATAAATTCTCATCATCACCTGGAGTTCTCATTGTGATTGAAAGATTTTCTTGTTTCCAATTTTTTCCATCTTTGTATTTTAGATTCATTTCAAGTGGTTCTTCAATTGATATATGATCTTCAATATCGTCAAGTTTGCTATTTTTATACTTTGAAATTTTATACTTTGAGTTCATTTTTGTTGAGGGTAATTTTTCTTCAAAATATATCTATTAAGAATTACTCCAAAAAAAAGTATAATGACTGTTCCTGTAATTATTGGGCTAAATAAATAATCAAAAGAAGCACTTCCAATAATTACCATTATTGGATTACCTCCTGCAGGAGGGTGAACAACATCTAGCATAATCATTAAAAAAATTCCAAAACCCACAGCAGCAGGAATTATCATAAATATAGGGAGTTGAATAAAGTTTACAAAAACTACTCCAACAAACGCAGTAAGCAGATGTCCAAAAAAAATATTTTTAGGTTGAGCAAATGGGCTTTCTGGAAACCCATAAAGTAATACCATTGAAGAACCAAAAGAGGCAGCAAGAAATAAACCTAACTCAGTTTTATAAGTTATTAAAGTCAGAATACCAATTGTAAAAGCTGAAAAAACTCCTGCTAAACTTGCTTTGATAAATTTATCTTTTTTTAAATCAATCATTTAATATTCAAAGCTTTTAAAACAGTTCTGATAGGAAGAAGCAAACATTCTTTTCTTGAAATGTTTTTCTTATTTAGAATTTCTAAAAAATCTTTCCATTTTTTTTGAATTTCTAAAGAGGTATTTTCAAATAATTTTTCACAATCAATTAAAAACTCTTTTATTTCATCTATTTTTTTATTTTTAATTTTTCTAGACAAAAGACTAACTGAAGCCTGACAGTACACACACGATTTACATTGATAGCCCATATCTTCAATTTTATTATTTTTAACAATTAAACTTATTTCCATTTCGTCACCACATAATGGGTTTTTATTTTTAGATTTATGAGTAAATCCATCTATAACTTTATTATTTTCAGTGTTAGCTGCAATTTCTAATATTCTTAAGTCCATTAAATTTATGTATAAATTTTAAATATTTTATATTTTTAATTATGGAACATAACAAGATTTTAGGAGTTGTGCTAGCTGGCGGAAAGTCCTTAAGATTTGGAAGGGATAAATCACAGGCAATTTTGGGAAACAAAAATTTGATTAATCATGTATTAGACAAAATCTTAATTAAATTTGATGAGATATTAATTGTAGCAAATCATAAGATTAAATTTAATAAAAATGATAAGATTGATTTAATATCTGATTACTACAAAGATTTAGGTCCCTTGGGTGGAATTTATTCTGCCATGAAATGGATTAAAGATAATAATAAACCTTATGAATGGATAATAAGCTTCCCAACAGACACACCTTTTTTTGAAGCAAAAATATTAGATGAATTTTTAAACAAAACTAACGAGAAAGAAAAAAAACTTTTTTTCATAAAATCAAATAATAAAAGACACAACATTTTTGGCTTATGGTCTTTAGATCTTTTTAAAAGTTTAGAAAAAGATTTACTTGAAAACAATGAGAGAAAAGTTGAAACTTGGGCTAATAAAATAGGCGTTGAAACAATAAATATTAATTTTGAGGGACAAGATCCGTTTTTTAATATTAATACAACAGATGATTTAGAGAAGGCTAAAAAATACATTTAAGGATGAAAAGTTACAAACAAGCAAAAAAAATATTAATTAATGAAAAGCTTAAAATTAAAGATGAAATAATTAATGCTAATACTGCTCTAAATAGAATTATTTCAGAAAATATTTTATCTAAAGTCAATTATCCAGCAGGAGATAATGCAGCTTTTGATGGATTTGTTGTAAAGGCTCAAGATACAAAAAAATTAAGTAAAAAAAATGTTAAGTTTTTTAAAATTTTAGGCTCATTAGCTGCTGGTGATAAACCTAAATTTAAATATAAAAAATTAAGTGCTGTTGAAGTGATGACTGGAGCATTAATACCCAAAGGCTTTGATACAATTGTTCCAATTGAAAAAATTAGATTTGATAAAGATAAAAGAAATATCCTTATAAATGAAAAATTAAAGAAATATTCACATATCAGATTTGCAGGATCAGATTTTAGAAAAAATGATATTGTTATAAAAAAAGGTACACAAATTAATTCAAGTCATATTTTAGCATTTAAAACTCTTGGTATAAAAAAACTAAAAGTCAAAAAAATTCCTAACATTCTTTTTTTTTCTACTGGAAATGAAATATCTGAAAAGATAAGTGTACCTGATTGGAAAGTAAGAAACTCCAATAGTTATTACATAAGATCATTGTCAGAAAAATTTTCAATTAATTTTATTGATGGAGGAATTTTAAGAGATGGAGAAGAGAGACTATTTAAAACTAAATTAAATAAAGCAATAAAATCAAATATAGATTTGATTATTACTTCTGGTGCAGTATCTGCTGGCAAATATGACTTTATTCCAAACGTTGTAAAATCTTTTAAGCTAAAAAGTTATCTTAAAAGTGTAGCTATTAGACCTGGCAAACCATTCATGTTTGCCAAAGTTAAAAATAAACAAAAAGCTATATTTGGTTTGCCTGGGAATCCTATTTCATCAGCAGCTTGTTTTAGATTTTTTGTCTATCCATATTTGTGTTATTCATTAAAAACTACTGAAGAAAAGCCGTTTAGAGCCACATTAAAAAATAGTTTTATTAAAAAAAAAGATTTTACTAGATTTATAAAATGTAAATTAAGCATCAATGAAAAAGGTATACAGGAAGTTGAAGTTCTTAAAGGTCAAGAATCGTTTAGAATTAAATCTTTTATAAATGCAAATGCCTGGGGCTGTTTTCCTTCAGGAAAATCTAATTTTAAAAAAGGTGATTTTATAGATTGCTTTCCCTCAAATTTTTCAATTAAAAATTTTTATTAACAAGTTAGATTTTTGTTGTAGTTCAATTCTTTTCCAATTAGAAATTTCACATGCTGGAATTAAAAAATGAAAAAGTAGCAATTCCTGTAGTTCTTTTTGCAGGTCTAATTTGGTCTTTCGGTCCTCTAGTTGTGAGGTATATGAATGATCCACATTTAGTTCCTTGGCAGTATATCTTTGGAAGAGGTCTCACTATTTTTGTAATTTTGAATTTATATTTGTTTTTTGAAGAAGGAAAAAATTTTTATAAAAATTATTACAAGATAGGTTACTCAGGAGTTATTGGTGGAACTGGTTTAGGAATAGCTATGATTTCATTTATATACTCAATTACAAATACAAGTGCGGCAGTAACTTTATTATGTTTGGCAGCAATGCCTTTTTTTACAGCGTTATTAGGTTTTTTGTTTTTAAGAGAGAGAATGTCTATAAATGTTTGGATAGCAATATTTATTGCAACAGTGGGAATTGTAATAATCGCATTGGGAAATACTGCAAAAACATCATTAGTTGGCCTAGTTTTTGGTATCACTTCTTCTATTGGTTTTTCAGTATTTTCGGTTTCATTAAGATGGAGAAAAGAAACACCTAAATTTACAACGGTAGCTTTTGCAGGCTTCTTTTGTTTTACACTTGCAACAATTTTTATACTTAGCGATGATCAGTCTTTTTTTTCAACAAGTTACAATGGCACTCTATTTTCTTTACATGGTGTATTAGTTTGTATGGGCTTAATTTTATATTCAATAGGCTCTAAAGCAATTCCAGCTGCAGAATTGACTCTTTTATCTTTAACTGAAGTAATAGGAGGCATTTTTTGGGTTTGGCTTCCATGGTTTGGTATCAATGAAATTCCTACAACAAATACAATAATAGGTGGATTCTTCTTATTTATTTCTATCACTTATTATAGTTTAATAATGAGAACTAATAGACGTTTCATAGGGCTAAACTAACAAATAATTTTTTATGGAAAGACCTGATTTTTTTGAATTAAAAAATGGCGAAAAAGTAAAACTACCTTTTTCTGATAAAGAATATCAAAACAGATTAGCAAGTTTAAGAAAAGTAATGGATGAAAATAAAATAGATATGGCCATTTTGACTTCTATGCATAATGTTGCTTACTACACAGGATTTATTTATTGTTCATTTGGAAGACCATATGGATGTGTTGTAACTCAAAATAAGATTGTAACTATTTCTGCAAATATTGATGCTAGTCAACCATGGAGAAGATCACATTGCGATAATGTAATTTATACTGATTGGAAAAGAGATAATTTTTTAAGGGCAATTGTATCTATTATTGGAAGAGATGATCCTCCAAAAACTATAGGAATCGAAAATGACCATGTAACTTTAGACATCAAAGATAAATTAAATTCTATTTTCACATTTTCTAATTTTAAAGATATTTCAAATAGTTTGATGAAACTAAGAATGATCAAGTCTGATGAAGAAATTGAAATTATTAAAAATGGTGCAAGAATTGCAGACCTTGGTGCTGAAGAAATTGTAAAACATATTAAATCTGGTCAATCCGAGATAGAGATTGCTATACAAGGTAGAGATAGGATGGAGAGAGAAATAGTTAAAACTTATCCTGATGCTGAATACATGGATACCTGGGTATGGTTTCAATCTGGAATAAATACTGATGGCGCCCATAATCCAAAGACAAATAGAAAATTACAATCAGGAGATATATTGTCTTTAAATACTTTTCCAATGATTTCTGGATATTATACAGCTCTTGAAAGAACTTTGTTTGTAGACAATGCCGATGATGCTTCACTTAAAGCTTGGGAAGCAAATGTCAAAGTTCATAAAAAAGGTCTAGAACTTATTAAACCTGGAGTAAAATGTTCAGAAATTTGTTCAGAGTTAAATGAACTTTTTGCTGAACTTGGATATCTTCAATATAGAACCTTTGGATATGGTCATTCGTTTGGAATGCTATCTCACTTTTATGGGAGAGAAGCAGGTTTAGAATTGAGAGAAGATATAGACACAGTCTTAGAAAAAAATATGGTTATTTCTATGGAACCTATGATAATGATACCTGAAGGAAAACCTGGAGCAGGAGGTTATAGAGAGCACGACATTTTGGTAATTAAAGAAGATGGTGCTGAAAATATTACTAAATTTCCTTTTGGACCTGAAAACAATATAATCAAAAATTAATGAGCAAAAAAATTGTAAATAGTTGGAATGAATGGGATCCATTGAAACATGTTATAGTTGGTAGAGCAGATGGAACTTGTATACCAGCACCAGAGCCTGCTTTAGATGCTAAAGTGCCAGAAGATAGTGATATGAGAGGGCAGTTTGGTCCAAGAAAAAAAGATACCGTTGATAAAGCCAACCAACTGTTAGATGATTTTTCCAGTATGTTAGAAAAAAGAGGAATTAAAGTTGATAGACCTACACCAATAGATTTTAATCAAAAAACCTCAACACCAGATTGGGAAGCTGAAACAATGTTTGGATGCATGCCTCCAAGAGATGTTTTGCTTACTGTTGGAAATGAAATTTTGGAAGCAACTATGAGTTATCGTTGTCGATGGTTTGAATATTTATGTTACCGACCTTTACTAAAAGATTATTATAATCAAGATCCAAATATGAGACATGAGTCTGCTCCGAAACCAAGACTGACAGATGCAGATTATAGAAAAGATTATTTATCAGATAAAATTGGTGTTCAAAAAAGATTAGAATGGACTGAAAAAAAATATTTCGTAACTACTGAAGAAGAGCCATTATTTGATGCTGCAGATGTATTGAGATTTGGAAAAGATTTAGTTGTTCAGCATGGTTTTACTACAAATTTAAAAGGTATTGATTGGTTAAAAAGACATTATAAAGATCACAGAGTACATGCAGTAAATTTTCCAGGTGATCCATACCCAATCCATATTGATGCAACTTTTACTCCTATAAAAGAAGGTTTAATCATCAATAATCCTCAAAGAAGATTACCAAAAGAACAAAGAAAACTATTTGAAGATAATGGATGGCAAATTATTGATAGTGCACAACCTGCCCATAATGAACCTCCGGCACTTTGTTACTCCTCAGTTTGGCTATCAATGAATGTATTAGTTCTAGATCCTAAAACAGTTTGTGTTGAAAAGAGTGAAGTATATCAAGCAGAGCAACTTGATAAATTAGGTATGGAAGTAGTACCTGTAGATTTGAGAGATGCATATGCTTTTGGTGGAGGTTTGCATTGTTGTACTGCAGACGTTTATAGAGAAGGTGATTTAAAAGACTATTTTCCAAAACAATAAAATGGCAAAAATTAAAACAAAGAGGGAAAGAGTTAAATTTGCCTCTGATAATGTTGCTGGTGCATGCCCAGAGGTTTTAGATGCGATTATAAAGGCTAACAATGGTGACAGTACTCCGTATGGAAATGATCAATTATCAATTAAATTACAAGATAAGTTTTCAGAAATTTTTGAAAAAGAGGTAATTGTTTTTCCAACTGCATCAGGTACAGCAGCTAATGCTTTAGCGTTATCAACAATGACACCATCTTATGGAAATATTTATTGTCATAAAATGGCTCATATTAATACAGACGAATGTGGGGCACCTGAGTTTTATACTGGAGGAGGAAAATTAATTCCTTTAAATGGAGTAATGGGCAAAATAACTGCTGAAGAATTAGATCAATCGATAGGAGGAAAGGGTATAGTTCATCACACTCAACCTTCTTCAGTTAGTATTACTCAAGTGTGTGAGACTGGAGAAGTTTATCAATTAGATGAAATTAAAAAAATTTCAGAAATCGCTCATAAACATAATTTGAACATGCATATGGATGGCGCAAGGTTTGCTAATGCTCTTGTTTCATTAGATGTTACACCAGCTGAAATGACATGGAAATCAGGAATTGATGTATTATCATTTGGAGCAACAAAAAATGGTTGCTTAGCTGCAGAAGCTATTATTTTTTTTAAAAAAGAATTAGTTGGTAATGTTGCTTTTTTAATGAAAAGAGCAGGTCATTTATTATCAAAAATGCGTTTTGTTTCAGCACAACTTGACGCTTATGTAACTAATAATGTTTGGTTACGAAATGCGAAACACGCCAATAAAATGGGTAAAAAATTAAGCGATGGATTAAGCAAACATAATGATATTGAAATATCTTATCCAACTGAGGCAAACGAGGTTTTTGCTAAATTTCCAAGAGAAAAGATAGAGCATTTAAATTCAGAGGGTTACAAAATGAATAAGGAAGAACTAGATGGAAAATCAGTAAGATTAGTCACAGCTTGGAATACAAAAGATAGTGATGTTGATGAGTTACTAAGCGCAATAAAAGCTAACTAGGATTTTCTTTTAAAAACTCAATATATTTTATTACCTCATCATATTGTTCATCAGGAATATCTTTATAGCTGGCGTTGAACTTACTTTTCACACAAATAGCTACATGAGCATAAGGGTTTCTACCCTTTGGATGATTTGGGTGATCTGGTAATTGTCCCACCAAATAATCGCCAGCTTCCTGAATAATTTTCCAAAGTCTACTTGCATTTTCTTTGTTCATTTTAATTATTCCTATATATTCAATTTTTTTAAAATTAAATATAATAAATATGGGATTACATTTTACAAAAGAAGAATTTTCAAAAAGAAAAGAAAAAGTTTTAATTAAAATGAAAGAGCACAAAATTGATGCTCTTTTGATGTTTAGGCAAGAGTCGATGTACTGGCTAACTGGTTATGATACTTTTGGTTATGTTTTTTTTCAATCATTGATACTTGATCAAAAAGGAAATATTATTTTATTAACTAGAGCTCCAGACCTAAGACAAGCGCAAAATACATCCAATATAGAAAATATCAGAATCTGGGTAGATAAAGATGGCTCTAATCCAACAGATGATCTTAAAGTGATATTAGACGAGTTAAATCTTAAAGGAAAAAATTTAGGTGTAGAGTATGAAGCTTATGGTTTAACTGGAAGAAATGCACTTAGGTTAAATAAATCTTTAGAAAACTATTGTTCGATTGAAGATAAATCAGAATTAATTACCAGACTAAGAGTTGTAAAATCAACAGAAGAAATAAAGTATGTTAGAAAAGCAGCACAACTTGCTGATCTAGCATTGGATGAAGCTTGGAAACATGCAAAAGCTGGTGTTAGCGAGTCTAAAATACTTGCAGAAATGAACAGAGTAATTTTCGAAGGAGGTGGAGATTATCCTGCGAATGAATTTATAATTGGTTCTGGTAAAAATGCTTTACTTTGTAGATATCAAGCTGAAAAACAAATTTTAAACAAACAAGATCAACTCACCATAGAGTGGGCTGGAACTTATAGACACTATCATTCAGCAATGTTTAGAACTATCCCAATTGGAAAAGCTGATCACAAGCATTATAAGATGCACGAAGCATGTGTTGAAGCTTTGAAAAATTGTGAAAGCAAATTAAAACCAGGAAATAAAATTGGTGAAGTATTTGACATACATGCAAAAACATTTGATGACCTTGGTTTTCAAAAAGCTAGAATGAATGCTTGCGGTTATTCGTTAGGAACAACGTTCTCACCTAATTGGATGGATTGGCCCATGCTATATACTGGAAATCCTTACGTTATAGAGTCTGGAAATGTTTATTTCATGCATATGATATTGATGGACTCTGAAAATAACTTAGCAATGAACTTAGGTGAAACTTATTTAGTAAATGAAAATGGAAATGAAAGATTAGGTCAACAAAAATTAGACCTAGTAGTTTTATAATTAGTTAATTTTTATAAAATTTATCTATATTATAATTTTCAAGAGTCGGTGATTTTTTATCTTGTAAATTTTCTTTTTCTTCTAGTTTTAATCTTTCCAATTCTTTTTCTTTTAGCTTTTGTTCACGTCTGATCTCTTCTTGCTCCTTTAATTTTTGCTCTCTGTCAAATTTTTCTTCCCACTCTTTAATTTTAATGTATTCAAGCTTTTTCTTTTTTTCTTCTTCTTCCATCATAGATTTTAAGGCTTTTTCTTTTTTTTTCTTTTCTTTGAGCTCTTTTGAATACTGTTCTTCTTCTCTAACTTTTAAATCTATATCTCTTCTATTTTGACTTTCTTCTCTGTCATTTAATTGTTTTTCTTTATTTCTTAAATCTTTATCAATAAGACCTAAATCTTCATCTTTTTTAATTAATCTTTTGTTCTCTTTTTCTAAATTCTTTGCCTCATTTTTTAATTCATCTTCTTTAAGTTTTAAATCTTTTTCTTTAATTCTAAGCTCGTCTTCTCTTAGTTTTAGCTTGCTATTATCTTTTTGAAGTTTTTCTTCCCAAGCACGAAGCTCTTTTTTTTCTTTTTGAATTTGATTGTTTTCTTCTAATTTTTTTAGTTTAATTTCTTTTATTTTCTTTATCTCCTGATTTTTCTTGTAAGAAGAGTAAGCTTTACTAATTGATTTTGAAGTTAGTGTTGCAAATTTAGCCAAACCTGCAGAATTAGTTTTTTTCGCTTTTGACTTTATTATTTTTTTCTTTTTTTTAATAGGCATTTTTATTTAATCTTGTAAATTGATCAGATATAAATGATTTTTTCAATAATTGTTTTTTAATAATTTACAACCAAAGATTGTTTTTAAAATTTGTATATGAGCAAAGTATTTAAGTTAGGGATTACCAAAGATAGCAATAAAGAAATTAAAGAAGTTTCCTCAATTGAAGTTTTAGCTAACAAAGGTGTCGTAGGTGACAGGCATTTTGATGAATATAATGACCCTTATAATCAATTAACTTTAATTGAGGCTGAAAATATAGACTATTATAACACTAAGTATGGCCTTGATATTCCTTATAAAGATTTTAGGAGAAATGTTGTGACAAGGGGTATTCAGCTCAATGATCTAATTGGTAAAAAAATTAAAATAGGAGAGGTCGAAGTAGAAGGGGTTGATTTGTGTAGACCATGCAGACATTTAACAGAAGTATTAAATCAAGAAAGTATATTAAAAGAATTTTTAAGAAGAGGTGGATTGAGGTGTCAAATATTAACCTCTTCAAAAATAAATATTAATGATCAAATAAAAATAATAGAATAATTACTTATCTTTTTTTGTTACTTTATCTAAATTTATAAAGACATTTATTTGTTTTAATCTACGTTCTAAACTACTTCTAAACTCATCAAATGATCTAGTAGGTTCTGCAATTGGTTGAGCTTGTGGATTTAATTCCATACCTAAAGGTGTAATACTTTCCGGCATTGGTGTAAATTGTGAGTCTGGATTTTCTGCAGTTTCCCTCACTCTCATTCTATGAATGCCAAAAGCACCAATTAAAAAATGAAAAATTGCTAAAAAAATCCAAAAGCCATTGAGACCAGAAATATTCATAAATATTGAACAAAGTAATGGACCAGTCATTGCACCCATTCCAAAAACAAATTGAAGACCTGCTCCAGCGACCACAAATTTTTCTTTTGGTATATAGTCATTTGTATGTGCCATTATAATTGCGAACATAGGTAAACTTGTGAATGAAAATAAAATTAGAAAGACATAAAACCAAGTTTTTGGTGTAGAAAGTCCTTCAGGTAGATACATTTGACCTGATGCAAATATTGTACAAACTGCAAAAATTCCTGCTGCAAAAGTTGAATAAACTATAACTTTTCTACGATCAAAAATATCTGAAAGTTTTCCTATTGGCCATTGTGATATAGCTCCTGAGACCGCAAGTAAAAAAGTTGCAATTGAAATTTCAAATATAGAAAAGTTCATAGAGGTTGCATAAACAGCTAATAAAGAAAATAAAGCTGATTGTATAATGCCATACAATAATGCACTGACCATTCCCAAGGGAGAAGTTTTATAAAGTTCTTTCAATTTCATTGGTTGTATACTTTTAAAGCTAGGTGCTTTTCTTTTTGTCATTAGAATTGGAATAAGTGCAACTGACATTAACAATGAAATCAATATAAAAGGTTCAAAATTTTCTGGAGCACTAAAGTTAAGAAAAAACATTCCAAAACCCATAGAACCATACAATATGATCATGTAAATTGAGAGAACACTTCCTCTATTTTTGTTTGAAGATCTATCGTTTAACCAGCTTTCTGCGATTGTGTAAATCGAGGCCATACTTAATCCTGTTATCACTCTAAATAAGAACCAAGTTATTGGATTTACTACAATAGAATGCGCAAGTATTGCAACTGATGCAAAAGAGGCAAAAGCAGCAAAAGATCTTATGTGACCAACTCTTGATATAATTGTAGTAATATATTTTGCTCCTAAGAAGTATCCTAAAAAATAACCAGACATCATAAATCCAGTTGATGTTAAACTGAATTCCTCTTGAACCGCTCTAACACCTAGCAAAGAACCTTGAAACCCATAGGCCAGCATAATCAAAGACATCCCCAAAAACAGTGCCCATGAATTTCGTAAAATTTTTAACATAAGTCTGCAATTAATTGAGAATTATGCTCTAATCAAGTCTTTTATATGACAAACTAAGATTTTTTTAGTTTTAAAAAAGAGTGAATTGCAATTGTAATTATTATTACTAAACCACCTTGAATTGTTTCAATACTTGGTTGTTCTTTGATTATCATCCATACCCATAAAGGACCAATTATAGTTTCTAAAAGAAAAAATAGATTAACCTCTTCAGCAGGAATAAATCTTGGAGCAATTGTAACTAAAACAAAGGGTACCGCTACACACATTAAACACATTAAGGGTACTATAATAAGATCTTTCTCAGCTAGTACATAACTTTCAACAAAAAATATTGCAAATATAGCAACAAACATCTTGCCAACCACAGCAGCTGGCACCAGATTCTTATTTTTAGCGGATCTAATAGTGACTGCTCCTACAGCTAAACCTAAAGCAGTTATTAAACCTAAGATATCACCAAAAATATTACCTAGTTGTAGAGAGTCATAAAATATATAGACTGCAGCCAAAAAAGTTATTCCAATTGCAATCCAAGTTTTTTTATCAGGTGGTTCTTTTAAAAAAATTGCTCCTAATATTGCAGATAACATTGGCGCCATTGCAATCATAACAAGCGTATTTGCAACATTAGTATTTTGAATAGATACAACAAAAGTTATGTTAGTAACAGAAAATGTAAGAATATAGATTATACCATGATAACCACTATTAAATAACATGGAAAAAAAATTTAGTTTATAGATTAATAACATCCCAATAAATACTGTTATAAAAGGGATCATTCCTCGATAAAAAACTAAACTCCATGTATCTATATTAGCTAAACGAATAAATAATGAGTCTGGAGTAATAAACATAACAGCAACAAAAGCTAATAATGAACCCTTTTGTTGATCTGTTAAATTCTTCATGCCTTTAAACCTTTCCAAAATATTTTTGCCAAATTTATACTAGATAAATCAAAAAAAGTTTTTAAACCAGTTGGAGATGTAACGTTAATATCTCCATTAAGTTTTTGATCGATAAAATCAATCCCAGAAAAATATATATTTTCTTTTTTTAAATCCTTTGCAATCAAATTTGAAATTTTAATTTCTTTTTTTGTAAGTTCTACATTTATAGGCACAGCTCCTTTGCTCAAATTGCTTAGAAAAGAACCTTTTTTTGGAACTCTAGATATAGCACCTACAACCTTACCATCAATGATAAAAACTCTTTTATCTCCATCTTTAATCTTAGGTAGAAATTTTTGACACATAATATGATCATGTTTTTTAATAAACTTATTTATTTTGTTTTGATCGAACTTTTTTAAAAGCAATATATCATTGCCACTAAAACTATGAATAGGTTTAATAATTACATTTTTGTATACTTTAAAAAATTTTTTTATTTCATCTATATTTTGAGAAAAAATTGTATCAGGCATAAATTTTTTATATTTTGCTGAGTAAAGTTTTTCAGAAACATTTCTAATTGAAGTAGGGTCATTAATAATTCTAACTTTCTTTTTTATTAGGTCTAAAATGTAAGTTGTTGAAATATATTCAAGATTAAAAGGTGGATCTTGTCTAATTAAAATAAACTTACAAGTTTCTAAATTTAATTTTTGTTTTTTAATAATCTTAAAAAATTTTTTTGATTTATAATTGAATCTAATAAAAAATCCTCTTGCAACTACTTTTGAATTGATAATTGATAAGTCTTTGGGTTCATAATAAAAAATTTTATATTTATTTTGTATCTCATTAGCTAAAAAAATACTGGTATCTGATTTTGAATTTAATTTTGAAGGGTGATTGCCTTGAATAGCAACAATTTTACTTGTCATATAGTGTTTCTAAATTTTCATCTGAAAATTTATTAATCATATGATGTGCGTTAGTCATTTTATTTTCAACTATTTGATTTAAATGATTTAAAAATAAAGTTTCATTTTTATTATTTTTATTCAAGATATCTCTTTTTTCTAAACCTTTGTTAGAAATATCTAAAAATGTTTCTGCCCAATATAGTAGATCTCTTCCCATTAATTGCGTATTAAAACCATTTTTAGGCGCCTCAAGATATGCATTAATTACTTGATCTTTATCCCACTTTGAAACCACATCATAAGCTTCATCTAAATTTCCGTAGAGAATACCAATATTATAAGCTGGCCCTGAACACAAACAATCCCAACCACAAGCATCCATTGATCTTAATTCAATATATTTTTTTAATCTATTTTCTGTAAAAATTGTACTCAGGTGAGTTGTTAAATCTTTATCTGTAGGAAGACGATTATCAATTTCATTTATTTTACCATCCATGAAGTCTTCAAAGGAATAATTTTTACCTGAAATATAATTACTTTGATTTTCAATAAATAAAATTGAGGATTTAATAATGAAATCAGCGTACTTCTCAAAATCCATATCTTCAAAAAAAATAGACGGCAAACCACCTCTAGAGGTATTTTGCCATACTTTTGATCTATAGGATAAATATCCACTATTTTTTTTTTCAACTATTGATGAGTTTGCAAATAGAGCAATTGAAATAGGAACTAAAGAATTTACAACTTTAAATTTTTTAATGAAATCCTTTTCAGAGTCATAATCAATATTTAACTGAGTACCACAAGTTCGATACATCATATCTAAACTTAATTGACCACCCTCTGGCATGTCTTTTGTCATTAATTCATAGCGTTGTTTTGGATTGTTGGGAATTTCATTTAATTTAGAAATAGGATCAAAACCTGCACTTACAATTTCTATATCTAATTTTTTCGCAACTTGTTTTAACTCAAATAAATAATCATGAGACTCAGCACAAGCTTCATGAATATTTATTAATTTCGCTCCAGAAAGTTCTATTTGATTACCAGGTTCTAAAGTAATATTTCTTTCTTCTTTATTAAGACCAATTATATTTCCTTTTTCTTTAATAGGTTTCCAACCAAATTCAGTTAAAGCTGAAAACATTTGTAAAATTTTTTTATAATCTATTCTTTTGCTTGATTTTAAATCGAATAAAAATTTTTCATGTTCGACTCCAATTCTAAAATCTTCAATTTTTTTAATACCAGAGTTGAAATAAGCTAAAATTTTATCTTTAGAATCTATCATTTGATCTGATAAATAGTCAGTTATGAACTTCTTTCAAGCTAAGAATTTTGATGAAAATAGATATTCTTTTAATTATTTGATGCAGTACTAAGAAGTGATAATTGAGTAATTTTATTATCTCCCAAATCGTCGATTAGTTTAACTGGGTAATCTCCGGTAAAATAATGATCTGTTAATTGCGGATAATTTTCGTTTCGGTTATCAAATCCAATTGCTTTGTACATTCCATTAACTGATAAAAATTTTAATGACTTTGCTCCAATATATTCACATATTTCATCAGTACTTTTGTTTGCGGATAACAATTCTTTTTTAGTAGGAGTATCAACACCATAAAAGTCTGGATATTTAATTTCAGGGCACGCAATTTTTACATGTACCTCTTTAGCACCAGCGTCATAAAGCATTTTTACAATTTTATGTGAGGTAGTTCCTCTAACAAGAGAGTCGTCAATTAATATAACTTTTTTATTTTGAATTGCGGTTTTGTTAGCATTTAGTTTTAGTTTTACACCTAAGCTTCTGATTTGTTGACTAGGTTCAATAAAAGTTCTTCCAACATAATGGTTTCTAATTAATCCCAGTTCAAAATTTAAACCTAGATATTGCGCAAAACCAAGTGCAGCTGCATTACCCGAGTCTGGAACTGGCACAACAATATCAGCGTTTATATTGTTTTCTTTTGCAAGTTCAACACCAAGGTTTTTTCGATGCTCGTATGCAGTTTTTCCATTTAGAATGCTGTCCGGTCTTGAAAAATAGATATATTCAAATACACAGGGTCTAATCTTTCTAGGTGGAAATGGTTTTATACTTTCGATTTTTTCATCCTCTATTAAAACAATTTCACCATTTTCTACTTCTCTTACAAATTTTGCTCCAATGATATCTAACGCACACGTCTCTGAAGCTAATACATAACTGTTTTTTAACTTACCAATAACCAAAGGTCTAATTCCATAAGGGTCTCTTACTCCAACCAATGATTTTTGAGTTAACATGACCAAAGCATAACCACCTTGAATTTGGAATATTGCATCAACAATTTTATCAATAGTTTTTGTTCTCTTTGATCTAGCTATAAGTTGAACAATTGTTTCTGTATCAGAAGTCGTGTAAAAAATAGCTCCATCTTCAACCAATTTTTTTCTCAGTGTTATTGAATTTGTTAAATTACCATTATGCGCAACACCAATACCTCCTGCATTAGTATCTGCAAAAAAAGGCTGTATATTTCTTAATGTGTTACTGCCCGTAGTGCTATATCTATTATGACCAATAGCGTAGTTACCTTTTAATTTATTCAAAACTTTTTCTTTATTAAAGTTATCTCCAACTAAACCAAATCTTTTTTCTGAATAATATTTTTCTCCATCAAAACTTACAATTCCACAACCCTCTTGACCTCTGTGTTGTAAAGCATGCAATCCTAATGCAACTAAAGCAGATGCATCGGTTGTATTACTTATACCAAACACTCCACATTCTTCATTGAGTTTTGATTTAAAGTTCTTGAATTTTGTCTTTAGCATCTTCATATTCATCTTCGTCTGGTATTTCATCAGATAAAAAATTACTACCTTTTTGTATAAGTGAAAAGGTTATAGATTTTTCTGTATCAATTGGCCAGTGTTTATAGTCAAAAAAACTATTGATTGCAGAAAATATAAACACAAACATTATATAAGTTCTCAGAACACCAAAAAATAATCCAAATATTTTATCCACTCTTCCTAAAACTGAGAGTTTGACAGCTTTACTAATGCCTTTATTAACTAATATTATTATAAATAATAATAATATAAATAGAACAACACTTAACATTATATCCAACGCATACTCATTTGAACTTAAGTCATCTATATATGGCCTCAAAATTGGAAATAAAAACAATGTTCCAACATAGGACAAAACCCATTTACTAGCTGAAATTAAACTTGATACAAAACCATTAATATAACATTGAATTACTGAAAAAAGTAAAATTGTAAAGAAAGCTAGGTCGACTGGTGAAGTTGAAACAAAAAATTCTTTTAAAATTTCTAACATTAATTAATTTAAAACGGCCTTATTTTTAAAATCAATGAAGGTAATAACGTTAAAACAGAAATCATAGCTAATAACATTGCAATACCAGTAAATACTCCAAAATAAATAGTGGGTATAAATTTAGATAATACTAATATTGAAAATCCAAATACTATAGTTATTGACGTATTTAAGATAGCAACCCCCACTGTTGAATGGCATGTCTTGAGTGTTTCATCATAATTTTGAATTTTTTGGTATTCTTCTTTAAATCTATAAATGTAGTGAATACTATTATCAACTGCTATACCAATTGTAATTGCCGCAATTGTTATGGTCATCATATCTAAGGGTATTTCTAATAAACCAATTATTCCAAGAATGAAAAAAGCAGCTATAAAGTTAGGTACAACCCCAATTAAAGATAATTTTATATTTCTAAAAAGAACTAGAAACATTCCAAAAATTCCAATCATCACGAGTCCTAGTGTTAATATCTGTGACTTAAAAAGGCTTTGAAGTAAATTATTGAACAAAATCAAAACACCAGCTAACTTAAATTCACTTTTGTCTAAGCCAAGTTTGTTTTCTAAATCATAATTTATTTGATTTATTAAATCATTTCTTCGTAAATCTTTTTGAGAATCTATTATTCTAAGGTTTATTCTTGCTTCGTTATCTTCAATTGAAATATAAGGATCAATAATTTCAGTTTTAATATTTTCTGGAATTTTTGAATACAAAACTCCCATCTCTAAAGAACCAAGAGGTTTATTGTTATTTAGTTGAGTTGCTACTTCAATAATTGAAGAGAAAGATAATACCTTTCCTATTTCTGGAAGATTATCTAAGTAATTGTGAACTGATTTGATTTTATCAATTTTATCTTTGGTAAACCAATATTTTTCATTATTACCAACTTCTTCATCTTCCCAATCTTCAAAATCATCCTCATCTTCATTTTCACTAACTTCATTATCTGGAAATTTTATAATTACTTCTAGTGGAGTTGTGCCACCAAGCTCTTCATCAATTAATTTCATCCCTTTATAAATTTCAGTATCTTTATCAAAATAATTTATAAAGCTATTTTCAACCTCTAACTTGCTAATGCCAAAAATACTAAGAATTATGACAGCGATTGTTACTCCAAAAATTGAATTTTTATTATTTAAAGATAATCTCCCTAAAGCATTTGTAATTTTTGAGTCTTTCTCTTCTTTTATTGAAATATTTTTACTCGGTACAAAATTTAATAGGGTAGGCAATAGAGTGAAAGTAATTAAAAATGATGTAATCAGACCAAAAGTCATCATCCATCCAAAGTCTATGATTGGTTTAATGCCACTAAAAATTAAAGATAAAAAAGCACATACAGTAGTTAAGACTGTGTAAAGTATCGGCCAAAACATTTTGCCAGTTGTTAACGATAAAATTTCAAAGCTAGATTTATTCTCAAATTCTTTTCTTAATTGAAGAAATCTTGTGCTCATATGAATGTTCATTGCCATTGTCAGAATAAGCATTAATGCAATAAAGTTTGATGATATAACAGTTACCTTCCACCCCAATAAACCTAGGAGACCCGTCATGATCAAAACTGAAAAAAAACAACTACTTATAGGCACAATAATCCAAATTAATTTTCTGAATACAAACCAAAGAGTTGCAATAATAAATAACAATACACCAATACCAAAAACAATAATATCACTTTTGATGAAAGTCATCATGTCATCAGCTATCATTGGTATACCGCCTAAATATATCTTGCCAACGTTCTCATAACTCTTAATTACTTCTCTGATTTCAAGAATATTCTGATGATTTTGTTTCTTAATTTTATCTTTGATTTCTTCAATCTCTCTTGAAGTTTTATTCTCTATATTTTCAAGTTCAGTATTTCTCTTTATATTAACAATTATACCACTTGTTTTTCCATTAATACTTATAACAAAATTTCTAAAAACAGGACTATCAAGTATTTCTTTAAATCCTCTTTCTCTATCTACTTCTTCATCTTTTAATGTTTTAAATCCTTCCAGCCTTTCTTGAAGTGGAGCATCAGAATTGTTTAGCAACGGTATATCTAAAAGAGTTATTACACTGTGAACCCAATCTAAACTTTGAATTTTATATTTTAAACTAAGTAAATTATTAATCGATGTATCTGAGACCATTGGTTCATTTGGAGTGTAAGTTAAAACCAAAAATTCTTTTGAACCGTATCTGTCTGTTATTTCTCTTAGATACTCAAGGTCAGGATCACCTTCGATTAAGAGAGTTTCAGAGGAGGCATCTAGTCTAAAATCTTTAGAATAATAACCAAAACTTATTAGAATTAATATTAGAAGAATAAAAATTGATTTTGGATTTTTTAAAATTGTATTTTGATATAGTGGAGCAAACATCTTTACTCTTTATATATTTTAATTTAGCTAATTTGAGTATCTTTAAATTTGGTATACATTGCCTCAAATTCAAGCATTATATTACCTGTAGGGCCATGTCTTTGTTTACCAATGATTATTTCAGCAAGATTTGACACTTCATTCATTTTTGCTTGCCACTCTGCGTGTTCGACAGTAGCGGGTCTAGGTTCTTTTCTTTCCAAATAATATGCTTCTCTATATACAAACATTACCACATCAGCATCTTGTTCAATTGAACCCGATTCCCTTAAATCTGCGAGTTGTGGTTTTTTATCATCTCTTTGTTCAACTGCTCTTGATAATTGTGACAAAGCAACAACAGGGACAGAAAGTTCTTTGGCTATAGCTTTTAATCCTTGAGTAATCTCTGATATTTCTTGAACTCTACCATCTCTATTATTTATTGATCCTCTCATAAGCTGTATATAGTCAACTACAATCATATCTAGACCAAACAATCTTTTAATTCTTCTTGCTCTATTACTCATCGCTGCAATGCTTATTGCAGGTGTTTCATCTATATATAAAGGAAGCTCAGCTATATTTTTTGAAGTTTCTATAAATTTATCAAACTGTTCATCTGATATTCTACCTCTACGTATATCATTCGATTTTATTCGTGACTGTTCAGCTAAAATTCTTGTAGATAATTGTTCTGATGACATTTCTAATGAAAAAAAAGCAATCGATGATTTCTTTCCGCTATCTTGCAATTTTTGAGCTGCATTAAATGCGATATTTGTTGCAAGAGCTGTTTTACCCATTGATGGTCTACCAGCAATTATAATTAAATCTGACTGATGTAGTCCTCCTAATCTATCATCTAAATCTCTTAATCCAGTTGGGACACCAACGATTCCTTCATCATTTTTGTAAGCAGCAGATGCCATTTCTATTGTTTGTCTCATTGCTTCGTCAAACTTAACCATGGAAGTATTAAATGATCCTTTTTCTGCTAAATCAAAAAGTAATCTCTCAGAATTTTCAATGATGTTCTGTCCACTTACATTTAGATCATTTAATTTTGCACTATCGATAGTCTGCTCAGAAATTTTTATCAGTTCTCTTCTTACAAACATATCATATATTATTTTTGAATATTCTAATGCTTGCCTTGATGAAGTAGAAAATTTAGTTATTTTAACTAAATATTCAGGAACATTTAAATCATCTTTTTCATCTTCGAAATAATTTTTTAGAGTTATGGGATTTGCAAGCATACCTTTGTAAATTAAGCTTTCAATCGCTGAAAATATTTTTTGATGCATTGGATCATAAAAATTTATATTTGAAATAATTGTATTTATTTCATCAAAAATTTCATTAGATACAAGGATTGATCCAATTACTGCTTGTTCTGCTTCAATATTATTAGGTAGTTCCTTAAAGCTATCCTTTACTAGGCTTAAATTATTTTCCATAGTTAAGATTAACTTTAATAAAAAAATTATTAAATAAAATAAATGCTATGGGGAAAAGATTGTATAATTACTGAATACTCTCAGCGGTCTCTACATTAATTGTAATTTCAGTATCAACTTCTGAGTGCAAAGAGATTTTTACTTTAAATTTTCCTAATGATTTTATTTCAGATAGAGGCTGTATCATTGATGGTTTAATATCAATTTTATCTTCTTCATTTATCAATTTTGAAATTTCTGTTGGCTTTACAGAACCATATAATTCTTTATTTTCTGTTGAAAGTTTTTTTACTGTGAATAATTTATTGTTTAATTTTTCTGCGATTGATTTTGCTTCTAATTTTTTCTCATTATCTTTTTTCGATAATTCAGATTTGATTTTTTCTACTTCAGATACATTTTCTTTTGATGCATAAAGTGCTTTCTTATTTGCAATCAGGTAATTTCTAGCAAATCCTCTTTTTACATCAATTATCTCTCCAATCGATCCAATTCTTTTAATGTTTTCTAATAAAATGACTTTCATTTTTGTAAATTATATTAATGCTAGATTTCTTGCTCTTTTTATAGATTGAGATAGTTCTCTTTGTTTTTTTTGACTTACGTTTGTTATCCTTGATGGTAAAATTTTACCATTTTCAGACACATATCTTTTTAAAAGTTTAATATTTTTGTAATCAACTTTAGGAGCACCTTTAACAGATAAAGGACAAGTTTTTTTAAATTTATATTTATTAGGTTGAAATATACTTAGTTTTGAAAAGTTATTTTGTTTACCTTTTTTATTTCCACTTTGTCTTTTTGGCATAATTAATTCTTGGCGTCTTTCTCTTTGTTTTCTCTATTTTCAAAGTAATTTGTTTCAAGGTCAAACTCTTTTACTTTTATTGTTAAGTATCTTAATAATTTTTTGTCGATAGACTCATTTTTTTCTAATTCATCTATCATATTGCCGTCACCTTTGATTTTAAAGTGGATGTAGCTTCCTTTTTTATTTTTTTTAATTAAATACGATAAATTAATAAGTCCCCAATTTTCAGTTTTAACTATCTCGCCATGATTTTTTTCAACAATTTTTGAATACTTTTCTGTCAATTGCTTTATTTCACTTGGAGAAGTGTCTTGTCGAGCTATAATTGTGTGTTCGTATAAATTCATATAAATTCTTTGATAAACGCTGTCGATATACTATTATAATTATTATATTACAATAGATAATTAACAAAAAAACTACAGATTTTTAGATGTTTTCAGTCATTTTTCCAGGACAAGGTTCACAATCAATAGGTATGGGAAAAGAATTTTATGACAAGTATCAACTTGTTAAAGATTTGTTTAAAGAAGCTGACGAGTGCTTAAATTTTAATATATCTAGATTAATTTTAGAGGGACCAAAAAATGATCTAGATTTAACTGCAAATACTCAACCGGCAATCTTCTTAGTAAGTTATTCTATTTTTCAAGTAATTGTAAAAGAGCACAATATACAACTACACAACGGTAGTTTTTATGCTGGACATTCATTAGGTGAATATTCTGCATTGGCATGTTCTGGATATTTAGATTTTTCAGACACAATAAGAACTCTAAAATTGAGAGGAGAAGCTATGCAAAATGCAGTTCCAGCAGGTTTGGGTGGTATGGTTGCAATTTTGGGTACTAAAACTGAAAAGATTGAAGATATTTTAAATGAAAAGAAAGATTCTTTTAAAGCAGAAATAGCCAACGATAATTCTGAAGGTCAAATTGTTGTCAGTGGAAAATTAGATGATCTAAAAAAAATGATGGAGTTCTTAAAAAAAAATAGCATTAAAAATATTCAATTACCTGTCAGCGCACCTTTTCATAGCTCACTAATGAAAGAAGCAACTGAGAATATGAAAGATCACATAGAGAAACTAAATATTAAAACTGGAAAAAATAGTTTGATTTCGAATGTTACAGCTGAGCCTGTAAAAGAAACTAGTTTAATAAAAGATCTTTTAATTAAACAAATTGAGAATAGAGTAAGATGGCGTGAAAGTGTTATAAATATGATTGATAAAAAAGTTGATGAATTTATTGAAATAGGTCCTGGCAAAGTACTATCAGGGTTAATTAAAAGAATAGATAGAAATGCCAAATCTTTGTCTATAAATTCAGAAGAAGATATTAAAAATATTAATTTAAAAATATGATGGTGGAAAATAAAAAAATAATAGTAACAGGTGCTTCTGGTGGTATCGGTAATTCTATAGTTGAGAAGTTACACAATAATGGTGCTAATATTTTGGCAACAGGGACCAGAGATGAAAAACTTAATGAATTAAAACAAAAATTCAAAAATATAAAAACACTAAAATTTGATATTTCAGATCACAATAAAATTGAAGAATTTTTAAATACGGCAACTGAAGATTTAGGAGGTAGCTTAGACTGTATTGTGAATAATGCAGGAATAACAAAAGATAATTTGACTATTAGAATGTCTATGGAAGAATGGACTAAAGTTATTGATATAAATTTAACATCAACTTTTTTGATGAGTAAATTTGCAATAAAAAAAATGTTAAAAAACAAATCCGGAAAAATAATAAATATTACATCGGTTGTAGGTCATACAGGTAATATAGGACAAGCAAACTACACTGCATCTAAAGCTGGAATAGTAGCAATGTCAAAAAGTCTAGCTATAGAATACGCAAAAAAAAATATTAATGTTAATTGCATTTCACCTGGATTTATTAGCACTGCAATGACAGATAAAATTGATGATAAATTTAAAGAAACTATAATCTCAAAAATACCAGCTAATAGACTAGGAAAGCCTGAAGATATTGCAAATGCCGTATTGTTTTTAGCATCAAATAACTCTGATTATATCAATGGTGAAACACTGCATGTAAATGGTGGTCTCTATTTGGGTTGACAAACAAGAGTTTTCTAATATTAACGATTTATAACAAAAAGGATAAATATGTCTGACGATATTTCAAGCAAAGTAAAAAAAATAGTTGCAGATCATCTAGGAATTGATGAAGCAAAGGTTACAGAAGAATCTAGTTTTATTGACGACTTAGGAGCTGACAGTTTGGACACTGTAGAACTAGTAATGGCTTTTGAGGAAGAATTTGGTTCAGAGATTTCTGATAGTCAAGCAGAAAAAATATTGACTGTTGGTGATGCAATTAAATTCATAGAAGGTAAAAGTAATTAAAAGAATTAATGTCCTTAAAAAAAGATGGGTACATGGTAATTTTATCATCCCCATCTGGGGCAGGTAAAACCACTTTAGTCAAATTACTTTCAGAGAGAAAAAAATTCCAAATTTCTATATCACACACCACAAGAAAACCTCGTCCTAAAGAGTTAAATAAAAAAGACTATTATTTTGTAAATGATCATGAGTTTAAAAGACTTATAGGAAACGAAGAATTTTTAGAATACGCAAAAGTATTTAATCATCTTTATGGCACAACCAGAACACCTGTAATCAATAATTTGCAAAATGGTCAAAATGTAATTTTTGACATAGATTGGCAGGGTGCAGATCAAATAAAAAATAAAAAACTAGATTATAAACTTATAACATTTTTTCTATTACCTCCATCAAGAGATATTCTTTTTAAAAGGCTTTCTAATAGGGATATGAAAGATAAATTGATAGCTGATGAAAGAATGAAAGAGTTTAATAGAGATGTTCTTCATTGGATTAATTATGATTATGTAATTATTAACGATGAATTAGAAAAATGTTATTCAAAAATTAGTAATTTGATTGATGCAGAGATAAATAATGGCCCTAAAGAGTATGATAAAGAATTTATAAGAGAACACATTGAAAAATTAATTTCTTAATTTTTCGTATTCCCTAGTCAAATGCAAAAATGTTTCAATAGATAAATTTTGAGGTCTTAAATTTAAATCTAAATTTAGTTTATCCTTAATTTGCTCAAAATTTGGAAAAAGTTGTTTAATTGGATTTTTTATCATTTTTCTTCTTTGATTAAAAAAAATTCTAGTAACAACCTCTAAACTTTTAGGATTTTGTATCTGTAAATAATTTGTTTTATTTTTGAAATGCAAAATTGAACTCATTACTTTTGGTTTAGGAGAAAAACAATGTGGACTTACATCAAATTTTTTTTCAATATCCAATCTCCACTGTGATATGATAGAAAGTCGACCATAATTTTTTTCATTTTGTTTTGCTATAATTCTATCGGCAACCTCTTTTTGAAACATTAATATTAAATCACTAAACCAAGTTTTAATACCTAAATTTATAATCCAATTACAAATTATTTCTGTTGAAATATTGTATGGTAAATTTCCAAATACGATAAATTTGTCTTCATATTTTTTTTCTAAATTAAATTTTAGTATGTCCTCATTTTTAACATTTATATTTTCGCTTTGATAAATCTTTAAATTTTCATAAAGTTCTTTATCCTTTTCTACTAAAATTAAGTTTAATGGTTTTTTTTCAATAATTTTTTTTGTTAAACTACCTCGACCTGGCCCCACTTCCAAAATATTCTTATTTGTTATTTCTACGAGGTTTATAATTTTATCAATTGTATTTTGATCTGTTAAAAAGTTTTGACCTAAACTTTTTTTAGCTTTTAAAAACATTGTTTTCGAAAAATTTTATAGAGTGATATAAGCTTTCATAATTAGACTTATTTTTTCCCATCATTTTTTCATTTGGACCATGATCGGGAGAAACTCTTATAAAGGGCAACCCTAATGTAATGTTTATAGCTTTAAAATTATAAATAGCTTTAATTGGAGCAAGTACTTGGTCATGATACATTCCAATGACCACATCAAAGTTATTTATATTATTCTTCATAAAAATTGTATCTGCAGCAAATGGGCCAAAAATTTTAATTTTGTTTTTTTGCAAATATCTTATTGAAGGATTTATAATATGTTTTTCCTCATTGATTACATTATTAGTCTCACAATGAGGATTAAGACCAGTAACAGCAATTTTTGGAGTTATTTTTAAATAAGTTCTAAAAAATTTATCAATCAATTTAGCATTGGATATAATTTTTCTTTTTTTTATGTTTTGTGATACTTTTGAGATTGGCAAGTGAGTGGTAATTGGAGAAACAGACAAGTTATTATTAAATATAAGCATGGCAACCTCTTCCATATTTATATTGTTTTTTTTAGCTAGATATTCCGTAATGCCTTTATACTTAAAGTTTAAAAAATGTTTTTTTGAAATCGGACCATTCACTAGTCCAGCACATTTGTGATTTTTAAGAATTTTCAATCCAATTTCAAAACACTTTTCAATGTATTGTTTTGATTTTGTTGAAATTTTTTGGAATGTATTAGCTTGATTATATTCTACATCTATAAAATTAATTTGTTTATTATTAATTTTTTTAAAGTCTATTTTGTGTAAATCTATTTTCTGAACTTTAATTTTTTGTTTCAAGAAAAGACTTTGCTTAAATAAAATTTTTTCTGAAACAATTAGAATTAATGGATTTTTAATTTTTTTTTTAAAAACTTTAAAATATAATTCTAAAAATATACTATTTGGTTCACCAGCAACCACAATTATTGGTTTAAAATCTCTTAACATTTGTATTGATTTTAATTTTATTAAAATAAATCATTGAAAATTTATTAAGTTGTTTATCTCTTTCAAATATTTCAATTTTTTTCAATTCTTCTTTTTCATTTATATTTTCTGTATTTTCTCTGATTTGATTTATTTTTAAAACTATATAATTGCCACCAATATTGATAAACTCACTAACATCATTTTCTTTTAAATTTTTGATCTTAGACACAATCTGATCTGATAAATTATCTTGGTTTACCCATCCAATATTTCCACCAAAAGATTTTGAATCTGCAATGCTATAAATATTTGCTGTGTTTTCAAACCCTACTTTTTGAATACTTTTTTTTATCTCATTTATTTTTTCATCTATTTTTTTTCCAGCAGTGGGTTGAAATACAATTTCAGAGACATTTATTTCTTTTATTTTTAAATTTTTTTTTCTTTTAATCAATTTTTCTTTTAGGATAATTTCATCAATTTTTACTTGTGAGTTATATTTTTGAAAAATTAATTGATTCCACAATGTTTCAATTTCAATTTTAGCTAAAATTTCATTCTTACTTATATCAAATTTTTGGAAATATTTTTCTAATTCAATATCATTATTAAAATTGAATCTTTGCATGTAATCATTGAAAATTTTCTTTAAGTATTCATTTTCTCCTTCAAATTCAAAATATTTTTTTAATTCTAAAAATTTAATTTTTTCACGAATAATAGAGTCCGTTGCAATATCTAATACCTGCTTATCATTAAGGTTAAGTATAGAATTATTCAAAGAAGTTAAATATTTAATTTCTTTTTCTATATCAAAATTTGTAATTATTATATTTCCAACTTTATATCTAATTTCAATCTCTGATAAAACATTTGAGGAAAATAAATTAACAATAATGAAAATTGAAAATATAAACTTTTTCATTATTTCAGGTTAGGACCTTTGGTTTCACCAAAAGGCATTATTGTTAGTCTAAAGAAAATATTTTCTTCAGGCTTAATATCTCTATCATTATAATAATCTTTATTATATTCTAGGGATGCTTTTAAACAGTCGTTTTTATACTCATAAACTAAGTTATAAAATTCAGTTAGTTTAGTTTTCTTGTTTCGCCTAGTTGTATAACTCAACATATTATATTCATCTATCAAATATGAGGATTTATTACTTAAAAAATGTTCTTTATTTGCAGTGTTGTTTTCATTTAAATATTCAAATGAAGTTACAAAGTTATTAATTTTAAATTCAGATTTTAATAGCTGATAATTATTGTCTTTTAAATTTTCATCTTGAGAAAAGTCATATTCAAATTTCATAAAATTATTAGGATCAAATATTAAAGATCCTACAATATCTGATGTCTTTTCACCTAATTTACTATTTTTGGGCAAATCTTCATTTTTTGATAATCTCATTACATTTGCTATTTTAGAATTGAAGTATTCTCTATTATCTTTAGAACTTGAATAATTAAAGCCATAAGTTATCGACCCTCCTCCCTCAACAGTTTCATTGTCAGATAATCGATTAAAATTAAAAATATTGCTAACATCAATTCTATTATCAGTATTTCTGATATCTTTACTATCGTTAGGACTGTATCTGAATGAAACTTTTGGAGTTAATATTTGTTGTCTTGTGCTATTTTTTTTGGATAGTGGGTAAGTTGAATTTATTTCACCAATTGATAAAATTTTATGATCTGTATGGTCTTTATACTTAGTAGAGTTTTCTGAGCTTGTATTTGTATTTTTAAGTAGAAGATTTAACGAATTTTTAAATCCTTTTGTGCTTAACGTAGGAAAAGATTTGAAAATTATATCATTTACGACCACTTGCTCCTCCACATTTGTATTATATTTTTTTTGAAATCCATTAGATTTCAAAAAAATATTTCCATTGAGACTTTCAAGTGAGTTTAGTTTTTTTTCAATTTCATATGATGGATATATTACCTCATAACGGTCACTGTTTTGTTTATTTAAATTTTCAAAAATATGTAATTCTGATTGAAAAGACAAATCCTCTCTACTACCACTTAAACTAATTGTATTTGTTAGAGTGTCATTGTCTTTAATTATTGGTGATTTAACTTTATATGATTTCAAGTATGTATCATTAGAAGTTTGCTCTAATCTAAAATTTAATTCACTTTCTGAAAAATTTAATAATTTTAGGTTATTAGATTGATTGATAAATATATGGCTTTTCGATGAAATATTTTTTTCTTTTAAAATACTAGCATCAACAATTATCGATGAATCTTTTTTTTCTTCTCTAAATTCAGATTGAATTAATGTTTTTTCTTCATCATATAATCTAGGCGTCAAAGTTAAATCTGAACTGTTTGAAAAAACATGATAATAAGGAATTTGAAGAGAAGAGCCGGTATTATTGGAATTTTCAAAGCTTGGCATTAAAAAGCCTGACCTTCTTTTTACTGATGGGTCTGGATGAAAAAATTTTGGAAAATACATTACTGGTTTATCGTAAACTTTTAACCATGCATTTTCGTAATAAATTGTTTTATTTTTTTTATTATGTGTAATTTTTTCTGCATTAATAACCCATGGCGGACATTTTTCATTTCTTATCTTACATAATGTAAAATTTCCTTTTTCGACATTTGTAAAATTATTTTCATAGGAATAACTTTTCCCTTTTAATCTTGGTTCATTGTTTTGATTAAACTTTAAATCCTTTAAATTTATTGTTAAATCTTTTCCAATAAGTTTTTGATTTACTAGATCTAGATATGAAATTTCTGATGTAAGTTTATTTTTACTGTTATCATAAAAAATCAATTTATCTAATTTAATAATTTTTTTAACAGTATCATAATGAAATTTTTCAGTTAAATATTTATTATCATTTGAATCTGTTAGTTGAGATTTAGTATTAGAAAAAATAACTTTTTTATTTAAATCATAAATTATTTTATCACCTGTTAAATCTAAATTATTTGTTAAATCTTTAATTATTACTTTTTGATTAAGTTCAATAATTGATTGGTTTTTGTCATATTTTAAAAAATCACTTATTGCATTTATTTTACTTTTTTCAAATTTAGAAAAATTTTTTTCTGCAGTCAGTATAAGTTTTTTTTTGTCATACAAAAATCTTTCTGCTTCAATTTTAAAACTATTTATTTTGGAAAAAGCAGTCCCATTTAAAGCCTCAATTTTTTCACCATTTTCAGTAAAATTAATTTCTTTCGTTTTAAAAATAATTTCTTCGGAAAGTAAGTTATTGTTAAGAAAAATAAAAAAACAAATAAAAGCAAATATTTTATAAAATCTATTTTTCATTTATTCTGATTAATCCAGTTAATGTTATTAACAATATAATTATTAATGGCAACCATATCGATATTAATATAGGAAATTTATCATTCTCACCTAATACCCTAAAGAGAAAAGTCAAATAATAGAGTAAAACTGATAATAAAATTCCAAAAATAATATGAAAACTCAATGGTCGATTAATTTTAATTCTTAACATAATAATAGAGGTTAATGCTGTCATTAAACTTAAATAAAATGGAAAGGAATAAAGATTGTTCAATTTTGAATCAATTTCTTTAACAGAATATCCAAGTTCTAAATATTCTTTTTTGAGGTCATTTAGTTGAAAAAAATTTAAACTTGTTAAATCACTATATAAGCTATTTATTTTTTCTTTATCAAAATGTGTTTCAATAATTATATCTTCTTGTGAGTCTAATATTTGATTGTTAACAGAAATTATAGGGTCTTGAATTTTCCATTCAAAGGTACTTATATCTATTTTGGGTGACTCAATGACTTTTAAAAGAAAAAAATTTTTATCAAATTCAGTAATTGAATTGCTTATGAGATATTCACCATCAATTTCTTTTGAATTTATAATTAAAATTTTTTCATTAATTTCATCTTTTATCCATAGACCATTTTTTGTGACTATAGCTAAATATTTATTGTCATCTGAATATGAATTTTTTAAATCAAGATAAATAAATTTTAATTTTGCCGAAAATTGATAGTAAATTACAACAATCAATATACCCAAGATAAAAGAGGAAACTACAATATTGAAAATTATTTTTAGGTTACTTATTCCACTAACTTTTAAAGTGCCTAATTCTCTTTTATCAATAAGTTCAATATAAAAAAATTGAGTAGAAATTAAAAAAATAAATGGAAATATTTCAAAAAGTACAGATGGGGCATTTAAAGTTGCTGATAAAATAGGAATAATAAAGCTAGCACTTGCTTCTTTGAAAAAGTTAATTTCTTCTAATAAACTTAAAATAATAATTAAAGAAAAAAAAATGCTAGAGATTATGAGTATTTTTTTTAAAAAGATCTTATTTAGAAATATATAAACTGTCTTAAACATCTCAATTCAATTTTTGTATAGATTTTGATAAATATAAATATGAAAGTAAAAAAAATATTAGTGGTATTATCATAAATATAATTGTACCGTTGTTTACTAGAGTATATCGTAAAGATATTTCCGAAAAGACTATTAAAGAAAAACAAGAAATAAATACTAGATATTTATATCTATTATACTTTTTATTTTCTTTAGAAAATAATATTAAAAAACAACACGATAATGCAAGTAAAGGAATATATATTGGTTTTAAAAATCTTTTATTAATTTCTTGTTTAATGTCTGGTATTCTATCAGTTACGCAGTTTAGATTTAGAAAATTGTATTCATCAATTTTGTTTATATAATTTAGATAAATACATTTTAAAAGTTCATTGATAGGAGCTTCCTGTAATTTTGGATAAGTAGTCGTATTAGATTTAAACCGATTTAAATTAAAATTAATTTGATCAAAACTGATTGTAGTAATCTCATTACTTTTATTTTCTACAATTTGACCATTGTATAATTCAAAATATTTATTTGAATTGTTAAATATTAATTGACCTTCTTTAGCATAAGTTATTTGGTAACTACCTCCTAACAAAGAGTTTGATTTTTTCACATTTTCTTTGATGTATATATTTTTTAATTTTCCATCATCAGTTTTTTTTTCAATAAATATTGTTAAATCTTCTACACCATCAATAAATTTTCTCTCTTTCATCAAAGATGGAAGAAAGCTCATATCTGAATTCCTTATATAAGATCTTGCTTCGTTTTGGCTAAATGGAGAAATATAGGTGCCTAAAATCATCTGAAAAAAACAGACAATTAATGAATAAATAATAATGTGATTAAGAAATTTTTGTTTTGAGATACCAGTTGTCCAAAAGATCATTAGTTCATTGTTATTCTCATATTTAATTAAATTATAAGCAAGAGATATAAAAAAAATAAAAGGTAAAAGTCTATGTAAAATTTTAGGGAAATTTAAAATTGAGTATAGAATATAAATCTTGAAACTATGCCCATCTTCAACCATAAAATCTAAATAATTTACAGCCTGTATTATCCAAACAATGACACCAATAGCTAACCAAGATACTAAAAAAAATTTAGAAATATCTATGATAATTTTTTTAAAAATTAATTTTTTCATTGAATTTTAAAATTAAAATCATATATACCATTAACACTCATAGATTGTATAAAAAATATGGCAATAATTTTAAAACCTACTGACAAACTCGATGAGAAATCGATAAATAATTATGTTTTGTTTGCTGATGAGAACTATAGTTTGTTTAGCGTAGGTTCTTCGTTTATTTTTAAAGATTTAAAAAATTTCACAAAATCGATAAATAAAACATCAAAAAAGAGAGATTTTTTGACTTTTAATTTAAACTCAAAACAAACAGCAATAATAATTAAATTAAAAAAAAATCAGTCTGAACTTGAAAATGAGACTGGAGGTGCAAGCTTTTATGAATTTCTTAAAAAAGCTGAAATCAATGAAATAACTTTTTCGGATAAAAATATTTATTCAGCTTCCCAAAAGAATATATTCATTAATGATTTTATTCATGGAATGTTATTAAAATCTTATGAATTTGAAAAATATAAAACAAAAAAGAGTAATTATAACTTAAAGATTAATTGTAATAAGAAATTATTATTACCTAACTTAAACTCAAAATACCGATACAAACCACTAATAGAAGGAATAAACTTTACTAAAGAATTGGTCTCAGAACCGGGAAATATTTTACATCCAGATGAATATGCTAAAAGATTAAAACAATTAAGTAAAATTGGTTTAAAAGTCTCAATTTATGACAAAAAAAAATTAAAGAATTTAGGAATGAATGCCCTAGTTGGTGTTGGACAAGGAAGTATAAGGGGATCTTATCTCGTTACTTTAGAATGGAAGGGATCTAAGTCAAAAAAAGATCCAGTAGCTTTTGTTGGCAAAGGGGTTTGTTTTGACACTGGAGGAATTTCTCTTAAACCTGCAAAGTTTATGGAAGATATGACATACGATATGGCAGGATCTGCTGTTGTTGTTGGATTAATGAAAACTTTAGCACTCCGAAAAGCAAATGTGAATGCAGTTGGGGTTGTGGGATTAGTTGAAAATATGCCGGATGGTAATGCTCAAAGACCTGGCGATATAGTAAAATCATATAGTGGAAAAACAATAGAAATATTAAATACAGATGCTGAAGGAAGATTAGTCTTAGCTGACGCATTAACTTTTACAGAGCAAAAATTTAAACCAAAATTTATAGTAGACCTAGCAACTTTAACCGGTGCAATAATTGTTTCTCTAGGCTCTGAATATGCAGGACTATTTTCAAATGATGATAAATTATCTGCTCAATTATCAAATGCAGGAGAAAAGGTGGGAGAAAAAGTCTGGAGAATGCCATTACATAAAAATTATGATAAGTTAATCAACAGCAAAAATGCAGATATGCAAAATATAAATTATATCGGAGGTGCTGGCTCAACGACTGCAGCGCAATTTTTGCAAAGATTTATTTTGAAGAAAACTCCTTGGGCACATTTAGATATAGCTGGTATGGCTTTTTCAAAATACAACGGAGCTTTAAATTCATGGGGTGCGACTGGATTTGGCGTGAGATTATTAAATAAACTAATAGAGGATAATTATGAGTAATATTGAACAAACTTTATCCATCATCAAACCTGATGCTGTGGAACGAAATCTTGAACATGAAATAAAAGAAATGTTTAAGAATAATGGATTTAAAATAATAAATGAAAAAAAAATTCAAATAGAAAAATCAGAAGCAGAAAAGTTTTACAAAGTTCATGAAACAAAACCATTTTACAATGATCTTTGTTCATACCTATCATCAGGACCGATTGTGGTAATGATTTTAGAAAAAGATGGTGCTGTTTTAGCAAATAGAGAATTAATGGGTGCAACTAATCCTAAGGATGCTGCTGAAGGTACTATTAGAAAGAAATATGGTATTTCAATAGATAAAAATTCAGTTCATGGATCTGACAGCATTGAAAATGCAAAAATAGAGATAGATTTTTTCTTTAAAGACTAGATATTACTTTGTTGAGTGCCAAAGGGTAAATTTTGTGTTCTTGTTTTAATACTCTTTTTGCCAGAGAAATAGCATTATCCTTTTTGTATACTCTAACTCTTTTTTGTAAAATAATTTTACCAGCATCTAGTTTTGCATTTACATAATGTACAGTGCAACCAGAATAGCTCTCGAAATTATCCAGTACTCTTTGATGTGTATTTAGTCCTTTATATTTTGGTAATAAAGAAGGATGAATGTTAATTATTTTCCCATCAAATTTTCGAATAAATTTTGCAGATAAAATTTTCATGAATCCCGCAAGACAAATAATTTTTATATACTTTGTTTTGAGATATTCTAACAGTTGATTTTCTGAATTTGTTTTATTTTTAAAATTTAATACTTTAAATGGAATTTTGAATTTTTTAGCATATTTCAAACCTTTTGCATTTTTATCATCAGAAAATATAAACAGAATTGAAAAATTAGATCTTTTTAATTTTGAGTATTTGATTAAATTGTGTAAGTTTGAACCTGTTCCTGAAATAAATACAGCTATTTTTATTTTTTTAGATCCAATTAATTTTGCCATTTAGTTTAATTTTATTTTTACCTTTTTGACTAGCAATTTTTCCAATAACGTAAGGTTTATATGGATTTTTAAAGTACGATTGAATTTTCTTTAATTTACTTGGGTTAACAATTAAACAAAACCCAACTCCACAGTTAAAAGTTTTAAGCATCTCTTTATCGCTAATTCCTTGTTTTTTTAACCAGTTAAAAATTTTGGATACTTTAATTTTTTCGAGATTTATATGCGCAGTTAAATTATCTGGGATAACTCTTTTAATATTATCATGAATACCTCCTCCTGTAATATTTGCACATCCATTAATTAAATCATTATTTAAAAGTTTTAAAATCTCATCCACATATATTTTTGTAGGCTTTATTAACTCTTTTCTTAATTCTTTATTTTTTTTTATATCTATTTTTTTACTTTTTAAGACATGCCTTACTAAAGAAAAGCCGTTAGAATGGATACCGTTTGATGGAATCGATAAAATTAAATCATTTTTTTTAATTTTATTTTTTTTTAAAATTTTATTTTCATCAACAATACCGACTGCAAATCCCGCTATATCAAATTTATTTTTTTCATAAGTTCCAGGCATTTCTGCCGTTTCTCCACCAACTAATTCACAACCTGAAATTTTACATCCTTTTATGATACCCTTAATTATAGCCTTTAGCTTTGTGTTATTAACTTTATTAATCGAAATATAATCTAAAAAAATTAAAGGAGTAGCACCCTGTACAATCAAGTCATTAACGCTCATTGCAACTAAATCTATGCCTATAGTATCAAATTTATTTAAAGTGTTTGCTATCTCAATTTTTGTTCCAACACCATCCGTGCATGCTACTATTTTAGGATTTTTAAACTTTCTAGGAATATTTGTTATAGATCCAAAACCCCCAATATTTGAGAACTTTTTTTTGCCTTTTTTATTTGTTTTTATTTGAGATAAATATTTAACAAAATTATCTGCAGCAGTTATGTTTACTCCACTTTTTTTATAGGTTAAGTTTTTTGAAATCATTTTATCAAATATGAAAATTTATTTTAAACTAAGTTATCTATATCCATTTTTTATTATATTTTCTTTAACTTATTTTTTCTTATCCACAAATTATGCCTTTTCAAAAAATTTAATTATAGAAAATATCCAGATCAAAGAAAATTTTGACGATAAATTTAATAGAAATGAAGTTATTAACAAAGGTTTTAAAGAAGCCTTCAAACAATTAACTGAAAAAATTATTCAATCACAAGATCAAAAAAAAATTATAAATTTGAAATTAAAGAGTATTAAAATTTTAATAGAAAATTTCTCAATTAAAGAAGAGCAATTTCTTAATAATGAATACTATGTATCTCTAGATGTTGAATTTAACAAAAGAAGAATATTTAACCTCTTTGAACAAAACAATATTTTCCCTGCATTACCAAAAAAGAAGAAGGTTATGTTTATACCTATACTAATTGATGAAGAAAATAATGATATAGTGCTATTTTCAGAAAATGGTTTTTATAATAATTGGATTATAGAAGATGATAAAAAAAACTTATTAGAGTATGTATTACCTAGTGAAGATTTAGAGGATATTAACTTTATAAGAGAAAAATTTTCTGAATTAGAAAATTATGATTTTAAAGAGATTATTAACAAATACGACCTAGATAGTTATATAATTTCATTGTTTTATAAGAACTCAGAAAAAATTAGGATTTTATCTAAAATTAATCTTAATAATAGGTTAATTTTAGATAACCAAGTTTATGCAAATTTCCAAACAGAAGATGAACTGAAGTTATTAATAAAAAAGATTAAATTAAAATTTAACGATTTCTGGAAAAAAGAAAATCAAGTAAATACCTCAATTAAGTTACCATTAATTATATCTGTAGATTTAAAAGATAACGAGAAAATAAAAAAATTTGAAAAAATCATTGATGATTTAGATTTAGTCTCAAAATTTTATATTTCAAAAATTGATAATCAAAAAGTTTATTATACACTAATTTATAATGGCACGCCTAAGGCTTTTATAAGTAATATTGAAGAATTAGGATATCAAATAGATTTTAAAAATAAAATTTGGAATTTTAGATGAGAGATTTAAATCAATTAATTTTAGAATTTAAATTTGATAGAAATTTTAAAGATCAGGATTTTTATGTTTCAGGCAGTAATGAAAGTGCTTATAAAATTATTAATTCATGGCCAAATTGGGAAAGAAAATTTTTAAATATTTGCGGTGAAAAATTTTCAGGAAAATCTCATCTGGTTAATATTTTTGAAAAAAAATACGGTGGAATGAAAATTGATTCAAAGGATCTAAAGGATGATTTTTTAGAGAAAATTAAATCTCACAAAAATATTGTAATTGAAAATCTTGATCAAAATATAAATGAAGAGCTTTTATATAGTATTTACAATTCTGTAGACTTGAACGACAAATTTTTATTAACAACATCAATTTTACCAATAAATAAGATTGAATTCAAACTTAAGGACTTAAAATCTAGATGTGATAATTTTTTGAATTATGAAATCTTAAATCCAGATGATAATTTAATTCATGCTTTGATTATAAAAAATCTTTCAGATAGACAAATTTTAATTGATAAAAAATTAGTTGAATACATTATTAAAAGAATTAATAGATCTTATGGAAAAATATCTGAATTCATATATAAGATCGATCAATTAAGTTTAAAAGAAAAAAAACCTATTGATTTTAAAATTATAAAAAAAGCGCTGGAGATAAATTGAATAAATATAGAACACATACATGTAATGAGCTTAGTAAAAAAGAAGTTGGCTCAGATGTGAGGATATCTGGATGGGTAAATAAAAAGAGAGACCATGGAAATCTACTATTTATTGATTTAAGAGACAATTACGGAATAACTCAGTGTATTGTTAGTCAAGAAAATAAATATTTTAGCGAAATTGAAAAAATACAGCTTGAGACTGTCATTAAGATTGAAGGAAAAGTTTTAAAAAGATCTAATGATACTATTAATAAAGATATTGAAACAGGTGAAATTGAAGTTTCAATAAATGATTTTGAAGTGCTTGGTTCATGCAAAGAATTACCTATGCCAGTTTTCAGTGATCAAGAATATGCAGAAGAAATAAGATTAAAATATAGGTTTTTAGATTTAAGAAGAAAAAAAATTCATGAAAATATTTTACTTAGATCAAAAGTGATCTCTTTCATAAGAGAACAAATGAATGAATTTGGTTTTTTAGAATTTCAAACACCAATTTTAACATCATCAAGTCCAGAAGGTGCAAGAGATTTTTTAGTTCCCAGTAGGTTAAATCCAGGAAAGTTTTATGCTTTACCTCAAGCACCACAACAGTTTAAACAATTAATAATGGTTTCGGGATTTGATAGATACTTTCAAATAGCACCATGTTTTAGAGACGAAGATGCAAGAGCAGATAGGAGCCCAGGAGAGTTTTATCAATTAGATCTTGAAATGTCTTTTGTTGAACAAGAAGATGTTTTTAATGTTGTTGAAAAACTTTTGATAAATACATTTAAGCAGTTTTCAAATAAGAAAATGCAGTTTGATAAGTTTCCAAGAATTTCTTATGAAGACTCTATGTTAAAATATGGTTCAGATAAACCAGATTTAAGAAATCCACTGATTATAAATGATATAACTGAAATATTTTCACGTGAAGATGTATCTTTCGAGATTTTTAAAAAACTTGTCAAATCAGGTTCTTTAGTAAGATGTATTGTTACAAAGAACACTAAAGATAAACCAAGAAGTTTTTTTGACGGAATAGATAAATGGGCAAAAGATCAAGGTTGGGCAGGTTTAGCTTATTTTACAATTGAACAAAGCGATAAAGAAATAACTGGAAAAGGACCTGTTGGAAAATTTTTTAAAGAAGATGCTTTGAAAGAATTAATGAAATTAACAAATGCTGAGGTAGGGGATAGTATATTTTTTGCTTGTAATAAAAAAAATGAGATTGAAAAAATAACTTCTCAAGCAAGAAACAAAATTGCTGAGGAATTAAAACTAGTTGATGAAGGAACTTTTGCATTTTGTTGGATTGTTGATTACCCAATGTTTGAAATAGACGAAACTGATGGGAAAATAGGTTTTAGTCACAACCCATTTTCTATGCCGCAAGGTAATTTAGAAAATTTAGATTTTGAAAAACCCTTGGAAATGAAAGCTTATCAATATGACATTGTTTGCAATGGTATTGAATTATCTTCTGGGGCTATTAGAAATCATAAACCTGATTTAATGTATAAATTATTTTCTATTGCTGGATACACTAAAGAACAAGTAGATGATAAATTTAGTGGAATGATAAATGCACTTAGTTATGGTGCACCTCCTCATGGGGGTATAGCTCCAGGAATAGACAGAATTGTAATGCTTTTAGCTAATGAAAAAAATATTAGAGAAGTGACGATGTTTCCAATGAACCAAAATGCGCAAGATCTAATGATGAATGCGCCATCTGAAATTAATGAAAATCAACTTAAAGAGTTAAATTTAACAATAAAAAAAAGAAACTAGCTACTTTTACCTTTTAAATTTATTTTAACATCAGTTAGATCAACAAGGTTTTTCTTGTAATTATTTCTAACAAATCCTTTACTGGTCATGTCTTTCATGATCTTTAAAAGTTGACTTTGACTTTCATTATCTTGGTCTTCACCAGTTAGATTGTCATTGCTTCCAATTGATGGGGTATGAGCCAAGTCTTCTCTATTTTGATATGAAATTGCTAATTCTCTAAAAATGTAATCTAAAATAGATGAAGCACTTAAAATTCTGTCATTTCCGTAAACTTTACCAGATGGTTCAAATTTGGTTCCAACAAATGCACTTATAAACTCATCTAAAGGAACTCCATATTGAAGACCTAAGGAAACAGCAATTGCAAAGTTGTTCATTAATGCTTTTACAAGTTCACCTTCTTTACTTGTATCAATAAATATTTCTCCAATTTTTCCATCCTCATATTCACCAGTATGTAAATATACTTTATGATCACCAATTGTAGCTTTTTGAATATATCCTTTTCTTCTATCTGGCATGCTTACTCTAATGCCTGATTTTTCTTTATTTTTTCCAAAAATATTTTGCTGAATACTATTTTCTGTTTTGATGGATGAATCTTTTTTTTGTGAAACCAAATTAATTTTGTTTTCTTCAATAACTTTATTATTTTTTGGGTCTAAGTTTTTAGTTTTTCTATTATCAAGCTTTACATCTAATACTTCAAATTTACCATCGTCTCTTTTTTCGAGATTCTTTAACTCGTTCTCATTGATATCGTCCAAATAATGATTAACCTTAAAAGTACATGTGTAATATGTCTCAACTAAATATTTTGCCATTTTTCCTCAGTTTATTAAATTTATTGTAAATAGATTCTAATAATTTATATACAAATAAAATTTTTAGTCTAATTTTAAATTTACAATTTTAAATTGAAAACAAAATGATTTCTATTTTTAAAAAAATTTTTACTTGGTGGAATCAAGATACATTTGGTACAAAAATTAAAACTTTGTTATCAGGTAAGCTAAAAGGAACAGACTCATTTGGTAATAAGTATTATGAAAATAAAAAAGGTGATAGGTGGGTAATTTATTCGAGTGAAATAGATGCTTCAAAAATTCCTGTAGAATGGTACTCTTGGATACACTTTACTCCAAATAATTTAGAAAATAATCAAAATCCAAATAAATTTGATTGGCAAAAGCCTCATAAACCAAATCAAACAGGTACAAAAGAAGCTTACTATCCAAATAAAGATAAAAATGAACCTGGGAAGAAATATAAAAGCTGGATTAATTAATATTGTTTTACTGTTTTTCTTTACCACTATGGTTCACAGTGAAATTAAGCTTGATAAAAATTTTACTGAAATAAAAATATTAAACAAGATAAGCTCTAAAAATATTTCATTAGAATTAAAAAATAATGAAGAAAAAGTTTTTGATGACTTAATTATAAAAAGTATCAAATGCAAAAACTCAGAATTTGATGACGATCCTGAGATTATTGCTTATATTCAAGTAATAGATCAAAGTATTACAAACAATGACGAAGTTTATGTGTTTAATGGATGGATGTTCTCATCGAGCCCTTCAATTAATCCATTTGATCACCCAGTCTATGATGTTTGGCTTACAGGCTGTTATTAAATAACTTTTTCTTTATCTAACCAACTGACATTATAATCAGAATTTAAAAATTTTTTATGATTTAGTAACTTTTTATGAAGAGGTATTGTTGTAGTTATTCCTTCAATTACAAATTCATCAAGTGACCTATTCATTCTTTGAATTGCTTCAGTTCTATTTCTTCCATGGCATATTAGTTTACAAATCATACTGTCGTAAAAAGGAGTGACTTTATAACCTTGAAAAATTGCTCCATCTACCCTTGTTCTAAAACCAGATGGTTGGTGACACATCCCAATTACACCAGGTGAAGGTTGAAAATTTTTACTCGCATCTTCAGCGTTTATCCTACATTCAATAGCATGACCTCTAGGATTAATATCTTTTTGCTCAAGTGCTGTTTCTCCACTAAATGCTATCCAAATTTGTTCTTTAATAATGTCTACCCCAGTCACCATTTCACTTACAGGATGTTCTACTTGAACACGAGTATTCATCTCTAAAAAATAGAATTTTCCATCTTCATATATAAATTCAACAGTTCCTGCTCCTTGATATCCAATTTTTGAAACCATGTTTACAGTCTTTTCAAACAAATCTTTCCTTATATCATCAGTTAAAACTGGGCTTGGAGTTTCTTCAATTAATTTTTGATGTCTTCTTTGAACAGAACAGTCTCTTTCATGCAAATGAACAGTTCTGTTTTTTCCAGCTAATATTTGAACTTCAATATGTCTTGGGTTTTGAAAAAATTTTTCAATATAAACTTCATCATTTCCAAAATACTTTTGCGCTTCTGATTTGGCTATTGAAAAAAGAGTTTCAAATTCTTCCTCTTTATTAACAATTTTCATTCCTTTTCCACCACCTCCACCGGAAGCTTTAATTAAAACTGGAAATCCTATTTTTTTACAAAGCTCTTTTGCTTCTTTAACATTTGAGACACCACCATCAGATCCTTCGATTACAGGCAATCCATTTTCTTTTGCTATTTTTTTTGCTTGAATTTTATCACCCATCATTTCTATATGTTTTGCAGATGCTCCAATAAATGAGATTTTATTTTCTTCAAGAACTCTCGCAAAATTTGCATTTTCAGATAAGAAACCATAACCAGGATGGACTGCATCTGCATTTGTAATTTCAATAGCGGACATTAGAGCAGGAATATTTAAATAACTATTCGCTGGCTGATGTGAGCCAATACAAACACTTTCATCAGCAAGTCTTACGTGCATGCTATCTCTGTCTACATCAGAATGCACTGCTACAGTGGAAATACCCCATTCTTTACATGCCCTAATAATTCTAACTGCAATTTCCCCACGGTTTGCAATTAAAATTTTTTTAAACATTATTCAACTATGATAATTGTTTGGCCAAATTCAACGGGCTGACCATCTTCAACACAAATTTCTTTTACTATACCATCTGCAGTTGATGGCACATGGTTCATTGTTTTCATCGCTTCTACAATCATTACAGTGTCACCCTTTTTAATTTTTTTTCCTACTTCTACAAATTTTTTAGCCCCAGGTTCAGGTGCATGATAAGCAGTACCAATTATTGGTGAAGTTACTTTTGTACCAGAAATAGCATCTTTATTTTTTGAAGTTTCACGAGATGTTTCTGATATTGAAGTTGTTTGAATTGGGGTTTGAGTTGTAATTGCACTACTTGTTTTTGACACTTTTATTTTAGTGTCTTTATCTGTGTACTCAATTTCTGTTAAATTGAACTCATTTAAGTATTCACTTAGTTCTTTTATGGTTTCTTTATTTATTTTCATTTTGTAGCATCTTATGTAATTTAATTATGGCTAAAATGTAACCTTCAGTACCCAAACCAAATATTCCACCCGTAACCACATCACTTATTAACGATTTTTTTCGAAAATCTTCCCTTTTATATATGTTTGAAATATGTAATTCAATAATTGGCTTTTTAAATATATCTAAAGCATCTCTTATAGCTACTGAAGTATGAGTAAAACCAGCAGCATTAATAATAATTGCATCGTAGTTATTTCTAGCATCCTGTATAAAATCAACTATTTCTCCTTCTATATTTGATTGAACAAAATTTATTTGCACACCTAATCTCTTAGCTTCTGTCTCACAATTATTTTTAAGTTGGTCAAAGCTTGTAGATCCATATTGTGATTGTTCTCTTTCTCCTAATAGATTAAGATTTGGTCCGTTTATTATAATTATTTTATTCATAGATTATTTATACATTATGAAGAAAACAAAAAAAATAAAAATTAAACTTAATGGTAAAACTTCTACCATTAATGATAAAACAACTTTATTAAAACTTTTAAATGAATTAAAAGTGCCAAGTAGAAAAGTTGCTATCGAACTGAATATGGAAATTGTTAATAAAAAGAAACTTAATTCAATAAAACTTAAAAATAATGATGTTTTAGAAATAGTACATTTCATAGGTGGTGGTTAAAATGAAAAAAGATGAACTAATCATTGCGAAGAAAAAATTCAAATCAAGACTTATTGTAGGAACAGGAAAATATAAGAATATGACAGAGTGTTCTAAAGCAATAAAAACATCAGGTGCTGAAATAGTTACGGTTGCTGTTAGAAGAGTAAATATTTCTGATAAGTCCAAACCGTTACTGATGGATTACATTAATCCAAAAAAGATTACTTATTTACCAAATACAGCTGGGTGCTTTACATCTGAGGAAGCACTAAGAACTTTAAGATTAGCTAGAGAAATTGGGGGATGGAAACTTGTAAAACTTGAAGTTTTAGGAGATAAAAATAATTTGTATCCTGATATGATAGAAACTTTAAAATCTACAGAAGTTTTATCTAAAGAAGGTTTTAAGGTAATGGTTTATTGTACTGATGATCCGCTTATGGCTAAGCGTTTAGAAAATGTTGGAGCTTGTGCAATAATGCCTTTAGCTGCCCCTATAGGTTCTGGATTAGGCATTCAAAACAAAACAAATATAAAGTTAATTAGAAATCAAACTAAATTACCACTAATTATCGATGCAGGACTAGGTCAAGCTTCTGACGCAACAATATCAATGGAGTTGGGTTGTGATGGAGTATTAGTTAACACTGCTATCGCAAAAGCAAAAAAACCATTTGAAATGGCTTTGGCTTTTAAAAATGGAGTAATTGCGGGCAGACAATCTTTTTTGGCCGGAAGGATCAACAAAACATTAATGGGAAACCCATCATCACCAACAAAAGGAATTATTTAGATTTTTTATAAAATTTTTTTTTATAACTCTTTTTTTTATAACTTTTCTTTATTTTTTTGTTATCTGAAATACTCTCGTTTTCTAAATTAGTGTTTTTTAAGTTTTTAAGTTTTTCAAAATTTTCAATCAACTCTATTGTTTTGTTAGATTTATTTTTGATATTAATTATGTATTCTGGAATAATTAAATTATTGTCTGTAACTATATCAATTTTAATTTTATTTTTTTTTTCAAAATAATTCAAATCCTCAACATAATTTTCTTTTAAAAAATTAGAAATTTTTTCACAAATTCTGAGCTCAACAAATTTCGATTTGTTTGTTACAGCTTTAATCTCAACTAATTTTAATATTTTTTGAGCAAAAGATTCATCCGTCAAAGCTATTTTCCATTTAACAGCACTTTCTCTTAATCTTTGTCTAGACATTTCAAGTAATCCAAAATTGCTTATTCTTCCAATTTGTATTCTGGCTCTGTCAGATCTACATTTTTCCTTTAATCTTCTCTCAACTTGTCTTCTGTTCCCATAATTAAGCATATCTATAAAATCTATAATAATTAATCCTGACAAGTCTCTTATTTTTATTTGTCTTGCAATTTCTTCTGCTGCCTCTAAGTTTGTATCAAGTGCAGTACTTTCAACATTTTTTTGTTTAATAGAACTACCTGAATTAATATCTATAGAAACTAAAGCTTCAGTTGGATTGATGACCAAATAACCTCCAGAGTTAAGTTTAACTTCTGTATCAAATATTTGGTTTAACTTTTGATCAATTTCTTCTTCAATAAATAATGGTAGTTTTCCTCTATATTTTTTAACTTTTTTTAGATTTGAAGGCATCATCAATTTCATAAATGATTGAGCTTTTTTATAACCTTCATTACCTTCTACAATTATATTATTTGTGTTTTCATCATACATATCTCTAATTGTTCTTTTAATTATTTCGCTTTCCTGATGTATCAAAGATGGTGCAGTTGAGTTAATTGCATTTTGCTTGATTGTATCCCAAGTTTTAACTAACGTATCTAAGTCGTGATTAATTTCATTTTTTGTTTTATTACTACCAGCAGTTCTCACGATTAATCCCATCTCCTTAGGTATTTCGATATCATTCAAAATTGCTCTGATTTTTTTTCTATCTATAGGATTAAATATTTTTCTTGAAATTCCTCCTCCTTTAGGCGTGTTTGGCATCAGAACGATGTATTTTCCAGCTATAGAAATAAAAGTGCTCAATGCAGCACCTTTTTGACCTCTCTCATCTTTTATAACTTGTACTAATATTACTTGATTAGGTTTAATTACTTCTTGAATCTTATATCTTTTGAATTTCAATTTATTATTTTGCCTACCTTTTAGATTATTCTGAACCTTTTCGGTTTCCTTATTATCTTTATTATCTTCTTCAGCTTTTTCATTTTCGTCATTTTGCAGTTCCTCTGCATTTACAGGATCATTTTCATCCAATTTTCCCTCTGCGAGATTTTCATTTTCAATCTCTTCTACTTGTTTTGATAATTCTTCTCTTATTCTTTCTTCTTCTTGTTTGATTTTTTCTAAATCACTTTTTGGCAGCTGGTAGTAATCAGACTGGATATCATTAAAAGACAAAAAACCGTGACGTTCCCTGCCAAAATCTACAAAAGCTGCTTGCAGAGAGGGTTCAATTCTACTTACTTTACCTAAGTATATATTATTCTTTATTAAATCGTTTTTTAGACCTTCGTATTCGTAGTCTTCGATGTGATTTCCAGATTTAAGAACAACCCTAGTTTCATTTGGATGCGATGCATCAATATATAAATTTTTTTCCATAAATTTTGATTTGTTAATTTAATTAAAGTGATTTGCATAAAATTTTGTAAATTGAGCCTTATATTTAACAAATTCCGCAATATAATGAAATCAAAATGAACAATATTTTTAAAAATATAATTATTATTTCGATTAGCTTGGTTTTGCTATCAAGCGTAATTGTATTAAGTATTTTATGGAGTTTTTCTAATAAAATACCTGATTATAAGTTTTTAAAGAATTATAAACCTCCAGTTTCTAGTAAAGTTTATTCAGGAGACGGAACACTTGTAGCTGATTTTTCAAGAGAAAAAAGAGTATTTGTTCCATATGAAACTATCCCTGAAAATGTAATCAACTCTTTTCTATCTGCAGAAGATAAAAATTTTTTTTCACATCCCGGAGTTGATGCAAAAGGAGTAATGAGAGCGATAATAAACAATATTTCCAATATAAAAAATTCAAAAAGATTAGAAGGTGCATCAACAATAACTCAACAAGTAGCAAAAAATTTTTTACTAACTAATGAAGTAAGTTTTAATAGAAAAATTAAAGAGGCTATTCTTGCATTTAGAATAGAAAGAACTCTCTCAAAACAAAGAATTTTAGAATTATATTTAAATCAAATCTATCTTGGTGGAGGCACTTATGGTGTGGCTGCTGCTAGCTTAGAATATTTTGACAAATCAATAAAAGATTTGAATTATGCTGAGGCAGCATTATTAGCTGCTTTACCAAAAGCACCAAGTAGATATAACCCATACAAAAATATAAAACTTGCAAAATTTAGAAGAGATTTAGTTTTAAAAAATTTATATGAAAATGATTATATAGGATATCGAGATTATATTGATTTAAGACAAAAAAAAATTGAATTAAAAAAAAATAAAAAAGTTTTTCTAGAAGACTCTCAGTATTACATAGAGGATGTTAGAAAAAAAATTATCAATGATTTAAGTTTCGATAAGTTATACAAACAAGGTTTTAATATAAATACACCTATTAATTTAGAATTACAAAAATTTTCCACACAAGCTTTACGTAAAGGTTTAATTGAGTATGACAAAAGGAAAGGTTGGAGGGGTCCTTTATTAAATATTAAAAATTATAATAATGATTGGTCAAAAAATTTAGATAAATATAATTTAGAAAAAACTATAAATTGGAAAATTGCAATTATAAAAGATTTAAATATTTATTCAGCTATAATTGAAACTAAAGAAGGTGATAGTGGAACAATAAATTACCAAGATGTATCATGGACAAATAAAGATATTAAAGAGTTATTTGAAATAGGTGATGTAATTTACGTTGAAAAATTAGATAAAAATAATTTTAGTTTAAGACAAGAACCAATAATTAATGGAGGCATTGTAGTAATGGATCCTTACACTGGAAGAGTATTGGCTTTGTCAGGTGGATTTAGTTTTAAGAAAAGTGAGTTCAATAGATCAACACAAGCTTTGAGACAACCTGGATCTGCATTTAAGCCTTTTGTTTATGCGCTAGCATTAGAAAATGATTATACTCCCTCTACATTAGTATTAGATGCACCATTAGTTTTAGATCAAGGTGAAGATTTAAAATTATGGAAACCACAAAATTATGGAAAAAAATTTTATGGGTTATCTACAATGAGAACTGGACTTGAAAAATCAAGAAACCTTATGACTGTAAGAATTGCACAAGATTTAGGTTTAGACAAAATCACAAATTTTTCTAAACAACTTGGTATTTATGAAAATCCAGATGAATTATTATCAATATCATTAGGATCAGCTGAAACTACTTTATTAAAGTTAACTTCTGCCTATTCTGCATTCGTAAATGGAGGAAAACTTGTCAGTCCTATCTTAATTGACAGAATTCAAGACAGTGAGGGCAATACAATAGTAAACAATGAATTGAGAAAATGTTTAAATTGTGATGAAATTTCATACTTAAGCAATAATTTTCCAGAAATAAAAGATGATTATGAACAAATATTCTCAGAACAAACGGCTTATCAAATGACTTCAATCTTAGAGGGAGTAGTTCAAAGAGGAACTGGAAAAAAATTAAAACCTTTGAATTTAGAAATTGGAGGAAAAACAGGCACAACAAATAAAAATACTGATACGTGGTTTATTGGTTTTACTTCTGATTTAGTTATAGGAGTTTATGTCGGATTAGATAATCCTCAACCATTAGGTAAAAATGAAACAGGTGCAAAAACAGCACTTCCAATTTTTAAATATTTTTTAGAATCGGCCGTTCATAAATCACATTCAAGACCATTCAAAGTTCCAAATGATATAGTGATGATGGTTATCGATCCTAAAACTGGACAAAAAGCAAAATTTTCCTCAAAAAATACTATAATTGAAAATTATAAGAAAAAAGATATTGTAAATAATAAAGTTCTAACAATAAACAATAAAAACTTTGACGAAAATAAAATATTAAAATTTTATTAATGGAAAACGAAATACAATTATTCTTGGCTGATATTAAAAAAATCAATTTAAGAATAAAGGAGTATCTTTGATAAAAATCAAATAGCTTCAAAGATAAATTCTATAGAAAAAATAATGTTAGAAGCCAATTTTTGGCAAGATAAAGAAAAGTCAAAAAAAATTCTTAAAGAAAAAAAATTTTTTGAAGATCTAACATCAAATTTTGAAAAAGCTGAAATTGAGCATAATGAAAATAAAGATCTTTTTGATCTTGCATCTAGTGAACAAAATCAAGAAATATTACTGGAATTAAAAACAAACTTAATTGATTTAAAAAAGAGAGTAAAACAAAATGAAATTAAATGCTTTCTTTCTAATGAAGCGGATCCACTTGATACATATATAGAAATACACGCTGGAGCAGGTGGGACCGAAAGTCAAGATTGGGCTGAGATGTTAAGAAGAATGTATATTAAATGGGCAGAAAGAAAAAAATTTAATGTAGGATTAATAAGCGAACACAGAGGAGATGAGGCAGGCATAAAATCATCAACAATTAAAATAGAAGGTGATTATGTATTTGGCTGGCTAAAAAAAGAATCAGGAATCCACAGGTTAGTTAGAATCTCTCCGTTTGATTCTGGAGCTAGAAGACACACGAGTTTTGCAAGTATTTGGGTATATCCAATAATTGATGAAAATATAAAAATAGAAATTCAAGAAAAAGACTTAAGGATAGACACTTATAGATCTAGCGGTGCTGGTGGTCAGCATGTAAATACTACTGATAGCGCAGTTAGAATTACACACTTACCAACAAAGATTGTAGTTCAATGTCAAAATGAGAGATCTCAGCATAAAAATAAAGAAACTTGTATGAATATGCTTAAGGCAAGACTTTACGATCATGAATTAAAGAAAAAAGAGCAAGAAAATCAAAATACAGAAAATACAAAATCAGAAATAGGTTGGGGACATCAGATTAGATCATATGTTTTACAACCTTATCAATTGGTAAAAGATAATAGAACAAATTTTGAAAATACAAGTCCGGACAAAGTTTTGGATGGAGAAATAGATGAATTTTTAGAACAATCTCTTTATGGTAAAAATGATTAGAAATATTTTTAGATTTATTACACTCTTTATATTAATATTATTTGGAGTTATTGGCTATCTTTCAACAGTAGGTTTAGAGACTACAAAATTTAATTCATTAATAAAATCTAATTTAAAAAATATTGATAATAGACTTGATGTTGAGTTGAATGATGTAAAATTAATATTAAATCCATTTAAATTTAAATTGGATATCAAAACATTTGGCCCAGCTATTTCTCACAACAATAACAAAATTGAATTAGAAGCTATCAAATCACAAATTTCATTATCAAGTATATTAAATAAGAAAATTTCTTCTTCCAATTTATCAATCTCAACAAAATTGATTAATATAGAAAATTTAATTTCTTTTTTAAGATCAGTACAAGATGATCCAAAATTTCTTATCATTAATAAAATGATTAATAAAGGCTTGTTGATAGCTGATTTAGAATTAAATTTTGATGAAAATGGTAAAATAAAAGATGATTATTCGTTTAAAGGTATAATTAAGGATGGAAAGTTAAATTTATTTAATGGAAAACACATTAGCAAAATTAATTTTACTTTTGATGTTGAGAATGAAAAGACTTTATTAGATGATGTTAAGTTAGCTTATGATGATATAAAAATTGAATCTGAGCAAATAAAAATCACAAATAAAAATAAAAAAATTTTAATTGAAGGTGATTTAAAGACTGATGAAATTTCACTTAATAAAAATGAAATTACAAAATATTTTAATTTTAGTGACGGTACTCAAATTAAAAAAATTAATTTTTCATCTTTGAATACTTTAAAAATAAACCTTGGTAAGAATTTTAAATTAGAAAAATATGAGGTTAAATCATCATTAAATTTAAAAGAATTAGTTTTTAAAAATATTTTAGATTTAAGTTATTTTTTTCCAAAATCTGAAAAAGATATAACTTTAAAAGATCACAAAATAGATCTTGTTACTAAAAAAGATTATGTACAATTAAAAGGTTCTGGAAAAATTTTATTACAAAAAGAATATGATGAAATTGAGTTTGATATAATTAAGAATAAAAAAAAATTTAATTTTGATGCAAATTTAAAAATTTTAAAAAATTCTTTATCCTTAAAATTTTTAAACTTTATTAATTCTAAAGATAATTTTTCTTCTTTAAAATTAATTGGTGATTTTGGAGAAGATCAAAATTTAAGATTTAAAACAATTTCCTTAGTAAATGAGAAAAACATCATAGAAATAAATGATTTAAATCTGAATGAGGATTATAAAATTTCCTCAGTCAAAAGTGCAATTTTTGATTTAGTAGATAGTTTTGATAAGAAAATTCAATTTTCAATTAATAAAAATAAAAAAAACTATAATATCACTGGTAATACTTTTAACGCTTCTGCTTTAATCGACGAAATAGTTAAAAATAATGATAACAGTGAAAATATTGATATTTTCTCACAAAATTTCAATTTAAATATTAAAGTTAAGAAGGTTTTTATTAATGATAATGACATTATTAACAATTTGAATGGTAAAATTGGTTTAAAAAAAAATAAAGTCTCAAATGCAAAAATTAAAGGGTCATTTGCTGAAAATGAAAATGTTTCATTAACAATTATTAATAAAGATGGCCAAAAAGTAACAACTTTTTTTTCTGAAAAAGCAGATCCATTTATAAAGAAATTTGATTTTATAAAAGGTTTTGATGAAGGTTCTTTGGATTTTTATTCAGTAGAAAGTGGATCAACTTCAAATTCACAAATAAAGCTCTATGATTTTAAATTAAAAGAAGTGCCAGCACTTACTAAAATACTCACTCTAGCCTCATTACAAGGAATAGCTGATCTATTATCTGGCGAAGGCATAAGATTTGATGATTTTGAAATGAAATTTAAGAATAAAAAAAAATTAATAACTATCAATGAGATCTATGCTATTGGACCAGCCATTTCAATATTGATGGAGGGGTATATTGAAAAAAATGATCTAATAAGCTTAAGAGGAACTTTAGTGCCAGCTACAACAATTAATAAAGCAATTGGATCTATTCCAGTCATTGGAGAGCTATTGGTTGGAAAAAAAACAGGTGAGGGTGTATTTGGTGTTAGTTTTAAAATTAAAGGTCCTCCTGGTAAAACAGAGACAACTGTAAATCCAATTAAAACACTTACACCAAGGTTTATTACACGTACTTTAGAAAAAATAAAAAAAAATTAAACAAAATTTATTTTTAAATGTCTTTTTTTTCCGATTGATAACTTAAACGAATTATTTTCGTAATTTTTTAAATCAATAATAAAATTTTCATCATTTAAGATCTCGTTATTTATTTTTATTCCATTGCTTTTTATTAATCTTCTAATTTCACTTTTTGATTTTTCTAACTTAGATAATAAAACAATGTCAATTATTGTTAATTTCGAACTAAGTTTTTGTTTATCTATGTCTATAGAAGGCAGATTTGCACTATCAATATTTCCTGAAAAGGCCTCTTTAGCTGATTGTTCAGCATTTTGTGCTTCATCTATCCCATGAAGCATTTCAGTCGCTTTATTAGCTAATAATATTTTTAAATTATTAATATTTTGGTCTTTAATGTTATTAATTTTGTCAGTTTCTAAGTCAGTAAAAATATTTAAAAATTTAATTACATCTCTATCGTCTGTGTTTCTCCAGAATTGCCAATAATCATAAGCAGACAAAAAATTTTTATCTAACCATATAGCGCCAGATTCAGTTTTTCCCATTTTTGCACCAGAAGCAGTGGTAATTAATGGTGTGGTCAATCCATAAGCCTGATTACCAGAATATCTTTTAATTAAATCAACTCCATTAACAATATTACCCCATTGATCAGATCCACCTATTTGAAGAACACAATTATTTTTTTTGTTTAACTCAAGAAAATCGTATGCTTGTAGTATCATGTAATTGAATTCCATATAGCTTAGGGATTGTTCTCTATCTAATCTCAACTTTACACTGTCAAATGTAAGCATCTTATTTATAGTGAAATGTTTTCCTATTTCTCTTAAAAAAGAGATATAGTTTAGATTTTTTAACCAATCGTAGTTATTAACAAAGATAGGTTTTGTTTTCTCATCTTCAGTATTCAAAAAAGTTCTTAAAATTTTTTCTATATTATTGATATTTTTATTTATTTTGTTTTCATCAAGAATTTTTCTTGTTTTATCTTTTCCCGATGGATCTCCAATTCTAGTAGTACCCCCACCTATTAAAACAATTGGTTGATGTCCATGTTTTTGTAAAAGTCTTAAGCACATTATTTGTAGGAGGCTTCCAATATGTAGGCTCTCTGCGGTACAATCAAAACCTATATAAGCTTTGATTTTTCTATTATCCATTAAGCTAGATAATTCGGTATCATTTGTGCATTGATAGTAAAATCCTCTATCTTTAAATTCTTTTAAAAATTTATTCATAACTTTATAAATTCACAATATACATTTTTTAATAAAAAAAAATATTTATGAAAAAAAAATTATTTAATTCTTTGGGTATTATGAGTGGTACTTCGATGGATGGAGTTGATATTTCATTAATAAAAACAGACGGTGAAAACTATTTCGAAAGAATTTTGGACAAGTATTATGATTTTCCAAAGAGTTTATATGAAAAATTAATTAAGTTAAGGAAAATTATTAACTCTAGAGACGATCTCGACAATCATCATGCAGAAATTAAAGATACTGAAAGGAACTTCACACTATTTCATGCAACTATTATTAATGATATTATTTCCCAAAATGAAATTGATTTCGTTGGTCTACATGGTCAGACTATATTTCATTCACCAAAAGATAAAATTAGCATCCAAATTGGTGATGGAAAACTATTATCACAATTAATAAAGAAAAAAGTGATTTTTAATTTTAGAAAAAATGATATTGAAAACAATGGTCAAGGTGCACCATTAACTCCTGTTTTTCATAATTTAATTGCAGCAAATAATATAAAAGATTTAAAAGCTAACACATCATTAAGCTTTTTAAATATTGGTGGAATTTCTAACATTACTAAGATTAATAAAAATTTTGATCCTAATCTGATGGAAGGATTTGACATAGGTCCTGGCAATTGTTTAATTGACAGTTGGATTAAAAAGAATTCTCAGCTTAAATACGATAAAGGCGGAAAGATTGCTAGCTCGGGTAAAGTCAATCAACTAATTCTAAATCAGGCAATTGATAATTTTAATTCACCAAATTATTTAAAATCGTTAGATATTAATGACTATGAAATTTCATTTTTAAGAGGATTAGAATTTGAAGAAGGCTGTACAACAATTACTGAAATTACAGCATATTTAATTGCTAATGGAATTAATAATTTAACAAAACAAAATAATGATACTAATCTAGTCATCTTATGTGGGGGTGGGAGAAAAAATAAATTTTTGATTAAAAGAATTGATAATTATTTCGATGTAGAGAAAAATTTTTTATTAAAAGATATTGATGAGTATGATTTAGATGGTGATTTTATAGAATCTCAGGCTTTTGGATTTTTGGCAGTAAGAACAGTATTAAATTTACCAATATCATTTCCAAACACTACACGTTGTTCAAAAGCTGTATCAGGGGGAGAGATAATTGAAAATTTTTAGAACTAATACAAAGCAGTTTCTTTTTTAATATATTTATCTAAACTTTTGATCAAAGAATTTTCAGTTTTTGAAAAAAAATGATTAGCTTCAGAAATTGCTTCAAACTCAACCTTTATTCCTTTTTGTGCACTCAATCTTGTATTTAACTCATTAATATATTCTATTGGCACAAGTTCATCTTTTTTACCATGTATCATTAAACCAGATGTAGGACATGGTGATAAAAAAGAAAAATCATATGCATTTGGTTGTGGCGAAATTGCAATGAATCTATTTATTTCAGGTCGTCTCATTAAAAGTTGCATTGCAATAAGTGACCCAAATGAAAATCCAGATACCCAGCATTGAGAATTGTCAAAATTTTCTCTCTCTAACCAATCTAGTGCTGCAGCAGCATCTGCAAGTTCTCCTTGTCCATTATCGAATTCTCCATCACTCTTCCCAACACCTCTAAAATTCACTCTACAAACTGAAAAATCATTTTCCATAAATGTATTAAAAGTTTCAACAACTACTTTATTATTCATAGTTCCACCGTATTGAGGATGAGGTTGTAATACTAAAGCTATAGGTGATGTGGGTTTTTTGCTTTTAAAATACTTTGCTTCTAGCCTTCCTGCAGGTCCAGGTATAAATATTTCTAAAATTTTATTATCCATAAGTTGAAAAAATGCATCAATAGCACAAGTATGCGGTAAAATGGTAGTGTTTTTTTATAGTCACATACTTGACTATTTTAGTCGGGTTTATATATACCCATTGCTTATATTATGAAATTAACATCAAAAGGAAGATATGCTGTAATGGCTTTGGTTGATATTGCAAAATTTGACAATATAAATCCAGTGTCTCTAAGAGATATTTCACTTCGACAAGGGATATCTGTTGATTTTCTAGAACAGATTTTCTCTAAACTTAAAAAAAATGAGATTGTTAAAAGCATAAGAGGAACTCAAGGTGGATATATACTTAGCAAGAAACCTTCTGAAATTAAATTAAACAATATATTTGATGCAATTGATGAAAAGGTAAAGACCGTACAATGTAAAAAAGAGTCTAAAAAAAGTTGCAACGGCAAGTCATCTAAATGTGTAACTCACGACTTATGGAATGAATTAGAGACACATATCAACTCTTTTTTTGAACACAAAAGTTTAGAGGATTTAGTATCTAAAAAAGAAAGTAGAATTTAAATGGAACAAAGAAATAAAGATATAGAAAAATTAAAAGATTACAAATATGGTTTTTCAACTGATATTGAAAACATCAGAGCTCCAAAAGGTTTAAATGAAGATGTAATTAAATTTATCTCAAATATAAAAAAAGAACCTAAGTGGATGTTAGATTTTAGATTAAAAGCTTATAATAGATTAAAAAGCTTGAAAGAACCGAACTGGCAAAAACCCAAATATCCCAAAATAGATTATCAAGATCTTTATTATTACTCAGCACCGAAGAGCATGAAAGATAAACCAAACAGTTTGGATGAGCTAGATCCAAAATTACTTGAAACTTATAATAAATTAGGAATTCCACTTCAAGAACAGGCAAGACTAAATGGAATAGCAGTTGATGCTGTATTTGATTCTGTTTCAGTTGCTACAACATTTAAAGAGGAGTTAACTAAACAAGGAATAATTTTTTGTTCTATGTCTGAAGCTATTCAAAAACATCCTGAACTCGTAAAAAAATATTTAGGTTCTGTAATTCCTTTAACAGATCATTATTTTGCTACACTAAATTCAGCTGTTTTTACTGATGGTTCATTTGTATATATTCCTGAAGGTGTTAAATGCCCAATGGAACTTTCAACATATTTTAGAATTAATGCTTCTGAAACAGGTCAATTTGAAAGAACATTAATTGTTGCAGATAAAAATAGTTATGTAAGTTACTTAGAAGGTTGCACTGCTCCAATGAGAGATGAAAATCAATTACATGCTGCTAATGTTGAGCTAGTTGCATTAGATGATGCAGAAATTAAATATTCTACAGTCCAGAACTGGTACCCAGGAGATGAGAATGGGGTCGGAGGGATTTATAATTTTGTTACAAAAAGAGGATTATGCAAAGGTAAGAATTCAAAAATTTCTTGGACACAAGTTGAAACAGGTTCAGCAATTACATGGAAATACCCAAGTTGTATTTTAAAAGGGGACAATTCTGTTGGTGAGTTTTATTCAATAGCTATAACTAACAATCATCAAAAAGCTGACACAGGTACTAAAATGATACACTTAGGAAAAAATACAAAAAGTAAGATAATATCAAAAGGTATATCTGCTGGAAAATCAGACATGATGTATAGAGGTTTAGTTGATATTTCATCTAAAGCAGATAATTCGAGAAATTTTACTCAATGTGACTCATTATTAATGGGAAATAAATGTGGAGCACACACAATTCCATATATAAAAAATAAAAATATTAAATCTAATATTGAACACGAAGCAACAACTTCAAAGATAAGTGAAGAACAATTGTACTATTGTAATCAAAGAGGCTTAAATCAAGAAGAAGCTGTTAGTTTGATAGTAAATGGATTTTGTAAAGAAGTTCTTCAACAGTTGCCAATGGAATTTGCCGTCGAAGCACAAAAGTTAGTTGGAATTAGCTTAGAAGGGAGCGTTGGTTAAATGTTATCAATCAATAACCTTAAAGCAAAAGTAGAAAATAAAGAGATTTTAAAAGGTCTTAATCTTAAGATAAAACCTGGCGAAGTTCATGCAATAATGGGCCCAAATGGGTCTGGTAAAAGCACGCTTTCTAACATTTTATCAGGAAAAAAAGGTTATGAAGTTGATGGTAAAGTAACCTTTGAAAATGAAAATCTCCTAGATCTAGAAACTGAGGAAAGAGCACATAAAGGAATATTTTTGGCATTCCAATACCCTCTTGAGATACCAGGTGTAAATACCAATACATTTTTAAAAACTTCTTTAAATGCAATTAAAAAAGCACGAGGAGAAGAAGAGTTAGATGCGATTGAATTTTTAAAGTTAGTTAAACAAAAGTCAGCCGAATTAAAATTTGATGAAAAAATCTTAAGCAGACAATTAAATGTAGGTTTTTCTGGAGGTGAAAAAAAGAAAAACGAAATTCTTCAAATGTCTATTCTTAATCCAAAGCTTGCTATATTGGATGAAACAGACTCTGGTTTAGATATTGATGCTTTAAGAATAGTTTCAGAAGGTGTTAATTCATTAAGAAATAAAAATAATTCTTTTTTAATTATTACTCATTACCAAAGATTACTTGATTATATTAAACCTGATTTTGTTCATGTGTTAAAAAATGGACAAATCATCAAATCAGGCGGACCTGAACTAGCACTAGATTTAGAAAAAAAAGGTTATGAGGAATTTAATTAATGGAAAATAATTCACAAATAAATTTTGAAAATTTTCTGAAAGAGAAATCTTTTTCTAAGGATCAATTAGAAATAAGAAAAAAAAATTTTGAAAAATTTTCTACAGAAGGTTTTCCAAACAAAAGATTAGAGGATTGGAAATTTTCAGATTTAAATCAAATCATAAAAAATAATATTAAAAACTTTAATATTGATATATCCAATGAAAATAGTTTTGATGATAAAGATATAATTAATGATTTTGATCATAACAAAATTTTTATTTTAGATGGAAAAGTTATCAAAGAAGATTTTTCTTATGAGAAAAAAGATTCAATAAAATTATCAGTAAAAGAAGAAATTGAAGATAAAATCTATGATAATACTTTATTAAATCTTAATTCTGCTCTTAACGAAGAAAACATATCCATTAACGTAGAAGAGGGATATCAATCTTTAGCACCTTTAATTATTTACAATATATATTCTGATAAAAATCATAATTTAATTAACAATAAGATAAATTTTAATTTAGAAAAAAATAGTTCTTTAAAAATAATTAATTTATCAAATGAAAATGCTAGTAGCAGTTTTTTAAATAGCAATTATGATATTAACTTAAAAGATGATGCTGTATTAAAATATTATTCTTTAAATTTTAAAGAGAATTCAAACATTAATCATTCATTTAGTAATATAAATTTAGAAAAAAATAGTCATTGTGAATATTTTATATTATCAGCAGGAGCAAAGTTTTTAAAAAATGAAATAAAATGTTCTCTTAACAAGAATTTCGGATCAGCTTTTATTAATGGTGTTATCAGTTTAGATAAAGATAATCATCATGAAATAAAAACAATAATAAATCATAAAGATGAAAATTGTAAAAGTTATCAATTAATCAAGTGTGTTCTTAATGATAATTCAAAAGGAATTTATCAAGGAAAAATTTTTGTAGATTCTAAAGCACAAAAAACTGACGGTTATCAATTAAGTAGAGCATTACTTCTAAATGAAAATACTGAATTTAATGCAAAACCAGAATTAGAAATTTATGCTGATGATGTAAAATGTTCACACGGATCTACATCAGGAAACATTGATGAAAATTCTATTTTCTATCTTATGTCTAGAGGATTATCTTATAAGCAATCAAAGCAATTATTAATTAATGGATACATAGGTGAAGTTGTTGAAAAAATTACTGAAGATAAGATTAAAAATTTTATTAAAAAATTATTAGGTATTAATAATGAATATTAATAACATAAAGAAAGAATTCCCTATTTTTGATGAGAAGATACACAATAATGATCTTGTGTACTTAGATAGTGCAAATTCATCTCAAAAACCAAAAATTGTACTGGATAGAATTAATGATTTTTACTCTAAACAATTTTCTAATGTTGGTAGAAGTGTTCACTATTTATCAGTTGCTGCCACAAACATGTATGAAAATACAAGAACTTCTGTCCAAAAATACATAAATGCGAAAGATAAAAATGAAATTGTATTTACCAAAGGTGCTACAGAGGCGTTGAATTTAGTAGCAAACACCCTTGGACAAACTGTTTTAGAGCCTGGAGATGAGGTGATTATTACTGAACTTGAGCATCACTCAAATTATGTGCCTTGGCATTTTCTAAGAAAGTCAAAAAATATCAAAATTAATTTTGCTGAAATAAATGAAGATGGAGAAGTTCCAATAGAAAATATTGAAAAACTTATTACAGAAAAAACTAAAGTGATTTCAGTTACACATTTATCAAATGTTACAGGAGCAATTTTGCCAATAAAAGAAATAACAGCTTTAGCTCATTCAAAAAATATTATTGTTGTGATTGATGGTTGCCAAGGAGCCCCTCATTTAAAATTAGACATGCAAGATTTAGATTGTGATTTTTATGCAATTTCTTGTCATAAAATGTATGGACCAACTGGTTTAGGAGTGCTGTACGGGAAAAAGAAATGGTTAGAAAAATTACCTCCATATCAAGGTGGAGGAGGAATGATAAGAGAAGTAAAGAAAGATAGAATTACTTATGGAGATTTGCCAAATAAATATGAGGCAGGTACTATGGCTACAGCCCAAGTTATAGCTTTTGATCAATCTATAAAATTTTTAGAAACTATTGGTATAGAAAATATAATGAAACATGAAAAAGAATTAATTGAATATGGACAGGAATTGTTAAGAAAAAATAATTCAGTTAAACTTTTGGGAAATCCAAAAGATAGAGGAGGAGTTCTTTCTTTTACAATAGAAGGAGTTCATCCACATGACATAGCAACAATTCTTGATGAAGATGGTGTTGCTATAAGAGCTGGACATCATTGTTGTCAGGTTCTGCATGATAAATTAAATATTCCAGCTAGTGCTAGAGCCTCTTTAGGTGTTTATAACACTAAAGATGATTTAGATAAATTAAATGACGCAATCAATAACTGTAAAAAGGTTTTTAATATATAATGAACTTAAAAGAATTATATCAAGAGATTATTCTAGATCATGGAAAAAATCCGAGGAACTTGAGAAAAACTGAAAACTTCAACAAAGACGCAAAAGGTAACAATCCATTATGTGGTGATAATGTTCATGTTTATTTAAAGTTAAATGAAAATAAAAAAGTTGAAGATATTTCTTTTGAAGGAAGTGGATGTGCAATTTCAATGGCATCAGCATCAATAATGACAGACCTTGTAAGAGGTAAAGAAGAATTTGAAGTAAAAGAAATTGTAGAAGATTTTTTAGGAATGATTAAAGAAAATCCAGAATTAAAATCTCAAAAACTTAAAGAGGATGAAAAAACTAAACTGATGTGTTTATCTGGAGTAAAACAATATCCAATGAGAGTAAAATGTGCAACTCTATCATGGCACACATTAGTTTCAGCGATAGATAATAAGCAAGAAGAAATAAATACTGAAAATTAATTTATGAACACTAAAGAAAAAATAATCGAAGAAATTAGAAAAATTTATGATCCTGAGCTACCAGTGAATATTTATGAATTAGGTTTGATTTATGATATTGAAGTAAATGAAAATAAAGCAAAAATTAAAATGACTCTAACCACTCCTAATTGCCCAGTTGCAGAAAGTTTACCCAAAGAAGTAAAGGATGGAGCAATGCAAGTAGAAGAAATAGATGATGTGGATTTAGAGCTAGTATGGGATCCACCATGGAATAAAGACATGATGTCAGAAGCAGCAAAATTGGAGTTAAATTTGTAATGACACAGATTATTAAATTAAGTGAAAATGCTGCTAGCAGAATAAAAGAGATTATGTCTAATGCAGAAAAGGATGCGTTAGGTGTTAGAGTTTCAGTTAAATCAGGTGGATGCGCAGGCATGTCCTATGTTATGGAATATACTAAAGAGGCTAATCCGAGTGATGAGGTAATAGAAGATAAGGGTGTTAAGGTATATATTGATTCTGCCGCTATTCTTTATCTATTAGGTACAGAAATGGACTATAAAAAAGAGGAATTTTCATCATCTTTTGTGTTTAATAACCCTAATGAAACTGAAAGATGTGGTTGTGGAGAGTCTTTTAAGGTTTAACCTATTATAGGTTGAAATGTCCCACTTTAAGCATATCAGTATTGCATTGAATGCATATCTAGTGTAGCATCTGAATCATGAACAAATTTGAATTTAAAAATCTTGTTAAGTCTTTAAGAGACACCTTAAAGCAAAAAACTTTTTTAAAAGATTTGCGTAAGGAAGTAGACACTGGTGCAAATGGCACACAAGACTACGTTGTTAAAAAAGGTATTAACAAAGATACAGTTGCTACAACTAGACAGTAATTAAAATTAACTACTGTAATACATCTCAAACTCTACAGGATGAGGTGCGTGTTCAAACTTGTGAATTTCCTCAAACTTAAGAGCTATATAAGCATCAATCTGATCATCCGTGAATACACCGCCTTGAGTTAAGAACTCCCTGTCTTTATCTAAACTTTCCATAGCTTCTCTTAAAGATCCACATACAGTTGGGATTTTATTAACTTCTTCAGCAGGTAATTCGTATAAATCTTTATCAAAAGACTCACCTGGGTGAATTTTATTTTTAATACCGTCTAATCCAGCCATTAACATTGCTGCAAAGGTTAGATAAGGATTTCCTGCTGCATCTGGAAATCTAATTTCACATCTTGCTCCTTTTTTACTTAATGTAATTGGGATACGACATGAAGCAGATCTATTTCTTGCTGAGTAAGCAAGTAGTACAGGCGCTTCAAATCCTGGTATTAGTCTTTTGTAACTATTTGTTGTCGAATTTGCAAAAGCATTTATTGCTTTAGCGTGTTTTAATATTCCACCAATATAATGCAATGCAGTTTCAGATAACCCTGAATATGCATCACCTGAAAATACAGGTGTATCACCTTTCCAAATTGATTGGTGAATATGCATACCCGAACCATTGTCACCAGCAACAGGTTTAGGCATAAACGTTGCTGTTTTTCCAAATGAGTGTGTTACCATTTGAACTACATATTTATAAAGTTGAACATTATCTGCTTGGTCAACTAAAGTACCGAAATACATTCCAAGCTCGTGCTGACTTGGAGCTACCTCGTGGTGATGTTTTTCAACTTTTATTCCAACATCTTTTAAACTTTTTAAGTATTCACCTCTCATGTCTTGTTCACTATCAACAGGAGGAACAGGGAAATACCCACCTTTAACTCCAGGTCTGTGGCCCATATTTCCATTCTCGTATTCTTTACCTGAGTTATAAGGACCTTCTTTACTATCTATTTTAAATCCTGCTTCATTCATATCGTTTTTAATTCTAACATCATCAAAAACAAAAAATTCTGGTTCTGGACCAAAAAATGCTTTATCACCTATACCTGAAGCTTTCAGGTACTCTTCAGCTTTTTTAGCTACACCTCTTGGATCTCTTTCATAAGGAGTTTTCTTTATTGCATCCAATATATCGCAGAATAAAACTACAGTGTTATGTGATGTGAAAGGATCCATAAACATTCTAGAAGTATCTGGTTTTAAAATCATGTCTGACTCATTAATTGCTTTCCAACCTGCAATCGATGAACCATCAAAAAATACACCTTCGTTAATCATATCTTCATCAACAATCCCAGCGTCCATTGTTAAATGTTGTAACTTTCCTCTTGGATCAGTAAATCTTAAATCAACAAATTCAGCTTCTTTTTCTTTAATAAATTTTAAAACATTACTTGCACTCATTTTAACTCCTTTTGATTTTGGTGGTTCTTAGCAAAAAAAAGTTTATAAATATCGCTCTTTAAATAAATAACACCTATGCAAAAATTACATAGATAGCTAATTATGAATGCAATTTTAGATAAAGAACCTGTAAAAAGAGCAGAGAAATCACTCAAAATATTTGATGAAAAATTAGAAGTAATTTGTCTTGAACAATCAGCACGAACAGCTCAAGATGCGGCTACAGCTTTGGGTTGTGATGTGGGCGCTATTGTAAAAAGCTTATTATTTAAAGCCGGAGACAGATTCATCCTTGGTTTAGTTGCTGGCGATAATAGGTGTTCTCTGAATAAATTAAAAAAAATACTTAATGAAAAAGATATCTCAATGGCATCTCCAGAAGATGTAAAAGAAAATACAGGTTACACAATCGGAGGAGTATCACCAGTTGGTCACTTAAATGAATGTGATATTTACGTAGATGAAAGTCTGGAGAGATTTTCCGATATATTTGGTGCAGCAGGTCATCCAAATGCAGTATTTAAAATTAATTATAATGATTTACTAAAAATGACCAAAGGTAAAGTAGAAGATATAGTTGAATGAGAGAACCAAAATTAATTGATTACGGTTTACTAACATTGCTAGCAGTTATTTGGGCTTCTGCTTTCTTTAATATTAAAATTGCAACTTATTCGTTTGGACCTGTGACTATTGCTTTTTTAAGAGTATTTTTTGGTGCACTACCAGTATTGTTAATTTGTTATATTAATAAAATAAAGATAGAAGCGTTTTCTAAGGATTGGTATTGGTTTGCATTAATAGGTTTTATAAACTTGGTGGCACCTTTTTTCTTGATCGCATATGGCGTTAAATCTGTTCAAAGTAATTTGGCTGCAATTTTAATGTCTTCAACAACTTTAAGTTCTACTGTTCTTGGTCATTTTTATACCAAGAATGAAAAATTTAATTTTACAAGAACTTTAGGAGTATTAATTGGTTTTTCAGGTATCGTATATTTATTTTCTGATAATTTTTTAATCAATGAAAACAATTTTGGTTCTGCATTATTAATCTTATTAGGTTCTACTTGTTATGTTGTTGGAGGAGTTCTTACGTTAAAAATTAGTAAGAAGAAAAACGAAAATGTAACAGGTTCAATTTTAATTTGGGCTACGATAATTTTAATACCTTTGGTATGTTTAATTGAACAACCTTGGAAAATTGTTCCTAGACTAGACTCTACTATCTCTGTAATTTATTTAGGTCTTGTTTCAACTGGAATTGCATGGTTATTAAGATTTAGAATTTTAACAACTAACGGATTAATCTTTCAGTCTCAAGTTTCATATTTAATTCCAATTTTTGGTGTTATTTTGAGTTACATCTTTTTAAAAGAATTAATTACAATTAAAGTTTTAGTAGCTTTAGTTGCAGTTATTATTGGAATTTATTTTGTAAAAAAAGCTGGATTAACTAAAAGCTAAATTATTTTTTTAATAGCCTCTATGTGAGCAGGTGTTGTTTCACAACAACCACCAAGCATCGTAGCACCACTCTCTTTAAATTTTTTAGCTATTTTAGCAATTACTTCTGGAGTTAAATCTTTTCTTTGTCCTAAAAATTCATTTGGATTACCATTACTTTTTCCATAACTAGCTGTATATCCGTCTTTTGGTTGAGTTGTTTCAAAAGCATTAAACTTAAAACCAAATGGGATGTTTAAATTTTTAAGTTCATTAAAATTTTGTTCAAAGTTTTCAGGAGAAATACAAGTTAAAATTACTCCTAATAAATTTTCATCAAATACTTTTTTAATATCTGAGATTTTTTCTCCACTTGGAAGTTTAGTACCCTCAGATATGTGTATTCCAATTAAGTATGGTTTTTTAAATTCTTTAATAGCTTCTATTGCACATTCAAATTCTCTAATACTACTTAATACATGTAAAATATAAAAATCCACATAAGGGTTGAGTATATTTGCTTGTTCATTAAAACTTTTTGTAATTAGATCAGTTTCACGGTTATCAGCTTCATAAGTAAAATTTTGTGGAGGCAACTCACCAGCAATTTTGATATTAGGATATTTTTCTTGAGCCTTTTTTGCTATTTCACCAGCTTTTTTATTAAGATATTCAAACTTATCTTCAACCCCATTATCTCTCAATCTTAATCTTCTTGTTGTAAATGTTGTTGTGCAAATTACATCGGCTCCTGATTTAATATAATCTAGATGTGTATTTAATAATAATTTATGATAATTTTTATCCAATAAAGCGTTTGCACTCCATAAAGTTCCATTGGGCTTCATTCCTCTTGCTAGAAGCTCTTGACCCATACCACCATCAAGAATTCTTACTTTTTTAAAAAAATCTATTTCCATTTATTTTTTATAAATTATTGAAGCATTAAATGAAAAAGATCTTCGTTCACCATCAACATTAAAAGGATATGCGGTATGCATTAAATAATTTGGAAAAATAATTAAGTTTCCCACTTTAGGTATAAAGTTAAATATACTTTTATTCAAAAAACCTTTTTGTCCGTTAATAAAATCAATAGTTCCATTAGTTCTAATCTTCTTATTCTTAACATTCCTATTGATTGAAAAATTTTTAGGAAGTTTAAGATAACCAACTCCAGATAAGTCACCTTGATGATAATGAATAGGATTATATTCTCCTTTAAATTGTCTTACAATCCATAGAGATTTAATCTTAATATCTTTTACATTTTTCACATTTTCTTTATGGAGAAAATTTTTGATAATTTTTTTTAGCTCTGATGAAATATTCTGCTCAACAAATTTTTTTGAAAGAAGAACTTCGTTTTTAATTTGGCTTGCAAGTTTTGATGAATAATCAATTTGTTTATATGAAGATTTTTTATCTAATTGATTATTTAGCTTATTAATCAATCTACTTGAAATTTTTGTTATCCCAATAGATGGACCAAATGGTTTAATATTTTTCACAGGTTTTAATTATAGTACTTTTTCTTATAATCAACCTTAACCTAATAATCTTAAACCCAATCTAACTGCCACAAATATAACTAATAGAGAGGTCATTACAGCTAGAATTCTATTGGATAAAAATCTAATATTTAAGAAATTGCCAAGTTGACCACCAAGTAAAACAACAATAAAAAGAGGCCAGTAATTTAAAATCTCATTTATTACGTTTTCTTTTGTTAATTGACCTAATATTCCTGATATAGAATTTATCAAAATAAAAAGAGATGCTGTTGTTGCAATTTGTTTAGGATATCCAGCTTTCATTAAAAAAAGTATTGGGCTTAAAAAAATTCCACCTCCTATACCGACTATTCCGGAAACAAAGCCAAGAATTGAACCAATTATTATAGAAATGAAGTTATTGATCTCATTTATTTTTATATTTTCAGACTTAAAAGAATTACTATTTATTAATAACAATATCCCAGCAACACTTAATACAAAAAATAATAAAATTTCAAAAATGTATTTATCTATATTTATTGAACCACCCAAGAAAGCAAATGGAATAGAACCTATTAAATATGGAATTATTAATCTTCGATTAAAATTGCCAGCCCGCACATAATTAATTGAGTTTCCGGAAACAACGATTACGTTACAAAACAATGCTATTACTGGAAAGATATAATAAGGAACTTCCCAAATAAGTAGAAGTGCTAAATATGTTGATCCACCGCCGAAGCCAACACTTGAATATAAAATTGCAGTTACAAAGAATAATATAGGTAGTATAAACATAATTATTTTATGAAAGTTAACATAGCATTATTAACAGTTACAGACACCAGAACTTTTGAAAACGATAAATCTGGTGGAATACTTGTAAATAAAATTGAAGAAGCAAATCACAATCTAGCTGATAGAAAAATTTGTAAAGATAATAAAGAAGATATTAAATCAATAATTAATGAATGGTTAAAAGAAAAAGATATAGATGTAATTATAACAACTGGTGGTACAGGTCTTACAGGAAGAGATATAACACCTGAAGCTTTAAATGATATTGCTGACAAACATATACCCGGATTTGGTGAGATGTTTAGATACATAAGTATTAAATCTGTGGGAACTTCATCTATTCAATCTAGAGCTTGCGCAGTATTAGCTAAAGGTAAATATGTGTTTGCCCTACCAGGTTCATCAGGTGGAGTTACCGATGCATGGGATGAGATATTAAAATATCAATTAGATATTAATCACAAGCCTTGTAATTTTGTTGAATTATTTCCTAGATTAAAAGAGAAATAAATAGGTATCTTGCAATTTTTCCAACACTTACAAGAATTATAAAAGTTAAAATTTTTGTTTTCATTGTTCCAGCTACAAATGTAAGTGGATCACCAATTACTGGAACCCATGCAAACAGCAAAGACCACTTGCCATATTTTTCAAACCACAGAGAGGACTTTGAAATCTGTTTTTCTTTAAAAGGAAACCATTTTTTATCTTGTAACTTTATAAAGTAAAAACCTATAACCCAGTTGAATACTGATCCAAGAATATTTCCCAAGCTTGAAAATAAAATTAACAATGTTCGGTTGTAACTTTCAACAGAAAGCATTGTAGCTAACATCAATTCTGAAGAGAGAGGTAATATAGTTGCTGCTAAAAATGATATTGTAAATAAACTAAGATAACCAATTATCACTTTTAATTAGAAAATTACTTTTGATATTTCTCTTTCCACTCAGAGTAGGGCATTCCATAAACATGTTCTCTTGCATCTGGATCTGAAATAGTGATACCTTTTTTTTCTGCTTCTTCTCGGTACCATTTTGATAAACAATTTCTACAAAAGCCTGCAAGGTTCATTAGATCTATATTTTGAACATCTTTTCTATTTCTTAAGTGATCTATCAATCTTTCAAAAGCAGCAGATTGAAGTTCTTTTTTTGTATTCTCGTCCATAAAAATTATATATAAATACTTTATGAAACTTTCGGGATCTTATCAAATCAATTTACCTAAAGAAAAAGTATGGGAAGCTTTAAATGATCCAGAAATATTAAGACAAGCAATACCGGGATGTGAAGAATTTACAAAAAACTCTGACACAGAATTTACTGCAAAAGCTACAAATAAAATTGGCCCTTTTAATGCCAGCTTTACTGGAGATGTAGAACTAAAAGATTTAAATCCACCAAATAGTTACAAAATTTCAGGATCTGGAAATTCCCCAGTTGGTTTTGCATCAGGAGAGGCAAGTGTGAAGTTGGAGGATGAGAATGGAGTTACAAAATTAATTTATGAGGTAGAGGCAAATGTTGGTGGAAAAATTGCACAAGTAGGTGCGAGACTGATTGATATGACTGCAAAAAAAATGGCTGATATCTTTTTTGGTAAATTTTCAGAACTTATTACACCCTCAAGTAATGAAGAGAGTGAAAATCAAAATCAGTCAGAGGAAAAAAATTCTGCAGATTCATCCAGTCATAAATCATCAAATCAAAAGTTATTAATTTATGGTGGTGTTGTTTTAGCTGTGGCAATTATTGCTTATTTAATTTTTTAAAATATTCATAATTATTGGATTTTTAGTCAGTTTCCTCTACCTCAGGTAGTAATGCATCAAATAATCCGTTGCTTCTCTATTTTAGTTATGATCAGATACCTACCAGGGAATAAGGTAATAGAGAAGGAGTAATTAATGACTAAAGTAACTTTAGAGGTTAATGGTAAAAAGGTAACTAAAGAAGTTCCAGACCATACACTTTTATCAGTATTTTTAAGAGATAATTTAAATTTAACAGGTACTCACGTAGGATGTGACACCAGTCAATGTGGAGCTTGCGTAGTTCATGTTGATGGAAAATCTATAAAAAGTTGTTCAACATTAGCTGTAGACATCGATGGATCAAAAGTAACTACTATCGAAGGTTTAGCAAATGATGGAAAAATGCATCCAATGCAAGAAGCATTTAAAAAAACTCATGGTTTACAATGTGGATACTGCACACCAGGAATGGTTATGAGTGCAGTGGATTTACTCCAAACAAAAAAGAATCCAAGTGAGCAAGAAATTAGAGAGTGGTTAGAAGGTAACATTTGCAGATGCACAGGTTATCAAAATATTGTTGCTGCAGTTAAAGAAGCATCAACAAAAATGTAATTAAGATAAGGAGGAGAAAAATAAAATGCCAAGTTTAGTAGGATCAAGAGTTGAAAGAAAAGAGGATAAAAGATTTTTAACAGGAAAAGGAAGATACACAGCTGATATCAATATTGCTAATCAGACTTATGCTGTGTTTGTTAGATCTCCTCATGCAAGAGCAAAAATTAAAAAAGTAGATACATCAAAAGCATTAAAGTCTTCAGGTGTAGTATCTGTATTAACAGGAAAAGAAATCGCTGAAGATAAAATTGGAGGACTAATAGCAGGTTGGGCTATTAGAAGTGAAGATGGTTCAGAAATGAAAGTACCTGCAAATCCACCATTAGCAGGTGAAGTTGCAAACTTTGTTGGTGAACCTGTTGCAGTAGTTTTTGCTGAAACATTAGATGAAGCAAAAGCAGGTGCAGAAAAAGTTGAAGTTGATTACAAAGTTTTAAAAGCAGTTGTAGATCCAGCTGAAACAATGAACAGTGAAGCTATTCATGATGGAATAGACAAAAATCTTTGTTATGACTGGTTGTTAGGAGATAGAAAAGCTGTTGATGAAGCTTTTGCAAAAGCTGACAAAATTATCAAAGTTGATTTAATAAATAATAGATTAGTTCCAAATGCAATGGAGCCAAGAGCTTGTGTTGTTGATTATAACACTGCGTCTGAGGAAATAACTTTATATACTACAAGTCAAAACCCTCATCTATCAAGATTAGTAATGTCCGCATTTGGAGGTGTTGCTCCAGAAAATAAATTAAGAGTCGTTGCACCAGATGTTGGAGGTGGATTTGGTTCTAAAATTAATGTTTACAATGAAGAAATAGTTTGTAGTTGGGCATCTAAAAAAATTGAAAGACCAATTAAATGGGTTGCAGAAAGAACAGAGTCATTCTTAACTGATACTCATGGAAGAGATCACGTAACACATGCTGAACTTGCTGTAACAAATGATGGTAAGTTTTTAGGTTTTAAAAATGAAACTATTGCAAACTTAGGTGCATATGCAAGAGTGTTTGGAACAGTAACTCCAACATATCTATTTGGACCTTGTGCAACGGGTGTATATGTAATTCCAGCTGCATACTCAAATGTGAAAGCAGTTTATACAAACACAGCACCAGTTGATGCATATAGAGGTGCCGGAAGACCAGAAGCAACTTATACTATTGAGAGATTAGTAGAAAAAGCTGCTATGGAACTTGGAATTGATAAAATTGAGTTGAGAAAAAGAAATTTTCCAACTGAGTTTCCATTTAAACAAACTTTAGTTCATACAGTAGACTCAGGTGATTATGTTGCTGGAATTGAAAAAGCAAAAGAGATGGCAGATTATGCTGGCTTTGAATCTAGAAGAAAACAATCTGAAGCTAATGGTAAGTTAAGAGGTATTGGAGTATCTTCTTATTTTGAAGCTTGTGGTATTGCACCTTCAGCAGCAGTAATGTCACTTGGATGTGGAGTAGGTTTATGGGAATCTGCAGAAGTAAGATTTAATCCTACAGGTCAGGTTTCAGTATTTACAGGTTCACACAGTCATGGACAAAGTCATGACACTACATTTGCTCAAATTGCAGCAGATGAATTAGGTGTACCAATAGAAAATATTGATCTAGTTCACGGTGATACAGATAAGAGCACATTTGGTATGGGTACTTATGGTTCAAGATCGCTTGCAGTAGGTGGTATTGCAATTGTAAACGCTTGTAAAAAGATAGTTGCAAAAGGTAAAAGAGTTGCAGCTAAAATGCTTGAAGTCAGTGAAGACGAGATCGAGTTTAAAGATGGAGAGTTTATTGCTCTTAAATCTAACAAAAAGAAAACTATTGGTGAGATAGCCTTTGCTTGTTACGTTCCAGGTCAAAGAGATGAAATGAAATCTCCAATTCCTGAAGGAGATGAGCCAGGTTTAATTGAGTCTGCATTTTATGACCCACCAAACTTTTCTTTTCCAGCAGGTTCACACATTTGTGAAGTAGAGATAGATCCTGCAACTGGAAATGTGAAAGTTGAGAAATATACAGCGGTTGATGATTTTGGAAGAATAGTAAATCCAAATATCGTTGAAGGACAAGTTCATGGTGGATTAGCACAAGGAATTGGTCAAGCTTTGTATGAAAACACAAAGTATGATGAAACTGGTCAGTTGATGACAGCTTCTTACATGGATTATACAATGCCTAGAGCTGATAATTTCCCAGAGTTTAATCTTGGATTTACTTGTACACACGCAACATCAAATCCTTTAGGTGTTAAAGGATGTGGAGAAGCAGGTGCTATTGCTTCACCTCCAACTGTAATGAATGCAGTTATTGATGCATTGGGTGGTCAAGAAATTACAATGCCAGCTACACCTGAAAAAGTTTGGAAGGCTTGTAAGGCTCTTAAAAAATCTAACTCTAAAGCAGCTTAAGGAGGTTAATTATGAAATCATTTAATTATCATGCACCTAAAGATGTAAAAGAAGCATCTAAACTTGCATCTTCTAATTCTGCTTTTTTAGCTGGTGGAATGACTTCAATTCCATCAATGAAGTTAGGATTAGCAACTTACAAAGATGTAATTGATATAAAGAAGATAAGTAAACTTTCTGGTATCAAAGTAAGTGCTAAGTCAATTAAAATTGGTGCTACTACTAAGCATGCAGATGTTGCTTCATCAAAAGATGTTAAAAAAGCAATTCCTGCTTTAGCAAAACTTGCTGGTAATATTGGTGATGCACAAGTAAGGAATAGAGGAACAATTGGTGGTTCTATATCTAACAATGATCCATCAGCTTGTTATCCATCAGCTTGTATGGCTTTAAATGCAGTCATCCATACTAATGAAAGAAAAATTGAAGCAAGTAAATTTTTCAAAGGTATGTTTGAAACTGCTTTAAAGAAAGGCGAGATAGTTGAAGCTGTAGAGTTTGCTATTCCAGAAAAAGCTGATTATCAAAAACATCCTAATCCTGCATCAAGATATGCAATAGTTGGTGTGTTTGTTGCTAAACATAAAGATGGAGTTAATGTAGCTGTTACAGGAGCAAAATCTTGTGTTTACATTGATAAAGACTTATCAGGAAAACTTTCATCAGACTTTTCATCAGGTGCTATTGAGGGAATGGAACTTGATGATAGTGAAATGAACTCTGATATGCATGCGTCATCTGAATACAGAGCGAACCTAGTTTCATTATACGCTAAAAAAGCTGTTGAAGCTTGCTAGTATAGTTTTATATTTCATCAGATGAAAAATTCATTTGATGAAAAAATACTAGAAGAAGCGAATGATTGGATTAATGCCAATCAGAAAGTTGTATTAGCTACAGTTATCCAAACTTGGGGATCATCTCCAAGACCTACTGGAAGCAGAATGATTATTAATGAAAAAGGTGATTTTTCAGGCTCTGTTTCTGGAGGATGCGTAGAATCTGCAGTTGTAAGAGAATCTATGTCTTTAATAAAAGACAATAAACCTTTCAAAAAATTAGAGTTTAAGGTTTCAAATGAAAGTGCTTGGGAGATTGGTCTTGCTTGTGGTGGTGAAATAGCTGTTTATCTAGAGCAATTTAATTAATGCAAGTAGAACTTAACAATTATTTTAAGTGCAAAATAGATAAATCTATTCTCAAAGAACTTTCACAAAAATCTGATATCAAAGGATTATTACATGTAAGTGGATACTTTATTGTTTTATTCACTGTGGGTTTTGTTGCCTATTATACATGGGGCACATATTGGTCAATTTTTTGGTTTTTAGTTTACGGAAATATATATAATTTTGTAAATGCAATTTGGCATGAAACTAGTCACAATACCGCTTTTAATTCAAAAGTTTTAAATTCAATTTTTTTTCATTTATCATCATTTATGGCTATGTTCGAACCAACAAGGTGGAAGTTTACTCATTTTGTTCATCACAAAAATACATATTCAACAAATGATCCCTATGATCATGAAATTTTATATGGCAATGATTTAAAAAAAACTCCAAAAAGTTTTTTAATTAACTGCATACCTTTTGCAGACTTGTTATATTTAAAAAATCACATTTCTTTTGAAATTATTAAGCATTCATTAGGTATTGAAACCAAAGTTATGAAAGAGTGTATTCCAGATAATGCAAAACCAAGAGCTATTTTAATTTCTAGGATTTATTTAACAATTTGGCTTTTAATAATATTTAGTTCAATAGTTTTTAAAACTTGGTTGCCTGTTTTGTTTTTGTTACTTCCAATATTTTATGGAAAAACTATGCATAGAATTGTTGCATTTGCCCAACATGCTGGCCTTGCTAGAAATGTAAAAGATCATAGATTATCTTCAAGGGACATACACTTAAATCCAATATTGAGTTTTTTATATTGGAAAATGGAATATCATTGTGTTCATCACATATATCCAATTATTCCATCTTATAATTTAAAAAAATTGTATCATCTTCTTGAAGACCAACTACCTAAAGCAAAAAATGGTTTGATTGAAACTTATAAAGAAATAATACCAGCATTATTGAAACAAAGAATTGATCCTAATTATAGTATCAACGTAAGAATGAATAAAAATGAAACAGTCACTGCTTAAAAAAATTATCAATTTAAAGAAACAAAAAAAAGAATTTGCAATAATTACAAACTTAAAAAATGGAAATTCTACAATTTACCATAATGAAAATGAATTAACTGGAGAGTTTGAAAGTTATAAAGATCAGATAATAAATTTCTATAAATCAAAAAATAATGGTGTAATTGATGGAACAGAAATTTTTGTTGAATCTTATGTGAGACCAATAAAAGTTGTAATTGTTGGAGCTGTACATATCGCTCAATATTTAGTTGATTTTGCAAAAAGTTTAAATTTTGAGATCTCTATCATAGACCCAAGAGGATACTTTGCATCTGAAAAAAGATTTCCCAATATGAAAATAATTAATAAATGGCCAGATGAAGCTTTCAAAGAATTAGACACAAACGAAAGTACAGCACTAATTGCTTTAACACATGATCCAAAAATAGATGATCCAGCATTACAATATGGATTGAAAAATAAATTTTATTACATTGGTGCATTAGGAAGTAAAAAAACACACGCTAATAGATGTGAAAGATTGAAAGAAGCTGGATTTAATGAAGAGCAAATAAATTCAATACATGGACCAATAGGAATAAAACTTGGAGGCAAATCAGCCCCAGAAATTGCTTTATCTATTATTGCACAACTTGTTTCAGTAACTTATACAAAGTAATGATTAAATTAATTTATATTTTTTTATTTTTTTTTATCTCAACTAATATCTCAGCAAGTACATTAGACTATAAGGATTTAGATAAAATTATAAAGAAAAGCACGTTTTTTGATAATCAAGGAAAAACTTATTCAATTGATAAAATTAATGACAAAAGAAATACTTTATTAATAATTGATAATCATGGCAGTGATTACGACATTGTCAAAGATAAATGTCAAAAAAAACCAGCTTTAGGATATATTTGGAAAGGTGCCACTGTTCCCGCAATATTAAAACTTCACAACAAACAAATTAAAGGTTTAACAATTAAAATTTACCGTCTTTGTTCTGGAGTTAAAGGAATGACTTTAAAGGCAATGAAGAAATATAGAAATCAATTAAAGAATAATGGAACAATTTCAAATATTGAAGATGAAACAAAAAATATTAAAAGACAGAAAATATTATTAAATGAATTAAATAAATTTAATGAGATGGGATTTGAAAATATTGTTCTGTCTGGTTTTTCAGCCGGTGCATGGGCTTCATTAAATTTGCAATCAAAATATCCAGATAAAATAAAAGGTACCATAGCTATTAATCCAGCTGCATTTGGAAAAAAAACTATTAGGAAGAAATATCCTGAGTGGGGATTTTTTAGAAAAACAAATTTTGATAATTTAAAAAAATCTAATTCAATAAATTCAATTATATTTACTCACAATAAAGATAAATATGAAACTCCAGAAACACTGTCATTTTTTAGAGACATAAAAGGTGTAAAATTTATTGATTATAGTGAATTAAAACCAACTAATTGCAAGTGGGCTGATGCAAATCATAATATGGGACCTTCAGATGGTCATGGTGTCCCTCAATCAATTTGTTTTACAAATTTTATAGAAAAAAATAATCATTTAATAAAATTTTTGGAGCAAATTTTATAATGATATCAGCGATACTACTCGCAGCAGGACAATCAAAAAGAATACCAAAAGAAAATAAACTTCTTAAAATGTTTAAAGGGAAAAAATTAATCAATCATATTTTAGATCAATTAATTAAAAGCAAAGTAAAAAAAATTATAATTGTGTTAGGTCATGAGCATTCATTAGTTAGAAAAGCAATTATGAAAAATAAAAAGATTCAATTTACATTGAATAAAAATTATAAATCTGGAATTGCTTCATCAATTAAAACAGGTATTAAAAAAGTAAATAAGGTCTCAAAAGGTTTTCTGATAGTTCAATCTGATATGCCTTATATTAAGAAAACGCATATAAATAAAATCTATAACTCTATCGATAAAAAATATAATTCTGTTCATTTACTAAAATATAAAAATAAAATTGGTAATCCAATTGGATTTAACTCATCTGTAATTTCAAAATTTAAAAAAATTAAAGGTGATGTTGGAGCTAAATTTATGGTTAAAAGATTAAAAAAAAATGCAGCTATAATTAAAGTTAATTCTGAAAAAATATTTAAAGACCTAGATAAATTAGCTGACTTTTGAAGACGATTTAAAGTTTATTCTAAATGCTAATAAAGCTAAAATTATAAAAAGATAAATTAAAGGCTCAGTAAGATCTCTTTTTACTAACCAAATAAAATGAACTACAGCAAATATTGCAATCACATAAGTTAATCTATGTAGTTTTTTCCAGTTATGTTTTAAAATACCCATCATTTTTTTTGATGATGTAACTGCAAGAGGAACTAGTAACAGCCATGCAGCGAAACCTATGAAGATAAATTTTTTTGTAAGTATATCTTTTGAGATATTTTCTAAATCAAAACGATAATCTAGACCTACATATGTCATTAAATGTAAAGATGCGTAAAAAAAAGCGAACAGACCAAGCATCCTACGAAATGAAATCCATATATTTAAATTAGTAATTTTTTTTAATGGCGACATTGCAAGTGTAAATACAATAAACAATAATGCCCATTCACCAGTATGATGCGTAATTTCCTTAATTGGTTCTGGCCCTAAATTGTTAGTGAATGTTTTATAAATAATAACTATTAGTGGAATTAAACTAAGAAAAAATAGTGACGGCTTGTATATTTTCCTCATTAAAAGTTTTTCTTTAAATCCATACCAGAGTATAGATGAGCAACTTCATCACCGTATCCATTGAACATTAATGTTTCTACTCTTGGAGAAAAAATATCACCATTAATGACTCTTTCAGTAGCCTGTGACCATCTTGGATGATTTACATTTGGATTTACATTAGAATAAAATCCATATTCCCTTGGTGATGCCCACATCCAAGCTGTCATTGGCATTTTTTTTACCAACTCAATTTTTACAATAGCTTTGCCACTTTTGAATCCATATTTCCATGGAATGAATATTCTTAAAGGAGCTCCATTTTGATTTGGTAATGGTTTTCCGTATAATCCAGTTACGACTGTTGTTAAAGGGTGCATTGCTTCATCTAATCTTAATCCTTCAACGTATGGCCAATTTAACACTGCTCGTCTTTGACCTACCATATTCTCAGGATCATAAACACTTATGAATTTTACAAATTTTGCCTCAGGTTTTATTTTAACTTTGTTTAATAATTCGCTGAGCGAAAAACCCATCCACGGTATGATCATTGACCAACCTTCAACACATCTTAATCTTTGCACTCTTTCTTCTGATGGAAATGAATTTAGAATTTCATCTATAGATAAGTCTATAGGTTCTTCAACTTCCCCCTCAATTCTTACAGTCCATGGTCTTGTTTTAAAATCTTGGGATTTTTTATAAGGATCTCCTTTACCAGTACCAAACTCATAATAATTATTGTAAGTAGTTATATCTTTGTAAGATGTTGGTTTAGATAAATCTGTGTTTGCTAAAGCATTATTTGCAAATGCAATACTACCAATTCCATAGCCTAAATTTTTTAAAAACTTTCTTCTATTATTATAAATTTTTTCAGGTGTTATTTCTGAATATTTAAATTTTTTCATTATTTATTGGATTACCTTTCAACCATTTACTATCTTCATTTTCATAATGTTCTTTTTTCCAGATTGGTGATCTTTTCTTTATTTCTTCAATTATATATCTTGATAAAACATATGCTTGATCTCTATGTTTACAAGCAACAGCGATAATAATACTCATCTCACCAAGTTTTACATATCCTTTCACATGTTCAATATAAACTGCTTTGTCTTTAATATTAAGTTTTTGTTCAGTCTCTTCATAGATTTCTTTAAAGCTCTTTATAACCATAGCATCATGGCTATCATATGTCATTCCTGTGACTTTTTTATTTTCATTAAAATCTCTGACTGTTCCAGTAAAGAAAATTGATGCCCCAAATTTTGATGAGGCTATAAATTTTTCAGCATTAGAAATTTGTATTTTTGCTTTTTCTGTGTCTATGATTTTAGTGTGAAGCATTAACCCCCTCCAATTGGAGGAATAATACCTATTTTTTGATCTTTTGTGATTTTATAATTGTCGCTTATAATTTCATTATCCTCAGAACAAAAAGCAGATGAATTGATTATTTTCTTAAAATTTTCATTTCCATTGAAAGTTTCATCAATAAAATTTAAGAGAATATCCTTAAAATCTTTAATCGTTATTTGAGATTTTAAATCAAATTCTAAAATATTTTTGTCACTTAAGTCTCTACTAGCACCAAATAATTCTAATATTATTTTCATTTCTTTAATTTAGATGAAAATTTTAAATTCTCATTAACAAAGCTTGATTGATTTTTATTTATAAATTCATCCATTATTTTTAATTTTTCTTCCTCAAATTCTGAAACTTTACGAGTGTTCAAATTCACATAAAGAGCTAGTGCTTCAAAGGTTGATGCTAAATATCCTCCTTTTTTATTTATCATTTCCATTTTATATTGAAGTCTTTTCTTGTCATGATCAAAATATAATAAGTTAATATCCACTTCATCATCAAGCTTAAGTTCTTGATTATAAGTTATATTTGTTTCAACAATCATAGTGCTCATACCAGTACTTTTTGCAGACTCTTCGCCCATCTTAAACATTCTATTTAGATTATCTGCTCCAAACTTATCAAAAATTAAAAGATAATAAGCTACATTCATATGATCGTTATAATCGATCCAATCTTTAATAATTTTTTGAGAACTAAGATGAACTGACATTTAAATTAAAAAATGTTTTCAAGAAATTTAGGTAATCCATCTGGATTAGTCCATAAACCACTTTTTCCACCTTCTTTAATTAGAAGCTTAACATTATCAATTTTTAAATGAGGATTAACAATTTTACTTAGATCATAAATTGTTGTTAATGCAGCATTCACACCCATTATCGCTTCCATTTCAACACCAGTTTTCGCAACTGCAGACACTACACAAAATACTTCCAGAGAATTATCTTCTTCATTCATAATTATTTTTGTAGCGGTATGGTCAATAGGAAGTGGGTGGCATAAAGGAATTAATTCGCTAGTTTTTTTTACACCTAGTACAGCAGAAACTTCAGCTAAAGTTATAGGATCACCTTTTGGCATTTCTTTGTTTTTGATTAATTCAAATACTTCTTTGCCCACATAAATTTTTCCTGAAGCTAATGCTCTTCTGAAAGTTTCTTTCTTTGAGGATACATCTACCATGTTAAAAGAGTTTTTTTGAAATATCTCTTTTGCCCAATCTTTTAATGATTGTTGGTCTACAACTTTAAGATTTTTCATTATCCTCCAGTAGTTGATAAATTTTTAGTTAAACCTGTTTCACCAAGTTCTAAATAATGAGACTCTTTCTTAAAGTTTAACTGTTTTAAAATTAAATCTTTTAGTTCCTCAATTTGTTCATCTGTTTGCATTAAGTGTCTTATATTGATTCCTGTATTTCCAAATAAACATAATCTTAAATCACCTTTTGCAGTAATTCTTAATCTGTTACAGCTTTTACAAAAATCTTTTGAGTAGGGTGCAATTACTCCAAACTTTCCTTTGAATTCGGAATTAATATAATTTTTGGAAGGTCCAGCATCTCTTCCTAGTGTTTGAATTATCCAATTATTACTATTTAAATAATCAGTAAACTTTGTTGCAGGTACATGATATTTATTAAAATAATCTAAGTTGTCTCCAGTTTGCATTAGTTCAATATATCTAAAATCAATTTCATTGTTTTTTATAAATTGAGCCCATTCACTAAAATCTTTTTCACTATCATTAACACCTCTTAGAAGAACAGCATTTACTTTAATATTTTTAAAATTAAGTTTTTGTAATTCTTCAATACCTCTTAATATTTCTGGTAATCTGTCATGACTTGTAATTTTTTTAAATGTTTCTCTATTTAGACTATCAATACTAATGTTAATTCCATCAAGACCGCTATCTTTAATTCTAGATGCAATTTTATCTAGATGATAGCCATTAGTAGTAATTACAGTTTTTTTTATTCCAGAGTTTGATTTTATCAATTTTACTATATCAAAAAAATCTTTTCTTACAGTTGGCTCACCTCCAGTTAATCTAATTTTGCAAACACCTAGTTCAGATAAAGCTTTTGATAATCTTCCAATTTCTTCTGCGCTTAAAAAAGTTCGATTGTCACTTTTGTCTACTTGGTATCCATTTGGTAAACAGTATCCACACTTAAAATTACAAACGTCCGTTATTGATAATCTGATGTAGGGAAAAGATCTTCCAAAACTGTCTTTTAGAGTATTCATTTTTAATATAAGGTTATCATAATTTAACTAAATTATCATGAGTCAAATATTAGAAAAAAGCCTTATTGATGAGTATAACCAAAATGGCGCAGTCTTGATTAAAGGAAAATTTGATCATTACTGGATAAACAAATTAAAAGAGGGTTTTAAAAAAGCAAAATCTAATCCCAGCCCAAGGTTTGTTAATCATACGAAAGATAAAAGTTCTCCAAGTTACTATGAAGATTTTTGGACATGGGATTTAATTCCTGAGTTTAAAGATTTTGTCTTTAACTCACCAACATCAAAAATTGCATCAGAACTTCTTGAAGCAAAAGAAATAAATTTAGTTATGGACAATTGGTTTTATAGAGAAGCGGGTTCTAAATCAAAACCACCTTTTCATCACGATATTTCTTATTTTGATTTTGAAGGTTCAATGTGTGTTCTATGGTTACCTTTAGAGCCAGTTAAAAAAGAAGAGGGGATTGCTTGGGTAAAAGGTTCTCATTTATGGAATAAATTATTTTTAAGAACAAGATTTAATGACGGTCATACGGTTGATGGTGAAGCTGGTATTGTTAATGGAAAAAAATATGAAGTAACTCCAGATATTTTGAAAAATAAAAATGATTACGAGTTTTTAGAGTGGGATCTTGAGGTAGGAGATTGTGTTTATTTTGACATTAGGACTTTGCATGGAGGATTACATGAAAGTACTCCAAATTCAGATATTCATAGGTTCACTCTTAGAATGGCTAAAGAACAATCAAAAATTGAATATCGAGGAGATTGGGCTCGAGATGAAAGAGCTATTATGGAGCAAAATGGCTATAAAAATGGGGATGATTTAGCTGGCAAAATGTTTCCAACTTTATTTAAAAATTAATAAAAAAAGTCTTCACATTTTAATAAAAATTAGTAAATAGGGCTCAAAATTTTTAATTAAATTTTTATTTTTTCTCTACCCTTATTCCCCTTTTGTTTCTTCAAAAGGGGAATTTTTTTTAACTAAATTATTTACCAACAGGTCTGTATGCAGATGCAGCTTTTGCAGCTTTCTCTGCAGCTTTATTGAAATCAACAGCTTCCATTATATTCATATCTTCAATTGTGCCAGTTGATTGCATCAACATTTTCATTCCAGCCATGGTTTCGAAATCTGGCCCTTCTATAATAGCGATGAAATCATATGCTCCTCTTAGAGTCATCATATCAATTAGTTTTCCACCAGCTGCTTCAGTTATTTTTTTTGCAGCTTCTTGTCTATTATCTGAAGGGTTCTTTACAAAACCAGCAAGACCTTGTGTTGAATATTTACCTAATACAACAAACTTCATTCTACCTCCTTTTTTTTAGTAACTTATCTTAACATTGTTACAAAAATGTTATTATGTTTTAATTGCAAATCTGATACAACCTCTGTTATTAATTATTTTATGTACGAAAAATTTGGACAGTTTATTGATGGAAAATGGTCACCCTCTTCAGACAATAACACTTATGAAGTGATTAATCCTGCAAATGAAGAAATTTTAGGAAAAGCATCTAAAGCAACTCCCGAAGATGTTGATAGAGCATTAAAAGCTGCAGAAAAAGGTTTAGAAGTTTGGAAAAAAACTTCACCTTGGCAACGTTCATACATTATCAGAAGAATTGCTGACAAGATGAGAGAAAAACAAGATGTGTTAGCAAAATGGATGACATTAGAGGTTGGTAAACCTTTTGCAGAAGCAAAAGGTGAAGTAGGTGCAGCTGCAGATATTTTTGAATGGAATGCTGAAGAAACAAAAAGAATTTATGGCCAAACAGTAGAAAGTAGATTTGAAGATACTAGAGTTCATGTTTACTATCAGCCAGTTGGAGTTGTTGCAGCATTAACTCCTTGGAACTTTCCATTAGTTTTATCTTCAAGAAAAATTTCAACAGCTTTAGCCGCAGGATGTTCAGTAATAGTTAAACCAGATACAATCACTCCAGGAACTGTAATGGAATTGGTTGATATTTGTAGACAGTGTGGAGTTCCTCCTGGTGTTGTTAATTTATTATCAGGTGATCCACCAGCTATTGCTTCTCAATTAATATCTTCTGATATTATTAAAAAAATTTCAATAACAGGCTCTACAAGAGTTGGTAAATTAATTTTAAAGCAAGCAGCTGATAAAGTTCAAAGAGTTACTATGGAATTAAGTGGTCACTCTCCATTCATAGTTTTTGATGATGCTGACTTAAATAAAGCAACAGATATGGCTATTGCTGCAAAATTTAGAAATAATGGGCAGGTTTGTATTTCTCCAAATAGATTTTATGTGCAAGAAAACAAAAAAGATGAATTTACCAATTTGTTTATTGATAAAATTAAAAAATTAAAAATTGGTGATGGTATGGATCCTGAAACACAACTTGGACCTTTAACAACACAAAAAAGATTAAATGAAGTTGAGGCACTAGTCGAAAAAACTAAGCAAGAAGGTGCTACAGTTTTATTAGGAGGAAAAAGACCATCAGGTTTTAATAAAGGTTTTTATTATGAGCCAACAGTTTTTGATAATGTAAAAGATGACTTTACTATTATGAGAGAAGAACCATTTGGACCATTAGTTCCAATGTTGTCATTTAAGTCATTTGATGAAGTTATTGAAAGAGCAAATAATAATGATTTAGGTTTATGTAGTTATATTTGCACTAACTCAATGGAAAAAGCTCATAGAACATCAGAGTTAATGGAAACTGGAACTGTAGCTGTAAATACACCACTAGTTGCAATTGCCGAAGCTCCTTTTGGTGGTATCAAGCAAACTGGCTATGGTCGTGAAGGTGGATCAATGGCTATAAAAGATTATTTAAATGTAAAGTATACGCATCTTGGTATCAAAGGTTGAAGAAAAGAGACTTATATTACGATAGAATTCCCACAAAGTTTTTAAGAGAAGACATCAGACTTTTAGGAAAAATTCTTGGTGATGTTTTAAGAGAGCAAGAAGGTGATAAATTTTTCAAATTAGTTGAAGAAATAAGACTATTATCAAAGCCAAATTTAAATAATTATGGGGCCAGTAACCCTCATGAAAGACTCTCAAAAAAAATTAAAAATTTAAATTCAGAAACTATTTTTAAATTAACAAGAGCTTTCAATCATTTTTGTAACTTAATGAATCTTGCTGAAGCTCATGACACTTCACATACTCTTAATGAAATTGAGCAAAATAAAAATAAAAAAAGTGAGAGTCTTTTTATAGAAGATATTTTTAAAAATTTTTTTAAAAATAAATCGATTCCAAATAAAAAAATCTATGATCTTGCACAAAATTTAAAAATAGGCGTAGTTCTTACTGCACACCCAACTGAAGTAAAAAGAAGAACTTTAATCCAGAAATATGCAAATTTAATTGAGCTGCTTGAGCAAAGATATTTATACAAAAATTACCAAAAAAAAATTAATGAAATTGACAAAGCTTTATATAGTGAAATTACAATTATCTGGAAAACAGACGACATAAAGAGAACGAAACCGTCGCCACTTGATGAAGCAAGGTGGGGTTTGGCAATTATTGAAGATAGTTTGTGGGACACTATCCCAAAAGTTTATAAGAGATTAAATAAAATTTTTAGAAAATATTATGGAAAAGATCTTCCAAGAAGTTTTAATCCAATAGAATTTGGTTCTTGGATGGGTGGAGACAGAGATGGAAATCCAAATGTTACTTCTCAAATAACAGAAAAAATAATTATGTTTTCAAGATGGCAAGCAGCAAAGTTATATGAAAGAGAACTTACCAAACTTATCCAAGATCTATCAATGCAGAAATGTTCAAAAAAAATTCAAAAATTTTCTAAAAATTCATTTGAACCATATAGAGTTTACCTTAGACCTATTAGAGACAAAATTAGAGCAACATATATAAATATAGAAGAGCATTTAAATAAAAATAAAAAATTAAATGAGGATTTGTTATTTAAAGATAAGTATGAACTTATCGAAGTTTTAAGAGACGTTAGAAAATCCTTAAATGAAAATAAAGATAAAAGAATTGGCAATACAATTCTTCTTGATTTATTAAGAAGAGCAAGATGTTTTGGCATAAATTTAGCAAAATTAGATATCAGACAAGAATCTTCAAGACATTCTCAATTAGTCTCAGAAATTATAAAAAATAACTTTAAAATTAAATTTGAAAATTTTAATGAAGAAAAAAAAGTTCAATTATTATCAAAATTAATCAATGATAAAAAAACTTCTAAATATTTAAAGATTAAAAATAAGCTTAATAAAGAAGTCTGGAATACGTTTGAAGTTATATCGAAACAACCAAGTGAATGCCTAGGTGCGTATGTGATATCTATGACATCTAACTCATCGGATATTTTAAATGTTTATTATTTACAAAAATTAGCAAAAATTAAGAAGCCTTTAAGAGTAGTGCCATTATTAGAAACTTTAGATGATTTAAAAAATGGTAAAAAAATAATGGAAAAACTTTTCTCTTTTGGTTGGTACAGAAAACTTGTTAATCATCAGCAAGAAGTGATGATTGGATATTCAGACTCGAGCAAGGATGCAGGTAAATTATCATCGAGTTGGAACCAATATAGAGTAGAGGAAGAGCTTAGAGACATTGCAAAAAAATATAAAATTTCTCTTACTTTCTTTCATGGACGAGGTGGTTCACCAGGAAGAGGTGGTGGACCAATTCAAGCTACTTTAAAATCTCAACCATCAGGTACAGTTAATGGCTCTATTCGAATTACAGATCAAGGGGAGGTTATACAGCAAAAATACGGTTACAAACCTTTAGCAGAATATAATTTGTGTAGTTATATAGGATCTGTAATGGAAGCAACTTTAAATCCTCCGCCCAAACCCAAATCTAATTGGAGAGATTTAATTGAACGAATGACTGAGCTTTCGACATCTTCTTATAGAAGAAGTATAAATTCTAACGAGGAGTTTATAAGATATTTCAAAACAGTTACACCACATAAGGCACTTGGAAAACTTTCAATTGGCTCAAGACCAACAAAAAGAAAAAATGTAGATAATATTCAAAGTTTGAGAGCAATACCCTGGGTGTTTGCTTGGACACAGATTAGATTATTGTTACCAGCTTGGTTGGGAACAGCTGAGGCATTGAGATATGCGGGAATTAAAAAATTTAAAAACAACTTAAATGATATGCAAAAAAACTGGCCTTTCTTCTCTTCAACGATGGATATTCTAGACATGGTTATTTCTAAAGTTGATCCTGAAATATCAATTATTTATGAAAATAACTTGGCAGATGAAAAGTTAAAGCGAATTGGAAAAAAATTGAGATTTCAATTTGATCATTTGGTCAAACTTCACAAAAAAATAACACCTAAAGAAATATTAAAAGAAAGAAAAAATTTTAGAAAATCATTGTATGTAAGAAATAACTACACTGAGGTTTTAAATGTCTTGCAAGCTAAAATTATGGGAAAATTAAACTCAAAAAAAATTAATAAAATTGATAGAAAATATCTTGAAGATGCATTAATGACTTCAATAGCAGGTATTTCTGCTGCAATGAAAAATACAGGATAATGTTAGAATTAATTATAGCTTTTGGAGCTGGTTTAATCAGCTTTCTTTCACCATGTGTATTACCATTAATTCCAGGGTACATTTCATTTGTTTCTGGCCAATCCTTAAAAGAAATAACAGAAAAAAAAGATTTTAATTTAAGTCCTTTAATAAAATTTTGTTTTGGGTTTTCAATTGTCTTTATTATTTTTGGAGCATCAGCATCTTTTTTAGGGAAAGTTTTATTGCAAAACTCTCAATCATTTAGATTGATTGCAGGTTTGGTAATAATTTTCTTTTCTTTGCAATTATTAGGCGTTTTTAATTTTGGTTTTTTAAACATGGATAGAAGATTTGATTTTAAAAAATTCGATAGTTTCTTTTTCCCAGTCATTATTGGATTTGCTTTTGGTTTTGGATGGACACCGTGCATAGGTCCAATCTTAGGTTCTATTTTAGCTTTAGCGTCAATCGAGGAAACTTTGGCAAGGGCAATTTTACTTTTAGCTTTTTATTCTTTAGGATTAGCAATTCCATTTATTATATCTGGTTATCTTATTCAAAAGTTTCTCCTTTTTTCAAAAAATATGAGAAAACATATTAATACTATCTCAAAGGTTGGAGGGGTCTTATTATTAATCACTGGAATATTAATTTTGACAAATAAATTACAATTTTTAGGTTTTTACTTGCTAAATATCTTTCCATTCTTACAAAGTTTCGGTTAAAAATTAGTATGAAAATTTATCAAATAGATTCAAGTGCAAGAAAAAAAGGCTCTACATCACGTGCTCTTGCTAAAAAACTTTTAGATAAAATAAAAAAACCTGGTGATGAAATAATTTATAGAGATCTTGATGATGAAATGCTTTTTGTATCTGGATTAACTGAGTCTGGAATGAACATTGAAGAAAAAGATCAAACAACAGAACACAAAAAAATGTTCGAGTTATCTGATAAATTAGTAGCAGAACTAAAAGAAAGTGATGTTATAATTATATCAGCACCGATATATAACTATGGGCCTCCAGCAACCCTAAAAGCATGGTCTGATCTTGCAGCCAGAGTTGGAGAAACTTTTAGATTTAAGCCTAATGGCAGAAGAGAAGGTTTGTTAAAAAACAAAAAAGCTTATCTAGTCATTACTTCTGGAGGAACCAAATTAAATAGCAATGAAGATTTTCTTACTCCTTGGTTAAAATTTATTTTAAACTTTTTTGGAATTGAAAAAATTAATGTTGTCAGCGCTGATCAAATGGCCCTTGATTATGAAAAATCAATTAGGGATGCAGAGCAACAAATTAAAGATTTAGAAATTTAAATTTTTTACAAGATTGTTTTAGATATATTTTGTGTTAATTTTAAATATGAGAAAAGTTATATTACTAATAGCTTTGTTATTCTCCTTTTTAACACCAGCAAATTCTGCTTGTGATGATCCAATAGCCGATGGAGTTGATTACTCAAAATGTAGATTTTCTGATGGTCAAGATTTACAGGGTAGCTATCTGCCAAATTCCAATCTATCTTTTACAAGTTTTATTCAAGTCAATTTTGATAAAAGTATAATGATGAATTCAAATTTGTCTTTTGGAACTTTTCCAGAGTCCACTTTTTATCGAGCGAATTTATACGAGTCTGTAATGATCGGAGCAAACTTTGAAAAAACTAATTTCACAGGTGCAAATCTAACAAATGCAGATCTTATGGGCTCTACTTTAATTGAAGCAAATTTTCAAAATGCAAATTTAATGGGAGCAAATTTAATTTCAGCTAATTTAATTAATGCAAATTTTGAGGGAGCTAATTTAATTGGTGCAAATTGGACTGATGGTGAAAAGTGTGGAACCCAATCTATTGGAGAATGTAAGAAATAGAATGTCAAATTTAAATAAAACAGATGATGTTATTTTTAATTTTTTCAAACAAATATGTGATGAAAAAGATGATGAAAAATGTGTTAAATTAGGAAATGATTGGATTAAGGCAATGGAGAATAATCTTGATAATATGGAAGCACAGTTAGAGCAAGCAGATAAAATTAAACATAAAAAGGATATAAACAACAATAGAGACCATTTAAATAGTTTAAAAAATAAATCTTCCACTGAGTGGCGAGAGTATGCAACTCAATGTATGATCGAGATTATGGAAAACAAAAGAGCATGAGCAACCAAGAAAAAGTATTTATAATGATCTGTATTTCTTTGATAATATTTACTCTTTATTATCTTATTGAAAAATATTTAATTTAAACTAATATTTCTTTAAGGGGTGTCAAAATTGACTGAGATTAAACCCTAAGAACCTGTCCGGTAATTCAGAAAGGGAAAAATGGAAAACAATTATTTAATTAATCAATCAAGTTCACTTTTATTAGTTATATCTATCAGTTTAATTTTTAGTTTTTTAGGAATTTATTATTCTAAACAATTCAAAGGTTTATCAAATTATCTAACAGCAAATAGAAATATTAAATCATTTTCTTTGACTATGAGCTTAGTTGCTTCTGCTTTGGGAGCATGGATTTTATTTGGTCCAGCCTCTGCAGCTACCTGGGGTGGAATTGGAGCTGTAATTGGCTACGCATTGGGAACAGCATTCCCCATGATAGCATTTATCTTTCTTGGAAAGAAAATTAGAAAAGAGTTTTCAAAAGGATCAACTTTAATTGAATTTGTAAAAAAAAAGTTTGGCAAAAGTTTATTTAAATTAGTTTTATTAATGAGCATATTTTATATGTTTATCTTTTTGTGTGCAGAACTAACAGCAGTTGCTTTTTTGATAAACTATATTTCAGGTACTGAACTATGGATTACGGCCTTGGTTATTATGATCTCGACATTGATATACACATTATACGGAGGTTTAAGAGCTTCTATTTTTACAGATAATATTCAAATGATAGTGATTTTAATTTTATTAATAATTTCATTTAATTACATATTAAATTTTAATGCAGATCAATTTTCTTTGTCATTTATTGAGGATAAAAATCCTCATTTAATTAGTTCGAATTATATACCTAGTTATACTGCTGGATTAACTTTTTTTATTGCTGTTGCAGCAACAAATTTGTTTCATCAAGGTAATTGGCAAAGAGTTTATGCTGCAAAAAACTACGAAACGCTTAAGATAAGTCTCTTAGTTTCTTTTTTTATTATCGTACCTATAGTATTTTTTATGGGCTTTACTGGATTAGTTGCAATTTCAAAAGACCCGCAAATAATTCCTGATTTAGGTTTTTTTTCACTTCTATTGAACGAAAATACGAAATATCTATCACTATTAATAATTATTTTAGCTTTAGCTCTAACGATTTCTACAATTGATACTTTAATTAATGCAATATCAAGTCTGATAGTAGTTGATGGAAAAGCAACTTTTAATTTAAGAAATAAGACTGATTATTTAAAGTTATCTAAATATATAATCATAGGATTATCTTTAATTGCATTTTTTGTAGCCTCTAAAGGTTTTAGTATTTTATACTTATTTTTATTAGCAGATTTGTTTTGTTGTGCTTTTGTATTGACAATATTTTACAGTTTTTATGACAAAAAGATTAATGAGAAAAATGCTTATGAAGCAATTGTTGTTGGATTATTAGTTGGTTTTTTATTATTCCCATCACCAGATTTTTCAAAAAGTCTACTTGTAGGTACATTGATATCTAAAGAATTTTTTGGTACTTTCGTGACGCAGTCTTTGCTGTTTCTCTCATTTATAACTGCCACAATCGTTCCAATTCTTTATTTGAAATTAAAAAAATTTTTACAAGGTTGAATCAAATTTTTATATCAAATATAAATTAATTGTTCAGAAAGAATTATGCCAAAATTAATTAGATACTACGTGCATCTCGTTGACTTTATTTGTGAGAAAGTTGGAAGATTTGTAATGTACTGGGTATTCTTCATGATGTTTTTGTTAATTTTGTCATTCGTAACTAGAAACATTATTAATTTTCCTCTTCTTTGGATTATTGAAATGGCTCAATTTACAATCACAGCTTATTATATTTTAGGCGGTGGATATTCTATGATCACGGACGATCATGTGAGAATGGATTTATTTTATGGAAGATTAAAAAAAAGAGGAAAAGCAATTATGGATATATGTACTAGTGGTTTTCTAATTTTTTATTTAGCAATTCTTTTTTATGGATCTATCACTAGTCTTCAATACACTATCAAAACAAAACAAAAATTATTTACAGCTTGGGCACCTTATGTTTGGCCAATTAAGACATTAATGTTAATTGGAATATTATTAATGTTGCTACAAGCATTTTCAACTTTGTTTAAAGATATCGCAAAAATAAGGAATAAAAAAATTTAAATGTTAGCAGAATATTTAAGTTATGAATTTATAGCATTGTTCATGTTTATAACAATGTTAACAATGATGTTCACTGGTCAAAGAGTATTTGGCGCAATTGGATTTGTAGCTACAGCTTCTGCATTATTGATATGGGGCGATGGTTCAATAGAGATGCCTTACACCGCTACTTGGAAACTTTTCAAGTGGTACCCAATGTTAACATTACCACTTTTTATTTACATGGGATTTATGATTTCAGAGTCTGGCATTGCAAATGATTTGTACAAAATGTTCCATGTTTTGATGGGAGGTTTAAGAGGGGGATTAGCTATCGGCACAATGTTTATGATGGTTGCTATATCAGCCATGAATGGTTTGAGTGTTGCTGGAATGGCAATTGGAGCAACAATAGCTTTGCCTGAAATGTTGAAACGGAAATATGATAAACGTATGATCACAGGTGTCGTTCAAGCAGGAAGTTCTTTGGGAATCTTAATTCCCCCAAGTGTAGTAATGGTTTTATACGGAATGATAGCAAGACAACCTGTAAGCAAATTATGGATGGCTGGTTTATTACCAGGTGTATTAATGGCTTCTCTATTTATACTTTATATATACATAAGATGCAGGCTACAGCCAGAACTTGGACCAGTGTTACCAAAAAAAGAAAGAGATATTCCATTAATTGAAAAGTTAAAATTATTAAAAGCTGGAATTATTCCTTTTGTAATTTTCTTTTTAATGACAGGACTTTTTTTAATGGGAATTGCTAGTTTAGTAGAGTGTTCAGCAGTTGGTGCTTTTTTAGCAACATTAGCCGCGATTTATAAAAAAAGATTCAATAAAGAAGTATTAGAAAAAACATTAAGAAAAACTTTGGGAGTTTCTTGTATGTTTATGTGGATAATTCTTGCAGCACTTTGTTTTGGAGCAGTTTTTGATGGTCTTGGTGCTGGAAGAGCAATTGAAACTTTATTTATTGAGAAATGGAATTTATCACCTTGGGGTGTACTAATTATGATGCAGCTTTCTTATATCATCATGGGAATGTTTTTAGATGACACTGCTATGTTGGTGATTGTTGCTCCATTATATGTGCCTTTGATAATAGCATTAGGGTTTGATCCTATTTGGTATGGAGTTTTATATACTATCACTTGTCAAATTGCTTACATGACGCCACCATTTGGATATAATTTATTTTTGATGAGAGCAATGGCTCCAAAAGAAATTACTTTAATTGATATATATAGATCAATTATACCATTTGTGCTGGTAATGGTTTTTGGATTGGCAATTGTTATGATATTTCCTGAAATTGCTACTTACTTACCTGAAAAATATTTATCAAGATAAATACAACTTCAAGTATATATTGTGTCAACAAACTGCACAATTCCGTATTTAATTTAGTTTAATCAAATTTCAATTTATTATAGTATTTGGATTGAAAGGGAGGGAAACCTTGTGAAAAAAGAGAAAAAAATAATCACTAATAAAAGACGTTCGTTTATTAAAAAAGCTGGTCTTCTTACTTTAGGGGCAGCTGGTGCGGCGACGGTTAAAGCTCCATATGTTTATGCAGCTTCAAACCCTATTAAATGGAGACTTCAAACTTATTCTGGAGCTCCTTTAGGCGCCCACGTAATTAAACCACAAATTGAGGCATTTAATAAAGCAGCCTATGGAGAAATGGAAATTGAGCTTTATTACGCTGACCAACTTGTTCCAACTGATGAGCTTTTCAGAGCAATGCAGGCTGGAACGATTGATGCAGTTCAGAGTGATGACGCTACAATGGGTTCACCAGTAGATATTCAAGTATTTGGTGGATATTTCCCATTTGCAACTAGGTACAGCTTAGATGTTCCTTCTTTATTTAAATATTATGGTTTAAATGAAATATGGGACGAAGCTTACAGTGAGGTTGATGGTGTTCAATGGCTAAGTACTAGCGCTTGGGACCCATGTCATTTATTCACTGTAAATAAAAAAATAACTAAACTTTCTGACATGAAAGGACTACGTGTATTTGGTGTTCCTACTGCAGGTAAGTTCTTAGCAAAATACGGATTAATTCCAGTAATTGTACCATGGGATGATGTTGAAGTTGCTATGCAAACAGGAGAACTTGATGGTGTTTGCTGGTGTGGCTTTACAGAAGCTTATGAAGTCGGTTGGGCAGATATATGTAAATATGCACTAACTAACTCTGTAACTGGTGCATGGTTTGGTTCTTATTTTGCAAACCAAAAAAGCTGGGACAAGTTAAGTCCAAAACTTCAAGCATTATACAGAATGTCTATTAATGATTCACATTACTATAGACAAGTATGGTACTGGGGTGGAGAAGCTGATCTACGTGTTAATGGTAAGAAGATGGAATTAACAAGCTTACCAGCTAATGAGTGGAGTCAGGTTGTAGAAGACTCTAAAGAGTTCTGGGACGAAACTTCTAAGATTAGTCCACGTGCTAAAAAAGTTGTTGATGCATTTAAATTATATGCTCAAACAATGGAAAAAGCAGGATATCCTTATAGATAAAAAATATATTTTTAGGCGCCTTTAAAAAAAGGGCGCCTAATTAAATTAAGGTTTTGACGTTAAACCGCCATCAACAGTTATTTCAGTTCCAGTAATATAACTAGCTTCATCACTTAACAAAAATACACAAGCATTTGAAATATCTGAAGGTTTTCCAACTCTATTAAGAGGTATAAACTTCTCCAAATTCTTTTTAGCTTTTGGATTTTTCTTCCATCTTTTTTGCATTCCAGTTTCAATAGGTCCAGGTAAAATAATATTTGATCTAATATTATTTGATGCAAATTGTATTGCTAGAGATTTTGATAATCTAATCATTGCAGCTTTTGAAGCGCCATAAGCATCTTGTGGCTTGTCATCACCAGATAAAGCATCTATTGAAGAAATATGCACCATTGATCCAAAATTATTTCTTTTCATTAATGGCACAATAATCTTTGATAAATACATCATTGACTTAAGATTAATTTCAAAAACTTTGTCCCAAGTAGTATTTTGAATATCCACAGCAGAAACATCTTTGTCAAACCACAGTACTCCTGTTGTATTAATTAAATAGTCAATACTCTTGTTTTTTTTATAAAAATAATCAATTTCAGATTTAAGTTTTTTTAAATTGGTAACATCTACTTTTTTAAAAACACAGTTTTGATTTTTTTTTAAAAAGGATTTATCTGGAGCTTTGACATCCAACATTAAAACTGAAATACCACTTTTGGATAGGGATTTTGAAACTTCTAACCCCATACCACCACTAGCTCCAGATACAACAGCACTTTTACCTTTAAAATTAAGTTGCATTTATTGTTTTTTTCTTAAATGAAAACTTTTTGGTGAAGTTAGTTTTTCGTAAGCTATTTCAGATAGTGAACAACCTTTTCCAGTTTCTTTAACACCCGTCCAAGATAAAGCTGGATCTAAATAATCGCATCTATTCATGAAGAAAGTTCCAGTTTGAACTTGATTACCAATTCTTTCAGCAATCTCTATATCATTTGTCCAAATTGATGCTGTTAAACCGTAAGGACTATCATTCATTAAACTTACAGCTTCATCTTCATTTTTAACTTTCATTATTCCAACACATGGACCAAATGTTTCTTCAGTCATAAAATCCATTTCATGGTTTACATTTGTTAAAACTTGAGGAACTAGATAATTTTTATGTTCTTTAGGAAATTTAAATTTATTTTCATCAATCATTTTTTTGGCACCCTTGCTTACTGCCTTTTCCATTTGATTAACTATAAATTCAGCAGCAGATAACTTAACTACAGGGCCTAGGTTGTTTTCTTTTTCAAGAGGATTACCAAGTTTGTAATTATAAGAAAGTGAAATAAACTTTTCTAAGAAATTATCATAAATTTTTTCATCAACATAAATTCTTTCAATTCCACAACAAGATTGTCCAGAATTAAAAAAAGATCCATCAACTAAGTTTTCAACTGTTTTATCTAAATCACAATCATATCTTGCGTATGCAGGATCTTTTCCACCTAACTCTAAAGCCATATCAATAAATTTAGTATGGGTTGCTTTTTGCACATCGTAACCTGCTTTAACTGATCCAGTAAAAGATACAAAATTTATTCTATTATCAGAAACAACTTTTAATCCATCTTTATGATTAAGGTGTAAATAATTAAAAACATCTTTCGGAAGTGTTTTTTTTGCAGACTCATAAAGCTGTTCTGCGCATAAAGGTGTTTGTGCAGAATGTTTTAATATAACTGTATTCCCAGCAGCCAAAGCTGGAATAATAGAGTTAACTGCTGTTAAATAGGGATAATTCCAAGGTGCAATAACAAACACTACTCCCAAAGCTCTTCTTCGAATAAAACTTTTAAAGTTTGAGTCTTTAGTAACATCAATGTCTGATAATTTTTTCTCTGCAATAGAAAGCATGTAATCTGCTCTTTCTTTAAAACCTTTTAATTCACCAACTGCTTGTGAAATAGGCCTGCCAATTTGTCTACTTAACTCCTCAGAAATTATTTGTTCTTTTGATAAAAAATCATCAACAAATTTTTTTAGTAAATTAACTCTTTCTTTAACACCTAAATTATACCAACCTATCTGTGCATTAGTTGAGCTAGTAATTGTATTTTCAATTTTATCAGAGTTATATTCTCTTTCGATATAGACTGTGTTATCTATTGGCGTAATTGTTTGTTGCATAAAAATTTGATTAAATTTGTTTAATAAAGTGATATATATAACATCAAATTAACAAACACTAAATAATAACATGCAAAAATATAATTGGAATTACCCAACAACAATGTGGGTAGGTGAGAATAGAATTAAAGATTTAGGTGCAGCTTGTAAAAATTTAAATATTAAAAAACCTCTACTAGTAACTGATAAAGGGTTAGCAGAGGCTGATATAGTTAAAAGTACTTTAGAGAATTTAAAAAAAGAAGGTTTTAAAGTTGAATTATACTCAAATGTAGTTGGTAATCCAACTGGTACTAATGTTGAAGAAGGAGTTTCAAGTTATAAAAAAAATAATTGTGATGGTGTCATTGCATTTGGTGGAGGTAGTGGTTTAGACGTAGGTAAGGCCATTGCATTTATGTCTGGTCAATCTTTATCTATATGGGATTTTGAAGATGTAGGTGATAATTGGACTAAAGCAGACTCTGATAAAATTGCACCAATTATTGCAGTTCCAACTACTGCAGGAACTGGATCTGAAACTGGAAGAGCTTCCGTAATTTTGAACGAAGATACTGGAGTTAAGAAAATTATTTTTCATCCAAAATTCTTACCATCAATAGTTATTTTAGATCCACATTTGACACTAGGTCTTCCAGCAAAAATTACTGCAGCAACTGGAATGGATGCTTTAGCACATAATCTTGAAGCATTTTGTGCCCCAGGTTTTCATCCAATGGCAGATGGGATTGCCTTAGAAGGAATGAGATTAATTAACAAGTGGTTACTGGTTGCAGTTAACGATGGAAAAAATGTTGAAGCAAGAATGAATATGCTTACTGCCGCAAGTATGGGTTCTACTGCTTTTCAAAAAGGTTTAGGTGCAATCCACTCATTAAGCCATCCAGTGAATGCTTTAAACAACGTTCATCACGGATTATCAAATGCAATTTTTATGCCTTATGTTTTAACTTTTAATAAAGATGTGATTGAAAATAAGATAATTAAAATTTGTGATTACCTTGAATTTAAAGTTAAATCTTTTGATGAGTTTATAAATTGGACTTTGAAGTTAAGAGAAGATTTGAATATTCCTCATAAACTTTCAGATGTAATAAAAGATGATGACTTTGATATAGATCGTTTATCAAAAATGGCTCTAGAAGATCCTTCTACAGGAGGAAATCCAAAAAAGCTAACTGTCGCTGACATGAAAGTAATGTACGAACACAGTATGTCTGGTAAATTATTTTAAATTTCTAGTGAAAAATTTAGATATTTTAATTGTTGAAGGAAATATTGAACAAGACTCTAAAATGTTCATTGAGGCTGCTGGCGCAAAAGTATCAGAAAATTTAAAAAACTTATTTTTAAAATTTGAGCCAAAAGCAAATATTGAAATTATTCATCCTGGCAATGATAAAGAAAGTTCTGCCGCTTTAGATAAGATTAATAGTTACGATGGAATTGCATTTACAGGTGGTGCAATGAGATTGAATGATATGTCTGAAGAAATAAAAAAACATATTAAATTTGCAAAAGAATGTTTGGAAAGTGGAAAAAAAATTCTAGCAATTTGTTGGGGATTACAAGTTTGTTCTGTGGCTGCAGGCGGAAAAGTTAACAAAGGAAAAAATGGTGCTCATATGGGTATAGCAAAATCAGTTAAGATTAATGAAGCAGGCTTAAGACACCCACTTTATGAAAGTAAAAAAAATGAATTTAATACTCCTGCTTTTAATTTTGATGAAGTTTGTGAGATACCAGAAAACTCAATTGTACTTGCTAGTAATTCTGTAAACGATGTGATGGGATTAAACATTAATTATAAGAATAGTGTTGTTTGGGGTATGCAGTATCATTCTGATTACGAATATAAGCAAACAATAAATCTTACAAATTTAAGAAAAGAAAAATTACTTAATAATAATTATTTTAAAAATGATGATGATTTTTCAAAACATATTTCTGTTATAAAAGAAGAGGATAAAAAATTAAGTTTTGAAAATAAAACCTTTGAAATAAGAAATTGGTTGAAATTTATTAAAGATTAATCAACAATAATTTATTGTATAATTATCAATTACAATTATATATGCCACAATGTCTGGTGTTGAAATCTCAATAAATAATTTATCTAAAACATACGATAATGGTTTTAATGCTCTTAAAACTATAAATCTTGAAATTAAAAAAGGTGAAATATTTGCAATGCTTGGACCTAATGGTGCAGGTAAAACTACATTGATTAGCATCATATGTGGAATAGTAAAACCGTCAGATGGAAAAATTACGATTGATGGTTTTGATATAATTGACGATTATAGAGAAACGAGATCTAGAATAGGACTAGTGCCCCAAGAATTGACGCTGGAGTCTTTTGAAACAGTTTTTAATAATGTTTCATATTCAAGAGGTTTGTATGGAAAAAAACCAAATCCTGATCATATTGAAAAAATTTTAAAACAATTAAGTCTCTGGGATAAAAAAGATCAAAGACTAAGACAATTGTCAGGTGGGATGAAAAGAAGAGTGCTTATTGCAAAGGCTCTTTCACACGAGCCTTCTATTTTATTTTTAGATGAGCCTACCGCAGGTGTTGATGTAGAATTAAGACAAGATATGTGGAAAGTAGTTGAAGAATTAAGAAAGACAGGGGTAACTATTATTTTAACAACTCACTATATAGAAGAAGCTGAAGCAATAGCTGATAGAGTAGGTGTTATCAATCAAGGAGAAATTATTGTTGTTGATAAGACAAAAGAGCTTTTAAAAAAGATGGGTCATAAAAAACTTACCGTAGAACTTCAAGAAAAAGTAAATGAAATCCCAAAAGTTTTAGATCAATACAATCTTTCACTTGTTAATGACAATATGGCTTTAGATTATACATATAATGTACAAGCTAAACAAACAGGTATAACCACTTTATTACAAGATATTAAAGATGCCGGATTAAAGTTGAAAGATTTAAAAACTGAGCAAAGTACTTTAGAGAAAATATTCGTAAGTTTAGTTAAGGAAAAAAATGAGAATTAACTTTTACGCACTTAAAGCAATCTATCTACATGAGATGGATAGATTTAGAAGAACATTAATGCAATCAATATTATCTCCAGTTTTATCTACCTCTCTTTATTTTATTGTTTTTGGTTCTGTAATTGGAGGATATGTAAAAGATATTGATGGTGTAAGTTATGGATCTTATATTGTTCCAGGTTTATTGATGTTAACATTACTAACTCAATCAATAAGTAACACTTCGTTTGGTATTTTTTTTCCTAAATTTAATGGAACCATTTATGAAATTTTAGCAGCTCCAATTTCTACTTTTGAAATTGTTTTAGCTTTTGTTGGTGCAGGAGCAACTAAAACACTCATAGTAGGACTGATAATCTTTATTACATCCAATTTTTTTGTTGATGTTGAAGTTCAATATCCTTTTCTTATGATTTTTCTATTATTACTTGTTGCTTTTACTTTTGCTTTGTTTGGTTTTTTAATTGGATTAATGAGTTCTAATTTTGAACAGATGTCTATTATTCCAACTTTAGTAATAACGCCTATGGTTTTTTTAGGAGGAAGTCTTTACTCTTTAGATATGTTACCTCCATTTTGGCAAATGATAACATATTTTAATCCAGTAGTTTATCTGATTAATGGTTTAAGATTTTCTTTTTATGGGGTATCTGATTTCAATATATGGATAAGTGTTACATCAATGGTAGTTTTTTTATTAATCTGTGTAACTGTTGTCAGCGTTCTTTTAAAAAAAGGTTACAATATTAAAAATTAAAATGATATTAGAAATTAAATCTGATCCCGCTGAATTAAAAAATGTACGAAGAAGTATTGAAAATTTTTGTAATGAAAACGTTTCAAAAATAGATGTTTTTTTAGTCAAATTAGCAGTTGATGAGGCTTTACAAAATATTATTCGTTACGCATATGATTTTGATAAAACTAGGAAAATCATAATTAAACTAGAAAAAATTTCTGAAAATAGTTTAAAAGCTGAACTTCGAGATTTTGGAACTCGTGTGTCATCCTCAGAAATAAAACCAAGAGAATTACATGATGTTAGACCTGGTGGTCTGGGCATTCATTTTATTAAAAACATTGCAAAAAAAATGAGTTACGAACATCAAGATGATGGTGGAACTCTGTTGACTTTAGTTTTTTGATTATTCTTCTTTAAGTAACTTTGGTTCAGTGCATTTATAAAATTGATTTGATCCTCTAAGCGCTCTTTGCAAAATTGCAAGTTCATTAGTTTTTTTTGTATATGTCACATTAGTTTCATATCCATTAAAATTTCCTTTAGAAGTAAATGAACCTGGTGTCTGTCTATCCATTTTGAAATTTACTTTTGTTTTTGCACTATTTACTTTTGATAAAATTACCTGTTTTCTTTTATTTGAAAATACCCAAGTAGTTGAATTCTTTTTATTCTTACAACTTAATTGATAAATATTTGCATTAGAAGTTTGCGAAAAATTAGATATAATAAGAATAAGTATGAAAAATTTTAATAAAAAATTTAAAGACATAAAAACTTTTTTAATTGCATTTGTTGCATTTGTTGCTGCTAACTATTTTTATAACAATATAATTACAAAGTCTACTGCAAGTGGTATCAAATTTAGGGAAGTTAATGTTGAGATTACTGGTGAAATAAATTTAGAATTAACTTGTGAGGGGGAAAATAATCCAAATCCTTCAAGCAAAAATAGAGGTTTAGGTGAAACAACAAAAAATAATTGCACTGGTACTGGAAAATTTAAAGCTACTCAACCTCAGCAAAGATTTGTGCAAGGCGCAAAGTAAAATTTTACTCAACTAACTTTTTTAATTTAAGTCCCTCTAAACATTTTTCCATCGTGAACATCCCATCTTTAGCTGATGTTTGGAGAGTTGATTGAATTTGTTCTGTTTTACCTTCTCTAATTAAATTTCTTATAGCAGGAGTTCCAGTCATTACCTCATGACAACCAATTCTTCCTCCACCTTTTCTTTTCAAAAGTTGTTGCGACATTACCAATCTAATAGACCCTGCTAACATCGTTTGGGCTTGTTCTTTTTGTGCAGGTGGAAACACATCAAGTATTCTTGTGATTGTTGATGATGCACTACTTGCATGAAGAGTTCCAAACACTAAGTGACCAGTTTCTGCAGCTGTTAAAGCTAATGAAATAGTTTCAAGGTCTCGCATCTCACCGACTAAGATCACATCAGGGTCTTGTCTTAATGCAGATTTTAAAGCTTTAGCAAAACTTCCTGTATCTTTTCCAACTTCCCTTTGTGAGATAATACTTTTTTTTGCAGGGTGAACAAATTCAATAGGATCTTCAATAGTAATTATATTCTCTGCTCTATGAGAATTAATTTGATCAATCATTGCAGCAAGAGAAGTAGATTTTCCTGAACCAGTTTGGCCTGTAACAAGAACTAAACCTGTTTTATGTGTTATAGATTCATGCGCAGCTGGTGGTAAACCTAGCTTTTCAATGTTTGGAATTTCACTAATGATTTTTCTTAAAACCATACTTGGGCCATATGATGAGTAATAACCGTTCGCTCTAAATCTTTGTCCATCAACAACAACTGCAAAGTCTAAATCACCGTTAGTAATTAAATAATCATACTGCGCCTTATCTAAAGATTGTTTCCAAAAAGACTCAATGTCTTGTCTTGATATTACATCATTGCTAAAAACTTTTATTTCTCCATTTTCTCTAATTGCAAATGGTTGATTCGATCGAATGTGAATATCTGATAAATCATACTCTTTGGGGTAAGTTTTTAATTTATCTTGAAGACTCATTATTGCTTAGATGCTCTAAAAGTTAATATTTTTCAAGTTTTTTTTAGTATTGCTATATATATAAAGTAACACAACTAATGCTTGTGTACCGATTCGGTATTTATTATTGTGATTCTATAAGGTTTTTATAAAAAAATATGATTGATAAACTTGGTCCTCCAATAGCAAAAGCTTTTGCACCAATAATAAAAATTATCGGGAATTCTCACGCAAAAAAAGAAAAAGTTATTGGTGTAGTTTTTAGAGACAAATATATTCAAGCTGCAGAGATATCTTTAAAAAAAAATGTTTGGAAAGTAGACAATTTTTCAAACCAGCAAATAGCAGGCATTGGTGATGATCAAGATTTTTTATCTGCAACTACTTATTTAAGTGACCAAGTAAAAAATTCGTTAGACTCAATTAAAACTAAAACCAGAGATGTTGCTATTTCTTTAGACACATCAAAAGCTCAAATATACAATTTACAAATCCCAATAATGGATGAAGAGAGTTTGTCAGAGGCTACATCTTTAGGTGGTTTTTGGGATCAGTTCGACGAAACACCTGAGGATTTACAAGAATACGAAACAAGTTATTCAATTGTTAGCACTAACGAAGAGCTTGGTGTGATGGATGTAGTGCTAGTTACTATGGAAACAAAATTTGTTGAGGCATATTCAAATATTTTTAGACTAGCAGGATATAACCCAGTGGTTATTGATCTTGCTCCGTTTGCACATATGAATTCGCAAGGTCTTATTCTTGGCAAAGAAGGTTTTGAAACTCCTAATGTTATTTTTAATTATACAAAGGAAGAAAAAAGCATAACAATTTGTTCTCAAAAAGGGTTTCAGTATTCAGAAATAAATATTATTGAGGCTGATCAAGTTTTGCTTGATACTGTTGAGGAAGTAGAAAGTGTTGAGACAGAATTTTGGGATGAAATTTTTGAAAGATTAGGATCACAAATCAAACAGTCATTAGTTGAGTATGAAACAAAATATGAATTTGATCCAATAAGTATTGTTTCAGTAGTAACTGACAAATCAAAAATTAAAAACTTATCTAAAGGTATAGAACGCCAACTTGGTGAAGTTATTGTTAAACACTACAATCCTGAAGACTCTTTAGAATTTTCAGATGGAGCAAAAAAATATATAGACTCTTTAAGCAATAAATCTTTAGCATCTGAAGCTATAGGAATAGCTTCTAGAAAATTGAATTCATTTAATCTTCAATTAGATGAAATTCTATCAATTAATTTGTTATCAAATTTTGAGCAAATAAAAATTAATAGAAGATCAAAAGTACTTGGCAACTTTTGTTTAATGATTTCATTTATTTTTGTTTTAGGATTTGTTGGTCATGTTATTCCATTTAAAATTTTAAAAATATTTAATAACTCATCTAAAATAAATGCAGCAGCATCTTTAAAAGAAGATCTTGATGGAAAAAAAAGTTTACTCGAAGGATATAATGCAAAGATTCAAAAAATTAATGGTGAAGTTAAAACTGCAAAATCATTTGGATCTAACTTAAAGACAACAGCAAAATTATACTCTAGCTTAAACAAAATCGTTCCTGAGGATATTAGATTAACAAGCTTTAGTGTTCAGGAAAAAACAAATATTCTTGTTGCTGGTGTAGCAAAAAATGATCAATCTGTAGTTAACATGATGAATAATTTTTCTGATAATGAAGTTGTTAATGACAGTAAAATTGAAGCGATGGTAGAGTTTACTCTTAAAGACAGAATTAATTTATATAAAGTTAAAGGACAAAAAGATCCTAAGGAAGATGAATTACCCAATGAGACAATAAGTAAAAAATTTAACTCAATGCTTTCGCTAAAGCCATTTGACGATGAAAAATTTGATAACGAAGCGACAGTAGCTAAACTATTAAAATCAGGAAAGAAAAAGAAATGAATTTTAAAATCTTAATAACTTTACTTTTACTTTCAGTTATGATGAATCTAAAAGCTATTGCTGGCCCGTTTACTAACGAAATTGGAATTACACGTGAACCTGAGGTTATTGAAGAAGCTGAAGTGATAGAGCCAGAGGAAGATATTGTTACAGAAGAACCAACAGAGGAAATAGCTTCAGAGGACTTATTTAGTGATGAACCAGAGGAAGTTATAGAAGTAGCTGAGGTAGAGCCAGAACAAGAAACTGAGGAAGTAGAGATAGTAACAGTATTGAATATAGATCCAATGTTGGCTTATTCTCTTAAAGATTATACTTTAAAAGGCACTGCATTAAGCAAAGAGTCATCTCACACATTTAAGAGAGCAAAAGTTAAAAAGTTTGATAGAGCAAGAATTCCTACTACACACACTATAAAAGAGGGGGAAACTATCGAAAAAATTGCATTCAGATATGGTTTTTCTTTAAGGGAAATTGAATTAGCAAATGCTATTTATCCTGGATCAAGAGAACTTGTTAATGGAGATAAGCTGGTAATACCTAATAGATTTCATATTGTAAAAGAAGGTCAGAGTTTGGATACAATTGCAGATAGATATAAAATAGATCCGGTTCAACTAGCCTCTTATAATGACATTAATGATGAAGATATTTTATTGATAGGTGAAAAACTACATCTACCATTTTTTATACATGTAACTAATGAAAATGAGACTTTAGCAGAAATTGCTGGAAGATATGAAAGAGAAGTTTCAGAGTTAGCAAGCTTTAACAACTTCGAACAAGACACTCTTATAATAAATGAAAATCAATTAATTAAAATTCCAATTTATGCTAATCAAAATATTAGCTATGAAAATTTAAACAAAAAAAGTGTTAATGATTTTAAAATTGATAGACAAAATTTAGCAATAATTGAAATCAACAGTGGTCAATATATGGTAAGAGAAGGTGATAGAATTGGTAATAAAGATGGGGTTATTGTTTCTATTCAACAAAATATGATGATTGTTTTGGAAGAAAATATCGAATTTGAATTTTTAATTAACACACCAGTGGTAGGACAAGCAATTGCTTCACTTCCATCAAATGACATAGATTCAGTTAATACTGATATAAACGATCCAGGAACTGAAAATGATCCAGGAAATAATGATGGAAATACGGAAACTAATAATGATCAATCTGCAAATAATGATGGTGAAACAGTAACTAACGTGGAAGATTTATTTAATTGATGAATAAAACATTAAAATTTAATTTTATATTATTAAGTTTAATGATTTTGCTCTTTTCAGGGTGTAAATCAGGTAAACCTGATATGGCTTACGAGCAAGAAGATGGTGGAGCGGTACAAGATATTGATGCTTTTGATGTAGAAGCCACAGCGGGAAATTTTAAAGAAACATCAGAAGAGTTTTCTGAAAAAACAAAAAAAATAAAAGAAAAAACTAGAGAAACCAAAACTTTAGTTAGAAGAGTTTCATTATCTGACAGTGTAGAAGGTAAAAAAAGTCCTTTAGAAATAGTGGATCATAATAGTTTTGTTAAAAAGTTAAACACAACAGAAGTTTCTTTAAAACTTAATGATATGGATATTAAATCAGCTCTGAAACTATTTGCTAGTCTCATCCAAAGAAATATTATTGTTGGAGACGAAGTAGGTGGAAACATCACAATAGATTTTGAAAACATCAAGTGGGGTTCAGCCGTATATGCAATTCTTGATATAAATAACCTTATCATGATTGAAGATGAAAGCTCAGGATTATTAAGAGTGCATACTAAAGATGTCTATGTAGAGTTAGAGAAAGAGAAAATTGATCGTACTTTGGAGGTTAATAAAAATTCAATAACATTGGGAAGTGGAGCAACAGCTTTAAATACTGATGGTGAGCAAGAACAATTAATATTAGCTGAAATTTTTAGAGTATTTAATCAAACATCTGCAGATGTAATTGAGCCGATACAAAGTTTATTAGGAGATGATACCACAATTGAAATAACAGATGATGTTTCTAATAATCAATTACTTGTAAGAGGATCGCCTGAAGATCTAAATTTAGTTGAAGAAATTATCGGAAAAGTTGACATCGAAAGAAAGCAAGTTTTAATTGAAGCGTATTTGATCAATGCTACTGATAACTTTAATGAAAAGTTTAATAATAACTTGCAGCTATTTAATTCAAGTGCTCTAGCGAATGGACAAAATGGAATTGAGTTTACTGGTGTTGATACTTCTCCTGGAACAGGTGTAACAACTACTTTTAATACTCAAAACGCTGCAGCGTTTTTAGAGTCAAGAGATTTACCTGCAACAACCACATTTACAAATGCAGAACTTTCAGGAAGTGCAGTAATAATGGGTAATATTGGTATTACAAGATTAAAGGCACTTATATCAATGTCCATTGATCAAAAAAATTCTGAAACAATTTCTAATCCTAAATTGTTTGCATTAGATGGACAAACAACAACCTTAGCTCAAGGTAACCAGCTGTTAAAAGAAATAGATGGTGCAGGGTCAACAGCAAGTACAACTGTTACAATTAATCAAAACTTATCAATGAGCGTGACGCCTAATATAATTAACGACAATCAAATTGAATTGAACTTAAATATTTCTAACAGCTCACCTGGAACTGTTCCAACTGGTGTAACAAACACAACTGCTACAAATACAGAATCGTTAACTTCAATTGTAAGAGTAGCATCTGGAGAAGTTGCAGTTCTTGGAGGTGTTTATAAAAATTCCAAAAATGACAATAATAATCGAGTTCCTTTCTTCTCAAAAATTCCTATATTAGGGACATTTTTTAGAAGTGAAACTAAAGAAGATAACAAGACACAATTGTTAATATTTATCAGTGCAAATCTTGTATAAGTTATATAATTAAATATAATTTACACATATGCCATCAATTAATCCTGAGATTAGTATTAAAATTTCTAATTTGCTTAAAACATCAGGTAAATTATCTGAAGCAAATTTTAATGCTGCAAAAACCAAATATGAGAGTAATGGAAAAGCTCCACTAGGCGTATTAGAATATTTACTTAATGACAGTCATGTAAATGAAGACGATATTGTTTCTGCAATCTCAAGAACTTATGCTTTAAGAAAAGTAGTCTTAACAGAGCAAAGTATTAAAAAAGATGCAGTTAAAAAATTACCCAAAGAATTCATTATGGAAAATGAAATGCTTCCTTATGAATTAAATGGAAGGATATTAAAGATAGCTTTATTTGACCCAACAAAATCAACATTAGCAGGAAAAATAAAAAGTATGACTGGCTGTAATGTTGAACTCTATGTTGCCAAACCATCTAATTTAGACCAAGCTCTTAAATTTAAAAGTGTTATTGAAGCTACGCAAGAAGCAAAATCTCCAAATCCTTTAGAACAAAAGAAAACTATTGGAAAAGCAAACCCAAATATTAAAGTACCTAATGCGTTTAATTCTGGTGGCGAGAATGCTGTTGTAGATTTTGTAGATAAATTATTAATTGAGTCTTTTTTAAGTGGAACGAGTGATATTCACATAGAAGTTTTTAGACGTGGGGAGGCTCAGGTCAGATTTAGGAAAGATGGTGTTTTACAAGAGCAACTTCAATTCAAACAATTCTTAATGGAAAATTACAATGCAATAATAACAAGATTAAAGATTATGTCTGGATGTGATATTTCTGAGAAAAGATTACCCCAAGATGGAAAGCTTCAATTTAAAAATCCAAAACCAAAAAATGAGGACGATGTTGATATAGATGTAAGATTTTCAGTGATACCAGCTAAAGAAGGTGAGAGAGTAGTAATGCGTTTACTTGCGGCTGGACCAGATTTAGGTTTAGAACAAATTGGCTTAGATAAAGAAGATTACGATAATTTAGTTGCTGCTATAACTGCTCCTCAAGGAATGGTATTGGTTACTGGCCCAACAGGAAGTGGAAAGAGTACAACATTATATGGCTGTATTAAAAAAATAAATAATCCTGGCACTAATATCATGACAGCCGAAGATCCTGTAGAATTTTATCTTAAAGGTGTAGGTCAAATTCAAGCTAACAATGAAATTGGCTTAACATTTGAAGCGATCTTAAAATCTTTTTTAAGACAAGACCCCGAAGTAATTCTAGTTGGGGAAATAAGAGATAAATCAACTGTAGATATTGCAATCAAAGCAGCGTTAACAGGTCACTTGTTATTAAGCACTCTTCACACAAATGATGCTGTTTCAACAGTTGTTAGATTAGTAAACATGGGAGTTCCAAGTTTCATGGTAGCATCAGCTTTAAGTTTGATTGTTGCTCAGAGATTAGCAAGAAAAAATTGTTCTGAATGTTTAGTTGATGACGATAAAGCAACTAAGGAAACGCTTTTGCAATATGGATTTAAAGAAGAAGAGCTTTCAACTTTTACCGCAAAAAAAGGAGCTGGATGCACTGAATGCAACAATACTGGCTATAAAGGTAGACAAGGTATTTATGAAGTATTAAAGAAAACTCCAAATCTTGAAGCTGCAATTTTAAGAGATGCCAGAGGAGATGAAATGTTGGAAGTTGCTGTTAAAGATGGTTTTAAAACAATGCAAGTAATTGGAAGAAATTTTATAAAAAACGGTATATTATCAGTAGCTGAATATTCAAGAATTTTAGTAGTTTAATATGGCAACATTTCAATACGCAGGTGTCCAGGCTGGAAAAAAAATAACTGGTCAAATATCAGCTTCTAATCCAAAGGCTGCAGCCATAGAACTAAGAAAAAAAAAAATCATAGTTACATCTATAAAAAAAGGAAACGGTAAGTCAGAAGCAAAGGGACCACCATCATTAGATGACATCCCATTAAGTAATGCACCCATAATTATTGCTAAAGGAAATATTTATTTAAATTTTGGACCTTGGGCTAAAGTTCCTCCCAAAGAGTTGTTACAATTTACAAAAAAAGTTTCTACCATGATTAAAGCTGGTCTACCTATATTAGAGTCGATCATGATGATTAGAGATCAAACTGTACACATGAAAATGAAAATGACAGCTCACTCTATAGTTAAAGATCTTAATGGTGGTATGAATTTGACAGATGCTTTTGCTAAACATCCAACAATTTTTGACAACATTTATTTAAATATGATTTCAGCTGGGGAAGCCAGTGGTAAATTAGACGAATTTTTAATTAAACTTGTAGAGTTGCTTGAAAAAAATGCCAAGATCAGGTCAGGAATTAAAAGTGCTTTATTTTATCCTGTAATGCTTTTGACTGTTGCAACAACTATTACAATTTTCATGTTATGGAAGGTAGTTCCAGTTTTTGAAAAAATGTATGGTGCAATGGGAGTAAAACTTCCAGCAGCAACATTAGTTATCGTAAATGCCAGTAGATTTATTGCTGATCCAGGAAATATAATGAAGATTGTGGGAACAATTATAATTATCAGAGTACTTTATAACTTTATGTATAAAAATATTGAAGGTTTTAGACATGTTATGCATAAGAGATTTTTAAAATTCCCATTATTTGGAGACTTAATTGTAAAAGCTACTGTTTCAAGAATGTGTATGATTATGGCAAACCTAACAAGAGCTGGTGTAAGCATTATTGATACAATTAAAATATCAAAATCAGTTACAACTAATCTTGTCTTTATTTATGCACTTGAAAGAATTGGAAGACAGATAGTAACTGGTCAAACTTTATCTGCTTTACTTCAAAAAGAAGAACATATTTTTCCTCCAGCACTTGCCCAATTAACTGCTGTAGGTGAGAGAACTGGTAATATGGAGGAAATGTTTCAGTCAATAGCAACATATTATGAGGAAGAATTTGATGGCGTTGTTGCAGCCTTATCATCTATTATTGAACCGTTAATGATTGTCTTGATTGGTGCAATTATTGGTGTTTTAATGATAGCTTTATACATGCCAATCTTCAGTATTGGTCAAGCAGTTGGATAAAAAAAAGATTTTTTTTTTAATTAAAAAATTTTAATATATGTTAATCAAATATTTAAAGAAAACTTACTATAAAATTTTTGTATGAAAAAAAATGGTTTTAGTGTTATCGAGCTGATGGCAACTATTGGTGTGATAGCTGTAATTGGTGCCGTAGGTTTTCCCGCTATAGATAACTTTGGTGATCAAGAAAATTATGAAGCTGATCTAGCTACTTTAAGAGGTCAAATAAATTATGTTAGGCAATTATCTTTAGAAGAAGGAACTGCACACACAATAAGAATAGTAAATGATGATACAAATAACACAGCTGAATTGGAAATTTGGCAAGCAACTGGTTTGAATAGATTTAATGTTGAGTATCATAAAGCCACAACATCTCCAACTTCATTAAACGATCCAAAATGCAAAAGATTTGGTAGCACTGGTAATAAAGGTGACATTCGAAGCGAATTTACAAAAACTCTTGAACATATGACAATAAAAAGATGTACAGCAGTTGATGGTAGTTGTGTGCATGAGGCTGTAGCTGAAAACTTTATTTGTTTTTTGCCTGATGGATCTGCTCCTGAAAGTTTAAAATTAGAAATTCAAGCGTCAGATAATGCTGGAGGAAAAAAAGATTATTTGCATACTTATCAATCTGGCTTCTTTAATAATGGGACAAGAATGTAATGAATTTAAAACAGAAGTTTCAAAAAGGTGTATCTTTAGTAGAGGGAATGACTGCTTGTGCTGTTTTAGGTTTGGCAGTAACAGTTTTTATGACGTTACAATCCACTCAGGAGAGAGATTTTTCAAACCTAAGAAAGTTTGATAAAGCAGCATATGCTGTTGAGTTAATTTTTGAAGAACTTGCAGCAGTTTATAATCCTGTTGCTGCTCAATTTGGTAGCCCAAGAGTGAATGAAGATACTGATGGAGGAGAGAGTCAACTTGAAGTAAGAGGTTTAGCTCAACTACCAGGAGATGGTGATAGAATTATTATCGAAGGTGTTGGTGGAGAGTATGAAGTTACAGACTCAACACCTTTTGATGCAAACAACATTACTACTTTTTCTTTAGAAAGATCTGATGTTCCTGAAGGAACTCCTAATTTAAACTTAGCGTCAGATGCAGTCGAGAATGCTCCAATTACATTTATTTCAAATGCAGAAGGAAGCCTACAACCTTACAATGATCTTGATCTAACTAAATTCGAAGACAGTGATTATCTAAATGATATGACAAATGATAAAGTGGAAACAGATTTAGTTAATTGGGGAGGACTTTTAAAAAAACATTTAGGTCCAGCAAGAGAAGGAGATCAAAGATTAATTGAAGTAGAAGAAGTAGATAGAGATATTTCTGTAATAAGAAATGGAACGACTGTGACAGAGACAGAAAGAATATTAAGAGTGACAATTACAATTGAGCAAGGTGGTATTGAAGAAAGGTTTAGAAGAATGTTCCTTGCAGGAACATAATAAATATGAACAAAGTTTTATTTCAAAAAGGTTTTTCTCTAGTAGAAGCTTTAGTTGCAGTTGTTATTTCGACTATCGTAATGGGAGCCACTTACACGATTTATAGTAATTTCCAAGGCACTTTTGTAAGACAAATCAATCATAATAATATGAAGCAAGAAGCTAGATTTGCGCTTCATGTTCTTCAACTTGATGCAAAGATGGCAGGCTATAAACATCCAGATAGTGATAAAGGAGATGTTCAAATACCAGTTAAAGTTCTTAATGATGATGGAACAGAAGTCACAGATGATACAGAGTATGGCGAGTCAGTTTCTTTCTGTTTTGATACCGAAGATGTTGACGGAAATATTCAAAGAAAATTGATTAAGTATGAATTACAAATTCCTTATTCACCAATAACCAAGAAAACAATTCTTAAGAAAAAAGTATGGAATACAAACAATTGTGACCCAACAGATTCAAACACTACTGAGTTTCAAGACTGGGAACCAGTTGCGCAATTTTTTGATACTCTAGGCATCAGGCTAAGAAGTAAACATATTGATTTTGAAGTTACTTTAAAATCTAAAGATGAAAAAGTTGCTGAAACTTATACTGCATCTGCATATATGAGAAATTTAAACTTTGGTGGTAAAACTTATTATGCTTTTGACGAAGAAGATCTTCATGAAAATAGAACAGCAGTTTTAGAGTTTACAGGCAGCCTTCAAGTTACATGTGCTAATGATATAAAAAGAGATATTCAATTAGCAAGCTTTGTAACAGATGATGATATTATTGTTCTTCATCAAGGTGAAAAAGTTGGAACATCAAGCATTGACAGAACTCATGAAGAAATAAGGTTTGAAAGTGAAAAACCACCTCAAATAACTGGTTTACCAGGAGTGAGTCATTCTGAAATGAGATTGAAATTAGATACGGTAGATAGTGAAACCACTTTACCTCCTGGCTTAACTGCTAGTTCTGGCTATGATGATGCTAATAGTAATAATCAAGGTGATGCTGGAGAATGGAATGGTTCATTAACTATATCAGGAACATTAAATAATACTGACACACCTTATTCCTTTAATTCAGATGGATATCAAGATTTCAATATTAGGTTAAAAGCAGATTTAAATACAAATTGTCAAAGTCAAGGTTGGGAAGACCAAAATGAAGCTTATAAGGATTATAAAATAAGAGTTATGAAGTATAACGCTCCACAATTTTCAGATATAAATTTACATACTTGGGAACCAAAAGGATTTACTTATGGTGATCAAAACTATGAGAGTAAGGGCGCAGCAAGTCAATGGGGTGGTCCAAATTATGATCTTACAGACGATGGAAGATCATTTTACATTCAACAAAATTTAGCATCACCTGCTTTTTTAGTTTCTACGGATGAATATGACTCATTTGTATTAAAGGGGATGGTGTGTTCTGGTGGATATCCTGATTGTAATCCAACAATGAGTGTTGGTCTTGATGATGATATGTTAGGTTTTGCTGTTGGATATCAAAGACCAAGTGTAGTTCAAAAGAAATGGCCTGATGGAAAAATAAGAGCTTGTGCTGGAATTGATTATGAAAGTTTAAATGGTACAGATGGATTTGACTCTGATGATTTAAGAGACTCACTTTCAAGTACAGATATAGCAGAATGGAATGGTCTTTCAGATGATGAAAAAAATGAATGGTGGGGAGAACCAGCAGACTTGACCTATGATATGTATTTATGGTCTTGGTGGGCAGCACAAGGTAATGGATCTGCAATAATTCTTCATCACTTTAAAGGCTACGAATTTGATCACACAAGAAATTGTGGTTACAACGAGGGATCATACTTATCTCATGCTAATATGAGTCCGTTAATGGGGTGGTCAACTCCAAATGCTGGAGCAATTTCAAATTATAATGAGCAAGGATATAACAGATTGTTTAGAAGATGGGACAATACAAGACCTGCAGAAACTGGAAACAGATCTTGCAGCGGTAAGACAAAATCTTTTTCTCAAATCAGTTACAATCCAGGCTCAACACACTCTAGTTGGGGTTGTTGGAGACATGGAAGAAAAACTGGAATTAAAAATACTGTAACTCTTACTTATCACCCAAATAAATTTAGAGCTAATGTTGAAAACAAACCTCATGTAGCGAATAGCACAAGTCAAAAATTTACAGCTTTTGATTTAAGATTTGATAGTAGTGGTGATCTACATGATCACACGAATTCAAGTTTTCCATTTACTGAAAATTCTTCAGCAACTGATATAACTTTACCAAGTGGCGCAGATGTATCTGATGATTTGAAAACTGAAGGTTTTAAAAGATTTCAAAGAGGTTCGGTTGCTATAGCATCTTTCTCTCAACCAGATAATAGATATTCAAATATTCAAATTGCTAGACTGCCAAGATATATTCCATCAAAAACAGCAACTAATAAGCCAATGCCTAAGGCACAAAATTTATATTATTACATGGATAAAGATTATTTTACTACAAATCGTATTTATGGTCTTTTTAGTAAGTCATATGATCCTCAAGGAGAACATTTGGAATTATTAGTTGAACATGATGGCTCTTCAAATAGCTGCTCTCAGATAGGAAGTGTCGATGGTGATCTAGCTGAAAGTGGAACAGTAAAATCTCAAACTGTAGATGGTGCATCAAGAACAATGAATTGTAGATTAAGTGGAAATTGGAAAGCAACAACTGCTGAATGGGCAAATAATTCTGAACTCCCTAATATTGGTGAGATGTATGATACAGAAGAAAAAGATAGTTATAATGGCGCTAGAGCTACAGTTCAAACGACTGCAGGTGGAAAAATTCATGTATTTGCTGATGGATCATTCAAATATCATACTTTGCCGGATGGTTGGTCAACATCAACTCAAGCCCATCAAGACTCATTTTATTATGCAGTGCAAACGCAAGATACATCAAACAGCAGAATTTCGGATATTAAAAAAGTTTACATAGGCTTTAATATAGGAAATAACGCACCAACAGGAGTTTCTTTTAAAGAAGAAGATGGAACAACCATCACAGATAATGATGATTTTGATTTTGCAGAAGATGATAATAAAGAACTAGTAATTGGTGAAATTTTTGTATCAGACTCTCAAGATACAGATACAAATGACTTTGTAAGATTTAATTTAGGCGAAGTACCAAATGATGATGCAGACAAAGATGTAGATCATGGTACTAGATTTCGATTAGATCAAAAAGATGAAAAGTTTTATTTAGTTTTGAATGATGACTCAGATATTAGATGGTCAAATCTACCAGAAAATAAAAAATATTTTTCTGTAAGAATTATTGCCACAGACTTAAGAGGTAATCAATTTTCAACTACAGAAGAAGTACAAGTTAATAGAGTAGATTGCTCAGAAACAGCTATGGAAAATGTAAAAGTTTATAAAACAAAAGCTGCTATGACTATTGAAGGATATATTCAAGGCAAAGAAGGAGAAAAAGTTTTTAGAAGACAAACAGTTCCATTAACAAGTGGCTTAGATGAAGCTATAATAACTTTTGATTTTCCTGAAAGAGGTGTTCAGCCATCTATCAAGATTTCTGAACAAACTGTGCAAGTAGATGGAGAAGATGTGGTGATAGGAATGCTATCAAACAGATGTAAAACTTCACATAGCTATATAAATAGACAACAATTATGGAGCGACTCATAAAATAATGAAATATCAAAAAAAACAAAAAGGATTTGCTTTAGTTTTTGTCATAGCTGTCGTTGCTGCACTATCTTTGATGACAGGTTCGATGTTTTTTTATTACGATACAGATTTAAAAAGTGTTTCTAGAAATTCAGTAATGCAACAAGTTAATCTTGCAGCTGAAACCGGTCTACAAGAAGGTCAAAGATGGATTACTGAACAATTAAATTCAAACAGTTTTACTTTAGTAGATATTCAAAATGAACTTAATATTGCTGATTCTGATAATCAATGTCTCAATAGACACGGTTATACAAATACAGATGAAGATGTTTATTACGCACAAAGAATTCAAGGTGATCTTGGAGATGATGAAGCAAAGTTTGAAAATATGTCTTACGAAGTTTTTGTGATGAGACACGCAGATGTTGTTAGATCAATTTATTTTTCTGAAGAAGGATCTACCGGTGGGTCAGAAAAAGATACTACTTATGATGATAGATCTTTTGCGTTAGTTGAAAAATTTAATGATTTTCCTACTGATCAATTCACAATTGAAATGTGGATTAAAAATATGCAAACAGAAACATCAACTTACAACATGCATGCATTTGAGTGGGGAAGAGAATGGGATTTAGTTTTTAAAGTTCAAAACGATAGTTGGTCACCAAGATTAGGTGAAGTGGTATTGGATGATCAAGGAGATGTTGGAGAACCTGTTAAAGGTGAATGGGTTCACATAGCTTGGGTGTGGGATGGTGGTACACCTGGTGTTACTGATAGTGGTAATGTTAAAATTTATCAAAATGGTGAATTAGAGGGAACTTTCAATGCAAATATTGGTGCAAGAGCTAAATCTGGTTATACCAATCCACCAGAAATACTCCCTGAAGGAGATCTTTGGCCATTAGCAATAGGTGAGGGTTTGCATGGATTTTCTCCTAACAGCTATTTGACAGGAGATGTTAAAATTCAGAGTGTGCCTTGGTTAGGTAATGTAGCTGAAATGAGAATTTGGAATATCTCAAGATCAGAAGATGATATAGCAGATAATAATAGAAGAAGACTTTCAGGATCTGAACCAGGATTAGTTTCGTATTATAAATTTAATGAAGGTTCAGGTAATATAGCTAAAGATTTTAATACATCTAGAAGTGCAGATAAAAGAAATGATGCAACCATTTATGGTATTGGTAACAAAGGAACTCTTTGGAAAACAGAACTTGTTAAATATCCTGTAACATCAGATGACGACGATCCACCCTCTATTAATGTACCTCCAGGAGAGGATATAGTTTATTATAAAATTTTATCATGTGGAGAAGGTCCAGATGATCAAATTATACCTCTAGAATTAGTAGTTTCAGCACCTGTCCAAAAAGGAGATGTCGGTGACGGTTTAATTGCTTTAACAGAAGAGGATCTGAATTCATTATCTGGTCAAGAAGGTACACCATTAAAAGTCCCATTGAATACTTACATTGGACAAGATGGAACAGCAGGAGATATTAAAATTCAAACATCAGGAAATACAAACACAAATTTCTATGTTTTTAAAAGAGCACTTGAACAATGTGATAACTCCAATAGTTTTACTGACTTTAGTGCTGCCACCGCTTATGATGAGGGAGACTGTGCAGAATATCAAGGTAAACTTTATTATTTAGAAAAAGATGCTGGTAAATCCGCAGGTGATGATTTTGTCGAGGAAGACTGGTCAGAAGTTTTAGGAAGTGGGTGTGATGGAGTTCAATTTACAACCACATCAGGCGATAATAGTTATGGGCACTATTACAAATATTTTTCAACAGCTCCCAATGTAACCTCAGGAGACAGTGGAGACCTTGGTTATAATGGTGACTCTATTGATTGGTGGGAAGCAAAAAGAAGAGCAGAACAATCAACCTGCGGAGGGATGAGAGGATATTTAGTGTCAATAGAAAGTGCTGCTGAAAATGAATTTATTAAAGATGCTGTTATGTGTGACAGTAGTACTGAGACAGGTTGTACGGGTGTTACTCCGTTTCATGTTGCTGCAGGAGAAACAAGAGCTAATTACTACGGAACAAGATTAAATACTAAATCAAAACAACACTTTTTATGGTTATCAAATTCTGATTGGAGAAATCCAACAAGTAATGCAACTAACATGCAATCAGAGTCTGGCCCTCTAATGGGAATGTCAGTATCATATGTTAATTGGCAAAATAATGAACCAAATAGCTCAGGTGAACCTTATGCTGATATGGAGATTAATAGAACAGGAAGAACTAATGGTAAATGGAATGATTTAAGAAGAGTGCCTGGCTGTACAGATAGTGGCCTAGATTGTATCACTGGTTATGTAGTTGAGTACGGTGGTTTTGATCATTTCAAACTTGATCATGATATAAACCAAGATGGCGATACAGATGATACTATAGCGGGTGTTCAGGAAGTAGATTTTAGTGATCATAATTTTTGTGTTGCAAGAGCTACAATTGAAAAAGACACTTATGTTCCACCCAAAGATTTGAATAATGATGGAGATACTCTAGACGATTTTGAAAGAGAAGATTTTTTAAAATTAGACACATCAGCTGAAGATTATCCATCAGCAATTACAGGGGAAGGTGATCAAAGTGTTGATTACCCAGGTTGGAATGCTGATACTGGTGTTTTAACATTAGTTCATTCCGGTAAACCAGCTGATTGGAGCTCAACAACAAATTATAATGCTAATACATTTGTATGGTTTAATAATAGAGTTTGGAAAAATACATCAGGTGCAACAATAACTGGTGGATTAAGTTTAAATTTACAAGAAACTCCAACAATATTTAATCCCCAGGTTTGGACAATGTATGAGGGCGATGAGTCTGATGCACCGTGTGCAGATCTGACAGTTTGGGAACAAGCATTTGAGTCTATCAAGTATTTTAACTCAAAAGAAGTTGATGCAGACTCAGATGTAAATCCTTTTGCAGCTGAAGGTGGAGATGGAACAGATGGCACAGATTCTGATGACACAGACGAGTCAACCCCATCTCTTGGTGAAAGAACAATCCTTTTTTCATTAGGGCCTCTCCATGTAGAAGAACATAGAGATGGTTATAATCATTTCTATGAGTTTTATGAGTTTCCTGCCAGACCAACTGGAACTGCTAATGCAAACCAAGATTTATATAACAATAAAAATAGAAGAATGAATGAAGCATTTTCTCTATCGAGACAATTAAATTATTTTGGTAAGAGTGGATATTTAGCAACAATAACCAGTGAGTCAGAAGACGACATTATTACTGAGAAAGCTGTTGGTAATGGATGGATGGGAGGATTAGGTCTTTCAAGTAACTCAAGTACAGTTGCAGAATTAAATAAATGTGGAGGTTTCAGACAAAGATCAAGTAGAGCAGAAGCAACTGCAGACTTTAGAGCATTAAGAGATTTTGCAAACATCCCGATGTATAGAGGTGGAGAAGATTATGGCTCTTCTGTAAATTATTTAAGAAATATTGTTGAAAAATATACTAGTGCAGGAAAAACACCAATTACAATTGAAGATATAACCCAAGCTAATCCTGCTGTATTCACGACTGATGGTAATCATAATTTAACTAATGACGATATAATTAAAATCGCTGATATAAGTTCTGGTAATCAAATTAGACTTGATGGTATGCAGCTTAACTCTGGTTTTTATAGAGTAAGAGATGCCACCTCAGACACTTTTAGCTTAGTTGATTTAGATACAAGGGAAAATATTAATACAAGTAGCTTAACCGCTTATACAGATGACTCTGCTCAACTGTGGCTTTTAGAGGGAGTTCAGAATGAATTTTATAGAAAAAGTAGCAACATAACTAATGCGAATAACAACCCTCAGTCTCAGTCAGGTTTAGAATTGTTTTACAAAGATCCAAAAATTGCTCTTTCTAACAACAATCCTGTACCTCAAACTGGCACTAGAACAAAACTATTCTTTAATGCCGCTTTTAGCAATGTTGATGACTCAGTTACTGATAGTGAATGTCCAGTTTGGAGATGGATGACTGGCCCAGAAGGTATGCTTTGGGACGGTAGAGGTTTAGCCTTTGCTCCTACACGAGCGTCTGATCAAACTCCATCTGCAAACAATGGTACATGGACAAGAGCAAATCCAGCTGGTCAACAAATAGGTGAAGTCTTCGTTGATAATATGCCATATAGAAACTGGAATGGCACATGGGAACCTAACAATGTTGCTGAAACAGAACATGGTATTCATTTACTAGGTACTCATTTTCCAGATGATCAAGAACTTAAATGGAATGATCTTCACAACTGGAGTGCAAGTTATTCAGATAATTTCAACTATTCTATTCGAGGATTAATTTTAGAGTACGGTGGTATGGAAAATGATGAAGATCCAATAATTAGAATTGCCACTAAAAGAGTGATAAAACTTTTTGATAGAAGAGTTACCAAAGCAGTAGTAAGAATTGAAAGTGGTGAACAAAGTGGAGATAAATTAGTAGCCGGAACTACTGAATTAACTAACTTAGGTATTTCAGCAACTAATAATGAAACAGCAACAGTAACATTAACAGGAGATGCTACATGTCAAAACTACCTAGATATTATTCGATCAATGTATTTTGAACATAATGCTTCTACTGGAGGAACAAGAGAAATCTATGTTCAGTTAGGTGATGTTGAAAAACCAACAGGTGCAGAACATTATTACCAATTAAAAGATGAAGAACTAAGTTACAGACAAGCAGATTTTCAATCTAGTTATCAAAATTTATGTGGTATCCAAGGTTATCTTGCAAATGTAACAACTGCTGCAGATCTAGATGCTATAGAGCAATTAGGTGTAGATAACTCTAAACATGCTTGGGTAAATGGAACTGACGAATGTCAAGGTGGTATTTATAGATCTGGTTTTTGGAGATATACATCTGGACCTTGGAAAGATAAAGAATTCTGGAGATTAAGATTAGACATACCTTTAGCTAATGCACTTGAAATTGAAGCTAATTTGGCTAATCAATCTAGTTGTGGTGAAACTGATTTAAGAGACGAAGAAGAAAGTGTTCGTGTAGGACCTTTCGAGGCTGCTAACTGGATAAGCAACCATCCAGCAGCCAATACAAACAATTTCTTAGCATTCCAACAAACAAACTCAGGAACAACTACAGGAATTTTAACTAGAGATGGGATGGCAAATTCTACTGTTGAAGGTTATATCGTTAGGTTTGGTGGTAGCGTTGGTGATTTTACAGGTGCAGATATTGAAGAAGATGGCAATGATATAAATGTTGTATTAGGACCTGTACGAGCTGAAGTATCTTTTTATACAGACGGTACTGATAATAGTATCTATATTTCAGGCGAAGACTCTGTGGATGTTAATACGTCAGGAGATTTATCTCTTACATCGGGATGGGCCAAAACAACAAATTTTGCATCTAATTCAACTCCTACAGCAATGGTAATAACACCACCTTCAGGAGAAGTTATTACAATGGAAAAATGGAGAGAGGAATTAGCAAAAGTTTATTACCAAAATTTACAAACAGATGATTTTACATCTGGTAATAGAAAAATCTTAATCAGACTTGTTTATGGTGACGCAAGTTTAAATGAAGAAATTGGAATTGTAAAAGCAATAGGTAGCAGAAATGCAGTAACCGTAACACCAATATCTTGGAATAACAGATAATCTTCTTTTAAGGATTTTATTTGGTGAGCTTTTTAAATTCTTCAGTAATCATTTTTAAAAATTCTTCAGAAGTTAATTTGTCAAAAAGATTTCCTTTAGTTAACTGTCCCATAAAACTTTGAGATTGGAGTAAACCTTGTAATTGACCAAGGTCAATGTTTGATTGAGCATTGTTTTTTTCCAAAGTGCTCATTAATTCATTTAAATTTGAAGTATCAATTTTTTTACCAGATTGAAGTTGTTTTAATACTTCTTTAATTTGTTCTTCATCAATTCCATTCATCTTTTCATTTTCTGGCAATTCAGCTGCTATTACCTCTGTTTTAATTAATTTTGGAGAAGAACAGTTTATATTTATACCAGTAAGATCATTGCTAATTAATTCAAATTGTGGATTTGGATTATTCTTTTTAATGTAAGAAAATCCTGGTTTAAATTCTAATTTAAAAAACTCATCTTCCGCATCAAATAAAAAATTATTTTTATCAGTAATATTTGAAATTTTTATTTTATATTTAGCTTTTTCATTATTGATTTTATTGATCACAATATTTTTTCTTTCAAACGAAAAAACAAAAGATAATGATTTAATTTCATTTTTTCTCTCTACAGTCTTGCAACTTGTTTGATAAATATTTGCAGATGCATGATTATTTATTAAAAATAAAAAAGAAAATAAAAAAATAATCTTTTTTGAATTAATCTCTGCCATTTGAAGTTGTTCCAGAGACTTTATTAGTATCAGAACCATCGACTGTTTGAACTGTTAAAGTTGTATCAACAGTATCAGCAAAAGATCTACCTGATTGATTTTGGAAATTTGACTCAACTGTTACAAAATAATTTGCTGACGCTCCATCTGTATAGCCACTTGATGGTACAGTTGTTGAAATATCTCCTGTTGCTGAACTTGCTACATCCGTAACAGTTCCGCTACTATTTACAGAAAAAGACGATGCTGGTGTTACATTTCCAGATACTCCAGTGTAATCTACATCTTTATCAATAGTAAACGATCTTGACCCTGCTTGACCAATTTGAACTTTTGCAGTTATACCCTGATTAATTGTTCTATTACTAAAGTCAATTGTGTGAGTAGGAGTAAATGTTCCAGCTAAATCACCAACAGCATCTACAGCACTTGCAGCATTTGAGCCTGCTGACTCAACTGTTAAATTAGTTGTAGTCCCAGTGTATGTATCTGTCCCAGTTGATCTTGTATTAAGGTCCGCGTATGAAGTTGTTCCTGTTGAGAATGTGTTAATTTCTCTCTCATATTCTGGTATAACTCTTGGATCTATAGGATATTTTAAAACTATAAATTCTTCCAATGCTCTATCAAAAGAAATTTTTGGAGCTTCTATTCTTGTTTCTACCTCTGTTACCTCAATTTTAGGCTCTTCTTTCTTGGCATCTTCAACTTTAGGCTCTTCTTTCTTGGCATCTTCAACTTTAATTTCTTCTTTTGGAGCTTCTCTAGACAAAATTTCCTCTGCTCCAATTTCTATAACTTCAGTTTTAACTTGTGCTAAAGCTATCTCCTCATATGCTTTATCTACTTCGGTATAAATTTCATCTAACTGTTTATCAACTTCACTATATAATTTGTTTATTTCTTCTTCACTTGCTCCTGATTGTATAGCTTGATCCACTCTTGAGAATAACAATGAAGCTTCCTGATCAGCTCTTTGCGCTAATTCTTCTGCTCTCTTTTCAGCTTGATAAAGATCAGGAAATTGTTCTGCAAATTGTTGCTCATATTGATTATCAACTCTTTGCCATTCTAAATTAGCCTCTTCTTTATTAACAAAATCTACACCACCATCAATTTGGAATATAGGAACTAATCCTTGATCATCTGCTTCTTTCCAATTTTGCGAATATTCATTAGTGTCAAAAATAAAACTTTCTTTTGTCTGTAAAAATTCTTCGTTTGAAAAAACATCTAGTTTAAAATCATTTCCAAATTGGTTTTGGAACGCAGCAACCTCAAAAGCTTGAGCTGCTTCATTAGCTTCAAACATCACTCTATCCATTTCAAAAACAACTTCATCTAATTCTTGTGTTGAAGCACCTGATGCTTTAAGAGTTTCAAATCTTTGATTTAAAGCTTCCATTTGAGGATCTATTTCTTGTTCAAAGAAACGACCTTTTTCTATATCAATCGCAATTGCTTCTTGACCTTTTAAAAAAATTTGTTCAGGCAATGCAGGTTCTCCAAAGTCAAAGTTATCACCTGATAATCCTGCTAACTGTGGCCTAAAGTCAATATCACCCATTTCTAAAAATACAACATCTCCAGTTTCTTCATTAAGTATTGGAACTTTGATATTGTTAAAACCAGCATCAAACTGATTAAATTCAGTTGGTACAAAATCTACATCTTCAATTCTGGCCGAAACTAGCATTACTTTTTCAAGTTCATTTTGAAGTTCGTTTGCAAAAAAAGCATCAGCTTCTGGTGAATTGATATCTACTCCTTCAGGTAGTTGTTCTTTAACATCATCAGGAATAAGAGCTCTTGGAATTACATTACCACTATTCAAAAAAGATTTTCCTAGAAGTTGAGCAGTTATACCACCATCATCTTTTGCAAGTGCAGTTACTAAAGTATCTAAAACTAGATCTCCAAGATCTTCATCTTCATTAAATATTTCAGCTTTAATTAATTCTTTAATTTCTTCCTCATTTTGTGCCAACTGTGAATCTTCATCTTGCTGATTATTTTCTGTAACGGGTGCATCAGGTTCTATCTCTAATTCTTGAAATTTTTTCAATTCTGTTTGAGGGATAATAACAGGTTGTCTTGGAGCTGTATTTTGATTTACTTCAGTAAATAAATATGGCTTATCTAATAAAACAGTTCCAGCTGCATTAGAAACCTCAACAGCACCCGGTCTTAATCCCAATGAATTTTTTGGACCTGGTCCAATTAATAATATTTTACTTTTTGATGTTTCTGGATCAACTGCTGCTTTAAACTCTGTACCCCTTGTTCCTATCGTGCCTGCTGGCGTTTCTACAACTAAATTTTCTGGATTTTTTTCACTTATTTTACCTGTTAGAATTTTAACACTACCAGATTTAATTGTAGACAATAATTTGCCATCAGTATTTTCTGCATCATAAACAAATTCATCAATAGTAAGCTCAGTATTAGAACCAACCGTCATTACAGTTTGATCAACGAAAAGTATTTGCGATTTGCCACCTTCATTAGTTGTTATGGTATCCCCAAAGTAAATAGGATCACCTACATTTAGTTTTTTTCCATCTTGATTAAATGCATCACCAATAACAAATCCAATTATCCCAATTTCTGAAGAGTAAGAAATGTTTGAAAGTAATAATAAAAGTGCAGTAATTTTTAATAAAATATTCATTTTCACGTTTTTATAAATGATTTTCATTAATAATAAATCCTTTTTGTTAAACCAAAATTAAATGTTTCTTTATTATAATCATGCTGGAGTAAAGATCCTTCATTCTCAGTTTCTGACCAAGACATATTATATGACAATGAGTTTAATTGGTTAATTGCAAAATCTGGCAATTTAATTGATGGTAAAGATCTTACTATTTGACCCAAACTTCCATTCATTGAAACTGTGTGAGTAGCAGAATCCTCTCTTCTTGTAATATCCGAACTTACAAAGCTATCTCTAGTATCATAATCTTTATCGGTTTCAGAATAAGTATAAGTAATATTACCCCAAGGTATATTTTCAGTATAAGACACTGAATAAGTATGATCATCCAGAGCATTATGATTAGCAATTGCATGGGTGTCAGTATAAGTATATTTAAAACTTAACTTATGTTGAGCGCCTTCACCCATTAATAAGTCGTAACCAGCTGTATAACTTTGTTTCCAAGTGTTTTGAGTTCTACGAGTTGCATTAGCTGTATTTTGATTACCTTTATTAGTTCCTAAAGTTAAACCTCCATTAAATCTATGGTTTTCATTTAAGCTAAAAGTATTGTTTAAACTTAAATTGTTAGCATATGTATCCGCAGCTCTTCTAGTGTTCGTATCAGTGAAAGAGTAGGAAGCACTAAAAGAATTTCTTTCAAAAAATTTACTGTAACTAGAAGAAAATGTATTGGTATCATTTTCATCTGTTGTTCCTCTATTTTGTTCTGAAGAAGACGTGCCAACGGAGAGTGAAATATTCGAGGTGTCACTTAATTGATAGATTGCACCCGTAAGTGTGTTGATGGTTTCAGTGTTATCTCCCTCAATACCACTCATAGCAACTACACTTCCAGCTGAATGTTGTGTTTTAGTTGAAGAGACATTTCCTATATTTGAGTGTAATGCAGCTTTCCATCCAATATCTTGATAAAAAGTCCAGCTACTTTCTTTGCTTGCAACTTGAGATCTTTTCTTTTCCTCTTCTTCCACAACTTGCCTTGCTTTTTGACGTGCAATGGTTTTTTCATCATCAATTCTTTTTTTATTGATATCATCAAATACTTGAGCAACTCTAGTTTTAACATCCTCAGTGATTTCATCTGATTGCCTTATTTCTTCAATAAGTCTTAAGACTTTTTCAGTACTATCTGTTTTTACTGCAATTGATAATAAATATAGTTTTAAATCAATGTTAGTAGGATAAAGAGCTGTCAGTCTTTCTAACGTTGCAATTACACTTTTAAATTCACCTAAAGCTTCTTGTTCTTTTGCATATTGAAGATTTAACCTTAAGTCAGTTGGATTTTTTAAAATTTCTAGATAAGTTACTTCAGCTTTAACTTGAGTAGATAAAGAAAAGATAAAAAGAAATAAAACTAGCTTTTTCATTAACTATTATGTCCTGAAACAACTATGCAAGTCACATCATCTCTTAATGGTGCATTTCTTTTTGTTAATATTGAACTAACATGCTCTATTATGTCAGTAGGTTTAATAAATTTATTATTAATTAACTCTTGTTCAAGTCCTTTTACTTGAAGTTCCTCACCGTTTTCTAAATATCCCTCAGTAACACCATCGGTGTAAATCATTAAGTTTTTGTTTTGAATATTTACTTTATTAGTTTGAAAGAAATTTTCATCATCCATACTCATAATACCAAGTGGTGGCAAGGTGGATTTTAAGTATTCAAATTTATATTCTTTATCGAAGATCATTATCGGTTCGTGTCCGAGGTTTATATATTCAATTTCTTTTTTCTCTATATTTAATTTTCCTATTACAGCAGTAATAAACATACCTTGATAAGAATTATCAGCTACTTGGTTATTAACAAATTGAGCAATACTAGATACTGATTTTTCAAGTTTAGCCATTGACCTGAAAACAGCAGCTGCATTAGCCATCAAAATACCAGCTTTTACACCTTTTCCAGATACATCAGCTAGAGTGAAATAAACTTCATTTTCATTGATTGAAATGTAATCATAGTAGTCCCCAGACACATCTTTAGCAGGAACGTTTTTTGCATAAATTATATCTTTATTTGAAAAATCACCTGGGAATAATTTTTTCTGAACCTCTCCTGCAATTTCTCTTTCTTGTTTTAATACAATTTGTTTCTTTTCATTTTCAAGAGCAATTTCATTTTCTCTTAAGTATCTAAAGTAAAGAGTGGTTAAGAACAATAAAGAGGAGCTTGCAATTATATATAATACATCAACAAAGTAGTTGAATTGATAAACAATCATGCTTGATACAATTAGAATTAAAACCAATCCACTAAAGAAAACTATGCTGAATTTCGGTAAAATTTTATTTGGAATAATTAAAACAAGTATCAAAGATACAATTAGCAAAAGATTTTCGGCAATTGTTGTGTATAAATTCTTAATTATAAAATCATTATTAACAATATTTTCTATTAGATGAGCATGTGTTTGAACTCCAGGAATTACATCTCCATTTGGAATTTTTACAAAATCAAATAAACCTTGTGCTGAACTTCCTATAATAACCATTTTATTTCTGAGCTTATTTGCATTAACGCTCATGTTTAAAACATCAACTGCTGGGATATAATTTTCTTTGTTGAACTCTTTATAGTTTATGTAAACAATTGCATTAGGGTCTGGCTCAATTTGATATTTTCTAGTTTTAATTAAATTAATTCCCGTTTCATCAGAATTAATTAAAATACTTTTATGTCCATGAAGAACTCTTAAACTTTCCAAGCTAAGGGCAGGCCAAATATCACCATCAATTTTTAATACAATCGGAACTGATCTTAAAACTGCATCTGGACTATCAAGATATGAAATTGTTCCTATTCCCGCTGTTACATCGTTAAATTTTTCTAGTGAAGTAATCTTATTTTTAAAACTATAAACATAATCCGAAGCATCCATTCCACGAGAAATAATATTTGTTTTTGGTTTTGATTGATTATCTTTGTTATAAGCAGATACATCTCCAAGAACTGCAAGAACTACATTTGATCCATTGATACTCTCTAAAAGAGATTGATCACTATCAATCACTTGATCATTTTCTATATTAAATTCCTCTAAAATTTTTTTTGGATTTTGTTTATCTTCTTCACTAAAGAAAATATCAAAAGCAATAACAGATGCTTGATATTGATTTAATCTATCAATTAGTTTTGCAAAAATATCTCTTCTCCATGGAAATTGTCCAATTTCTCCAATACTTTTTTCATCTATATCCACGATAACAACTTCATCGTAATTACTTTTTTCCATGAATAGTGTTTGATAAATATCATAAGAAATATTTTCAACTTTCATTACAAAGTTGCTGTCTTGAATTTTTGCGAGAATTAAAAGAATTAGTAAAACAATGCCAGAATATTTTTTTACATTGTTCATCTGAACATTAGCTTTTCGATTTACTTAATTCCTTATAAGCATTGTTAAATCCTTGTAATGAACTTTTGATAACTAATGGATCTTTTTGGAAAGCGTCTATACTTAGTTCAAAGAAAACAGATTTGTTCATTGATGATTTAATTTGATTAAACAAACTAACTATTGCATCATCTTTACTATCATTTGTTAGTGTAATGACACAACCAAATACTTCACACTTTGTAAATCTTAAATTGACAGATGTACCTTCATGAAATTTTACTTCTACTTTCTTTTTTAAATTTACACCTAGTGGAGTAATGATATTAAAAACTTCTTTTTGTTCATTATTTTCATTTATAAAATTTGAAAAGGCAAATGAGAATTGAATATTGGTATTATTAATTGTTAATGTTTGAACAATTTCACACTGGTTTTTTTTGTTTACGTTTACACATCTATAAACCCAATCTCTATATTGTTTAGTTAAAGAGTTTGGTTGATCCTTACTTTCCTCACCAATTACATTTTGAGTAATAAGCATTGAAAAAATTAAAACAAAAATTTTTGAGTGAAGTTTTTTAAATATCATAAGTTTTATTTATAATATTTTATTTTCTAAAGTAAAAAGGTAATTTAATTAAAGATCAAAAATTAAAGCCAAATAGCATTTCTTAATGTTGATTTTTTAGCATCTAACTCTTTTTTATTCTTAATATTTCGAATTAGACATATTTCTCTTGAAAGTGCGGGCTTTGAAATGGGTCTATAAAGAAGTTTTTGATCTATAGCTACACTTTCAGGAATGACAGCAATACCCATTCCAGCTCTAATACACGAAGCTGCTGTAGTATCACTGTTTGTATAAATTACATCTCTATCCTTACCAGCTTTTTTTCTATTTGAAATAATATCTCTTATCTCGTCATATGATGGAGTTTTGTTAGTTCTCTTCATATGTTCGTAATAAAAAAATTCACAAGTATTTCTAAAAATATAATTTGGAGTAGATCTAACTTTTTCAATATCAACTGTTTTTAAATTTTGAAATTCATGACCTTTGTAAAAAGCTACACAAAAATTATCATTGTATAAATTTATTTTGTTAATATTTTTTTTTGAAATTGGAATACAAGTAAATGCATAATCGATTTCATTCTCTAAGATTTTTTCATTTAGAGTAAAACTTTCTTCTTCTGAAATTTTAAATCTTTTGTCAAAATTATTTCTTTTTAGAACCCAAAGAATTCTTTCTTTGTGAGTTTGTGACAATGTATTTGCAAGGCCAATTTTAAATTCTATGTTTTCATCTTGAATTGAAACTTTATTTGACTGAATGCTTGCTATTGCTTTTTCACTATGACTTAAAATTGTTTTTACATTTAAATAAAATTCCTGACCATCTTCTGTAAGTTTGACACCTTTTTTATTTCTAACAAATAATTTTGTGTTTAAATTTTTTTCTATAATTTGAATAACTCTTGTTATGGATGGTTGGGAAACATTGATCTCTTCACTTGCTGCTAGGATACTTCCTGTTTCAACTACAGTTGAAAAGTATTGCAGAAATCTTGGGCTTAAAAAATCAAGGTTTTTGATCATAAATATAGAATTTTTTTATATATAAACAATTTATATATACAAATTTTATTATTAAATCAAGGGTTGAAAAACTATGATTCGAAGTATGCTCTAATTAAAAATAATATTAAAGAATCTGTAAAGATTTTAACTAATAATTGTTCTTGTTTAATTAGCATTACTCATTTTCAAAAATTAAAAAAAGTTTTCTTTTTAAGTTTAGTATTATCACTTATTAATACTAATTTTACATACGCTATTACTGTAAATACCAATACCACCCATAATGTTACAGGATGGATTTTAACTGGTGCTTCTGGTTCAAACAATACAATTAATGCAACATATACTTTAAGTAATTTAGGAACTAGAACTTATAGCAGAAATTTTTCTGGAGGAGGAACTCTTGCTGTTACTGGGACTACAAACTTAACTCTTGCTGGAACTAACTCAATTACAGGAACATTAAATCTTAACGGTGGTGATATTACAATTACAGGTACTACCGCAGCTTTAACAGCAATTGAAATTAGAAATGCTAATTCAACACTGACTTTAAATAGACATGATATTTTTGGAAATCATCAGGCAAATTCACCTACAGTTACATTTACAGCTGGTGGGACTCTAGCAAATGGTTCAAATCGTTTTAATCACATTGGTGCTGTAACTTTGGTTAATGGTGCAACGATTACCACTAATGGTAATCATTCTTCAGGAGGAACAGCGATTGCTGGAATGAATTTGGATGGAGATATTACTCTAGGTATGAATGCTACAGCAAATTTCAATGCAACAAATAATGGAACTTATGGTCTTGGTACTGGTAGTGATACTCCAGCTAATAGAAATTTTACAATTGGTTCAAATTCTACTTTAAATGTAAATGCACCCTTGGTTAATGGACAAGGTGGAACATTGGGATGGCCAACAAACAAGCCTGCAGCAAGTATTACAAAATCTGGAGCTGGTACTTTAGTTTTAGCAGGTGCAAATACTTATACTGGTAATACAACAATTAGTGCAGGAACTTTAGAGATAACAGGAACGTTAGGTGCAAGTGCGTCCTATGCAGGTACAATTTCAAACAGTGGAACATTAACTTTTAATTCTTCGAGTAATCAAACATTAACTGGAAGCGTGACTGGTTCTGGTATTTGGAATAAATCAGGTTCTGGCCGGTTAACTATTACAGGTTCAAATCCATTTAATGGTACAATTAATATTAACGCTGGTACGTTCAGAATTGCAAGTACAGCCGGCACAAGTTCTCAGACAGTAAATGTTTTAAGTGGTGCTACTTTAGATTTAGATGATAAAAATTTTCAATCTAATACGAGAGTAATTACAATTGAAGGAACAGGAGTTGGAAATGTTGGGGCTTTATATCTTTCTGAAGGTGGATCAGATAATACAGCGTTTAATAATTCAACAATTCAATTAAATGCAGATGCAAGTATTGGTGTAGCTTCTGGTGATACTTTAAGATTGTATGATGGAGATTCTGATACAGTAATTACAAGCCAAGGCTCAGAAAATAACAGCTTAACTATTACAGGTTCAGGTAAAGTAGAGGTTGAGGACAAAATTAATATTGGGACTGGAAATATAACTATTGGTTCTAATGCTACATTAGAAATTGAAGGTTCTCAAAATACTATAACTGCTGGAACAGTTACTGTTAATGGTACTTTGATTGCAGATACTCATGACATTTTTGGAGTTAGTAACGCTACCTCAAGACCATCAATGGTTTTAAATGGAACATTTACAAACGAAAGTGGACATATTTCAATTTTAGGTAATACGACTTTAAATGGTGGAACAATAAATATATCAGATGGACATTCTTATAGTGGCGCTGAAATAGCTTTAGGTTTAGACGGTACTGTAACTGTTGGCGGATCTAGTGCATCTACTATTAATAGTACATCTGGTGATGGCACAATTTCATTAACTCATAACAACGCTGCTGGAAGTAGAGATGTTACATTTAACGTGGCTGATGCTACCTCAGACTCAAGTGTTGATTTAACAATTAATGCTAATATCCAAGATGGGGTTGGCAGTACTTACCCAACTACAGTTGCATCAGGAATAATAAAAACTGGCGCTGGAGAACTTCAATTACAAGGGGCCAATACTTACACGGGTTCCACAGTTATTAATGCTGGAACATTAAGAATTAAAGGTACTTCATCAGAGACAGCTTCTTTAGCGAACACAGATATAACTATTAATAGTGGTGGTAAATTTATTTTAGGTGCTTATTCGTCAATTAATAGTGGTGCTGATATAGATATTAATTCAGGCGGTGAAATGAGAGTTAAGCAAAGTCTCTCTAATGCAATTACAATTTCTGGAAATGGAACAGGTGATCTTTCTAACTCAGGTGCTTTAATTAATACTGGGGGCAGCAATACTTACTCAAGTACAATTACAGTTGATGGTGGCGCAACAGTTTCAGCAACAAGTGGTACAATGACTTTTTCTCCAAGCTCAGGTAATGCATTTACTGGTACAGGAAATCTAACGTTCTTAGCTGCTAATGATATTACAGTTAATAATTCTGTTGTTGGTGTTGCAGATATCATTAAATCTGGAAATCAAAAATTAGATTTATACGGAACAAACACTTATACAGGTAATACAATTGTTTCTGGTGGTACTTTTAATATTAATGGAACAGTTCCAACAACAACAGAACTAGTTTTCCAATCACCTTCATCTACTCCAAATGTGTATTTTAAAAACGACTCTAATATTACTATTGGAGGTATAGATGGTGATGTAGCTGGCGACGGTGTTACTCCTGAAGTTTTTTTTGATAGTGTTGGTACAAAAGATAGAGACTATACTTTAAACGTTGCAACAGGAAGAACACTTTCAACCAATGCAAATGTTGCTGGTCCTGGTTATGGGGATGGTCAATTATTTAAAACTGGAGCAGGATCACAGACAATACTTGGAAGTATTTCTGGTTTTGGTTCAACAAGCGCTAAAGGATTAACAGTTCAAAATGGAACGCTAACTTTAGGATCATCAAATCAAATTGTTGGAGGTGTTGCAATAACTGGTGGTACATTAGTTGTTCCAGCCGATGCTAGCTTTGGTGTAGACCCTGGTTCATTTGATGATGATAATATTCAAATTGGAAATGGAACATTACAATTTTCAAATTCTGGAACAATCACTTTAGATACTGACAGAGGTATAGATATAACTCATGACAGCGCGATTATTAATGTAAGTAATTCGAGTGGAAGAGTTAATTACAATGGAGATATTAAGGGAGATAATAATTTAACAAAAACTGGATCTGGTATATTTGCATTAGGAGCTGCCAATACCCACGATCTTACAGGAGATGTAACAATTAATGGAGGTCAATTCAGATTTTTAAGTGGTACATCAAATGCCTATAATTTTGATGTAACAGTAGGAAACACTGGAGTAGCATCAATAAATAGTAATTCATTTGCATCAGGAAAATCTGTTACAGTTCAAAGTGGTGGTTCTTTAAATTTATATCCAGGCACAGGAGGTGGAAGAACTTATGGAGTGGATATCAATTTAGCAGGTTCAGGTAACAATAACTTGAATGGGGGAACAGCAGCAACTTTAACAACAAGTTCAGGATCAAATGCAACACTTACAGGAACTGTTACTTTAAATTCTAATGCATCTGTTTTAATGAGACCAAACGGATCCAGCGTATCTGGAAAAATATTTTTTGGTAGTGCTGATGGAAACACTACAACTACAGTTGCTTTAGGAAGTAATACTTTTACTTTGAAGGCAGAAGGTTCAAATACTAGAGAGTATGATTTTAGAGATCAAGTTACTGGAACTGGAACTTTAGATATTGATAGATATGCCACTGCCAATTTTATTTCAGGTGAAGGTAGTTTTACTGATACAGTAAATTTAGATGTTCAAGGAACTTTAAATATGAGTTCTAGTGATACTATTGCATCTCTAACTGGTACCTCTACTGGTTCAATAGATTTGAGAAATACCACACTAACAATCAATCAAAGTAGTAACACTACTTATGCAGGTGCTATAACAGATAGCACTGGAACAAGTTCTATTGTTAAATCAGGAACAGGTACTTTAACATTAAGTGGTACAAATTCTTATAGCGGAAACACAACAATTAGAGCTGGTAACTTAAGTATATCAGCAGAGAATAATTTGGGTTCTCCACCAGGATCCACAGATGCTGACAACATAATATTTAATGGTGGTGGTTTAGCTATTACATCAGGGGTTACTTTTAGTGCGAATAGAGGCGTTACGATGACAGGCGCTGGAACCATCAACACTGCATCATCAACAACTTCAACTATACAAGGTATTATTACTGGTTCTGGAACTTTAACAAAAGCAGGGGATGGTGATTTAATATTGTCTGGAACAAACACGCATTCTGGAACTCTAGCAATTACGGATGGTAGTGTGGTATTATCTGGTTCATTAAATGATACTCAAGCTGTAACAGTTTCATCTGGTGCAACATTTGATACTAGTGGAGATGAAACTATAGGATCAATTGCAGGAGCAGGTACACTAGACATTGAACACAAGTCCCAATTAACTGTTGGTGGTGATAATTCTTCTACAATTTTTTCTGGAGTAATTCAAAGCACAGGTTCTGGTACTGGAGGAATAACTAAACAAGGTACAGGAACTTTAACATTATCAGGTAACAATACTTTTTCTGGAGGAGTAACAGTTGCTGCGGGAACAATTGCTGTTACAGCTAATAATGCGTTAGGAGATACAACTAACACTACCATTGTTCAATCTGGAGCAACTATTGATTTTCAAAATGTAAATTACTCAACAACTGAAACATTAAGAAACTCTGGTACTATTGCAACTTCAACAGGAACAAGTTCTTTTGCTGGAGGAGTTATACTACTTGCTGATTCTGATTTAGATGTTGATGGAACACAATTAACGTTAAGTGGCGTTGTAAGTGGGAGTAGTGCGCTGAATAAAACTGGTAACGGTATTGCAATATTGTCAGGAACTAATACTTATTCAGGTAACACTTCAATTACTGAAGGAACATTAAGAGTAACTGGATCTTTAAATAATTCAACTAATGTAACAGTTAGCTCAGGAGCAACTTATGATGTAGATGCAACTGATCAAGTTGGCTCTATAGCTGGCGGTGGTACAATCGATATTGCTAGCTCTACAACATTAACAACTTCATCAAGTAGTAGCACAAGTTTTGGAGGTGTTATTCAAGGATCAGGAGGTTTGAATAAATCTGGCACAGGAACCTTAACAATATCTGGAACAAATACTTATAGTGGAATTACAACAATTAATGGTGGTCGATTAACTGTTACAGGAACTTTATCAGATAGTTCTGCAGTTAATATTGGTTCAAGTGGTACGTATGATGTTGATGCTAGCGATACGGTAGCTTCAATAGAAGGTTCAGGTACGATTGATATTGCAAGTTCTCAAACACTTACAGCTGGAGATACTAACAATAAAACATTTGGTGGAACAATTACCGGATCAGGTTCTTTTGTAAAAAATGGTAATGGTGCATTAACATTAAATGGCAATAGTTCATTTAGTGGTGGAGCTACTTTAAATTCAGGTACAACCATATTAGGTCACAATAATGCACTAGGCTCAGGTAATTTAACTTTAGCAGGTGGAAGCTTAAGATCTAATGCAAGTGGTAGAGCTCTTTCACAAGATATAATAGTTTCATCAAATACAACATTAGGTTCATCTAGCACAGGAGCGATTACTTTAAATGGAGATACTACAATAGCTTCTGGAAATATCTCTATAACTAGTAATGCAAATACTAATTTTGCAGGAGCTGTAGATTTAGGAAGCAGTGGAACAAAAACTTTTAATGTTGCATCTGGAAAAACCCAAACATTTTCTGGTGTGATAAGTAACGATGGATCTTTAACAAAATCAGGTGAAGGTAGTATCAATTTAACAGGTGACAGCACTTATACCGGAACAACCAGAATAACTAATGGAAATTTAAAATTAAAAAGTGGATCTTCAATTGACTCGACAACAATAAATGTCTCTGGAGATGGAAGATTATATTTAGAATCTGAAGATGCTTTAGTAAGTACAGCTAATATTACTTTAAATGGAGCAGCCTCTAGACTTTATGTAGCTGAAGACAATACTATAAATACAGTTTCAGGAGCTGGTGGAATTCACATTCAAAGTGATAATATTTTAACTGTAAACGATATTTCTAATCATACTGGTAAAGTAAAAGGTCAAGGAGATATAGTTATAGCAGCATCACATACACTTGGTGCATTTATCGATACCACAGATAGTTCAAATGATAATATTAATACAAGAATTTCTGGCGCTAGCACTACTGTAACAATGGCAGCATCTAATTTTTTACCTGATGATGAAGATCTTACTGTAGAAAATAGTGGTACTCTAAATTTAAATTCAAACACCGATACTGTTGCAAATGTAAATTTAACTTCAGGTACAATTAGTGGAGGTACTATTAATGCTTCTAACCAACACACTGTAAGTTCAGGAACAATTGCTTCAACAGCAACACTAGGTGGAGCTGGAGCGTTATCTAAAACTTCATCAGGCACAACAACTTTTGCAGGTACAGGAAGTTATTCTGGAGCTACTACAGTATCAGCTGGAACTTTAACAGTTACTGGTGCTCTTTCTAATACTACTGGAGTTACATTAAGCGGTGGTACTATGAATTTAAACTCAACTTCAGCAGTTAATTCAAGTGCTGATATGACTGTAAGCTCAGGCTCACTTAATGTTAATGAAAATATTACAGTTGCAGATTTTACTTCAAGTAGTGGAACAACAACAACAATTGCAAGCGGAAGAATGCTAACAGTTAATCCAGGTACTGCTAATAATGATATTTATGGCTTAGCAGGGTCTGGTGGGTTTAAAAAGATGGGATCTGTAAGGTCAATTTTAAGAGGATCACATAATTATACTGGTGAGACAAGAGTTACAGAAGGAATTTTACAGTTAGCTTCAGGAGGAAGTATTAATTCATCAACTGATCTTATCATTGAAAGTGGTGCAGAATTTGATTTAGATGAAAGTATTACAGCAGCATCTTTAGCTGATGCTGGTAATGTAGATGTTGCAAGTTCTAAAGTTTTAACAATTAATGGCTCTGGAACAAAAACATTTACAGGGAGATTGAGAGGTAGTGGAGGATTTACATATTCAGGCTCAGGTGTAATGACTTTTAGAGGCAATAATGATATCTCAGGTCCAATAGCATTTAATAGTGGTACAATTTATGCTGGTACAGCAGCAGACTCTGCTACAACAATTTTCTCTAACAATATAACACTTGCTGGTGCAACACTAGGTGGTGGAGGTAAACTAGGTGGAAATGTTATATCAACTGGCGGTTCATTAGCACCAGGAAATAGTATTGGAACATTGACTATTGATGGAAATCTTACTCTAGATAGTTCTTCAACAACTACAATGGAATTTGATCCTTCAAATTCTGATTTAATTATAGTTAATGGAGATATTTCGTTAGATGGTTCATTAGTTTTAGAACCAGCTTCAGGAACTTATTCGGCAGGAGTTTATACTTTAATTGATGGAAATAGTGGATCAGGAAATACATTGTCAGGAACATTTGCATCAACTACTGTTAATAATTCCAGCAATATTTCTGGCTTTACAACATCAATTTCTTATGACACGAGTTTAAGAAGAGTATTTCTTACACTTGGTGAGGCTAGCGTTGATACAGTGAAAAGTAAAACGACTATTTCTGGCTTTAAAGACATAGCAGAAATTTTCGATACAAATACAGCCTCTAAATTTGTAAGTGTAAAAAACCATCTGACAGATAGTGGAACAGATACAGCTACAGTAAATAAAGAATTAGAGAAATTAAAAGGTACAGTTTTTACAACTGCTTATGCTCAACCCGCACTCAATCACGGTCATTTTAATAGAGCTTTAAATAACGTTACATCAACTAATATGAGTACTTCTTTGGTAAGTAATTTTGCAAATACAACTGATGAACTTACATTGGCTTCTTTACAAGAAGCAGGTCTTTTTGGGAAAAAAGAAAATTATGGAGAATACTTTGATTATTCAGACCAATCTGTTTTAGGGTTCATAAAAAACAACAAAAACAAATCATTACTAAATAATTTTAGATCAGACGACTCTGCTACATTTATTAGAACATATGGAACTACTGCAAATAGAGACAATATTGGAACTGCCTACACAGGTTATAAATCAGAGACAACAGGTATTCTTATTGGCCAACAATACAAAAATGATGATGAAAAATTTACAGGCTATTCTTATGGTTTCACAGGAACAGACACAGACTATAAAAATAGTTACGGTGAGTCAAAAACATACTCAATGCATGCATCATTATTTAGACAAATAGATAAAAAAGATTATGGTATAAATTTAATTTCGGGAATGTATGTTTCTAAAACTGAGAGTGAAAGAAATGTAGTTATCTCTGGTGCATCAATAAATGATAAATATCTGTCTGATTACTGGGATGTAGGGTTTAACCAAGAAGCGCAATACATTAAAAAATTTAATTTTGCAGGTTTAGATATAGCACCATCTGGAAAACTTAATTCTACATACGTTATAAAAAGTGACACAGAGGAAGAAGGGGGTGAACTTGCTTTAACAATTGAAAATGACAATCTCTTTATCGTAAAACCAGAAATTGGGTTATCTTTAGGTAAAGATGTTAGTAAAAAAGATAATATTACTAATGAATTTAACATAGCGATGTTTGCTTCTAAAGATCATTTTCTAGAAGGAACAACATCTAAAGCAAGATATACATCAGGATCATCATTTAATGTAGATATGCCAAGAGATGAAGAGACATATTATTCAATAGGTCTAGGTTATAATTTTTTAAATAGTGATAATAATTCAAGTTTAATGGCAAATGCATTCTTAATGCAAAATGAACATGACGATATGGAAAGTAATATCTTTTCATTCACATACAGAAAATTATTTGGTGATTTTGGAAAAGGAAGAATACCACCAGTTATTGCTAAAAGATCAGACGATGAAGAAGATATTGTTGTAATTGATGTACCAGAGAAAAACGAAGAAGACATAATCAAAGAAGGTGAAAAATCTTTAGATGAGTTGGAGAAAAATATTGAAATAGTATTGAAGGATAATCCAACAAAAGAAGAAGTTAACTCTGTCTATCAAAGTATGAGTGATAGTTTAATTGCTAAGAAAAAATTAAACGTAAATGATGTTTACAAAAATCTAAATGCTAATTGTTCTGCAGTAGAGAAAAAATTAGGTAAATTAGTGAATTATTATAACAAATTACAGTTATATAAAATTTTAGATAAATGTAACAAATTATCAGAACCAAAAGTTCATTTAATAGCAGAAAGATTACACCAAATTCAATTGGATGAAACTACAGCGTTACAAGAATTATATTATGGTTATTTAAGATTTTTAAATTATTTACCATTTATTTCATTTATAGCTTTTGTGATTTTAGCTTATGAATTTGCAAGAAGATATATTGTAAGTTATTTTAGATCTAGAAATGCAATTTAAGCGAAGTTATTAATTGCTGTTTCTACATCTTCTTTTTTAATCATCATAAGATCCAACTTAGTTTTATTTTCTTTTTTTGTTAATCTTAAAGATTGATATTGAATACAACTTTCAAAAAACCTTCTTACATCTCTTGCGTTAGAATATCTTTTGCCAGTTATTTCAATTACTTTTTTACAAGCGACTTTTATCGGTGAACTAGCATCATTAGCAATCATATAATTACTGTCTCTGCACATTTTATAAAATATTTGATAAAGTTCTAAATCATTATAATTTTCAAAAATAATATTTCTTTTAAATCTTGAAGCCAATCCAGCATTAGCAGCAATAAAATCGTGCATATTTTTTTCATAGCCAGCAACAACTACGATTAGTCTGTCTCTATAGTCTTCCATGTATTTTAAAAGCTCATCAATTGCTTCTTGACCATTATCATTTGGGTCATTTTTATTAACTAAAGTATATGCTTCATCAATGAATAATACATTGTCTATTGCTTGATTAAATTTATCAGCTGCTCTTTCAGCTGTTTTACCTTTTTCAGCAACAACTAGATCACTTCTTGTAACTTCTATAAGTTTACCACCTTGTATTAAACCAAGGTCTCTGTATATTTCTGCTAAAATTCTAGCAACTGTAGTTTTACCTGTGCCTGGATTTCCAGAAAAAATTAAGTGCAGAGTTAAAGCTGGTCCATCACCTAATCCTTGTTCTTTTCTCTCTTTCGAGCTTTCTAAATAAGCCACTAAACTCTTAACTTCTTCTTTTACCCTTTTTAGACCAGGTAGCTTATTTATCTCTTGTATCTTTTTTTGGAGCTCTTCATTCATTGATTTATTTCTAATTATAGTTAATTATAAATATTATATCGTTTTAAATAAATGAAACTAATAATTCAAATATTTTTATTATTTTCCATATTAAATTTTAATGCCTTTTCAGGAGAGTCAGGCGATCTACCAGGTAAAGAAATAAAAGAGACTGAAGAAATATTTGACGACAAACCAATCGAAGAAGAAAAAGAAGGTATGGATGTTTCAGGTATAAATGAACTATTAGAACCAAAAAATACTGAAATTACCCTTCCAAAAAATAGATTAGAACAAATTTTTGATCAATATTTCTTAGCCAAAATTAATGAAGAAGACATTTTTATTATAGGAGAGTGTGAAAAAAATATTGAAAACGGGAACTGTTTTGTTGTTGAGCCTTCTCAAACATCAAACCATTTTAATAATTATTATTTTTATACCAATTCACAAGATCAAGTTTATTCAATAATTGTTTTTAATGATAAAAAACAAGGTGACCTAAATAAATGTAAAGAAAAAATAAGTTTGTGGAAAGATTATTTCAATAATTTTGATTTCATAGAAAAAGAGCCGAATGACAATTCTTTAAACTTTGTATTAACAGATGCGCCACAACAGAATAGTCTTGAAATATTTGCCTCTTGTTACACAGAACAATATAGAGATATTACCTCAAGTTTTAGTATAAAATTTCATAAAAACATTTAATGAAATTTATTTTCATTGTTTTGCTAATTAGCTTGAATATAAATTTTGCCTATGGCTCAAAAAATCATAATTCAGACAATAGAGAATTTTATGACAATAGAACTAAATTTATTAAATCTTATATTGAAGATTTAAAGAAGAAAAAAAAATTAAATAATAAATTTAAAGGCTCAGTAGTTGAGACTGTATGGGGAAAAATATATACGAGGTTAGGTACCGACACCCAAGCAAATATTGATAAGGCAGCTTTGGCAGATTGTGAAAAAGATGGCGGTGTAGATTGTCTTGTCAGGTTTAGATCGTTAAAAAAAAATCCAAAATATAATAGATACGCAAGATATTATTCATCAAAAAACTCACTGAAAGTTTTAGATGAATTTTTTCCCTCGAAAAAAGTATATTCAACTAATGGTATAGATATACTGATTGCTACTAAAGATTTTAAAAATAAGAAAAATTTTATTTGTACTAAAAGTACCTCAAATTTTAGAGATGAATTAAATGTTTTAAGAAAAGAAATTGAATTATATCCAGTTTCTTTTTTAAAAAATTCAGGACTTAAATACGTTATGATTTGTGAAAAGATTAGTGATAATGGAGTTGTTCCTGTTGGAGTAGCACCAGGACACTTTGATCAATCTCCTGGAGTTTTTTATATTAATATCAGCGAGGTTAATTCTTTCAAAAAAAAAGAAAAAGTTGGAATTATCAAACATGTTTTTCACCATGAATTTTATCATGTGATTGATACTGCATTAACAAAAATATACCTAGATGATGAATGGAACAAATTAAATAAACAAAATTATTCAGACGAATTGTTAATTGACAGAAACGTTATTGATAACACTGTTAAGGGTTATATTTCTAAATATGCAAGAAATAATTCTGCAGAAGATAAAGCAGAATTATTTTCTTTTATGATTTCACAACATAAGAAATTCAAAAAAACACTAGCTAATGATGAAATACTTCTCAAAAAATCGAAACTTATGATTAAACGACTAAAGGGTATTTCAAAAGAAATTGATAAAAATTTTTGGAAAAAGTTAAATTAAGATTTTCGCAGTTCTGTAATGTTTTTAACTAATTCAAGACAGTCTTTTTCTACTCTAGAAAATACTTCTGACCAATCACCTTGGACTTTTTGTCTATAAATTCTAACATTATCATACCAAATTGTTTCATCTTTAGAGTTTAACCATCTCCAATCAGATACCTTAGGCAGCAATAACCAAGTTTGAGTTCCAAGAGAACCTGCTAAATGTGCTATCGAAGTGTCTGTTGTAATCACAAGATCTAAATACTTAATAATAGCAGCTGTGTCTAAAAATTTTTTAGTTCCTGTATCCATTAACAAATCATAATTGATAATATTTCCCTCAAGTTTGAATTTTTCAATATCAGAAACTGCAGCACCTTTTTGAAGACTTATGAAAGTTGCATCTGGATTTTTAACAATATTATTAAATCTATCCAAAGTAACAGTGTTACTAGCCACTCTTGGATTTAAATTACTTCCTTGCCAATTCAGTCCAATTTTCACATTGTCATTTACAGCAATTAAGGTTTCCCATTCTAATAATTTATTATCATTTATTTTTAGAGCTGCTGGAAATGGGCAATTACTACTTAAATCAGGTGTTAATAAATAAACTAAATTTTGCAGTGGCACCCAGTATTCAAAATCTTCATAATTATTATTAAGATCAATTAGCTCTTCAATATAAAGCATATCTTCAAATAAATGGTGCAATTCTTCTTGGCATTTAAAGATTATTTTACAGTTAAGTTGACTTAGTATTTCAAGATATCTTGAGAATTGCAAAGTATTCCCCAAACCATCTTCAGCAACAACTAATATTTTTTTGTTTTCAATATTTTGTCCGTTCCAAATTTGATTTTTTTTATGAAGAATGTTTTTAAAATTCTTATCTTCATAAATTCTATTGTTGTACTCTTTAAATCCTTCATCAAAGTTTGACATAGATAATAGAGTAGTACCAAGATTAACCCTAGATCTGTAAAAATTTGGATTTATTTGAATTGTCTTTCTAAACATTTCAATAGCTTCAGAATATTTCCCAGCATTTAATAGAGTGTTTGCAAAATTAAAATGAACTATATGTGATTGAGGTTCAGCTTTAACCGCTCTTTGATGGCTTATAATTGCATCTTCATATTTATGCTGAAGATAAAACAAATTTCCCAAGTTACTTAAAATGAAATGGTTACTTGGGTTATTTATCAAACCTTGCTGGTAAACCTTGATAGCTTCTTCATATTTTTGTTCTTGCTTATACAAAGTTGCAAGACTTAAATAAGCTTTTATCTCTTTAGGATCTATTTTTATAGCTGCCTTATAACAATCAATAGCTTTTTCTAAATTTTTACTTTGCTCATAAACTAAACCTAAGCTTAAATATCCAGGTATATATTCAGGATCATGTGCCAATAAATTTGTTAAAATCTTCTCCGCTACTGGAATGTTATTTAATAAAAAAATATTTGTACCTAATCTATTCAGTGCTTTTGGGTCAAAATTTCTATCCAGTGATGAAAAATAATACCAAAGAGATTTATCAAAATTATTTTGCTTATAGTGAATGTCACCAATTAAATTATAAATCTCGTGGTTATTTGGATCTTGTTTTAAAAGATTAAATGCATTTTGTTCGGCAAGACCATACTGCCTGTTATCTAATAATTGATAATTTTTTCTAATATTTTGTGCTACTAAAGATTTATTCATTTTTTAACGAATCACTTTAATAGATAATATATCTTTAGATCATATTATAAAAGAGTGAACCTAGCTTAGGATATAAGCCAGCAGCAATAACAATAAAACATCCGTATGGTATTTGAAAATTTTTATCTTTTTTATAGATGTAAATAATTAAAATCCCAACTAATGCACCAACAAGTGCCGAGCTTGCTAAAATTAAATAAATTGATTTTATACCAAGCCATGCACCAACCATTAAAAATAACATTGCATCACCAAGACCCATTCCTTCAATTTTTCTAATTTTAAAAAATAAATAACGAATTATAAAAATAACTAGATATCCAACCACACCACCAATAACAGACTCGTAAATACTCGCCTCAAAAGGATTAAGATTAAAAAAAGATAATAATAACCCAATTACAGATATTGGAATTGTAATATTAATTAATATTACATAATACTTAAAGTCCGTAAAAAAAATAATGATCAATGAAGAATAAAAAATTATATAACCAAGAAACTCAAAACTTAATCCATATAACTTATAAGAGTAAACGAAAAGAACTGCAGTAAACAACTCTACAATCAAATAACTAATACTAATTTTATTTTTACAATTTCTACATTTACCTAAATTCAAAATATAAGAAACAATTGGTATATTTAGATAAAAGGGAATTTTATATTTACAATTTATGCAAAAAGAATTCTTTGAAACAATATCTAGATCATTTGGTAGTCTGTAAATACAAACATTATAAAAGCTTCCAAAAATCCCACCAATAATAAACAGGAGTATGGAAAACACTTATCTTTTAAATTTTATTTTATCGTCCTCACCACCATCATCATCTCTTCTAATGCTTGGCTGTGTTTCTTCAGTTTCTTGGTTAGTTTGCTCAGGCTGAGGCTCTTCACTAGGTGCAAGGTCTACGTTTTCACTTGCTTGAGGTTCAGGCTCAGGTGCAGTTTCTGGTTCAGGGCTATCTTCAAGAGCGTTCTGGCCAGTTGTACTTTTGATTTTAAAAAATTTATCTAAGTGAGCTAATTGTATAACTTTCATTACCTCATTACTAACATCTGTTAAGAAAAATTCTTTTGAATTACTTTTAGATAGTTGCATACCTTCTACCAGTGCCGCTATCCCTGATGAGTCAATATATTTCACTTTTGAAAGCTGTATTTCTATAGTTTTTACTTGATCAATAAGCTGCTTTATATTTTCTCTCACCATAGGTGACTTATCTAAATCAATTTCATCAGAAAGGAATAATTTACCTACGGTACCGTCGATTTTTTGTTCGATAGACATATGGTCTTTTTTATATTATTAATTTTAAATTACAACATATGATTATCGACTGTATTTGTGGAAAAAAGAAGTTCAGGCTAGCAGATGACGCCATGCCGGCAGAGGGCTCTAAAGTAAGATGCGGTTCGTGTTCAGAAGTGTGGTATTATCATCCCGATCAAGGAAATTCACCCGCTACTGACGAAACCTTAGATTACCAAAATCAAGAAACACAGATCGAGCAATCAAATAATGACAATTTTCCAAATGAAACTGATTACGAGGATCCTGTTTCTAATACCAAAGAGGAACCGCCAATAGAAGACGATGAAGAATTATTATCAACCATAGATGAAGATGAAATTGCTAAAGAAGCAGATAAAGACATAAACGAAAAAACATCTGGTTTTAAAATTTTTACTGACGAAGATGATGACCTTCCGTCTAAGGAGGAGATGGATAAAAATTTAGATAATTTGAAAATTGAAAGAGATAAAAATTTAAATTTTTTCCAAAAACTTTTTAAAAAAGATCACATGCGTGATGCAGCCAAAGCAATTGAGAAAAAAAAGGAAGTTGCATATTCAGAAGAAAATCAAAAAGTAGATGTTGCAAGAAGAACTAGACTATTATTTTATTTGCTAATTCTTTTAACTTTAGTTTTTTCAGTGTTTATTGTACCTATGAGGGAGGATATTGGTATGGCCTTTCCATTCATGAAAAGTTACTTAGATTTTTTAGTACCAGTTTATGAATATATAAGAGTGCCTTTAGGTTTTAACTAATTATTTTCTTTTTCAGCTTTAGCTTTAGCTTTTTCAGCTAATTTTTCTTCTTCTTTTTGAAACTTTTCAATGATTTTAGCTTTATCTTTGAGTAATTTTTCTTTACCAGGAAAAACATAAACACCAATTTTTCCTTCTGCAATTACTTTATTAGAGTTTGGATTTTCTCTCATAATTGTTTCTTCAATAATGTTTAGTTTAAAGTTAGTTTCAGCAATTTTGTTCTTTAAAAAAGTTAAGTTTTCAAATGTACTTAAAAATTGATATTCTATATAATTTATCGCATATACTTTACCAAGACGATCTCCATCAACTTCATTTAAACTATTAATTTGAACATTAAACTCATTAGCCATTCCTGATATTGAATTTTTAAAATTTTGAAATTCAGTTGGTGACATAAAATTCATTATCTCTTTAGCATAATTGTATTCTGCTCTATTAACTTCTTTTCCAACTTTGGCCATCTCCAGTACAATTGTATCAGACTCCTCCTGAACACTAGTTGATCCACTAATTAAATTACTTTGGTTGGAAAGTTGTAAAGATGTGTAAATTTCACTGATTACAAAAACTAAAAAAGAAAATACCATTACTGTAAATCCAACAACAACAAATTTAGATTTATCTTTGATCGATTCGTCTTCTACGGTTTTTGATTTATTTTTGTTAGATCCAAACATTATAATTTTTTACTATCATTAGCAGGTTTGATAAACTGTTAATGATTCGTACTTTAAATTTATTATATGAAAAAAAGCCCAAATTACATCAAAAAAACTCTAGATGAAATTAAGCTTGAATTACTAAAAGACAAAAAACTTCAATTATCAAGACAGATATATATTCAAAAGTTAAAAGAAATATTCACTGATCAAGTAATTGATCTTAATGATAGTTTACAAACAAGAATGTCTTCGACTGGCACAGACAAAACTGTAGCCATAAGCAACGAAGAAATATCGTCAAAGCCATCACCTAAGAAAAGTATTAACAACAAAGCACAAAAAGTTATTTTTTTAAATAACGAGGTATTAGATCAAAATATTAACGCTATTGATGAAGCCAACAATGATCTATTAAATATAAGTGAAAATATCATTGAATTAAAAGACGAGGTTTCAAATAATAAAAATCAAAAAATTATAGAATTAATTGAAGAGGTAGAAAATATTATCAATTTAACTGATGAAGTTGCCGAAAAGGTGACTTTAGCTAAGAAAGATGAGAACGAAATAGTTCTCAATGAAGAATATGTACAAGACAAAATTTCTCAAGTTCCATCTTTTTCAAATGAACAACTTGAACTCTTAAATAATAAGATCAATGATTTAGATCTTAATAGCTCTGAATTAACTGAAAAATTAGATGAGATATTAAATCAAAAAAATCTTTTTTCAGAAAAGTTTAATGATGAGCTTGATATTAAATTAACTGAGGCATTAAATAGATCTGAAGAAAACTTAGAGAGCAAACTAAATAATATTAACGATACTTATCATCAAGAATTTTCTAAATACGAAGATGAGGCCAATAAAAACTTTGCAAATTTAGAAGATCAAATTGGTCAACTTAATAATCAATTTGACAATATACAAACTAATATAAATTCAATTTCCTCAAAAATAGATGAAAATTTAACACAATTTAATAGCCCTCAAAAACTAGAGGAAAACTTAAATTTAGAGAAACAGTTTGAGGAAAAAATTAGTGACTTAAAAGATTATAATTTAAAAATTGAAAACTCATTAAACAATCTAAACAATAAAATAGATGAAACATTAGATAAAATTACCATTTATAAAAACGAAGCTTCTGAAAAAATTAATGATTTAAATCAAAAAGTTCAAAATTTAGAACCAGAGTTAATAAACAAAATTGAAGAAAGACAAAAAAATAAAACAGAGTCCGAAAAGCTGCAAGATAAATTTGATCAGATGTCAAAAATTATGGATATGCAAAATATGAGAATGTTACAAATGTATCATTCTTCGGAACTTCAAAATAGCCACTCTATACTTCAAAAAAATATGGAGACAAAAGCAGCTCAATCAAATCAAAATAACATGAGCCCAGAATTAATTTCTGAGGAACTAAAAAAAGAAGTATTTCCTAAAATTCAAAAAGAAATGGATAAACAGTTTGATTTATTAAAAGAACAATTATCTGAATATGAAATTAAAAGCGTTCTAGATAAAATCGGTTCGACTGATTTAAATAGAGAATTTAAAAGGCCAACAAAAAAATTTACAAATTTATTTGATGCTAAAAAATATGTTAAAAATTCAATTTCAAAAAAATCAAGAGATTGGATAAAGAATAATGATTTAGCAATAGATGAAATAGCCAAAAAATTGTTAGATAAATAATTTTTTCAACAAACTTGTTAAGTAAAATTGAATTAGAATAACTAAAATTTTAAAACTCATTTTACTTTCGCTTTCATAACGTCTATTAAAATCGATATAAACATCTTTAGTTTTTAACTTATCTTTTGAGTTAATTAAAATATCGGCTAAAATTTTAAATCCTTTTCCAAAATAATGTTTCTTATTTTTTTTATAAAGTTGTTTTTTAAATAAAAAAAAACCACTCATCGGATCAGTTGTTTTGATATTAAAAATTTTAAAAAAGAAAATTAGAATTACAGACGCAAAACGTCTGAATTCTGATAAACCCTTATTTTTTCCCGATGTAAGCTTTCTTGCACCAACAACAACATCACTATCATTGCTAAATACCTTTAGCATTAATGGTATGTACTTTGGATTATGTTGCAAATCTGCATCCATGATTAATATATTTGGGTACTTCGATTTTTCAATTCCATCAAAACAAGATTGTGTGAGATCTCTATCTTTTTTTCTTAACAGGGGATTAAAAAACTTATATTTTTTTGAAAGAGCTAATAAAACAGTTTTACTTTGATCAACTGAGTTATCATCAACAAAAATTATTTCAAATTTTATATTTCTTAGATTTTCAATTATTCTTTTAGTAAGTGGTTTAATGTTTTTTTCCTCATTTAAGGCTGGAATAACTATGCTAATTTTGTTTTTCATTATATTCCGCTTCAGCGAGAATGTTTTTAGCAGTTTCTCTTAAAAATGGGTTAATATTTATTGCTTCTTCAAATAGTTTTGCTGCATCATCAGGTAAACTTAACTTTTTTAAGGTTAATGCTGCATTAAATAAGGCTGTTGCGTGTAAAGGGTTTACAATATTTGCAGCCTTAAAATTATCTAATGCTTCTTCATATCTTTCTAAATTAAAATATATTTTCCCTAATTCAAAATGCAAATCATCTATACTTGGATCAAGAAATGTTACCGTTTTATTTTCACTTTTCATTTCTTTTTTAATTTCATCATATTTTTCAAAAATATTTAAAATTTCAGTTTCTGCTTTAGTATATTTTTTGTTTAAATTATAAAAAATTGCCAGTCTAAATCTTGTTGGTGGATTGTCTTTATAGTATTTATCAAGTTCTTTTTCAAAAAAATCAATTCCTTTATCATTTTCTTCAAAAGTATAATATTTCAGAAATTCCATAATCGCTAACTCAAATGATGGATCAACCTGATAAAATTGATAAAGGTTGAACTTATATTTTTTTGGGTCATCAACGAATATTGCATTAGTCATTTCTGTCGAAAAAGCATATCGATGAACATTTCTAGGACTATTTTCATCAATTTGGTTCATGAATACAGTATTGCTAACATAAACTTTACTTCTATCATTCAGAATAAATATAAATAACAATAAAATTATTATCAGAGACCCTCTTACAAAAAGTATTTTTTGAAAGTTATCATTAAATTTTTTTATAAACCAAGCTGAAATAATTACAAATCCCACAATTGAAGAATATTGATATCTCTCTGCTAAATTAGAAATTAAAGGAAATCCTTTTTCTATTAAACCAAACAAAACTGGTAATGCTAAACTAGCATAAACCCAAAGAATACCAATTAGTAAATATGGATCTTTTTTTTTTAAAAAAATAAAAAAAGAATAAATTGTAAATATCAGAAAAATAATTGATAAAAATATTGATAACTTTAAATCATAATTGTCAGCATATACATAGATATGCTCATAGGGAAAAAACAAGCCAATTAAATAAAATTTAAATGATGTAAAGAAATGAAATATAAAATCACTTAGATCATTTATAAAATAGATTTTATTTGATACAGTAAATATATTTCTTAAATAATAATAGATTAAAAAAATTAAAATTAATAATAAAAATATTTTAATGTTTTTATTTAAATTCTTTCTTAATTCTGATTTATAATAATTTACTAAAAAAATAGAAAGTGGTATAAGGCCTACAAAAAATACTGCCATTAATTTTGAACACAAAGAAAAGAAAAATAAGAGAGAAATAAATAAAAAATTTATTTTTTTTTCATTTTCAAAATAGCTCAAACTATAAATAAAAGTTAATAATCCAAAAAATAAAGCCAAACTTTCATTACGGGTCGTGATATTAAATATTACTTGTGAAGCTATTGGATGAAATAAAAAAATTAATGAGTTTAAATAGATTAAAATGTTTAATTTAAAATCATTCTCTATTTTAAAAATTTTTTTTAAAAGCAAATAAACAAAAAAAGAATTTGTTACATGCAAAAAGATGTTTGTGAATTTTGCAATTTTAGCATTTGTAATTTCAATACCATTAAAGTTGAATAAGAATGTTAAAAAATTATCTAATTCGTGTGTGAGAAAATATATTGGATAAAAATGAAATTTTGCATAAAAGAAACTTGAAATTAATTTTGCATCTCCAGGAGATTTAGTAAATTTATCAACCAACATGAAGTCATCAAAAGTTCTTCCATATTCTAAAGTTTTACCAAATAGAAAAATAAAGAGGCCAAACGAAATTATATAGGCCAAATATTCAAATATTTTTAATTGAGTCTTGTTTAATTTCATCATCAAATCAAATAGCCTTAATTTAAGAAAATGGTACAAAAAACACAATAAAAGTGTTCACAAAACATACTGGAATTCTTTAAAATTGATTAAAATTAATCATTTACATCAACCAAATTATTGATAGATAAGCTCTTATATATATATATAATTTTAATAATAAAGGATCATAATTATGAAAAAAGCACTTCAAAAAGGTTTCTCACTTGTAGAGCTTTTGGTTGTTGTAGCAATCATTGGTGTACTAGCGGGTGTTGGAATCGTGGGGTATCAAAGTTATACAGATTCTGCAAAAAGCAGAGTTGCAATAGCTAATTTTGGTTCAGTAAAGAGATTTATTGAAACAGAATTAACATTGTTAAATAACAATATTCAAACTGTATCTGGTGCACTTAGCGCTGGAACATCATGTGCAACAGCTGACTTAGCGCCATACACTGTTTACAGTAAAACAATGGGTGACTTTGTAGAAGGTCTAACATGTTATTTTGCTACAAACGGTTATGGAAATGCATTTAAAAATCCATATGATGCAGCAGGTAAAAACCAAGTTGTATATAACTCAGCAGCTGCTGATGTTAAGAAAGGTCAAATTAACGTTAAATTCTTAGCAGGAACTGATAGTTCAGCTGGTGGAGCGTCTATTCCAGATGCGTCTCAAACAGGAGCTAATATTGCTGCTGGTGATACTTCTGGTTGGTTTGTAGTAGAATATTTCACTGCAGATGGAACAGCTGGTTCTACAAATGAATACAAAGGTAAAGTATTCCAATTAAAATAATTTAATTTAATTTTTTAAAAAAACCCCTTTTAAATTTTTAAGAGGGGTTTTTTTTTATTTTAAGACCTAGGTATATAATTACATAAACCACACAAATCATAAAAAAAATTAAACTCAAATAGTTAAATAAAATTTGAATTTTTAATTGCTTAAATGCAAAAGGTTTATAGTTTAGAAAATTTTCTAATTTTTGTTTATCATTTATTTTGAAAAAAAAATCTTTCTCACAATTGTTATCTTCTGGGTTTAAATAACATGATGGATTAATAAAATTTAAATTTTTACCTACTTCTAGTAACGGATCACCTTCAAAAAAATAAACCTTTCTACCTTTCCATGTTTCAGATAATTTTGCGTTATTATCTAGAACATATTCATCTTTTCGGTATGAAAAAACTAGATTTTTTACAATCGGTTTTAAAGCTTCTAAATCGTAACCAAATATTGAGAAATAACAAAATTGCATAGATTTATTATCTAAAAAAAAGAAATGTGGATTAGGTCCAATATATTTAGAGTTTTTGTCTAAAATCGAAAAAACTTTATCAATCTTAAATTTTTCAATATTATCTTTTGTGATTTTTGCATTTAGTAGTCCGCCAAAATAATTTTGAGAAAATACTCTGTATAATTCATTTCTATCAAACAAGAGATTCTGACTTATTACAATTGCTGTAAAAACTATTGTTACAAGTTTTATTCTTTTAAAAGAAATTCTTTCAAAAAGAATAGCTGAACCTATAGTAAAAATTAATATTAATGGAGCTAATAACCTGATTGTAATCCAATCTGTTGTTAAAAATGGAATTTTGCTAATTAATGAACCTAAAAAGGTATTTTGAAAATTAATAAGAATTAAGATTATAATGCTGAGAATTAAAATAAACCAAAATGAAAAATTTAATTTATTTGTTACAAATTTAATTTTCTTTTTGGTGTTACTGATTTTGACAAGGTAAATAATAAATATAATTATGGGTATTATTGAAACATTAAAAGTTAATTCCATCACATTAAGACGCCCAATAACATCTGCTACATCAACAGGTAAATTTTTATCAGGAAATAAAAAAAAAGATTTAATAAAAAAATTAAAAAAACTAATTATCGAATTAAAAAAAATTGGTTCAACGTCTCTTGATATATTTTCAACAAACGAATAAGCAGCATAAATTTTAGAGGAAGATACTATTAAACCAATTAATACACTGGTACTGATAATATATATTATCTTTAAATTTTTCTTATAAATTAGATGAATTAAAGTTATAAAAGAAACAGAAATTAATATTTCCAATATAATTCTTGTTCCACCGCTATGCATCATCAGAGCAAAAATTAAAGAGGAAACAAGAACATAAAAAAGAAATTCATATTTCCTCTGTATTTTATCCAATGATAAAGCCGATACATAAAAAAACATTGGTACCAAAGCAAATAAACCCCAAGAATGATGACCAGATAGATAGTGAAAAACAAAATAATTATTGAACAAAAAAATAGTACCACCAATTAGTGATGAATAATAAGAAAGCTTAAATATTTTCCTCAATAATAGTAAAGTTCCTACAAAGGCGCACAATGAATACAGAGTAAAAGTAATTTTTATAGTTGTGAGTGGTTTTAAGAATAAGAATATAAATTGTATCGGAGAGTAAAATTCTGATTGTGGATTAGAATAATAGGGTGCACCACAACAAATATGTGGTGAAAACCAAGGAATTGATAATCCATTTTTTAAAAACCATATCTTACCAACAGTTAATCTTGATAGAATGCTTTGCCAATCGTAGTGAAACGATCCAATGTTTAGATAAGATAAAAAAATAATCTGATGTAAAAAGAAAATAAGCAACGCCAGTAAAACAAAAGAAATTTTCGTAATTATTTTTTTATTATCTGTTAAAAATTGCATATTTTAAAATTTGCAGATTTGTTTTGAAAAAATACATATATGAGACTTTAAAACTTTTACTAAATTTAAATTTTTCATAAAGATCAAATAGTTGACTGAACTTCTGCTTTTCATCTTCATTTAAATTTTTATAAATTTCTTGATGAGTCATCAAATTTAGTGAAATTTTGTTTCTATTTTTTAAAGTATTAAAAAATAATTTATATAAAATATCTTTAGAATAAATAAATTTAGCTACTTTAAACAAATAGAACATTATCATAATAAACAAAACAATTAGTAAAATTTTTTTATAGATATCAATTTTAGATAATTTTTCTTTAATGAAATTTTGTCTTGATTTTTCATCATATTGTAAAAAGCTATTTGTCCATAAGTAATTTATGTAATCAAAGTATAAACCAAATTTATTTATTTTTATTTCATTTGTGTTAGTTGATGTTTGAGAACTAGATGTAGTGCTATCAAAATTTGCATTGTTTGAATTTAATATGTTCTTAATTGGAACAGATAATGTTGGATCATAATGTATCCATTTACCTTCAATAAATACTTCTACCCATGAATGTGCATCTTGTTGTTTAAAGGTATAAAAATCTCCAAGATCATTATAAGACCCGCCATAGTATCCAGTTACTATCCTTGATGGAATGCCAACAATTCTCGCTAGTATAGCAAACGTACCAGCATAATATTCACAATAACCAGTTTTAGTTTCAAAGAAAAACTTTTCATAATTATTTCCCAGTGAAGCTGGTGTTAAGCTATAATAAAAATCATTTTCTTTAAATTCATTAAGAATTTTATCTAAATAATCTTTATCATTTGTTGAATTTAAATATTTTTCATTTGCCCAAGACTTTAATTTAGGAGATATGTTTTTAGGCAAAAGTGTATAGTAATTAATTATTTTGTTTTCATATAAAATTTTTCTTTTTTCTGAAGAAAGTTTAAAAGATTTTTTATTATTTAAAATTTTATTTAGCTTAATTGTATCATTTATATAATTGAAATTAAGATCTTGGTTTTCAAAAGAGTATCCTGATAGTTTTGGTATCCAATTTTTTTCATGAGGAAACATTAGAAGATTAGCAGTAACCTCTTTTTCATCATTATTTTGTTTTATCTTAAAATTATCTTTGAACATAGAAAGTAATATTTTATAATCTGTATTAAGCCAATCTTTGCTTGAACTAAGATTATCAAATATTTTCACTCTAAAATAATATTTTTGATTTATATTTTTATTTGCATCAGTGAATATAAAAACATTTTCATCACTATCTGAAATATCTTGAAATGATCCTAAGCTTATTTTTTCAGGAATTCCTAATTGATTTTTTTTAGTTTCAAAAAGTTTTATATTCAGTTCTGCTCTTGGAAAAATAAAATAAACCACAGCAATTATTGGAAAAATACTCAATGCAAAAATAAAATATTTAGCAAGATTTTTGATATTCAATTTAAGAATTTTAACTTGATTTAAAGAGTAGAGATGAATTATTGAAAGAATTACAATTGCAAATGATAACAAAGAACTTATCAAATCTTGTCCATAAACTAATGAACTTATTGCTAAGAACACACAACTGTAACTAAAAAAATAATGATGATCTTTATTTTCTATTTCCGAATATTTAAGAAATATTAAGGCAAGTATCAAATTTATAAAATATTCCTTTGATAGTGTTTGATCACTTAAAACAAAGAGAATGTAAATAGATGTTATTGCTAATATCGAACTTGGGATTTTTTTATATCTATATTTAAAGTTTTTTTGAAAAACGGAAAATAAAAATAAAAGAAAAAAAAATACATTACTTACCAAATCAACTTCCGTAAATATTAGTAAATAGCTAAGTAATAATATTAATAATGAATTAAAATTGTAATTTAATAAATTAATTCTAGACATTTGCTAAATAAGTTAGGAGTTTATTTCTGTGCTCTAATGAACAGGCAATAGGAGATAAAAATTCTTTATTTTTTAATAAAAACGGCTTTTTTAACTTATAAAAGTACTCAATTAAATAACTTGCGTATGAAAGCTTCTTTTCCAAGTTATCTGATTTTAATTTTTGTAGATCAATAGTTACATGTTGTAAATTATTAGAAAATTTAAATTTTTTTTCGTAAAGTTTTTTTCTAATAGATGAATGTTTCCATGAAATTTTTGATAAGTTTGTATTTTCTCGTATTTCTTCTATTTTATCAAATTCATAATCAAAACCCTCATCAGTGTTAAGTTGGTATAATTCATCAAAAACTTCATTAGAAGGTTTAATTGGTTCAGGAAAAATTGTAAGACTTTCATGAAAAGATACACTTGTAAAAGTATTTATTATACCAAATGGAAATTTAGAATTTATATTTAAGATAGGTGTTTGAGTAATTCCTCTTTTTTCAAACTTATGTTTTAAATTTACAGAAGTCTTATCTTGTATATCTTTGTTTATACTTTTTTTATCAATTCCAATATTGATATTTAACCTTTCTCTATTTTGCTTTTCCTCAATTTGATAATCAAGATCAATTATTTTTTTTGCAGGATAGAGTTTGTTATTTATTGAAATTTTTAAATTCAATAAGTTTTGATAAGAAATCAAAATAGAAATAAAATATATAAAAAATAATATAATTGATAAGAGTAAAGCAAAATTATTTTGATAAAAAATTGCAACTGCAAAACAAAAGAAAATAAGAGCTGCAATTTGAAACCCCCTAAAACTTGGAAAGATGTATAAATTTTTTCTATTAATTACATTTTTATTTGATAGTGATTTTTTTAAAATAATTTTTTTCCAAAAATTATTTATCATCAGGAAGAGGAACTTTATTTAATATTTCATTGTTTATGAAATTAAAGAATTCATTTTTTTCAACTATATTTAATCTGTGTCTTAAAACATATGGCACTACATCTTTGATCTCTTGATAGGTAACATATTCACTTGAATTAATTAAGCATAATGATTTAGCAAGATTAATTGTTTGTTTAAGGCATCTTGGTGAAATATGAGTATTATTATAATTGTCCTTTATATATTCAGAAATATTATCTAGATATTCAAGTACGTTATCATTAATATTAATCTTACTTATTTGTTCTATACTATTTTCAAATTTAAATTCAGATTTAATGAGAATATTTTCATTTTTGGATTTTAACATTTCAATTCTTTGATTTTTATCTAATTCTTCTAAAGAAAATGAAATAGTGAATCTATCTAACTGAGATTCTGGTAATAAAGAAGTTCCAGATAAATCAGAAGGGTTTTGAGTGGCAATGACTGAAAATGGGTTTGGCAATTCAAAAGTTTCTTTATCTATTGTAACTGTTTTTTCTTCCATAGACTCTAAAAAAGCACTTTGTGTTTTTGGACTGGCTCTATTTAGCTCGTCAGCAAGAACAATATTAGTGAATATTGGACCTTTATTTATTATGAATTCATCATTTTTTAAATAAGTGTAACCAACTATATCACTTGGAAGTAAATCAGATGTGAATTGTATTCTCTTAAATTTTAAATTCATCGCAGAAGTTAATGATTTTGCAAATGTCGTTTTGCCAGTACCTGGAAGATCCTCAATTAATATATGCCCACCACTTAATATAGTTGCTAAAGAAATTTTTATTTTGAAATCATTTCCAATAACCTTTTTTTGAATAGCTTGAATTAAATTTTTATACATTTATTTATTTGAATTGATTAATGAGTGATGCATTTAGTAATGCCTGATATATCAAAATTATAAAAATTGTGAATTGTTTTGTTATGATATAGAAAACACCTAAATATGAGTAATATTGAGTATGAAGGGTGGGAATTAGAGCATTTTGATAATTCTTATAATTTTAGAAATTATCAAAATGAATTATTAATACACCACCTAAAAGGTCGTGTAGCTGAAGTTGGACCTGGAAATGGTGAGAATTTAAGGATTTATAAAGATAAAGCAGATGAAATAGAATTATTTGAACCATCAAAACCATTATTTGAAAAACTTAAATCAAAATATGTTAATGAAAAAAAATTTATTATCAAAAATGAGTTTTTTTCGTTAAGAGAAAATTTGTATGATACGATAGTTTATCTTGATGTTTTAGAGCATATTCAAAATGATCATCAGGAGATAGTTAAAATCTTCAATTCATTAAAATCAGGTGGCAAATTAATAATAAATGTTCCAGCATTTCAGCATTTGTATTCTGATTTTGATAAAGATGTGGGTCATTTTAGAAGATACAATAAAAAAACATTACTTAATCTTTTTACAAATTTAAATTATTCATCCTATGAATTTAAATATTACGACTGTATTGGATATTTGTTATCTTTAATGTCAAAACTTTTTACTAAAAATTATAAAAATAATTTTAATCTAAAAGTAAAAATATGGAATTATTTGATACCTATATCAAAAAAACTTGATAAGTTGATTTTTCATTTATTTGGTAAGTCACTAATATTAATAATCACTAAGAAATAAAAAAATTTACATTATTGTATAGTGCTTTTCTTTTCAAATAATTTTTTTATATAAAAATCGGTTATAACTTTTATATTCATAACTGATTTAAAATGTTTATCATAATTAAAGTTTTCATTTGAATTAAATAACGAAATTCCAAAACCGTATTGATTTATATCTTCTGGTAAAAATCCCATTTCATGTAAAATAGTAGGCGCAATATCAAAATGATTCATTAAGTTTCTAGTAAAAATATTTTTTGTATTAATTTTAAAATATAAATTTCTTTCCTCATTGTTGTTGCTTATAATATCATATTTATTGTGAGCTAAATGATCACCCATGATTAAAACAATTGTATCACTTAAAACACTCTCTTTTTTTAAATCATCAAGAAAATTTTTTATTAAAATACTTGTACATTTATAAGCGTTATATGCTCTTGTTTTCATATATGAGTCATTTAATTGTTCTAAAATTTCATAAGTTTTATCATTATCAAATTTTTTATTTAGTGAATTTTTACATGTTGGAGATGTAATAAATGGTGGATGAGTATCAGTCGTTTTAATTACAACATTGAAATGATCATTGTTTTTTTTTAGTTGTAATATTTTTTCTTTTGCTAAATTAAACATTAAATCGTCAAAAACACCGTCCCCCCAGGAATTTTTTGCATTTGGAAATCTCTGCCTTATTTTATGATTATCATATATTTTGTAATGATGGTTTTCTAAAAACAAGTTTGATCTGTGAAAAGTTTTGTCTACTGTCATAAAATGAAATTGCTTATAATTAAAATCATTTAAAACATCACTTAAACATCTTAATTTTTTTTGATTAAATTCCTTAATTCTTTTTGATATATAAGGATACAAAGGTGTTGAGCATTGACTAGCAAATATACCAGCAATACTAATTGATGTTGCGGGAGATTGCTTAAAGTTAAAAATATTTTTACCGGATAATTTTTCTAATTCTTGTAGTGGATTTTTTTTATTTTTAGGTAAAATATTATTAACATCGTATTCTAATGATTCAAAATAAATTAATATTAAATTTTTTTTTTCTGTTGGTTCGATAAATTTTATATTTTTTGCATCAAAATATAACTTTGAATTAACTTGATATTGTAAAATTGAATAAAAATAATGATGAAATTTAAATTGTATTATAAGAAATAATATACTGTAAAATATGTATATTTTGTAATTTAACAATAAAAATTTAATCATAGGTATAGATTGAACTATAAGAAAAAATTTATTTTTAGAGAAAAAAATTATTTTATATTTCTCTATCAAAATAATGAGCAAAGATGCAAAAAAGAAAGATGTGTTAAGTGTGTATAATAAAAAATTTATTTTATAGCTTAAAGGTAGTGTTTGATAGTCGATAAATATTGAATATACGTTGTAAATTAATTCACTATAAGAAGTTTGATCTCCAAATGTTTTTTTGATCCATAAAGTAAAAAAAAAAATAAAAAAAAATAAGAAAGAGATAATTAAATTTTTTTTTTTGTTAGATAAGATTTGATAAATTTTATTTATCATATATTTTATATTTTTTTAAGTTTTGGCTTATAGGATATATAC